>NZ_JBVAXF010000005.1:0-657807 GCF_055419205.1 Mycobacterium sp. IDUB_39
TCGAAATCACGCCCCGCCCCAGGGCGACGGCGCACTACGGCCTCCACACCCCTTGACTCGACCTACAGCCAGCTAGACCGGGTCGGTGATGTCGGCGAACTCGGGGTTCTTGCCGATGTAGCCGGCCACCATCGAGCACGTGGGCACGATGCGCAGACCCGCCGCCCGGGTGGCTCGGAGTGCTTCGGCGACGAGAATCGTTGCGAGACCGCGCCCTTCGAAGCTCGGCTGGACCTCAGTGTGGGGGAACACGCGCCGGCCATTGATGTCCTGGAACTCCGCAAGGCCCACGGGGCGGCCGTCCACCGAGATGACGAACCGTCCAGGTTCCTCCGTGACGGTGGTCGGAGCGCCGGTCTTGTCGGTGGTGATCTCGGTGGTCAAGGTGCTCCTCGGTGGGTGCGGTTCGCGCGGGGCTGCAGTCTGCCGCCCGGCATGGGTGGCGCGGGGAGGCGGGCGCCGGGGTAGCCGGTCACCGCACCGAACCGCTCGTCCTGATCCTGCCACTGGGTCCGGAACTGGACGATCTCGTCGTGGCTGCGCCCGACGAAGTTCCACCACATGACGAGTTGCTCGGGGAACGGGGGACCGCCCAGCAGCACGACGCGGGCCGGTTGCGTGCCACTGTTGATCAGCTCGATGCGGTCGCAGCCCGGCGCCTGGTACCAGAGGTCGCCGATGCCCAGTACGTCGCCGTGTGCGTCGACGACGCCCTGATCGAGAAGCACGCCGTGCTCGAAGTCGCGGTCGACGGCGAGAGCGACCGAGGTCTGCGGCGGAAGGTCGACCTGCCCGCCCAGCAGGGGAGTGAAGGTGTGGACGGGGGAGCGTTCGCCGACCAGCTCGCCGAGGAAGACGCGCACCACCGCGTCTCCCACCTCGCGCGCCGGGGGCACGTAGTGGGCGAAGTCGCGGGCGGTGTCTCGGTCGGCGTCGGGCAGCGCCACCCACAGCTGCACCCCGTGCAGAGTGCGGGTGTCCGGTGTCGACACCTCCGAGTGGCAGATGCCCGCGCCCGCGGTCATCAGGTTGAGTTCACCGGGTCGGACATAGGCGTGCACGCCCGCGCTGTCGCGGTGCTCGATCTCGCCGCTGAACAACCAGCTCACGGTCTGCAGGCCGGTGTGTGGATGCGGCGCGACGTTCATTCCGGTACCAGCGGCGACGTCATGTGGGCCGTAGTGATCGGCGAAGCACCACGCACCGATCATCGACAGGTCGCGTTGCGGCAGGGTCCGTCGTACCAGGATGCCGCGGGGTCCTCCGAGGGGCACATCGCGTGGATGCAGGACGCCGCTGAACGGCGAAGGGCCGCAGGCCACTTCGTCAGGAGCGATCTCGGTATTGCTCACCGCACCCACCCTATCCCCGGGTGGCCGACGGCAGCCCGTCATTGCCGAACGGATGACGCCGAAGTCGTGCTCGTCGATCTCAATGACGCCGGACCGGAAGCGGTAACCCCAGCGCGACTTGTCCACGACGAAGTCCAGGTCGTCGAGCAGCGGGCGAATGGGTGTCTCCTCACACGGTAGGAACCGCATGCGTCGGCGCCACGGTTGGAACTGCGGGTCGAAGTCCTCCTGGTACACCTCGTCGTCGGTGACCTGACCGATGGCGGTGAACGCCTGCAGCGGAGCCCCGTCGGGATAGTCGGTCTTGGGGGAGTAGAAGGCGATCCAGTCATCCCTGGCCATCCGCCTCAGCATGTGGGGCTTGCCGTGATTGGCCTGAGTGAATCCGCCTGCCACCCCGCGCAGCACGTGGCCGCGGCTGACGGTGTTGATCCAGTACGTCATGCGCCCACGCTAGGAGCCCATGCCGACAGGGTGCGGAATCCATCCACAGGTTGACAGACGTCGTGGTCGGCAGCCCTGGCGAGACGAACAGAGCCGCCGACGCTGATGCGTCGGCGGCTCTAGGACAGTGCCGTCATGGCGCCTCTCGGCAGTTGGTCGCTCTAGGCGACTTAAGGGGTGGTACCCGGGGCATGTCCGGCACTGTCGACGATATTAACGGTGCGCGGCGCCCGATTGTTCCTGACCCGCCGGAGCTGGCGTCGCCGCGCTGCCGTCCCCTCGAAAAGCGGCAGCGCGGCGATCTGTCACGCGGATTCCAGGAAGACCCGGCGGGCGCGAACGGGGTAGCCGTTCTGTTCGGCCAGTGACCGCAGTTGGCGCAGCGCGAACGTGCGGCCGCGGCCGGCCTCCGGGATCACCACGCCAGCCCACAGACCCTCGGCCCGGGGCAGCTCGACGGCGTCGCGGGCGCAGGCCCACCGGCGCGGGCACAGCCGGCAGATGGTCTTGGCGTCCTCGTCGGCTGTCGTCACCCACCGCTCGGGATCGCGTGTGCACTCACCGACGGGGAGTCCGTCCAGGCCCACTGCGTTCATTGGTTCTCCTCAGGTCTTGCGCCGGTCGTTCGTGCGCGATGGGGAGAAATGTATAGCAGTAACCGTAGCGATGCAACAGTTACGGGCGAACGAACCGCCGCGGCGCTACGGAAACGTGGAAAGTCCACTTCAGAGTGGTCGGGCCAGATGGGAGAGTCGTCGCCCTGAACGCGTGGGTGTCCGACAGTCGAAGCAATGACATGGTTGTAACTGTTTCTTCGCAACGGTTATAAACGCTGAACGATCCGGCTAAAGTGGTTCAAGACGTAGCGGTGCAGCGGAATGGCTGGCCGCTCCACATGTAGGGGAAGGGGCACGCAGTTGGTCCCCGTCGACTCAGGTGTCGCACCCGACGACGCCGCGGATGTCGATCCGGGGATGGCGCGCGCCGGTGCCGCCGCTGCCGCCCGGCGCCGTGAACTCGACATCAGCCAACGCAGCCTCGCCGCCGACGGGATCATGAACGCCGGTGCGTTGATCGCCTTCGAGAAGGGCAGGAGCTGGCCGCGGGAGAAGACGCGCGCGAAGCTCGAGGAGGTCCTGCAGTGGTCGCCCGGGACCATCGCTCGCATCCGACAGGGTGGGCCGGTATCCGCCGAACCACAGCGCCAGCTCGAGTCGCAGCCGGGCGGCGACGAGGTATCGCTCATCGCGCAGGCGGTCGACGCGGCGGTCCACACCCTGGGCAGCACCATCGGGGCGCTGCCGCCCCCTGATGACGCCGACTTCACCCCGCGGGTCACCGGGATCCTGGCGGATCTGCGTCAGCTTGAGGCGGTCGCCGCCCGCGCGGCGCGAATCGGTCGGGTGACCCCGCCCCTGCTGCGGGCGCTGAGCATGGTCCGGCGGCAGATCGATGAGCTGACGGTCCTGAGCGCGACATCGCCCACCGCGACGCTGGGGCAGCGGCTGTACGCGGCCAGGCGGCGCGCCAACCTCACCATCGCGGAGACCGCGCAGGCGGCCGGAGTCGCCGAGGATGCGATCGTCGCCGCGGAGGCCGGTCAGCCCGTGCCGGCCGACATCGCACGCCTCATCGAGTCGCTCGTCGACCAAATCGACTGGCGCTGAACGTCAGTAGCGGTCGCGGGCCCGGTCCCGGTCGTCGTTGGCGGGGAAGTGCGCGGCGAGTGCCGCCGCGATCTCGATGAGCTTGCGGCGGGTGGCGGGAGACATCTCGGCGGTTCGCTCGATGACTCCACCGGGACGGAGGTGGCCGTCGAACGGCACCTCCACGACCACCTGGCCCTGACCGGCGAACTGCTGCGCCAGAATCGCGCGGGTTCGCTTGTCGGCGTGGCCATCCGAGTCGTTGAGGACCACAACGGTGCGTTGCAGCAGCCCGGTCAGGCCCCGGTTGGCCAGCCAGTCCAGGGTCTGACCCGCGGCGGCCGCACCGTCGACCCAGGGGGACGACACGACGATCAGCGCGTCGAGATCCCGCAACACCTCCTGCGTGACCGGAGCGTCCATGGTGGAACTGCAGTCGACGATCGAGATGGTGAAGTACCGGTCCAGGCGCGCGGTGGCCTCGCGGTAGATCGCCGGATCGAGCACGCGCCTGCGTGCCGGGCTGCCCTCACCGGCGAGGACGAACAGTCCCGCGGCGTTGTTGCCGACTCGGCTGCGCACGTCGGCGAACGTCTCGAGGTGCTGATCGGCTGCCAGCTCCCAGTACGAGCCCATGGCCTTCGGGTCCACCCGACTGCCCAGCTTGCCGAACGCGGTGTCGGCGTCGATCGCGACGACGCGGTCGTCCTGACGCAGTTCGGCGAAGATCGAACCGATGCTGGCCGACATCGTGGTCTTGCCGACGCCGCCCTTGCCCATCACGCCGATCTTGTAGTGACCGCGCAGGACGCCGCGAATCCGCGCCTCGAGTTCCGCCTCGCGGATCTCCTCGGGTGACTGACCCAGGTTGACCAGCCCGAACGTCGCGCGGAAGACCGCCAACCGCCAGCCACGGGTGGGTGGCGGCTGCTTGGTGGGGACCAGGTCGTCGGCCCGAATCCGGTCGGCGTAGGAGCCCGTCGGTGAGGGTGGCATGACGCGGGTGTCGGGCCCGAAGTTCGGCGCCGGCCAGGGGGCGGTCGGCGGCCCGGGGTTGTGCTGTCCCTGGTTGTGCGGTCCGCGCGGGGGAGCGGGTGGTTGGGGTGGCGGCGGAGGTGCGGGTGGGGGAGGCTGCTGCGGCCAGCCGGGCTGCGGACCCCACTGCTGACCCCACTGCTGAGGGTTGTCCGGACGACTCACCGCGGGGAACTGGCCTGTGTCACGGGGATTCGACTCGCGTTGCGGTGCGTCACGTCGACTCTCGCGCGGCGGCGGGGTGGTGTCGCGGGCCAATCCCGATGGCGGGGCGTAGCGGGGGCGCTGCTGATGGGCGCCGCCGGATGGGGGTTCGGCCTGCGGCTCGCGCGGGGGCTGCGGGCCGGGGAGTTCGGGTTGGTCACTCGGTTCCTGGGGGTCGCTCGGCGCCACGAAGTCGACGGGCGGCCGGGTGGGAAGTGGTGTGGCCGCCGGGGTGAACGTCGGCTCGACGGGGGTGGGCTCGTAGTCGGTTTCCTCTGGCCCGGTCCACCCGAGTTGTCTGCGCAGATCATCGTCGCGGTCGTTCACGTCAGCAGGTCTCCCTTCGAACATCCGACGACGCGACTGTCGGTCTTGGTCTCAAGTATCAACCACGGCGTGCCGGGGGCGCGTCAGCACGGGACCGGCGGAGGGCGTCAGCAAACACGTGATCGGCATCAGAGGCGGCCTCGTCGAGCCCGAGATCTCCGATCCTCGGCCCTGGGACCGGGTGAGGTCAGCGGCCGCCGATGCCGACGGATGGTGGGAAAGTGCGGGACGACGCCGCGGCCCGGGCCCGCGGTGAAGCAGGATATGGCCTGTTCACCGCGCCAATGAACTGATCACCGTGTCGAAAATTGGTGCGTTTTGGGGCCCGAATCCGCTGGTAACGTCGCAGCCGGCGAAGGGGATTGGGTAAATGAGCCTGCTCGGGGACATCAAGGACGTGGGTGCGGCCGTATTCGAGGTCGGCAAAGCCGCCAAGGGTCTCATCGGCAATGCCGACAAACTGGCGGGTGGCGTGAAGGGGCTCGGCAGCCTGTTTCAGCGGTTCTCCACTGCCGGCCGGTTGGCGGAGCTGGCGCGACTGGGTCGCAAGCTATCCGAGTACGGCGATGACGCGCTGCGCTTCCTCGCCAACCCCGAGATCAAGAAGTTCCTCAAGCGGGCGAAGACGCCCATTCTGTTCGGCGGCCAGATGACCATCTCCGGCATGAAGCTCACCACCGGAGTCGGCAGCCCTGACGACGGCGCGCGCTTCGGTGCCGGCGCCAGCCGGTTCGCCGGTGCCCGAGACACCTTGGCGGGCGCCTATCCGACCGGATCCTGGACGGGCAGTGGCTCGGAGTCCTACTCCAACAGCAACTCCCGCCAGATCGGCCGCACTCAGACGATGGTGGCCTCGGATCAGTCGATCAATGCGGTGCTGGCCCGTGAGGCGGGACAGATCACGGCGACGCGCGCCGTGCTCGACGACCAGAGCGACTGGCTGGCCGACGTCGGGCTCGTCACCATGCTCGTCGCGGCCACACCGTTCGTCGGACAGGGGGCGGCGCTGGCGATGGAGATCGCCGCGGTCACCAAGGCGCTCGGCGCGTGCACGATGCAGCTCACCGAGCTCACGCAGCAGGTCAACTCCAACGCCGCGGAGATTTCGCAGACGGCTGGCCGGTACGGCGAGCGGTCTGGGCGGTCTGGGCGGTCCAACATGTCGAAGAAGACGCCCGACCCGAACACTCCGCCCCCGTCCCCGCCGCCCCCGCCGAGCGGGGAGAAGGGCGATACGCCTGGTGACGGGGACACGGGTAACGGGAACACGGACTCCTCGTCCGGTGAATCCGGATCGGACCGCACACAGGCCGAGGGCGCCGCCACGGGCGGTGGTTCGGGTTCAGGCACGGGGTCGGGTGGCGGGTCATCGTCGGGTGGCACGCCATCGGGTGACAGGGAGTCTGTTGACATGCCATCCGCGCCGGAGCCCCAAGATGCCTCCACACCCACGTCGCCGGTGGCCACCGGGTCGCCGGCGTCGGGCGGCGGCGCGGCACCCGGCAGTCTCGCGGCGCCACTGAGCAGCCTGCCGGGCACTGCGGTCGGGGCCATGCCCGCCGCGGCCGCTACGGGAATGAGTGCCGCGCAGATCGCCTCGCTGGTGCAATCGGCCGTGCAGAAGGCCATGCAAGAGCAGGCCGCGAAGGAAGCTGAGGACGCGAAGGACACCGACGGCGACGGGATCCCCGACGTCGAGGAGGACGAGAACGGCGACGGTATCGCCGACGTCGAGCAGAACCTCGAGGAGCAGGATGCCGACGGCGACGGCCCGCCCGAGGAGCCGGGCGCCGCGCCCGGTGCCGCCGACGGCGGTCGCGCCCCGGTGCACTTGGCAGTCGATGTCGATCCCGCGGGGATGGCCAGCCCGATCACAGCTACTTTGGATCGAAATGACCCAATCGGGTCGCCGTCGCTGGCACAACAGTAGGAAGATGAGCGCGAGGGGGTTTTTCCAATGTCTGGTGAGCTAGAGGTCACGACCGCCCACCTGGGTGAACTGGCGGCGAAGCAGGGGCGAGCCGCTGCCGAGATCCTGTCCGCAACCGAGGTCACCGAGGGGGTCGACACATCGGTGCGGGTCAGCCACGGCGTCATCTCCTGGTCGACGGCGGCGGCGGTCGAGGCGGCCAACAGCGCACGACGCGCGGCGGGCAGGTCCATGCAGGAGATGTCGGACCACCTGGAGGCCAGTCTGGTCGACGCCGCCCGCCGCTACGACGACACAGACGACTGCGCCAGGGGTCTGCTCGGCGCGCAGATGCAGGGGTGAGCATGACCAATTCGTATGGTTCGACGCACGCTGATGACGTCGTCGCGGTCGAGGTGACGATCGACGGGCTGCTCGTTATCGCCGACAAGTTGAACCTGATGGACTTCCCGACGTCGTTGGGTATCCGGCAGAACATTCCGCTTCTCGAGCTGCGCGACATGGTGTGGGATCAGGTGACCCGTGACCTCACGGCGCAGGGCATCCTGAACGTATTCGGCGATCCGCATCCCGAGGTCGCCGCCATGCTCGACACCCTGAGCCGCGCCGATCGCACCCTCGAGGGACGATGGTGGCGACGCGATGTTGGTGGCAAAATGGTGCGCTTCACCGTGTGCCGTAAGGGGGATCGCCATGTCGTCGCCGCCCGCGACGGAGACATGTTGGTCCTGCAGCGCGTCGCACCCCAGGTCGGTCTGGCCGGAATGGTGAATGTCGTGTTGGGCTCGGCAACGCCTGCCGATGTCGAACCGTTGACCGGGGTGGCAAGCAAACTCGGTGATTGCACCACCGCTAATCAGCTCGCGCAGTTCGGAATTGCGCCGCCGTCGGCGCGCATCTACGCCGACGCCATCGCAGAGCCCAAGAGCTGGGTGGAGATCACCGCCAACGAGCGACATGACGGCGGCACCTTCACCCAGACCGACGTCGCGGCCGGCGTTCTGGATGCGCGCCAGGGGAGGATCGTGTCGATTCCACGGCGGGTGAACGGGGAGCTGTACGGCAGCTTCCTCGCGGGCACCACCGAGAACCTGCAGCGGGCGCTCGACGGGCTGCTGGAGTTCCTGCCGTCGCGTTCGTGGTTCGACGTGGCCTGGTCTGACGGCGCCGACACCGATTCCTACGCGGACTGAGAGAGGGCAATCCCCAGGTGGACGACACTTCGCCGCACGACGACGAAGAGGACGACTACGACGTCCTGTCGGCGTTGGACTTCTCGACGTCCGACGACGACGCCTCCCCCAACGACCGAGCGTCCGACCTGGATGCGTTCGACGGCTACGTCGTCGAGGACCCGACCGTCGGCGATGACGCCGATGGCGGCGGTTTGCTGCCCGACCCCGATCCGGGTCTGCCCGACGACGGGCTGCCGGTACCGCTCTTCACGGTGACGAATCCGCAGGGGACCGTGACCGTGACTACCTTCATGGATGGACGAGTCCACCGGATCGACCTCTCGCCGAAGGTAAGCACGATGACCGAAACGAATCTGGCCGACGAGATCCTCGTCATCGCGCGTCTTGCGACGCAGGATGCCAGGTCCGCGCAGTACACATTCATGCTCGAGGGCATGCGCCAACAGGGTCACGACGACGTCGCGACCCGCGACTTCCTCAGCCGGGACCTCGACCTGCCCTCGCCCGAACAGGCGGACGCGGACCGGGCCGCGGTGTTCTCCACTCGATACACAGGTGACCATGACTGACCAATTGGCCGGGCTCTTCGGAAGTGCCGTGGGCATGCTGCCGAGCTCCCCGGCGCGCTCCCTGGAGATCTTCTCCGAGATCACATCGCACGACGAGACCGCCTGCGACGCGTGGGTGGGACGCATCCGCTGCGGCGACACCGACCGGGTGACACTGTTTCGGGCGTGGTACTCGCGCAACAACTTCGGCCAACTCGCCGGCGCCGCTGAGATCTCGATGAACAGCGTCGGCGCCCGGGTGCCCATTGGGGGGCAGTTCGGTGACATCACCTACCCGGTGAACTCACCGCTGGCGATCACCATGGGCTTCGCCGTGAACGAGGCGGCCGAGGGCAACTTCGCCGACGCGATGGAGGCGCTCGAGGACGCGCCCGCGACCGGCGCCGAGCACCTGGTCTCCTGGGTCAAGGCCGTGGTCTACGCCGCGGCCGAACGGTGGACCGATGTGATCGAGGAGGTGCGCGGCGCGACCGCGTGGCCCGACAAGTTCCTCGCCGCGGCCGCGAGCGTCGCCCACGGTGTCGCCGCTGCCAACCTCGGGCTGTTCACCGAGGCGGAGCGTCGTCTCACCGAGGCGAACTCGTCACCGGCGGGGGAGGCCTGCGCGACCTCCATCGCCTGGTTCCTGGCCATGACGCGGCGCAGCCAGGGCAACGAGGAGTCCGCCGTGGCGCTGCTGGAGTGGTTGCAGGCCAGCCATTCGGAGCCGAAAGTCGCTGCCGCGCTGCGGGACCCGAACTACCGGTTGCAGACCACCACGTCGGAGAAGATCGCCTCGCGTCAGGATCCGTGGGACCCGTCCAGCGCGGTCACAGACAACTCGGGCCGCGAGAGGCTGTTGGAGGAGGCCCAGGCCGAACTCGACCGCCAGATCGGCCTGAGCCGGGTCAAGGAGCAGATCGAGCGCTACCGGGCGGCCACCCAGATGGCGAAGGTGCGTGCGGCGCGCGGCATGAAGGTCGGCCAGACGTCCAAGCACATGATCTTCACCGGCCCGCCCGGCACCGGCAAGACCACGATCGCGCGGGTGGTGGCCAACATCCTGGCCGGTCTCGGCGTTATCGCCGAGCCCAAACTGATCGAGACGTCACGCAAGGACTTCGTCGGCGAGTACCTCGGGCACACCGCGGTGAAGACCAGCAAGACCATCGACCGGGCGCTGGGCGGGGTGCTGTTCATCGACGAGGCCTACGCCCTGGTGCAGGACTCCAAACAGGGTGGCGGGGACCAGTTCGGCACCGAGGCATTGGACACGCTGCTGGCCCGCATGGAGAACGACCGCGACCGGCTGGTGGTCATCATCGCCGGCTACAGCGTGGACATCGACCGGCTGCTGGAGACCAACGACGGGCTGCGGTCACGCTTTGCGACGCGTATCGAGTTCGACTCGTACTCGCCGGAGGAGATCGTCGACATCGCCAAGGTCATTGCCACCAACAATGACTCGGCGCTCAGCGAGGAGGCGGCCAAGCGGCTGTTGGAGGCGGCGACGCTGCTGAGCGAGCGCAAGCTCAACGACAAGCCGGCGCTGGACATCGCGGGTAACGGTCGATACGCACGGCAACTCGTGGAGGCCGGGGAGCAGTGCCGCGACATGCGGCTGGCGCGCTCGGTGGACTTCGAGAGCCTCGGGGTGGAACAACTCAGTGAAATCGGGGGACAGGACATGGCGGAGGCCATCGAGGCTGTACATGCACGGCTGAACATCGGCGATTAGCTCATGGCAGGTTTTCGGCTCACCACCAAGATCCAGGTCAGCGGCTGGCGGTTTCTGCTGCGCCGCGTCGAGCACGCCATCGTGCGGCGCGACACCCGGATGTTCGACGACCCGCTGCAGTTCTACAGCCGGGCGGTGATGGCGGGCATCATCCTGGCGGTGGTGATCTGCCTGGGCGCAGCACTTCTGGCGTACTTCAAGCCCCTGGGCAAGCGCGGTGGCGACAGCCTGCTGGTCGACCGCACCACTAACCAGCTCTACGTCGTGCTGCCGGGCACCGATCAGCTGCGTCCGGTGTACAACCTGACCTCCGCGCGACTGGTGCTCGGCAACGCAAGCACCCCGTCGGCGGTCAAGTCCGAGGAACTCAACCGGATGTCGAAGGGGCAGCCCATCGGAATCCCCGGTGCGCCCTACGCAACGCCGGTCAGTTCCGTCGCCGAGTCCACGTGGACCCTGTGCGACACCGTGACGAAGGCGGAAAGCGTTGCGCCGACGGTGAATACCTCGGTCATCGTGCTGCCGCTGGTGAAGGACGGCTCGGTGGGGCCGATGCGCCCGGACCAGGGCATGCTGGTCACCTACGAAGGCGGGGACTGGCTGGTCACCGACCGCGGCCGGCATGCCATCGACCTGTCCGATCGGGCCGTCACGTCGGCCGTCGGAATCCCCGTGACCGCCAAGGCGACACCGATATCGTCGGGTCTGTTCAACGCGCTGCCCAACGTGGGGCCGTGGCAACTGCCGCAGATTCCCGCGGCCGGCGCGCCGAACACGCTCGGGTTGCCGGCAAACCTGGTGATCGGCTCGGTGTTCCAGACGGTCACCGAGTCGGGTGAGCAGCACTACGTCGTGCTGCCCGACGGTGTGGCCAAGGTCAACGACCCCACGGCCGCGGCGTTGCGCGCCGGCAACTCCTACGGGCTGGTCGCGCCGCCGTCGGTGGAGTCCAGCGTGGTCGCCAAGATCGCCGAGCAGGTCTACGTGTCGCCCTTGCCGGACAAGGCACTCGAGATGCAGCTGCGTGAGGAGACACCGACACTGTGCTGGTCGTGGCAGCGTCAGCCCGGCGACCAGGGGTCTCGGACATCGGTGATCAGCGGCCGCAGGCTGCCCATCCCGGCGACGGCGATGAACAACGGGATCGACCAGATTGGCGGCGACTCAACGGTCTTCATCAACGGTGGCCAGTTCATCCGGCTGCAGTCACCTGATCCGCGCTACGGCGAGAGCATGTACTACGTCGATCCGCAGGGCGTGCGGTACGGCATCCCGAACGACGACGCCGCGAACGACCTCGGGCTGTCCGGGCCGTTGACGGCGCCATGGCAGGTGGTCAGCCTGCTGGTGGACGGCCCGGTGTTGTCCAAGCAGGCCGCGCTGTTGGAGCACGACTCGCTGCCGGCCGACCCGAATCCGCGCAAGGTCGAAGCCGGTGGGGCCCAACCCGCGTCGAACACCGGAGGCGGTTGATGACAACCAAGAAGTTCACCCCGACCATCAAGCGGGGTCCGCGCCTGACGCCGGGCGAGATCAACGTGACCCCACCCGACGACCTGGGCGTGGACATCCCGCCGTCGGGTATGCAGAAGGCGCTGCCGTGGGTGATGGGTGGCTGCATGATCGGAATGATCGCCATCATGATCTTCACCGGCGTGCGGCAGCTCTCGCCGTACATGCTGATGATGCCGCTGATGATGGTCATGGGCACGGTCGGTGTGCTGGCCGGCGGCGGTTCGGGCGGCAAGAAGGTGCCCGAGATAAACGCCGACCGCAAGGAGTACCTGCGCTACCTCGCGGGGCTGCGGACCAGGGTCACCTCATCTGCCGCGGCGCAGGTGACGTTCTTCAACTACCACGCACCCCACCCCGATGACCTGCTGTCGATCATCGGCACCAACCGGCAGTGGTCACGACAGACCGGCACCGACTTCTACGCCGCCACCCGTATCGGGATCGGGTCGGAGCCTGCGGTCGACCGGCTGCTCAAACCGTCCGTCGGCGGCGAGCTCGCGGGCCCGCAGGCCGCGCCGCAGCCGCACCTCGAGCCGGTCAGCCACATGTGGGTCACCAAGTTCCTGCGCACCCACGGCCTGATTCACGACTGCCCGAAACTCGTTCAGCTGCGCACCTTTCCGACCGTCGCGATCGGTGGTGACGCGGCCGGCGCAGCGGGTCTGCTGACCGCGATGATCTGCCACCTGGCGGTGTTTCATCCGCCGGACCTGCTGCAGATCCGGGTGCTGACGGACAGCCCGGAGGATCCGGACTGGGCGTGGCTGAAGTGGCTGCCGCACGCGCAGCACCAGACCGACACCGACGCTGCGGGCGCAACGAGGTTGGTGTTCACCCGCCCCGACGGGCTGTCGGATCTGACCGCGCGCGGGCCGCACACCGCCGACTCCGCGCCCAGCGGCCCCTACGTCGTGGTCATCGACCTCACCGGCGGCAAGGCGGGATTCCCTGTCGACGGTCGCGCGGGCGTCACCGTGATCACGCTCGGCAACCACCGGGGTTCCGCCTACCGGATCCGGGTGGACGCCGACGGCACCGCCGACGACCGGCTGCCCAACCAGACGTTCCGGTTGGTGACCAGCGGCACGGACAAGATGACCCCGCAGCAGGCGGGCCGGATCGCGCGCAAGCTGGCGGGCTGGTCCATCACCGGCACCATCATCGACAAGAGCACCCGGGTGCAGAAGAAGGTCGCCACCGAGTGGCACCAGCTGGTGGGCGCGCAGACCATCGAGGAGGTCACACCCAACCGGTGGCGGATGTTCACCGATCTCGACCGGGACCGGTTGAAGATCCCGTTCGGCCACGAACTGAAGTCGGGTGACATCTGCTACCTGGACATCAAGGAGGGCGCGGAGTTCGGTGCGGGCCCGCACGGCATGCTCATCGGAACGACGGGCTCGGGCAAGTCGGAATTCCTTCGCACGCTGATCCTCTCGCTCGCCGCGACGCACCACCCAGATCAGGTCAACCTCCTGCTGACCGACTTCAAGGGCGGTTCGACGTTCCTCGGTATGGAGAAGCTGCCGCACACCGCGGCCGTCGTCACCAACATGGAGGAGGAGGCCGAGCTGGTCAGCCGGATGGGCGAGGTGCTCTCCGGTGAGCTGGACCGGCGCCAGTCGATCCTGCGCCAGGCCGGCATCCAGGTGGGCGCGGCCGGCGCGCTGTCGGGTGTGGCCGAGTACGAGAAGCACCGCGAACGCGGCGCTGACCTTCCGCCGCTGCCAACGCTCTTCGTGGTGGTCGACGAGTTCGCCGAGCTCCTGCAGAACCACCCGGACTTCATCAACCTGTTCGACCGCATCTGCCGCGTCGGCCGGTCATTGCGCGTGCACCTCCTGCTGGCGACGCAGTCGCTGAACACCGGCGGTGTGCGCATCGACAAGCTCGAGCCCAACCTGACCTACCGGATCGCGTTGCGTACCACCAGTTCCGCGGAGTCCAAGGCGGTGATCGGCACCCCCGAGGCGCAGTACATCACCAACAAGGAGAGCGGTGTCGGCTTCCTGCGGGTCGGCATGGAGGACCCGGTGAAGTTCAAGAGCGTCTACACCGGCACGCCGTACCAGGCCACCGCGGTGCTCAGCGACAACGGTGAGGCGACACCGCGGCACGCGCCGCAGAGCAAGGTCAAGATCCACGCGTTCACCGCAGCGCCGATCGCGGAAGCGGTGGTGAACTGATGAGCATCGAGTCCGAGCAGCGCGTCCTGCGCGAGGTGGTCCTCGAACAGCTGAACACCGGCGAGATGCGCGCCTACGCAATGTGGTTGCCGCCGTTGAACGAACCGACACCCGTCAACGAACTCGTCGAGCGCGATGACAGGCGCCAACCGCTGCGCTTCGGCCTGGGCATCATGGACGAGCCGCGCAGGCACCGCCAGGAGGTGTGGGGTGTCGACGTGTCCGCCGCGGGCGGCAACATCGCCATCGGCGGCGCGCCGCAGACGGGGAAGTCGACGTTTTTGCAGACGATGATCCTGTCGGCGGCCGCCACACACACGCCGCGGCAGGTGCAGTTCTACTGCATCGACCTCGGCGGCGGCGGCCTGATGTACCTCGAGGACCTGCCCCACGTCGGCGGCGTCGCAACGCGTTCCGAGCCCGACCGGGTCAACCGCGTGGTCGCCGAGATGAAGGCCATCCTGCGATCCCGTGAGGCGATGTTCAAGGAACACCGCGTGGGCTCGATCGCGACGTATCGCCAGCTGCGCGACGATCCGAACCATCCGGCGTCCGCCGACCCGTTCGGCGACGTGTTCCTGGTGATCGACGGGTGGCCGGCGTTCACCGCGGAGTTCCCGGACCTGGAGCCGGTGGTTCAGGACCTGGCCGGACAGGGGTTGGCGTTCGGGGTGCACACCGTCATCTCGACACCGCGCTGGACGGAGTTGAAGGCGCGCGTGCGTGACTACCTGGGCACCAAGGTGGAGTTCCGGCTCGGCGACGTCAACGAGACGCAGATCGACCGGATCACCCGTGAGATCCCGGCTAACCGGCCGGGTCGCGCGGTGTCCGTGGAGAAGCACCACCTGATGATCGGCGTGCCGCGGATCGACGGTGTGCACAGCGCCACGGACATGGTTCCGGCGATCACGGCCGCGGTGGAGCACATCGCCGCCCGCCACACCGATCAGGCGCCGCAGGTCAGGGTGCTGCCCGACAAGATCCACCTGCACCAGCTCGATCCGCACCCGCCGGGACCCGAGTCGGACTACCGCACCAGGTGGACGATCCCGATCGGGCTGCGCGAGTCGGACCTGTCGGTGGCCTACGACCCGATGCACACCACGCCGCACCTGCTGATATTCGGTGCGCCCAAGTCGGGCAAGACGACCATCGCGCACGCGGTCGCGTCGGCGATCTGTGCCAGGAACAGCCCGTCGCAGGTGCGGTTCATGCTGGCCGACTACCGGTCGGGTTTGCTGGACGCCGTCCCGCAGAGCCATCTGCTCGACGCGGGCGCGGTCAACCGCAACAACACCTCCCTGGAGGAGTCGATCAAGGCACTCGCGACCAACCTGCAGAAACGGCTGCCGCCGCCCGATCTGACCACCTCGCAGCTGCGGGCGCGGTCATGGTGGACCGGACCCGACGTGGTTCTGCTGGTCGACGACTGGCACATGATCGTCGCCGCGGGTGGCGTGATGCCGCCCATGGCACCGCTGGCGCCGTTGCTGCCGGCGGCCGCCGACATCGGTCTGCACATCGTCGTGACGTGTCAGATGAGCCAGGCACATCGCGCGACGATGGACAAGTTCGTGGGCGCTGCGTACGGCGCCGGGTCGCCCACGATGTTCCTTTCCGGGGAGAAGACCGAGTTCCCCTCGAGTGAGATCAAGTTGAAGCGCAGGCCCCCTGGCCAGGCGTTTCTCGTCTCACCGGACGGTAAGGAGGTCATTCAGGCGGCCTACGTCGATCCACCCGAAGAAGAAGTGTTCGCAGCACCTCCGGAGTCCCGGTAATATTCACAACAGTCATTCAGCAACGCTAGGCATAACGGGCTAGCAAACGGATCGGGGGATCACATAGTGGGGATGAGTAAATCTCTCAGTGCCACCGAAACGGCCGCTTTACAGCCCGTTCGGAATTGGTAAAGGAGTAGCGCAATGCAACCCATGTCCCACAATCCCGCAGCGGCGGCGATCGGCTCACAGGTCGTCGCAAACGGCGCCCGCGGCCTGGCCGGCGGCACGGCCGCTGCGGCCGAGGTAACCGCACTTATGCCCGCCGGCGCCGATGAGGTGTCGATGCAGGCCGCGCTGGCTTTCGCCAGTGAGGGAGCACAGGCTCTCGCTGCCAATGCGCTCGCCCAGGAGGAGCTGTCGCGCACCGGCGCGTCCTATGTCGAGATTGCCGGAATCTACTCCGCAGTCGACGGGGCCAACGCGTCTGTTTTGTCGTAATAACAACAATAACTCTGTGAGCTGAAACTCGGGTCCAGCAAACCATGTCTCTAATACCTGCGGTGCCAACCATGTCGTGGCACGCCATGCCGCCGGAGATCAACACCTCCCGCCTCATGTTGGGCGCAGGCCCTGCACCGATGTTGCAGGCCGCGGCCGGGTGGGAGGCGCTGGCGATCCTGTTGGAGACGCAGGCAGATGAGCTGGCCGCGAGCCTCACCTCGCTGAGTAGCGCGTGGTCGGGTTCGGCAAGTGAGCGGGCGGTGCAGGCGACCATGCCGATGGTCATCTGGCTGCGTACGACGTCGCTGCAGGCGCAGAAGCGGGCGCTGCAGGCCACGGCCCAGGCGACGTCCTACACCGCGGCGCTCCTGGGCACGCCGCCCTTGGCCGAGATCGAGTTGAACCACGTGACGCATGGGGTCCTGGAGGCCACCAACTTCCTGGGTGTCAATGCCGTGCCGATCGGGCTCAACGAGGCGGACTACTTCGTCCGGATGTGGAACCAGGCGGCGGGCATCATGGACGCCTACCAGGCTGAGACCACGGCCAACACGTTGTTCGAGCCCATCCTGCCGATGAAGCCGATTGTCCTGCCGGGCGTCGGTGAGGGCGCGGTGTCCTCGGCGATGGGTCAGGTCGCGGCGATGGCACCCGGAGCGCTGGTTCGGGAGCTGTCGATCGCGACGGTCAGCACCAGGGCGAAGTTGGAGTCCGTGGCCCTGCATGCCGGTCGCTCGGCGAGCCAGGCGAACATGGCCGCTCAGCGGGCGGAGGGTCAGACGCAGAAGGCGGAGAACACCGCCCAGCAGAACCCGATGATGCAGCAGGGCACGCAGATGGCGATGCAGGTGGGGTCGCAGTTGGGCTCCATGGCCATGCAGATGCCGCAGCAGGCCACTCAGATGGTGGCCCAGCCGCTGCAACAGCTGGCGTCGCCACTGCAACAGATGACGTCCATGTTCAGCGGGATGGGCAACTCGTCCAACCCCGCGCAGATGGGACTGATGGGGGCCAGCCCGTTCTCCAACCATCCGCTCGCAGGCGGATCGGGTCTGGGGGCGGGTGCCGGTCTGGTCCGGGCGGCGTCGCTGCCCGGGATGGGTGGATCGATGGCGCAGACGCCATTGATGGCCAATCTGGTCGGTAAGCCGGAGACCCCGACTCTCGTTGGGGCAGGCGCCGGTTCCGGTGGCGCGGGCCTGGCTCCCGTGGGCTCCGGAGGCGGTGCGCCGATGGGAATGATGGGCCAGAACAAGAAGAACGGCGGCGGATCCAAGGCTGGATTGCAGGCACCGTCACCACTCGCTCAGGACTTGGGCGAGGACGAGGACGACGACTGGTGAGTCGTTGACCAACAAAGACTTCCCGGCCCAAGGGGGCGGAAGGACTCGCCATTTCCCGTGGTGAGGACACAGGAAAATAGAAAAGGTAAACACCGATGGCACAGATGAATACCGATGCCGCTGTCCTCGCCAAGGAGGCAGCCAACTTCGAGCGCATCTCCGGAGAGCTCAAGGGCGTTATCGCACAGGTTGAGTCCACTGCCGGCTCGCTCGCTGGTCAGTGGCAGGGCCAGGCCGGAACGGCAGCGCAGGCCGCGCTCGTCCGTTTCCACGAGGCCGCTCAGCAGCAGATCCAGCAGCTGAACGACATCTCGTCGAATATCCACACATCCGGCACGCAGTACACGTCGACCGACGAGGATCAGACGTCGACGCTGTCCTCCGCGATGAACCTCTGACCACAACAACTTACGAAAACGGAGATCACTAATGTCAGAACAGCTTTGGAACTTTGCAGGCATCGAGGGCGGCTCGGGCGAGATTCAGGGTTCGGTGGCGACCACCGCCGGCCTGCTCGACGAGGGCAAGGCGTCGCTCGGCGCGCTGGCCGCCGTCTGGGGTGGCTCGGGCTCGGAGGCCTACCAGGGCGTGCAGATGCGCTGGGACGAGGCGTCGCTGGAACTGAACAACGCGCTGCAGAACTTGGCGTCGACCATCAGCGAGGCAAGTGCCACGATGGCGCAGACCGAAGCCGGCGTGACCGGGATGTTCGCCTAACACGACGGACCGCGGAGGTGGGCGGGCTGGCCTAGAGCCGCCGCCCACCTCACCGCGTTACCGGGCGTGACCCCACTGTTGAGAGGTTTCCCCATGTCGGCCGACTATGACCGGCTCTTTCACTCGTCGGACGCCGCAGAAGCGGGCGACGACGAGACGACGACCGTCGACCCCAAGGCCGTTCAGGCCGCGTTGGCCGCGTCCGCGTCGATGCCCACCGGCACCGGTCGCCCGGACGTGTCGGCCGATCCCATGCCCGTGACGCCGGCGGTCGCCCAGGCCGCTGCCGCGCCGCCACCGAGGGCCACCGAGATCACCACCCAGATGCGGCCGACCCCGCCGGCCACCGGCCAGCAGCGGGCCGTGCAGCCCAACGGCATGATGCGCGCGCCGCAGGGATCCGGGTCCGCCGGAGCCCGCTACGAGCAGCAGCGCTCTGCCCCGGCACCGCTGGCGCGGCACGCACCGACACCCGCACCGTCGCAGCACTTCGCGGACGCTCAGATGGAGGGCCAGGGTGCCTGGACGGGTGGGCAGCCCGCATTGGCGTCGGCCGCGAGCATCGGCAACCACCGGGCGATCGACGCGCTGTCGCACGTCGGCGTGCGGTCGGCGGTCAAGGCGCCGTCGCAGCGCGGATGGCGCCGGTTCCTGTACCTGCTGACCCGCATCAACGTGGGACTGTCACCCGACGAGCTCTACGAGCTGGATCTGTTCGCGCGGATCCGGCGCAACGCGCGTGACTCGTACCAGATCGGCGTGTTCGGCCTGAAGGGCGGCGTCGGCAAGACCGCGGTCACCGTGGCCCTGGGCTCGGCGCTGAGCAAGATCCGCGGCGACCGCATCCTGGCCGTCGACGCCGACCCGGACGCAGGCAATCTCGCCGACCGCGCGGGCAGGCAGTCCGCGGCGACGATCGCAGATCTGTTATCGGACAAGGAATTGTCGCGTTACAACGACATCCGCGCGTACACCAGCATGAACGGCTCGAACCTCGAGGTGCTCTCGTCGGAGGACTACAGCGGCGCGCGCCGCGAGTTCAACGAGGAGGACTGGGCGGGCGCGGTCAACATCGTGTCGCGGTACTACAACCTGGTGCTCGCTGACTGCGGTGCCGGGCTGTTCCAGTCGAGTTCGCGTGGAGTGCTGTCGACGGTGTCGGGTCTGGTGATCGTGGCCAGCGCCTCGATCGACGGTGCACGGCAGGCCGCGGTGACGATGGACTGGTTGCGCCAGAACGGCTACCAGGATCTACTGGGTCGGTCGTGCGTCGTGATCAACCACGTCGTACCGGGTAAGCCGAACATCGACGTGGAGGACCTGGTGCAGCAGTTCGAACGCCACGTTGCGCCGGGCCGGGTCATCGTCCTGCCGTGGGACAAGCACATCGCCTCGGGCACCGAGATCGAGTTGGAGCTGCTGAGTAACACCTTCCGGCGGCGCACGGTCGAGTTGGCCGCGGCGCTGTCCGACGACTTCGACCGGCTCGAGCGCCGTTGACCGCCACGGCCGCCGCACCCAGCACCCCGGGCGTCACGCCTGGTAGGCCATCGACGACCCGGGTCACCGTCTTGACCGGACGTCGCATGACCGATCTGGTCTTGCCCGCGTCGGCCCCGGTCGAGACCTACATCGATGACACGGTGTCGGTTCTCGGCGATCTGCTCGAGGATGCGCCGGCCGACGTGCTGGCCGGTTTTGACTTCAAGGCGCAGGGCGAGTGGGCGTTCGCGCGCCCCGGCGCTCCGCCGCTGCGGGCCAGCGAGTCCCTGGATGACGCGGGTGTGGTCGACGGAGCGCTGCTGACCCTGGTGTCGGTGAGCCGCACCGAGCGGTACCGGCCGCTGGTCGAGGACGTGATCGACGCGATCGCGGTGCTCGACGAGTCGCCGGAGTTCGACCGCACCGCGCTTAACCGTTTCGTCGGTCTGGCCATTCCGTTCGTCGCGCTCGTGCTCACGGGCGCGTCACTGCGCGCGTGGTCGACGACCGGGCACAGCTGGTGGTGGACGCTCGGGGTCGGCCTGCTGGGTCTCGGGGTGCTGGGCGGCAGCATGTTGGCCAAGACCCGGTACGGCAACATCGACATGTCGGAAAGCCTTCTGGTCGCCGCGGTTCCGCTGTTGGCGGGCGCGGCGGCACTGGCGGTTCCGCTGCCGCGCGGTATCGACGGGCTGGGTGCTCCCAACGTCGCCGGGGCGGCGGCGGTAGTCCTGCTGCTGGTGTTGGCGACGCGAGGTGGCCCACGAAAGCGCGCTGAGGTGGCCTCATTCCTGGCCGTCACGGCCATCGCGGTCACCGCGGCGGCCATCGCCTTCGGCTACGGGTGGTCCTACTGGGTGCCCGCCGGTGCCATCGCGTTCGGGCTCATCGTGGTGACCAACGCGGCCAAGCTGACCGTCGCGGTCGCGCGCATCGCGCTGCCTCCGATCCCGGCGCCGGGTGAGTCGGTCACCAACGAAGAACTGTTGGACCCGGTCTCGGTGCCTGAGGCCTCCGACGAGGAGTCCCCGACGTGGCAGGCGATCATCGCGTCGGTCCCGGAGTCCGCGGCCCGACTGACCGAGCGCAGCCGGCTGGCCAAGCAGCTGCTGATCGGTTTCGTCATGGCGGGTGCCACGGTGCTGTCCGTCGGCGCGATCACCGTCGTGGTGCAGGGGCACTTCTTCGTGCACAGCATGATCGTGGCGGGTCTGGTCACCGCGGTGTGCGCCTTCCGCTCCCGGCTGTACGCCGAGCGGTGGTGCGCCTGGGCGCTTCTCGGGGCCGTGGTGGTGATTCCCACGGGTGTGGCCGTCAGGCTGTGCGACTGGTACCCGGACATGGCATGGCTGGTGCTGGTGCTCTATGCGGCGGCCGGGATGGTGGCGCTGATCGTCGTCGGTGCGACGGCGGGTGTGCGCCGGGTGTCGCCGGTGACCAAGCGGATCCTCGAGCTGCTCGACGGTGCGGCGATCGCCGCGGTGATCCCGCTGCTGCTGTGGATCGCCAGCGTGTACGACCTTCTTCGCAACCTGCGGTTCTAAGGCGAGGTGTGACATGTCGATTGGTAGCAGTGCCGGTGCTGGGGACCTGCTGAGGGTCGACCCGGAGATGCTGTCGCAGTTGGGGTCTCAGCTGCAGGCGTCGGCGAGTGCTCTCCCCGAAGCGCCAGCGCCGTTCACGGTCAACGGCGGCGACGCCATCTCGCAGGCGATCACGGCGAAGCTGCCCGGCCTGGAGACCCCGATCATCGAGGGCCTGCCCGCGGTGAAGGAGGCGGCCGGGCAGACGGCGTCGAACATCGTGTCCGCGGCGGGCAAGTATCAAACCACTGATGAGCAGCTTGCAGCCGAGTACGAGAAGCACCGGTTCGACGGGTCGGGTTCTGGCTCGGGTGGCTCGGGCGGCTCGGGCGGTGGTGCTGGCTCGGGTGGTGCTTCGGGCGCAGCGGGAAGTGCCGCTGGCGCTGCCGGAAGTACCGCCGGTGCGGGCGGTGATGCGATGAGTCAGATGAGCCAGATGATGGGCACGCCGATGCAGATGGCCAGTCAGGCTGCGCAGATGCCCATGCAGGCGATGGGCGCTGTGTCGTCCGTGCCGCAGAGTGCCATGCAGGGCGTGCAGCAGATCAGCCAGATGGCCGGCGGCAAGGGCGAGGGCGGTGGTTCGGGGTCGGGCTCGGGTGACGCCCCGGCTGCTCCGCAGCAGGAGGAACCGCGCCCCGAGGAGCGTTCCACTGAGGAGCAGCAGGCCGCCGCATCCGAGGAGCGCCGTGAGCGAGTGCCGGAGTCTGCGGTTGGTCAAGCGCCGCAGCCAGATTCAGCGGTTTCGGATCAGCGTCCTGCTGGGCCGCGGCATGCGGCGCCGGATCCTGCTATCGACGTGTGAGGTTTGAGCCGGGTCGCATGAGCCGTCACGGCTGCGGAGCCAGCACTGCGTGTGCCCGCCTCTGAGCGACAATCTCGGATGGGGCCCCGAACACGACAATGGGGCACCCCCGGTCGGGGATGCCCCTTCGTCGTCGTAGGACCTACTTCACGTCCACGTAGACCGTCTTGTTGGTGACGGTCGTCTGCCGGCTGTCGCCCGGGTTGCCCGAGTCGGTCCGACTGTAGGTCTGCCCGGGACGTATCGCGACGACAGTCGCCTGGGAAAGTGGCCTGCTGCCAAGGTGATTGACGATCACCTTGTAGCCCTGCTGCTGGAGTTGGTTGATGGTCTGCTGCGCGCTGCCCGGGCCACTGGGGGCCGCGACCGCAGGAGCGGCGAGCCCGAGAACGGCTGCCGCCAAACCGCTTGCGACGATGGTGGCGATGCCGAGGTTCTTCATTATCGTGTTTCCTTCCTTTCTCACATCCGCTGCCGAGCCGTGGCGCAAACGCCCTCGGTTCGGCCCGCAGTTGGTCCTGGGGCGCAGGCCGAACACTCAGGAAGGGCTTAGAGCGTAAGCAAGCCTGAACTTTTCGAGCATGTATGGCCCTGATACCACCGGCGCGTACCGTGCCGGATAGTCGGGCGTGGCGCACGTGGGAATGCACTCGATGGTGGCATCGAAGTTGGGTTGGTGGAAGAAGGGGATGCTGAATCGATCGCCGCTCGGCTTGTCTGAGTCCGTGCTGACCACGCGGTGAACGGTGCTGACCCAGCGGTCATTGGTCCACCGCGCCAGAAGGTCACCAATGTTGATGACGAACGACCCCGGCACCACTGGCACGTCAACCCACTCGCCGCGATCATTGAGAACCTGGAGTCCGCGCTGGGATTCGTCTTGGAGCAGGATCGTGAGATTGCCCCAGTCGCTGTGCTGGCTGAGGCGAATGTCTTCGGGCGCCTGGTCATCGGCCGGGTAGTAGTTGGACATGAGGTTGGAGTGGTGTCGGTCGATCTTGTCGTCGAACCAGTCCTCGCGAAGACCCAAGGCGAGGGCGAACAACCGGGCCAATTCGGTGGCAAGGGAAGCCATCTCGGAGTAGTAGCTTTGGTAGGCAGTGCGGAATCCGGGGACCTCGGGCCACCGTTCTTCGACGAGCACGCGCTCGTCGGTCCACCCGGGCCCATCTATGCCCTCCGGGTTGCCCAGCGGAACGTAGACGAACTTCTCGACTCGGTCCGGTGCTTGGTGCTCAGCCTCGACGTCGGCGTGATCATTGGTCGCCGACAGCTTGCCGTTGCTGCTGAACCCACGCGCCAGCGGATCGGCTGGATCAGCGTGCAACGAATCCTTCGCGCTCTGGGGCAAGGCGAAGAACGAGCGCACCGACCGATTCATGTCCGCGATCACGTCATCGGGCACGCCGTGCCCGACAAGGATAAGAAATCCACTGCTTTCGAAGCACCGGCCGATGGCTTCAGCGACGACTTGCCGTTGCTGCGGATCGCTGTCGCGGGCGCTGCTGATGTCGATCACCGGAACGAATCCGTCACGGAGTACGACTTTGTCTACGATTACGTCTTCTTGGTGTGCTTTCACATCCCGAACGTAGAATCTGAAGTGCGGTTGAGGTCAAGCGCCGCCTGTCACCCGATCTGTCAGTCGGTGTGGGGTGTAATCGACGTCACCGTTCGGGTCAAGGAACCGTCGGTGGTTATGGCCGAGGTGGGGTTCAATACGCAGGATTGAGACACGGCATGACGAGCGTGGTGAAGTCGCCGTCATCGGCTGATCGGATGGTGGCCGGTTGGTCGGCCCCCCGGAGGTCGAGCATCAGGTGGTTGCCCAGTGCGTGGCTCACCGCTGGGTACAAAGTGGTCAGCTCGAACCAGAGTGTCAGGTCGGGACCAGACGCGGTTCCGTCGAGTTCCACGGCGCAGTCGGGCAGCAGGAGGCTCGGCCGGTCGGCCGCTACCCGCAGGCCGATCCTCTCTGGCGCCTGTTGTTCTAGCGCCTTGAGGACGTCCTGCTTGTCGACGGTAACGCGATGTGACACAGGGGGAAGTGAACTAACCAGAAGCTTGTAATCAGGAAAGACCTCGGCCAGTAGGCGGCAGTGCATCACGGTGGTGTCGGCCATGCGCAGGCCCAGGCTCGTTTCGCTTGCTTCCAGCGTCACGCTGGGGGTTCGTCGGAGTCGCGAGGCTGCGGCCTGGAGATCGTCTCCGACCAGCGTCCCTGCCCAGGAAGTGGCAGATGGTTGGCTGGGTACCAGCGTCCGCGTGGCCAGGCGGTAGCGATCGGTTGCGGTCAGCGAGATGGCATCGGGATTCGCTTCTAGGCGTGCACCATTCAGGACCGGGATGTCGGGATTGTGAATCGTGGTGGCCACGATCTGGTCGATCGCCGCTGCGAGGACCGGACCCGACAGCGTGCAAATATTGAGACGATCCGCCTCCCCAAGTGACGCCTTGAGCGTCGCGGCTGCCCGTTGTATCCCGGCTGCCTCTGCGGCAACCTTGGCGACTTGATCGTCGATCAGCTGCGCCGCCTCATGAGTGCCGGCGGAGAAGAATTTGCCGATGGTGGGCAGCGGCATCCCGATCTCGCGCAGCTGCCGCAACTGCGAGGCGCGAGCGAGCTGCGACTCGCTATAGAGCCGGTATCCCGTGAGCGGGTCGACCTGCTGGGGATGAAGCAAGCCTGCATCGTCGTAAAACCGCAAGGCGCTCGCGGTCAGTCCGGCGAGCTTGGCGAACGCGCCGATCGAAATCAACTCTGGGTCAGTCACTCGAACATCGTCAGGCCTCAACCAGCTTGAATGTCAACCGAGACGAGAGCCATCAACGTCTCGCCCCGCAACAATTAGACGACCGTCGCCCCGGTGGCCAGGGCGTCCGACATCAGTACGCTCAGGTGCTGCCAGTAGACCCAGTCGGTGATCGCGGCGCGCTGCATGGCGGCGTTGGGCGCGATGTGGGCGCGGTAGAGCGCCTGTTCCTGGGCGTGCTCGGCGTAGTTCACGAAGGCCTCGAGGTGAACACCGGCGCGCTCCGGGGAGGTGCTCATCATCGGTTTGATGAGTTCGAACCACAGCGCGTTCGAGTTGTCGGTCGGCGCGCTGGTGTCGGTGGGTGCCGGGGGAAGCAGCTCGACGAGCGCGGCATCCGGCACCGACGCGAGGCGTGCGGCGATGTCCGGTGCGATGACCTCAAGGCGGCCGCGCCCCTCCATCTGCCCGCTCTCGGGGATGTCATCAGCGCGCAGAACAACTTTCGCCACGCCCGGGTCGAAGCTGGCGAACTGCTCCTCGGTGGCGATCACGGCGCGCAGCTTCTGGCCTCGCGCCTGCGCCCAGCCCTGAATGGCAAGGACGGGGTAGGTCGCCCACTTCGCGCGCTCCTGCGGCAGGATCGACTCGTCCGCGGTCGCCATGGTGACCTGCGCGGGGAGGTTGACGCTGTCGGGGATGTAGCCAAGGCCGAAGCTGTTGGCCACGACGATCGAGCCGTCGGCGGTGAGCCCGGTGACCCAGTAGAAGCCGAAGTCGCTCACGCCCATGTTCAGCGCCGCGGCGATCCGGCGGGCCTGGATGAGGGCGGCGTTGCCGTTGTTGCGCTTGCGGTTCATCGCGCCGCCTGCCGACGCTGACAGGATCGCGTCGCGCTCCAGACGTGCGGCCGAAACCGGAACGGGCGCAGCGCCCATCGCACTGGGGTCCAGCTTGGTCGAGGCGGGGTTGACCCCGGGGCCGCCCGGGGTCGCCGACGCCGCGGGGTTGTTGGTCACGGTTCCGCCGCCGGGTGGCGTGGGCGCCGCGGGCGACGGAGTGCTCGGCGGGCCGAGCGGCATGGCCGGTGCGGCGGGCATCGATGGTGAGGCAGGCGTACCGCCGCCACCACCTCCGCCGCCGCCCCCGCCACCGGAGCCACCGACGCCACCCACGTTGCCCAGGCCGCCGCTGCTGGAACCGCCGGATGCACCGGATGCGTTGGCAGCTGAGCCGGGATCGACGGGAAGCGAGGGCGGGGCGACGGGTTGCAGTGGGCTCGCCGCCGCGGGAGAGATCGGTTGTTGTGAAGCCGGAACGGCCTGAGCCTGGCTCGCGCTCATGGCCTTCGCGACGTCGTCCACCTTCGGTTGTCCAGTGCCCGCGGTCTGTTGACCCCCGCTAGCACCCTGTTGGGCATCGGTTTTCGCCCCATCCAGCGGAGACTTGCCCTCGCTGCTGGTTTGCGCTGCAGACGTCTGGCTGGGCGAGGAGGACGATGAACCGCCTCCGCTGCTTGAGCCAGTGCCGCCGGACCCGCCGCCTGAGGAACCCATTGATCCAGCAGTGGTCGAGGGACGGCTGGACGGGGGTGTGGGTGCGTTTGTTCCGCCGAGCGCGCCGGCGCTGGCGGGGGGAGGAGCGGGTTGAGGGGCGCCGCCGCCTTGGATGTTCTGTTGTCCAACAGGTTGCGTGTTTGTGGCGGAGGCGGCTGCGGGTGGGTTCGGGGTTCCTGCGGGCGCGGGTTGGATTTCTCGGCCGATGGGTTGTGTGTTTGTGGCGGAGGCGGCTGCGGGTGGGTTCGGGGTTCCTGCGGGTGCGGGTTGGGTTTCTCGGCCGATGGGTTGTGTGTTTGTGGCGGAGGCGGCTTGGGTGGCCGGACGATGTTCATCTCGCTTCACAAATTGGTTTCCACCCCCGCGAGCCGCGGGAAGCGCATTACTGTTCGTTGTCGGCGGCAAATTAGAAGTTGCCGCAATGAGGTTCTGAACCTTGGCGGGCAGGAAATCGTCCGTAACCGGAGGTGGACTGTACGGCTGTCCAGCAGAGACAGCAGCGCCCGCCGCCGAAACTATAGATGTATTTTCCCGAAGCGCGGCGGCGATGATGGCGGCTATGTCCGAAGTCCGCTGTGCTTCATCGGCGTAGTCGGCAGCCGAGGCTGCGTCTATTGCCGCCTGCGCCATATTGCATATGGCAATAATCGCATTCTTTGCGCTAATAACAGTCGCTTGAGTCTGCAAGTAGAATGAACTGGCGGTCGCTAGGGCGTTTGCAACCGATGTCATATGTTCGATTCGAGCGTCTACGTGTTTCTGCCCCGCGCTGGCCGCAGTACCAAACCAGGTGCTTCCATCGAACAGTGATGTTTTCGCCATGCTCCAAACCGCGACTTGCGAATCAAGCTGGATGCGAATGGCATCAAATCCGAGTGATCGCTCGAGAAGCATATTCTCGTCTAGTTCTGGCCAAGCAGTCGGAGGCGTATTCATCTCACCTTTTCGCCCGTCGACCGGCCTGGCGATAGTAGTCATGGCTATGCGCCACCGGCCTGGCAGGCAGCTGTGATCGTGTTGCCAAAACGGAACGCCGTTGAGGCCAGAAAACTGTCCGCTTTAACGTAAGATTCTCCCGCTGATACGTAGGCGCGAAGATAGAGTGCCGCAGCTTGGGAGAAATCGGCGAAAACGGCGTTGCCGCTTTGCTTTCCAAGGGTTTCAATGTCCGCGGCATACGCAGTCAACTTCGGCAGAGTGGACATCTGTACTGTTCGTTGCTCAGGTGTCCACTGATCGCCCGTCACGTTTGTATCGGAACCTTGCCAGTCGGCAGTCTCGGAGTTAAATCGCTGATCCCGTTCCAGCCAAGCCGAACAGGAGCTATTGGATGAGGCTAGGAATGGTGATGGATTGGCTAGGTCGCCCAAATCCAAGATGCTTGAAGGCGGCGACGCGGGGGGTAGTGCTATCGAACGATTCGTCGCGCCGTAAGTAATCGCATTGCACAGTGCTGTCAACGCGCTCCCCGCGCTTATATTCGCTGATGCTAGAAAATTGTCAGACGGAGTGTAAGTCGGAATGCTGTCTGCATATGCGCGGCCGTACGCAATGAACTGTCCGTAGAGTTCTCGAACTACGCGGTGGGGAGTTTGCTTGCTGAGATTGACCGCTTGGTCCGCAGCGTTTCGAATTGCTGTTATGGCGGTTTCAACCTGCTGCTGCTGCTCAGCTGTCCATTCAGAAGCTGGTCCGAGGCTGTTGCGCTCATCTGCCCAACCGTTCGTCTCGACACTGGCGAGTGCATTGTTGATCCCAGTGTATGCATCGCATGTCGGCTCTTCAGTAATGATCGAAACTGGCCCAGTGTCATTGGCGCTCGCGATATCCGACGGAGCGCTGGACGTCGGAGGATTTGAGGGGTCATTGCCCCCGTCGCGCGTGAAGAGCAGAGTGGCACCAATGCTGATCCCGACCACCAACAGAACCGCGATGGCGATCAACAGCCACTTGGTGCTGTTCCCGTTGGGAGGAGGACCGGGAGGCTGCTGCGGCCACGGTCCTTGGGGAAATCCCGGTGGCTGTGGGCCGGAGTAAGGCTGCGGCGGACCCGAGTGCTGCGGATGGCCGCCAGGAGGAGGTCCGTAGGGCGGCTGACCGCCTGGTTGTTGCGGCTGCCATCCACCTTGAGGGGGCATGCTCACGAGTCCGCCCCCGTGGTCGAAACAGTCACTTCCGAACCCCCGCACGATCGATTGCCCACTCGGAGAAGTTTACCGACGTCGTCCTAGGCCAGCGTAAGTTACGAACTGACCGGTAGAACGCATGAGTTTTCCAGTCCTCCTGAGCAGATTTTGCATGGCCGCACGTCACAGGGCAGTGAATGCCATGCAGTTCCCCGTCCTGGTCGCTTGAGAACTGCAGCGCAATCGCGTGAGAGCCGCGCCGGATGTCCCGAATATCGTTCGTCGATTCGGCAATAGTGAATGAAGGCGGCAACCGTCCGCTTCGTGACACTGATTTCCGAGCGCTCATCGGTCGACTCGTGACTCAGCGTTGCGGGGAAGGGTTGAGACGGACGAGGTGAGCGTGCTCGTCTGCCTCGGGCCGTCCGGCGTTCGTGAGACTGTGATCGAAATCAGCCCGCCACGGAGTGGCATGCCCCAGCTATTAGGTTGGCGACCCGAAATCCGGTATAGACAAGCCATCCGTCTGGTGTCGTGTAATCGTCCCCCGCAGCTACGTATGCGTTGATGTATAGCGCTGCTGTGAGTGCAAAATCCGCGAGGACTGAATTGTCGGCATTTCGGCCTGTTGCGGACATCTCGCTTGCCAACGTCGTTAGCTGAGGTCGCACAGATTGCTCAAGTGCCTTGCGTTCAGGCGGCCATTGGGATCCAGGTAAGCCACCGTCTCGGGTTTGCCACGCGGCGGGCGACTCCGCGTTGAACTTGTCGAGACGAGCGACCCAATCGGTGCATGTTGAATCAGCCTTTGTGATGAAGGGTTCGGCAGCTGCCGGATCTACGGGAGGGCCTGTTTGGGTCGGCGGCCCCTCTGGCGGCAATGACAATGAACGGCTCGTTGAACCTAACTCGATTGCGTTTGCAGATTCCAGACATGGCATTGCCGGCGCTCACGGTGACCGATGCCATACCGTCGTCTGCGGGCTTGTAGTCTGCAACTCTGCTGGCATAAGCCTTGCTGTACGCGATGAACTGCTCGTAGATCTCACGCACAACGCGATGAGGCGTCTGCTTAGCCAAGGGGATAACCTGAACGGCGGAATTTCGCATCGCAGTCGCCACCGACTCAACCTGACTGCGCTGTTCGGGTGTCCAGCTTGAGGCCGGCCCGAGTCCGGCACGCATTTCGCCCCACCCGCGCGACTGAATATCGGCGAGGCCTTTCTGGATTGTGTTGAACGCCTTGCACGTCGGCTCTTCAGTAATGATCGAAACCGGCCCAGTGTCATTGGCACTTGCGATATCTGAGGCAACCCCCGACGCCGACGCCCCGGAAGCATCTCCATCCCCGTCCCGCGTAAAGAGCAGCGTCGCACCGATAGTCGCGACGATCACCAGCAGAACTGCGATGGCGACAAGCAGCCACTTGATGCTGTTGCCCTTCGGCGGCGGCGCCGGCTGCTGCGGCCACGGTCCCTGTGGAAATCCCGGCGGCTGCTGGCCGGAGTACTGAGGAAAGCCGCCAGGCGGTGGACCATAGGGCGGGGGAGTCCCCGGTTGCGGCGGCGGCCATCCGTCTTGAGGCGGCATGCTCACGCGTCAGCCCTACCGATCCGACTCATCACCATCACCAGTGATGTCAGCGACCATCGAGTCGATTCGCTCCCGATCCGCATCCAGCGATGACGTGGCTTCCTCCATCGCCTTCTGCAGTGCCTCGTTGACGCGCGCCTGCACGGTCTCCGCACCCAGACGCAGCAGGCCGTCCTCGATGAACACGTCGGTCAACCAGCTGTGCCCGTTGAGCGTCACCTCCACCGTCTCGGTCTCGTCGGACGCGGTGAACGTCTGGGTGTTCATCTTGGCCAGCTGGTCGTCCATCACCGACTGCAGGCGCTGCGCCTGTGCCAGCACCGCGGCCACCTGCGGATGCATCTCCTCGCTCACTTGGAGTCCTTGCCCTCGGTGACGTCCTTGCGCCGCGGCCGATTACCGATCACGGCCTCCGTCCACGGCCTGTCCTCGTTGTAGAGGTCCTCATCCGGCGACAGGCTCGGCGTGCGCTTCTTCTCGGTGCCGCCGCCGCCCTGGCCGTGTCCGGCGCCGCCCATCGGCATGCCACCGCCCATCATGCCGCCGCCGCCGCCGCCAGCCGCGCCGCCGCCGGACACCGGCGCACCACCCGGTCCCGCGCCGGTGCTCGGCCCGACGGACACACCACCGATGTTGGGCTGCAACGGCATCGACGGAACACCGCCACCACCTGCGCCGCCACCACCCGAACCTCCTCCGGAACCGCCGCCCGCGGCGGCGGGACTGAGGTCCGGTTCGTCCAGAAACGGCATGTCCTCGGGCGAACCGCCGAGATCAGGCATGCTCGGTAGCCCACCGGAGCCGCTGCCTCCCGACGAGCCACCCGAGGGCGACCCACCACCCGACGGTGACCCACCACCGGACGGTGACCCACCACCGGCGGGCTGCTGCTGCGCGGCGGCCGGAGACACCTGGGGCTCGCCCTGGGGTATCTGCGGCATCTGCCCGGGCGTCGGGCTACCGGGGGGCGTGCCACTGCCGCCGCCACCACCGCCGGCGCCCGCTCCGGAGCCGGTCCCCGTTCCGTCGCCGGGCTTCTCCTCGATCTTCTTGAACCGGCCCTTGTCGCGGTCGGTTCTCTTGTCGTTTGTGGACGCCGGCGGCGTCGGCGTGCACTTGGGTGGGGCCGGCATGTCCAGTGGCGTTGCGATAGAGGCTCCCGCGTACTTGCCGAGTACTTCCTCGGATTGCTGCTGCATCTTCATGCGGATCTGCATCAGCATGTTCTGCTCCGCCAAGCTCTGCGAGATCATGATTCGCGCGTTGATCTCGTTGACCTCGTCCACCGTCGGATGCTCGCCAACGGCGCTGCGATGGACCTGCGCGAAGTTCCCGGCCTCGTCAGCGAGCTGCCGAGACGCGTTCGCCATCTCCTCCAGCCACCGCCGGTGGCTCTTCAACTGGTCGAACGCAGCCTCTGCGGCGCCCCCCTCCCACTGCACGCCGCCCAAGTTGAACGACTCCGAGCGCGCCTCCAGCGCACTGGCGTAAGCGGTCCACTCAGTCTTGAACGCCTCGAGGGACGCGGCCTGATCCGGCTGTGCGATCTCGGCAGCGGCCTGCTCGAGCATCACCAGCGGCGAGGCGTGGCACTGATAGCTCGGATTCGGCGGCAGCGGAATGGACGGCGTGGTGGCCGGCGCCGGCTGCACCGGCGGAATGGACGGCGCCGTCTCGCCGTTGTCGAGTGCGACGCCGGCCTGCTCATCGACCTGCCGGTAGGCGTTCGCGGCCGACCGGAACGTCTCCGCCAACCGAATTGCCTCGGCCTCGCCCGACCTGGCGTAGCCGAGCATGACCCCGGCGGACTTGTTCAGTTCACCCACCGCGTCCCGGGCCACCTGCAGCCCACACGGCGGCAACGGCTCCCCCGGCGCCGTGGGCATCGGCTCGCTGATCTCGGCCGCCTTGGCGTCCAGTTCAGCGGGCTCGACCTTTACCTGCTCCCCCGACATCTCTCCTCCTCGATGTCTGCGCACGGTTGCCCGTGCACACCAACACTTCTCACTGCTCGAGCACCATCTGGTAGCGGCTCTCCTCGCGCGGGTTGATCAGCTGGATCGGCAGCTGACGGTGGCGAGGCGTGTCGATGAAGTTGTGCCGCAACACCACCCGGCCGACACCCGGGTGCGGCCCAAGGTACGTCGTCGAGTTGGGCCACCCGATCTTGGCCACCTTGCCCACCCGGGCGTTGATCACGCCCGCGAACTCGGCGAACTGCGGACCCAGCGTGACGATGGCGCCCGCGGCCGCCGAGCGCACCACGAACTGGGTGAACAACCGCGAATCGCCCAGGTTGATGCTGACGTCGACGTTGTCGAACGGCATGTACACCGGGTAGCGGTCGGCGGTCTCCCCGATCAGGACGCCCGCCGAACCGATCGGCAGCTCGTAGTGCCGGTCGGTCACCGGGCTCAGCCCATTCAGCGCGGCCCGCTGCCCGCCGAACAGGCATGAGAATCCGCGTGGTGTCGACGGATTCGCCAGCGTCGTCAGCAGCACGGTGGTGGTGGGCGGCAACCCCGGCTGGATGCGCACCCGGGTGATGGTGTGATCCGCCCGCGCCGACCACCACACGTCGGGGCCGCCGGGCGCGGTGTAGGCCGCGGTGAACGTGCTGCGGCCCTTGATCGAGGACCAGCTCTCACGCTCGAAGCTGATCTCGGTGGCTCGGTCGAAGTCATCGAAGCTGCGGGCGCACCGCGCGTCGATTCCGTTGCTGGACAACTGATCTGCGACCCGTGTCGTCGACGACACGAGATAGCGTGCCAGCCCCGCCACACCGGTGTCGCGGCGCAACGCGGCCTTGTGCGTCTCCTCGGGCTTCGCGCGCAGCACGATCCACGTCCGGCGATTGGCCGGCGCCGGGTAGGGGCCGACGACCTGCTCGTAGAGCGAGACCAGGCTGGCCGGGGCCGTCTTGCCCACGCGGTGTCCGGCGGACACGACGTCGGCTTCCAGTTCGGGGCAGTGCGCACGCAGCAGGTCCTCGACGAGCTTGGTGCTCACCACATCGTCGGTGAACGCCTCACCGCCGACGATCACCGTCGGCGTGAACGGGCGCGGCACGAGCTCGATGACGGCCACCAGGTGATCGCCCTGCCACCTGACCGCGACATGATCGCCGGGCATGACCGTCGCACCCACGGCAGGCTCGGACGGGGCCTCGGGCGCGGCGCGGTGACGCCTGCGCCAGGAGAAGATCGCGACGATCCACCCGGCGAGCCGGCGACCGCGCACCGTGAGCACCGCCGCGATCGCGATGAACACCGCGAGCGTGATCCCCAGCCACATCAGGTCCAGCTGGATGAACACCAGGATGACCGCCGGGATCAGCGCCGCCGCCCACAGCAGATGCCCGGTGGTGAAGCGAAAGCCGAAGTGCGCCAGCAGTGTCCTCATCGACGGCTCAACGCGCGTCGGGCCATCGCGCCGATCCCGAGGATGAGCACCAGGCTGGCACCGGCGATGACGACGATGGTGATGGGTCCACGGTCGGGCGGTGGGATGTACACCGGCGGCGGCAGCTGCTTGACGCTGTAGGGCACGTCCTTCGGACCCTCCGGCACGTCCCACGTCAGGGCTGCCACCGGATCGATCACGCCCGCGCCGACGTAGTTGTCCACGCCACCGCCGGGATGGCGGGCGGTCGCGGTGATGCGATTGATGATCTGCGCCGGGGTCAGGTCGGGGAAGCGCTGCTTGACCAGCGCGGCAAGACCCGACACGTAGGCCGCCGAGAACGAGGTCCCGTTGATCGGGATGAGACCGTCCTGGCCCTGCAGGGCGTTGACCGGGTTGCCGTCATAACCGAGCGCGACGATGTTCTCGCCGGGCGCCGCGGCACCGAGCCACGGACCCGACATCGAGAAGCTGCTGGGCTGACCGTTCTCGGCCACGCTGCCCACGGTCAGGACCAGCGGCGAGTACCAGGCAGGCGAGACGATGGTCTGCACTTCCTGCCACCCGCGCGGATCGGCGGGCACCGCGGCGTCCGGCGGCGGGTTCTGGGTGCAGTCCTGCCCGGTGTTGCCCGCGGCGACTATCACCACCGCGTTCTTGACGTTGGTCGCGTACTCGATGGCGGCGCCGAGACCGGACTCATCGATCGGACGGGTCACCTTGTAGCAGGCGGCCTCGCTGATGTTGATGACCTGCGCGCCGAGATTGGCGGCGTGCACTATCGAACGAGCCAGGCTGCGCAGCGATCCCGCCGTCTGGGTGCTGTTGGGGTCGTTCGGATCGGTTCGGGCGCCGACCGGCTGGAAGTTGTCCGACGTCTGGCGCAGCGACAGGATCCGCGCGTCGGGCGCCACACCGATGAAGCCGTCGGTCGGCGCGCCCCGGCCCGCGATCAGCGACGCGGTGAGCGTGCCGTGCGAGTCGCAGTCGGACATGCCGTCGCCGCCCTTGTCGACGAAGTCGCCGCCCGGCTGCGCGGGCACCCGCGCTGAGCCGGTCACGCCGGTGTCGATGACGGCGACGGTGACACCCGCGCCGGTGGCGAACTTCTGCGCCTCACCGAGTCGCAGATAGGCATTGGGCCAAGGCTTGTCGACGAAGTTGGAGTTCGGGAACACCATGGGCGCCGAGCACGCACGTCGCTGCTCGGTGGGCTGATCCGGCCCCGTCTCATCCGGTGGCAACGCCCCCCGGTCGATGGTCGGTGGCTCGATGGCCACCGCCGGCGGTGCGCATAGCAAAGCCAACGTCACCGCGGCCAACAACGCTGCTAGGCGATGCACCATGCGACATTCCCCGTCACCGTCGTCACGTCTGACATGTTCCGAGCTCTCTGCAGCAAACCAACTTGCCGCCGTGGCCCGGCGCATTCCATGACGTCACGCCCCCTGTCCAGTTGCACGCCGCAATCCTAACGGTGGCTGATAGGGCTCCGTTCCGGTTTCTTGGCGCGCACCGGAGGTGTTCTCAGGCGTCGAGATCCTGTTCAACCAGGTCAACGACCGTCCTCAGCGCCGCCTCGTCGTCGGATTCCACGGTGACCTGGGCTCCCTTGCCTGCGCCGAGGGTCATGATCATCAACGCGGAGCCGGCGTCCACCGGCTCACCGCCGTCGATGGCCAGAGTCACGGGGACTCCTGCGGTGACGACGGCCCCGGCGATGATCGCGGCGGGGCGGGCGTGCAGTCCGATGGCGGAACCGACGGTCACTGTCTTGCTGGGCATGATTTCTCCTCGTTGATTGGGTGGTCAGGCGTTGGCCAGCGCGGCGCTGGGTTCTGCGGGGGTGCGTTCGGCGAAGAACTGCTTGGCGGCGACGACAGCCACCGCGCCGACGACGGTGCCGACGGCCAGCGCGACGAGGAACCACACCAGGTGGCCGATCGCGAAGAACACGAAGATGCCGCCGTGGGGCGCCTTGAGTGTGACGTCGAAGGCCATGATGAGTGCGCCGGTGGCCGCGCCGCCGAGCATCATCGACGGGATGACTCGCAGCGGATCGGCCGCCGCGAACGGGATGGCGCCCTCGGAGATGAACGACGCGCCTAGAAGCCATGCGGCACGCCCGTTCTCACGCTCGGGTTCGGTGAACAGGTTGGGCCGCAGCGTCGACGCCAGTGCCATCGCCAGCGGCGGGACCATACCGGCGGCCATCACGGCGGCCATGATGCGCAGCGATGACGGGTCGGCGACGTTGAGCCCGGCGGTGGCGAACGCGTAGGCCGCCTTGTTCACCGGGCCACCGAGGTCGAAGCACATCATCAGGCCCAGGATGATGCCGAGCACGATCACCGAGGTGCCCGACAGGCCGCCGAGCCAGTTGGTCAGCCCGGTTGTCACGGCCGCCAGCGGGCGGCCCAGCAGGAAGAACATCAGCAGGCCCACGATGAGGGTGGCACCCAGCGGAATGATCACCACCGGCATCAGGCCACGTGCCCATCGCGGCACCGGGATCCGGCTGATCCACAGCGCGGCGAACCCGGCGATCAGGCCGGCGACGATGCCACCGATGAAGCCCCCGCCGACGGTGACGGCGACGTATCCGGCGGTGAAACCCGGTGCGATGCCGGGCCGGTCGGCGATCGCGAATGAGATGTACCCGGCGAGCGCGGGAACCAGGAAGAAGAAGGCCAGCCCGCCGAGGGTGAACAGCACCGCGCCCAGGTACTGGACGAATCCGCCCGGCGGCAGGTTGGTCAGCGAATTGGTGGTGGCGATGATCTTGCCGAGGTTGTCGGTCTGACCGTCGGGGGTGTTGGCGATGTCGTAGCCCGCGAACAGGAAGCCCAACGCGATGAGCAGACCGCCCGCGGCGACGAACGGGATCATGTAGCTGACGCCGGTGAGCAGGATCTGCCGAGTGCGCGTGCCCCAGCCGACACCACCCGACGACGACGAGCTCGCGGACTCCGCGGCGCCCCCCTCGACGCGCGCTGCGTTGGGATTGTTTGCGGCGCTTAACGCTTCGGAGATCATCTTGGCCGGCTCGTTGATCGCCCGCTTGACACCCGATGCGACGACGGGCTTGCCCGCGAAGCGGCCCTTGTCCTTGACACCGACGTCGGTGGCGAAGATGACCGCGTCGGCGGAGGCGATCGTCTCAGGGGAGAGGGGAGTGCTGCCCGATGAGCCCTGCGTCTCGACGTGCAGCGTGACGCCGGCCTCCTTGGCGGCGGCGGACAGGGAGTCGGCCGCCATGTAGGTGTGGGCGATGCCGGTGGGGCACGCGGTGATGGCTACCAGGGTGCGCTGTCGCTTCTCCTCGACCGGTGCGGCCGCTGGTGCGGGCGTGGCGGCGGCCGCGGCGGTTGGAGCCGGGTTGACGACGCCCTCCACCAGGTCGACCACCTCTTCAGCGCTGGACGCGTCGCGCAGCGATGCGACGAACTCCTTGCGGACCAGGGCGCGGGCCAGGCTGGACAGCAGCTTCATGTGCTCCGCGCCACCGGATTCCGGTGCGGCGATCAGGAACGCGAGATCGGCGGGGCCATCGGGTGCGCCGAAGTCGACCGCGGGCGACAGCCGCGCGAACCCGATGGTGGCCTCGTCGACGTGCGGCGAACGGCAGTGCGGGATCGCGATGCCGCCGGGCAGCCCGGTGGCCGACTGGCCCTCGCGCGCCATCGCCGCCGCGATCAGGCCCTCACGGTCGGTGGCACGTCCGGCCTCGGCCAGCCTGCCTGCGAGGAGGCGGATGACGGACTCCTTGTCACCGCCGGCGTCGACGTCGAGGGCGACCATATCGGTGCTGATAATGGACATCTCGCTACTTCCTCGTGCTGGATGGGGCATTGGTGGGAGACGGTGTGATCGCATACAGCGCCACGGCGTCGAGATCGATCTGGCCGGGCGACGGGAGTGCCGAACCGGGCAGTGCCGCGGCGGCGCTGCCGTAGGCCACCGCCATCTGGAGGCGCTGCGGTGGCGGGGCGCCACCCGCCTCGGCGCGGATGTAGCCGGCCAGTGAGCTATCACCCGCACCGACGGTGCTGCGCGGAGTGATCGGCGGCGGTGTCGCCATCCAGGCTCCGCTCGCGTCGACGAGGACCGCGCCTGCGGCGCCCAGCGTGACCAGGATGGTGCGTGCGCCGCGCTCGATGAGCTGATGAGCCGCCGCCACCACGGGCTCGGGATCGCCTGCCGCGGCGGCACTCTCCAACGCCTCGGCCGATGCGCCGACGAGTCCGGCGAGTTCCTCGGCGTTGGGCTTGATGACGTCGGGGGCGGCGGTGCCGAACGCCGCGGCCAGCGCGGCCAGTGGACGCTCGGAGGTGTCGACGGCGACCTTGCACGGTGCTGTCGCGAGCATGGCGACCACCTCGGCGTACCAGCTGTCGGGCAGCCCCGGCGGCAGCGAACCGGACAGCACCACCCACGCCGCGCTCGCGGCGGCGTCGACCACCGCGCGGGTCAACGCCGCGCGCGCGGTGTCGTCGAGCAGCGCGCCGGGCTCGTTGAGTTTAGTTGTGGTGCCGTCGGTCTCGGTGATCGCGACGTTGGTGCGGACCGCTCCCGTGACCGGAACGCACCGGAACGAGACGCCGCTGGCCTGCAGCGCCGACACGATGGGATCGGTATCGGCGGCGGGTAGCACCGCCAGCGTGTCCAGCCCCGCCAGGGTCAGGGCGCGGGCGACGTTGACGCCCTTGCCGCCGGGCTCGGAGATGGCGGAGGTGATCCGGTGGACGGCGCCGCGCGTGAGCGGTGTGGCGAGCGTGACCGTGCGGTCGATGCTGGGATTCGGCGTGACGGTGACGATCACGACGCCACCTCGGCGCAGAGGACCTCGACGCCCTCGTCGACCAGGGCCTGCCGGTCGGCGTCGCTGATCTCGCTGTCGGTGATGAGGGTGTCGACGCTGGAGATGGGCGCGAAGCTCACGAAGTCCTCCCGCCCGACCTTGCTGGAGTCGGCGGCCACCACGACGTAGTTCGCGCAGCGGACCATCGCCCGCTTGACCGCGGCCTCCTCGCTGTCGGGCGTCGACAGCCCGTGGCGCGCGCTGATGGCGTTGGTGCCGATGAACGCGATGTCGACCCGCAGGGAGTCGAGTACGCGCACTGCCTGCTCGCCGACCACGGCCTGCGTCAATCCACGCACCCGACCGCCCAGCAGTTGCAGTGACACCGAGCTGATGGGCGCCAGTCGAGCCGCGACGGGCACCGAGTTCGTGACGACGGTGAGATCGCGGTCGGTCGGCAGGTGTGCGGCGATGCGGGCCGTGGTCGTACCGGCGTCGAGGAGCACCGAGGCGCCGCCGAGCGGGAAGAACTCCGTCGCGGCCGCCGCGATGGCGTCCTTGTGGTCGGCGCGGGTGGACTCGCGCTCGCCGATGCCGGGTTCAACCAGGTGCAACGCCCGAGCCGGGACGGCGCCGCCGTGGACCCGCCGGACCATGCCCGCCCTGTCAAGAGCGGCCAGGTCACGCCGCACGGTCTCGGTGGTGACGTCATAGGTCCGGGCGAGCTCGGTGACTGATGCGCGGCCCTGGCTGATCACCAGCGCGGCGATCGCTTGTTGGCGCTCTTCGGCGTACATGCGCATCCGTTCGTGTGGGAAAGCTGCGGTCCAAAAGTTGTTATGTGTTGTTTTACTCCCGACTGTGTTGACTCGTCAATGATTTCTAGTAATCTGCATCACATGAGCGCAACGCAGCCCCGTACGTCACCCATCGCTTCCGGGCAGGTGCTCCCGGGTGTTCCCGCGGTGGGCGGCGTGCAGTACGCACCGGTGATTCGGCCGGGTGCGCGACCGCGGCTCGACGACGCACCGGTCGCCGACGTGGCGGAGTCGGGGCGACCCGATGAGGTGGCCCGGCTGCTGGCCGCCACCGGTGCCGTCGCGGACCGGCTCCGAGTGCGCGCCGGTCACGCGACCGGGGTGGCGTCTGAGGTCTTGGCGACCACGGCGACACTCGCGCAGGACCGGGCCTGGCTGGGTGATGCCGAGCGGCGCATCAATGACGGCCTGCCCGCGACCCGCGCCGTCGGCGCCGCCATCGACAAGATCGCGACGGCACTGGCCAAGGCTGGCGACCTCATGGCCGAGCGGGTCACCGACCTGCGCGACATCCGCGACCGCGTCATCGCCGAACTCAGCGGCCTGCCCGAACCTGGCGTGCCCGTGCCCGACCGGCCCTCGATCCTGTGCGCCGAGGACCTCGCGCCAGTCGACACCGCCGGCCTGGACGCGGCACTGGTGGTGGCACTGGCCACCTCGCTCGGCGGCCCGACCAGCCACACCGCGATCATCGCCCGCCAGCTCGGCATTCCCTGCGTGGTGGCCGTCGCCGGTCTGGACGCCGTGCCCGCGGGCGCCATGATCATGGTCGACGGCACACTCGGCACCGTCACCGTCGCGCCCGACGAGCGGACGGCGACACAGGCCGTCGCCGCCTCCCGCCGCGCCGCCGAGGCCGCCCAGCAGTGGCGGGGGCCGGGCGCCACCGCCGATGGGCACCAGGTCGCGATCCTCGCCAACGTGCAGGACGGCGCCGCCGCGCGGTCCGCCGCGCAGACCCCGGCCGAGGGTGTCGGGCTGTTCCGCACCGAACTGTGCTTCCTCAACCGCGACACCGAGCCCACCGTCGACGAGCAGGCGCGGATCTACGGTGAGGTGCTCGAGGCGTTCGGAGGCCGCAAGGTGGTGGTGCGCACGCTGGACGCGGGGTCGGACAAGCCGCTGAAGTTCGCGGGCCACCCCGAGGAGGCCAACCCGGCGCTCGGCGTTCGCGGCATTCGCATCGCCGACGGAAATCCCGGAATCCTGACCCGGCAGTTGCAGGGCATCGCCGACGCCGCGAAGAACACCGGCAGCGAACCATGGGTGATGGCGCCGATGATCGCCACCGCCGGTGAGGCGGAAGCCTTTGCCGCCCAGGCCCGTTCATTCGGCCTGACGCCGGGTGTGATGATCGAGGTGCCCGCCGCGGCACTGCTGGCCGACCGGATCCTGCAGCACGTCGACTTCCTGTCGATCGGCACCAACGACCTCACGCAGTACACGATGGCCGCCGATCGGATGTCGGCCGAACTCGCGACGCTGACCGACCCGTGGCAGCCCGCGGTGCTCGCGCTTGTCGCGATGGCGGCCAAGGCCGGCAACGCGGTGAGCAAGCCCGTCGGCGTGTGTGGCGAGGCCGCCGCCGATCCACTGCTGGCGTGCGTGCTCGTCGGCCTCGGGGTGTCGTCGCTGTCGGCGGCGTCGACGGCCATTGCGGGTGTCGGCGCGAAGCTCGCGCAGGTGACGCTCGCGCAGTGCCGCGCCGCGGCCGACGCGGCGCTCGCGACGGCCACCGCCGCCGAGGCCAGGGCAGCCGCCACCGCCGCGCTGACCTGAGTCTGGGGAATAATCGGACCGCGGTCCGGTTATATCCGGTAGTTCCGAATCAAGGAGGTACCGATGCCCGCCATCACCGCCGACACGCTCACCTTGCCCCGCGTTGGGGCCCCCGCGCCGTCGGACACCGAACGCCCCGTGCGCTCGATCACCACCGGCCCCCGCGGCTACGAGGGCGAGGGCTTCCCCGTCGTCCGCGCCTTCGCCGGCGTCAGCTCCGCCGCGCTGGACCCGTTCGTCCACATGGACCAGATGGGTGAGATCGAGTACCAGCCCGGCGAGCCCCGCGGCACCGACTGGCACCCGCACCGCGGGTTCGAGACCGTCACCTACATGATCGACGGACGCTTCGCCCACCAGGATTCACACGGTGGCGGCGGCCTGATCACCGACGGCGCCACACAGTGGATGACGGCGGGCTCGGGTGTCCTGCACATCGAGACCCCGCCTGCCGAACTGGTCGAGAGCGGCGGCACGTTCCACGGTGTTCAGCTGTGGGTCAACCTGCCCAAGGCCGACAAGTTCGCGATACCCAAGTACCAGGCCATCGAGGGCGGTGAGGTCAAGCTGTTGTCGTCCGAGGACGGTGGTGCGCTGGTCCGCGTCATCGCCGGCGAGGTCGGCGGACACCAGGGTCCCGGCGCCACGCACACTCCGATCACGTTGGCGCACGCCACGATCGAGCCGGGCGCGCTGCTGAACCTGCCGTGGAACCGGGAGTTCAACGCGCTGGTCTACGTGCTGTCCGGGCAGGGCACCGTCGGCCCCGTCGCGCGACCCATCCAGCAGGGTCAGCTCGCGGTGTTCGGTCCCGGTGACCGCATCAGCATCGCGGCCGCCGCGAGCCAGGACTCGAACCGTCCCGCGCTCGAGGTGCTGATCCTCGGTGGCAAGCCGATTCGTGAGCCGGTCGTCCACTACGGGCCGTTCGTCATGAACTCCAAGAGCGAGATCATCGACGCGATGGAGGACTTCAACGCGGGCCGGTTCGGCGCCATCCCGCCGAACGCGCTGCACCCCCACCGCGTTTCCTAGTCCGCGTCTAGTGACTTCGGCGCGCTTTCGTTCGCTCAGCGACAGAAAGCGCGCCGAAATCGCGTCGGGTGGGGTCGGGTTCGGGGTCGGGGTAGAGCAGCTCGAGTTCGCCGAGAATCGCCGCGACCGTGACCAGCGGTAGCGCCGCCGACACCGACAGCGCGTCATCGGTCGCCTCGGCGCGCAGCGCCAGCACGAAGTCGTCACTGATCGGCGCGTACTCCCGCACGGGTGTCCCGGCGAGGCGCTCACACACGGCGCCGGTGTGGGCCTCGAGGATGTCGCGGACCTTCGGGTAGACCGTCAGCGGCGGCGGCACCACGTCGGCGATCAGCTCCGCGGCGTTGCGCAGCCTGATCGCCCGGTTGGCCGACCGGATCACCGGTGCGCGCCGGTCGGTGGAACCGCCGCTCTCCGAGAGATACTGGCGCACTGCGTCATCGAGCGTCCGTGACGCCGACATCGCGGCCGAGCCGAGCGCGAAGACGCGGTCGTTGGCGGCCTCCGAGGCGCCCCGGGTGACGCGGTGCACGGCCGCGGCCAGGTAGGTGCCGCCGACGGCGCGGGCCGCCTCCACCGCTCGCGCGACGGCCGCCGTCGCACCGCGCGGCCACAGCAGTACCGACACCACCACCCCGACGAGTGCGCCGACCGCGACGTCCTCGACCCGGATCAGGCCGACGCTCCACCCCGTCGGGACGATGAGGTTGAAGATGATCAGCACCATCATCGTGAACATCGCCTGGCCGGCGATGAACGACGCCACCTCCGGCACATAGGCCGAGCCGAACGCCACTATCGGCAGCATCACCCACATCACCGCCGGCTCGACGCCCATCAGCTCGATGAACACCACCCCCAGTAGGAAGCCGAGCCCGGTACCGACCACCGCGCGGACGACCCGCGTGCCCGTCGTCAACGCGCTGCTGCGCAGCACCGACATGGCGCCGAGCACCACCCAGAAGCCGTGCTCGACGGGGAACAGGTGCGTGATGGCGACAGCGATCGCCAGTCCGAGTCCGGTGCGGACGCTGTTGCGCACCACCACCGCGCGGGTGGCGACGAAGCCGGTGGTCAGATACGCCAGCGCCTCGGACTCCCCCATCACCCGGTCGCTCGCCCCGGAGTGGGGGAGCCGACGGCCCAGCACGCGCGCCCACACCGGCCTGGCGTCGGCCGCCGCGGCGACGCCGATGGTCCGTCCCGTCGCGCCGACGGCCGCCGATATCGTGCGCCGTGTCAGCAACTTTCGGCCCACCGCGATGGCGGTGGCGTTGTTGTCCTCGCCGAGGATCTCGACGATGTCGTCCCGGTAGCGGCTCTGCGCGACGGCCTTCTGCTCGGCAAGGGCCGCCGCGAGGTCGGCGCGGTAGACGTCGCGACCCGCCGATGGCGACGTCGTGAGCACCAGCGCCGAGTCGCGCAGCACCCGCACCACCGGGGCGCGCATCTGCGCCAACAACTCGCCGCTGGTGTCGGTGACACGGTCAGACAGCCACTGCAGGTCGTCGACGACGCGGACCAGCGCGCGACTGCCCGCGGTCAAGCCGACGGGGCGGAAGTCCGCGCCGAGGAAGTTGGCGCGCAGCGCACCCATCGCCGACGACAGCTGTTCGGCTGTGGCGCCACCGTCGAGGCGGTCTGCCAGCGTGCGGCACACCTCGGCGGCGTGCCTGCGCAGGTCGTCGTGATGGCGCGGCGGGAACAGGAACAACGCGGCGGGCACCCCGACCGCCAACGCGATGGCCCAGCCGAGCAGCCGGTCCGGGATGGGCCCGGGCGGCGTGCACACCGGCAGCACGAACGTCATCAGCGTCGAGCGCTGGCCGGCGGCCACGATCTCGGACAGCACGCCGGAGAACGTCACCGCCACTCCGAGCACGAACATCAGCGTCACCGCGAGCCACGGGATCGGCGCCACCAGAGAGCCGATCGTGATGAGCACGGCACCGTTGAAGCCGAGGCCACCGTAGGCCACTGCGCGCGCAGGCCGGTTACCCGGGAAGTCGACGATGACGAGAAGTGCGACAGATCCGAAGATGGCGAACATCGGTGTCTGCGAGCCGCTTCCGATGAGGAACGCGAGGGCGGCCACAACGGGCACGACGATCGCGGCGCGGACTGCCCGACGCAGCGCGTCGCGTTCGGGATCTCGCTCGGCGAGCCGCCGCTGAACCCGTTGTCGCACACCTGCCGGGTTCAGCATGCCCCGGATGGTAGACCCGTGGCGGCCGCCACGGAGACCACGGAAGTCAGTTCACGTCGGTGACGGTGCTGAAGGCGCCGGTGTCCAGCATGTTGAGTAACTGCTCGGCGATCCACTTGAGGTCGCCGGGAACCCTCGGCAGTGTGGACTGCTCGCAGCCGATCAAGAGATACAGGGCAGCTGTCGCGAACACCCGTGCATGGTGGTCGTTGTGCAGGATCTCGACGGCGGCATCGGCCAGGGCGTCGAAGCGCTGCTGGTCCACCTCGGCCTGCAGCTTGGACACCGCCGGATCGATGGAACTCCAGACCCGGATCGCCGCCTCAGCGCCGTGAGACAGCGCGAGCGCCTCCTGAACCAGCACGTCGATGCGGCGCCTCGGATCAGGCTCGGTATCGATGACCGCGGTGACGCCCGTCGTGCGGTTCTGCGCCCAGTGCGCGATCAGTTCCTGGCCGTAGGCCGACCAACTACTGAAGTAGTGATAGAAGGACCCGGTCGTGACGCCGAGGCGGTTGCACACCTCGGCGAGCTTCAAGCCGCCGTAACCCCGATCGGACAGCACGTCCAGGCCCGTCTCCAGGTAAGACTCTCGTGACATGGTTCCCCCCATGCGAGCACCATAGTTCGCGTGGGGAGGTAGTCGTCCACGCGCGGTCCCGTCGGCGATCTCGTTTCATGATCGGCAAATGGTCTTCCGTAGCTGCGAAACGCCGCGATATTCGTTGTCCACAGTTTGCTGGCGGGAAAGACGAAATAGTTCGGCAATGATTTGGGGTCGGACGCCGACGCAGCGTGTGGCACAATTTGACTGTGCCGTATACCGCAACACGGGGTCCAGGGCGTCCACCCGCAGCGAAGGCGGCTGAGACGAGAGAGCGCATCGTGCGAGCCGCTCGGGAGGTTTTCAGCGAACTCGGCTACGATGCCGCGACCTTCCAGGCAATCGCGATCCGCGCCGATTTGACCCGACCAGCGATCAATCATTACTTCGCCAGCAAGCGCGTCTTGTATCGCGAAGTAGTGGAGAAGACAAACGAAATGGTCGTTGCCGCGGGCATGGCTAAGGCAGAGGTCGAGTCGTCACTGCTGAAGCGGTTGACGGCGTTCTTCTCGGCTGCGATGCAAGCGGATTCGCGCGACCGGTCGTCTGCTGCGTTCCTGGTGACGTCGGTATTGGAGTCGCAGCGCCACCCCGAGCTGAGCCGCGATGAGCACAACTCGCTCAAGGCCTCCCGGGCGTTCGTCAGCTGGGCGGTCACTGACGCCATCACACGGGGTGAACTCACCACGGATACCGACGTGTCCACTCTGGTCGAGATGCTGGTCGCGGTGATGTGGGGGATGGGCTTCTACGCCGGGTATGTCGGCAGTCATGACGAGTTGGGCGTGATCGTGGAGAAGTTGGAGCTCCTCCTGGCGAACAAGCTCTGGACTTTGTCGGAGTAACTCGGCTCCACCGGTGACGGCCGCTGGCGACGCGTCTTGGCAACCAGGCGCCGGGCGCCAACGCGGTAGCTACTAGCTAACCTAAGCTTTTCGGTAGCATTGTGAACGATTGTTCCTTCGCCTCCGCGGCGGCGCGCGACGCCGCTTTGACACCAGGGATTGACACCATGAGCTCACTGCGCAGTCACGACGACACCTGGGACATCGCCACGAGCGTCGGCTCGACCGCGGTCATGGTCGCGGCCGCCCGCGCCGGTGAGACCGAGCGCGACGCCCCGCTGATCCGCGACCCGTACGCCAAGATGCTGGTGGCCGGCGCCGGAACCGGACTGTGGGAGTACATGCTCGACGACTCTTTTGTGGCCAAGGTCGCCGAGGCCGATGTCGAGGTCGCCACGATCTTCGAGCACATGGGCAACTACCAGGCGGTTCGGACACACTTCTTCGACGACTACTTCACCAAGGCCGCCGAGGCCGGTATCCGCCAGGTCGTGATCCTCGCCTCGGGTCTGGACTCGAGGGCGTACCGCCTGGACTGGCCCGCGGGCACCGTCGTCTACGAGATCGACCAGCCCAAGGTGCTCGCCTACAAGGCGCAGACGCTGAACGACAACGGGGTCAAGCCCGTGGCGGACCTGCGCGAGGTGCCCATCGACCTGCGTTTCGACTGGCCGGCTGCGCTGCGCGAGGCCGGTTTCGACGCGTCCGCGCCGACGGCCTGGCTGGCCGAGGGGCTTCTGATGTACCTGCCCGCAGACGCCCAGGACGGGCTCTTCGATCGGATCACCGAGTTGAGCGCGCCGGGCAGCCGGGTCGCCGCCGAGACGGTCGGCGTGCACTCCGAGGAGCGTCGCGCCCGGATGCGGGAGCGCTTCCAGGGCATCGCGACGAAGTTCGCGATGGCCGATGCGCTCGACGTGCAGGAACTGATGTACAACGACCCCGACCGGGCCAACGTCGCCACGTGGCTGGGTGAGCACGGCTGGACCGCGGCCGGCGTCGCCTCTGACAGCGAGATGCGCCGCCATGGCCGCTGGGTGCTGACCGATCAGACCGACGAGGACTCCTACTCCGAGTTCGTGGTGGGTAGCCGCCTGTAGGTGTACAGCCTCTAGCCCAGCCCGGCGACGCCCTGTTGCCCAACCGGGTGGTTGGTTAGGATCGGGTTCTCGTCAGGTCCGGAAGGGACGCTCATGACCACAGAATCCACCGACGTCACCGCGTCAACCAGCACGGCAGCGACGACATCCGATATCCCCGGCGTCGTCGCCCGGGTCCGCAAGACGTTCGCCACCGGTCGCACACGCGACATCGAATGGCGCAAGCAGCAGTTGCGAGCCCTCGAGCGGCTCGTCACGGAGAACGAGCCCGCCATCGCCGAGGCGCTCGCCCAAGACCTGGGCCGCAAGCCGTTCGAGGCGTGGCTCGCCGACATCGCCAGCACTGCCGGTGAGGCGGCCGACGCCGCCAAGAATGTCGGCAAGTGGGCCAAGCGCAAGCACCGGCTGCTGGAGAAGGCGCAGCTGCCGGGTCGCGCCTGGATCGAGTACGAGCCGTTCGGCACCGTGCTCGTCATCGGCGCGTGGAACTTCCCGTTCGCGCTGACACTGGGACCCGCGATTGGTGCGATCGCCGCCGGAAATGCCGTGGTGCTCAAGCCCTCTGAGGTGTCGCCGGCGTCGTCGGCGCTGATGGCCGAGCTGGTGCCGAAGTACATGGACCGCGATGCGATCGCCGTGGTCGAGGGCGACGGCGCAGTCAGCCAGGAACTCATCGCACAGGGCTTTGACAAGTTGTGCTTCACCGGTGGCACCGAGATCGGCAGGAAGGTCTACGAGAGTGCGGCCGCGCACCTGACCCCCGTCACCCTCGAGCTGGGCGGCAAGAGCCCGGTGATCGTGGCGGCCGATGCCGATATCGACGTCGCAGCCAAGCGCATCGCGTGGACCAAGCTGATCAACTCCGGGCAGATCTGCATCGCGCCCGACTACGTCCTGGCCGACGCCTCGATCCGCGACCAGCTCGTCGACAAGATCCGCGACGCGGTTGACACGTTCGAGGCCGGCGACCCGTCCGGTAAGCGCATCGTGAACCAGCGGCACTTCGACCGGCTGGTCGCCTCATTGGCCGCCACCAAGGGAAAGGTGGCGGTGGGCGGTGGATCCGACGCCGCTGCGATGAAGATCCAGCCCACGGTGGTCGTTGACCCGGATCTGGACGAGCCGTTGATGCGCGACGAGATCTTCGGACCGATTCTGCCGATCGTCACGGTCAAATCTCTGGACGAGGCAATCGATTTCGTGAACTCGCGACCCAAACCGCTGGCCGCGTACCTGTTCACCAAGGCCAAGAGCGTGCGGGAGCGGGTCATCAAGGAGGTGTCGGCCGGCGGCATGCTGGTCAACCACCTGCTGTTCCAGTTCTCCACCACCAAACTGCCGTTCGGCGGCGTCGGCCCGTCCGGCATGGGCGCCTACCATGGCAGGTTCGGCTTCGAGGAGTTCAGCCACCGCAAGTCGGTGCTGACCAAGCCAACCCGACCCGACTTAACCGCCATGATCTACCCGCCGTATACAGATAAGGCGTGGAAGCTGGCCCGCAAGCTGTTCTAGTTCGGCCGACTCGCCCAACATTCGAGAGAGGAACTTCATGCCCGGAGTGCAGGATCGCGTCATCGTCGTCACCGGAGCCGGGGGAGGGTTGGGCCGCGAGTACGCCCTGACCCTGGCCCGCGAAGGGGCCTGTGTTGTCGTCAACGATCTCGGCGGCAGCCGCGACGGCAGCGGCGCCGGACACAACATGGCCGACCAGGTCGTCACCGAGATCAAGGAGGCCGGCGGCCGCGCCGTGGCCAACTATGACAGCGTCGCCGAAGCAGAGGGCGCCGAGAACATCATCAAGACCGCGATCGACGAGTTCGGTGCGGTCCACGGTGTGGTCAGCAATGCCGGCATTCTGCGCGATGGCACGTTCCACAAGATGACGTTCGAGAACTGGGATGCCGTTCTCAAGGTGCACCTGTACGGCGGTTACAACGTGCTGCGCGCCGCATGGCCGCACTTCCGTGAGCAGAGCTTCGGTCGCATCGTCGTGGCGACCTCGACCAGCGGCCTGTTCGGCAACTTCGGTCAGGCCAACTACGGCGCCGCGAAGCTGGGGCTCGTCGGGCTGATCAACACGCTGGCCCAGGAGGGCGCCAAGTACAACATCAAGGCCAACGCCGTCGCCCCGATCGCCGCGACCCGCATGACCGAGGACATCCTCCCCAAGGAGGTCTTCGAGAAGCTGACGCCCGAGTACGTGGCGCCAGTGGTGGCCTACCTGTGCACCGAGGAGGTGCCTGACACCGATGCCGTCTTCATCGTCGGTGGCGGCAAGGTGCAGCGCACCGCGCTGTTCCAGAACGCGGGCGTCACGTTCTCCGACGGCGTGCCGTCCATCGATGATGTCGCGGCCAAGTGGGGCGAGATCACCGACCTGTCCGCAGCGCAGCAGGCCGCCTTCAAGCTCGGCTGATTGAGTGAAAGCCCTTGTTGCGCAAGAGCTGTCGGGGCCATCGGGCCTGATCTACACCGACGTCGACGGCATCGCGGGTGACTCCGCGGTGATCGTCGACGTCGGTGCGGCCGGCGTCTGCTTCCCCGATCTGCTGCTGATCAAGGGTGAGTACCAGCTGAAGCTGAACCCCCCGTTCGTGCCGGGCACCGAGATCGCGGGAGTGGTGCGGTCTGCACCCGCGGGCTCGGGTGTGACACCGGGCCAGCGGGTCTCGGCGCTGTCGATGCTCGGCGGCTGGGCCGAGACGGTGGCGGTGTCCCCGGACGCCGTCATCCCCACGCCTGACGGTATCGACGACGCGTCGGCCACGGCGCTGCTCGGCAACTACTACACGATGTACTTCGCACTGGAGCGTCGGGCCGCGCTGCGAGCCGGCGAGACCGTGCTGGTTCTCGGGTCGGCGGGCGGCGTTGGAACCGCGGCCATTCAGATCGCGAAGGCTATGGGCGCCAAGGTGATTGCGATGGTGCACCGAACCGGCGCCAACGAATTCGTCGAGTCACTGGGCGCAGACGTCGTGCTGCCGCTGACCGACGGGTGGGCGCAGGCTGTTCGCGATCACACCGACGGTCGAGGTGTCGACGTGGTGGTCGATCCGGTCGGCGGCGATGCGTTCGACGATGCGATCCGGGTGCTGGCGACCGAGGGACGGCTGCTGGTCATCGGGTTCGCTTCTGGCGGCGGGATTCCCACCGTCAAGGTGAACCGACTGCTGCTACGGAACGTCTCGGTCGTTGGTGTGGGGCTCGGCGAGTTCGTGAATCGCACGCCCGGCGCGCGAGCGGAGATCGGCGAGGGTGTGAATCGGCTGGTCGCTGCGGGACTGCGGCCGCCGCCACCCGTGCGCTTCCCGTTGTCGGAGGGACGTGCGGCATTGGAGAGCCTGGCCGCGGGAGAGATCCGCGGGAAGTTGGTCCTCGAACCGTGACGAGGCGGCCGCGGGCGTTGGCGTTCGACGTCTTCGGCACCGTGGTGGACTGGCGAAGCAGTGTCATCCGAGAACTGACCAGTTTTGGCGAAAGCCATGGCCTGGAACAAGACTGGGCCCAGTTCGCCGATGACTGGCGCGCCGGTTACCCGGCAGCGATGGACCGCGTGCGCACCGGCGATCTTCCGTGGTTGAAGATCGACGCACTGCACAGGCTGATCCTGGATGACCTGCTTGAACGCGCCGGGATCGACTCGATTCCCGAACCAGAGGTCGACGAACTCAACCGTGTGTGGCACCGGCTCGATCCCTGGCCGGACTCGGTCGAAGGACTGACGCTCCTCAAGCGATCGGCGACCATCACGACGCTATCGAACGGGAACGTATCGCTGCTGACGAACATGGCTAAGCGCGCAGGCCTGCCGTGGGACTGCGTGATCTCCGCCGAGCTGTTCCACCACTACAAGCCAGACCCAGAGGCGTATCTCGGCTGTGCCGATCTGCTCGACGTCGCGCCGAGTGAACTCGCCCTGGTCGCCGCTCACCCCAGCGACCTGCGGGCTGCCCGCGACGCAGGTCTGATGACGGCTTACGTCGCACGGCCGCTTGAACGTGGGCCCGGGCGCAGGCCACCGAAGGTGCAGGACGGCGAGTTCGACTTGGTCGCCGACGACTTCGTTGACTTGGCCCGACAGGTCGATGCGCTGAGCCCCTAAGCTCTGGTGATGGACGCCCTCGGACTGACCCTCGTCGCGGTTGCCATCGCGATCGGCATCGTGGGCGTCGTCATCCCGTTCCTGCCCGGCACACTGCTGGTGTTCGCGGCGATCGCGGTCTGGGCGTTCGTGGAGCAGACGACCGGGGCGTGGGTGACGTTGGCGGTGGTGGCCGTGATCCTCGGCGCCACGCTGCTAGCGAAGTACCTGTGGCCGGCGCGGCGGATGAGGAACGCCGACGTGAGCACGTGGAGCCTGGTCGCAGGAGGCGTTCTCGGCATCATCGGGTTCTTCGTGGTGCCCGTGCTGGGCCTGGTGCTGGGGTTCGTCCTGGGCATCTATCTGGCGGAGTTGGCCAAGCGGCGCGATCAACGCAGGGCGTGGGCCTCGACGGTGCACGCCATCAAGGGTGTTGCGCTCTCGGTGGGTGTCGAGCTGACCGGTGCGCTGCTGGCGACGGTGGTGTGGGTGGTCGGGGTTCTGCAGGCTTAGATGCCCGCGAACCCGTCAGAACCGACACCGGACTTGCCCGCCTCTGAGCGACAACGGGCCTCGTTTGCCCTCTCCCGCAGCGAAAGCACCCGCTGATGAATGCGGTACTCGGTCGAGCGGGGCATCGACGCCGGCCCGTAGAGCCCACGTCCGCGCCGGTAGACGCGCCCGATCTGAATCTCCCACCGCTGCGCGTCCGACACCGCCTTCGACGGTCGGCCGCTGAACTCGAAGCCCTGTCACGTGAGTCCATCGACCAGCTCCTTGACCGTGCAGCGGCCGTGTTGGAACAGAAACAGGGTCAGTGCGTAGCGCAGTTCGATGCCGCGCAGTCGTACCGAGTCAGTCATGGACCCAACGTGGCACGCCCGACCGACAGCACGCGTTTTGTCGCTCAGAGGCGGGCAAGTGTGTTGGTGGTTGCGGAGCTGTGCCGGTGGGATGGGGCTCGGTGTTCCAGCACACTCTTCTACTGTCGGGAGGTAGACCACTTGGCATGTTGGTGACATCACGTTGGCATGAGGAGTCGTAGTGAGTTCTCCGTCGTCCTCCCTGGGGGGTTCGATCGCCGTCGACCGGCTCGAGGAGGGGCAGCTTGTCGTCCGCCTCGACGGCAGTCGCATCCCCTCCCGCATGTTGGTGGGCGGGAAGGCGCACGGGCTGTCCAAGATTCGCGCCGCGGGACTCCCGACGCCGCCGGCGTTCACGGTGACCGTCGACGCGTGCAAGCAGTACTTCGAGGCATCCGATGACCTACTGGCCCGGCTGTGGCCGCAGATTCGTGACGGCATCTCCTGGTTGGAGGCCGAGTCCAATCACACGTTCGGCCGCGGACCCGCTCCACTTCTGGTGGCGGTCCGCAGCGGTGCCCCGGCAAGCATGCCCGGGATGATGGACACGGTCCTGAACCTCGGCATCAATGGCGAGGTCGAACGGATCCTCGCCGACAGGTGCGGCGCCCGTTTCGCCGAGGACACCCATCGGCGATTCCAAGAACTGTTCCGGCAGGTCGTCAAACCGGTCGACGGGCAGGTTCCCGCCGATCCGTTCGTACAGCTGCGCTCCGCGGTCACCGCGGTGTTCGAGTCCTGGAACTCACCGCGCGCGGTGTCCTACCGACGTCAGCACGGGCTCGAGGGCACGATGGCCGGCACTTCGGTCACCGTTCAAGCCATGGTGTTCGGCAACCTAGACGACGATTCCGGCACGGGTGTGCTCTTCAGCCGTAACCCCCTGACCGGTGAGAACGTGCCATACGGCGAGTGGTTGCCCCGCGGTCAAGGCGAGGACGTGGTGAGCGGCAAGTTCGATCCGCTGCCCCTGTCCGCGCTCGCCGAGAGGCATCCCTCGATTCACCGCCAACTTCTCGAGGCGGCGACCTGGCTGGAGAGGGACGGCGCCGATGTTCAGGACATCGAGTTCACCGTCGAGGCCGGCAAGCTCTACCTGTTGCAGACCCGAGCGGCGAAGCGGTCGGCCCAGGCGGCGGTCGCCATCGCGGTGGCCCTGCAGCAGGAGGGGCTGATCGAGGTGGATGAGGCGCTGGCCCGCGTCACGCCCGCCCAGCTCGACACCCTGCTCACGCCGGTCATCGAACCGTCGGCGCTCGCCGGTGCCACGGTGGTGGCCTCCGGCCTGCCGGCCTGCCCAGGCGTCGGAGCGGGCCGTGTGGTCACCGATAGCGAGTCGGCCGAGGACGCCTTCGACGATGGCGAGGATGTCGTGCTGGTCCGCGAGACCACCAGCCCCGACGACGTGGGCGGAATGGTCGCAGCCCGCGCGGTGATCACCGAGCAGGGCGGAGCCACATCGCACGCGGCTGTCGTGAGTCGTGAACTGCACACCCCGTGTGTGGTGGGCTGCGGCAAGGGCGCGTTGCGCGGCCTCGCGGACACTGATGTCACCGTCGACGGCGCGACCGGCAAGGTGTACGCAGGGCTCCTGGCGCTCACCCAGCCGTCGGAGGACGAGGACCCGGACATGGCAGCGCTCCTGGAGTGGGCGCGAGAGCGAAGTCCGATCCAGGTGTTCAGGTCCGGCACTCCAGAGTCCGCTGGCCTGCCGGCGGTTGACCACCACGATCGGTCAGCGTTAACGGCGGCGCTGGCATCTGGAGTCAGTGCGCTGGCGGCGGAGCATCCCCTGCCGGTACTGCTGCTGCTTCTGGAGCGGACAGGAAACGTCGATCAGTTGAGCGGAGAATGAGATGAGCGACGAACTGACGATCCTGCGCCTCGTCGCAATGAAGGGGCGGGTCTCTCCCGACACCATCGCCATCAGCCTGGATGTAGACGCCGCCGACGTCGGTAGGCAACTGGACGAGTACGTGACCCGTGAACTGGTCGCGGCGACGCCCAGGGGTTTCCGGATCACACCGGATGGGCGCGCGTTGTGCACGAAACTCGTTGCAGCGGAACATCGCATCGCCGATCCGGCGGCCGTGGAGCAGATCTACGACACATTCACCGAGCACAACCTCGAACTGCGGGAAGTCATCACCGACTGGCAGATGCGCGGCCCGGACCAGCCCAACGACCACACCGACGGCGAGTACGACGGTGCCGTGCTCGATCGCCTGCAGGCCCTACATCAGCGGGCACTTCCGCTACTCGACCAGATCGCCGATGTGGCACCGCGACTGGGGCACTACAGAACACGACTCGTTAGGGCCGCGGACCGGGTGGCGGCCGGCGAGCACGGCTTCGTCTCGAAGCCCATCGTCGACAGCTACCACACGGTGTGGTTCGAGCTCCACGAGGACCTCATTGGCCTTGCCGGCCTGACGCGAGCGGATGAAGCAGAGGCGGGGCGCGGCGCGTGAGCTTCGTGCTGCGCACGTCGACATGAAACCACGGATCAGCTAGGGCGCGTCGACGCCGAGCGCGCGCGGCCACCAACGATGCAGAAACGCCCTGTCCTGCTCCCGGGTGCGCGCTTCCATGGGCTCTCGAATCAGCAGTGAGATCAGCATGCGGCTGTAGAGCTCCGCGGCGTCGTCCATCGTCGCGTGCAGTGTCGGTGACAGTTCGGCGACGGGTTCCAATGCCTGACGGGCAAACCAGAGTTCATCGCGGCTCAGCGGCCCGCGTATCACGTCTTCGATCGCGAAGTGCGTGTCCATCGCAGGCTCGTGGCGCAGGTCGTAGATGGCGTAGATCAACGCCTCGACCGCGCGCTCGCTCGCGCTCGCATAGTCGCGACAATGATCCTGCATGCGGCTCACCACTCGGCGTATGGCCTGTTGCGAGGCCAGCTCGACCAGTTCGTCGCGGTTTGCGAAATAGGCGTACAGCGTGGGTCGTGAAACTCCGGCTGTCCGTGCGATCAGCACAGTGCTTGCCCGTTGTGCACCAACGGTTTCCACACACCGCACCGCGGCGGCGAGGATGCGCTCGCGAGAATCCTCGGCCGTCGCAGGCGTCGATCCTGACCACGGCACTCGCTTGGCTGCGTTCCCACTCATTTGAACCGACTTTACTGCTTGAACTCTAGCTGTCAACCATGTCAGACTCATGCCGTGATTCTCGAGAACAAGACGATCGTGGTGACGGGGGTCGGCAACGGCCTCGGCCGGGAATGCGCGACCAGCGCGCTCAAGCAGGGCGCGCGGGTGGTTCTTGCCGCGCGTAGCCACGACAAGCTGAAGTCGATCGCTGCCGAGCTCGACCCGGACGGCCAGCGTGTCGCCGTGGTGCCCACCGACATCACCGACCCGGACTCGTGTGAAGAACTCGCGGCCGCCGCGGTAAGCCGATTCGGGGAGGTCCACGGGCTGGTGCAGGTCGCCGCGTTCGAGAACGCCTGGGGCGGACTGCACGACATGAAACCCGATGACTGGCGCAAGGCCCACGACACCAACGTGCTCGGCGCATACAACGTGGTGCGCGCGTTGCACCCGCACCTGAAGGCGGCGGGCGGCGGCTCGGTGGTGTTCATCGGCTCGCAGTCGATGTTCAAGCCATCGCTGTCTCAGGCCGGCTACGCGTCGACGAAGGGTGCGCTGCTGACCGCGACGTATTACCTGGCCGACGAACTCGGCGTCGACAACATTCGCGTCAACATGGTTGTGCCGTCCTGGATGTGGGGCCCGCCGGTCCAGATGTACGTCGACTTCAAGGCGCAGTCGGACGGCGTATCCCCCGAGGAGGTGCTCGACGGCATCGCCGGAGGATTCCCGTTGCGGCGGATGGCAGAAGACGGAGAGGTCGCGGACACGGTGGCGTTCTTCCTCTCCGACCTTTCCAAGGCAGTCACCGGACAACACCTACAGGTCAACGCAGGGGAGCTATCACGATGAGCAAGCGAATTGTTGTATGGGGCACCGGCGTCGTCGGCAAGATGGTGATCGCCGAGATCATGCCGCACCCCAGTTTCGAGCTGGTGGGCGTCGGGGTCAGCAATCCCGACAAGGTCGGGCTCGACGCGGGCGAGATCTGCGGGATCGAACCCACCGGGATCACGGCCACCGATGACCTCGCGGCCCTTATCGCATTGCGGCCGGACGCAGTGGTGCACTACGGACCGACGGCTGGCCACGCGGACGAGAACATCCGGGTGATCGGCGGCTTCCTGCGTGCGGGTATCGATGTCTGTTCGACGGCGATGACGCCGTGGGTGTGGCCCGCGATGAGCCAGAACCCCGCCGCATGGACGGAACCGATCGAGGCCGCCTGCGAAGCGGGCGGGGCGTCGTGCTTCACCACCGGCATCGACCCAGGATTCGCCAACGATCTGTTTCCGATGACGCTGATGGGACTGTGCGGCGAGGTGAAATCGGTGCGCGCCAGCGAGCTTCTCGACTACACCGACTACGCGGGTGACTACGAGGAGGAGATGGGAATCGGGCGGCCGCCGGAGTTCAAGGCGATGCTGGAGATTCCCGATATCCTAGTGATGGCCTGGGGTGCAACGGTTCCGATGATCGCCAGCGCGGTGGGAATCGAGCTCGACGAGATCACCACCACGTGGGAGAAATGGGTCACCGACGTCCCCAGGAATAGCGCCAAGGGTGTGATCGAACCGGGGAACGTCGCGGCGATCAGGTTCACCATCAACGGTGTCTACCGTGGGGAGAACAGGATTCAGCTCGAGCACGTCAACCGCATCGGACTCGACGCCGCACCGCACTGGCCCGCAGGCAACGACAACGACGTGTACCGGGTCGAGATCGAGGGCTCGCCGTCAATCACCCAGGAGACGGCGTTCCGATTCACTGACGGCAGCGGCCGCGACGCCGCCGCCGCCGGCTGCCTGGCCACCGGCCTGCGCGCGTTGAACGCGGTGCCCGCGGTCAACGCGCTCAAGCCAGGGTGGGTCACCGCGCTGGATCTGCCGTTGATTCCCGGCGAGGGAACCATCCGCTAAGCCCTGGACGGCGTCGACACGATCGACGTCTGAAGGGCGCTAACTCCCGTACAGACCCAACGCTCGGGCTGCTGCGGTGGCCACGTCACCGCTGAGCTTCACGATCGGTGGACCGCCGCGCTGATGGATCACGTTCGCGAGGACCACGACGTAGGTGTCTGACCCGGGGTCCATCCACAGCGTTGTTCCGGTGAAGCCGGTGTGGCCGAAGCTGCCGATGGGAAAGACCAGCCCGCGCGGTCTGGAGTGGGCGGTGTCGATGTCCCAGCCGAATCCGCGGAGGTCTTGTCCGGTTATGGCCGGATAGTTCGGCTCGATGGCTTCCCTGGCGGCGTTGTTGGCTGCGACGAGTTGTTCCTCGGTGTGTCCGGGCTGTTGTGGAGTCGTCATCAATTCCACGGTCGACTGCCTCAGCGGAAACGTGCTCGGGCGGTCGGCGAGGCGATCGAGTAGGGCTTGCGCGAACAGGCCGACATCGTTGACTGTCGAGAACACCCCGGCACTACCGGTCGCCCCACCCATGCGGCGTGCCGTCGGGTCGTGCACGGTACCGCGAAGCGGGTTGCCGTAATCGGGGTTGATGCCCGGAGTGTCCTCGTCCAGCGCCGTCGGTGCGACGCGCGTCAGGAGAGCGGTGCTCCATGTGCCGTCCGGGCACTCGCCCATCCACGGCAGGTTCGCACCGAGCGCGAGCGCATTTCCCCGGATCTGGTGCGGGCCACATGCTTTGGACACGGGAAGGTAGTGAGTGTCTGACATGCCAAGGGGCGCAAAGACGTTGTCCTGCACGTATTCGTCCAACGGCTCGTCGGTGAACTTCTCGATGATCGCGCCAACCAGGATGAAGTTGATGTCGGAGTAGTGGAAGAGCTCTCCGGGAGGGAACACCACCCATGCGCCGAGGGCACGGTGAATGCCCTCGGCCTTGTCGGCCTGGACCAGTCCCCACGGACCGTCCAGGCTCAGGTCGCCGGCTATGCCGGAAGTGTGGGTGAGCAGCATGCGTAGCGTCACCGCGGCGCGCCGGGGGTCGTTGGTGGGGTTGAACTCCGGCAGGTAGGTCTGCACCCGTTCGTCGAAGTCGACCTTGCCCTGCTCGTATAGAGCCATGACGGCCGTCGTCGTTGCGAGGGCCTTCGTCATTGAGGCCAGGTCGAAGATCGTGTCCTCGGTCATCGGCTCGGCTGGAGCGGGCGCCCCGTCCAGCCCCGGTTCGCCGGCGAGCTTGCGCGAGCCGAAAGCCTGGCGAAAGACGATCTTGCCCGCGTGCCCGATCTGGACGACCGCGCCGGGCAGCCGATGTGCCGCGATCGCGTCGTTGACGAGCTGGGCGACAGGTGCGAAATCAGCCGCAGGAGCGACGGCGGCGGCGGTGGTTGCAGGCGCGGTCCTCGCCGGCGTGCCGGTGGCCGAAGTGCCGGTGGTCGGCGGTGCTGGATGACCGCACGAGATGACCGCGGCGAGTGTGAACAAGACGGTTCCCACGGCGCAGAGCCGGGTCAGACGCGATCGTGACTCCGTCACCGGGTCGACGGTAGCCCGACCCGGTGTTGACGGCACGGGATCAGTCGCGACTGGCACGCAATCCGAGCGTGCGCCGGCCGGCCGCGATCAGTTGGTCGCGAAGTGCTGCATCGTCCACGTCGCCGTAGTCGGCGCCCGCAGCTGAGGCGATTCCCGACATGACGAGCGCGGCCTTCACCTGGCCGCCTAGGCCGGGTTCGACACCGGCGAGCAGGGCCATCTGACGTTTGACGACCGCCGCCCACTCGGCTCGCGTTCGCAACAGCGCGACGACGCCGGGGTCGCCGGTGAGCAGTGGGAGCAGCTCACGATTCGTTGCGGCGAGCGCGGCGTAGCCGGTGAGCATGTGGTCGGCGCGTGCGCGGGCACCGCGGTGGCCCTCGGCAGCGTCGACGAGCGCGCTCACCTCGGAGACGACCGGTTCCATCACGGCGCTCAGGAGCTCGTCGCGGGTGCGGAAGTGGTGGTAGATCGCGGACTTGGTCAGGCCGAGCTCGTCGGAGATCATCTGCAGCGACGTGCCGGCGACACTGTGCTGTTTGAACAACTCGATCGCTACGTCGATGAGGCGCTGCCTGGTTGGTCCGCCGTCCTCCGTCGAGTGGCTGCTCACACGGGTGCCTCTCTGTGGGATGGCTGACATCGCTCACTCTAGCTGACCGAACGTACAGATCTGGCCTGTACGGTTGGTCAGGAAACAACTGTACGATTGGTCAGTAGACACCCACAGCCCGAGGACGCATATGACGACCGTTGCAGATCTCGACTTCTTCCACGACGACGCCCTGATCGCGGACCCGTATCCGGTGCTGAAACGCATGCGCGACGCAAGCCCGGTTCTGCGCGAACCGGTACACGGAGTCATGGTCGTCACCGGCTACGACGAGGTGCTGGCCGTGGTCGGGGACCCTGAGACGTTCTCGTCGTGCAACTCCACGACCGGGCCCATGCCCGGTTTCCCCGTCCCCCTGGAAGGTCTGGACGGCGCCGAGGTCAGCGCGCTGATCGACGCGCATCGCGACGAGCTGCCCTTCAGCGACCAACTCCCGTCGTTCGACCCTCCCAAACACACCGCTCATCGGTCGCTGCTCTCGCGCCTCATCACGCCGAAGCGGCTCAAGGAGAACGAGGAGTTCATGTGGCGCCTCGCCGATCGGGTGCTCGACCCGTTCCTGGCCGGAGGCGGCGGGGAGTTCATCGGGCGAGTGGGCAGCCCGTTCGCCCTGCTCGTCGTGGCCGACCTGTTGGGCGTTCCCGAAGAAGACCATGCGGAACTCGCCGCGAAGCTCACGGGCGACGTGGCACTGGGCAGTACCGACGGTGACACGAGCATGGAGCATGCGCCGCTGGAGTACCTCTACCGGCGCTTCACCGACTACATCGACGATCGCCGCAGGGCACCCCGCGGCGACGTCATGACGGAGATGGCGCTCGCCAGGTTCCCGGATGGGTCCACTCCTGAGGTCATCGACGTCGTCCGCGTCGCCGCCAATCTGTTCTCGGCCGGCCAGGAGACCACGGTCCGGCTGTTGTCCACCGCACTCCAACTGCTGGCCGAGGACACCGAACTGCAGGACCGGCTGCGCAACGCCCCTGAGGGCATCGGGAACTTCATCGAGGAGACCCTGCGGTTCGAGAGTCCCATCAAGGGCGACTTCAGGCTGGCCCGAGCCGCCACAACGATCGGCGGTGTCGACATCCCCGCAGGGACGACCCTCATGGTCCACTACGGCGCTGCCAGTCGTGACCCCCGGCACTTCGAGAACCCCGACACATTCGATCCCGATCGGCCAAACGCACGTCGGCACATCGGGTTTGGCCGCGGAGTGCACAGCTGCATCGGCGCTCCGCTCGCTCGGGCCGAGGGCCGCGTGATCATTGCGCGACTTCTCGAGCGCACCGCTGAGATCAGGATCGACGACGCGGTACACGGCCCAGTCGGTGACCGGCACTACGACTACGTGCCCACCTACATCCTGCGCGGACTCACCGATATCCACGTCACGGTCGACCAGGTGCAACCTCAGGCCACGTCGAAATGAGGGTTTTCGTCGACGACGACTCATGCCGCGGCCACGGTGTCTGTGCCGCGTTGTGTCCGTCGGTGTTCACCATCACCGACGGTGGCTACGCCGAGGCCACTGCATCCGAGATACCCGCGAATCTCGAAGCATCGGTGCACGAGGCGATCGACGGTTGTCCAGAGCGCGCCGTCCACTACGCGTGACCACAACACATCTCACACTCATTGAAGGGAATTCCCGTGTCGATTGACTTTCAGCACAAGGAACGTAGGGCGTTCGACCTGTCCGGCAAGGTCGTTGTCGTGGTGGGCGCAGGGCAGCAGCCCGGACCCGGTATGGGCAACGGGCGGGCCATCTCCATGCTGGCCGCGCGCCACGGCGCGGAGGTGGTGGCCGTCGACCGAAACATCGCAGCCGCAAGGGAAACGGTCGAACTGATCACCGCGGAGGGCGGCCGGGCCTATGCCGTTGAGGCGGATGTCGCCAAGAAGGAGGACTGCGAGCGCATCTTCGACGCCACGATGACGACAAGCGGTCGTATAGACGGCATGGTCTACAGCGTGGCGACGAACCCGCCGTTCGACCTCGAGTCGAACACGATGACCGTCGAGAACTTCAACTACGGCATCAACGTCAACATGCTCGGCTGCTACTACTGCAATCTCTTTGCCGCGCAGTACATGGAGAAGAACAGCGGTGACACCACCGGCAGCATCGTCAACATCTCGTCGATCGCGAGCATCAAGAACGAGCTCGGCCTGAACATCGGCATCCTGCCCTACTCGCTGGGAAAGTGCGGGCTGAACCAGATCACCGAGCTGACCGCCGTGCAGTACGCCGGAGCCGGGATCCGCGTCAACACCTTGATGTTGGGTCCCATCGACTCTGTGCTGGGCAATCACGACTCCCAATCTCTGTTCGGCTTCGACCCCGATCAGGTCGAGGACGCGTACAACAAGGTCGTCAAGCTCAAGATGGGCCGCGCCACTGTGTGGGAATCCGCCTATGCCGCTGTCTATCTACTCGCCGACGAGTCGCGGTTCATGACCGGACAGCAGATACGCCTCGATGGCGGTGCCACTCTGGTGCGGTGAGCGACTGGATCGTCTGCGCGCGCGTGTCGCTAACACCGCCTGCGTGGCCGGCGATAACACGGGTATGACTCCGCTCCGCGCTGCGTGCGCCCTCGCCGTCGCGCTGGCGGCGCCCTGGTTGTGGGTGGCAACGGCCCAGGCCGAGGGCTCGGCGCAACTCGATCAGGTTCCCGTGGTGGCGTCCCCGACGTGTGCCGGCAGCGTCAGCGCCGAGGCCCAGGTGACGCCGGTGCAGATCGACGATCGCGTCGAGGACGGTGTTCGCGTTGCGATCCACTACGACGCCGGCATCTACGACGGTTCGTGTGCGCTCACCGTGACCGCCACCTGGGCGAATCTCGACACCGGTGCGTCAGGAAGCGGTGACATCACCGCGGTATCGACGATTGACGGGCACTACGGCTTCATCGGCTACGCCAACACCACCTTCGAGACGGGTCCCGGCACCGTGGTCGTCACACTCAGTTCGCACCCGGGTGCCGAACTGCGGATCACGACTTGAAGCGCATCAGGCAGTGCTCACGAAGGAGCGAATCTACGGCGGTGGAGCGCTGGGTAGGCTCTCACCCGTGGGTGTGACTCTGGCGGCGCGTCCGCTGCTTGCCGTGACCATGCTCGTCGCCTCTGCCGGCCTTGGCCTCGGCCTCGCCGCGCCAGCAAACGCGGGCTGCGAGACCAAGCCGACCCACCAGTACTGCGACCTTCCGATGCGGCCGGACGGCACCTGGGACCGCTGCCGAATAATCTTCGGCAAGGGGGTCGGCGGCATCAGTGGTCACCGTAAGGGTGAGGTGCGCTGCTATCCCATGAATCCGACGCTCATGCCGTACACCGGCGAGCCGCGGCACTACATCCCGTAACGCCGGCCCGCCTGGGCTCATGACGCCAAGTCGGCGGAAGCAGACGTCCCAAGCTGTCTGTCTATCTGACGCAGGGGATGTTTGTGGCGGTCATCTTCGTGAAATCGGTGGGAGCAGGCGCGGTGTTTCCCGTGGAGGTGGCATCCACGACGGTCATCGCGAGGGGGGAAGCGGCCGGGACCGGGAGTTCTGGGCTTTCGGCGGTGATGAGGTAGTCGGCCGCGGGGAAATCGCTGCCGAGGAGCAGTTGCACGGTGCCGGGAGCCACCGCATCGGAGGCTGTGGCAGTGAGTTTCAGTTGCGCGGCCAGGGCTTGAGCGGCCTGCTCGGCGCCTGAGCCGTAGAGCAGAGTGCTGGTGGACGACAGAGTATCTGCCGTGCTGCTTTCCCCTGGGGTGAATCCCCGCGCAGCGGACCAGTCCGTGACCGCGGCCGCCAGTCCGTTCACTGTGGTGGCGTTGACCACGTTCAAGACCGCCGCTGGTGCCAGCGGTGCGGTGTTGGTGGGCGCCGTCGAGGTCCGGTCGGTTGTCCCCGCGAAGAGGTCGTGCACAAGGGTGCGGATGGTGGCGACATCGACGATGTTGACGTCTGAGCCTGCCGGATCCTGACCGAATTCGCCGATCGGCAGCGTGTACAACGACATTTGTCGGCTGGTCAGCGATGATGCGTCACCGAGGAAGCCGGCCAGCTTGAATCCAGCGTCCACGGCGAGGTTCCTTTGGGCGACCTGTAGGAGATCGCTGAGGTTGGCGGGGTTGGAGAGCGCCCCACCGTGGCGCAGTGCGTTGGCCAGCGACACGATGAACGCTTGCTGGCGGCGCGTGCGGTCCAAATCGGTGAACAGCTCGTCGTTGAGGTCACGGCGCTGCCGCACGAATGCCATCGCCTGAGACGCGTCGATGAGTTGCTCGCCCTGGTGGAAATTGGCGCCCGAGTAGTCGTCGACGGTATCGGCGTTCAGACAGACGGTGATGGGCTCGACCACCCGGGCGATCTGAAAGAACGCAGCCATGGTGATCTCGACGAAATGGTCGACCGGCACGCCCAGCAGTTGGCGCACCGCTGCGATCTGTGATTTGCGCCCAGCTTCCCGCGCGGTCTGTTCGTTGCCCATCGGATCGTAAGCACCCGATGCACTCTCGGATTGAGAGTTGGCCAGGGTTTCCATGGTCTGCTGATATGCCAGCCCGTAGGCTTCTTTGATCTTGATCTTGATCTTGATCTTGATCTTGCTCTTGCATATGCCCGCCGGACATCCCGGCAAATCCACGAAATTGTCGCGGGGAATCGAGACGGCGGTGATTGGGCCATCACCGCCGGGAAGATGCAGAAGAATCAGCACATTGGCGTTGTAGCCGCCCACGGTTTCATCGCCAGCGTGCAGCGCACCGTAGATGTCGTCGGGCAGCGGCTGGCCGTGCTGATCCAGGCGGCTGTCCAACCCCATGATCAGGATGTTCTGCTCGCCACCAGTCGAAGCTGGACCCCCGGCCAGTGCATTGGACGTGGTAATCCCGCCCACCACATTGTGGTAGCTGGCCCAGCCAATCCCAGTTGTCGTCACCACCGCCGCAGCGGTCAACGCTGCCACCACGCGCCAGACCTTGAACAGCTGACGGCGACCGGCGGGGCGTTCCGCGCGGTGGCGCGGCCGCCCGTGTGGGGACACGTCGGCATCCCGGGACGGCCGCAGTCGGTATGTCATGGCACAAAGACCCTATCGTGACGGCCCAAGCTTCGAAGTTGCTGTGAATAGCCATGGTTCGCGGTGGATCCAAATCGCCAGCCAACGCGGAGACTCCCGCGCCCGGTGTTGTGGAGTCCGGACCCGTGTCGTACCGTCAACCTAGTTGATATGCCAATCAATCGGAGATCACTCCGTCCGCGCCTGTCACCGCCCATGAAAGAGTCACGGATGCAGCGGGTTTCGAACGCCTTCATCTACTGCCTGGACAAATCCGGATGAGCACCCAGCGGGTTCCGGACTTCATCCGGCGGTATGCAGTGCTCATCGCGCTGTTCTGGCTGGTCCTGGCGGTGTTGACGAATGTCTTCGTACCGCAGCTGGAGACCGTCGCCGAATCGCACAACGTGTCGCTCAGCCCGCAGGATTCGCCGTCATTGCAGGCCAGCAAGCGTATCGGCAAAGTGTTCGACGAGTTCGACTCCGACAGTTCGGCGATGATCGTCTTGGAGGGCGATCAGCCGCTCGGCGCCGACGCCCACCACTACTACGACGGCCTGATTCAAAAGCTCTCCCAGGACACCAAGCACGTACAGCACATTCAGGATTTCTGGGGAGATCCGCTGACGGCGGCCGGCTCGCAGAGTTCCGATGGCAAGGCGGCATTGGTGCAGCTGTACCTCGCCGGCAACCAGGGCGAGTCGTTGGCCAACGAGTCGGTCGATTCGGTACGTGACATCGTCGAGAACACGCCGCCGCCGCCGGGCGTCAAGGCCTATGTCACCGGTGCCGCGCCGCTGGTCACCGACCAGTTCGAGGTGGGCCGCCACGGCACCCTGAAAACCACCCTGATCACCCTCGGGGTGATCGCAGTGATGCTGTTCTTCATCTACCGTCGCCTCACCACAGTGTTCCTCGTGCTCTTCACGGTGATGATCGAGTTGACGGCGTCCCGCGGCGTCGTCGCCGTTCTCGCGAACGCCGGCATCATCGAGCTGTCGACCTATTCGACCAATCTGCTGACGCTCCTGGTGATTGCCGCCGGAACCGACTACGCGATCTTCATCCTCGGCCGCTTTCACGAGGCGCGTCACGCCGGACAGGATCGCGTATCGGCGTTCAACACCATGTACCACGGAACCGCGCACATCATCTTGGGGTCCGGTCTGACGATCGCCGGTGCGGTGCTCTGTCTGACCTTCACGAGGCTCCCGTATTTCAATAGCCTTGGTGTGCCAGCCGGAATAGGCATTCTTGTCGCGGTGGTTGCGGCGTTGACCCTGGCGCCGGCGCTACTGATCATCGGTCGCCATTTCGGACTGTTCGAACCCAGCCGGCCGATGCGCACCCAGGGCTGGCGGCGTATCGGCACGGCCATCGTCCGGTGGCCAGGGCCCATCCTGGTGGCGACGATCGCGTTGGCCCTCATCGGGCTGCTCGCGCTGCCGGCATACAAGACGAACTACGACGCCCGGCCCTACATGCCGGCTAGTGCCCCGGCGAACGTCGGTTACGCGGCCGCTGAACACCACTTCTCGCGGGCCAGGTTGAATCCCGAGCTCATGATGATCGAAGCCGACCATGACCTACGCAATCCGACTGACATGATCCTGCTGGAGCGCGTCGCCAAGGCGGTCTTCCATACCGACGGCATCGCGCAGGTGCAGTCGATCACCCGGCCGCTCGGAACGCCCCTGGACCACACGTCAATTCCGTTCCAGATCAGCGCGGGCAGTGCCGCTCAGACCAACAACCTGCCCTTTCAGCAGGCCCGCGGCGCCGACTTGCTCAAACAGGTCGACGTGATCAACAACTCCATCGACGTTCTGCGACAGCAGTTTGCGCTGCAACAGCAATCCAGCGCCGTCACCGACGAGCAGGCCCGAGCATTCCAGAACACGGTCGCCACGGCTCAGGACCTGCGCGACAAGATCGCCAACTTCGATGACTTCTTCCGGCCGATGCGCAATTACTTCTACTGGGAGCCACACTGTTTCGACATTCCGGCGTGTGCCGCGCTGCGGTCGCTCTTCGACGCACTCGACGGTGTCGATCAGCTGACAGATCAACTGGCCGATGTCGCTGGCAGCATCGCCAAACTGGATGCGCTGCAGCCGAAACTGCTCACGCTGATCCCGCCGCAGATTGCCAATCAGCAGACCAACCGCGAGCTGACCCTGACCAACTACGCCACCACCTCGGGTATCAACGACCTGACCGAAGCTGCACTGCAGAACTCGACCGCCTTGGGCCAGGCGTACGACGCGTCGAAGACCGATGACTCGTTCTACGTACCGCCGGAGGCGTTCACGAACCCGGAGTTCCTACGCGGGCTCAAGCTGTTCCTGTCACCGGACGGCAAGGCCGCCCGCCTGATCATCACTCATGACGGTGATCCCGCTACCCCTGAGGGCATTTCGCACATCGACGCCATCAGGCATGCCGCGCAGGAAGCGGTCAAGGGCACGCCCCTGGCTGGGTCCAAGATCTACATCGCCGGCACTGCGGCCACCTACAAGGACATCCAGGACGGCGCCAAGTACGACCTCATGATCGCCGGAATCGCGGCGATCAGCCTGATCCTGCTCGTCATGATGTTCATCACGCGAAGCATCGTCGCCGCGTTTGTAATCGTGGGCACTGTGGCGCTGTCCTTGGGCGCCTCGTTCGGGCTCTCCGTGCTGATCTGGCAGGACATCTTCGGTATCGAGCTGTACTGGATCGTGCTGGCACTGGCCGTCATCCTGCTGTTGGCGGTGGGGTCGGACTACAACCTGCTGCTGATCTCTCGGTTCAAGGAGGAGATCGGCGCCGGGTTGAACACAGGCATCATCCGGGCGATGGCCGGCTCCGGCGCGGTGGTGACGGCGGCGGGCCTGGTGTTCGCGGCGACCATGGCCTCGTTCATCTTCGCCGACTTGCGGATTCTCGGTCAGATCGGGACGACGATCGCGCTCGGTCTGCTGTTCGACACGCTGATCGTGCGTTCATTCATGACGCCGGCAATCGCAGCGCTGCTCGGCCGCTGGTTCTGGTGGCCCCTGAAGGTGCGTGCCCGCCCCGCCAGCGGAATGCCTCAGCGCAACGGCACCGCGGCATCAAAAGCGCTGGGCGGCAGTCCCTCTCGCTAGCGGGCCGGGGCGTATTCGTCGGACGGCTCGGGCACAGTCACGGAAACGTCCCGCAGCTTTCCCTTCAACCCCGCGACCCTGCGCAACTGAGCGGCAATGTTCATGGAGGTCAACATCGGGATACCCCCAATGAACGTTCGAAAGGAGGGGTGTCCGCCGTCTAGGTGGAGCATGAAGAGGCAGCCGACCACGTAGAAGAATCCGATGGTGAACAGAGCCGCGGGTATCGCGTACGCGAGCGGTGATCGGGCGTCCGCGACCAGTTCGGTCGCATAGTCCACCTCGTCTTGAGACATTGGTTCGCGCTTGCGGAGTTTGGCTAGCACCGCCTTGTGGGCACCGACCTCTTCACCCAGGGGATGGGATGTCCGCTTCTCCAGCCGACTGATGTAGACGAATACGCAAACGGCGAAGAACACTTCCATCACCGCAGCGAGGATCGTGAGATCACCCCATGGACCGAGATTCACCCGTAAAACGCTACCTGATCTAAGTACTTTTGCCGGACCTCACAGGAACGTCACAGGGGTACGGGCGACGCTCCTCGGTGGCAGGGCCGTCAGGTCAGCTGAAGCGGACGTTCAGTGTCGCCAGGCCGAAGATCTTCCTGCCACCGGACTTCGCGGCGACAATCACGACACCGGTGCGCGTGATGGGGTCCAGCGACTTGATCCGGCCGCTGAACTCGATATCGCAGCCCCCGTCGGCGGGCACGATGGCGGGCTGAGACAGCCGCACCGCGTAGCGGGTGACCGCGCCGGGATCACCGGACCACCCGGAGCCGAAGCCGGCACCCAGGCCCATGGTGAGCATTCCGTGGGCGATCACATCGGGCTGCCCCGCCAGCTTGGCGATCTCCTCGTCCCAGTGCAGGGGGTTGGCGTCGCCGGACACGCCGGAATAGTTCACCAGGTCGCCGCGGGAGAGCCGGGTGTGGTGAACCGGCAGCTCGTCGCCGACCTTCACGTCGTCGAACGACGGCGAGGCCGGGGTGCGGGCGGTGCTGCCCTCGGCGATCCGAACCTCGCCCTCGGGGCGCACCGCCTTCTGATACTCCGTCTGGGACGCGTCGACTCCGAGCATGTTCACGTCATGCATGATCACGTTCGCCACGGCGGGTCTGATCGCCGGATCGACGTCCTCGCCGGTGACGCCGACGACGGTGGTGTGCAGGGTGTGCACCCGCTCGCCGGCGGCATCGGTGAAGGTGTTGGTCACCGTGATCAGGTCTCGGCCGGCGATCCTGCGCACCGATGTCAGCTCGACGTCGATCTTCAGCTCGTCGCCGGCCACGATCGGGCGGTGCTGCTCGAAGACCTCTTCGGTCTGCAGGTACATGTCATAACCGACAACCACCGACTCGAACATGCGCTGATTGCAGGCCATCGCCGGGGTTGACGTGAACGTCAGCGGCGCCACCAGGTCTGAGTAACCGAGTTCCGCGGCAGCGGCGACATGCCAGTGTGCGGGGTGATAGTCCTGCACAGCACGGGCGAACTCGCGCACCTTCTCGCGGCCCACCAGATAGGTGTCTTCCATCTGGTAGTAGTGGCCGACTCGAGATTCGAGCGCCGTCGTTTCTGCTGCTGCGGTCATGAAGTTGCTCAACTTTCCTATCGGCGTTCGCTGAGACCGACCGAGCCAGCCTAACGCGGGCCGCTGTGGCGATATGAGGCGATCCGCCGCGCCGGGGTGTATGCGAACGACCCCTGATGCCGACTGCTAGACCGTGAAGCCGCCGTCGACGTTCAGATTTGCGCCGGTGATGTAGCCGGACTCCGGGCCGGCGAGGAAGCTCACCAAGGCGGCGACGTCGCTGGTGTGCCCGTAACGGCCCAGTGCGACGACCTGCTTCAGGCTCTCGGCGAACTCGCCCTCGTCGGGATTCATATCGGTGTTGATCGGACCCGGCTGCACGTTGTTGACGGTGATTCCGCGCGGGCCGAGTTCGCGAGCCAGCCCGCGGGTGAGGGAGGACACCGCGCCCTTGGTCATCGCGTACACCGAGATGCCCGGCCCCGGTACTCGGTCGGCGTTGATGCTGCCGATGTTGATGATTCGGGCGCCCTCGCTCAGGTGCGGGATGGCCGTGTGGATCGCCCAGAACACCCCACCAATGTTGACCGCCACCAAACGGTCGAACTGCTCCAGCGTGAATTCCTCGGCGGGCGCCAGGACGGCGGTACCCGCGTTGTTCACCAGCACGTCCAACCCGCCGAGTTCCGCGACGGCCCGGGTGACCGCGGACGCGATCTGAGCCGGATCGGCGGCCTCGGCCTGTATCGCGACCGCGGTACCGCCGTCAGCCGTCACCTCGGCGACGAGCTTGTCGGCGTCGGTCGCCGAGGACGCGTAGGTGAAGGCCACCGCGGCACCCTCTGCGGTCAGCCGCCGCACGATCGCCGCGCCGATTCCTCGCGATCCGCCGGTGACCAGCGCTCGCCGTCCTGCCAAAGGTGCTGTGCTCATCTCGGTGTCAAGGCCGGTCGCGTCGTACGTATTCCCGTCCAACTGCGCGGGGGTGGGACGATAGGGCAATGACTGCAACGCTCGTCGCGAAGAATGTGGCCGGCGGGTTCGCCCATCGCACGCTCTTCGAGAATCTCGACGTGACCGTTGCACCGGGCGATGTCATCGGAGTCGTGGGCGCCAATGGCGCAGGCAAGAGCACGCTGCTGCGAATTCTGGCCGGGGATCTCGAGCCGCTCGAGGGCACGGTGAGCGTCGCGCCAGCCGATGCCTTCGTCGGGTGGCTGCCGCAGGAGCACGAGCGGGTGCCCGGCGAGACCGTCGCCGCCTACATCGCTCGCCGCACCGGATGCGCCGCGGCCACCGAGGCCATGGAGGCGGCGGCCGAGGCGCTGACCGATTCGGCGGCAAGTGCGGATGCCTACTCAGCTGCGTTGGATCACTGGCTCGCCACTGGCGCAGCCGATCTCGACGAGCGACTGCCTGCCGTTCTGGCCGACCTGGGTCTCGACACCGATGCGGTGCGGCCGGAGACGACGCCGATGACCGCCCTGTCGGGTGGGCAGGCGGCGAGGGTGGGACTCGCGGCACTGATGCTGTCGCGATTCGACATCGTGCTCCTCGACGAGCCGACCAACGATCTCGACCTCGATGGACTCGCTCGGCTGGAGCAGTTCGTCCGCGAACTTCGTGGCGGCGTGGTGCTGGTGAGCCACGATCGAGAGTTCCTGGCCCGCAGCGTCACCCGCGTCCTCGAGCTGGACTTGGCTCAGAACATGACCACCGTGTTCGGCGGCGGGTACGAGAGCTACCTGGAAGAGCGTGAGGTCGGCCGCCGACACCGGCGTGAGCAGTACGACGAGTTCGCCGACAAGAAGGCTGACCTCGTGGCGCGCGCACGCACCCAGCGGGAGTGGTCGAGCCAAGGTGTTCGCAATGCGATGCGCAAGGCTCCCGACAACGACAAGAACCGGCGACGGGCCGCCACCGAGTCGAGCGAGAAGCAGGCCCAGAAGGTCCGTCAGATGGAGAGCCGGATCGCGCGCCTCGAGGAGGTTGTCGAACCCCGCAAGGAATGGACACTCGAGTTCACCATCGGAGCCGCGCCGCGGTCGAGTTCGGTCGTTGCGACCCTCGACAATGCCGTTGTGCGCCAAGGTGATTTCGTCCTGGGGCCGGTGTCATTGCAAGTCGATGCCGGCGAGCGGATCGGTATCACCGGCCCCAACGGGGCAGGAAAATCGACTCTGTTGCGGCTACTTCTCGGTCGCCGACAGCCCGATGAGGGCCGCGCGAGCCTGGGTGCCAATGTGGAAATCGGCGAGATCGACCAGGCGCGTGCGGATTTCACCGGCTCCGAGCGGCTCGTCGATCGCTTCGAGCAGCGGGTGCCGTCATGGCCGACTGCCGATGTTCGAACCCTGCTCGCGAAGTTCGGGCTGCGCGCCGACCACGTCGAGCGCACCGTCGACGAACTCTCGCCCGGCGAGCGAACCCGCGCAGGCCTCGCGCTACTGCAGGCCTGTGGCACCAACGTGCTGGTTCTCGATGAGCCGACGAACCACCTCGACCTCGCCGCCATCGAACAGCTCGAACAGGCGCTCGACAGCTATGACGGTGCGTTGTTGCTGGTTACCCATGACCGCCGGATGTTGCAGAACGTTCGGCTGGACCGGTCGTGGCTGGTCGACAACGGCCGCGTTTCGGAGTTGTAGCCGAAGCGGTCGCGCGTGCTCCTACCAGCCGGCGTTGCGGGCCAGGTCGATGGCGTACTGGTTGACGAAGCGACCCGCCTGGGGATGCCCGTTGCATGCTCCGTCGGACTCACCGGGACGCTTGACCCACAGGAAGGCGTCGACGTTGCCGTTACCGGTCTCCGTCGTCGGCCGGGCGCCGAGCGCCCGTCCACTCGGATTGCACCAGTACATCTCGCCCTCGGCTGGGCCCGCGCCGTTGCGCGAGGTGTCGATCACGTAGTGCGCGCCGTTCGTCATCCCCGAGATCGCATTGCCATACCCCATCGACTCCTCGGTGGTGAAGAAGTTCGCGGTGTTGAGGCTGAAGCCCCGTGCCTTCGCCACACCGACGTCGTTGAGCCGGGCTGCCATGACGTCGGCGGCGACCCACCGTGAGTGACCGCCGTCGATGTAGACAGCCGTGGCCGGATTGCGGGTCAGCGAGTCGACGGCGTAGCGCATCAGGTCGTAGCGTTCCTGCTGCTGGTCGGCCGACAGGCAGTCGGCCATCGCGAGTGCGTCGGGTTCGAGGATCACCGCAGCCGGTCCCGAGCCGATGGCACCCGCGACGCCGTCAATCCATCCCTTGTAGGCGCCGGCCGACCCGAACCCGCCCGCTGCGTAGCTCCCGCAGTCGCGATTCGGGATTCCATACAGCGCCAGAACCGGCATGGTGCCGGCAGCCTGCGCGGTGGCGATGTACTTCGCGTCGACCGCGGGGGTGGAGATGTTGTCCATCCAGTACGCCGTCGGGGTGTCGGCGATGGCGTTCAGCTCCGGATTGGGCGGATCGACGCCATCCGCGGCGGCACGTGCCTTCGACCGGGGGTTGACGTAGAAGGGCAACCCGGCCAGGGGGTTGGCATCGCTGGCCAGCCGCACATCGGGGGCGGGAGCAGTCTGCACCGGAACGGCTGAATAGCCGATACCGACGACGGTTGCAACGGCCAGGAACGGGGAGATCCACCGCGCGACTGCGCCGGCAGCTGAGGAGATCACCCTTGGAAAGTAGTGTCACCGGCGCAGCATGCGCCAGTCGCAGCCAACAGGTGGCGCGTGGTCGGCGCTTCCGTCCTTGCGGTGGCAAACACATCCGACGGGCGCGAGGCCGACTCGAAATCGCAGGTTGGTCTGCGTCGATGGCGGTGTTGTCCGAGCTGGGATCGGTAGCGCGATCGGCGGAGCCTACTTGCTGCGGCGCCGCACGCGCGGTTCGAGCAAAGTGGTGGCCACGCACGTCACAAAGATTGCCGCGCATGGTCAACCTTGGCTTGACCATGCCGCTACGTCCGGGTGTTCCATCAGAGTCGTGATGCCGAACGACACCGCACAGACCCCAGTGCAACTGACGGATTCCGACTACGCGCGTGCGGAGCAGATGCTTGCCCCGTACCGGGCGAGGCGCGTGCCCGGCAGTTCACTGCAACCGCACTGGCTCTCGGGCGGCAAGCGGTTCTGGTACCAGGTCGGCACTCGCTTCGTGGTGGCAGATCCCGGTGCCGGCAGCCGCCGCGACGCATTCGACCACGACCGGCTGGCCACCGCACTGTCCGTCGCGTCTCACCACGCAGTGACTGCGGTGGACCTGCCGATCACTGGAGTCGAGATCGGGGATTCGGTGCGGTTCACCGCGTTCGAATCGCGCTGGGAGTGGTCCGACAGCGCAGGCGCATGCGTGCGGCTCGACGACGACGGGCAGGCTCGGCCCGGCGAGGTGATGTCCCCGGACGAGTCGTGGGTCGCGTTCCGCCGCGACGGCAACATCTGGGTTCGTTCGCGCCGCGGCGAAGGGGAGAGCGAGCAGGAGTTCGCGCTCACCGACGACGCCGAGCCGCAGTTCGACTACGGCGGGCTGCCCGACGCGACCGGGGCACGAGCGCTGATGCGTGTGCTCGGTCTGCCGCCGCCGTTGGTTGTCTCCTGGTCGCCGGACTCGACCCGACTCCTGGTGCAGCGCCTCGACCAACGCGACCTGCCGGAACTGGTTCTCATCGAGTCCGCTCCCGGGGACGGCGGCCGACCAGTGGAGCACCGAACCCGCTACCCGATGCCCGGGGAAGAGGCGCAGGTGACGATGTCGTGGACTGTTCTGAATGTCGTTGACCGCACCGTGGTCCGACAGCAGGCTGAGCCGACCACGATCATGCACCCGACCGCCCTCGTGTACGCGTGGTGGTCGGGGACGTCCGGCACGTCTGATGAGGCGGTCCACTTCCTGCACCAGTCCCGCGACGCCCGAACGCTGGAACTGCGACGCCTCGATCCGACCAGCGGCGCAATCACGACGTTGATCAGTGAGGCCGGCGAGACCCGCGTCGACCCGACTCCACAGCTGGGTGAGCCGCCGATGGTGCATGTGCTCAACTCCGGCGAGACCCTGTGGTGGTCGCAGCGTGACGGGTGGGGACACCTCTACCTCTACTCGGCCGACGGGCAGCAGGTTTCCCAGGTCACCACCGGGCAGTGGCTCGTGCGCAAGATCCTGTGGGTCGACGAGGAGCGTCGGCAGGTGTGGTTCCTTGCCGGCGGGCTCAACGAAAGGGACCCGTACGTACGCCAGATCTGCCGGATCGGTCTCGACGGGTCCGGGTTCACCCGTATCACCGACGACGACCTCGATCATGACGCACTGAGCCCACCGGATGGCGGGTACCTCGTCGACCGGGCCTCCACGTCGAGCCAACCGCCGCGTTCGGTTGTGTTGGACGGCGACGGAGTGGTTCTCGTCGAACTCGAATCTCCGGGCACGGAAAGGCTGGAAGCCCTTGGCTGGAGCCCTCCGGAACGGTTCCGCGCGACGGCCGCCGATGGCAAGACGCCGATCTACGGCCTGCTCTGGCGACCGCACGGTTTCGACCCGCAGCGCCGCTACCCGGTGATCGAACACATCTATCCCGGGCCGCAGATCTACCGAGCTGGCCCGTCGTTCAACGAGCCGCACTACGGCGAGCCGGAAGCGTTTGCCGCGCTTGGCTTTGCGGTGGTCGCTGTAGACGGGCGCGGTAGTGCCGGTCGTAGCAAGGCCTTTCACGACCACTCCTATGGTGACCTCGGAAATGCCGGTGCCCTTGACGATCACGTCGCCGCGATCCGCGAATTGGGCCATCGGTATTCCTGGATCGATACCGGGCGGGTCGGGATCACCGGCCAATCCGCAGGTGCCTTCGCCGCCGCCCGTGCCCTGCTGATGTACCCCGAGTTCTATTCCGTGGCGGTCTCGGTGTCCGGCAACCACGACAACGGCGTGAACCTGGCCATGTGGGCCGAGCACTACCACGGCGATGTCAGCGCCGAGGGGAAGCGGGCCATCTCGAACGCGACCTTGGCCGCCAACCTGGAGGGCAAGCTGCTGCTCATCCACGGGGAACTCGACGACAACGCCCATCCGTATCAGACGCTGCGTCTGGTTGATGCACTCATCAAGGCGGACAAGGACTTCGACATGCTCGTGATTCCGGGAGCCGAACACGCGCTGGTAGGCCGCACGCACTACTTCTTCCGGCGTACCTGGGACTATTTCGTTCGTCACCTGCATGGTACCGAACCACCTCGCCATCGCCTGGCACCGTTGCCGATGCCGACCTTAGGGGGCTGAGCGCAGGATCTCGCCGGCACGGCGAAGGACGTCGAGTTGCGCCGGGTTGTACAACTCCGCCATCGCGCCGGCGATGGTCTCGTCGGCGAAGCGCGCTCCGCCAGGGGCGTCGGTTCTGGCACCGACGAGGCCGGGGTGGGCCTCGTAGATCGCCCGAATGTAGGGGACGAGGCGTTCGGCCATGTCTTGGCGAGTCGATTCATCGGCATCAGCCGGCAGGTCGTCGAACGCGGACACCGAAGGCTCATCCGGGGTGTTCTGCAGAAGGTCGGCGTAGGCCTGAAGTCCTCGTGGCCCCAGGACTCGGGTCAGGACGACGACGAGGGAACGGTCAGCATCGGACATCTTGGCGATGGCGGCGGGTGGAACGAAATCCGGGGGCAGGTCGGTTGGCGCGGAACTCTCCAGAATCAGACGCAGCTCGCTGCGCGCACGCTGCAACCGTGCGATGGTGGCGGCGAGTTCGGCATCGAGTGCCCGCAGTGCCTCTTCTGGGTGTTCGTCGGTGTCGCCCACGGCGGCGACCTGGGGGAGTGAGAACCCGAGATCGGTCAGTCGTTTGATCCGCACCAGCCGGACCAGGTGGGTGACGCCGTACTGCTTGTAGCCATTGGAGCGGCGTTCGGGCTCGGCGAGAAGACCGACCTGGTGATAGTGCCGGACCGCCCTCAGGCTGGTGCCTGCGAGTTCGGCGATTTCACGCGTACTCCATCCCACAGCTCCATTCTGATCGATGCCGGCGGACTTGACTGTGCCGCAACGTCCGGGTGTGCCATTGACGGATGACCAGTGAGCGCCTACCTCGCCAAGCAGCTCGGCGGGACGAGATGAAGCGATGACCGAAGCGCCCACCGATGAACGGCAACCGACACTGCTCGATCGCATGGGCGGTGTGTCCGGGCTGGTGTTGGCCAGCGTGCCCACCTTTGCCTTTGTCATCGTCGATGCGATCGCCGGGCTCGATGCAGCGATAGTGGTTGCCATCGGCACCAGCGTTGGCCTCATCCTGCTGAGGGTGCTTCGCAAGGACCCGATCCAACCAGCCGTTTCCGGCCTGATCGGAGTCCTCGTAGCGTCGTTGATCGCGTTCTACAGCGGTTCCGCCGAGGGCTACTTCCTGCCGGGCATCTGGGCAAGTCTGGTTATGGCCGTGATCTGCGCGGTCTCCGTCCTGGCGCGACGGCCCCTCGTGGGGGTGATCTGGAAGTTGCTCACAAGCGCGGCCGTGGGGCAGTCGTGGCGCGACGACAAGGTCGCTGTGCACGCGTTCGACGTGGCGACGCTCGCGTTCGTGGCGGTCTTCGCCGCGAGGTTCGTCGTCCAGGAGTGGCTCTATGACGCGGGGTTCACAGGCTGGTTGGCCGTCGCGCGGATTGCGATGGGCTATCCGCTGCTCGCTCTGGCGCTACTGGTGACGTACTGGGCGGTCCGGCGCGCGCGTCGACGGCTCCTAGTCGTGACAGACGAACGGCCGCTAGGGCGATGAAGCCTGTGAGAGCGCTGCCGGCCAAGCCGGCTGCGCTATGCCGTCCCGTGGCTCAACCGTGACGAACACTTGACCGAACTATTGACGTGTGCGGCAGGGACGGCGCCGCGCCCCCGCATACGATGACGGCGCTCATGAAACGTTAGTCATTTCAAGGGGTTCGGATCGATGCGAGCGGTTTCTCATGCACTTCTGGCTGTTGTCGTTGTCGCTGCCACGACCGTGCCCGGTGCCATAAGGGATGTAGACACGGCTGCGGCGACCCAGGCGCTGAACCTGGGCGTCGAGTCGATCTCGCCGACGCCCGACGACATCGTGGGCGTCGCAGCCCCCATCATGGTGACGTTCAGCAAGCCCATGCCCAATCGGCTGGCCGCCGAGCGCGACCTTGCGCTCAGGTCGACGCCCCCGATGACCGGCAAGTTCGAGTGGCTCGAAAGCAATGTCGTGCAATGGGTTCCCGACAACTACTGGCCGTCGCACAGCACCGTGATGCTCTCGGTCGCGGGCAAGCGCACCGCATTCCAAACCGGGGCGGCCGTTATCGGCGTCGCCGACATCTCGGACCACACGTTCACCGTGACCATCGACGGGGTGGGGGCAGAGTCGCCGATCGGACTACCGGCGCCGCACCACCTGCCTCACGCCGGTGAGGCGGGGGTCCTGCTGGCCAGCATGGGTCGGCCCGAGTACCCCACGCCCGCCGGGAAGTACACCGTCCTGAGCAAGGAGAGGTCGGTGCTCATGGATTCCAGCAGCGTCGGCATCCCCACCACCGCCTCCGATGGCTACCTGATGGAGGTGGACTACGCCGTGCGCATCACACGCCGTGGCATCTTCGTGCACTCCGCCCCGTGGGCGGTGCCATCGATCGGATTCGATAACACCAGCCACGGCTGTATCAGCCTGATCCCGGCGGCCGCGGAGTGGTACTTCAACACGGCCAACGTCGGCGATCCTGTCATCGTGCAGGAGTAGGTCGCCACCATCCGCGGGCGCTGCCCGCCCCAGCCCGCCCCAGCCCGCCCCTTGTCGAACGTGAAGACGATGGCGAAGTCTCGCTGAAATCTCGTACATATCTTCACGTTCGGCGGTTGGCCTGCGCTCTGCCGAACGTGAAGACGATGGCGAAGTCTCGCTGAAATCTCGCACATTTCTTCACGTTCGGCGGCCAAGAAACGACGAAGACCTCCGGGCGAGTGGAGAAGTCGAACTTCTCCACTCGACCCGGAGGTCTTCGCCTCCAGCCAGACTGGCGTCAAAGCGACTGCGGGATAACGCTATCCCGGCAGCGCTATCCGGCTAGTTGGGGCCGGGAAGGGCTGGCACTCCTGCGGCTGGCCCGTTGGAGCCCGCTGGGGCGGTCGGTGCACCCTTGCCTGTGGCACCGCTCATCTCCATGAGCGGGGCGCCTGCAAGCGCAGGAGCGGCCGCTGCGACCGGGACGACGGGCGGCACGATGGGCGGCACCACGGGCGGGACCACCGGGGGCGGCACGAGCGGCGGCACCAGGGGTGGCGGCACGATCGGCGGGACCAGGGGTGGCGGCACGATCGGTGGCACCAGGGGTGGCGGCACGATCGGGGGCGGCCCGAGGGGCACGGGCGGCACGATGCCAGCGGACTGGACCGCGGCAGCAGCGCACGGCGCAGCAGCTCCGGCCGCCGCCGGCCCGGCGCCGCCGGCCGGGGCCTCGACGCACACGTAGCCGCCGCCCGTAGTGAACGGAGTGGCCACTGCGTGCGGGCTCAACACCAATGCGCTGACGCAGAATCCCGCGCTAGCGATCGCCTTAATAGCGAATCGATCAAAGTTGACCGTCACCGTTCACTCCCTCGTTGCGTTGAGCTATTTACTGCGAAGATAATTTGTCTCTGGACCGTATGACATCGATGTAACCCGCGTCCAGGCGCGGCGCGAATTGAATGCTAGATGTAACCGAGATCCGCTAAAGCGTTGCCGCGCTGTGTCTTTCCCGTGACATTGGACGTCAATTGGACGCGCTTTCTAGCGCGCCAGCCCGTCGCGCACCCCCGTGACGACTGAATCCGATTGCGAAACAGAACCTTTACGAAATCGTTGCCGAATCGAGGTTGTCATTCGCGGATGCGTGAATGCGGTCCCATTCGGCCGTGGTCGAACGGCACGTGCGCTCACCAATGCGTAGCTAGCATCGACAAGGACGGAAGGCGCCGCGTAGTGGATGACACCGAGAACTTGACGGCCGATGTGACCGTTGCCGACTTGACGCTGCAGGAGAAGGCGTCGCTCACGAGCGGTGCGAGCTTCTGGCTCACCCAAGCCCTCGAACGCGTGCAGGTCCCGTCGATCATGTTGACCGACGGACCACACGGTCTAAGGAAGCAACGGGTCGGCGGCGACCATCTCGGCATCGGCGACAGTGTTCCGGCGACGTGCTTTCCGCCGGCCGTCGGCCTGGGCTGCTCCTGGGACGTCGAACTCGTTGAGCGCATCGGCCGAGCCCTCGGTACCGAGGCCGCCATCGAGAACGTCGCGGTCCTGCTGGGGCCAGGCATCAACATCAAGCGATCACCGCTGTGCGGCCGCAATTTCGAGTACCTGTCCGAGGACCCCGTCGTCTCGGGCGTGCTGGGCGCAGCCATCGTGAGGGGCATACAAGCCAGGGGCGTCGGCGCCTCGCTCAAGCACTACGCGGCCAACAACCAGGAGAACGACCGCATGCGGTCGAGTTCTGACGTCGATCCCCGACCGCTGCGTGAGATCTACCTGCGCGGGTTCCAGCGCGTCGTCGAAGATGCGCAGCCGTGGACTGTCATGTGCTCCTACAACCGCATCAACGGGGTGTACGCCTCGGAGGACCCCTGGTTGCTCACGCAGGTGCTGCGCGGCGAATGGGGATTCGAGGGCCTCGTCGTGTCGGACTGGGGCGCGGTCAACGACCGGGTGGCCGGGATAGCGGCCGGGATGGACCTGGAGATGCCGACGTCAAACGGTGCCACTGACGCCCAGGTCGTCGCCGCCGTCACGAGCGGGCGCCTGGAGGAGGCAGTGGTGGACGTGGCAGCGGGGCGAGTGCTCGACCTCGTGCACAAGGTGCAGAAGGCAGGGGGCCTGGTCAACGGACCTCTGAACGTCGACGAGCACCACGCGCTCGCCCGGGAAGCCGCCGGACGGTCGATCGTTCTGCTGAAGAACGACGGCGCCGTCCTCCCATTGGCCAGGGAGGCGAGCATCGCCGTCATCGGCGCCTTCGCGACCAAGCCTCGCTACCAGGGTGCGGGTTCGTCGCTGATCAACCCGACCCGTCTCGACAATGCGCTCGACGAGATCCGCTCCTACGCATCAGGCGATGTCACATTCGCCGCAGGGTTCGAACTGTCGCGGTCCGAGCGGTCCGAGCCGTCCGCGGGGCTACGCGACGAGGCGGTCGACGCGGCATCGCGAGCCGACGTCGCTGTGGTCTTCCTCGGGCTGCCTGCCGCGGCGGAATCGGAGGGGTACGACCGCGACGACATCGACCTGCCCGCTGAGCAACTAGCCGTCCTCGATGCCGTCATCGACGCGAACCCGAACACGGTCGTGGTGCTGTCCAATGGCAGCGTGGTGGCGCTGCCCTTCGCCGAGAGGGTGCCGGCGATCCTCGAGGGATGGCTGCTCGGTCAGGCGGGCGGCGGCGCGACCGCCGACGTTCTCTTCGGCGCGGTCAACCCGTCGGCCAAGCTGACCGAGACGATCCCGATGCGCCTGTCGGACTCCCCGGCCTACCTCGACTTCCCCGGCGAGTTCTCCCACGTCCGCTACGGGGAGGGCCTGTTCGTCGGCTACCGCTGGTACGACGCCCGAGATCTCGACGTCGCATTCCCGTTCGGTCATGGTCTGTCCTACACGACATTCGAATACGGTGCCGCCACGGCTGCGTTGAACGCCGCGGGAGACATCGAGGTGCGAGTGGCGGTCTCCAACACGGGCGCCGTCGCGGGCCGTGAGGTCGTGCAGGTCTACATGTCCCTGCCGGGCGGCGCAGTCCAGCGTCCGCTGCGTGAACTCAAGGCCTTCGCGTCGGTCGCGCTGGCTCCCGGCGAGTGTCGCGACATCGACCTGACGGTTCGCCGAGAGGATCTGGCCTACTGGGATACCCGGGTGGAGAGTTGGATCGTCGAAGGCGGCTCGTACGTCGTGGACGTCGCAGCGTCGAGCCGTGACATCCGCACGTCCGCTGTGATCGCGGTCGACGGCGATCACGTGGCCCCGCCGCTGTCGCGGAACTCGACTATCGGCGAGGTTCTCGCTGATCCGGTTGCCGGCCCCAAGGTGGGGGCTGCGCTCGCCGCGATGATGGGTGGGAGCGCGGCCTCGGCTGCTGCCATCCTGCCCGAGGGCGTGGACCTCTCGAGAATGCTCGACTCATTCCCGATCGGCAGGGTCGGCATGTTCGCGGCAGCGACCGGGGCCAGCGTCGATCCTCACTTCGTTGACGATCTTCTGGCGACAGACAGCGCCGACCCGGCGGGCTGAACCCTCGGACTGGACTGGACTGGACTGGACTGGGCTCAGCGCTCAGCGGTCACAGGAATCGGTCGTCGGCTCCCCGCTCATCACCTTGCCCACGAAATCCTGCGCATCCCTTAGCGATGCGGGCACCGTGCCGCGGTGGTCCTGACCGGGATAGATGCGATAGTCAACGTCAATACCCTTGCCGCACATCGACTTGACCAACGCGTCGGTGCCGGGTTGGGCCACCAGCACATCTGACGTGCCCTGGACGACCATGATCGGTACCTGCGGTGTGACGTGAGTGGGATCTTGCCGGCTGAGATATTCGGTGAGTGCGCTCACGTCCGCGTCCGCCGCGAATACCTGCGCCGCCGGCACCGGAGGCACCGCACGGATCTGAGGAAGACACGCTGTCCGGGCCGCGGTCAGCAGAGGACGGGCCTGCGGCGTGAAGATCTCGTCAGCGTTGATCGAGGGGTCGACCACTTGCGCGCCGAGCACCACGAGGGGCAGGAAGGCCTCCGCCGCCTCGGCTCCCGGCTGGCCGGACCTGGTGAAGTCGACGGCCTGGCTCAGACCGACCCCACCGGGGGCTATTGCGATCGCGCCCTTCAATGCGAGGTCGGGCGCTCGCCGCTGGGCGTCCTGCGCGGTGAACAGCGCCGCCTGCCCGCCCTGGCTGTGGCCCATCGTCACCCAGTCGGTGCCGATCGAGGGATCGAGGGCTCGGGCGGCTCGCACGATGTCGATCACCGTGTTCGCCTCGCTCGTACCGTCGACGTAGGGGTGCCCGCCGGGGGTGCCCAGGCCCTGGTAGTCGGTCTGGACGACGGCGTAGCCGCGTGCCACCCAGGTGTCCAGGTTGTCGGTCACCAGCTCGAAGTAGTCGTGGTCGAGCCCGTCCTCGGTGTCCACCGACGGGGCGCAGGTGTCGGCGTAGCCGGTTGTCCCGTGCGCCCAGCTGAGCACCGGCCAGCCGCCGTCGGGCGGTGTCGACTTCGGTACCGCGACGGTGCCGGAGACGACGATGGGCCGCCCGTGCGAATCCTCGGAGACGTAGGTGATCAGACGGGTGCTGGCAGCGCTGGGGAGTGCGGCCGCCGTGGTCAACGGCTGCGTGGTGAGCAACTCGCCTGGTTTGAGTGCGGCGGGGTCACCGGATTCGGTGCTCGCGCAACCGGTTACGAGTAGGACTGCGGCGGCGAGCAGGCCACCGATCGTCCGTCCGGCGTGCTTCGACGGTATACGGGTCCCACGACGAGCAGGCATACCATCCTGTCTACCGCTAGGCAGGCCGCGGCGTCCGCGGAAATGCAGTCTGTACGCGGTTCGGGGTCACTCGTCGAGCATGGCGCGGCGGCTCGCGGCGATCGGACTCTGGGCGGTGAGTCCGCCGTCGAGCACCAGAGTCTGCCCGGTCATGTAGCGGGACTCATCGGAGGCCAGATAGACCATCGCCCACCCGATGTCCTCGGGATCGCCGATCAGGTCGAGGGCGTTGTGGCGCTGGATGTCGGCGATCACGTCCGCCGACAGATTGTCGCGCAGCGCGGGTGTCATGATCGCGCCGGGCGCGACGGCATTGCAGCGCACTCCGCTGCGGCCGTACTGGGTGGCGATGTACTGGGTCAGCCGGATGACGGCAGCCTTCGCCGCGCCGTAGGCGCACTGCAGGGTGTCACCTGCCAGGCCTGCGACGGAGACGGTGTTGATGATCGACCCGCCACCGGCGGAGATCATGTGCGGAAGAGCCAACCGGGAGGCGACGACGGTGCTGCGTGCATTGAGCGCCATCGCCCGGTCCCACTCGGCAAGGTCCATGCGCAGCAGATCGAGATCCTTCTTCGGGTTGCTGCCGCCCACGTGGTTGCAGAGCACGTCGATACCGCCGAACTCCGCGACGGCGCGGTCGATCATGACCGCGGCCGAGCCCTCGTCCATCACGTCGACCGCGACGCCAACCGCCCGTCCGGGGGACTCCCCGCCAGCGATCTGGGCTGCTGCTGCGGCGGCGCCGTCCTCGTCGCGATCGGCGATGAGAACCCGGGCACCCTCCGCGACCATCAGTGCAGCTGCCGCGCGACCGATGCCGCTGGCTGCTCCGGTAATGACGATCTTCTTCTCCACCAGACGGTTCATGACGACCCACATCTCTTTGTTGTGGCGCGGCAATGAGTTCAGCACTGAAAAGAATACGTCCGGGGGGTGCGTCGGCAACAGCGGCCGCTAGTTGCCGCTTCGCCTCAATTGACCATGTCAGTGGGACAGTTGTCCGAATGCGTACACCGTGCGGGGGACCGCGGCAGCGTTTCGTGACCGACCATCGGCGCCAACTGACCGGCGATCCCAACGATGTCGATGAGGCGGTCCAACACATCCGAGCGCCGCGCCGCCCACGGAAGCCACATCGTGAAAACACCCAACAACGCCATCGTCATGATCGCGACGAAAACTGCCATCTGTAGACCTTGTAGCCAGAGGTATTTCAGCACAATGCAGATCACTGACACGTACGAGCAAGATTCTGCCGCTGCGTCATCACCGGTTCCCCTCAGGCAACCGCAGCGCGGTGTCCAGCGCCCCATAGAGCCTCCCGAGCCGTGTCATCGGCGGCGATGGGGCCGGCATCTGAGCCACGAAGGCGCGCACGGAACCCGTGGAATGCGCTACCGCCCAGTCGATCTCGGAGGCAGCTGCGCACGGGTCGCCAGTGGCGAGTTCGCACGCCTGGGCAGCGTAGACCGCGGGTGCGAGCAGGTGCATAGTCTGTCGAGCCGCGGCGGTGCCCGTGAGATCGAGGTGCGTGTAGGCCACGGCCACGGCCATCTGCGCCGCACGCGCCGCCGACCTGGCCGGCTCGTCGACGTCGCCGGCCGCGGCGAGCGCCCCGAACGCCAGCATGCGCATTCGTTTGTCCCGCCGTTGGCCACCGCCGAACAACCTCGCACCCCCGATCGCGTCCCGCGGCCGGGGATCGCCGGGTACCCGATCCTCGTAGAGGGAGAGGGCGCGTTCGGCGCAGTCCGCCGCCCACAGGGCTACGGGGCGGAGGTCATCTACCGCCATCGTGACCAAGCGTGGGCCTCCATCGTTGGCAACTGTCGGCTAGTGGTCTAGAAATACCGCGCACTCGTCGATCGGTTTGCGCGGGACGCTGAGGTTGTTGGCGGGGAGGTCCTCGACGGGATAACCGATGGCGAGCCCGCACAGGATCTCGTACCGGTCGGGAATCGCCAAGGTGTCACGAACCACGTCGGGGAAACCGGCGATGAGCATTTGGACGCAGCTGCCCAACCCGCGCGCGGTGAGACCGAGGACGAAGGTCTGCAGGAACATTCCGACGCCGAGGCTGTCGGCATGGCGAAGATCGCGGTGCATGCACACGATGCCGGCCAGTGGCGCGTTGTAGAACCGCCAGTTGAGCTGCACTGCTCTCCGCCGGCCCTCGGCGTCATCGCGGGCGATCCCGAGACTTCCGTACAGTTGCTCTCCCAATGCGTATCTCGCACTGTCGAACTCAGCGGGAAGTGCTGGCACCGCGGGTTCACGCACGCGGGCCTCGTTCACCAGCGCGTTGACCAACCGCTCGCGGGCGCCATCAGAGGCGAGGACCAGATGCCACGGCTGCGTGTTCGAGTTCGAGGGCGCCTGTCTCGCCAATTCGAGTGCCGCCTCGACGTGGCCACGCGGCACGGGCTTGTTCGGATGGAAGAGTCGGATCGATCGCCGAGCGTGCACCACCTGCTCAAGCTCCACCAGTGTTCCCCTCGCTCCACCCGTCACGATAGTGCTGTCTCACCGCAGCAGCGTGACGCCCTCGCCGTCGAGTTCGTCGAGGAGTTCGGCCCGTCCCGTCATGGCGAGCAGCAGTGCCTCTCCCGAGCCTCGTACCTCGGGTCCGTGACCGGCGGACCAGTCCATATCCGTGGCCACCAGCCGTACCCCTCGCGTGCGCCGAGCTCCTCCGATGACCGGGCTGACGCGGGCGTAGTCGAGCGAGACACGTAGCCGTTCATCGGGAATGGCGCGTGGTTGCTCAAGTGGTCGGCGGATGTCCTGCTGATGGATCAGGCACTCGATCAGGCCCACCCGGCCGCGGTAGAGGGCCGCTGCGCCAGACGGTTCGGCGCCCTGGCGCATCAACTCGACGAGCCGGGCGGGTGACCGACCGGCGTGCTCCCGGAGTTGGTCCGCATTGATGCGGTCCACGTCGCCGCGCGCCCGGATCATGTTGATCAGCAGCAGTTTTCGGCTCTGACCCAGATAGGCGACCGTGTGGGTGGCCACATCGTGTACGGACCATCCGTGGCACAGGCTGGGCATGCCCCACTGTTGCGGGGTCAGGCCCTCGAGCAGGTCGGCGAACTCCACCCTCTCCAGTCGTGCGAGGGTTCGAACGGAAGTCACGGAGCCAGACTAGAAGAGGAGGCCTGACAGTGTGTCCCGGCGCACCCGGGGACGGGTTGGTCCGTCGCTCAGCAACCTCGCTCGGGTGTCGCAGCGGTGCGGCGTGATCCACGGCCGTACCTGAGAGATTTCTCAGTGATTCTCGTCACTGTAGTCAGCGAAGCCGCTGACAGGTACCCCGAATGACGCGGGTGACGGTGCTAAAGTCCCCTGCTCATAGGGTCTTTACAGCCTCTATCATTCGGCCAACTAATTAGGGTTAGGCCACCCTATTGTTTCTTAGCTTAGGCTCAGCTAATCTTCAGGCGCCGTTTAGGTAATTCACTCGCGCTACAGGAGACACCCCGTGCAGCTAGCCCTTCCCGCCGACTCGTCGGCAAACGATCTTTCGTCGCCCCGTTCACCGTCCACCAGCCGCCGTGCCAAGGTCATGGTGGCCAGCGTCGCGATGGCCAGCGCAGGCGCCCTCGCCATCACCCCGGTGACGCCGAGCATGCCGACCGCTCGTGACATCGAGCAGCACGCGGTTTCTCTCTCGGCCTCCGCCAATCCGCTCGACGATCTTGGCGCGCTGTTCCAGAACACGCTCACCAACGTGGGGACCCTCGGTGGCTCGATCCTGACCACCTCGATTCCCTCCGTGACGCAGGCGATCACCAACCCGGCGATCTACGCAGACTTCGTCAAGTTCCTCGGGTCCAACGCGCTCAACCCGCTTCCGCTCCTGCAGCAGCTCGTGGGCTTCCCGGGCACCTACGGCGGCGTCATCGGCGCGGGCATGCAGGCGGGTGCTGTGGCACTTCAGACCCGTCTCGAAATGCTCCCCACCGTCCTGACGAACACGCTGAACTTCCTTTCGACGGGCCAGTTCGTCGAGGCGTTCAGCGAGGTGAACGTCTGGTTCCTGGTGAGTATCGAGCGGGCGCTTGTGCCGCTGCTCCCCACCTTGGCGATTCCCGGCGACCTCCTGTCGAGCCTTCCCAACGGGCAACGGCTGGCAGCGGTTTTCGACACACTGCTCAAGCGCGGCGTCTTCACCGAATTCACCCGGTCCCTCCTGGGGCCTGCGGCCTCGGCGGGTCTTCAGTTCGCCTTGGTCCTGGACGACATCCGCGCCGCGGCCGTCTCGGGTGACCTGGTGGCTGCCGCCAGCCACCTCGTCAGCTTGCCCATCAAGGTCACGAACGCCCTCGTCAACGGATTCACCCCGCCGTTCTCCACGCGGAGCCCGTGGACCGGAATCCTCGGTGACCGCGGCACCCTGGACTACTTCTTCGTCGATCTGCCCAAGGCGCTGGCTGACGCGTTCAACAACCCGGTGTTCCCCGTGCCGACACCTCCCGTCACCACCCAGTCCCTCGTCTCGGATGTGGCGTCGACCAATCTCGTGCTTGCCGGCGACGTTGTGACGCTGCCTGCCGACGCCGATGCCAAGGTCGGAACGCCCGTGGGCGGAGCCGTGCCGGTCACCGAGGCTGGACTCACCACAGAGGTTCCGGCTGAAACACCGGCGGAGACAACCGTTCCCGAGGTCGATGACGCCAGCGGGACCGGCGTTGACACCGCCGGGGAGTCGACTGACGCCGACGGCGGACAGACTGGTGCTGACGACACGACGGGTTCTGCCGGTGGAGCCACCGGTGGTAGCGGTGACGACGCGACAGGTTCGACGGATACCGACGACGACAAGCCCAGCAGCAGCGACAAGACCGACAAGACCGACAAGGACAAGACCGACAAGTCGGACAAGACCGACAAGTCGGACAAGACGGACAAGTCCGACAAGTCCGACAACGCCAAGTCGGACAAGGACAAGACCGACAACGCCAAGTCGGACAACACCAAGTCCGACAAGGACAAGACCGACAACAAGAAGTCGGACAACAAGTCCGGCGGCGGCGACGACTAAGCAGGACTGAGCGAACTGACGGCCCTCTCGGCAACGAGGGGGCCGTCCTTCATTCGGACGCAGCGACGTGGTCGCCTTGCAGTCGAGCGGCATCAGCTGGGTGTGGCTGCCGGTTCACACCTAGCCGGGCGACTCCCGGTCTGCGGCATGCAGTCCTATCGCGAACGCGGCCTGATCGTTATGGCTCAACGGATCTCGTCCGGTGAGTTCGAGAATTCGCGCCAACCGGTGCCGCACCGTGTTGGTGTGCAGGTACAGATCCCGTGCGGTCTCGCTCAACGATCCGTTCGAGGCGAGGAACGCTCGCAGTGTGCGCACGTGCTGAGTGCCGCGTTGACGGTCCATCTCCGCCAGCGGAGCGATCAGATGCTGTCTGAATGGGGCGAGCTGGGCGAGGGGGAGTTGCTCGAGGAGGCTGTCGAGAGTGCTCAACTGATCGGGCCCGACGCGACGGCCGCGGCGCTGGGCCAGATCCAGCGCGATGCGTGCCTGACCGATGGCCGAACCGATCTCCGTCAGCGGCACATGGGCTGAGTGCCCGGACGGCAGCGACAGGTCCTCGTCCATCTCGAGCGTCTCCGAGGTCAGCATCAGGCACAGGTCGGGCGCATCACCGACCAACGCCTCGGGCATCGCCATCGACAGCAGGGCTCCGGCGCCGGCCGGCCACGCCGAGCACGTGAGCGCTCCCGTCGCGAATCCGGGCCACTCCAGTAGTTGGCCCAGGGCGTCGGGCAGCAGCATCCGGCGTTCCACCAGGGACAGCAGCTGACCGACGCGCTCGCGGGCCAGGGCTGCCTCAACGTCCTGCTGAACCTGGGTCGCGCGCACGAACCGCGCGATCAGGTCCAGCAGTGCCGGCTCCGGTTGGTCGCCACTGCCCACCCACCCCAGGATGCCCAGACCGGGCACGTCGACCGAGACCACCGGCGACTCGTGCTCCACCGTGTCCCCCGTGCCGTGAGGCTCCAAGAGGAAGTAGCAGTCCAGGATCTGGCCAGCCGTATCCAGCAGCTCGCGAGCTGACGCATGCCGTCGCAGGGATGAGAGCAGCTCGGGCACCAGTGCGTTGGTTGCCCGCGCCACGGCGATCTCCGCGCCGAGTTCGTATTCGGCGACGAAGCGACTGATCTTGCTGAACGGCACGCTGGGCGCCGCGATCAGTACCGGTAGGTCGTGACGCCGGCATGCTGCCAGCAGGGCCGCCGGCACCGCGTCGTGACCGTCGCCGATCCCGAAGCACAGGCCTGCGACGTTCCCCTTCGTCAGCGAGTCGGCGAACGTCTGGCAGTCCTGCGGTGTCTGCAGGGTGATGCCGACCGTGCAGACCAACTCACCTCCTCGCAAGTAGCGCGAGGGGTCCCGCATCTCGGTGATGTGCGCCCAGTTGATCGCCCGGTCGAGGTTCTTCTGCGTTCCCTCGGAGACGACGAGCCCCAACCCTGGCGCGTCGAGCACGTCGCGCAGGGTGGGAGCGCCCGTGTCAGGGCGTTCCGCCGCTGCGGGCTCCGCGGGGACGCCGGGTGGCGGCGGAGTCATTGGACGAGCGTAACGCCGCCGTCACATCCGCGGGCCGAAGCATTGTGCGATCGTCCAATGCCAGGCCTCGGCGCGGTGGGATCTCTGCGAGTTCGGCTCAACTGCTGGCGCATGCGCTGAGCTGGCGTGATAGTTCCTGCCAGTAGCGCACCGAGTAGGGAGCAGCACATGTCGTCATCTGTCGGTTCCGCGGAGCAGTCTCAACAGCTGCGCCGCGAGTTCTCGTTGTGGTCGGCGTTCGCGTTTGCGTTCGCCTTCATCTCGCCGATCGTTGCCCTCTACGGCATCTTCGGTCTGGCACTCTCGGCAGCGGGACCCAGCTTCTGGTGGGGTTTCCTGTTGGTGTTTGGCGGCCAGCTCCTGGTTGCGCTGGTGTTCGCCACCCTGGTGTCGCGCTGGCCGCTGGAGGGTTCGATCTACCAGTGGTCACGCCGACTGCTCGGCACGACCTACGGGTGGTTCGCCGGCTGGGTCTACATGTGGACGCTGGTCATCGCGATGGCCACCGTGGCGCTCGGCGCGGCGGGCTTCATCGCCAACATCCTCGGGATGGAGACGCCGTCGGGTGGGACGCTCGCGGTGATCGCGCTGGTGATCCTGTTGGCCGGCACCGGGGTCAACCTGGTCGGCCGACGGGCGCTGAAGATCTTCATGGTCGGCAGCATCATCGCCGAGGTGATCGGGTCATTCGTGCTGGGCACCTGGCTGCTGCTGTTCCATCGGGAGAACTCGCTCTCGGTGCTGTTCACCGGCGGTGGCCCGGACATGGACACGCTGGCGTATCTGACCGGTCCGTTCATGCTGGCGGTCGCCTTCATCGGCTGGTCGTTCGTCGGCTTCGAGAGTGCCGGCTCCATCGCCGAGGAAGTGCACGAGCCACGCCGCGACCTGCCCAAGGCGGTGCTGTTCTCGCTGGCGTTCATCGCGCTCGTGGTGGCCTACTCCAGCCTGGCGATCATCCTGGCGATCCCGGATCTGGGCGCGGTGGCCGAGGGCGCTGTGTCCGATCCGGTGTACGACACGCTCACCACCGCGCTGGGCCACGGCGTCGCCAAACCCGTCGAGGTGCTGTTCGTCATCGGCTTCCTGGCCAGCTTCCTGGCGCTGCAGACCTCGGCATCACGCGTCATCTGGGCCTACGCCCGCGACGGCGCGCTGCCCGCATCGGCAACGCTGGTCCGGCTGCGTGGCAAGGCCCGCATCCCCACGGTGGCGATCCTGATCACCACGGTGGTCGGCAGCGGCCTCTTCCTGCTCAGCATCGTCGCCGGCGATATCTACTCGCTGATGGTCAACTTCACTGCGGGCGGCTTCTACCTGGCCTTCCTGTTCCCGCTGGTCGGGTTCCTGGTGGTGCTGCTACGCGGCGCCTGGACCCCGGCGAAGTTCTCGCTGGGCCGCGCGACGCTCCCGGTCGCACTGGTGGCGGTGGTGTGGGCGGCGCTGCAGTTCCTCAACATCGCTTGGCCGCGCGCGGCTTTCGAGCAGCGCTACCTGGACTGGTCGGTCTGGATCGGCGTTGCGGTGCTGGGTGTGATCGGCGCGGTGCTGCTGGCGACTGTTCGGTCGCGGATCACTGGTACCTCCGTGGTCGACGATATCGAAGCGCTGGACGAACAGGCCGACGATCGGGCGCTGGCCAATGAGTGAGCAACCCGTAGCACTGGTCACCGGTGGCGCGAGCGGTATCGGCGCGGCCGTCGTGGACGCACTGGCCGGACGTGGGTTCACCGTCGGCTGCCTCGACCTCACCGGTTCGTCGAATACCGCGGAACACACTGTGGCCGTCGATGTCTCGGATGCCACAGCGGTCAGCGCCGCGGTGACGGAGGTCCGCGAGCGGCTCGGACCCATCAGCGCGGTCGTGACGTCGGCGGGCTACTACGAGATGGCGCCGGTCGCCGACATCAGCGCCGACGCGTGGCGCCGGATGCTGCGCGTTCATCTGGGTGGCCTGGTGAACGTGGCGCGGGCGACGCTGCCCGACCTCATCGACCGGCGTGGGGCGCTGGTCGCGGTGGCCAGCGAACTGTCCGTCGGCGGCGGTGACGGCGATGCGCATTACGCGGCGGCGAAGGGTGCGATCCTGGGAATGGTCAGAAGCCTCGCCGCCGAGGTCGCCGGGCAAGGTGTGCGGGTCAACTGTGTGGCACCGGGACCCACCGACACGCCGCTGCTGGCGGCCGACTCGCCCTGGCGGGAAACCGAATACCTCTCCACGCTGCCACTGCGGCGGCTGGCGACACCGCACGAGGTCGCACGCTGCGTCGAATACCTGTTGTGCGATGCGACATTCAGCGTCGGTGACGTCGTCAACGTCAACTCCGGAGCCGTCATATGAGCACCAATCTGAAGGGGCGGGTCGCCCTGGTCACCGGCGCCGCGCAGGGTATGGGCGCCGCCCACGCCAGGCGACTGGCCGCTGCCGGGGCCACGGTGGCCGTCAACGACATCCGCGACAGCGCGCAACTGCAGGCGCTGGCCGACGAGATCGGCGGCCTCACCGCGCCGGGTGATGTGTCCGACGCGGGCGAGTGTGAGCGCATCGCCGCCGACGTCGTGCGGGCGACGGGCCGCCTCGACATCCTGGTGGCCAACCACGCCTACATGACCATGGCACCGCTGGCCGACCACGACGACACCGACTGGTGGAAGGTGGTCGACACCAACCTGGGTGGCACGTTCTTCCTGGTCCAGGCGGTCCTCCCGCACATGCGCGACGCGGGCGCCGGGCGCATCGTGGTGATCACCAGCGAGTGGGGTGTCACCGGATGGCCGGAGGCTACCGCGTACTCGGCCGCGAAGTCGGGCCTGATCTCACTGGTGAAGACGCTGGGTCGAGAGCTAGCGGCCGAACACATCATCGTCAACGCCGTCGCGCCGGGAGTCATCGACACCCCGCAGCTGCAGGTGGACGCCGATGCCGCGGGTATCGAACTGGCCGCGATGCACCAGCGGTATGCGTCCTCGATCCCGCTGGGCCGGATCGGATCTCCCGACGAGGTGGCCGCTGCGGTCGAGCTATTGTCCGACTTCGAGCTGGAGTCGGTTGTCGGTCAGGTCATCTCGTGCAATGGCGGCTCGACACGGTCGAGAGCATGACGGAGGGAATGAACGTGTACAGCCAACCGTATGTGGAGACGGCGGCAGGAGTGCTGGGCCAGGTCGACGCGCAGGCAGTCCCGCGCTACGCGGGCTTCGGGACCTTTGCGCGGCTACCGCAGCGCCATGAGGTCGGTGACTACGACATCGCGGTGGTCGGGGTGCCCTTCGACAGCGGGGTGACCTACCGTCCGGGCGCACGCTTCGGGCCCGCCGCGATCCGCCAGGCCTCCCGGCTGCTGAAGCCCTACAACCCCGCGCTCGACGTATCGCCGTTCGCCGCGGCCCAGGTCGTCGACGCCGGTGACATCGCAGCCAACCCGTTTGACATCACCACCGCGGTCGGAGAGATCCGCGACGGCATCCTGGGACTGGTCACCCGCCCCGAACAGCGTTTCGTGCTGCTCGGCGGTGATCACACCATCGCACTGCCTGCTCTGCAGGCCATCAATCAGGTGCACGGGCCGGTCGCGTTGGTGCACTTCGACGCTCACCTCGACACCTGGGACACGTACTTCGGGGCACCATGCACCCACGGCACGCCATTTCGGCGCGCCTCCGAGCAGGGACTGTTGGTCAAGGACCGCTCCGCGCACGTCGGCATCCGCGGGTCGCTGTATGACCGTGCCGATCTCCTCGAGGACGCAGAACTCGGATTCACCGTGGTGCACTGCCGCGATATCGACCGCATCGGTGTCGATGGGGTCATCGAGCGGGTGCTCGAAAGAGTCGGCGAGCACCCGGTTTACGTGTCGATTGACATCGACGTGCTGGACCCGGCATTCGCGCCGGGGACTGGAACACCCGAGATCGGCGGTATGACCAGCCGCGAGCTGGTGGCGGTGCTGCGGGCGATGCGTGACCTGAACATTGTCGGTGCTGATGTCGTGGAGGTCGCACCGGCCTACGACCAGGCCGAGGTGACGGCTGTCGCCGCGGCGAACCTCGCCTATGAGCTGATCAGCATGATGGCGAAGGCATGAGTGAAATACAGTGGCCCGACGGAAAGTCCGCGGCGGCGGCCTTCACCTTCGATGTCGATGCCGAGTCAGCGGTGCTGTGGAACAACGAGGCCGTCGGCGCGCGGATGAGCGTGATGAGCCACCAGGCATACGGTCCGCTGGTCGGCATTCCCCGCATCCTGGATCTCCTTGAGCGGCACCAGATCGCGTCGACGTTCTTCGTGCCCGGTCACACCGCCGACCGCTATCCGCAGGCGATCCGCAGCATTGTTGCCGCTGGGCACGAGATCGCCCACCACGGGTATCTGCACGAGCAGCCCACCGCGCTGACCCTCGAGCAGGAGATCGACGTCATCGACCGGGGACTGGCGGCGCTGGCCGATGTCGCCGGGGTGCGGCCAACCGGCTACCGGGCGCCGATGTGGGACCTGTCGTGGCGGACACCCGCACTGCTGGCCGATCGTGGCTTCCTCTATGACTCGAGCCTGATGGACGCAGACCACCCCTACGAGCTGGCGGTCACGCCGGGCGACGAGCGCTCGCTCGTCGAGATTCCTATCCAGTGGGCGCTCGACGACTGGGAGCAGTACTGCTTCCTGCCCGACATCTCCGGCAGCGGGCTGATCGAGAGCCCGCGCAAGGCGCGCGAGCTGTGGCAACTGGAGTTCGACGGTCTGCGCCGGGTCGGCGGCTGCTGGGTGCTCACCAACCATCCGTTCCTCACCGGGCGGACATCACGCGCCGCCGAACTCGACGACTTGATGCGCTACGTGCTCGAGCATGACGAGGTGTGGACCACCAACCTCGGCTCCATCGCCGAACATGTTCGGACACTGGGGCTCTCGCCGCGCTCGATCACTCCGCCCGACGTGCCGCGCTGAGCGAAGCACCCCGCCCCGCGGCGGCGCGCGGGCATGTCGGCGGACTACGGTGCCCGTATGCCGTTCTCAGACACCGAACCCGCCTGGACAGCGGACCTGCGCGGCCGCGTCGACGAGTTGATTGACGAGTATCGAGCGTCACTGCATGGATGCGTCGACGGGTTGAGTGAGGACGAGGCACGGCTGCGACTGGTGCCGTCGGCGACCACGCTGCTCGGTCTGCTCAAGCACGTGACCTACGTCGAGGGCGTGTGGTTCGACCAGGCCATCAGTGGCCAGTCCTACGCCGAGATCGGTATTGCAAGCACTCCCAGTGGCTCCTTCACCCTCGCCAAGTCAGACACCATCGCCTCCGTCCAGGAAGCTCATCGCCGTCGGTGTGAGGCATCGCGTGCGACGATGGCCGAACTTGCGCTCGACGCCATGGTTGACGGTCGCGGAGACCGGCCGGTCTGGGCGCTTGCGCTGCAGGTGCTGCGGGAACTCGCGCAGCACGCCGGGCACGCCGACATCCTGCGTGAGCAGGTCCTGGCGAGACGTACCGCCTGACTGCTGGGTCGCAGCGTGCCCCGGCCGGCACACTCGATGCGCCGGGCGACGATAATTCGCCGAATGGATGGCAAGGCGGACCCGTCGCCGGCTGAGCACGACGGACAGCCGCGGGGACGGAGCGCGCCCGGACGCTTCACCGTGACACCGGGGGATCTGACGCAGGCAGCGGTGTTCGCCGCGCTCATCGCCGCACTGGGACTGCCGGGGACCATCACCATCGGCCCAAGCGGCGTGCCGATCACAGTGCAGACCCTCGGCGTGATGCTGGCCGGATCGATCCTCGGCCCGCGCAAGGGGGCCCTGGCCGTCGGACTGTTTGCGGTTCTGGCCATCGCCGGTCTGCCCATCCTGGCCGGCGCGCGCACGGGGCTGGTGTCACTGGCTTCCCCGACAGCCGGGTTCTTCGTCGGCTGGCTGCCTGCTGTGGTCGTCATCGGTGCCCTGACCGCGCTCATGGTGCCGCGGTACCGGGTCGGTTGGGGGATCGTGATCAACGTTGTCGGCGGCATGGTGGTGATCTACACGTTCGGCACCCTGGGTCTGATGATCCGCACCGACCTGTCCTGGTGGGCGGCGTTGTCGACGAACGGAATCTACGTGCCGGGGGATATCGCGAAGGCCGTCATCACGGCGTTTGTCGCCGCGCAGGTGCACCGTGCCCGGCCCGGCCTGATCGCCCCGTGGCGGCGGCGCCGCGCGGGTGCCGCCGATGGGTGACGACACCACCCCGGACTCCCCGGACGGCATAGTCTTCGAACGGGTGACGCACTCCTTCGGGGAACGCCAAGTCCTGCGCAACGTCTCGCTCACATTGAGTGAGCGCCGGATCGGTGTGCTCGGCGCGAACGGAAGCGGCAAGTCGACCCTCGCGCGGATGGTCAACGGCCTGGTGCTCCCCGACGAGGGAGCGGTCCGCGTGCGTGGCCTCGACACCCGGCGATCGGCCCGCAAGATCCGTCGCAATGTCGGTTTCGTCTTCACCGACCCCGACCGGCAGATCCTGATGCCGACGGTGGCCGAGGACATCGAGCTGTCGCTGTCACGTCACGGGCTGAGCCGGACCGAGCGCACCGACCGCACCCGGCGCGTGCTCGAGCGGTTCGGCCTCGCCGGCCACGCCGACCATCCGGCCCACCTGCTCTCGGGCGGCCAGAAGCAGCTCCTGGCGCTGGCCGCCGTGCTGGTCACCGAGCCGCACATCGTGGTCGCCGACGAGCCGACCACGCTGCTCGACATGCGCAACGCCCGGATGCTGCGTGCGGCATTCGCGACGCTGGACACGCAGCTCATCGCGGTGACCCATGACCTCGAGCTGATTGACGACTTCGATCGAGTGATCGTCCTGGATGAGGGGCAAGTTATCGCCGACGACGTGCCGTCGGTTGCGCTGATGGCCTATCGAGAGCTCATGACATGACGGTGCTCGGGGTGTATCAGCCGGGGACGTCGGTGCTGCATCGGCTGCCGGCCGGCGTCAAACTCGTCGGACTCGGCGCGCTGATCGCGCTCATGTCGGTCCTCGTCGATTCACCCGCAACACTCGGCGTGGCCGCCGTCGGCGTGCTCGCCGTCGCCGCAACCGCGGGTATGCGCGCTAAAACCATTGTCGCGCAGCTGCGTCCGGTGCTCTGGGTTGTCGTCTTCATCTTCGGCTTCCAACTGCTGTTCACCGACTGGCGTCGTGCGCTGGTCGTGTGCGGAACACTGCTGCTGGCGGTGTCCCTCGCGGCCGTCGTCACCTCGAGTACCCGGACGACGGACATGCTCGCCGCCATGACCCGGGGAATGCGCCCGCTGGCCAGGATCGGTTTTCCGGTCGAGCAGGTGGCTCTCGGGCTCGCCCTCGCCATCCGGTCGATACCGGTGATGATCGAGATGGTTCGCCAGGTGGAGGAGGCCCGCCGCGCGAGGGGGCTGCGGTTCTCGCCCCGGATCGTGGTGGCACCCGTGGTCGTCGCGGCCCTGCGGATCGCCGATGGCTTCGCCGAGGCGCTTATCGCGCGGGGTCTCGACTGAGGGCGCCGCTCGATCGCCTGGATCAGGCGGTCATGAGGTAGTCGGCCCCGCTGACGTAGACGATGCCAGAAGGGTTCGGGGTGGTGGCCGCATTGGCGATGGCCGCCGCGACGATGACCGCTCCGTCGACCAGGTCGCCGGATACCACGGTGAGACGGACGCCGGCACGGTCGAACTCCGAGCGCATCGCGTACAGGGCGGTCTCGCCGGCGCGCTTGCTCGCGGCGACAGCTGAGTAACCCTTTGGCACCGCCTTGTGCGGAAAGAAGTGCGACTGGTGACTGGTGACGAAGACGATGCGACCGTCGACCGGCATCAGCGGCGTGGCCAGCAGTGCGAGGCGACGTTGGGCATCGCGGTTAAGGCGCATCGCGTAGCCGGGATCAGCGCCAAGTTCGAGGCCACCCGATGCGTTGAGGATCAGCGCGTCCAAGCGCCCGAAGCGCGCCGCGATGGAGTCCATCATCGCCGCGGCAGCGGCCTCATCGGAGATATCGGCGGCCAGTGTCGACGCCTGGCCACCTGCGCTGCGGATGGCCGCCGCAATGGCCTCCGCGCGCTGGGACTTCACCCGGTAGTTCACGATGACGTGGGTGTCGGCGCTGGCGAGCTGCCGCGCGACCTCGGCGCCGATTCCCCTGGATGCGCCGGTCACCAAGACGATCCGTGCAGGTCCGTGTGGCATATCGGGTTCCTTCCGTCAGTGCCGTCAACCGGCTCCGGTCGCAACCGTACACCCATTTCTAAGGAAAATAAGGCATACATAAGATAACGATAAGGCTGCGGTCGATGGGTCCATGCGACGTGATGAGGTTCGCCACATGCGCCTAGCAAAGTGATGTGCAGGCAATAGATCGCGGCTCAGGCGTGTTGTGAATGGTGACCGGAAGGTCTGTGAAAAAGGAGGAGGCGAAAATGACGATTCAAGAGCGTGGCGCGATGACGGGGAAGGCGGGCGCGACGCGCGCGAGTTCGTCGTGCATGCATGCGCAGCCTGTGCGTTCGCCCCGCGACTCCGCGGCGCGGCTGAGAGCTGACGTGGTGATCGTGCCCAAGGCTTTGACCCGCTGCTGAGGGAAGTGTCTGGCGGCCGGGGCCTAGCCTCGAGAAGATGAGCATCCCCAACTTCACCCTGAACAACGGCGTAGTAATGCCCGCGATCGGCCTCGGCGTGTATCAAACCCCGCCGGAGGAGACGGTTGCCGCGGTTGAGGCCGCGCTGAAGGTCGGCTACCGCCACATCGACACCGCCGCTGTGTACGGAAACGAACGGGAGGTCGGAGCGGCGATCAGCCGCTCCGGGCTGGCCCGCGACGATGTCTTCATCGAGACGAAGGTCTGGATCAGCGACTTCGGCTACGACGCCACACTGCACGCCTTCGACAAGTCGGCGGGCAAGCTCGGCGTCGAGCAGATCGATCTACTGATCCTGCATCAGGCCCTGCCCGGCGAGTTCGAGCTGACCGTCCAGGCCTACAAGGCGCTCGAGAAGCTGTACGCCGACGGCAAGGTGCGCGCGATCGGGGTCTCCAACTTCATGCCGCCCCACCTCGACCGGCTGCTCGCAGAGACCGATGTCGTGCCGACGCTCAACCAGATCGAGGTGCACCCGTACTTCCGGGAGTCCGAGGTGCTCGCCGCCGATACCGAGCACGGCATCCTCAACCAGGCGTGGTCGCCGATCGGCGGCATCACCTTCTACCGCGACGGCTCGAGCGGCTCCACACTGCAGGACCCGGTCATCGCGGGTATCGCAGCAGCGCACGGGAAGTCGCCGGCACAGGTGATGTTGCGCTGGCACCTGCAGCAGGACCGCCAGGTGATCCCGAAGTCCGTCACGCCCTCGCGCATCGCGGAGAACTTCGACGTGTTCGACTTCGAGCTCACCGCAGAGCAACTCGCGGCGATCGACGCACTGGACACCGGCGTCCGCGGCGGCCCGGAGCCCGAGGTCATCACCCGCGAGAAGTTCGGCTTCCCGATCCCCGAGGCCTGAGGGGTCAGGTAGGTCGAGTCCAGCGATGCAGTAGCCAGGCCAGCGGAATCGTCATCGCCAGCGTGACCGCGAACAGCACCGGCATGGAGCCGGTGAAGGCAGGCCACTGCAGCACCGTCGTCATCGCGATCTCCATCACGATCACGTGCAGCAGGAAGATCTCGTAGGAGATCTCGCCGAGCCACACGACGGGCCGGGCGCTGAGTATCCGTCCGTACCCGCCGCCGCCACTGAGCACCAGCGGAGCCACGACGGCAACCGCGAACACGGCGTAGAGAGCCGACTTCACCAGTGGCTGCCAAGGCGTCACCTGCCCGAAGGCGACGTCCCCAGCGATCGGCGTCGACACGATCAGATAGCTGAGCACCGCCAGTGCACCGACGACGAGCCCATTGACCCGCGTCCCGACGGCCTGCAGCACGGCCAACGCCATGCCGCCGACGAAGTACAGCAGATGGGCCGGCAGCCACATGCCGGCCGAGCTGGGTAGCCATTCGCCTGCGTTCTGCAGCATCAGCCACACCGGCGTGATCGAGGCCAGACCGGCCAAGCCGACCAGCAGCAGCCTCGGCCGCCAGACCCCCTTGCAGAGCACTCTCAACAACAACGCGGCGAGAAACGGGAGCGCGGCGTAGAAGGCGAATTCAACGGCCAGGCTCCATGTTTGGGTAAGGCCCTGATGCATGACGAAGAAGTAGACCGGCTCATAGATCTGGGTCAGGGTGAGATGCTCCAGCAGGCCGAGCCACGTGTGACCGGGATTGGGCCCGGCGTCTCGGAACTCGTACAGCAGGAACGCCACCAACACCGTCACGACGTAGGCCGGTAGGACGCGTCGCGCGCGGCGATGTGCGTATCGGCTCACCGACGGTGACCGCGTCCCGTTCGCCGCGGCTCGTACCCACGGGCGGAACAACAGGAACCCCGACAGGACGAAGAAGACCGGGACGCCCACCTCCAAATGCGCGTAGAGCGACCCGATGTAGCCATGTGTCAGCTGGCCCGTGCCATAGGCGGCATGAGTTCCGAGAATCAGCAACGCGGCGACCGCACGTAGGCCGGTGAGCGAGGCCGTTCGGTCCCCACGCGTGTCTGAGGCGGAGATTGTGCGCACGGCGGTCGCGTCGACGCTGAAACCGGGTATCCACCCGTTCGCGTCGACCGCCTGTGACTGCACCATGCGAGCGGACTATACGCATGGTGTAACGAACCAATCACGTTCGTTCGCCGTGGGGTGACGAAGGTAACTTAACGTCCCGGTTCACGTAATCCGCGTAAAGTGCTGTAGCGCAGGGTGTTCCATTCCCGCCACGGAGCGGCAGGGCCCGATCGGGCTCGCGCACAGCGGAATCCCGACGAGGCAAAGTCTTGGATTCCGCAAGGGGATCTCTCAGTGCGGTCTCAGGCAGGCAGAGGAAACTTGCAGCTAAGCAACTGCGCTATTTGATGATTGAGGAAGCGAACACACCATATGACGAACCCCACGTGGTACCCCCCGCAGCAACCGGCGCGTGGCGTGAATCCGCCGACCGGACCGCAGTACCGGTCGGAGGATTTCTATCGAACCCCCTATGACTGGCGGTACGCACAGCAGCCGGCGCCGTCGGCCCGCGATTCGTATCGCGGTGCGCATCAGTCATTTTCAACTCCACCCGTGACGCACCCGCGCAAGCGGTCTCGCCTGGGCGTCGTGATGATCGGCGGGGCTGTCGCGGTAGCGGTGGTGGGCGGCGGGATCGGTGCGGCCGCATTCGCCGGTTCGCCAGATCGCTCAGCCGACGTGCAGATCGTGGCAGCGCCAACCCCTCCCGGCGTCACGCCGGCAAGTGCGCCCGCAGGGTCAGTGGAGCAGGTGGCCGCGAAGGTGATGCCCAGTGTCGTCAAGCTGCAGGTCGACATGGGTAATCAGAGCGGCGAGGGGTCGGGCATCGTGCTCACCTCCGATGGCCTGATTCTCACCAACAACCACGTCGTGGCGGACGCCGCCGACGGTGGTGCCGCGGGCCCATCGGCCATGCGGGGCGGTGGCGCCGTGCGGGCCACGGTCACGTTCGCCGACGGCAAGACTGTGCCGTTCAGTGTCGTCGGTACCGACCCGTCCGGCGATATCGCCGTCGTCCGCGCCCAGGGGGTTTCGGACCTCACGCCGATCACGATGGGTTCGTCGGCCGATGTTCGGGTCGGCCAGGACGTGGTCGCCATCGGCTCACCGCTGGGCCTGCAGGGAACGGTGACAACGGGCATCATCAGCGCCCTTGATCGCCCCGTCTCCGCCGGTGGTCCCTCCAGTGGACAGGGCTCGGTACTCGACGCCATCCAGACCGACGCCGCGATCAACCCGGGTAACTCCGGCGGCGCGCTGGTGAACATGAATGGTGAACTGATCGGCGTGAATTCGGCCATCGCGACGCTCGGTGGCGGTGGGCAGGGATCCGGCGGGGCGCCGAGTGGCTCCATTGGACTCGGCTTCGCGATACCCGTCGATCAGGCGAGCCGCATCGCCAAGGAGCTGGTATCCACCGGCACGGCAACCCATGGTTCATTGGGCGTGCAGCTCAGCAGTGATACCAGCGCACGCGGTGCGTCGATCGCCGAGGTGGTTGCGGGAAGCCCCGCTGCGGCCGCGGGCCTGCCAAGCGGCGCGATCATCACCAAGGTCGATCACCGTGTGATCGACGGGCCGGAGGCGCTTGTCGCAGCGGTGCGTTCAAAGGCGGCAGGTGACACCGTCACGCTCACCTATCTCGACCAATCCGGTGCGTCACAGAGCGCTGAGGTCACGCTCGGCGAGGCCTGACACGAACGGCGCGCGTCCTAAAGGGGACGACGTATTCCTTGACAGGAATACGTCGTCCCCTTTACCTTTGTGCTGTGCAGGCGACGATCTTCGGGGCCCTTGGTGAGCCGACTCGTCTGAGGATCGTCGAGTTACTGCGGGATGGACCGATGTCGGTCGGTGAGATCGCCGAGGTGCTCGAGGTTCGTCAGCCGCAGGTCAGCAAACATCTTCGGGTGCTTGGGGATTCGGGGATCGTCACCGGTGAGGCACTGGCTCGGCGACGGATCTACCACCTTGAGGCGCAACCGTTCGAGGAGGTCGGCCACTGGGTCGAGTCGTTCGAACGGTTGTGGGAGAGCCGGCTCGATTCCTTGGGTAGCTATCTCGCTTCCATGGCAGGCGAAGGGACACGTAATGGCACAGAAGACGACCACTGATCGAGGCGGCGACGCTGCGGTGATGGACAAGCTCGCCGAGGTCGTCACACGAGCCGTCGGCTGAACACGGACTGGAGAGCATCATGATCATGCAACTGTTCAAGAAGACAAAGGATTTCAGCCTCGAGCGCTCGTATCAGGCGCCGATAGCATTGGTGTGGGATGCCTGGACGCAGGCCGACATGCTGCGGCAGTGGTGGGGCCCGGAGAAGACGTTCGTACCCGAATGCAGGATCGACCCGCGGGTCGGTGGCGAGATCTACGTCGTCATGGAGGCGGGCGAGGCGATGGGCAAGTACCAGGGCACGCGATGGCCCATGGCCGGCACGTTCACCCGCACCGAGCCGAACTCCAGGCTGTCCTACGACGCCCGTTCGTGGACCGAGGGCGAGGAGGAGGGATCGACGATCCACCACGTCAACGACGTGACGCTGACCGAGCGTGACGGCACGACGACCGTGGCGCTTCACGTCACGATCACGCAGATCGGTCCCAAGGCCAAGATGGCGGCGTTCGGGATGAAGTGGGGCTACAAGGCGCAGTTCGACAAGCTCGAGCAGTACCTCACAGCACAGCCCTGACGGGAGCCCCCCGGTCTGGACTGAGCCCGCGACGGATTCGATAGCACGCCTAATATATGGTCCGAGCATGAGCAGAGTGGCGGTCATCACAGGCGGCGCGGGTGGCATGGGTCTGGCCACGGCCAAGATCGTCGGTCGAGACCACACCGTCGTTCTCTGCGACATCAGGCAGGACCGCCTTGAACAGGCGGTGACCGCGCTCAAGGACGACGGCATCACCGCGACCGCCATCAACTGCGATGTCACCGACCGCGCGGCGGTTGAGCGACTGTTCGAGACCGCAGCCGGCCTCGGGACCCTCCACTCGGTCATCCACACCGCGGGTGTGAGCCCCAGCATGGGCGACGCCGAGTACGTGATGAGAACCAACGCGGTCGGCACGGTCAACGTCAACGAGATCTTCTTCGACATCGCCGCGGTGGGTTCCGCCGTCGTCAACGTCGCGTCGATGGCGGCCCACATGCTGCCGGAGGAGATGATCCCGACGGGGCAGTTCCCGCAGGCACTCCAGGACGCCGACGCCTTCATGAGCGACATGCTGAGCGCCTGCAACGCGATTCCCGAGGAGGCGCGATCGGGCTTCGCCTACACCGTGAGCAAGAGCTTCGTCCGGTGGTACAGCTCATCGCAAGCCGAGAGGTTCAACACCCGAGGGCTGCGCATCGTCTCGGTCTCCCCGGGTTCCGTCGAGACCGAGATGGGCAAGTTGGAGGCAGACGCCGGGGCCGGGGCGATGGTCGCCAACTTCGCGGTTCCGCGATGGGGCACTCCGGAGGAGATGGCGGCACTGCTGGCCTTCTGCGTCAGCGATCAGGCCGGTTACCTCACCGGCACCGACATCCTCAACGACGGCGGCGTCATTGCCTCGATGCGAGAGCGCGCCAGGGTGGCTGCTCAGGGCAGTTGAGCTGCGGTCCCTAGACTTTCGGCCGGTACCCGCTGACGTAGACGATCTCACCGAGCGGGTCGTCGACGTCTGCGAACTCGGGCAGCGGCACGCCATGCCGGGCGAACAACTCCGGGCGGGGCACACCGGTGATGTGCCAACCCAGAGACACCAGATAGTCCATGACATGGGTGCGTTCGCCGTGGTAGATCAGTGAGGGCATGTCGAGGTCCAGCCCGTACTCACGCATCTTCGCGGCGTCGGCGCGGGCCTTATCGGCGTCGAAGTTCCTCACACCCGGGACGTACTCCGTCGCAACGGTGCTTCCCGGCGCGCTCAACTCGGTGATGTTGTCGAACAACAAATCCTGGGCATCGGATGGAAGGTAGATGAGCAGACCCTCCGCGCACCACGCCGTCGGCTGTGTGACATCGAAGCCAGCGGCCCGAAGCGCGGCTGGCCAATCCTCGCGCAGGTCGATCGCCACCGTGCGTCGGTCCGCCGTAGGCTGCGCACCGATGCAGGCCAGCGTGGTGGTCTTGAACTCGATGACGGCGGGCTGGTCGATCTCGTAGACGACTGTGCCCTGCGGCCACGGAAGCCGGTAGGCGCGCGAGTCGAGTCCGGACGCCAGGATGACTGCCTGGCGGACACCACCACTGGTGGAGTCCACGAAGTAGTCGTCGAAGAACCGTGTGCGCAGGGCCATCTCGTCGATGCGGGCCTGCATGGTGGCGGCCGATGACGGATCGATCGCGGCGATGTCGACGTCACCGTCGACCAGCTTGCTGAAGAACTCGATACCCACTGCGCGTACCAGCGGTGCCGCGAACGGATCGTCGATCAGGCCTCGGCCGTCTCGACTCGCGACGGCACGTCCGGCGGCCACCATCGTGGCGGTGGCGCCGACGCTCGATGCCAGGTCCCAGCTGTCGCCCTCGCTGCGTGCCATCATCGCTCCTGTTCGTCGGGTGAGATCGCTATCGACTTCGACGTTACTCAACCCGTCGAGCCCCGCTCGAAGACCGAGACCGACGAGATGGCTGCTTTTGAGCCAGGGAAAGCAGCCATTTCGTCCATTTCGTTCACGCGGCCCGCGCAACGCTAGGGACTTGGCGCGGATTCCGTGGGAACGATCGGCGGTTCGGGCGGCAGCTGCCCGGCGGGGAGGTCCAGGATTCTCTGCATCAGGAAGCAGTCCCCGGGTGATGTTGAGGGTGGCGAAGGTGATCTGCCCGATGTTGAACTCGTAGCCGTTGCCAGCCACGTTGTAGTCACGCTTGGCCTGTTCGTAGCGGCGCACCCGGTCATGACGGCAATTTCGCCCGTGTGTGATGCCGCACAGGTCGTCCGGTTGTAGATGTGGCCGCGGATGGGTACGCATGGCGGCGATGGACGACAGATCCCAAACTCGAAGGATTGCACCTTGTTACGCAACCCCAGACACACCGCCAGGGGAGACCGGGGCGACCAGGTACGGCGTCGAACCACGCTCAAGCTGCCGCTTCTGGCAGCAGCGGGCACGGCGCTGGCCACCGCACCCCGCGCATCTGCCGCGCCCGCCCGGTGGTCGATCGAGCGCGCCAACGACTGGTATCGAGCGCAGGGCTGGCTGGTCGGCGCGAACTACATCACCTCGAACGCGGTCAATCAGCTCGAGATGTTTCAGGCCGGCACGTTTGACGCTCAGCGCATCAATACCGAGTTGCGAGCGGCGCAGCAGCTCGGATTCAACACCGTGAGGGTCTTTCTCCACGACCTGCTCTGGGCCCAGGATCGGTCGGGGTTTCAACGTCGGCTCGCACAGTTCGTCGACATCGCGGCGCATCGCGGCATCAAACCGCTCTTCGTCTTCTTCGACTCTTGCTGGAATCCGACTCCTAGGCTGGGCCAACAGCCCGCGCCCCGACCCGGAGTGCACAACTCCGGCTGGGTGCAGAGCCCGGGGGCCGCGAAGCTCGACAACCCGGGTTACCTCGCCATCCTGTACGACTACGTGGTGGGCGTTATCGACCTCTTCCGCAACGATGACCGCGTCCTGGGCTGGGACCTGTGGAACGAGCCCGACAATCCCGCGAGCGAGTACCGCAAGGTCGAGCGGCAGGACAAACCGCAACTCGTCGCGGCGCTACTGCCGCATGTGTTCAAGTGGGCGCGCTCAGCCGATCCCGTTCAACCGCTGACCAGTGGCGTCTGGGAGGGTCCCTGGGGAGACCCGCGGCATCGCACCGACATCGTGCGGATTCAACTCGAGAACTCCGACGTGATCACCTTTCACAGCTACGCCAAACCGCCCGAGTTCGAGGCGCGCATCGCCGAGCTCGCTCCGCTACGGCGGCCGATGCTGTGCACCGAGTACATGGCCCGGACCAAGGGCAGCTCCATCGAGGGAATCCTGCCTATCGCCAAGCGGCACAACGTCGGCGCCTACAACTGGGGCCTGGTGGCGGGGAAGACGCAGACGTTTTTGCCATGGGACTCATGGGCCCGCCCCTACACGGCGCCGCCTCGGGAGTGGTTCCACGACCTCCTGCAACCCGACGGGCGGCCCTATCGGGACCACGAGGCTCACACGATCCGACAGTTGACGGGTAAGCCGGGCCCGCGCTGACGCGCTGAAGGGTCAGGTGGCCTGAATCTGGATCAGGTTGCCGCACGTGTCGTCGAGGACGGCCGTCGTCACCGGGCCCATGTTCGTGGGCTTCTGGGTGAAGCGGACTCCGAGGCCGCTCAGTCGGGTGAACTCCGATTCGACGTCGTCGACGGCGAACGCGGTGAACGGGATGCCGTCGGCGATCAGCGCGTCCTTGAACGGTTTGGCGGCGGGGTGTGCGTCGGGCTCGAGGACGAGTTCGGTGCCGTCTGGATCCTCGGGTGAGACGACGGTGATCCAGCGATGCTCACCCAACGGAACATCGTGCTTCACGGTGAACCCGAGGACTTCGGTGTAGAACCGCAGTGCCTTGTCCTGGTCGTCAACGAGGACGCTGGTCAGGTTGATTCGCATGGTGAGCCTTCTCCAGGTTGTCTCAGCCAACGCTCGACGATCGGTTGCAGTGGCGTGGTGTTGATGTAGTGGAACTTGTATCGGCCCTCGCGGCGCGTCTCGACCAGGGCCGAGCCCTCGAGAACGTCGAGGTGCTGCGATATCGCCTGTCGTGACGATCCGAGCCCGTGCTTGTTCGCCAGCCGCGCGCAGATCTCGAAGAGCGTCTGTCCGTTCCGGTCGGTCAGTTCATCGAGGATCGCGCGGCGGGTGGGGTCTGCCAAGGCCTTGAAGACATCGCCCACGTCCCCAAGTTATGCAAGTGAATGCTTGCCTGTCAAGGATTGCGTGGCCGGGTGGTGCATCCCGGGTGTGGAGCCGCGAGAACGCCTCCTAGATCGGGCGGGCTCCGAACGGCTGGGCTAAGAACGCTTCTGGGATGGTATCCTGGATACACGCGGTTCCGAGGATCGGACCAGGGCGTTATGACGTCCATGACGCAGAGAGGGGGATGGGGGACAAGCGCGCTTCGCGGCTATCTCACCCCGGGCTACCTATGAACGAATCGAACTCCTCCGCCTCGATAGCGGGCGTGGTGCAGTACGAAGTTGTCGATGAGGCCGTTGCCGTTGTTCGGATGAACCGGCCGGAGTATCGCAACGCCCAGCACAGTGCCATGACATATGCGCTCGACGATGCCTTCTATCGGGCCGCCGACGATGACGCGATCAAGGTGATTGTGCTGGCAGGCAACGGCAAGCACTTCTCGGCAGGGCATGACATCGGTACGCCTGAGCGTGACATCGACCAGTCGTACAAGCGGCGGGCTTCCCTGTGGTGGGACCATAGCGACAAGGCGGGTGCGGCGAGTAGGTATGCCCGCGAGTCCGAGGTATATCTCGGCATGTGCCGGCGCTGGCGGGAGATTCCGAAACCGACGATCGCGATGGTCCAGGGCGCCTGTGTTGCGGGTGCACTGATGCTCGCGTGGTCATGCGACCTCATCGTCGCCGCTGACGACGCCTTCTTCGCCGATCCGACCGTCCGGATGGGCATACCGGGCGTCGAGTACTTCGCGCACCCGTGGCAATTGGGACCGCGATTCGCTAAAGAGTTCCTATTTCTCGGCGAACGCATCGATGCACAGGAGGCGCGACGTTTGGGCATGGTGAATCGGGTGGTGCCCCGCGCCGAGCTTGAGCCGACGGTCCTGGACATGGCGAAACGGATCGCGGAGATGCCCGCCATGGGCCTTGCGTTGGCGAAGCGCGCTGTCAATCAATGTGAGGATCTGATGGGCGTCCGCGACGGGATGGACGCGGTGTTCGGACTTCATCACCTGGCCCATGCGCACAACGCCGAAATCGGACTCGGATCGCTCGCCGGCCATGATGCGCGCAGCATGCGCGATGTGATTAACGGTCGATAGGTACCCGACGTGCGTACTGCGGCGGGGCGCAGGCAGGTCTTGGGCGAAGGCTGACCGAGCAAGCTTTATCTCTCTTATTTCCAGTATATTTCAGCATCTCGGAGGTTGATACGGTGAATTTTACAGTCGGGGCGCGGCTGCGGAGCGCAGTGGATGACACACAGGTCATCGTGGTTCGAACACCGGGAAACCCGGCCGACGTCACGTGTGGGGGGCACCCGCTGCTGCCCATCGATGCAGAGAGCCCATCCGGGGCGACGATGACTGTCGGCCACGATGGCGGCACCATCTTGGGCAAGCGATATGTCGATGCGGGTTCCGGTCTGGAGCTGCTATGCACCAAGTCGGGCGCGGGTGCCCTGTTCATCGATAACAGGCCGCTATCTATCAAGGCCGCCACGGCGCTGCCCGCATCGGACTAGCGCAATGAACATTGCGATGATCGCCGAAATGGCGGCCGAAGCCGGGGGCGACCGGCTTGCGCTCAACGATGCGCACGGCGCCATCACCTATGAGCAGCTATGGGATCGGTGCCGCCGTGCTGCCGGCTGGCTGAATTGCCACCAACAGGACAACGTCGTGATGATCGGTGTGAACTCACGACTTTTCCCGATTGCGCTCTTCGGCGCCGCGCTCGCCGATAAGTCCTTCGCCCCGCTCAACTACCGGTGGACGGACGCTCAACTGGTGGCCGCGGTGCGTCGGCTCGGCTCGGCTGTTGTGGTTGTCGATGACACCATGCTTTCGCGGTTGTCCGCGCTGACTGGCGAGCCCGGCGTGGCGATCGTTGGCCGGGAGAAGTTCCTGGAGAGCGTCGATGCAAGTGAGCCGGCCGTCATCACCGGCGCATCGCCGAAGTGTCCGGCCGTGCAACTGTTCACCAGTGGCACGTCGGGCACACCCAAAGTGGCTGTGCTGGACCACGCGAACCTGGCCGCCTACATCTTCGGCACGGTCGAACTGATGGCCGCCGAAGAGGGCGACACGCAGCTCGTCAGCCTGCCGCCCTACCACGTCGGTGGGATTGCCAACCTCCTCAGCACGCTCTTCAGCGGGCGGCGGATGGTGCAGTTGGACGCGTTTGATCCGGCGGGGTGGATCAACGAGGTCCGACGGCATGGCGTCACCCACGCTTCCGTCGTGCCCACCATGCTCGCCCGGATCATGATGCTGCTCGCCGATGATGAGGCAGGTGGTCTACCCAGTCTGCGGCATCTCTCCTATGGAGGCGGACGCATGCCGTCGCCTGTTCTCGACGAGGCGATGCGACGACTGCCGCGTGTCGGGTTTGTCAACGGTTACGGGCTCACTGAAACGAGCTCCACCATTACTGTTCTCAATCCGGAGGATCATCGCATCGCGGCCTCGTCGGATGATCCGGCGGTGCGGGCACGGCTGGGCTCGGTCGGTCGCGCTCTGCCGACGGTCGAACTGTCGGTGCGCGACACCGCTGGCCGGATCGTCTCCGACGGGGAGCTCGGCGAGCTGTGGGTGCGTGGTGAGCAGGTTTCGGGCCGGTACATCGGCATCGAACCGGGACGGAACGAGGACGGGTGGTTCCGAACCAAGGACGCCGCTCGCATCGATGGTGACGGGTATGTGTTCATCGAGGGGCGCCTTGATGACGTGATCGTGCGCGGCGGAGAGAACATCTCGCCGGGCGAAGTGGAGGATGCGCTCATCAGCCACCCCGACGTCGTCGACGCAGGAGTGGTCGGCCTGATCGATGAAGACTGGGGCGAGCGGATCGTCGCCGCTGTGGTCGTCGCGCCGGGATGCACACCGGATCCGGCAACATTGCAGGAGTGGGTGCGATCGCGGCTCCGCTCTAGCAAGGTACCGTCGACGGTGGATGTCGTCGATGCGTTGCCGTACAACGACAATGGCAAGCTCATGCGCCGGACGTTGCGCGAGCAGCTTTCCACTCGCGCCGGCGCATGAGCCGCGCGACCTCAGAGGCCCAGGGACTTCGCGATAATGATCTTCATGATTTCACTTGAGCCGCCGTAGATTCGGCTCACTCGCGCGTCCGCGTACATCTTCGCGATTGGGTACTCAAGCATGTAGCCGTACCCTCCGAACAATTGCAGACAGCTGTCCACTGCCCGAGCCTGCATCTCCGAACAGAACAACTTCACCCGCGCAGCATCCGCTCCGGACAGTTCCGCTGCATCCAGCTCCGCCACGGCGCGCTGGAGAAGTGAGTCGGCGGCCTCGATCTCGGCCGACACTCCGGCCAGTACGAACTTCGTATTCTGGAACAGCGACAGTTGGCGACCGAATACCTGTCGTTGGCGGACATACTCGATCGTGTCGGCCAGCGCGGTTTTTGCCATCGCCACCGAACCCGCGGCCACGCTGATCCGCTCCTGTGCCAGATTGCTTGTCAGATACTCGAACGCGCGGCCCTCCTCGCCCAACATATCGTCAGCTCCGACGACGACATCGTTGAAACTCAATTCCGCGGTATCGGCGTATTTCATGCCAAGCTTGTCCAGATTCCGCGTCTTGACAAACCCGGGCATGCCGTCCTGCACCACGAAAAGCGACAGGCCTCCGCGGCGATTCTCAGACTGGGATGTCCGCGCGACAACGATCACCAGGTCGGCATTGATTCCGCCGGTGATGAATGTCTTTGCGCCGTTGATGACAAATCTGTCACCGTCACGCCGAGCGGTCGTTCTGATGCCGCCGATGTCCGAACCTGTTTCCGGCTCGGACATCGCGATGGATGCCATGCTCTCGCCGGTTCCCAGCTTGCGTAGCCACCGATCCTTCTGCTCGACCGTTGCGTAGCTGAGGAAATACGGGACGACGACGTCAATGTGCACACGCACCGGCGATAGTGACAGGTGCGCGCCGATCAGCTCTTCCGCCACCACGAGGTTGTAAGTGAAGCTCGTCTCGCCTCCGCCGCCGTACGCCTCGGGGATTTGCAGTCCGAGGATGCCGAGTTCGCCTGCTTTACGGTAGAACTCGGTGTCCACCAGGTGCTGCTGTTCCCACTTGGCTACATTGGGGATGGCCTCGCGCTGTAGGAATGCGCGGACGGCCGACCGCAACTGCTCGTGATCCGGGCCGTAGAGCGAATTTCGCATTGTGGTGATCCAATCTGTTGTGCGGGGGCGCTGAGCGTTCAAAGTCCAACGTCGAGTAGCGCGGAGGCGACGATGTCTTCGTGTGCGGCTGCGGTTCCCCAAGCGGTGCTCAGCGTCCACACCCGCTTGATCCACATGTGCAGATCGTGTTCCCAGGTATAGCCGATCGCTCCATGGCATTGCAGCGCAGTTCGTGCCGCCAAATCCGCTGCGCGCGTGGCATAGAGCTTGGCGAAGCTGATCGCGAGACCAGAGTCAGCACCGCCGGCGGCGAGCACCCAGCCGGCGTGGTAGACCACCGGCCGTGCATGCTCCAGGCTGACTAACGCCGTTGCGAGCAGATGCTTTACCGACTGTTGAGATCCAACCGGAACTCCGAACTGGGTTCGTGTTTTGACGTACTCGGTCGTCATCGTGATCATTCGATCCGCCAGACCGAGAAGCTGTGCAGCGGCTGCCAAAGTGGCGCGGCGCCTGCAGAGAACTGCGTCGGCTCCGGGCAGCTCTCGGCTCCGACGAGGTATGACGCGGGCCGAGGGGACCGAGCGATCGACCGATGACAGGTGACGGCCGATGTCGAGGTCTGTGCGTGCAGCCAACTGGAGGCCGCCTCGGCCGGGATGAACGAGCATGTCCGCGTGGGTGATCCAGCGAACTCGATCGGAGGCGGGCTCTTGGACGGCGGCCACCGCCTCGCCGGTGATGGCTGCGCCAGCTTCGGGTACGCCAGCAGCCGCCAACGCGGGCACGGCTGCGGCGATGTGGTCACCGACAGGGCCTGGCACGGCGAATCGTCCGCATTCTTGGAGCAACAAGACGAGGTCGATCTCCGAGCACCCCATTCCGCCCGCTTCCACGGGCGCAAGCAGTCCAAGCAGACCAACTGATCCGAGCTTCTTCCACAGCTGCCGGACCGGGCCCGGGTCGGGTGACCATGCGGCGCGAACGACTTCAGGGGGGCAGGCCTGCAGCAGAAGGTCACGAAGCCCGTCGCGGAGTTCGATCTGATCGGCGGTGAACGCGAAATGCATCGTTACTTCCTCGGCAATCCCAGGAGCCGCTCAGCGATGATGTTTCGCTGAATCTGGTTGGTACCAGCGTAAATCGGGCCGGACAAGGCGAATTGAAATCCGTTCATCCACTCGTCGTCCAGGTCGGCATCGGCGCCTTGCAACGTCAGTGCCGCCTGGTGCAGCGCGATATCCAACTCGGACCAGAACACCTTGCTCAGGCTGGCCTCGGCTCCGATCGGATGCCCGTCGAGCAGCCGGGTGACTGTCCAGTCGGTGGCCAGTTTGTAGGCTTGAGCGCCCATCCACGCGTCCGCGACCGCGCTGCGATAACGGCTATCGTCGCGTAGATCCGTTGCTGAGCAGAGTTGTTCAATCAATCGGTCCACCGTTGCCAGGAATCGGCCCGGGCTCCGTAGGGACAGACTGCGCTCGGAGCCCGCGGTCGCCATTGCCACGTTCCATCCGTTGCCCACGCCGCCGAGCACATCGGAATCGGCGACGAAGGCACCGTCGAAGTAGACATCGGCGAAGCCGTCCTCGCCGTCGAGCTTGGCGACCGGTTGGACCGACACGCCAGGTTGGTCGAGATCGATCAGGAAGTAGGTGAGGCCCCGGTGACGCCCGCCGGTGTCGCCAGTGCGGAAGATACCGAACATATGGGTGCTGAATGCCGCACGGGTGGTCCAGCATTTCTGGCCGGAAAGCCGCCAGCCGCCGGCCTTCTCGTCGCGCACCGCCCGAGAGCGCAGCGACGCGAGGTCACTCCCGGTCTCGGGCTCAGACCAACCCTGGCACCAGATGTCCTCGACCGCCGCCATCCGTCGGAGGATCCGATCTTGCTGATCTTGTGTCCCGAACTCCAATATCGACGGAGCGAGCAGGAAAATACCGTTCTGCGCGACCCGCTGCGGCAGTCCTGCTCCGTAGTACTCTTCTTCGAATATCAACCAGTGCCACAGGTCAAGGTCACGGCCCCCGAAACGCCGCGGCCAGCTTACGACAGCCAGACCGGCGTCAAAGAGCGTCTTTTCCCACGATAAATGGACCGGTGCGCCGGCACTTGAGTCACCCGGGGGCAGCGGCAGCGGTGGTTTGTTGTCGGACAACCAGGCCCGTACCTCGCTACGAAAGGCCTCATGGGCCGGATCAGTCGTCAGATTCATTGCATCACTCCGTAATTCGCCCGCAACCGGTCGCGCGACAAACGCCTGCGACCTCGGACGTGTGAGGGGCGAGTCGGGATATGAGTTCCTGTATCCAGGATGCGAGGAATCCTAAGCATGCCGATTCATGGTGTCAAACCAACGCCAGCAGGTGAATTGCGCTCCGTGTGCACGCAGCGTCGTGGCGCATCGGCGCCGACCTCGCGTTGACTTCCCTTTTCGGGCTGGTTAGGGTGTTTGAATCCGGGATACAAACAGAACGGCGGCCAGCGGTGGTCGCCCCGTAGGAGGCATGCATGGTGGAAGGGTTCGTTCCTCAGCTCCTGATCGACGGGGACCTGGTGGGCGCACAGTCGGGTAGGACTTTCGCGAACGTCGACCCGTACTACGAAACAGAGATCGGACAGACGCCCGACGCCGGTGTCGAGGATGTGGACGCGGCGGCAACCGCGGCCCAACGTGCGTTCGAGAACACCCTGTGGTCCAAGGACCCCGCGTTCCGGGCGCGCTGTCTGGGGCAGCTTCGCGAAGCGATGCTGGGCCACATCGAGGAGCTCCGCGAGATCCTCGTTTCGGAGGTTGGCTGTCCGATCTTCATGACCGACTTTTTTCAACTCAATGACCCAGTCGATGAGATCACCGACTGGATGGAGTTGGCCGAGACCTACGCTTTCGAGCGCAACCTAGCGCCGCATCCCGCGATGCTGTCGCCGAACGAGCGCTTGCTGATCAAGGAGCCCTGGGGGGTGACGGCTCTGATCACGCCGTATAACTACCCGATTCAGCAACTCATCTACAAACTCGGGCCAGCCCTGGCTGCGGGTAACACCGCGATCATCAAGCCGTCTCCATTGACCCCGTGGACGGCCAATTTCGTGGGTAAACTCGTGGTCGAGGAAACCGACATCCCGCCCGGCGTAGTCAATGTCATCACGAGTTCGGCGGCCGATGTGAGCGAGGCGCTGGTCGCACATCCCTACGTCGAGATGATCAGCTTCACCGGCTCCACGGCAGTCGGGAAACGGATCATGGCCACCGCGGCAGAGCGGGTCAAAAAGGTCGCTCTGGAACTTGGCGGGAAGTCCGCCACCATCGCACTCGACGATGCCGATATCGAGACTGTTGTGCGGTTCAATGTGAAACGGATGTCACGACATTCGGGTCAAGGCTGTACGAATCTGACCCGCCTGCTGCTTCCCCGAGCCAAGTATGAGTCGGGCCTCGAAGCCGCCGCCGACGCTGCGGCGCAGGTTGTTTGGGGCAACCCACGCGACGTCGACACGCACATGGGTCCGCAGATCAGCGCCGCCAACCAGCAGCGGGTGCTCCGGCACATCGAGCAGGCCCGCGCCGAAGGTGGTCGCATTGTCGCCGGCGGCGGTGTTCCTGAGGAGGCCCGCACGGGTTACTTCGTCGAAGCGACTGTGATCGCCGACGTGGACCCGGATTCCACGATCGCGCAGGAGGAGACATTTGGTCCTGTGCTCGCGGTCATTCCGTACGACACTGAGGAAGAGGCCGTGGCAATCGCCAACAACTCGCCGTTCGGTCTGTCGGGTGCCGTGTATTCGGAGACCGATGAACGAGCGCTTGCCGTCGCCAAGCGGATCCGCACCGGCACGATGGATGTCAACGGGGCGACGTGGTTCGCCCGTGACACCCCGTTCGGGGGGATGAAGCAGAGCGGGTTGGGCCGTGAGTGGGGTCTGGCCGGTTTCGAGGACTTCCTGGATACCCGCGTCATCGGCTACCCAACGCCAAAGTCGTGATCCTGCAAAGCGGATCAGTGCATCACAGAGAGACGGACCAATAGATGAAGGTGTTCGAGGGTGTCCGGGTGGTCGAACTGGCCTCGTACCTGTTTGTGCCGGCGGCGGGAGCGATTCTGGCGGACTGGGGTGCGGATGTGGTCAAGATCGAGCATCCTGAGCGGCCGGACCCGCAGCGCAACTTCGTCATCGCGGGGATGAGTGTGGGCAACGCTCCGTTCGAGGCGCTCATGCAGCAGACCAATCGTGGCAAGCGCAGCGTAGGTATCGACGTGAGCACGACCGAGGGCCACCAGCTGCTCGGCCGGCTTGTCGGCACTGCTGATGTGTTCCTCACCAACCTGCTGCCGGACAGCCGCCGGCGACTCCGCCTTGAGGTCGACGACGTTCGGGCGATGAATCCGAACGTCGTATACGTACGGGGGAGTGGCTACGGTCCTGCGGGTGCGGAGCGGAACACACCCGGCTTCGACGGGACGACCTTCTGGGCCCGCGGCGGGGCGGCGGACAACCTGACGCCGGCGGGAGCGCCCGAGCCGACGCCACCGCCGCCGGCGTTGGGTGACCTACCCGGGTCCACGACCGTCGCCGGAGCCATCGCGGCTGGCCTGTTCCACCGCGAGCGCACCGGTGAGACGACCGTGGTTGACGTGTCGCTGCTCGGGGTCGCGGTCTGGGGCAACTCCCCGGCGATCATTGCGTCGGCTCAGCACGGTGGCGCCATTCGCAAGATGCTCCGCGAAGAGAACGTCAACCCTGCGTCACTGGCATATCGCACCCGAGACGACCGATTCATCAAGCTCTCGCTGTTTCAGTCGGACCGATACTTCGGCCAGCTTTGCGCGTGTCTGGGTGTTCCAGGTCTGGTGACAGACCCACGGTTCGCCGACTCGGCGTCGCGGACGGAGCACAGCCGGGAGTGCATCGCCGCACTCGACGAGGCATTCGCCCATTTCAGTCTTGCTGAAGCCGCCGAGCGGTTGGCCAACCTCGGCGGCCCGTGGTCGATTGTGCAAACCGCCTATGAGGTGAGTCGTGATCCGCAGGTCCTGGCGAATGGGTACCTGGCGGGTCTAGACGTCGAGGGGCGTGAGGTAACGGTGGCCGCGTCGCCATGGCAATTCGGCGAAGCCCGCTATCCGCTGCGGTGTGCGCCCGAACATGGTGCCGATACCGACGAGATCCTGCACGAGCTGGGACTTGAAGAAGCCGAGATAATCGCGCACAAACTATCGGGGACAGTTCTCTGAGTTGGTAGCGTTGGATTGCTGGCGCTAGATTGACGGCCTCTCCGGACAGCACGTATCCTGGATACGTGCCGTCCGATGTGCGTCCCGTAGTTCGCAGCAGGGCCAAATCGACGACGAATCCACGCGCCGCCGGCACCCGACTCGTGGATGGGATCACGGCAACTCTGCGAGAGATGATTCTGGATCACACGATCGCACCTGGAACCGTCTTACTCCAGACTGAGTGGTCGGAGCGGTTGCAGGTCAGCCGCACTCCGTTGCGTGAGGCCTTTCGGATTCTCGAGCAGGACGGCCTGGTGCGGGTATCGAATGGCAATCGCACGATCGAAGTGGTGCAGTTCACCAGCCGAGCGGATGAGCTCCGAGGGCTGTACGAGGTGCGGGAGGTTCTCGATGGGCTGGCTGCACGACTGCTCGCCACCCGGGGCCTGCGAGACGATACCGCGCAGGAGCTTGAATCCCATTTGAGCGAGATGGAGGCCGCCGTGCATCCATTCGATTCCGCGCGGTGGTTCTCCGCTCACATGGCGTTCCATGTATGTCTCGCCGAGTCGTGCGGTAACAGCCGCCTTCGTCAGCAGTTGGACGTGATCAAGATGACGAGTGTCTCGTTGCATGCCTACCTCGGCGAGCTCCCGGCGACGGACGCCCGGCTGGTTGATGCGTTGGCAACGGCGGGTAAGCAGCACCGGGCGATCTTTGACGCGGTACGCAGCGGCAATGGCGACCTCGCTGAGATGGCCGCGTGTCAGCACATTCGGACCGTGCTGCACTCCGATTTGATCGACGCCGCGGCGCATCGCACCGATGGCTGAAGCGCGTTCCGGAGCCGAGTGTTTGGTTACTTGTTGACCATGCCGGCATCGACCGGCAACGTGATGCCGGTGACGTAACGGGCCTCATCCGAGACGAGCCAGGCGATCGCGTTGCTGACATCACGCGGTTCGATTAACGAAACAGGCATCGGGTTGCCGAGGCCGGCCGCAAGTGCCGGGTCAGCGGCTGCGGCAGATTCGTGAAAACCGGCGAGCATCGGTGTATCTACGCCGGTGGGGTGGACCGTATTGACCCGGATGCTCTGCGGGGCCAAATAGTTGGCGTACATTCGCATCAATCCGACGACGCCGTGTTTGGCCGCTGCGTAGCCGAAGTTGCCGCCGTTGGTTCCGGCGACCATGCCCTTGAGCCCGTTCACCGAGCTGGTGATGACGATGGCTCCGCCCTGGCCTTGGCGCTGAAGGGTGGGGAGTGCGGCTTGGATCGTGTTCCACACGCCGACGAGCATCACGTCGATGGCATCGCGGAACGCCTCGTCGTCGCGGCCTTCGCCGAGTCCTTGGAACATGATGCCCGCGTTGGCCAGCACGATGTCTAACCGTCCGAGCGCAGTAACCCCTTCGGCTACTGCGGACTTCAACGCGGCCGCATCCCGGACGTCGACTACGAAGGACTTCATCCGCCGCCCGAGCTTCTCTACCAATGTGACCGTCTCGGCGAGGTCTTCGGCCGTGGCCATCGGGTAGGTCACGGTCCCGATCTGCCCACAGATGTCGACACCAATGATGTCGGCGCCCTCTTCGGCCAGCCGAATGGCGTGCGCGCGCCCCTGGCCGCGCGCCGCACCGGTAATAAGGGCGACTTTTCCCTCAATGGTTCCCATGAACATCCTCGCTTTCGTCCGGTGATCGAATCGCTGTCGCTGAACCGGGATCGGGCTCCCATTGGGGGAGAGTTACGCCGGACTCGACCTCATCGAACCTCACGCGCATCGGCATTCCATCGTATAGCGCTACAGCACTGGATATTTGGCCGATGAATCGGATCGATGGGTCTTCGTCGAGCGCAACCAGCACGATCGTGCACGGTGCGGGGAAGGCTTCGTGGATCGTGTGATGCAGGACCGTCCAGGAATACACCGAGCCGGTTGGCCGCACGTCACACCAGCCGACGTCCCACGATCCACAACCATGGCAGTAGGACTTCGGTAGATGTAGTTTGACGCCGCAGGCGTTGCAGATCCGGACCACGAGCCGGTGTTCGTTGGCCGCCTGCCAGAATCCGGCGGTTTCCTCATCGTCGATGACGGGGAGCGGGGGGCGGGCAGAGGCGGACACTATGCCGCCCGCAGAATCATCGCGCTGGTCATCGCTGGTGCCCCGGACGTGACCAGGCACGTCTTCGCTCCCGGCACTTGCGATGTCGACTGACCGCGCATCTGCCGGACTCCTTCCAGGATGTGGTTCATGCCATGGATGTAGGCCTCCGACAAGTTGCCACCCGCGGTGTTGATCGGGATGCGGCCGGCCATGTCGATGGCGCCGCTGGAAGCGAACGCGCCGCCTTCACCTCGCGCGCAGAAGCCGTAGTCCTCGAGCTGCAACAGCACCGTGATGGTGAAGCAGTCGTAAAGCTGGGCGACGTCGATCTCGTCCGGACCGATCCCGGCGCGCCGGTAGAGTTCGCGGCCGACAAATCTGGACGGATTCGTCAGCAACGAAGGTCGCATCAATGCGGGAAAAACCTTTCCGCCCTGCACTTCCGAGGTGGTTCCCTGCGAGACTGCTCGTACCAACACTGTCGGCTGTGGTGAGTCGGCGGCCCGCTCGGCGGCCGTGACCACCACTGCGCACGCGCCGTCGGACTCAAGACAATAGTCGAACAGCCGGAGCGGATCGGCGATCATGCGCGAGCGGTAGTAGTCGGTGATCGACATGGTGCGGCCGGCCATCATGGCGCGCGGATTCGCGTTCGCCCGCCGGCGGACGGTCATGGCGATGCTGGCGAGGTCGTCTTCGGTTGACCCGTATTCGAGCATGTGCCGACGCGCGTACAGCGCATACATTTGGCCCGGTGCCATCAGGCCGTAGGGCAGGAAGAACTCATCGAGCGACCCGCCGCCGCCCACTCGACGTGCCTCCCCGGCCTGTTGAATCGCCGTCCCCTTGCCGAACCGCAGGCCGGAACGGCCGTTCAGCGCACGGTAGACCAGCACATTGCGTGCCTGGCCGGACATGATCGCGGCGACGGCCTGACCCACCATGCCGCACGGCGCCGCGCCGCCTGTGCCGGTGGCACCCCAGAATGTCAGCCGGCTCAGCCCCAGCCACTGGCCGATGTCACTGTGGTGCACCGTGTCGTAGTCCGAACGGACGACACCGTCGATGTCTGCGGGAGTCAAGCCCGCATCGGCGATCGCGGCAAGACCGGCCTCGGCGGCCAACGCAGCGACGCTTCGCCCCGAACGGGTCGAGAACTCCGTGGTGCCGATGCCGGTGATCGCGCACCTGTCTCGGTGGTTGTAGTCGATGCTGCTCCGCCGATCAGCACCCGAACCCGTCCTAGCGTTGGACTGCGTCGCTTGCGCGCACGATGGTGGCATTGCCCTCGTACTCCTTGGCTTCCCGCCACTTCGTGAGAAGGTGCTGGTACTCGAATGTCCCGCCGCCGTAAGCATCCACCCAGATCGGCCGGCCGTTCTCGAAAGTATCTGTGGTGGAGTCGAAGTCGCCCTCGTTGTTGAAATAGCCGGGCGTACAGGCCTGCACTGCCTCGGCGTTGAAAACGAGCCCGACCTTCTCGTCCATGGCGTCGCACCATTCCTGGACCGCGTCCGCGGAGACGTCGAATTTCACTATGCCGTCATCGCGCAGTTGGGCGATGCTCTTGGCAATGTGGCGGGCCTGGTAGGTGAACGCGTAAGTGTTGTTAACCGTGACCGCGGTTTGGCGGAGTCCGCCGACGACGTACATGTTGGGAAACCCGTGAGTTTGGATGCCGTGCACGGTCCGGACGCGCTGCTGCCAGGCGTCGGCCAGGGCCACGCCGTTGCAACCGACCACATCGAAGCCGCCCGATCGGTCCGGAGTGACCGCGGCCTCGAAGCCGGTGGCATAGACGATGATGTCGGCCTCATACTCCTTACCGTCGATCACGATGCCTTTCTCGGTGATCGCCTCCGGTCCTTTGCCGTCGGTGTCCAGGAGATGCACGTTGGCCCTGTTGAAGGCCTGCAGATACTCGTCATTGAAACCGGGACGCTTGCAATGCGTTGCGTACCAGGGCTTTAACGATTCGGCTACCGCGGGGTCCTCGACCAGCTCGTCGACTCGTGCCCGGGCCCGCTCCATCTGGGCAATGTCGTAATCCTCGACCGTGCGCAGGTAGTCGTCCATGTCGGGCGCTGAACCGTCGTCGGGAACCTCCATGGCCGGGATACCCCATACCTTGGTCCATTCGTCGTCGACGATCTTCTCTTGGACCGGTACGCCCAGCATCTGTGCTTCGAAGTTGGCCCACCGCCTTTCCTGCCAACCCTGCTCCTGGGCGCCGAACCACTCTTCGTCCGTGGGCTCGTTGTTTCGCGGCAGCACGATCGTCGGCGTACGTTGCACCATGTAGGTCTCTTTCGCGCTTTTCACTACATGTGGAAAGGCCTGCAGCGCGGTCGGTCCGGTGCCGATGATCGCAACCCGCTTGTCCTTGAGCTTGTGCAGGTTGCCACGTGAGTCACCGCCGGTGACGTCGAAGTTCCACCGGCTGGAGTGGAACCAGTCACCTTTGAAGGTTTCGAGGCCGGGGATGCCCGGAAGCTTGGGCCGGTGCAGGATGCCACCGGTCGCCAGGACGACGTAGCGGGATCGGATCTCATCGCCGCGGTCGGTGGTCACGATCCAACGCAGCGCGGTGTCGTCCCAGGTCGCCCCAAGGACACGGGCTTGGAAGACCGCGTTGTGGTAGAGGTTGTAGTGCTTGGCGATCGACTTGCCGTATTCGAAGATCTCATCGCCAGGGGAGTACCGCATCCTCGGTACATAGCCGGTCTCTTCCAGCAACGGCATGTAGAGGTACGAGTCGGTGTCACAGGCGATGCCCGGATACCGGTTCCAGTACCAGGTGCCACCGAAATCCGCGGCCTTGTCGATGACGGTGACGTCGTCGGCGCCCTCTTTGATCAGGTGAACTGCCGTCAGCAGACCGGCGAAGCCGCCGCCTACGACGGCGACCTCGGTCTCCTTCGTAACCGGCTCTCGTGGATGGGTTTTCGTGAACGGGTCGGCCTCGACATCGGAGCCGATGTCGATGGTGATGTACTGACTCGAGCCGCGGTCCCGGATTCGCTTGTTGCGCTCCTCGGCGTACTTTTTTGCCAACTGCTCGGCATCAACCATAACGGGGTAGCCTCCTGCGGATTCGTTACGTGGGATCGGACTCGCCGCTACTTGAGGGCGATGGGATTTACGGGTGAACCGACTGCGCCGGTTATTCGTAATGGCGGCGCCACCAATTGGAATTCGTACACGCCGTCGGCGGCACAGTCGGCCGCCAGATCGTCGAGGAACCAGAATTCGCCAAGCATCATGCCCATATCCCGCAGAGTCAGCAGGTGCAGTGGGTTGAACATGCCCTCGACGCCGGATTCCATGCTCTCGACTTGAACGTTGTCAGCGGCAACGGCTGCGACCTCGTGGTCGTGAAGCCAAGACGCGACAGTCCAGGACAGCCCGGAGGACGGTTCCAGCGGGTTGCCGGTCTGCCGAAACTTGGCGATCCACCCGGTGCGGACTACGACGATGTCTCCGCGCTGCACGGTCACGCCTTGGGCGGCCGCCGCCGCGTCGAGTTCGTCCGGTGTGATGTCGCTCCCGGGTTCGAGAAAGTCGACACGGCGGTGCTTGACCATGTCGATGAGCACGCCGCGGGTCGTTATTCCCTTGACGTCGACCTGATCGATCGAGCAGTGAAATGCACCGGCACTGGTGACCGACGAGGCAGGAAAGCCGTTGTACAGCTGGCCGTCGTAATACACATGGGACAACGCATCCCACTGCGTCGACGCCTGCAGCGGCATGATGATCATATCGTCGTTGAAGCGGAAGGGGCTGGCTTCAAAGTAGCGGCTGATCTGTTGTGCAGTCCTGTTCTCCGGCCACTTGCTGCCGTATTTGGCCCACTCGGTCTCGTCGCCGCCGTCGACGGTCATCAGATGAATCGGCTTGTTACGGAAGTCGAGGCCTCCTTGCGGGCTCGAGGTGCCGAACTCAATGCCGAGTGGGAAGACCTTGCCCTTCTTCACCAGACCTGCAGCTTGCAGCACCTTGTCGTCGCTGATGAAGTTGAGCGTTCCGAGCTCGTCGGCCTCACCCCAGCGACCCCAGTTCCGAACATCGTTGGCAACCCGGTGGAACTCGCTCAAACCATCCACTGTGACTCAATCTTCTCAATAATGAAGGTTGACAATCGCTTGGGAGCGATCGCACCGCTGCCCGTCGAGTATTGCATCCAGGATCCCGTACGACAAGGCGGCTTTCGAATCTCCTGTCTTACACTGGTTCCACCAGCGCGAACTTGTCCGCCGACGGCGGGGCTGGAGCGCCGATAGGGAGGAACCGATGACCGCCGATCCATCAGCTCGTATGGAGTTGCTCAGGAGAACGCCACGCCTGGTCGACGAAGTGGTCAATCGGCTCCGCGAGAGCATCGTCGATGGCGCGTTGCCAGCCGGCACGCCGCTACCTCAGGTCGCCCTGGCGGCGCAGCTCGGCGTGAGCCGCACACCGCTGCGCGAGGCGCTCCGTGTCCTGGATAACGAAGGCCTGGTCCGCGCCTCGGATAACAACCGCACGGTGGAGGTTGTCGAGATCGGACCGGATGACCTGCGCGAGATGTATGAATTGCGTGAGGTCATTGATGGCCTTGCCGCGAGGCTGGCCGCGCGCAAGGGTCTGACCGCACACGACGAACAGCGAGCCCGCCACTTGCTAGACGAAATGGCGGGCTCGTCGGAACCATATGATCCGGTGCGACGCAACCGCGCGCACGCCGAGTTTCACGAGCTGTTCGCGCTGGCCTCCGGCAACGCCAAGGTTCAGTCCTTCGCATCGCTGATCCGGACCAGCTCAGCCATGTTGTACCTGCCGCTGGTGCGGGAGACCGCTGCCACAAACCTTGCCGCGGCCAATCCGGATAGCACCTACAAGGAGCTACTCGACGATGCGCAGGCGCAGCATCGCGACATCCTCGAGGCGGTGGTGGAGCGCAAGCCCGCTGCCGCCGAAGAGGAAGCGAGGCGGCACATTCAGCGGACCTTGCGCTACACCCGGTATTTCGGCTGACTTCCCGCTTGGGCGTACGCCGCAGTCATTGACGGCGGTTCGTCGTGTCCGGTAGCCTCCTGTGCCTGTATCCAGGATTCTAAACCGTTCGCAATCGGTGGCGAGAAGCCATAGTCACCGAAAGAACCGGAGAACAAAGGGCACCGACCGATGAAGGTTCGAATCGACGAACACCGTTGTCAGGGACACGGACGCTGCTATTCCATCGAGCCGGAGATGTTCGAGCCCGTGGACGATGACGGCCACGCAGGCTTCCTTCTCGACGGGATGCTCGCGGACGACGCCGGTCTGCTGGCCAGGGCGATGGAGGTCAGCGCTAACTGTCCCGAACATGCAATCACGATCGACGAGAGTGGGAGTGCACAGAGATGACCGAGGTAACCGAACTAGCCGTATGCCCAGAGGGTTACGCACATTTCGATCACATGACGGCGAGGCCCAACGGCGAGGCACCGTACCCCGTCTATCGCCAGCTTCGCGCCGGGTGCCCGGTCGGTCGAAGTGAGCAGTACGGTGGGTTCTGGGTCGTCACCGGCTACCCGGAGTGCTACGAGATACTCCACAATCCGGAACTCTTTTCCTCGCGGCGCATCACCTTTCCCGCATTTCCACAGGATGCGCCGATGATTCCCATCGAGCTTGATCCGCCCGATCACTCGCTGTACCGGTCGCTGCTGGCGCCGGCGTTCTCGCCGCGCCGAACGCGCGAGATGTGGGAGGAACCGATACGCGCGGCGGTCAACGAGCTCATCGACGGCTTCATCGAGATCGGGCACTGTGACGTCTACAAGACGCTGGCCGAGCCGATTCCGTGCTACATGGGCACGACGCTGCTCGGGGTGCCGGCTGAAGATGCGCCTCGCCTATTGGAATGGGTGTCGGCAGTGGTCGATAACTCGCCGTCGGACCCCGAAGCGCCCCGGGAGGCGATGCAGAAGCAGTACGAGTACTTCGCGGCCAAGCTCGAGGAGCGTCGCGAGGACCCGTCAGGCGATGACGTTCTCTCCAGGCTGATCCGGGCCGAGGTCGACGGTAAGCGTCTGACCCAGGACGAGCTACTGGGATTCTGTCTGCTGCTGATGCTGGCAAGCATTGACACCACGCAGAAGGCCATCGGCTCGATGATGTGGCATCTGGCCACAGATGCGGACTTGCGTCACCAACTTGCCGCCGACCCCTCGAAGATTCCCGCGGCCGTCGACGAGATGTTGCGGTTTTGGTCCCCGTCGCAGCCGAGCCGAGTGGTGGTGCGAGACACTGAGCTCGCTGGACAGCAGTTGAAGGCCGGCGACGTCGTGTTGATGATGATCGGCTCGGCTGACCGCGACGAGCGCGAGTTCCCGGACGCAGAGACATTCGTACCTGACCGCAGCCCCAACCGTCACCTCACCTTCGGCGGCCACGTCCACAAGTGCATGGGCGCGCACATCGCGAGACTGGAACTGCGCGTTCTCCTTGAGGAATTCCTTCGCCGCATCCCGGACTTCGAAATCGAAGATGAGTCGAGAGTGCGATGGAACCCCGGGCAGGTCCAGGGGTACTGTTCGGTTCCGATCACCTTCAAGGCCGGATCAGTGCAATGACGAAACTCTCGTCCAAGGTTGCCCTGGTGACTGGAGCTGGTCGAGGGCTAGGTGCCGCTGTTTGTCAATGGATGGTCAATGAAGGCGCGACCGTTGTCGCAGCGGACATCAATCCTGCGCTTGGGAAAGAATGCGCGGACCGGCTGGGCGAACGGGCGTCCTTCGTGGAGCTCGACGTGACGAGCGAACAATCCTGGCACAGTGCAGTTTCCGGGGTGATGGAAAGATCTGGTCAGATCGACGTGCTGGTGAACAACGCGGGACTTCTCTGGATCGCACCGTTGATCAGCACCTCACTGGAGGACTACCAGCGCATCGTCGCCGTGAATCAGACTGGCCCGTACCTCGGGATGCGCGCAGTTCTGCCTGAGATGATGAAGGCCGGACACGGCTCGATCGTGAATGTCTCATCGATGAACGGAATACGCGGGATGCCGGGCGAATCGATCTACAGCGCAACCAAACACGCTGTCATCGGAATGACGCGCTCAGTCGCACTCGAAGTAGCCGAGCTGGGAATCCGGGTCAACGCGGTCTGTCCGGGAGCCATGGATACACCTATGCTCGACGAAGTCGATCTGGGCGCGGACGGCAAGACGACTGCAGAGGCGTTGGAACCGCTGGTTCCGTTCAAGCGCCTGGCCTCTGCGGCAGAGGTCGCCGAAGTGGTGGGGTTTCTCGCATCCGACGCGGCTTCGTACTGCAGCGGTGCGGAGTTCGTCGTTGACGGCGCGTGGACGTCAGGCTTGTCGTTTTCGTAGCTGTAGCCGGCCGTCGACCGGGCTTGCAGCAGCCGAAGCCGCGCTGGCCTACTTCCCTGAATTGTTCCGAAATATCAAGTAAGACAGAGGCATAGGATCGCGTCCATGCAGTGGGTAAAAACGCTCATCGTCTTCATGATCGGATCTACCGCTTTCGGTGTCATTGCACCGGTGTCAGCGCCATTGGCATACGCGGTCCCCGCGCCGGAAGTGGAGTACACCTACAACGTTACGGTGCGCCGACACTACGGCTTTCCGAACAATGATGCGATCGGCTTCGGCCGGCAGATATGCGACAAGGTAGGCGGCGGCTCAACCTATCGGCAGGTCATGAGCGACGTCAAGCGCGACGTGGTACCGAACGACGAGGCCTCGGCCAACTATCTCGTCTCGTACGCAGTCGGCATTCTGTGCCCTGCGCAAATCTGGCAGCTTCGGAACTCGGCGGCGCACTACCAACCTGGCTGATCGCGGTGCGGCACGCTCAAAAGAAGTCGTCGCGTGTGTCGGAATCGTTGGTGTGCAGAGCCTTTGGTCTGCATTGCGGTACTCGACCCGGCTGCCGGCCAGGACGGCGCTCCGTTGATCAGGCACCGCGACGGACGCCCGGCTGAGTGACTTGCGGCGCGCGGTGTCCATGCCGTGGGCGCCGAAGTGTCTGGCGGCCTGGCGCTATGAAGAGTCTCGACGTCAATGACGCGACGGAATCGGCCGGGCGGAAGACGCTGGGATCAGTCTGCAGATTCGCCGATCCCGATTCCATGGTGGTGCGGAAGTCTCTGCGTCGCAACCCATTCAATAGATGCCAGTGCAGGTCGGATGAGCCTTGGCTGCTGAGATGAACATGATGGATCGGCCACGGGTGCCGTTTCTGGAGTGGTGCGGGGATTGACGGCGTCATCCTCCGCGTTGTAGGTTGATTCAACTGCTGTATCCAGGATCCGAAATCGCGAACACTGTTTGCTGAGAAGGCGAGGCCTAGCTGACATGGCAGAACTGACCGAGGCCCAAGTACGCCGTCCATCGGCGGCAATACGGATCGCAGCCAAGCCGACGCGCGAGGTGGGCAACTTCTTCGCTGTTTCGCTGGATATCTTGGTGCAGATGTTTCGAGCGCCGTTTGCGTGGCGTGAGTTCGTGGACCAGACGCTATTTGTCGCTCGCGTGGCGATCGTCCCGGCCGTCCTGCTATCGATTCCGTTCAACGCATTTGCTGTCTTTCAGCTGAACGCGCTCCTCGTCGAGTTGGGAGCGGCGGATCTTGGTGGCGCCACGGCCGGCGTCGCTTGCATAACCCAGATCGCACCGATGGTGACCGTATTGGTGGTCGCGGGTGCAGGCGGAACGGCCATGTGTGCGGATCTGGGTGCGCGGACAATTCGCGAAGAGATTGATGCAATGCGGGTAATGGGAATGGATCCGGTCCGCAGCCTGCTGGCTCCGCGGGTGGCTGCGCTGACCGTCAATGCGTTACTGCTCAACTCCATAACGACTGCCACGGGGCTGGCCGCGGACTACGCATTCACCGTATACCTGCAACACGTCACCCCCGGTGCCTTCGCTTCGAGCCTGACGCTGCTCGTCGGACTTCGTGAATCGGTGATCGCGATAATCAAGGCCGTGCTCTTCGGTGTAGCGGCCGGATTGATTGCTTGCTACAAGGGCATTACGGTAGGTGGCGGCCCCCAGGGAGTCGGCAATGCGGTGAATGAGACGGTGGTCTTTTCGTTCATGACCCTGTTCGCGATCAATATCGTGTTGACTGCGATGAATGCGCAGATGGCATCGTGAGCGCACCCTCACAGTCTCCATTGTCGCGAATCACCAATGCAGTCAGCTACTTCGGTGACCGATGGAATCGCGCTGGTGTGCAAGCGGCCTTCTATGCGAAGTCGATCGGCCAGATTCCGAATGCGCTTGTCCGCTACAAGGTCGAGACATTGCGGGTGATGGCGCAGACTAGCTTGGGCGTAGGCGCACTGGCCGCAATCGGCGGAACGGTCGTCATCGTGACGTTCTTGCTGATCTCCCTCGGCGCACTCAATGGGCTCGAGGCGCACCGGTCGTTGAGTCATGTCGGTGCGGACGCGGTGGGCGGCTTCTTTTCCGCTTATGTCACGACCCGCGTTTCCGCACCGCTGATAGTCAACATCGCGCTGGCCGCGACCATCGGTGCCGGTGCGACCGCACAGCTTGGAGCGATGCGGATCAACGAGGAGGTTGATGCACTCGAGGTGATGAGCATCAATTCGATGGCCTACCTGGTCTCCACCCGCGTGGTCTCCGGCGTGCTCGTCACCATCCCACTGTTCTGTCTGTCCGCCGAGGCCGCGTATCTGACCACTCGCTTCGTCTACATCTTCGTATTCGGACAGTCGGCCGGCGTTTACGACCACTATTTCGATACGTACCTCAAGCCGACCGACTTGATCTGGGCGTTGGTCCAGGCGGTGGGGACGGCAGTTGTGGTGATGCTGCTGCACACCTATTACGGATTCACCGCCAAGGGTGGACCGGCTGGTGTCGGCGAGGCTGTCGGTCGTGCGGTGCGGGCTTCGTTGATCGTGTCAGTAGCCACCACCTTGATGATCGGCATGGCGGTGTACGGAAATACCGGCGACTTCAATCTATCGGGGTAGCGATGACGAAACCGAAGTGGCGAGAAGCCGGTCTGCATCCGGCGGTCTGGACTGCCATCGAAATGGCAGTGATTATCGGACTGATCGTGTTCACGGTCGGAATGTTCAACCGAGACTTCAGACCCTACGCAAGGGTGACCCTGACGACTGACCGTGCCGGCTTGGTGATGGAGACCGACGCCAAGGTGAGGATGCGCGGCGTTCAAGTCGGTCGGGTGACGTCGATCCAGTCGGATAACCCGGTGCGTATTGAGCTGGAGCTCTATCCCGATCAGCTGGCGTACATTCCGGCCAACGTCGAGGCGCAGATCGCAGCGCCAACCGCGTTTGGGGCCAAGTATGTCGAGCTTCTGCCACCCCAGGACCCCAGTGCGAAGCGGCTCGTCGCCGGAGCTGTGGTGAAGTCACGCAATGTCAGCATCGAAGTGAACACGGTGTTCCAGAATCTGGTCGACGTACTCAAACAGGTCGACACTGCGAAGCTCAACGCGGTGCTGTCGGCGCTGGCCGAAGGGTTCCGCGGTAAAGGCGAGGGGCTCGGGGGCATGATCACCGACCTGAACCAGGTGCTCACAACGCTCAATCCGCGTAGCGAGGCGATGCGGGAGAACTATCGATCCTTGAAAGACGTCGCAGACACCTACGGGGCTGCCGCGCAAGACATTCTGACGGTGTTGGACGCTGCCAGCACAACAAGTGTCACGGTCACAAATCATGCCCGCGAGCTGGATACATTGCTGCTCAACCTCATCGGGCTGTCTCACAGCGGTATCGATTTGCTCGGCCAGAGCAAAGACAACCTGATACAGGGTGTCAACACACTAGCGCCGACGACACGTCTGTTGAAAAAGTACGAACCGGAACTCACCTGCACGCTGGTCGGAGCGAAGACCGCGATGGACATGGGCTGGGGAGAGGTGGCCGGCGGCCACAACGGGAAGTCGATCATCTTGGACGTCGCCCTGCTGCCCGGCGACGACCCGTATCGCTATCCCGAGAATCTGCCGATCAACGGTGCCAAAGGTGGCCCCGGTGGCCAGCCCAGTTGCGGTTCACTTCCCGATGTCTCGAAGAACTGGCCGCAGCGGTATCTGGTCACCGACACCGGGTGGGGCACCGGGCTGGATGTGCGGCCGAACCCCGGTATCGGCTTCCCAGGATGGGCGAACTACTTCCCGGTCACACGCGCAGTGCCCGAGCCACCCAGTATTCGAAACCGGGGCGGTCCGGCACCTGGCCCCATCCCGTACCCAGGCGCACCCCCGTACGGTGCGGCGCTGTACGAAGCCGACGGAGCACCGCTCTACCCGGGCCTACCACCCGCGCCCGCACCTGGCAGACCTCGCGATCCGGGTCCGCCACCATCGGGGGCGGAGCCATTCCAGCCAGCTCATCCAGGTGCACAACCGACCCCACCACCGGCGATCCCGGCGCCGGTGCCCTGATAACGGAACAGGCACACGAATATGCAAAAGGGTTTGTTCACAAAGATTCTGCGGCTGTCCGTCTACGCGACGGTCTGTACGGGTCTGACGTTTCCGCTTATCGCGATCGTGGCTCAGCTCCGTTTTCAGCCGCAGGTCAGCTATTCGGCGGTGTTCGCGAATGTCTCGGGATTGCGCCCCGGCAACTTCGTTCGCGTCGCCGGTGTCGAGATCGGCAAGGTCGAGAGAATCACCGTCCGGCAGGACTCAACGGTTCTCGTCGAGTTCGGGGCGAACGACTCAGTGTCCCTGACCGAAGAGAGTAAGGCCGCGGTCCGATTCAGCGACCTCATCGGCGGCCGATTCCTAGCGCTCGAACAGGGGCGCGGCGAAGGTAGAAAACTCAATTCGGGGGCCATCATCCCAATGAGCCGTACCGAGCCTGCACTGGATCTCGAGGCGCTGGTCGGTGGTTTTCGGCCCTTGTTCCGCTCGCTCGAACCAGCTCAGGTGAACGCTCTGACCGGCCAACTCATCGCAGCCTTCCAAGGGCAGGGGGCCACGGTGAGCTCAATCCTCACCCAAACAGCCGCACTGACCAATACTCTCGCTGATCGTGATCAGCTAATCGGCCAGGTCATCACGAACCTGAATACGGTGCTTGCTTCAGTCGGTGACAAGAGCGACCAGTTCGCCAAGGCGGTCGACTCGGTGTCCGAGCTGGTCGCCGGCCTCGAAACGCGCAAGAAGGACATCAGTAACGGAATCACATACGCGAACGCGGCGGCTGGGACGATCACCGATCTGCTGAGCCAGGCCCGCGCACCGATCAAGACGGTGGTGCAGGAGATGGATCGGACCGCGGGAACGCTGCTATTGGATCACGAGTATCTCGACGACCTGCTCAAAACACTGCCGGACGCGTATCAGAAGCTCGACCGCCTTGCTCTTTACGGTGACTTCTTCAGCTTCTATATGTGCGACGTCGTGCTGAAACTCAACGGCAAGGGCGGTCAGCCGACCTACGTCAAGGTTGCCGGCCAGGATTCCGGGAGGTGCGCCCCGAAATGAAAAGCTTCGCTGAACGCAATCCCTACATAACCGCCGTCGTCGGTGTCGGTATCACCGTCCTTGCGGCGGTGGTCGCTCTGAATTACGACAAGCTGCCGTTCGTCAATAGCGGAACGGACTACTCGGCCTACTTCACCGAGGCGGGTGGCCTGACGTCAGGCAGTGCCGTCGCAGTGTCGGGCTACGACGTCGGAGAGGTATCGAGCGTCGAGCTTGACGGACCGGGAGTCCTGGTGAAATTCCATGTCGCCGGGGTGCGGCTGGGGGAACGCACCGAGGCTTCCATTCGGCTGGAGGGCCTACTGGGGACCAGGCACCTAGAACTCACTTCACGCGGAGACGGGGAGCTCAGCGAGCCAATCCCGCTGGAGCGAACGACAGCGCCGTACGAGTTACCCGATGCACTGGGTGATCTCACTAAAACCATCAGTGGCCTGGACACCGATCAGCTGTCAGATTCTCTTACCGTGCTCTCCGAAACATTCGCCGATACCGCTCCCGCGTTGAGGGAAGCGGTAAAGGGAGTGGCCAGAGTGTCGGACACATTGGACAAGCGCGACGACGAACTCCGAAACCTGTTGAAGAACGCCAACAAAGCCACAACGGTGTTGGCCGAGCGGAGCGACAAAGTGGTCGCGCTCATCCACGATACCAACGCGTTGCTCGTAGAACTGCAATCCCAGAGTGCCGCACTGGATCAGATATCGGCCAACCTGTCGTCTCTCGCTCGAGAGCTGAAAGGCTTTGTGGCGGACAATAACCAGACGTTGAAGCCAATGCTGGACAAACTCAACGGAGTTCTTGCCATCGTCGACAATCGCAAGGACAACGTGCTCACAGCGTTGAGCAAGCTCAACTCCTACGCACTCGGGCTAGGAGAAGCGGTGGCGTCTGGCCCCTTCTTCAAGGCCTACGTCGTCAACCTGCTGCCCGGACAGTTCGTGCAGCCCTTCGTCGACGCGGCGTTCTCCGATCTCGGTCTGGATCCGAGCGTCCTCGCGCCCACCGAGCGCGCTGACCCGCAAATCGGGCAACCGGGCACGCCGCCGCTTCCAGTTCCGTATCCACGCACCGGTCAAGGCGGCGAACCGCATCTGAACCTCCCCGACGCGATCACCGGCAAGCCCGGCGACCCCCGCTACCCGTATCGGGAGCCCCTGCCCGCGCCACCACCGGGCGGGCCGCCGCCAGGGCCTCCTGCGCTGCCCGGTGACAGCGCCTCTCCATCCGCAGTGGATCAAGCGGGACCCATTGATTCCGAACCGGCGCAAGGGGATGGACAGTGAGACTTCTCAAGTCCCGTTATGCGATGGTCAGTGCGGCCGTCGTCCTGGTGGTGTCGTTGGTCGGCGGAATCACCGTGGCCATACACACTTCCGGCAGTGCCCGGCGCACACACATTGTTGGATACTTCGACAACAGCAACGGTGTCTATGTGGGTGACCACGTGGTCATTCGCGGTGTCCCAGTGGGGGAGATCGACAAGATCGAGCCTGAGCCCGACCGGGTGAAGATCTCATTCTGGTACGAGAGCAAATATCAGGTGCCTGCCGATGCAAGGGCGGCGATCTTGTCGCCGACCTTGATCACCGCCCGGGCTCTTCAGCTCACGCCGGCTTACAGCACCGGACCGGTGATGCAGGATCACGAGATAATCCCCCAAGAACGCACTGCCGTTCCGGTGGAATGGGACGACCTGCGTGCAAATTTGGAGAAGCTGACCAAGACATTGCAGCCGACGGAGCCCGGTGGCGTCAGCACGCTGGGTGGGTTTGTCAGCACGGCAGCCGACAACTTACGTGGCCAGGGTCAGGACATCCGGGAGAGCGTGACGAAGCTGTCGCGGGCCGTTTCCACTCTCGGTGACCATCGGGGCGACCTGTACTCCACGATCAAGAACCTGGCGATCATGGTATCTGCCCTGGAAAGCAGCGGTGATCTGCTGACAGCGCTGAACGGGAACCTGGCTTCGGTGACAAGCCTTGTCGCCAACGATCCCAACGAGGTCGGCGACGCCGTGCGAGATCTCAGCGAGGTTGCCGGCGATGTCACGAGGCTCGTGGCCGACAACCGCGAGGCATTGGGCATCAGCTCGGAAAAACTGACGTCGATCTCCAACGCGGTCGTAAAGAACATTGACGACGTCAAGCAGGCATTGCATGTGTTCCCGACCACGGCGCAGAACTTCGTCAACATCTACCAACCCGCGCAAGGCACCTTGAGCGGAATCCTGGCGGCCAATAACTTTGCCAATCCAATCCAGTTTCTGTGTGGCGCGATTCAGGCGGCGTCGCGGCGAGGCGCTGAGGAGTCCTCGAAGTTGTGCGCCCAGTACCTGGCGCCGATTGTGAAGAACCGTCAGTACAACTTTCCGCCCCTCGGTCTGAACCCGTTCGTTGGGGCGACGGCACGCCCCAACGAACTCACCTACAGCGAGGACTGGATGCGTCCGGACTACATCCCGCCGCCAGCACCACCGTCGACCGAGCTGACCCCGACGGATGCCCCGGCACTGCCGGCAGAGATAGGTGGCGCGCCACACGACACGGCACCGGCGGCGCTGGATCCCGCCGACGGCCTGTTGGGCATGATGGTTCCCTCGGGGGCTGGTCAATGATCAAGTGGCACCGTATCGGTACGAAACTGCTGATGGTCGTGGCCATCGCCGGGTTGCCGGCGTGCAGCGACTTCCAGGGACTGAACACGGTGGCGTTGCCGGGTACCAAGGGAGGCGGCCCCGGTTCCTACCGCGTTCAGGCGCAGCTGCCCGATGTGCAGAACCTCGAACGTAACTCGCGCGTTCGGGTCAACGACGTGACGATCGGCAATGTCTCGAATATCGAGGTGCAGGGTTGGCATGCGCTGGTCACCATGACGCTCGACAGGGATGTCGACCTGCCTGCCAACGCGACGGCCACCCTCGGTCAGACGAGCCTGCTGGGCTCGGTGCATATCGAGCTAGCACCTCCGAAGGACGTTCCCGCGGAAGGCAAACTGAAGGACGGATCGCTGATCCCGCTGTCATCTGCCCGCGCAAACCCATCGACGGAACAGACACTGTCCTCGCTCGCGATGGTGCTCAACGGTGGTGGCGTGGGCCAAATACAAGACATCGTCTCGGCGATGAGCACCGCACTCACCGGTCGCGAAGACGAGGTGCGAAGCCTGATCGATCAGTCCAACACGTTTGTCGGCTATCTCAACGACCAGAAGCATGACATCATCGCCGCGGCAGACAGTCTCGATAAACTGGTCGGCCGGTTCGCCGATCAGAAACCGGTCATCGACCGAGCCTTGGAAACCGTGCCGGATGCGTTGACCGTGCTCAAGAACGAGCGGGACACCATCACTGAGGCGGCGTCTCAGGGCGGCCAGCTCAGCGCATTGGTCACCGACACGGTAAATCAGACCAAGGAGAATCTGGTCCAAGAGTTGCAGGATCTCGGTCCGGTGTTGAAGTCCCTGGCCGATGCGGGACCGGCGTTGACCAGGTCGATGGATCTGCTCTCCACTCTGCCGTTCCCGAAGCCCACTCTCGACAAGTGGATTCGGGGCGACTACGCGAACCTCACGGCTGTCGTCGATCTGACGTTGAGCCGAATCGACGCTGGAGTGTTCACCGGCACCCGATGGGAAGGCGATCTCACGGAACTGGAGATGCAATGGGGCCGCACCATCGGCCAGATGCCCAGCCCATACACCGCGGGAAATCCGCTGGTTGCTCCCTACCATTTCGATCAGGGGCGCTGATATGCGGCTGAAACGAGCAGTCAAGATCCAATTGGCGATCTTTGCAGTGATCGCCACCGTCGGTGTTTCGTTCATGTTCTTCGGTTACATGCGCATACCGGCAACGTTTTTCGGTGTAGGTCGGTATACCGTGACTGTGGAGTTGCCACAGGCCGGGGGCCTGTATGCAGACGGAAATGTGACATACCGCGGCGTCGCGGTGGGGCGGGTCGTGGATGTCCGCTTGACTGACACCGGCGCCGCGGCAGTCCTCAGTCTCAAGTCCGGCATCGATATCCCCGCCGACCTTGATGCCGAGGTGCACAGCGTTTCGGCAGTGGGTGAACAGTACGTCGCGTTGCTTCCGCGCAATCGAGATGCGAAACCTCTGAAAGATGGCGACGTCATCCCGGCCAGCCGCACCGCCATTCCACCGAACATCAACTCACTGCTGGCCTCGGTCAACACCGGGCTGAAGGCAATCCCCGGTGATGACCTGAAGACGGTGGTCGATGAATCCTATCTAGCTGTCGGCGGGCTTGGACCGGATCTTTCTCGGCTGCTGGACAATACGATCGCGCTGTCGAGAGGGGCCAGAGAGAATCTAGACTCCTTCGTGACACTCATCGACAAGTCGAAACCACTGCTGGACAGCCAAGTCCAGTCGTCAGGCGCTATCCAGGAGTGGGCGTCCAACCTGGCAACGGTCACCACTCAGCTGAAGAACAACGACGCGTCCGTCGCGGGCTTGTTGACGGAGGGCAGCAAGTCGACTGACGAGGTCCGGATGCTGGTCGATGAGTTACAGCCGACCCTGCCTATCCTTTTGGCCAATCTGGTCAGCGTAGGCGAGGTTGCGCTGACCTACCGAGACAACATCGAAACACTGCTTGTGGCGGTGCCGCAGGCGGTGGGCAACGTTCAGGGGATATTGGTTGCCAATACCGGCACCAAACAGGATTACGTCGGAGCGTATTTGAGCTTCAACCTGAACTTGAACTCGCCGCCGCCGTGTACCACCGGATTCCTGCCGGTTCAACAACAACGAGCCCCCAGTTTCCAAGACGCCCCCGATGTTCCCGAAGGGAACTTCTACTGCCGTATACCGCAGGACTCCCAGCTCACCACGGTCCGTGGCGCACGCAACCTGCCCTGTGCAGGGCGACCGGGCAAGCGCGCACCGTCGGTGAAGATGTGCGAAAGCGATGAGGAGTACGTACCGCTCAACGACGGCTTGAACTGGAAAGGGGATCCGAATGCGACATTGTCCGGTCAGGACATTCCGCAGTTAGCTCCCGGCGAGGCGCCGCCCGAACCGAGTGGTGCAGGTATTCCGCCGCTCGCCGTCGTCGAGTACGACCCAGCCACGGGTGGTTACGTCGGGCCAGACGGGCAACTGCACAGACAACGCGACCTCGCCCAGAACCCCGAAGAGGAGCAGCCATGGCAGGACTTGTTGATACCGCCGACGGGGCGTTGAGCGATCACGCCGACATCGAGGGGAACGAAGACGTGGTTGACGCCGACGTCGAACTCGACTCCGATGAGAGGGCAGGGGACACCTCGCCGGTGTCACGCCGTCGGATAGCTCTGGCAGTGAGTCTTTCGATCGTGGTTGCTCTGGGCGTACTAGTTGGGTGGCAGGGGTTTCGCTTGTACCAGTCGCACAATGCTGAAGCGCAGCGTGAGTCGTATGTTCAGACGGCGCGTCAGGGGGCGCTCAACCTGACCACGATTGACTGGGAGCACGCGGACCGCGATGTTCAACGCGTTCTGGATTCCGCCACGGGCGCGTTTCGGGACGACTTCGCCCAACGATCAGAACCATTCATCGACGTGGTCAAGAAGGCGCGTTCGCGGTCAGAAGGCTCAATCACTGAATCTGCATTGGAATCTCAATCGTCAGACACAGCTCAGGTATTAGTGGTCGCCCGGGTCGCCATCACGAATGCTGGTGCACCAGAACAGGAACCGCGGAGATGGCGGATGCGGATGTCTGTCCAGAAGATTGACAACGAGATGAAGATCTCCCAAGTCGCCTTCGTGCCATGACAACCGGCCAGACTGGTAGCAGGGTGGAAGCAATCAAGGAATCGAAAGTCGATGACCGCAGCATGCGGGTGCCGGATGATGAACAAGACCAGGATGTTCTATCCTCCGATACCCAAGGCGCCGACAGTGTTGTCGACGAAGCTGAGACGACGCCAGCCAAGCGTCGAGCCCGTTTGTCCGGCGTAATCACCTATGGTCTGCTGCCCGGTCTGGCACTGCTGTTGGCGGTTACGGCAGGCTGGTTGAAGTGGCAGGACTCGTCGCTTCGCGTCCCGGAGAACAGCGTGCACGAAACCGTCCAGGCGGCGACTGAAACGGCCACCGCCATGCTGTCCTATAACGCGGAGTCCGTCGAACAGGACTTGCACGCTGCACAGGGTCGGTTGACCGGGACGTTCAAGGAGTCCTATACGCAGCTGACGAACGACGTCGTGATTCCGGGCGCCAAGGCGCAACGTATATCAGCCGTCGTGCGGATCCCTGCCGCGGGCTCGGTGTCGGTCACGCCGAAACATGCAGTGGTTCTGGTATTCGTCGATCAGACAGTGGTCGTCGGCGAAGAGGCTCCGACTGACATGTCGTCGGTGGTCCGGGTGTCCATGGACAGGGTCGGTGATCAATGGCTGGTCTCCGGATTCGAACCCATATAGCGATTCACGACAGGGGAGGCGCCATGAAGATCGAATATGTAACTGCGGCAGCACTATTTGTTGTCGTTGGCGGCGTCGGCTGTTCGCCAGAACCGGACCCGGTGGGCCCGCACCTCGGCCTGAAGTCATCTGGAGTGGCGCAGTTGACCGTCGACGGTGCCGACGCCGGCCGGATCGAGGCGGTGCAGTGCACGCCGGCCGCGCATACGACGTCGATCGTAATCGGAGCCGAACCCCCGGTCGCGGCAGCCACGATCTCGAATAGCGATGGCCTCAAGGTCAAGTGGGTCAAACTACGTGATGCACATGGCTTCACCGGTAGCTACAACGAGGGGCTGGGCGGTGAGGCTCACGTCGATCTTACTGGCTCTACCTATCAGATATCCGGAATTGCAGGTGGTTTCGACATGCGAAATCCGAGCCAGTCGACTACTGCAGAATTCGCAATCGAGGTTACTTGTTAGCCGACTACGAGAGAATTCTGGCGCCGGTTAGGCGTCGTCGATGTGGGATCGTCGTCTACTACTCAACGATGTCGGGATCAAGATGAAAACTGTTGCACTATTGACTCTTATCGTCATTTCCGTCGCGCTGGCAGTGCCGGGAACCGCACGCGCCGACAACAGACGGCTCAACAACAGTGTGGTGGACAATGTCTACACGGTTCAGCATCAGGCCGGCTGCACCAGTGACGTGCAGATGAATCCGAACCTGCGTCAGGCGGCGAAATGGCATGTCGATGACTTGATGGCGAACCGAAACCTCGACAGCGGCAGAGGATCTGACGGTTCTACCGTGGCGGACAGGGCTCACTCCGCGGACTACCGCGGTGCGGTCGCTGAGACAATCGCCATCAATCCGGCTATCGCCATCAGCGGCATTGAGATCCTGCGTCAGTGGTATTACAACCAGGCGGACCTGGCGATCATGAGCAACTGCGCCAATACCGATATAGGTGTCTGGTCGGAAAACAGCATCGACCGGACCGTGGTTGTGGCCGTATACGGAACTCCAGCATGAAACATGCCGTGTCCGCGTGTGTCACCCGTCTGACGGGTACTTCGCGTCACTAACACCCGTTCGCGCAGTGCAACTTGAAAGTAGGTGAGAACACGATGGATCCAAGTCCGGACTATGACGCCAGTGATGAGGTCGAGTACTTCTTCAACTGGCTGGCGTGGGGGCTTCGAGGGACCTACCCGCCGCCAGCCTATCCGCCGGTGTAGGTGAAACATGCCGGGCATTGAGTTGAAGTCCGTAGGTGTGGTGTCGCCGAGTGGCCATCGACCGGTAATCATGTTGCTGCGTGTGCTGTTTGCCGTCGTGACGCTGGTGATGTTCCTGTGGACGGCTGCTGCTGGAAAGGCGGCCTCGGGTGTGGAGTATTTGATGGTGCCGTCGGGTGCGATGGGCCGCGATGTTCCGGTGACGTTCCGGGGTGGCGGTCCGCATGCGGTCTATCTTCTCGACGCGTTCAACGCAGGGCCCGACGTCAGCAATTGGGTGTCGGCCGGCAATGCGATGAACACCCTGGCAGGCAAAGGTATCTCGGTGGTGGCCCCGGCCGGTGGCGCGTTCAGCTTCTACACCAACTGGGAACAGGACGGCAGCAAGCAATGGGAGACCTTCCTGTCTCAGGAACTGCCGGACTGGCTGGCCACGAACAAAGGTCTGGCCCCAGACGGTCACGGTGTGGCGGGTGCGGCGCAGGGCGGTACTGCAGCGATAGCGCTGGCGGCGTTCCACCCAGATCGGTTCCGGTTCGCCGCATCGTTGTCCGGTTTCCTGACCCCGTCGTCGACGACGTTCAACGGTGCGATTACCGCGGGTATGGCGCATTTCGGCGGCATCGACTCCTATGGCATGTGGGGCGCCCCGCAGCTGGGCCGCTGGAAGTGGCACGACCCGGATTCGCATCTACAACTGTTGGTTGACAACAACACCCGGCTGTGGGTGTTCAGTCCGTCGACTCTGACCTGCAGTGACCCGGCGGCGATGATCGGCTACTGCGACCAGGCCCAGGGCAGCAACCGGGCCTTCTACGCGCACTACAGATCGGTCGGTGGCCGCAACGGACACTTCGATTTCCCGGATGGACCACAGCACGACTGGGGTAGCTGGGGACCGCAGCTGGGTGCGATGTCTGGCGATCTAACAGCTACGATCAAGTAGCCGAAATGCCCTATTGCATGGTCATGAAGGAGAGCAGGCCGCCACGGGCCCCTTCCTAGCGCAATCCACAGATTTCGCCCGCAGATGTGTCACCGGTGGTTGATGGTGTCAACGCCTGCTGGGCGACGGCGATCCCGTGGGTCAGGATCAGCGCATGAAGGACACATCGGTGCACTCGGTCAGCAACCCGCGCAGGCCTGTGAGCGCGGCCGGGTCAGTCGAGCGGGGCACGTCCGCGAGCGCCTGATCGGCGACCGCGACCAGGTCGGCTATCCGCCGCCGGACGTGATCCGCTGCGCCGCAACCCAACATGATGCGTCGCACCTCGGCGATCGCAGCCGGTTCTGCGGCGGCGTCGCCGACAACACTCGATAGCGTCCGCGCATCTGATCCGGTGGCCAGCTCCACAGCCATCCCCAGCAGCTCGGTTGGCTTGCCGGAGCGGATGTCGTCACCCGCGCTCTTTCCGCTGGTCTCGGTCGAGCCGAACAGATCGGCGAGATCGTCGCGCAGTTGGAAGGCATGCCCCACCGCGCGGGCGTAGTCGTTGAGAGTCTGGGCAGTCGTCGGCGAGGCCGATCCGGCGAGACCGAGGCCCAGCTCGACCGGGCGCTCGACCGTGTAGGCGCTGGTCTTGTACCGCCGAATCTGGCTGGCCGTCGCGGCGTCGTACCGGTGACCGGCCTGCGCACGCAGTTCCAGCAGCTGACCGGATATGACCTCAACCCGCATGGACCGGACGACGCGCGACATGGCGCGCTGCCGGGCAGGTGGCAGCCCTGACACCGCGTCGTCGAACTCATCGTGGGCTGCCGACCACAGCAGGTCGCCCACCAGCAACGCGGTGTGATCGCCGAACACCACAGGATCACCCGACCAGCCCTGGTCGCGGTGCTGCCCCGCCAGTGACGCGCGCACCGACGGCTGGCCGCGGCGAAGTTCGGAACCGTCGACGATGTCGTCGTGCACCAGGATGGCCGCGTGCAGAATCTCCAGTGACGCCGCCAGCCGGACGATCGGGCCGGTGTCCGTGCCACTGTCGTCGGCCACCCGCCACGCCCAGTAGGCAAACCGCGGCCGAAGCCGCTTACCGCCCGCTGTCACGGCGGACATGCCGAGCTGCGCGACGACGTCCAGGTGCTCGTCGATAACCCGCATGGGCTCGACCACGTCGTCGGTGACGGAGACAGCCAGACGCTCCTCCAGTGCCGCCAGGAAGGCGGCGATCTCATCGTTGTCGCGCACGACACCCTCGTCCTGTCGGTTCTCGAATGGCGCCGCGAGTCTATGGGCCACGCAACCGCCTCGTCGGCCCCGGGCGTGCAGGGCTGTAGTTCCCTACAGTGCCGGGCCGCGTGACTGTGCGTGCAACCCGGCATTCGCCAACGGGGGTGCGCCGCCGGGTGTCACATGTCCATACTTCCGTGTCCATGCAGCACCGAAAGGCGGTCCAGATGGCGACCAGTGGTCAAATAGATTCCGCGCCTGGGGAATTGAAGCGAGAGTTCTCGCTGTGGTCGGCGTTCGCGTTTGCATTCGCGTTCATCTCGCCGATCGTTGCGATGTACGGCATATACGGATTGTCGCTGGCCGCGGCAGGCCCCGGGTTCTGGTGGACCTTCGTCATCGTCGGCGCCGGACAGTTCGTCGTCGCGCTGGCGTTCTCCGAACTGGTGTCACGCTGGCCGTTCGAGGGCTCGATCTACCAGTGGACGAAGCGGCTGGCAGGTGAGGTGGCCGGATGGTTCGCCGGCTGGATCTACACCTGGGCGCTGGTCATCATCATGGCCACCGTCGCCTACGGTGGTGCCGGCTTCCTGGCCCAGTTGATCGGGATCGAGGCCCCCACCGCGGTCCAGCAGAGCGTAGTCGCGCTGCTGATCCTGCTCGCCGGAACCGGCGCCAACATCCTTGGCCGCGGCTTCCTGAAGGCCCTCATGGTCGGCAGCATCATCGCCGAGATCGTCGCCTCGGTGGGTCTGGGCACATACCTGCTCATCTTCCACCGCCACCACGGGCTCGACGTGATCCTGCAGGGCTTCGACGCCACCAGCGGATGGACGTGGGCCTTCGTCTCCGGACCGTTCCTGGCCGCTCTGGCGTTCACCGGTTGGTCCATCCTGGGCTTCGAGAGCGCCGGCGCCATCGCCGAGGAGATCAAGGAACCGCAACGCAACGTCCCGAAGGCCATGCTCTTCGCGGTCAGCTTCATCGCCATCGTCATCGCCTACGCGTCATTGGCGGTCACCCTGGCCGTGCCCGACTTCGACAAGATCCGTTCCGGCGAGGTCGCCGACCCGGTGAGCTATGTGCTCGGCAGCGCACTGGGCGAATCGGCAGTCAAGCCGATCCTGCTGGCCTTCGTCGTCGGCTTCCTTGCCAGCTTCCTGGCGCTGCAGGCGTCGGCCTCGCGGGTCATATGGTCCTTCGCCCGTGACGAGGTGTTGCCGGGGTCGCGGATCCTGGTCAAGCTGTCCAAGGCCGAGGCACAACCGGTCCGGGCGATCCTGGTGACCACCGTCATCGGCGCCTGCGTCTACCTGATCTCGGCAACCGACGTCTACTCGGTCCTGGTGACGTTCACCGCCGGCGGCTACTACCTGGCATTCCTGTTCCCCCTGGTGACCGGACTGGTTGCGCGCCTGCGGGGCAAGTGGGTGCCGGGGCCCTGGAACCTTGGCAGGTTCGGCACACCGGTGGCGGTCCTTGCCGTGCTGTGGGTCGGTTTCGAGTTCGTCAACATCGTCTGGCCGCGCACCGTATCCGAGTCGTGGTACATCAACTGGGCGTTCTTCGTCGCGATGGGTGTGATCCTCCTGCTGGGCGCGGTCATCGTGAAAACGATCAAGGTGGGCCAGCGCCGGCCCGGCGAGGCCACCGAACCGGCCGACGAACCAGTGAGCGAGCCCGTATGAGCGCCGGTCAACGCGTCGCCGTCATTACCGGGGCCGGTAGTGGTATCGGTGCCGCGATCGCGGCGCTGCTCCGAGACCGCGGCTGGATCGTCGCGTCGATCTCGAGGGAGCCCGCACCGGACACCGACCTGTGGCAGATCGCCGACGTCGCCGACGAGCAGGCCGTGAAAGACGCAATCGAGCACGTACAGAACACCTTCGGACAGATCGACGCAGCCGTCGTCTGCGCCGGGCACTACGAGGAGATTCCCGCACTCGACATCGTGGCGTCGGCGTGGCAGCGGATGCTGCGCGTGCACGTGGGAGGTCTGGCCCACGTGTGCCGCGCGGTCCTGCCCGACATGCGCAAGCGACGCAGTGGGCGCATCGTCGGAATCGCCTCTGAGCGCGCAATCGGCGGCGGCAGCAACGACTCTCACTATGCGGCCGCCAAGGGTTCCGCACTGAGTCTGCTGCGCAGCATCGCCGTCGAGGTGGCTGCAGACGGAGTCCTGGTCAACGCCGTTGCGCCCGGGCCATGTGACACGCCGCTACTGCCGGCCGACTCGTGGGAACGCGGCGCACAGTTCGTCGAGACGCTGCCTGCGAGGCGTATCGCTGATACCGGTGAAGTCGCCGAGCTGGTTCGTGCGCTGCTGGAGGAGGACCTGTTCCTGTGCGGAGAAGTGTTGTCGGTCAACAGCGGAACGGTGATCTGACGATGTCCAACACCTCTCGGGTTCTCATCACCGGCGTCGACACCCAGCTCGGTGCTGCCGTACGCGAGTACTTCACCGCCCGCGGCGCCACCACGACCGGAACGCGCGCGGGCAGCCGTGAGGCGTCCGAGGCGAACGGGGGCACGCTCACCGTGTGGGCTGACCCGACCAACCGTCACGAGGTTCGCCGTGCTGTGGCACAGGCAGCCGAACTCATGGGTGGGATCGACGCGTTGGTCGTCGCACATGGGCTGCCCCACGTTGCCGCGCTGAACGACCAGACTATGGACGCGTTCTGGGACCACGTCGATGCGACGCTGACCGGCAGCTTCCTCTACGCGCAGGCCGCGGCAGAGCAGATGCGGGACAACAGAACCGGTGGTCGCATCGTGCTGACCACATCGCGCTGGCACATCGGCGGTGCCGAGCTGTCGGCGGTCGCCGCCGCTGCCGGCGGCATCGTCGCGTTGACGAAGTCGCTGACCCGCGACTTCGGTGGCTTCGGGGTCGGCGTGAACGCCGTCGCGATCGGAGCCGTCGACTCGGAGTGGGCAGTGTGTGACGCCGCCGCGGGCGGCTCGAGTCTTACCCCGCCCACCGGTCAGGTGGGCACTGTCGAACAGGTAGCCGGGGTCATCGGTGTGCTGTGCCAGCGTCAGCTCGGTGCAGCCGTCGGACAGATCGTCAATGTCGATGGCGGGCTGTCGCGTAATCGTGTCTAGGAAGGGCAATCAATGAACAACGACAACGGCCGCAATGCGATTGTGGGAGCGGTGGATCCGGCTGTGCAGCCACGCTACGCCGGATGGACCACGTTCGCGCGGCTGCCGCGGCTCGAGGACGTGGGCCACGCCGACGTCGCCGTGGTGGGGGTGCCATTCGACAGCGCCGTCACCTACCGTCCCGGAGCCCGATTCGGGCCCAACGCGATCCGGCAGGGTTCCCGGCTCATCCGCGGCTACAACCCTGAACTCGACATCAAGCCGTTCGAGGTCTGCCAGTTCGCCGATGCGGGCGACATCGCGTGCAACCCGTTCGACATCGGCGAGGCCGTCGACCAGATCGCGGCGCAGCTGACCGACTTGCTGTCCAAGGGCACTCGTGCTGTGATCCTCGGCGGCGACCACTCGGTGGCGCTGCCGTCACTGCGCGCCGCGCACGCGGTACACGGCCCCATGGTGCTGGTGCACTTCGACGCCCACCTCGACACCTGGGACGGGTTCTACGGCGCCGACATCACGCACGGATCGCCGTTCCGCCGCGCGTTCGAGGAGGGGTTGTTGCTCGACCGCAACCTGCACGTCGGCGTTCGCGGGTCGATCTATGATCGAAAGGATCTCGTCGACGACGCCAGCTTCGGATTCTCCTGCATCACCTGCCGGGAGATCGACACGCTGGGGGCCGATGGCATCATCGACCGCATCCGTGAGGTGGCGGGCGACGCGCCTGTCTACGTGTCCGTTGACATCGACGTCCTCGACCCGGCCCATGCACCGGGAACGGGAACGCCGGAGGCCGGCGGCATGTCCAGCCGCGAGCTGCTCGCCGTCATCCGCGGACTTGAGCAGGTGAACCTGGTGGGTGCCGACGTCGTTGAGGTGTCGCCGGCCTACGACCACGCCGAGATCACAGCGGTCGCCGCCGCCAACGTCACATGGGAATTCCTGTCCGTCTTCGGAAGAAAGGCTCAACGATGACCGCTCTGACCCCGGCAGGACCGGTGTCGTGGCCACAGGGAAAGACCTGTGCCGTCGCGTTCACCTTCGACGTCGACGCGGAATCCCCGCTGTTGACAACCGATCCCGCGTTCGCCGACCGCATGGGCGCGATGTCGCACCAGGCGTACGGCCCGCTGGTCGGTGTCCCCCGCCTGCTCAACATCCTCGACGAGTTCAAGGTTCCGGGAACCTTCTTCGTCCCGGGCTACACCGCGCATCGGCACCCGGAACCGGTCCGCTCCATCGCGGCGGCCGGTCACGAGATCGCCCACCACGGCTATCTGCACGAGTCGCTGGTAGGTCTCGACGAGGACGCCGAACGCGAGATTCTCGATCGCGGGCTGCGAGCCCTCGAGGAGGTCGCCGGTGTTCGACCCGTCGGTTACCGCGCTCCCATGTGGGAGATGAACTGGCACACACCGAAGTTGCTCGCCGAGTTCGGCTTCGTCTATGACTCCACGCTGATGGACTCCGATCACCCCTATGAGCTTGCGGTCTCCGACGGCACCTCACTGGTTGAGCTACCGGTGAGCTGGGCGCTCGACGACTGGCAGCAATACTGCTTCGTGCCTGACTTCTCCGGCACGGGACTGATCGAGACGCCGGCCAAGGCGATCGAGCTGTGGCGCGCCGAACTCAACGCGATGCGCGATATCGGTGGTGTCTGGATTCTCACCAACCACCCCTTCCTGTCCGGACGGCCCGGCCGCGCGGCCGCACTGCGTGAGTTCATCGCGGAGGTATGCGCGATGGACGACGTGTGGGTGGCAGGCATGGCTCAGATTGCCGAGCACGTCCGTTCCGCGCAGCTCACGCCGCGCACCCTGACTCGTCCCAACCTCGGCCCCACCGTTTGATTTAAGGAGATTCGACCGATGAAGCAAGAGGCACTGACCCCGGACAAACTCCGCGAGGCGTACCAGCACGTGTGGTTCGTGGTGGCCCGCTCCCGGGATATCGGCACCCCCCAGGCCGCTCAGCTGCTCGACCAGAAGCTCGTGGTGTTCCGCGATGCCTCCGGTGTCGCACGGGTGACTGATCGACGCTGCGTCCATCGCGGCGGCAACCTGGCCGATGGTGTGGTCGACGGCAACAACATCGCCTGCCCGTATCACGGCTGGCAGTTCGACGGCGAGACCGGTGAGTGCCGCCACGTCCCCTCACTGCCCGAGGGTGGGCGGATTCCGCCGAAGGCGGCCATCAAGACGTATCCCGTCATCGAACGGTTCGAGCATGTGTGGACCTGCCTGGGCGACCCGGTCTTCGGTCTGCCGAATCCACCCGAGATCGAGGGCCTGGAGCTGGATTGGCTACCCGCCGAGCCGATCCACGCCGACTGTGGGTTCATGGCGGCGACCGAGAACTTCCGCGATATGGCGCACTTTCCGTTCGTGCACGAGGTGTCGATGGGTGAGGTGAATCCGGTCGTCGGCGACCTCGACGTCAAGCGTGAGGGACGTGAGGTGTGGGCGTCCTACTTCTACCAGCAGGTCCCCGACTCGAACTTCTCCAGCACCGGCGATGCCGTGATGCACTACCACTCCTACGCTCCGGGTATCGCGACGATTCTGTACGACTTCGGGGAGGAGATCGGCAAGCGCTACCTCGTCGACTTCCCCTCCCCGGTGAGCTACGACAAGTGCATCATCTTCTGGGGTGTGGCCACGGACAAGAACTTCCGTGGCGGCACCGTGGAGGAGATCCTCGAGATCGAGACCCAGGTCTTCAGCGAGGACACGCCGATTCTGGGTGGCCTTGAGCCCAAGGAGGTTCCGCTCGCCGGCCAGGCGTTCGAGGTGTCTGCACCTGCGGACATCTACACGCTGAACTATCGGCGTGCCACTCAGTACGCCGTGCAGACCATCCAGGAGTCTCGGGGCTTGACCGAGTCAGCCGAAAACGGTCGTGTGCTCGCTGGAGCCGGGAGTCCCGTCCCGGCGCCCGAGAAGCGATGAAGCTACTCGTCACCCAAATGCGGCTTGAGGCCGCAGGCGTTATCTCCGTGGTACTGCGGAGCGCGATAGGGGACCGGCTGCCCGAATGGGCAGCCGGTGCCCACGTGGCACTCACGCTGCCGTCGGGACTGCTGCGGCAGTACTCGCTCTGTGGGCCGCGCGAGGATCCGTTCAGCTACACGATCGCGGTCCTGCACGTCGAGGACGGCCGCGGCGGTTCGCGCGAGGTCCACGAGCGGTTGCGCGTCGGAGACGTCATCGAGGTCGGGGCGCCGCAGAACAACTTCGCTCTCGCCCCGGCCGAGCGGTACCTGTTCATCGCGGGCGGTATCGGCATCACTCCGATCCTCGCGATGATCGACTCACTTCGCGACCAGCCGGACCCGCCCCCGTTCCGGCTGATTTACGGCGGTCGCAGCCGATCGGCGATGGCGTTCCTCGATCGCGTCGGCGTCCTCGATAGTGTCGACCTGATCCCGCAGGACACCGCGGGCCTACCCGATCTCGATGGTGCGTTCGCCGACAGCCCTGCCGGCACCGCGGTCTACTGCTGCGGCCCGCCCGGGATGCTCACCGCGGTGCAGAGTGTCAGCGAACAGCACCCGGATCTGGCCCTGCACGTCGAACGGTTCGCCGCGAGCACCGAGGACGTCGTGCGAGCCGATGACGGAGCCTTCGAGGTGGCACTGGCCCGCACTGGCCGCACCATCATGGTGCCCCATGATCGGAGCGTCCTCGATGCGGTGCTCGAGGTGGCCCCGGACACCCCGTTCTCGTGCACCGCGGGCTTCTGCGGTACCTGCGAGACCAAGGTGCTGGAAGGGTCAATTGACCACCGTGATGATTTGCTGACGGACGATGAACGCCGGGCCAATGCCACCATGATGATTTGCGTTTCTCGCTCGCTGGGTGGTTGCAGGCTTACGCTCGACCTGTGATGGCCGCGGCTTCAGCCTAAGATCCGCAGGCATGGACGATCCCGCGCCGAAGCGCCGATGGTGGCCGGCGTGGGTGTAGTGGAGGGGAGATCTGCGGTGACTGCGATCGCGCCCCACGACGGTGTGGTGACGCTTGGCCAACTACTGGCCGAGGAGAGTCTTCAGGTCGAGGCACTGACCCCGATCCGTGATCTCGACCGGCCGATCCGCTACGTGTACCCCACAGAACTGGCCGACCCGTCCCAGTACCTCTCCGGTGAAGAGCTGATTCTCAGCATCGGTGTGCCCGTCGTCGACCAATCCGAGGATGCGGTTCGGCGCTATGTCACCGCGCTGATCGGGCAGGGGGTCACGGCGCTGGTCGTCGGGCTCGGCGACCTGTTCGACGCGCCACCCGAGGCGCTGGTGTCGGCCTGTCGGGACATGGATCTTCCGCTGCTGACCCTGGACGCCGCGGTACCGTTCCGCCGGATCGTCGACTGGGCCGAGTCCATGCGGGCCGCCGACCGGGAGGTGGGCACCCGTGAGGGCGATCTCGGATCGATACTCCGCTGGTTCGTGGCGGGCACATTGGGTGTCGGGCCCGTCGAGAACGCGCTCGGCGGTTACGGGTTGACCGGCGAGCCCGTCGTGGTCTGCGCGTTCACCTCCGATGTTCACACCCAGGTGCACGACCTGGTGGACCGCTACTCCGGTGCCGTCGCGCTGCTCGAGGACCGCATTGTCGCGCTGTGCACACAGACCGACGAGTTCACCACGGAGTTGGCCTCGTCGTCCCTGGTGTGTGGGGTCGCGATCGCTCCGGACGCGCAATCCATGGCGTATGCGATTCCCGAGGCTCTCGAGGCGCTGCACGAGGCGATTCGGTGGCGCCGCACCGTGCACATCGACGAGATCGCCACGCTCGAGGGTCTGTTGGCCGCGGTACCCAAGGTCCGGCTGGTGCCGTTCGTGCAGCGGCTACTGGTCCCGCTGGTCGACCAGGACAAGGTCAACAACTCCCACCTCGTCGCCTCCCTGGATGCCTTCCTGGCGCCGGACACGGATATCACGGCGGCCGCCAATCGGCTCTATGTCCACGTCAACACCCTGCGCAACCGGCTGGCCAAGATCGCCGAACTCACCGGTGCCAATCCGCTCGACGAGACCGACCGAATCAACTTCCGGATCGCCCTGTGGGCCGCGCTGAACATGGGCATGCGGGAGGACGCCGCCAATCCGCCCGGCGCGGATACCGGCGGTGCGCCCCGAACGGTCGCGGATTCGGGCGCTAAACCACTGCAGCACAACGTGATCAGGAAGACCTCCCGGCCTCCGACCTGGACTGCGCGGGGGCCGCGAACGCAGTGAGCGCCGGGTTCGTGCCGATTCTGTAGGGACCTACAGCCGGTGAGCGGTGACTTGTGCAGTTCTCCAAGTCCCGCGCCAGTACGGACACCCGTGGGTAATGTTGCGTGGGTCGGTTGCGTCACCGGACATAGTGAGGAAACCTCATGGTTCTCTACGCGTTTCGCTGCGAATCTGGCTGCGGCACAACGAAACAGATGTACTCGATGGCCGACCGTCCGGATGCGATAGAGTGCCCGGCTTGTGCAGGGTCGGCCCGCAGAACCATCGCGGCCCCGCACCTCGGCCGCGCCGGAAGCACAGCGATGGCACTGCAGGATGCAACCCGCGCCACCGCTGACCGTCCCGCGGTGGTGGCTGCGCCGTCACCGGTGACGCGGCCGCGCCAGAAGATCACCACCAATCCGCTTCACCAGACCCTCCCGCGAGCCTGAAGGAGTCCTCAATGCCCGATGTTGTGTTCCCGCTGGATTCGACCAAGAAGTTCACCAATCAGGAGAAGCTGGGCCACAACCGTTGGCATCCCGACATCCCCGCGGCGGTGACGGTCAAGAAGGGCGATTCGTTTCGGGTGCACTGCCGCGAGTGGTTCGACGGCGCGATCGTCAACGACGACTCCGCCGACGACATCCTCAACGCGCCGCTGACGACAGTGCACGTGTTGTCCGGTCCGATCGCCGTTGAGGGAGCGAAGCCCGGTGACCTGCTGATCGTGGACATCCTCGACGTCGGTCCGATCCCGCAGGAGGACTCCGGGCCGCTCGCAGGCCAGGGCTGGGGCTACACCGGCATCTTCCCAACCCAGAATGGCGGTGGCTTCCTCACCGAGCAGTTCCCCGACGCATACAAGGCCATCTGGGACTTCTCCGGTCAGAAGGCGACGTCGCGTCATGTCCCGCACGTTGAGTTCACCGGAATCGTCCATCCCGGCCTGATGGGCACGGCGCCGTCGGCGAAACTGCTCGGGACCTGGAACGCGCGCGAGGCCGCACTGATCGCCACCGATCCCGACCGGGTGCCGCCTCTGGCGCTGCCGCCCGAGCCGCAGGACGCGATCCTCGGCGGGCTGACGGGCGACGCCTTCACCAGGGCCGCCGCGGAGGCCGCCCGCACTGCGCCGCCGCGTGAGAACGGCGGCAACCAGGACATCAAGAACTTCACCAAGGGCAGCCGCGTCTTCTACCCCGTGTTCGTCGACGGTGCGAACCTGTCGGTCGGCGATCTGCACTTCTCCCAGGGGGACGGTGAGATCACCTTCTGTGGCGCCATCGAGATGGGTGGCTTCATCGATCTGCGGGTCGACGTCATTCCCGGTGGCATGGAGACCTACGGGGTCAGTGAGAACGCAATCTTCATGCCGGGCAACACCGACCCGCAGTACTCGGAGTGGCTGGCGTTCTCCGGCACCTCGGTCACGCTCGACGGTGAGCAGCGCTACCTGGACTCTCACCTGTCCTACCAGCGGGCGTGTCTGCACGCGATCGACTACCTCACCAAGTTCGGGTACAGCCCAGAGCAGGCCTACCTCCTGCTCGGTGCGGCACCCATTGAGGGGCGGCTCTCGGGTGTCGTCGACATCCCCAATGCCTGTGCGACGGTCTACATCCCGACGGCCATCTTCGACTTCCCCGTGGAGCCGACGGTGGCCGGGCCGGTCAAGATCGACCCGGGTATGGGCGCCCCACGCGCGTCGTTCTGACCTGGGTGCCGCGAAGGTACCGCGAGATCTGCAGCAGTGTCGTGATTTTTGGCTCAGCCACGACGCTGGTGCAGATCTCGGTGCATCGCTAGGTCCACAGGGTGGCGATCAGCACGTTGACGATCCCGAGGCCGCCGGCGGCGTGGGTCATCCACGCCACCTTCTTGCCGCGTTTCGCGGCGCCGCGGCCCATTTCGGCGAACGCGCAGACCAGCACGGCGATGATGAGCTTCACGCTGATCTTGATCATGTTGGGGTCTTTGCCCAGGATCTCGATGGACTCGGCCATGCCCACCAGGGCAACACCGGTGATGAGCTGCACCCTGGCGCCCCAGACCATCACCTCGTTGACGGCAGGTTGGCCCGCGAGATACCCGCCTACAAGGGCGGCCATTCCCAGCAGGTGCGTGACGACGACGATGTTGTACACAAGATCCACAAACGGCGAGGTTACGCGAGTGGTGAGCTAATTACTACAATGCGTAGTACGCGGGCGCGCCCGATCTGGATGGGGTTGCGCGGTGGTCCGGATCAGGTGCGGCTCACGGCGAACGTCGCAGCCTCGTTGGTCATCCCGTTGGCTCCATACAGCGCGTGCGAGAAGGTGGGCATGCCGTCTGGTGCACCGTCGCAGATCGTGTCGCCGCCTGCGCAGAGGTCGATGGTCTTGTCCACGTAGCGCGGCCCGATCGTGATGGCCGGCGCGCCGTACTTGCTCAGGAACGAGCCGGACGGTTTGCCGAACAGCGTCACGGCCGCCACGTGGTCGGCCACGTCGAGCGGCATCGGCGCCGGGACGAGAGCGGCCGGAACACCCGGGGGGACTTCGGCGGCGGTGACGAAGCCTGCGACCACCGCGCCCTGGGAGAAGCCGCCGAGCACCACCTTGGTGTTGGGGCAGTTCGCCGCGGTGGCCTGCACGTGAGCACCCGCGTCGCGGATTCCCTCGACAACCGTGCTGGCGAACGCCTCACGGTTGTTGAAATCGCCGCTCGCCGCGTAATTGACCGGGTAAACGGCGAGCGACCGATTACCCAGCTGAGCACGCAGCGAATCGACGAATGCCTGCCCCACGCCGCCCACGCCCGGTGGCTCACCCGTGCCGCGGGCGAACACCACCTCCACGTCGGGGCACGGTTCGGCGGCGGCCGTTGGCGCGGATGTGCTGAACAGGACGGCACCGCTGGCCAGGACTGCAGAGCCAAGGAACCGCGTGATGGGGCCTGTCCTCATGGTGAACTCCTTCGGAGGTCGGGCGCTGGCAGTGCGACGTTCGTCGCGATTGGGTTAATACCCCCGTGTTTGCCACCGAAAACCCGAACCCGACTGAGGACGTGACGTTGCGTGAGATGTCGTCGCTGCCGGCAACCGACTACGACTGCGATGTCAGGACGATTGCCCCGCCGGATCATCCTTGGACGCAGGGGGATTCGGCGCCGGTGTTGAAGCGGGCGCCGGTGCTGGTGCTGCGCTCGTCGCCGGCTCTGCCACCCGGCGGCTTCGTAGAGTCCTGCGCAGTGCCCAGAAGGCGCCGCCGATGACGAGAAACACCGGAATCCACGGCAGCAGGAACCCGATGGCGTGGCTGAGTCCCGAGGCGGCGCTGACCAGTGCGCGCCACCCCTGCTCGACGGCGCCGACGAAGCCGACCCGCGAGACACTCGGTTCCGAGGACAGATCCACCGTGATCGTGGCGTAGGAGATCTGGTCGCCGAGTGTGGCGCGTTGGGCTTGTAGCGAATCCAGTTCGGCCTGTCGTTGCGTCAGTGAACTCTCCGCGGCGAGAAGGTCTTCGGTGCTGGTGGCCTTGTTCATCAGGTCGAGTAGACGGTTGGTCGACGTCTGCAGGGCCTTGATCCTGGCGTCGAGGTCGACGCGCTGCGAGGTGACATCGTCGTAGTTGATCGACTTGGATTCCACGACACCGAGTTCGTCGATCTTGGCGAGAACCGCATCGACCTTGTCCGACGGTATCCGCAGCGTCAGAGTCACCGACGGCGTGGTCGACCCGCTCTGATCGGTTCGCGCCTCGACCCGCCCGCCGGCCTCGGAGGTGGCGGCCGCGAACTTGTCGGCGGCCGATATGGGATCGGACACCGTCATTCGCATCGAACCGGTGGTGACGATGTCGGGACCGTCGGCGACGGCGTCCTGCCCGGGCGGTGCCTCGGGCGCGAACTCCTGTTTGGCGGGGGCCGCCGGGGCCGGGGCCCCGCCGCCATAGGACGGCTGCCCCTGGTTGCCGCCGGCGCAGCCGGTGATGACCAGAAGCAGGACACCCACCATGGCCAGCAGTCGAACGATTCGTCCCCCCACGCTCATCTCTCGACCATACCGACGAGATGATCTTGGTTGCTGGCGTTGCTGAGTGCGGTTCCGGCAGGGGCAGTGTGCAATGGGTGGCATGTTCATCGTCATCCTCAGCGCGATCCTGGGGCTCATGACGGTGTACCTGTGGAAACGCTTGGTCAAGGACACGACTGCACCGGGACGCGTGCGGTGGATCCTCACGGCTGTCCTGCTCGCGCTCACCGTCCTGCTGCTGGCGACGCTGGTCCTGCCTCGCGTCACCGGAGTGCCCGAGGCGGCGTGGTTGGCGTGGCCGGGCTACCTCTGGTTTGGGCTCCTGGCCTACCTCTTCCTCACACTGCTCGCGCTGGAGCCGGTCCGGCTCGCGGCACGGGCGTGGGTGAAGCGCACGCGACCGGACGCCGTCGCGGCTGCCCCGGCGGCCACGCCCGAGCCCGCCCCTGAGCCCGAGCCTGCGCCTGCGGTGAACCGGCGGGTGTTCATCGCGCGAGCCAGTGCTGTCGCCGCGGGCGCGGCATCGGTGGGTCTGGTCGCGGTCGGTGCCGCCAATGCACTCGGTCCACCGGACCTGTTGAGGGTGCCGGTACGACTGCGCAGACTCGATCCGGCGTTCAACGGATTCCGGATCGCGGTGGTGTCCGATGTCCACCTCGGTCCGTTGTCTGGCCGCGCGCACACCGAACGAATCGTCAGGATGATCAACGAGGCCGAGCCGGACCTCGTGGCGATCGTGGGGGATCTGGTCGACGGCACCGTCGAGCAGCTCGGTGCAGCCGCGGAACCGTTGCGGGACTTGAACTCCCGTGAGGGAACATTCTTCGTCACCGGTAACCACGAGTACTTCGTCGATGACACGTCATCGTGGCTGCGTGAGCTGGAGCGGCTCGGCGCGCAGCCACTGCAGAACGAGAACACCACGATCCGGCGCGGAGGCGCCGCGTTCGACCTGGTCGGCGTCAACGACATCGCGGGAGAATCGCGATCAACCCCACCCGACTTCGAGCGAGCGTTGACCGGAGTGGATCCCTCGGGGCCGACAGTCCTCCTCGCGCACCAACCGGTTCAGGTGCTTGACGCCGCCGCGCGCGGGGTGGACCTGCAACTGTCAGGGCACACCCATGGTGGACAGATGTGGCCGTTCCACTACGTCGTCGGCGCTGTCCAGCCGTCCCTCGCCGGGCTGTCAACCGTGGGCGACACTCAGCTCTACGTCTCGCGGGGTGCGGGCTTCTGGGGCCCGCCGGTCCGGATCGGCGCGCCCCCGGATATCTCGGTGTTGACCCTTCAGTCCGACGCGTAGACGCTGGTGGCGGCTCGCCGCCCAGAATTCAAAAACCCAGTGACCCAATCTGCCGAGGCGAACTCACCAAATCGTCGTGGTTCATTGATGACCTCGCGACTCCACTGTCCGTCGTGGCTCCGGATCGACAGGATCACGGGGCCGACGAAGATGTTGCCGCTGAAGGTGAACTGTTGGATGTGTCCGTCGTCGGTCTGGACCTCGACGTCGTAGCTGACGTGCCCCCCATCCCCAGCGATGCGCCTGATCTGACGGATGGTCGCGATATTTGTACTCGACATTAATTACCCCCACGTCAACACTCGGGCATCGAGGGCGTCACGTCAACACCGAACTTCGCTTATGGGCGTAACGGTCGCCGCCACGTCAGCAGGACAGCCCGGGCAGCGAGTCGCTTCGGACGACACTCAGATTCGGCGGAACCAACTTGTTGGGGACAACGCCGACGTCGACAGCGATGGTGCCACCGTCGGCGCCGCGCGTGAGGTTGGCCAGGTAGGTGACCGCCCCCGAGCGCGTGTCGACCACCGCCGTATACGCGTCGCGGTCACTGCCCTCGCGCGGCCCGCGCTCGATGACCACGTACGGTCCCACCACCGACACCAGTGGCACGCTCAGCGTGATCGGCGCGACGACTTCGCCTGTGACACGGACCAATCCGGAATCGGGTGACCACCATGCGACACCGGTGCCGCCTTCATCGAGACCGGTGAGCCAGGCGTAGGCGGTGCCATCCGTCGCGACGGACACCCGGTCCTGGCCGTTGCCCACCGACTCGGCGACGGCGGGCGGCAGCGTGCCGTCGATCTTCATCTGCGGCATTCCCGGGCCCTCGCGGGACCAGGTGAGCCCGGCTGCGGAGGTACGCAGGTCACGCGCAGAGTCCACCGGTGTCTCGTCGACCGCGCTCGTCGCGAAATCGTCGGACCTGAGCGTGGTGGTGTCATCGTCGCGGGACTCGTGGGTGAGCCAGTACACCTTGCCGTCGAACAGCGCGACCGAGTCGATGGCGTTGCGTCCGGTCGTGTAGTCGGCCATGCTCCGCTGCGCGATAGTCCGCACCGGCCCGCCCTGTCGATCGACCACGTCGATCCTGATCAACCCCGGCAGCACCCCGTTGGATCCGCGTGGGATGCGGTCCACGCCGATGACGATCCAGCGGTCGTCGATCGCCGCGAAACCCACGTCGTTCTTGTCGGGTTCGGGCACGGCGTAGATCTCGGCGACTGACTTGTCGGCACCGATCAACAGCACGTCGCGGGTGTCGCCGTTGTCGCGGACCGCGACGACCTCGCCGGCCCGACTGACGGTCAGCGGCAGCGTCGAGATGCCGCCCGTGTCGACTCTGCCGGCGTCGATCGCCGACTGCCAGGCCGCTGGGACTGCCACCTCGCAGAACGGACGCTCTATCTCCGCATGCTCCGCAGGCGGTGTGTCGGTGGATTTGCACGCCACGGTTGCCACCACGGTCAGTGCCGCGATCGCTGCGGCGCAGACGCGAATGTGCAGTGAACCAGCCATCAATCCGACCTCCCAGCCGACGCCCTGCGCGCAGGGTAACGCCGCCATCCCACGCGAGAACGCTGGCGTGCGGCGATGAGTTGTGCTCGCCGTCGCGGTCTACCCATTCAGGCCGCATCGAACGCGGCGCCCAGGACCAGGAGGTGACCATGATCGCGAGGGAGGCGACGTACCCGCTGCCCGCCGTCGCAGCCCGGCCAGCGTGGCAGGCCGAAGTCGATCGGCTGACCGAGCGCGAGAAGGCGCACACACGGGAGGGCGATGCCATCGCCGCGGCGAGACGACGGCTGCCGATGGTGGAGGTCGACGCCCGGATTCCGCTGATCGGCGCAGACGGACCGGTGCCATTGGTGGACGTCTTCGAGGGACGCCGACAGTTGCTCGTCTACCTGCACATGTGGCACGACGGGAAACCGGCCGATGAGCAGTGCGAGGGCTGCACCTTCTTCACCGGTCACGCCCAGGAGCTGTCCTACCTGCACAGTCGCGACGTCACGTACGCGACGTTCTGTGAGGGCCCCTATGCCGAGAGCGCGCGGTATCGCGACTTCATGGGATGGACGATGCCGTGGTACTCGCTGACCGAGGCAGCTGACCTGCTCGCGGGCCGATCGGTCGGCTTCTACGCCTGCTACCTGCGCGCCGGCGACCGAGTGTTCGAGACCTACTGGTCGACCGGCCGCGGCACCGAGGCGGGCGCCAACAGCTACCACCTGCTTGATCTCACCGTCTACGGGCGGCAGGAGACGTGGGAGGACTCGCCGGAGGGTTGGCCGCAGCCGTATGCGACTGCGGGACAACAGTTCCAGCTGAACGGGCGACCGGCGTCGCAGTGGTCACGCCTGGCGGCCGGGCGCTCCGACGATCTGCGCGGCTGACGGTACGGGAGCAGACACGATGGTGAACCGATCGGAGGTGTGGCCAATTGTGCACGCCGAACGCGCACGGCTGGTGGCGGACCTGAGGTGTATTCCCAGCGCGGCATGGGCGGCACCGTCGCTGTGCGACGGGTGGAACGTGCACGACGTCGTGGCGCACCTCGTCGACACCGCGAAGACGTCGCGGCTCGGCTTCATCGTGCGGATGATTCGGGCGCGGTTGGACTTTGACCACGACAACGATCTTGGGGTTCGTCGAGAGATTACCGACGATCCGCGCAGGACACTCGAGGCGTTGCGCGCGGTGTCCGACTGGACACTGACGCCACCGGCTCCGTTGGCGACACGCCTCGTCGAGGCATTCGTCCACGGTGAGGACATCCGGCGGCCCCTCGGGATCGCGGCGGAATACCCGTTGCACGCGGTGGTGACGGCCCTGACCTACCAGGCTAGGACGGGTGCGGTGATGGGCGGCGGCCGCGAGCGCATCGATGGCCTCCGCCTGGTCGCCACCGACTCGGGTCTGACCCATGGACAGGGACCGCAGGTGAGGGGACAGTCGATCGATCTCCTCATGGCAGTCTCCGGCAGACCGGTCCCCGTCGACGCCCTCGACGGTCCTGGTGCCGCCATGCTCGTCGGGTCGGCTTGATCCGCTCGGGGAATCGGCCGGACCGGGTGTGGGTTGCACCCGGGGAACCCGAGCTGTCGAAAGGATCTCCTCAATGGCGAAGATGAACGGCGACGAGCGCGAAGCGTTCCTGGCGGATCTACACGTAGGTGTGGTCGCGGTCGAGCGGCAGGACCGGGCACCGTTGGCGGTACCCATCTGGTACGGCTATGAGCCCGGCGGCGAGGTGCTGCTGTGGACCGATGCCGGAACCGTCAAGGAGAAGCTGATCCGAGCCGCCGGACGCTTCGCGATCTCGGTTCAGGTGGAGACGCCGCCATATCGCTATGTCACCGCGGAGGGGCCGGTCACGGGTATCGAACCCGCTGAGGACGCGACGGTACGCGCGATCGCGATCCGCTATCTCGGCGAGGAGGAGGGCAACGCCTTCACCGACGAGAACCTCGGGTCGAACTCCGTCATCATCCGCATGCGCCCGGAGCAGTGGCTGAGCACCGACTACTCGAAGGACTAATCCGGGGAGCGTGTCGGTGACAAAATGACGCGCGTGGCCGAGCGCATCAGATTCCCCAGCACGACGGGACCCGAGCTGGCGGGCGTCATCGAAGCCCCTAGCGGCGAACTCCGTGGCTGGGGTGTCTTCGCCCACGGCTTCACCCTCGGCAAGGACTGCCCGGCGGCGAACCGGATGTGCAAACAGCTCGCGAGCGAGGGCATCGGAATGCTGCGCTTCGACAACCTCGGGCTGGGCGACTCCGACGGTGACTGGGGCGACGGTTCGTTCTCGCACAAGGTCGCCGACACCGTGCGCGCAGTGGAGGTGATGAACGCGTCGGGCCGCGAGGTGCGACTGCTCGTCGGGCACTCCTTCGGCGGGGCAGCGGCGATCGCCGCAGCCCACCACTGCGATACCGTCGCCGCGGTGGTCAGCGTCGGCGCGCCCTACGACCCCGCCCACGTCGAACACAACTACGACGCGCTGATCCACCGGATCGAGGCCGACGGTGAGGCACCCTTCCCCGTCGGCGGCAAGGCCCTGACACTCAAGCGGCACTTCGTCGAGGACGTCCGTGCCGCCGATCTGACGGAGCTGATCCGCACGTTGCGCCGTGCACTGTTGGTGATGCACTCGCCGACCGACAACACCGTGGGCATCGCGAACGCCAGCGAAATCTTCCGAACTGCGCGACACCCACGGAGTTTCGTCTCACTCGAGGGCGCCGACCATCTGCTCACCGGCAAGAATCAGGCCGCACGGGCAGCCAGAATCATCAGCGCCTGGGTGGATCCCTATCTGTGAGCCCGGCGACGCCTCGATCTCACCCCGATCCCTCAAGTAGGGACTGACCGAGATAGCCGCCGTCGCTGGCACCGGGCAGTATCGCGAAGACGCCCGATCCGATCGTGGTGATCCAGCGGTTGAGTGCATCGGCTGCCGCGAGCCGCTGCTGCACCGGTGTGAACTGCGTCGCGGGGTTCCGTTGGTACACAGCGAATATCAGACCGCTGTCGGTCGTATGACCCGTCTCCGGGGCATCGTCGTAGTTGTAGGGCCTGCGCAGGAACTGCTCGTCGGCGGTGCGGTGCCGCGCCAGAGCGATGTGTGCATTGGGTGGGATGACGGGAATCCCGTTCGCAGTGGCGGAGAGATCGGGTTCGTCGGACTCGAGCTGACCGGTCAGCGGCGCGCCGGTGTCGAGTCGCCGGCCGACGGTGAACTCCTTGCTCGCGCGGTCGAGTTCGTCCCAGGTGTCCATCTCGGCGCGGATGCGCCGCAGCACCAGCACGGTGCCGCCGGCGAACCAGGGCTGGGTGGTCCCGTCGTCCCACACGTTGCGATCCAGCCCCGCCGTGTCGCGGATGTTGACGGTGCCGTCGACCTGCCCCATCAGGTTGCGCATCGAGGCACCGGACTGGTCGGCTCCGTGAGCGTTGCGAAAGCCGCTCTGCCGCCACCGTTGTGACGTCAGCGCGCGCACATTCTTGAGCAGGACCCGGCTGGCGTGGGCGATGACGGCAGGATCGTCCGCGCAGAGCTGTAACAGCAGATCGCCTCCGCGCCAACGAGGCTCGAGGCGGTCGGTGGTGAAGCTCGGCAACTCGGCGACCGATGCGGGTCGCCGAGCGCCGAGGCCAATGCTGTCGAACACGCCCGGCCCGAGACCGACTGTGACGGTGAGCCGAGCGGGACGTCGTGCGAGCTCGGGTTCGGTGTCGGCCAGGGCGGGCATGCCCTGAGTCAGCCTCTCAGCGTCCGCACTCCACAGTTTCAGCACCGCGCCGAGCGTCTCACGCGGGCTGCGGTGAGCCTGAGGTGCCAAGTCGAGCCCAATGAACAGCGCGTGCGCCTGCGGCGGCGTGGCGACACCACTCTGATGCACGCCGAAGAACGGTTCGGTCCGACTACCGAAACCATCCACCGCCGTGGCGGATCGGGCGGCACCACACTGGGTCACGGCAGCGCCCGCGGCCAATGCGGCGGCACTCCCCGCGAGCAGTCTGCGCCGGTTGACCGCGAATGCGCGCCGTGTCGAGTCAGCCATGATCGTGGCCCTTCGGCCCGTCATCGGCGTCTTCCGCGGCGTGGTACTGCTCGTTTGCTCCGACGAAGTCGCGGACCTGCGCGGTGAAGGGCAGCGTCGAGCCGTCCTCGAACTCGATCGTGAGCGTGACGTCGGCGCCGGGTGCCAACGGCGCCACCAGGTCCATCAACATCAGGTGATCACCGCCCGGCACCAGGTCATACGTGCCGCCGGCCGGAATCACCACACCGCCGGCCTTGGGGCGCATGGTCTTCGCGCCCGTACCGTCGGCCGCCACCTCGTGGACCTCCACACGGCCGGCAGCCGGTGAACTTCCCCTTACGATGCGGGCCTCGTGATCACCGGTGTTCGTGAACGTGCCGAACACCGCTGTAATACCCATGTCTGCCGAACTCGCCCACTGCTCAGCGATGGTGACGGCCTCCGCCATCGGTGCGTCATCGTGATCTGCGGGAGACGTACAGCCCACAGCTGTCCACGCCACCAGTGCCAGCGAGATGTACCACCGTGCCCGCCTCGTTGTGCCATTCCTCGTTGTGTCATGCATTGTCTTCCACCTTCCGTTCGTTGGATGTCTTGTGCCGCTTGGCCATTGCGATGGCGATGTCAGCGGCCACGAATGCGGCCAGGCTGAGCCCGAGCAGCGGCAGGAACCAGCCGATGCCGACCACGGCGACCACCAGGCCGGCGATGGCTGGCCGGGAGAGCCGTCTGACTCCGCCGCGCGTCGGTGCTCGGCCAACAGCCCATGCCGAACCACGAGTGGGACGGCGCTGCCACCACATCCGGTAGCCGCGGACGATGACGGTCACCAGCCCGACCGCGACTCCGAGCAACACCAGCTGGTTGAGCAGTCCGAACAGCAGGCCCATGTGGGCGCGGATGCCCCAGTCGGCGAGCTTGGCCACCAGCGAGTAGTCACGCCAGAAGTCGATCTGGCCGGCCACCGTGAGTTGGTCGGGATCGATCGACGCGGCGTTAGTCGTCAACCGGTACGGCGCGTCGATCTCGGTCACCCCGACGGCCTGGCCGCCCTCGGTGGGCAGCGTGAGCTCCAGCGGAGCATGCACGCCGGCGCCCGCCGCGGCCGCGAGAACGGCGTCGTAGTCGATCGATGCCGGATCGCCCGTCGCGTGGACCGGCGCGGTGCCGCCGTGGCCCGCGTGCTCCAGCGCCGTGTCCAGTTGCGGGCGTTGCCAACTCAACGCCGTCCTGATATCGGTGACGTGAGCACCGGCATATGTCGACCACGTGATACCCGTCGCCGACAGGAACAAGAGCGCGGCCAGCAGCCAGATCCCCGTGGTGCCGTGCCAGTTCAGGGTGCGTGCTCGGCCCGTCGCGCTGCGATCCACCGACAGCACCCGGCCCGCGCGGTTGCGTCGTCGCTCACCGGCTGCCTTGACCAGCCACAGATACAGGCCACCGAGTGCCACCACCCACAGCCACGATGCGGCGAGTTCGCTGTAGATCCGGCCGGGTTCACCGAGATTCAGGTGGCGGTGCAGCCCGTCGAGCCAGGTGCTCAGCGGCAGATAGCCGAGCCATGTCGCCTCGTCACCGAGCACACGTCCCGTGTACGGGTCGACGAACACGGCGCGCGACCACTCCTCATCGAGTGTGGGATCGCTGAAGTAGACGCGCGTGGACTCGGTACCGGTGGCCGGCGGCCGCATGCCGGTCATCGTCAGGTCGGGGAACGCATTTCGTGCCGCTGCGGCCTGATCTCTCAACGGCAGTGGTTCCCCGGTCGGCTCGACGAACAGGACGTCGTCGTAGACGAACCTCTCCATCGTGGGGGCCAACGCATAGAGGCCACCGGTCACCGCGGCGACCAGGATGAACGGGGCCACCAGGACGCCTGCATAGAAGTGCAGGCGGGCGATCAGCGGTCGCCAACTGCGTTGGGCCGGTGGTGGAGGGGTTGGTGTGGGGGTGTCTTCAGGGATTGTCGTGTCTTTGGGCAAAGTCATGTACTTCAAGCCTTTTGCAGTCGTTGTGCTGCGAGACGAGACGCGCGATGGCGTGCTCAATCGGTGGGCGATCGCAGATGGAGCGACGCCCAACATGGCCGCGGCGTCGGCCGCGGCAGGCAAGGAGAAGGAGAGAGACCGCTATGCGGTCGCGGAGCCCAGCCGAGGCGGAGCCCGCATACCCAGGCCAGAGAAGGCCAGAACCGGCCGTGCGATGACGACACTGGTCATGCGGCACGACGGACGGGAGACCGGCTCGGCGGCCGATATCGCGAAAAGCCGCAGCCAGCACAGCACTGAGGAGCAGACCACGTACAGGTGCTCGACGGCGGTGATGGCAACGGCGAGCAGAACGGCGGCCGCAGCGTGGGTCGCGAGCATCGAGGGACTCAGCCCCAGCCAGTCGCCGCCGTGGTGATGGCCGCCCGCCATCGCGAGGGACACGTGGCCCAGCAGTTGGGCGGCGCCAAGGGCGGCCGCGGTGCTCAGGAGCCGGCTGGCGCGTCCGTCGAACCGGGTGCAGCCGCACAGCGCGCCCACCGCGGCGCACACCAGCAGCGCTATGAGGAGGGCGGCGCCCCGCGGCATGCCGCCGCCTGCCGCGCTGTGGGCACCGGTCGTGACGACCGCCGAAGACGCCCCGACCAGGGCACCGCGCACCCAGCGGGCGCGTGACTTCGGCGTGCTCACCCGCGCACCATACCGCCGCCTCTACTACAACGCCTAGTAGACCCGGGGGTGAGCTCGCTCTACCCCGTGTCGTCCTCGGCCCGCCGGACCCGGGCGCGTCGCTTGCCCTCATGCATCGCAGCAACCCGCGCGACCGGGATCGTCCGGCCGTGCTCGATGAGATCGGTCGGCAACCGCTGCGGGGCAGGCATCGCCTCGGCCCACGGATCAGCGCCTGCCAGGGCCTCGATCGCGGTGTGCACCGTGAAGTCGGTGGGGCGGACACGGTCCAGATCCGACCAGGCGACGGGGAACGAAACGGGTGTGCCGGGGCGGAAGCGGGGGCTGTACGCCGCGACGACGGTGGCGCCACCGGCCCTGGTGGAGTCCACGAAAACCCTGCCGCCGCGGTCGGCCACGATGAACGCCGTCGTGGCCACGTCGGGATCGAGTGCCTCGGTTCGCGCGGCCAGCGCGCGGGTGGCGGCGGCCACGTCGTCGACCGGAACGGTGTCATCGACGGGTACGAACACGTGAAGTCCCTTGGCCCCGCTCGTCTTCACCACGCCGACCAGGCCGGCGTCCTGCAACGCCCGGCGAACCAGGTGCGCCACGGTGACCACGGCGGCGAAGTCATCGTCGGCGGGTGGATCCAGGTCGAGGACCAGGTGCGTGGGCCGGTAGACGTTATCGGCCAGACCCAGGGTCGGGTGGTACTCGATGGCGCGTTGATTGGCCAGCCAGATCAGCGTCCGCCGGTCATTGCACAGCGGATAGTGGACCTCTCGCTGTGAGGTCTCGGCCCACATCGACACCGTCGCGACCCACTCCGGGGTGTAGGCGGGCACGTTCTTCTGCATGAATGCGCGTCCGCGCAGCACTCGCAGCACGGTCAGTGGACGGCCGGTCAGGCCGGGCAGTATGCGATCGGCCACCGCGTCGAGGTAGTCGACGAGGTCGCGCTTGGTCGCATTGGAGTCAGCGCTGAGCGGCTGGTCGAGGTTGGTCAGCTCAACGCCGTGCCGCTGCTCCCCGGCGGTCATGGCCCCACCCTAGAGCGAAGCGGTAGCTGTGACACCTGCGACATTGTTAGTGCACTAATTAAGTGGGTACGATGAAAACATGGCCGCACCGACCGTCCCCGACGTCGATCCGCTCGCTCTCGAGCAGCAGGTGTGCTTCGCCCTGGCCGTCACCAATCGGGCCGTCCTGGCCGTCTATCGCCCGCTACTCGAGCCGCTTGGCCTGACTCACCCGCAGTACCTGGTGATGCTGGCGCTCTGGGATCATCGCAAGGTGTCCACTGAGTCGCGGTCGCCGTTATCGGTGAAGCAGATCGCGACGGCTCTGCAATTGGACTCGGCGACGCTCTCGCCAATGCTCAAGCGCCTCGAGGCACTCGGTCTGGTGACCCGCACTCGAAGTGCGACCGACGAGCGTGCCACCGACGTGGATCTCACCGAGGCCGGAATCGCCTTGCGTGACAAGGCACTCGACATACCGCCAACCGTCGTCGCGCGCCTCGGTGTGGATCTTCCAGAACTCGAGCGACTGCACAAGGCGTTGACCCGTGTCAACGTCGCCGCCCTGGCAGCGGGCGCACTCAAACCCTGAACCCCTCCGACCCACAGGAGTCACCATGGCCGCCGACAAGCCAAACCTCTGGCAGTACATCACCTACTGTTACGGGCGCAGGCTGCCCGATTCGATGCAGCGTTGGGTGGCAGAGGATCTGGCCGGCCAGGGCGCGGTCCGCCGCCACGTCATCCGGATGGCGATCCCGCCGCTGCTCGTGCTGGCCCCGCTGTGGCTGATCCCGACGACGTTCTACGTCCATCTGGAGATGACGGCGCCGATCTATATCTGGGCGGTGTTGATGGCGATCGCGTTGAACAAGGTGTGGCGTCGGCACCGGCTGGCCAAGCACGGCCTCGACCCCAACTTGGTCGACGTGATCAAGCGCAAGCGTGACGCGCACATGCACGAGGACTACGAGCGCCGCTTCGGGCCGCGGCCCGAGGAAGCCAAGTGGCAGAAGAACAGCAGCCCCTTCTGAGACCTGCCGTGCACCGGGCTACCGGGCTACCGGGCGCCGCTGACGTGCGCTCCGGCCGTGTGCGGCAGCCGTAGCGTCTCGATGATGGTCACGGCCATCACCGCGCCCAACAGGAGATAGGTCAGCGAGTAGGACCCGACCGTTGCGACGATCAGCGCGGCCACCGCGATGCCGAAACCCGCAGCGAGTTCCTGCACCGATGCGTTGAGGGTGTTGGCGTGCGTCAGATCGTCGCCGTCGACGTCGGCGAACGCCAGGCTGTTGTAGGCGGTGAAACCGGTCGAGCGCAGCACACCGCTGACCAGGAGGACGCCAAGAATCAACACGAGTGGAAGTCCCGGAGCGAGTGACGCGAGCAGGCCGAAACAGGCCACCGATGCGACGCCGTTGACGAGCAGCACCCGGCGGATGCCGAATCGGCGCATCAGCGGTGTGGTCGCCGGCTTGATGGCCAGGTTTCCGATGAAGAGCACCGACACCGCGAGGCCCGCCGCCAGCGGCGACCACCCGAATTCGAGCTGAAACTGCAGCGGTAGCAGAAACGGCACCGCGACGATGACAGCGCGGTACAGCGAGCCGGCCGTCACCGTGATGCGCAAGGTCGTGATGCGCAGCACCCGAAGTCGGATGAGCGGGTACTTCGAACGCAGCAGATGAAAGACCGTCGCGCCGAACAACACTGCGGCGAATACGCTGCCGACGATCACGGCCGTCGGTGCGGCACCCCGTTGGCCGATGTGTTCCAGAGTGAGAAGCGCCGCGGTGATCGCCGACCCCATCATCAGCAGCCCGCGCCAGTCCAGCGGCCGGGCAGTCGGCGTGGGTGCGCCGTGGATCAACCTGAGCGCCAACAGGAATCCGACGATGCCGATCGGGATGTTGATGAGGAAGATCCACCGCCACGACCCCACGGTCACGATCGCCCCGCCAAGCGCCACGGCGATGATGGGTGCGGCCAGCGCCGGCCAGGTCAGCAGGGCGATGGCGCGGACCAGATCGGACTTGCCGCAGTTGCGCAGCACCGCGAGCCTGCCGACGGGCACCATCATCGCGCCGCCGACACCCTGCAGTACCCGCATGGCCACCAACATCGGGAGCGACACACTCGCCGCGCAGCCGATCGACGCGATGGTGAACACGACGATCGCGGTGATGAACACCCGCCGGATGCCGAACCTGTCGGCCAGCCAGCCACTCACGGGGATGAGTACCGCCACCGTCACCAGGTATGCCGAGATCGCGGCGCTCACATTGACAGCCGCGACGCCGAACGAGTCGGCGATGAGCGGGATCGCCGGAGCGATGATCGTCGCGTCGAGGATCTCCATGAAGAATGCGCCGGCCACCAACAGGGCCATACCCCTGGGGAACGGTCGGGAGGTCTGCGCGTCGTTCACCGTCGGAACCGTAGTGGCATGGCGCTCGTCGCGTCGCTGCGGCGAGTTGTCCGTCAGGGGTCGTGCTTGACAGATACGCGTGAAGGCTCCGCGCTGTGGATGGCCGCCCGAATCGACTGCTCCAGGGAGCTGTCGGCGACGAACAGCAACTCGTCACCGGCCTCCAGAATCTGATCCGGCTGCGACACCATGACCCGGCCATCCCGGATCAGGGTCACCAGCGCGGTGTTGCCCGGAAGCGCCAGCTCGTCCACGCGCTGCCCGACGAGCGGGTTGTCCGCGGGCAGCGTCAGTTTCGTCAGATCGGCGCGGCCCTCTCGCAGCCCCATCAGTCGGACGAGGTGGCCCACATCTATGGCGCCCTCGATACCGGCCACCAGTGCGCCCGGAGTCGACACGGCGACGTCGATGCCCCACTCCTGGCTGAAGAGCCACTCATTGCGGACGTCGTTGATGCGTGCCACAACTCGTGGAACACCGAACTCGGACTTGGCGAGCAGGCCGACGACGAGGTTGGACTTGTCGTCACCTGTGGCGGCGATCAACACATCGCATGTCTGTGCGCCCGCCTCCTCGAGTGCGGACAACTCGCATGCGTCGGCGTTGAGCCAGTCCGCGCCTGGCACCGTCTGTGGCTCGAAGCGCCGCCGCTCGCGCTCGATCAACAGCACCTTGTGGCCGTAGTCGAGCAATTCACGCGCGACGGAGCGCCCGACATTGCCGGCACCGGCAATGCCCACCCGCATTCTGCGCTCCGCCATGGGTTCATCTTGTCGCATCGGGAGGCGACGCGCGTGGGCTCGGCGGCGACGGACAACGCCTACTGGCAGGGCCGTCTACTGATTTACTGATGGCTCTGCCTGGACGGGAACGAAATTGAGTTTGCACGAGCTGTATCTGGCCTTGCTGATCGGTGGCTTCGTGCTGCTGGCAAGCATCGTCGGCACGCGCGTGGCGACGGGCGTGGGATTTCCCAGCCTGCTCTTCTTCCTGCTGGTCGGTGTCGTGCTCGGCGAGGACGGGTTCGGTCTGGACTTCGACAACGTCGAACTGGCCAGGAACGTGTGCACGGCCGGGCTCGCCGTGATCCTCGTCGAAGGTGGTCTGACCACCCGGTTTACCGATATCCGCAAGGTGTTGGCACCCGCGGGCGCGTTGGCCACCGTCGGCGTGGTGATCAGCACGTTGATCACCGCGGCCGGTGCGCACGTGCTGCTCCGAATGGACTGGCAGCTCGCCCTGCTGCTCGGCGCGATCGTGTCGTCCACCGACGCCGCAGCGGTCTTCTCGGTGCTGCGCGTACTCCCGTTGCCCAGACGCGTCGCCGGTCTGCTCGAGGCTGAGTCCGGGTTCAACGACGCTCCCGCGGTGATCCTCGTGCTGATGTTCAGCGTGGTGCCCTTCGTCTTCGAGCCGGAGAGCGCGATCGCCGGCATCGTGTTCGAACTGCTCGCCGGGTCGGCGATTGGTCTGGCTGTGGGATTCGTCGGCGCCTTCGCGCTGCGCCGTATCGCGTTGCCGGCCTCCGGCCTGTACCCGATTGCGACATTCGGCCTGGGTCTTGTCGCCTTCGCGGCCGCCGGCACTGTTCATGCCAGCGGTTTCATCGCCGCCTACCTGGCCGCCGTGGTGCTGGCCAACTCCGGGCTACCGCACAGGTCGGCGACGCGATCATTCGCCGAGGGCCTCGGCTGGTTGGCGCAGATCGGCCTCTTCGTGCTCCTCGGATTGCTGGTCAACCCGAGCGAACTCGGCTCCGCCGTGGTGCCTGCGATCATCGTCGGTCTCGTTCTGCTCCTCGTTGCGCGACCGCTGTCGGTCGTGGGATCGCTTGCCGCGTTCAACATCCCGTGGCGCGAACAGGTCTTCCTGTCGTGGGCGGGCCTACGCGGTGCGGTGCCCGTCGTGTTGGCGACATTCCCGATCGTCGCCGGTGTGCCCGACAGCTCCCGACTGCTCAACATCGTGTTTCTCCTGGTGGTGGTGTTCACCCTGGTTCAGGGGCCGAGCCTGCGTCCGATCGCACAGGCGCTGGGCCTGATCACCCGTGAGTCCACCCGCGAGATTCAGGTCGAGGCGGCGCCGCTGGATGTCCTCGACGCGGAGCTCCTGACGATGACGGTGCAACCGACGTCACGCCTGCACAACGTCACGATCCTCGAACTCCGGCTGCCCGACCCGGCGGTGATCACGCTGATCATCCGAGACGGTCACACGTTCGTCCCGCTGCCCGACACCCGGATCGAGGCCGGTGACGAGCTGCTCATCGTCACCACCAGCAAGATCCGGGCGGCCGCCGAGTCGAGGCTGCGCGCCGTCAGCCGCCGGGGCAAGCTCGCCCACTGGTTCGACGAGTACGGCGCCGCCGACTGACGCCGGATCTCCACGGCCGCCGTCGCGTCCGCCGGTACCGTCGAGGGATCAGCTGCCGCCGACCAGATCGAGATACTCCGCGATGACAGAAACCCCCGCCGCCGTCGTGGAACCCGAGACGCCGACCCGGCGACCGCGTATCTGGCTGCGGGTGCTCATCGTGTCGGCGATCCTGCTGCTGCTCTTCTCGGTGCCGTGGTGGACGCTGCTGTCAGCTGGCACCCGGTGGCCGACGGCAGTGGTCATCGCCGGATCGAGCACATTGGTGGCGGTCTTCATCGCACTGCCCGCGCTGTTGGTGCTGGGACACGGTCGCCACCGGGATCGGGCCGCCGCGATCGGTGACGCGCTGCTGGGTGTGGTCTGGGTCCTGTTCGTCTGGTCGGTTCTGGCCCAGGTGCTGCGATTGGCGTTGTTCATCTTCGGCGTCGACGATCCGGTGCGCTCCCGCGTGGTGGCCGGCGCGGTGGTGGCGGTGGTGCTCGCCCTCCTCGTCTGGGGCTACGTCGAGGCGATGCGCGTGCCGCGCATCAAACACGTCGACGTGGCGATCGCCGGTCTCGGCCAGGGGCTCGCCGGGGTGCGCGTCGCGATGATCACTGACACCCACTACGGGCCGATCGATCGCACCCGATGGTCGTCGTCGGTGATGGATCGCGTCAACGCACTCGATGCCGACATCGTGTGCCACGTCGGCGATATCGCCGACGGAACCCCTGCGGTGCGGGAACGACAGGCCGCGCCGCTTGCCACGGTTCGAGCCCGGCTCGCCCGCGTGTACGTCACCGGTAACCACGAGTACTTTCACGAGGCGCAGGGCTGGCTCGACTACATGGCCGACATCGGCTGGGACGTCCTGCACAACCGGCATATCGTCGTTGAACGCGACGGAGCGCAGCTCGTCGTCGCCGGTGTCGACGACGCGACGGCGCTGGCGTCGGGCGTCGACGGACACGGGGCGAACCTCGAGAGGGCACTCGCGGGCGCCGATGCCGCACTGCCGGTGCTACTGCTCGCGCACCAGCCCAAGCAGGTGCCGCAGGCCGTCGAGGCCGGCGTCGATCTCCAGCTGTCGGGGCACACCCACGGCGGACAGATCTGGCCGTTCAACTTCCTGGTCAGACTCGACCAACCCGTGGTTGCCGGCTTGAGCAGGCACGGTGCTCGAACGCAGCTCTACACCAGCCGGGGTACCGGTTTCTGGGGCCCGCCGTTCCGGGTGTTCGCGCCCAGTGAGATCACCATGCTGACGCTGCGTCGCGGCTGATCCAAGACGCGCTAGGGCGCGGGGACGGTGATGCAACCGACTCCGGGAACACAACCCTCGCCGCCACCGGGGCCGCCCGATCCGCTGGGTCCACCGGGTATCGAGCCGCCGCCGCCACCGGGTCCACCGCCGCCGGTCGGGCCACCCGGGATGGAGCCGCCGCCACCCTCGGGACCGCCGCCGCCGGTCGGGCCACCGGGGATGGAGCCGCTGCCGCCCTCGGGACCGCCGGTGCCAGTTGGGCCGCCGGTGGCGGGTGCCGGTGGACTGATGTCCGTGGTGCTCGGAGCGGTGGACACACTGATCGACGTCGTCGTGGTGGTGGTGGTGGTGTCCGAGGGCGCTTCCTCGCTGGAGCCACACGCCGCGAGCAGGGGAGTGGCCGCCAGTGCCGCGCTGAATCCCACGACCGCCGTCCATCGGCGCATCGCTGGCCAGCGGGATTCCTCGGGTGATGGGGCAGTTGCCTGGTGCATCGTCATGGTTGTGACCGCTCCTCGTCGCGGGGACTGTTTGGTGTGACATGCCTTCCCGCAACCGGCCCACCTGAATCCTGATCACGGCAACCAATCGGATTCGATGTGATCTACGCGCCACCCGGCCTGGGGATGGAATTCATCTGATGACACCGAGGTTCGACCCAGTACAGCTACCAAAAACCTGACCTAGGAGAACCCATGCGCGCCGATCTGACTCACCACACCGGCGGCGTCTCCGCATCGGCCAGGCGGGTGATGGCGGCCCTGGGTGGCGGACTGCTCGCAGTCGCAGGCGCGCTGACCCTCGCGCCCACCGCATCGGCCGCCGACAGCTGTTCGGACGTCGAGGTCGTGTTCGCCCGCGGCACGGCCGAACCCGCGGGAGTCGGTGTTGTCGGTCAGGCGTTCGTCGACGCCCTCGAGAGCGATCTCAACGGAAAGTCCGTCGGCGTGTACGCGGTGAACTACCCCGCCTCCTACGACTTCCTGAAGGCCTCCGACGGCGCCAATGACGCCAGCGCCTACGTGCAGCGCATCGCGGCGTCGTGTCCGGACACCAGCATCGTGCTCGGTGGCTACTCGCAGGGAGCGGCCGTCGTCGACTTCGTCACCGCCCCGGCGGGATCGCTCTTCGGATTCGCAAATCCTATGCCCGCCAACGTCGCCGACCACGTCGCCGCGGTCGCGGTCTTCGGCAACCCGTCGAACCGGATCGGTCAACCGCTCACAGCGCTGAGCCCGGTGTACGGACCCAGGACCATCGATCTGTGCAACGGCGCCGATCCGGTCTGCTCCACGGGCAACGACCGCCCCGCCCACAGCCAGTACGTGCAGGCCGGACTCGCGAGCCAGGCGGCGAACTTCGTCGCGGCGCGGATCAACGACCGTGGCGCCGCACCCGTGACGCAGCTGGCGGCGACTGAGTAATCGGCTCGGGGCTCGTACCGATCCGCATCGGTACGCTCGATTGGGACCGCCCCCCGACCGCACGCCGGTCCAACCCCGAGGGAACGCGACGCCCGTGACACACACTCACACGCCGTACGAGGCGCTGTTGGCGCGCGTCGGCGGGATTCGGGGAATGGTCTACACCGCGGTTCCGGTCACCGTCTTCGCGGCGACCAACACCGCGTCGGGCCTAGTGCCCGCCATCGTGGCCTCCCTCGGTATCGCGGCGATCATCGCGATCTGGCAGCTGGTACGACGCGAGTCAACCCGCCCCGCGCTGCTGGGATTCGCCGGCGTCGCGGTGTCTGGCGGGTTCGCCTTCGTCACCGGGCAGGCCAAGGACTTCTATCTGCCCGGCATTTGGGCCTATCTCGTCATGGCGATCGTGTTCACGATCTCGCTGCTCGTCGGGCGGCCCCTCGTCGGTGTCGGATGGGCGTGGCTCACCGGACGCGACCAGACGTGGCGGAGTGTGGCACGGGTCCGCCGTGTCTTCGCACTGGTCACCGCCGTGATGGCCGCGGTGTCGTGGTCACGGTTCATGGTCCAGTACTACCTGTACGACACCAATCAGTCGGGGCTTCTGGCGGTCGCGCGCATCGCGATGGGCTGGCCGGTGTTCGTGGTGACGTCGACGCTCATCTTTCTGGCGATCCGCATCGCCATTCGTGCGCTGCCCCGCACCCCGTTGGGTGACGGCGAACCACAATCCTCGGCGGCGTAGGCCTCAAGAGGCCGCCGCGGTGGAGGCATACTGGCCGAATGACCGAGATCACAACGCAAGGCCGTCCCCGATGAGGGCGATCTGGTGCGTGCCGATCCTCACGGTGACCGCAGTCCTGCTCGCGGGTTGCGGTGGGTCCGATAAGGACAGCGATGCAACGGATTCGACGTCATCCGAGGCTTCGGCGGAGGCTTCGGTAGCGCGGCCCAACCGGGACCCGGGAGTGGACAAGTACCCGCTGGGAGAGGGCAACTACATCCTCGAGAGCGACCCGGGGTGGATTCACTTTAGAACCGCCGCCGGCATGTCCTGCGGGATCGGTCCGGTGGGCCGCATCGTGGGGTGCGATGCCGTTCCGTCCGATGCTCCGGCGGGCGCCAACCAGACCGCGATCGAGGGCAACCGCCCCGCCGTCTACCGCAAGTCGGACACGCCGACGTTCACCCGGGCCGTCGACGTCCTGCCCGAGGGGCACCGGCTGACCAACGGTGCCACCCGATGCGCCGTCGGCGCCGGGGAGACGGTGACATGCGAAACCGTCGGCGGAGCACATGGTTTCGTGGTCTCGCCCAGCCGCGGGGTGCTCTGGTAACAGATGGATAGAGTGAGATCAATGCACGACGGCGCGGTCGGTACGGACTCGCGCGTTGATCCGACGGCGGAGTGACTGAACACATGGCAGATGACAAGAGTGAACCGGAAGAGTCCACCGAGCGCCGCGGACCCGACGTGAGCCGGATGTTCGCCGGTATGCCCTGGGGCACCATCATCGCCACGGTCGCGGTGATCGCCGTCGTCGTCATCGGCGCGGTCTTCGGGCCGCGGCTCTTTGGAGGTGACGACGCCGCCGCACCACCGGATGCGAGCAGCGACCCGTCGCTGAAGATCCCCGGCGTGGTGCGGGCCGAGTACCCCGCCGGCGACCATGTCACCGGCGATCAACGCGTCGCCTATGACCAGTCGCCACCGTTCGGCGGTGCACACGACGCCGTGTGGGCAGTGTGCACCGGGGTCGTCTACCCCACCGCGATTCGTAATGAGAACGCCGTGCACTCCCTCGAACACGGCGCGGTCTGGATCACCTACGACCCGGAGCGGCTGACGGCCGACCAGATCGACGGACTGGCGATGATGGTCGAGGGCCAGCCGTACACGATGATGTCGCCCTACCCCGGTCTGGACACCCCGCTGTCGGTGCAGTCATGGGGCCACCAGCTCAAGCTGGATGATCCCCAGGACCCGAGGCTCGTCGAGTTCATCGAGGCACTGCGCCTAAACGAGAGCGTGTACCCCGAACCGGGCGCCAGCTGCGCCTCGCCCTACTTCGACGTCGACAATCCGCCGGCGTTCGACCCGACACCGCCGGGACCCGACGCGGTTCCGGTCAGGAAGTAGCCGATGCACGTCAGCGGCCCGGCCCGGCGAGCGGCGCTCCTCGTGCTCGGGGCCGTCGTCCTGCTGGCCGCGGGGTTCGGAATCGGCCTGCTCACGGGGGACCGTGCCGAGCGCGCGCGCCCCGGGGCCGTCGATATCGGCTTCGCCCAGGACATGTCGGTCCACCACACCCAGGCGGTCGACATGGCCACCACCGAACTACTCGGCGGGGCCGATCCCGCGGTGAAGAACCTGGCGTTCGACATCCTGACATCGCAGCAGAGCCAGATAGGGCGCATGCAGGGCTGGCTGACGTCGTGGGGGGAACCGCTGCTGCCGACCGACGGCTACATGGGATGGATGGGGCATGGGGATGACATGCAGCATTCGCACGGCGACGACATGCACGGCACGCACCGCTCGGCTGGCGCGGTCGCCGCGATGCCGGGCATGGCCAGCGCCGACGATCTGGCCAGGCTGCGGCGCGCCGACCCGGCCGAGCGGGACGTGCTGTTCCTGCAGTTGATGCTGCGCCACCATCAGGGCGGCACTGACATGCTCGCCGCGGCGGCCGACGGGGCGGAGGTCGGCTACGTGCGCGACCTCGCCCGGCAGATGTTGGCGACGCAGACATCCGAGAGCGCGCTGATGACCGATATGCTGCACCAACGCGGCGCTGCCGTCCTTCCGCTGCGATAGGCCGCGTTGGGAGCGGACCGCCGCCGAATTCATCTACGATGTTGATACGTAGATCGCTCGCGCTCAGACCCCGGAGGCGTCCTTGACTGTCCAACGTCGGCACCGGCTCCTTGTGTCGACCGCCGTCGCCAGCGTCATCGCACTCGTTGCGGTATCCCAAAGTGGTTCATCCGCAACGTCTGTCGCTGATCCAGTCACGACATCCAAGTTCGGCACACAGTTGGAACTCATGCCGCCGACCATGGCCATCACCCCGGCCTCCGGTGCACAGGACGTCGGACCGGTGGACGCGGTGCGCGTCACCGCCACGTCGGGAACGCTGACCGACGTACGGATGACCAACGAAGCGGGACGCGTGGTCGCCGGCCAGATGACTCCGGACAGGCGCGCATGGCAGCCCACCGAACCCCTCGGCTACGGACGCGACTACGTGCTGAGCGCGACGGGTCGCGGCACCGACGCCACAGTCCAGACCCAGACCTCACGCTTCTCGACTGTGGTTCCCGACACCCAGACCGGGGTGTCGCTGCGGACGACTGCCGTCGCTCCCTTGGCCGAGGGCGGTACCTACGGCGTCGGGACCGTCATCGTCGCGCAGTTCGACGCACCCGTCGTCGACCGCGCCGCGGCACAACAGCGAATGAAGGTCACCACCCAACCCCCGGTGGAGGGCGCGTGGTCGTGGGTCAACGATCGCAAGGCGCACTGGCGTCCCCGCGAGTACTACCCCGCCGGCACCCGGGTGACCGTCGAGGCGAACGTCTACGGCGCGAATCTGGGCGGCGGCCTCTACGGCGACGAGGACCGGCGGGTCAGCTTCCAGATCGGTCGGTCGCACGTGTCGATCGCGGACGATGTGACCAAGCAGGTCAGCGTTTTCGTCGACGGTCAGCTTGTGCGGACCATGCCGACGTCGATGGGGCGCGGCGGAACGACCACGGCGGGAAGCGGGCCGATTCACTTCTGGACTCAGCGCGGGGTCTACACCGTGATGGAGAAGGCGAACCCGGTGTTGATGGACTCCTCGACCTACGGCCTGCCGGTGGACTCCGCAGCGGGGTACAAGATCAGCGTCCCGTATGCCACGCGGATCAGCCCCGACGGCATCTACCTGCACCAACTCGAGGACACGGTGTGGGCGCAGGGCAATAGCAACGTCTCGGCGGGCTGCCTGAACCTGAGCGCTGAGAACGCGAAGTGGTTCTTCGATCTGGCCCAGCCCGGCGACGTCGTCGAGGTGCGTAACACCGGTGGCCCGCCACTGGAGCAGTGGCAGAACGGTGACTGGAGCGTCCCCTGGGACGTCTGGCTCAAGGGCAGCGCGATCCGTGCCTGAGAACCGGGGGTTCGGCGACCTGGAAGCCGTCGTGATGGAACGAGTGTGGTCGGCCGACGACCCGGTGACGGTGCGAGATGTCTTCGCCGATCTCGTCACCCAGCGCGAGATCGCCTACACCACAGTCATGTCCACGATGGACAACCTGCACCGCAAGGGCTGGCTGAACCGCACCCGCGAGGGCAAGGCGTACAGCTACTGGCCAGCCATGACGCGCGAACAGCGTTCGGCGAACCTCATGCGTGATGCGTTCCAGTCCGGCGGTGACACTCACCTGGTCCTGAACTTCTTCCTCGAGCAGATGAGCGGCGAGGAGTCAGCACAGCTCCGTGCCGTGCTGCGCAAGGCAGCGCGTCGCAAGTCCTCGACCTAGCCCGCCGAACGTGAAGAAGTGTTCGAGCTGCGCGGGAGATCTCGCAATCTTGTTCACGTTCGTGAGGTGGCGTCAGAGCCAGTCGCGGCGGCGGAACATCACATACAACACCACCACCGCCAGCAGGATGACCACCGAGCTGGCGATGAAACCCGCGACGGTGTTGATACCCGGGTAGTCGACGTTCTGGCCGTAGAAACCCGTGACCGCGGTCGGCACCGCGATGATCGCCGCCCAGCCGGTGAGCTTCTTCATCACGGTGTTGAGCCTGGCGTCCTGAAGCGACAGGTTGGTCTCGAAAACGGTCGTGACCATGTCGCGCAGCGACTCCGTCCACTCCGATGCGCGCAGCACGTGGTCATAGAGATCGGCGTACAGCGGATCCAGCTCGGGAGAGATCTTGGCGTCCATCCGGCGGTGCTGGATGGCGCTGACCACCTCGCGCATCGGCAGCACCACACGGCGTAGTTCCACCAGGTCCTTGCGAAACCGAAAGGTGCGGCGCTGCAGTCCTCGCGTGGGCCCGCCATCGGCGAACAACTCGTCCTCGAGGGACTCGATACCGTCGTCAAGCGTCTGCACGGCCTGGAAGTGCCCGTCCACCACGACATCGAGCAACCCGTGCACCAGCGCGCCGACGCCGTGCTGCTGACCGCCGAGTTCGTCGAAGCGTTCCGACACCTCGTCCATGTCGAACTCCGGCGGGAGACGCACCGTGATGAGCCCACGGGGTAACACGAATCCCGAGATGCGGTGCTTGATCAACGTCGAGGTGGTGTCATCCTGCGCCGGCACGGTCTGAATCGCGTACACGGTGAAGAAGGTGTGGGTGCGATACACCGTGGCCTTGGTGCGCTCCTTGGGCGCCGTCGCGTCCTCGACGGCCCAGATGTTCAACCCGAGTTCGTCGGCGAGTGCGGCGAGAGCGGCGTGGTCGGGGGCGTAAACGTCGGCCCACACCAGTGTTTCCTCGTCGGCCAGATATGTCGAGATCTCCTCGAAGGAGAATCCGTCCTGCGGCTCACCGGATTTCCACACTCGCCCGCGTACCTCGGTCATGAAGCCATCATGTACCGAAAAACCGTCCTCCGCCGCCGATCTCGATTGCGCACCAAAACCGCATCGACATGTGCCGATGGGGTCCATCGGGGCCCTGACCACCGCAGGATAGCTCCATGAACGTCGTGGTCGAACGGGGCGTGGCCCGTTGTCCCCGCTGTGTGGGCATCGCCGAGTACTCCTTTACCGAGTGCGGAACCGAATCCGTCCGGTACGAGATTCGATGCGCGCGGTGCAGTGAGGTCTACATCGAGGTGACCTGCACCGGCCCAACGGTATTCAGCACCGACGTCGAGCCGTACGTGTACACACCGCCCGCACACGACGGTGAGGCGTTGCGTCGAGCGATCGACGAGCTTCGCCAGCTGTGGAACACCGTGGTGGCCACCGCGATGCGCGGCCTTCACCGGAGTGTGGAGCAGGTTCGCGCGTCGCGAGCGCTGCGGCACTCAACCGAGGACCTCGACGCACCGGTGCCCTTCCGGTAGGGGAGGACACCGGCGACGAGCGGGTTACGCCAACTGAGCGCGCAGTTCGCGCAGCGTGCGGTCGAGGATGCGGGACACGTGCATCTGTGACACGCCGATGCGTTCGGCGATCTGACTCTGCGTCATCGAGGCGAAGAACCGTAGATACAGGACCTCACGCTCACGCTCGGGTAGTGCGGCCATCAGCGGTCGCACCGATTCCCGGTCGGTGACGTCGGCGAAGGCGGCATCGATCGTTCCGATGGTGTCTGCGATGTGCCGGGCGCTGCCGTCTCCACTGACGACGGGCGCATCGATTGACTGCGTGCGGTACGCCTCGGAGGCCACGAGGCTCTCTACGACGTCCTCGCGGTCGACGTCGAGATACTCGGCCAGCTCGCTCGGTGTGGGTGCCCGGCCGAGGACCTGAATCAGGTTGGTGGTGGCGCGGGAGAGAGCGACATGCCGATCCTTGATCCGACGTGGCACGTGCATCGACCAGCCGTGGTCGCGAAAGTGCCTACGGACTTCCCCCATCATCGTCGGAATCGCAAACGCTACGAAGCTTGAACCCTTCTCGGGATCAAACCGGTTGACGGCATTGACCAGCCCGACGCGCGCCACCTGGATCAAGTCCTCGAGATCCTCACCGCGACGGTCGAAGTGCCGGGCGACTCGGTCGGCCAGCCCCAGGCACCGCCCGATGATGGCCTCGCGGGCCCGTGCGTGCGCGAGGGTGCCGACGGACGTTGCGCGCAGTACGGCGAAAAGGTCGGCGACGTCGGCGAACTCGTCGACGCGCTCCGTGCTTACGTCCTGCGCTCGGGCTACTTGCGGCGACGACGAAGTCTCTGTCGCGGGCCGTGTTTCGAGTTGCGTGGTCATGGGCGCACTCGATCGCGTCCGGATGTGCTGTCGAAACTAGTTGCTATAAAAGAAGAACTCATGGTGTGGACCCGCCTATCAGGCGTCCAGCGATGCGGCAGCGACTCGGTCGTGCTGCATCCATTCCGTCCGAAGACGGAACCGGCGATCTGCCGTAGTCGCACAGCGAGGGATGGGCGCCACCTCCCGCAGGAGTCTCAACGAGCTAGGCGTTACCCAATCGACGAGCGACGTCGCCGCTTCGAACTAAACGGCGGGGTGTCCATGTAGACCCCCTCAGGTTACTCGCCCGAACGCGCGTTGCAGAACTTCGCACCAAACTCTTAGAGGTTTAACGCGCTGAGCAGCGGGCATGAAGATCAAAGCGCTGCAGCCCGACGGCGACCCTTCCGTGAAAGGCCGATGTGTGACCACTGCATACAGCGAACCGGGCGACCTCGTCATAGCCACTCCAGGCGTGTACGCGCCGCAGGAGGACTCTCGACTCCTTGTCGACGTCATGGACCGGTACCGGCCACCAAGGGCACTCCGGGTCGCTGACCTGTGCACTGGCAGCGGTTTTGTGGCCGTGGCGGCTGCGATTCGGGGCGCTGCGGCTGTGACCGCCGTCGACCTCTGTGCCCACGCAGTCCGGTGCGCGCGAGCCAACGCTGCGGCCGCTGGCGTGCACGTCGACGTGCACCTGGGCCACTGGGAGCGCGCCGCCGAGTTCGGCCCGTTCGACCTGATCCTGAGCAACCCGCCCTATTTGCCCGCGCCGGACGGCGACGTCGAGGTACATCCCGCCGACGCGGCTCCACCGGTGGCCGTCGATGCTGGTCTCGACGGCCGCCTCGTCCTCGATCCGCTCTGTGTCCATGCTCCTGCGCTGCTGGCCGACGGCGGCACGTTGCTGTTAGTGCAGTCGGAGTTCGCGGGCGTCGACCAGACGGTCTCCACGCTGCGGGCGCGTGGCCTTCGTGCGAATGTGGTTATCGAACAACGTATTCCGTTTGGGCCGGTGCTGACGAGCAGGGCGGCGTGGTTGGAGTCGACGGGCAAGCTGGAACCGGGGCGGCGGACCGAGAGGCTCGCGGTCATCGCGGCGGTGAAACCGTGACCAGCGACGTCCGTGTCGTCCGCGTCCCGACCTACGGACCGATCCTGGTCCAGGGGCCGGTACGAATCGAGACACCGGACGGCGCGGTTGTCGAGTCCGACCGCTTCATGGTCGCGATCTGTACCTGCAAGCGCAGCAAGATCTTTCCACTTTGTGACACCAGCCACCGGCGGCGCCAGGCGGCGGAGGAAACAGACCAGACTGTGTCAGGACAGGGTTCGACGTAGGGACGTCCGCCCCGCCGACCAGCAGTCCATCATGTGGTCGGCCAGGCGGTCCTCCACGAACTCGAACGCCCTCATACCGAACACCACGTCGGCCTCCAGCGAGGGTTCCCGCTGTACCAGATCGCCGACGACGTCAGTGCGCACCACCTGTTCGTGCACGGCATCGGCCTCGACGTGCTCGGCGTAGAACCGGACGGCCGCATCTGGTGCATCCAACCGCTGTAGCGCCTGCACCATCCGCCGCGACCCGGGCGAGGACGTGATCTCTGTCGCGGCGAAGTGACCGATCGTGGCGCCGCGCAACGCCCGATGCAACCCGAACATCGACATCAGGTTCACCGGGATCAACGACTCCGCGACCGCGTGATTCAGGTAGTTGAGGTAGCCGAAGTCCAGGTCCATTGCGGCGAGAAGGTCGGTGAAGAGCTGCTGGTGCAGATGCGCCGCACGACCACCCCCGAACTCATCGAACTCCACTGCGACGAACGAGGCCTTGGCCTGGCCGGTCAGCCGCGGAATCGCCCAGGCGTGCGGGTCGCCCTCCTTGAGGTGGTAGAGCGACCGGTGAACGAAATACTCCTGCAACTGTTCCCACGTGCCGTCAGTGCGCAGATGGTGGGTCGGCCCCGTCCCGGTGGTGGGTTCGATCGACAGGCGTGCCATCTCGGCTTCGGCGGTCTCATCGGCACCGACGACGACGTCCTGACGCAGAGCGGTCAGGAACACTTGCTCCAGGCGACCGCGCAGGTGCAGCAGTCCTGCGTTCCACTCCCAATCCGGGTCCACACCCGAGAAGCCGCGGTAGTGAAGTTCGTAGCAGACCGACAGGGCCAGATGTAGATCCAGCCCGTAGGGGTCGACGTCGCTCAGTGACGACGTGATCCGGTTCAGGTGCCCCACGGGGACCCGCTCCGTCAGTAGGTCGAGGACCGTCATCGACAACGGCCCCCGATGAGCGGGAAGCGAGGGCTCGAGAACGGAGCGCGCGAGTGTCACTGTGGACTACTACCCACAGGAGGCGCCACGAAACGCGTCGCTGCGTTCGGGGCGCCCTTAAAACTCGCGGTGATCGCAGCGCTTCCCAGCGCTGCGGTGGGTGCGTATCAATTGCTGAATGCCCGCGACACCGACGTCCGACTGCTGCTGTCGCTGAACGCGTCCCGTCCAGCCTCAGCGTCGCACCCAGCTTTCGAAAGTCGCAGGAACCCGTGTCCGTTTTCGTCGACATCACCCCCGACGAGTCGCATGTCGACTCGCCGGCCGCCACGGCAGCCACCAACCGGTGGCGCGGCCGGTTGACCCGTGCCGCACTGCCCCTGCTGTCAGTGGTCGCGTTCGGGGTGGTGTGGCAGCTAGCCGCGGCCAGCGGTGTCTGGAACCAGACCTTCGTGCCGTACCCGGCGACCGTATGGCGAGCCTTCGTCGACGTCTCCACAACACATGACGGGGTGCGCGGATACGCGGGTTACCTACTGGCCGAACACCTTTACATGACGTTGCGCCGGCTGCTGGTGGGTGTGGTGATCGGTGTCGGCATCGGCGTGCTGCTCGGGCTGGTGATGGGCTCGGTCGGCTGGGTGCGCAGCGTGCTCGAGCCGTGGCTGACGTTCCTGCGGGCCCTGCCGCCCCTGGCCTACTTCTTCCTGTTGGTCATCTGGTTGGGCATCGACGAGGCCCCCAAGATCACGCTGTTGGCGTTGGCGGCACTGCCTCCTGCGGCGGTGGCGACCACGGCGGCCGTCGTCGCCGCGCCGGTCGGCCTGACCGAGGCAGCGCGTGCGCTTGGCGCCACCCGCATCCAGGTGATCCGCGATGTCGTCGTGCCATCGGCGCTGCCCGAGACGTTCACCGGCATCCGATTGGCCGTCGGCATGGCCTACTCGTCGGTGGTGGCCGCCGAGCTCTTCAACGGCATCCCCGGTATCGGTGGCCTGGTCAAGGACGCGAGCAACTACAACAACACCCCCGTGGTCCTGGTCGGCATCTTCGCGATCGGTTTCTCGGGCCTGGTCATCGACGGTCTACTTCGTGCCGCTGAACGGCGCGCCGTCCCCTGGAGAGGAAAAATATGAGGATCCGCAGGATTCAAGCGCTGATCGCGGCGACCGCCGTGGCGACACTGGCCCTGGCCGGCTGCGCTGTGGACAACTCGGGATCGGACGCCAGCAAGCCGACGCTGCGACTCGGATACCAGACGTTCCCCAGCGGTGACCTCATCGTCAAGAACAACAAGTGGCTCGAGGAGGCGCTGCCCGACTACAACATCAAGTGGGTCAAGTTCGACTCCGGCGCCGACGTCAACACCGCGTTCATCGCCAAGGAACTGGACTTCGGCGCGCTGGGCTCCAGCCCGGTGGCCCGCGGCCTGTCCGCACCGCTGAACATCCCGTACAGCGTCGCGTTCGTGCTCGACGTCGCCGGTGACAACGAGGCCCTGGTGGTTCGCAACGAGTCGGGTATCAACTCGATCCCCGAACTGAGGGGCAAGCGCATCGGCACGCCCTTCGCGTCGACCGCCCACTACAGCCTGCTGGCGGCGCTGGCCCAGAACAACCTGACGCCCAAGGACGTCTCGCTGATCGATCTTCAGCCGCAAGCGATTCTGGCGGCCTGGGAGCGCGGTGACATCGACGCCGCCTACACCTGGCTGCCGACCCTGGATCAGCTGCGCAAGACGGGCAAGGACCTGATCACCAGCCGCCAGCTGGCCAAGGACGGCAAGCCGACGCTGGACCTGGCCGTGGTGGCCAATGAGTTCGCCTCGGCGCATCCCGAGGTCGTCGACACCTGGCGTCAGCAGCAGGCCCGTGCGCTCAACCTGATCTCCGACGACCCGGACGCGGCTGCCAAGGCCATCGGTGCCGAGATCGGCCTGGGTCCCGAAGACGTTGCGGGACAGCTGAAGCAGGGCGTCTACCTGACGCCGCAGCAGGTGGCATCCCCGGAGTGGCTCGGTAGTGAGGGGGCCGTCGGCAACATCGCCGTGAACCTGCAGAGCGCATCGGAGTTCCTCGCTGAGCAGGGCCAAATCCCCACGGCTGCACCACTTAAGACGTTCCAGGACGCTATCTACACGAAGGGCCTGCCCGGTGTCCTCACCGAGTGATGTCCCCGTCGTTCGCGGTGGTCTGCGCATCAACAACGTGGCGCACCGCTACGGCGACGTGACAGCGCTCGGACCGGTCGATCTCGATATCGAGCCGGGCGCGTTTCTGGTCCTGGTGGGCGCGTCGGGCTGCGGCAAGAGCACGCTGCTGCGCCTCATCGCCGGGTTCGAGCAGCCGACCGCGGGCGAGGTCGAGATCGCTGGTGACGCGCCCAGCCCAGGCGTCACCGCGGGGGTGGTGTTCCAGCAGCCGAGGCTGTTCCCGTGGCGCACGGTCGGCGGCAACGTCGACCTGGCGCTCAAGTACGCCAAGGTGCCGCGTAATCGGCGCACCGAGCGCCGAGACCAGCTGCTGGCGCGCGTGGGGCTCGAGGGAACGGCCGACCGCAAGATCTGGGAGATCAGCGGGGGACAGCAGCAGCGTGTGGCGATCGCGCGTGCGCTGGCCGCAGAGACCCCGCTCTTCCTGCTCGACGAGCCCTTCGCCGCGCTCGACGCCCTCACCCGCGAACGGCTACAGGAGGACGTCCGCCAGGTCAGCGCCGAGACCGGACGCACCACGGTGTTCGTCACACACAGTGCCGACGAGGCGGCGTTCCTCGGCTCGCGCATCGTCGTGCTGACGCGGCGGCCGGGTCAGGTGGCTCTCGACCTGCCCGTCGACCTCCCGCGCACAGGCGTCGATCCGGACGAACTGCGGCGCTCACCGGAGTACACCCGGTTGCGCGCGGAGGTTGGCCGCGCGGTCAAGGCCGCGGCGGCCTGACGCGCGGTATCAAACGAAATCCAGCTTCAAACGACGTGCAACGCCAAACGCAGTGTTCGGAGCCTCCGAACACTGCGTTGGTAGTGGTGTGCCGTCGAGTCGCTACACCGGAGGATAGGCAGGCGGCGGGTAGACCCCGCGCAGGCCCCAGGGCAGCCACTGGAAGAAATATTCGATCTCGTCACTGGCGTCGTAATCCGGACTCGGATCCATGTGAAAAGCCTCCCAGCAGTGACGTCGTTGTCCGCAGTCTAACCCCCGGGCCCCGTTCACGGACAGAGGATTGGGCCGACTGAATAGACTGGCCAACCAGTTGATTGATCCCCGGGGAGCGCCCCGGCCTGCATATAGTGAGTCGCCATGTCCCTAACGTCCAAGGAACCGTCCGCGAACGGTCTGACCCGCCGGGAAGAACTGCTCGCGGTAGCCACCAAACTCTTCGCCGCCCGTGGTTACCACGGCACCCGCATGGACGACGTGGCCGACGCTGTCGGCCTGAACAAGGCGACGGTCTACCACTACTACGCCAGCAAGTCGCTGATCCTCTGGGACATCTACAAGAGCGCCGCCGACTTCACCGTCGGCGCCCTGCACGACGACCCGACGGCGACGGCGCGCGAGACGCTCTACAACTTCACCCGGCGACTGCTGGTCGGCATCGCCAGCGACATCGAGCGTGCGGCCGTCTACTTCCAGGAGGGCCCCTACATCACGGAGTGGTTCACCGAGGAGCAGGTGGCCTACATCCGCACATCCGAGACCACCGTCTACGAGCACGTCCGCGACGTCATGGACCGTGGCATCGCCAGCGGTGAGTTCTACGACTGCGACTCCCATGTACTGGCGCTGGGCTACATCGGCATGACGCTGGGCGCCTACCGTTGGCTGCGGCCGCAGGGTCGGCGCAGCGCCCAGGAGATCGCGGTGGAGTTCAGCACCGCGCTACTGCGCGGCCTCATCAAGGACGAGACCGTGCGCGTCGAGTCCCCACTGGGGATCGACGTCAGCCAAACCAGCGCGGCCAACGAGTGACCTGCTGTCGATGAAGTCAACGATTCTGTCGCGCCGCGACCTGGACTTCCTGCTCTACGAGTGGCTGCGCGTCGACGACCTCACCAAACGTGCCCGCTTCGTCGAGCACTCCCGCGAGACGTTCGACGGTGTCCTCGACCTGTGCGAGCAGCTGGCGACCAGGTACTTCGCCCCGCACAACAAGACCAGCGATGCCAACGAGCCGACCTTCGACGGCACCGGCGTCACCGTCATCGGTGAGGTCAAGGAGGCGTTGGACGCGTTCGCCGCCGCCGACCTGATCGGCATGACCGCCGACGAAAACCTCGGCGGTGCACAGCTTCCGGTGACCGTGGCACAGGCAGCCTTCGCGTGGATCGCTGCAGCCAACGTGTCCACGTCGGGCTACGTCATGCTGACCGTCGCCAACGCCAACCTGATCGCGCACTTCGGCACCGAGGAGCAGATCGACGCCTATGTCCGGCCGATGCTGGCGGGCCGGTTCCTCGGCACGATGGCGCTCTCGGAGACGCAGGCGGGGTCGTCGCTGGCCGATATCACCACCCGCGCCGAGCCGGTGGGTGATGGCACCTACCGGCTGTTCGGGTCCAAGATGTGGATCTCGGGCGCCGAGCACGACATGTCCGACAACATCATCAACCTGGTCCTGGCCAAGATTCCCGGCGGACCGGCGGGCACCAAGGGCATCTCGCTGTTCATCGTGCCCAAGTTCCTGGTGGAGCGCGACGGGGCGATTGGCGAGCGCAATGACGTGGCGCTAGCGGGACTGAATCACAAGATGGGCCAACGGGGTATCACCAACACCGTGCTCAACTTCGGCGACGGAACCTTCCAGCCCGGCGGGCAGCCCGGTGCCGTCGGCTACCTGGTGGGTGAGCCGCACCGCGGCCTGACCTACATGTTCCGCATGATGAACGAGGCGCGGCTCGGTGTCGGGATGGGTGCGGTCGCGTTGGGCTACACCGGCTATCTGAAGTCACTGCAGTACGCGCGGGAGCGCCCGCAGGGCAGGCCGCCCACGGCCAAGGATCCGTCCGCGCCGCAGGTCCCGATCGTCGAGCATGCCGATGTCAAGCGAATGCTGTTGGCGCAGAAGGCATATGTCGAGGGCGGGTTGGCCCTGGCCCTGTACTGCGCGCGTCTGATCGACCTTGCGCAGACGGCCGAGTCCGACGACGAGGCGGAGCGCGTGACGCACCTCCTGGACATCCTGACCCCGGTTGCCAAGAGTTGGCCCTCGCAGTGGTGCCTGGCCGCCAACGACCTGGCCATCCAGGTTCACGGCGGTTACGGCTACACCCGCGAGTACGACGTCGAGCAGCACTACCGCGACAACCGGCTCAACCCGATCCATGAGGGGACCCACGGGATCCAGAGTCTGGACCTGTTGGGCCGCAAGGTCACCCAGCGCGGCGGTGCGAGCCTGGCCGCGCTTGGCAACGCGGTGCAGACCACCCTGGCGCAGGCGACGGCCCTCGGGGGCGAGGCCGCCGGCCTGGCCGCCGCACTGGACGCCACCTGGGACCGGTTGCTCGAGGTGACGGCGGGAATGTTCGCCTCCGGCGACGTCGAGGCGGCGCTGGCCAACAGCGTGGTCTACCTCGAGGCGTTCGGGCACGTGGTGGTGGCGTGGATCTGGCTGGAGCAGTTCCTCGCCGCCGACGGTCGCGATGGCGACTTCTACGACGGCAAGCGGCAGGCGACGCGGTTCTTCTTCCGCTACGAACTGCCAAGGACCGCACCACAATTCGAGCTGCTCGAGAGCATGGATCACACGACGCTCGAGATGCGTGACGACTGGTTCTAGTCAGAACTCGATGATCTGGCGCACCGCCTGCCCGTCGGCCAGTTGGTCCATACCCTCGTTGATCTGCTCGAGCGTTATCGTGGACGACACCAGCGACTCGACGGGCAGGCGCCCGGCGCGCCACATCTCGACGAACCGGGGAATGTCGCGTGCCGGCACCGACGAGCCGAGGTAGCTGCCGATCAACGACCGGCCCTCGGCGACGAAGCTCAACGGGGACACGCTGATTCGGGCGTCGGGCCGCGGCAGCCCCACGGTCACCGTCCGCCCGCCGGGTGCGGTCAAGGCGAGGGCCGCGTCCAGGGCTGCTGGGTGGCCGACTGCCTCGATCGCCACCTCGGCCTTGAGATCGCCCACGTCGTCCGGCGCATACGCCGCATGGGCGCCGAGTTCGATGGCCCGGGAGAGCTTCTCGGGCACCTGATCGACGGCCACGACCCGTACGTCATCGTGGGCTAGGGCCGTGATCATCGCCGCCATGCCGACACCGCCCATTCCGACGATCGCCACGGTCTGGCCGGGTCGCGGTTGGCCGGCGTTGAGCACCGCGCCGCCGCCGGTCAGCACCGCGCACCCCAGCAGCGAGGCGACCACGGGCGGCACGTCGTCGTCGACGGGGACCACCGATCGCCGGTCAACGACGGCGTGGGTGGCGAACGCCGAGACGCCGAGGTGGTGCAGCACGGTGGTGCCGTCGCGGGTCAGGCGCACATCACCGTCGAGTAGCGTGCCTGCCGCGTTGGCCGCGCTGCCTGCGCTGCACGGGGCGAGTCCGTCGGTGGCACATGCACGGCAGTCGCCGCAGCGCGGCAGAAACGTCATGACCACCCGTTGCCCCACCGCGATATCGCCGACCGCGGCGCCGACGGCCTCGACCACGCCCGCCGCCTCGTGCCCGAGCAGCATCGGCACGGGCCGGACCCGGTTGCCGTCGACAACCGACAGGTCGGAGTGGCAGAGGCCGGCCGCCTCGATGCGGACCAGCAGCTCGTCGGCGCCTGGCGGTGCGAGGTCGAGATCGGTGACGCTCAACGGCTGCGACTCGGCGTAGGGCCGCGGTGCTCCGATGCGTTCGAGAACGGCTCCCCGGATTCTCATGACCTCCAGAGTGCCCTGCCTGACAGACTGACGCGATGAGCGTCGACGAACGATCGCTGCGCGCTGGCGACTTTCCGGTGCACTGGCCGGTGCTGACGCGGTGGACCGACAACGACATGTTCGGGCACCTCAACAACGCGGTCTACTACGAGCTGTTCGACACCGCGATCAATGCGTGGATCAACACCAGCGTCGACGTGGACCCGGTCACCGCGCCGTGGCTCGGCGTCGTGGCCGAGTCGGGCTGCCGCTTCTTCGCGGAGTTGAGGTTCCCCGACCCGCTGGTGGTCGGGCTCGCCGTGACCCGACTGGGCACCAGTAGCGTCACCTACCGGACCGCACTGTTCGACAAGTCGGAGCAGGCATCCGTTGCGGCGGTCGGACACTGGGTGCACGTCTACGTCGACAGGACCACCCGCCGACCCGTCCCGATCCCGGAGGCCGTCCGGACACTGCTCGCCACCGCCGAGATCTGACGGCTAGGCCTGCCCGTCGAGCCACTCGGTGATGGCCGCGACGGCGTCGCGGAAGAAGATCCGGTACGGACGGTCGGCGACGTAGCCGATGTGCGGTGTGGCCGTCACGTTGGCCATGGTGCGAAGCGGGTGATCGGCGGCCAGGGGTTCGACGTCGAACACGTCGAGCCCCGCGCCGGCGATCGAGCCCGAGCGCAGCGCCTCGATCAGCGCGCCCTCGTCGACGATGGGGCCACGTGACGTGTTGACCAGCAGCGCGGAAGGTTTCATCGCCGCGAGTTCATTGGCGCCGATCAGACCGAGGGAGCGTTCGCTGAGCTTGAGGTGGACGGTCACGACGTCTGCGGTGGCGAAGAACTCCTCGCGGGGCAGGTAGCGGGCGCCGGCCTCGGCCGCCGCCTCGGGCGTCAGGTTCTGGCTCCACGCCACCACGTCCATTCCGAACGCCGCGCCGACGCGTGCCACCCGTGTGCCGATGCGGCCGAGGCCGAGCACGCCGAGCACTCGACGATCGAGCTCGCGACCGACTGTGGTCTGCCAGCCCCCCTCCGCCACCGACTGCCGTTCGGCGACGAGGTGACGCGCGGCGGCCAGGATGAGCGCCCACGTGAGCTCGACGGTCGATCCGATGGATCCACCCGTCGTGCTCACGTGGATGCCGAGGTCAGCGGCCGCCTCCGTGTCGATCGAGGCGTTGACGTTGCCCGTGGAGGCGATCATCCGCAGTCGGGGGAGCCTTTCGAGGATGCTGCGGGGCAACGGAGTTCGCTCGCGCATGACGAACACCACGTCGAACGGCGCCAACCGCGCGACGAGTTCGTCGTCGTCGAAGACGTGGTCGGCGAAGACGGTGACGGTCGCCCGCGCCGTTACGGGTGACCAGTCGGCCATGCTCAGCGCGACGTTCTGGTAGTCGTCAAGGACTGCGATCCGGATCGGGGTGTTCATCGGCCTCCATCGTGTCTGTGTGGCGACGATATGCTCGCCCGATGCCGTTGGTGAGCAAGACCGTAGAGGTGTCGGCCCCCGCTGAGGCGATCATGGGGATCGTCGCGGATTTCGAGGCCTATCCGGAGTGGAACGAGGAGATCAAGGGCTGCTGGATTCTGGCCCGCTACGAGGACGGTCGGCCGAGCCAGTTGCGCCTGGACACCTCGGTGCAGGGCATGGACGGCACCTACATCCAGGCCGTCTACTACCCGAGTGCCAGCCAGATCCAGACCGTCATGCAGCAGGGAGATCTGTTCTCCAAGCAGGAGCAGGTCTTCGCCGTCGTCGAGATGGGACCCACGACGCTGCTGACGGTCGACCTCGACGTCGAGGTCACGATGCCGGTGCCGGCGATGATGGTGAAGAAGGTCGTCAACGACGCGCTCGATCACCTGGCCGGAAATCTCAAGACGCGGGCCGAGCAGTTGGCGTCGGGGAATCAATCCGGCTAGGTCAGGTCCACAGCCCGAGTTCGTCGAGGCGGGCGGTCAGACGCCGCGCCCCGTCATCGAACTGATCGCGGGTCAGCCGCACGGCCTCGTCGGCGTCGCGTCGGCGGAATGCCGCGATCAACTCGTGGTGATTGGCCACTGCGGCGGCGCCCCATGACGCGTCATCGGCGTAGATGCGAGACGGCAGGTAGCGCGTCGCGTGCAGCAGGAACCAGGCGAGCTTGGTTCGGCCCGCGGCGTGATTGACCGCCCTGCGGAAGGCGAAGTGCGCCGACGCCACTGCATCGGAGTCGCCGTCGTCAATGGCCTCGGCAGTCTCGGCGGCGAGCCGCTCGAGGTCGTCGATCTCCTCGTCGGTGATGCGAGCGGCCGCCGAGCGCACCAGTTGGGTGGCGATGGTGGCCTGCAGCCAGAACAGATCCTCGATATCGCCGCGGGTGAACGGGGACACCACGTGCCCGCGGTGGGGTTCGAGCGCCACCATGCCCTCGCCGCGCAGCGTCCGTAGCGCCTCGCGCACCGGCGTGATGCTGACCCCGAGTTCGGCCGCGGTCTCGTCGAGTCTGATGAACGTTCCCGGCCGCAGGGTGCCCGACATGATGCCTGCGCGAAGATGCGCGGCGACCTCGTCGGAGAGCTGCTCGCGACGGACCACCCGGCCCGAGGAGGGGCGCGATCTGCTGGCCTTCACGCCGCTCCGTTTCCCCGTTGACAATTGCTGCTGTCAGTCGTCCGGTGAGGGGTTGTCCCTGGGCCGCCGAGGCCATAGTGTGACCGGGGCAACACCATGTTTTATCAAATATCAAAGCGGCGCAACCCGCGCCGCGGGTATCCAGGGAGCACCAACAGTTGAGCGCCTCGCCTGCCACATCTGCCCACCCCGCCGAGCAGCCCTACCTGGCACGCAGGCAGAACTGGAACACCCAACTCGCCCGGCACGCGCTGATGCAGCCGGATGCCGCGGCGTTGCGGTTTCTCGGCCACACGACCACCTGGCGTGATCTGGATCGTCGCGTCACGGCGCTCGCGGGTGCGCTGAGCAGGCGCGGTGTCGGGTTCGGCGACCGCGTGCTGATCCTGATGCTCAACCGCACCGAGTTCATCGAGACGTTCCTCGCCGCCAACCTCATCGGCGCCATCGCGGTACCCGTCAACTTCCGCATGACGCCACCGGAGATCGCCTTCCTGGTGACTGACTGCGAGGCCGCGGTCGTCATCACCGAACCGGTGCTGGCGGCTGTCGCGACGGCCGTGCGCGATCTCGAGGCCACGCTCGCGACGGTGATCGTCGCCGGCGGTGCCACCGACGACGACGTGCTCGGCTACGAGGACGTGTTGACCGAGGGGGGCGCACCGCCACCGGTCGTCGACGTTCCCAATGACTCGCCGGCGCTCATCATGTACACCTCGGGCACCACCGGACAGCCCAAGGGCGCCGTGCTCACGCACACCAATATCGCCGGCCAGGGCATGACATTCCTCTTCACCAGTGGTGCCGATCTGAACCACGACGTCGGCTTCATCGGTGTGCCGCTGTTCCACATCGCGGGCATCGGCAACATGATCTCAGGCCTGCTCCTCGGTCGGCCAACGGTGCTCTACCCGCTGGGGGCGTTCGACCCCGACGCGCTGCTCGGCGTGCTGTCCGAGGAGCAGGTGACCGGAATCTTCCTGGTACCCGCCCAGTGGCAGGCGGTCTGTGCCGCGCAGCGCGCCAACCCCCGTCAGCTCAAACTGCGGGTGCTGTCGTGGGGCGCGGCCCCGGCATCGGACACCCTGCTTCGCGATATGGCGGAGACCTTCCCCGGCACCCAGATCCTCGCCGCGTTCGGACAGACCGAGATGTCGCCAGTGACCTGTATGTTGTTGGGCGAGGACGCGATTCGCAAACTCGGCTCGGTCGGCAAGGTCATCCCGACCGTATCCGCCCGCATCGTCGACGAGGCGATGAACGACGTACCCGTCGGTCAGGTCGGCGAGATCGTCTACCGCGCACCCACGCTGATGGCCGGCTACTGGAACAACCCGACGGCCACGGCCGAGGCATTCCACGGCGGCTGGTTCCACTCCGGTGATCTCGTCCGCCAGGACGACGAGGGCTACATCTGGGTCGTCGACCGCAAGAAGGACATGATCATCTCCGGCGGGGAGAACATCTACTGCGCCGAGGTGGAGAACGTCCTGGCGGCCCATCCCGCAATCGTCGAGGTCGCCGTGATCGGTCGGACGCACGCCAAGTGGGGCGAGGTGCCATTGGCGGTCGTCGCGCTCGGCGCTGCCCCGGCGTCCGGCTTCACGCTGGCCGATCTCGACGAATTTCTCACCGAGCGCCTCGCGAGGTACAAGCACCCGAAGGTGCTCGAGATCGTCGATGCGCTCCCGCGAAACCCCGCAGGCAAGGTTCTCAAGACGGAACTGAGAGAGCGCTTCGGTCGCGGTGACTCTGTTGACGCCGGCGAAAGTACCTCTGCTCCAACGGGTTCTGCAACGCCCGCGGAGTCCTGACCAGTGTCGATGAGTTTGCCAGCGGCCGAACCCGCAATCCTGCGGATGGCGTGCAACGGCCGCCAATTATCGGGTACAGTCCTGTGGTCCGCCTTACTACCCGCGAGTAGGGAGACGGACATCACACAGTCGGGGCCGACGCTAGGAGGACGAGTGCGACGGGTTTCTCCGATCCGCCGCAGCGATGGCGGCTGCACCCGGCGAGGTTGCCTGTGACGGCGCAGCAAACGGGCCTGGTCGGCTACGTAAGAGACCAGGTCAGGCCTGGATTGCAGGCAGTCGGCGGCTTCGTCAAGATGACCGTACTGACGGCCAAGGCACTCTTCCGTCGGCCATTCCAGTGGCGGGAGTTCATCCTTCAGGGCTGGTTCTTGATGCGGGTGGCGTTCCTGCCCACGATCGCGGTCGCCATCCCGCTCACCGTCCTCATCATCTTCACGCTGAACATCCTGCTCGCCGAGTTCGGCGCCGCTGACATCTCCGGAGCGGGTGCGGCACTCGGTGCGGTCACCCAGCTCGGGCCACTGGTGACGGTGCTCGTCGTCGCAGGTGCCGGTTCCACGGCCATCTGCGCCGATATCGGCGCCCGCACGATCCGCGAGGAGATCGACGCGCTGGAAGTGCTGGGCATCGACCCGATCCACCGTCTGGTGGTTCCGCGCGTCGTCGCCTCGACGTTCGTCGCGTTCCTTCTCAACGGCGCCGTCATCACCATCGGCCTGGTGGGCGGCTTCGTGTTCGGCGTCTACATTCAGAACATCTCGGCCGGCGCCTACGTCTCGACACTGACTCTGGTGACGGGCCTGCCCGAGGTGCTCATCTCGGTCGTCAAGGCCATGACCTTCGGGCTGATCGCCGGACTGGTCGGCTGCTACCGCGGCCTGACGGTCTCCGGTGGCGCCAAGGGTGTTGGGACCGCTGTCAACGAGACGCTGGTGCTGTGCGTGATCGCGCTGTTCGCGGTCAACGTCGTGCTGACCACCATCGGCGTCCGATTCGGAACGGGGCGCTGACATGTCGACCTCTGCCGTCGTTCGCTCCCGCTTCCCGCGGGCCGTCTCGCGGGGTGAGCGCCTGGCCGGCGCGCCCGGCCGGGCGCTGGGCAGCATCGGGCACATCGCGTGGTTCATCGTCACCGCCGTCGGCTCCATCGGCCACGCGCTGCGTTACTACCGCCGTGAGATGTTGCGGCTGATCGCCGAGATCGGCATGGGCACAGGCGCTATGGCCGTCATCGGTGGCACCGTCGCGATCGTCGGCTTCGTCACGCTCTCAGGCGGCTCGCTGATCGCCATCCAGGGCTTCGCATCGCTGGGCAACATCGGTGTCGAGGCGTTCACCGGCTTCTTCGCCGCACTCGTCAACGTCCGCATCGCCGCGCCCGTCGTCGCGGGACAGGCGTTGGCCGCCACCGTCGGCGCCGGCGCCACAGCCGAACTCGGCGCCATGCGGATCAGCGAGGAGATCGACGCGCTCGAGGTGATGGGTATCAAGTCCATCTCCTACCTGGTGTCGACGCGCATCATGGCCGGGTTCGTCGTGATCATCCCGCTCTACGCGATGGCGATCATCATGTCGTTCCTGTCGGCGCAGGTCACCACGACGCTGTTCTACGGGCAGTCCACCGGCACCTACGAGCACTACTTCCGCACGTTCCTGCGGCCCGACGACGTGGCCTGGTCGTTCGTGCAGGCGATCATCATCTCGGTGATCGTGATGGTCAACCACTGCTACTACGGCTTCTACGCCAGCGGCGGTCCGGTGGGTGTCGGTGAGGCCGTGGGCCGTTCGATGCGCGCCTCACTCATCGCGATCGTGCTCGTCGTCCTGTTCGCCTCGTTGGCGCTGTATGGCACCAACGCAAACTTCAACCTGACGGTGTGACGCGATGACCGCACCCAATCAGACGCAGTCACCGGTCAATGCGCCTCGGACGCCGCCCTACAAGATCGCGGGCCTGGTGCTCCTGCTGGTCTTCGCCGTCGTCGTCACGCTCGTCTGGATGCAGTTCCGCGGCGACTTCAACAATCCCGAGAAGCTGACGTTGATCTCGTCGCGCTCGGGTCTGTCGATGGACCCCGGGTCCAAGGTGACGTACAACGGGGTCGAGATCGGGCGTGTGTCCGGGATCGACGCCGTCGACATCAACGGTGAGCCCAGGGCGAAGGTGACGCTCGACGTCAACCGCAAGTTCGTCGGCCTCATCCCGTCCAACGTCGACGCTGAGATCAAGGCCAGCACGGTGTTCGGCAACAAGTACATCGCGTTCTCGACGCCGGCGAACCCCAGCCCGCAGCGGGTCAGCAGCTCCACCCCGATCGACGTGTCATCGGTGACCACCGAGTTCAACACGCTGTTCGAGACCGTGGTGTCGGTGGCGCAGAAGGTCGACCCGATCAAGCTCAACGAGACGCTGAGCGCCACGGCGCAGGCGCTCGACGGCCTGGGCAACGGGTTCGGTGAGTCCCTGGTGAACGCCAACACGATTCTGGCCGACATCAACCCTCAGATGCCCCGCATCCGCGAGGACAACCGGGCGCTGGCTGACCTGGCCGAGGTCTACGCCGACAACGCACCCGATCTGTTCGACGGTCTCGAGAACGCCGTGACGACAGCCCGCACGCTGAATGAGCAGCAGGACAACGTCGATCAGGCGTTGATGGCCTCGGTCGGATTCGGCAACACCGGTGGCGAGATCTTCGAGAAGGGCGGCCCGTACCTGGTGCGCGGTGCCGCTGACCTGGTGCCCACCGGTGCCCTGCTCGACGAGTACAGCCCGATGCTGTTCTGCACAATCCGCAACTTCCACGACGTCGAGCCGAAGGTCGCCTCGTCGCTCGGTGGCAACGGCTACTCGCTCAACACCCACTCCGAGGTTCTCGGTGCCGCCAACCCCTACGTCTACCCGGACAACCTGCCGCGCGTGAACGCCAAGGGTGGCCCCGAGGGCAGGCCCGGCTGCTGGCAGCCCGTGACCCGTGACCTGTGGCCGCAGCCGTACCTGGTGATGGACACCGGCGCCAGCATCGCGCCCTACAACCACATCGAACTGGGTCAGCCCATCGCCATCGAATACGTCTGGGGACGCCAGATCGGGGAGAACACGATCAACCCATGAGAATCACCGGAACAGCTATCAAGCTCGGCGCCATGTCGTTGGTGCTGTTGATGTTCACCGCGATCATCATCGTGGTGTTCGGACAGATGCGGTTCGACCGCACGACCGGCTATTCGGCGATCTTCAAGAACGCCAGCGGTCTTCGTGCCGGGCAGTTCGTCCGCGCGTCGGGCGTGGAGGTCGGCAAGGTCGACAAGGTCGAACTCCTCGAGGGCGGCGACAGGGTGCGCATCGACTTCAACGTGGACCGCTCGCTGGAGCTCTTCAAGGGGACCAGCGCCTCCATTCGCTACCTGAATCTCATCGGTGATCGCTACCTGGAACTCAAGCGTGGTGACGACGAGCAGCGGCTGCCCGCCGGTGGCACCATCCCCGACACGCAGACCGAACCGGCGCTCGATCTCGACGCGCTGATCGGCGGGTTCCGGCCGTTGTTCCGGGCGCTGGATCCCGACAAGGTCAACAACATCGCCCAGTCGATCATCACGATTTTCCAGGGCCAGGGCGGCACCATCAACGACATCCTGAACCAGACGGCATCGCTGACGTCGGCGCTGGCCGACCGGGACCAGGCCATCGGCGAGGTGGTGAAGAACCTCAACACCGTGCTCGACACCACGGTGAAGCATCAGCAGCAGTTCGACGACACGGTGCAGAACTTCGAGAAGCTGATCACCGGCTTGAAGAACCGCGCCGATCCGATCGCGACATCGGTGGCCGACATCAGCGATGCGGCGGGCTCGGTGGCTGACCTGCTCGGCGACAACCGGCCGCTGCTCCAGAAGACCGTCACGAGCCTCGAGATCATTCAGCAGCCGCTGGTGGATCAGAAGCAGCAGCTCAACGACACACTGATTCAGATCCCCAACGCGCTGAAGATCATTGGACGCGCGGGCGGCATCTACGGCGACTTCTTCAACTTCTACGCATGTGACATCTCGTTGAAGCTCAACGGACTTCAGCCCGGCGGACCCGTCCGCACCGTCAAGATCACGTCGCAGCCGACCGGTAGGTGCACGCCCCAATGAGAAGCATCGAAGGCGACAATCGCATCCGCAACGGGTTGATGGGCATCATCATCCTGGCGCTCATCATCGGTGTCGGTCAGAGCTTCGCCAGCGTGCCGATGATCTTCGCGACGCCGACGTACTACGCCCAGTTCTCCGACACCGGCGGCCTGAACCCGGGCGACAAGGTCCGCATCGCGGGTGTCGACGTTGGTTCGGTCCGCAGCATGGAGATCGAGGGCGACAAGGTCGTCATCGGCTACTCGCTCGACGGCACGCGGGTCGGCACCGACAGCCACGCCGCGATCCGCACCGACACGATCCTCGGTCGCAAGAACCTGGAGATCACGCCGAAGGGCTCGACGGTGTTGGCCGCCAACGGAATTCTCCCGCTCGGCCAGACCACCACGCCCTATCAGATCTACGACGCCTTCTTCGACGTCACCAAGGCGGCGTCGGGCTGGGACACCGAGACCGTGAAGCGGTCGCTCAACGTGCTGTCCGAGACCATCGATCAGACCTCCCCGCAGCTGAGCGCGGCGCTCGACGGTGTCGCCCGGTTCTCGGACACGATCGGCAAGCGCGACGAGGACATCAAGTCGCTGCTCGCCAACGCCAACAAGATCGCCGGCGTGCTCGGCAACCGCAGCGAGCAGATCAACGATCTCCTCGTCAATGCGCAGTTCCTGCTGGCGGCGGTCAACGAGCGTCAGTACGCGGTAAGCCAGCTGCTCGAGCGCGTCGGCAACTTCTCGGCTCAGGTGAAGGGCTTCATCGACGACAACCCCAACCTCAACAAGGTGCTGACACAGCTGAACACGATCAGCGATGTCCTGGTGCAGCGGAAGTACGACCTGGTCGACGTCCTGACGACGCTGAGCAAGTTCACCGGAGCGCTCGCCGAGGCCATCGCGTCGGGTCCCTACTTCAAGGTCATGTTGGTCAACCTGTTGCCATTCCAGATCATTCAGCCGTGGGTCGACGCAGCGTTCAAGAAGCGCGGCATCGATCCCAACGAGTTCTGGCGCAACGCGGGCCTGCCCGAGTTCCGGTACCCGGACCCCAACGGCCAGCGCTTCCCCAACGGTGCACCGCCGCAGGCCCCGATGCCGCTGGAGGGCACGCCCGAGAATCCCGGCCCGGCCGTCATCGCGGGCTCGCCGTGTTCCTACGCGCCTGCGGCCGGGAACTTCCCGACCCCGCAGAACCCGATGCCGTGTGCACAGGCCACCGACGGGCCGTTCGGTCCCAACCCGTATGGCGCCAACACCTACGGACCGCCGAATGTTCTTGGTGCACCGCCCAATCCGGATGCACCGCCACCGGCACCCGGCGTGCCGAGTTCGGCGTTCCCCGGCGAGTACGCACCGCCGGTCCACGGCATCCCGGCGGCTCCGTTCGCGCCAGGTCCGCCCGGAGCCCGGACGGTTCCGGTCACGCCCGGCCCGTCCGATCCATACATCGCCCCCGGATCGCTGCAGGGTGACGGCACGTCGCCGCTGCCGCCCGCACTCGTCGGTCCCCCGCCGCCTCCCGGCCCGGGACCGCAGGTCGGCGGCGGTGGTGCGCCGCTGCCCGGCAACCCGCCTTTCCTCCCGCCCGGATCCCAGGGATAGGGGGATAGCTGATGTCAACGATCTTCAACGTCCGCAACATGAAGTTGCCTGCGCTGACAAAGGGCACAGTCATCGTCGGGGTCATCGCGGTGGTCCTCGCGCTCGTCATCGCCTTCGTGGGCTGGAATCTGTACAGGAAGCTGACCACCAACACCGTGGTCGCCGAGTTCCCGCAGACGCTGGCGCTGTACCCCGGTGACAAGGTCCAGATCATGGGCGTGCGAGTGGGGCAGATCGACAAGATCGAGCCCGCCGGCGACAAGATGAAGGTGACGTTCCACTACGCCTCGAAGTACAAGGTGCCCGCCAACGCGACGGCGTCGATACTGAACCCGAGCCTGGTGGCGTCTCGGACGATCCAGCTGGCCCCGCCCTACACCGGCGGCCCCGTCATGGAGGACGGCGCGGTCATCCCGATGGACCGCACCCAGGTGCCGGTCGAGTACGACGAACTGCGTGACTCGCTGAACCGCATCCTGGTCGACCTCGGGCCGACTCCGGAGCAGCCCAAGGGGCCGTTCGGTGAGGTGATCGAGTCGTTCTCCGACGGCCTGCAGGGCAAGGGCCAGGAGATCAACAAGACGCTGAACAGCCTGTCCGAGGCGTTGACGACGCTGAACACGGGCCGCGGCGACTTCTTCGGCGTGGTGAAGAGCCTCGCGCTGTTCGTCAACGCGCTGCACAAGAGCGATCAGCAGTTCGTCGCACTGAACAACGACCTGGCGACGTTCACCAACGCCTTCACCAACACCGACCGCGAGGTCGCCACAGCACTCAACGATCTCAACCAGCTGCTGACCACGACGCGCGGCTTCCTCGACGAGAACTCGTCCGTGCTGACCAAGGACGTCAACAACCTCGCCGAGGTCACCAACGCGATCCTGCAGCCCGAGCCCCTCAAGGGTCTCGAGACCGGCCTACACGTGTACCCCAACCTGGCGGCGAACATCGTCAACATCAGCTCGCCGAACGCGGGCGGCATCGTGGGTCTGCCGGTGATCAACAACTGGGCCAATCCCATGCAGTTCCTCTGCAGCTCGATCCAGGCCGGTAGCCGGCTGGGGTACCAGGAGTCGGCGGAACTGTGTGCCGAGTACCTGGCGCCGATCCTCGACGCGACCAAGTTCAACCATCCGCCGTTCGGCCTCAACCAGGTCAGCACGGCGATGACGCTGCCCAAGCAGATCGCGTACTCCGAGCCGCGGCTGCAGCCGCCGCCGGGCTACAAGGACACGACGGTGCCGGGCATCTTCAGCCGCGACACCCTGTTCTCGCACGGCAATCACGAGCCGGGCTGGGTGGTCGCGCCGGGCATGCAGGGTGTCGACGTGCAGCCGTTCACCGCGAACATGCTGACGCCGGAATCGCTTTCGGCACTGCTGGGTGGACCCGACGTGCCGATCCCCGCCGCGCCGCCGGCATTCGGGGTGCAGCCCAACGGCAAGCTGCCTGGGCCGCCGAACGCCTACACGGAGAACAACCCGTTGCCACCGCCGTGGTACCCGCAGCCGGGACCGCCGCCGTTACCCGCACCGGGCGTCCTCGCGGGCGATCCGCTGGGAGCCATCACACCGGCGGCCGGACCGGCACCGGTAGCGGCACCGGCACCGGCCGGGCCACCGCTGCCCGCTGAAGCAGGAGCGGGCTGATGAGGATGAGGAAGGCAGTGGGGTCGGTGACGCTGGGACGGATCGTCAAGCGCGTCACGACGTTGTCGGCCGCCGCCGTGGTGTTGACCTCGTGTGGCTGGCAGGGCATCGCCAACGTGCCGCTGCCGGGTGGACCCGGTACCGGCGCGGACAAGATGACGCTCTACGTCCAGATGCCGGATACGTTGGCGCTCAACGTCAACAGCAGGGTCCGGGTGGCCGATGTCTTCGTCGGCACCGTGCGTGCCATCGAGCTGAAGAACTGGGTGGCCACCCTCACGCTGGACGTCCAGCCGGGTCTGAACCTGCCGTCGAACACCATGGCGGCGATCGGGCAGACCAGCCTCCTTGGCAGCCAGCACGTGCAACTCGACCCGCCGAGGGATCCGTCGGGTCAGCCGCTCAAGAGCGGTGACACCATCCCGCTGCAGAACTCATCGTCATTCCCGACCACGGAACGGACGCTGGCCAGCATCGGCACCATCCTGACCGGTGGCGGCATCCCGAACCTGGAAGTCATTCAGACCGAGATCAGCAATATCCTCACGGGCCGCGGTGACCAGATCCGCGAGTTCCTGAACCGGCTCGACACGTTCACCGCCGAGCTGAACGATCAGCGCCAGGACATCACCCGCGCCATCGACTCGACGAACCGGCTGCTGGCCATCGTGGCGCAGCGCAACGACACCCTGGACCGCGTGCTGACCGAGTTCCCGCCGCTCATCAAGCACTTCGCCGAGACGCGGGATCTGTTCGCCGACGCGGTGACCGCGCTCGGTCGGATCAGCAACGCCACCGACGACGCTTTGTCGCAGGCGAACCCGGACATCCAGAAGAACCTGCAGAACCTGCAGCGACCGCTCACCCAGCTCGGTAAGGCATCGCCGTACCTGCTCGGTGCGCTGAAAATGATCGGCACCGCGCCGTTCAGCATCGAGAACGTGCCGAAGGCCATCCGCGGCGACTACATCAACGTGTCGCTCAACGTGGACCTGACGCTGTCCGCCGTCGACAACGGGTTCCTCTCGGGCACCGGCGTATCGGGCATGCTGCGGGCACTCGAGCAGGCCTGGGGACGAGATCCGAACACGATGATTCCGGACGTGCGCTTCACACCGAACCCGCACAACGCGCCCGGTGGCCCGCTGGTCGAGAGAGGTGAGTGAGCGATGCTGACCCGCTTCATCAGGATCCAGCTGCTGCTGTTCACGATCCTCACGATCGTCGCGCTGCTCGTACTCGGCATCTACTACCTGAGGCTGCCCAGCGTCGTGGGTGTCGGGCAGTACAACCTGAGTGCCGAGCTGCCGCGTTCGGGCGGTCTGTATGCGACGGCCAACGTCACCTACCGAGGTACGCAGATCGGCAAGGTCACCAGTGTCGAGCCCACCGAGCGCGGTGCGCGGGCGACGATGCGGATCGACAGCGATATCAAGATCCCGGCCGACTCCGTCGCGAACGTGCACTCGGTGTCCGCGATCGGTGAGCAGTACCTCGACATCGTGTCGTCCGACAGCACCACGGGTAAGTACCTGTCCGACGGCGACACCATCACCAAGAGCTCGGTGCCCAGCGAGGTGGGTCCCGCGCTGGACGCCGCGAACAAGGGGCTGGCGGTGCTGCCCAAGGAGAAGATCGATGCACTGCTGACGGAGACGTCTGAGGCGGTGGGTGGGCTTGGGCCCGCTCTGCAGCGCCTGGTGGACTCGACGACGGCGATCGCGAGCGACTTCAAGGACAACCTAGGGCCTGTCAACGACATCATCGAGAACTCGACGCCGATCCTGAACAGCCAGGTCGACTCGGGTGACGCGATATCGCAGTGGGCCGCGAACCTCAACACGATCACCAGCCAGACCGCCGAGCAGGATCAGGCACTGCGCAGCGGTATCCAACAGGCCGCGCCGACGGCTGACCAGCTCAACGCGGTGTTCGGTGACGTGCGGGAGGCGCTGCCGCAGACGCTGGCGAATATCGCGATCGTCGCCGACCTGCTCAAGCGCTACAACAAGGGCCTCGAACAGGCGCTGGTGATCCTGCCCCAGGGCGCCACGATTGCGCAGGCGGCCACGATCTTCGACGGCGAGGGACTGCTGCACTTCGGTCTGTCCATCAACCAGCCCCCGCCGTGTCTCACCGGGTTCCTCCCGGCCTCGGAGTGGCGATCGCCTGCCGACACCACGACGAAACCGCTGCCGGACGGCCTGTACTGCAAGATCCCGAAGGACTTCCAGGCCAACGTCGTTCGTGGTGCGCGTAACTATCCGTGCGCCGACGTGCCTGGCAAGCGGGCCGCCTCCCCGGAGGAGTGCCGCAGCGACAAGCCCTATGAGCCACTGGGCACCAACCCCTGGTATGGCGACCCGAACCAGATCCTCACCTGCCCGGCCGCCGGTGCCCGATGTGACCAGCCGGTGAAACCCGGCTACGTGATACCGGCACCGTCGATCAACAACGGTATGAACCCGTTGCCCGCCGATCAGTTGCCGCCGAAGCCACCGTCACCGATGAGCGACCCGCTCACCGCCCCTGGCCAGGGCACCGTCAGCTGCAGTGGCCAGCAGCCCAATCCGTGTGTCTACACTCCGGCATCGGGACCTAGCGCGATCTACAGCCCATCGAGCGGTGAAGTCATGGGCCCTGACGGGGTCACATACTCCGTCACCAACTCGAGCAACCCAGGAGATAACGGATGGAAGGAGATGCTGGCACCAGCCAGCTGAACCCCACCGGCAACAACGACGAGCCTGACGCCGACATCGAGGCCGAAGCCGACACCGAGACGACGGACACCGCTACGCCGTCAGAAGCACACGACGATTCCGAGGAGCACGCCGCGGAGGTCGTTGATGCGCGTCGGCAGGAGCGACTCGGCCGCGGTTGGTTCGCCGGAATCACCGCGGGGCTTGTCCTGCTTGCCGCTGGCGTCGGCGTCGGTGGCTACCTCGCGTTGCGCGGCCACGACGAGAGTCAGGCGATCGCACGGGCCGACATCCTGGCCGTGGAGCGCGCCAAGGAGTGCGTCGCGGCCACCCAGGCACCCGACACCGCGGCGATGACGGCCAGCCAGTCGAGGATCATCGAATGCGGGACGGGTGACTTCGCGGTCCAGGCCAACCTGTTCAGCAGCATCCTGGTGGAGGCCTATCAGGCCGCCAACGTGCAGGTGCAGGTGTCCGACATGCGGGCTGCCGTCGAACGTCACCACGACGACGGATCGGTCGACGTCCTGGTGGCGCTGCGAACCAAGGTGACCAACACCGAGGCGGCCAACCAGGAGCAGGGCTACCGGCTGCGGGTCAACATGGCCCCGGTTGACGGCACCTACAAGGTCGCCAAACTGGACCAGGTCACGTCGTGACAGCGGTGCTGCCCGAGACCGTCGGCTCCCCGGCGACCGACCAGGAGGCGATCCGCTATGCGTCCTGGCAGGCGCGGGCCGCAGCATTGCTGATCGACGTCACGCCGGGCGCCGCGGTGATCGTGACGATGGCCCTGCTCGCCTATATGACCGATCAGTGGAGCCTGTTGAGGTGGGTATTCGTCACGACGGCAGCCCTGGCGCTGCTGGCCACGGTGCTGAACCGCACCGTCGTGCCTGCAGTGACGGGGTGGACCCTCGGGCGCGCACTTCTCGGAATCCGCGCCGTGACGGACACGGGCACGGCCGCCAGTGCACTGCGGCTACTGCTGCGCGATCTGGCGCACTTGCTCGACACCGCGGCGGTTCTCCTGGGTTGGCTGTGGCCGCTGTGGGACAGCCGGCACCGGACCTTCGCCGATCTGCTGCTGCGTACCGAGGTCCGCGTCGTCGACCCGCCCGGCAGCGACGTGCGACGACGCGCGGGGACGGTGTTCGTGGTCACCGCGGTGATCTGCGCGGCGGGCAGCGGACTGGCGTATCAACAGATCTACAGCCACGACCGGGCCGTCGAGCAGGCGCGGACCCAGATCGCCGAGCAGGGACCCCGCATCGTCGAGAAGATGCTCAGCTACGGGGCGACGACGGTGAAGGACGACTTCGCCAACGCGCAGTCCCTGGCCACCGACGCCTACCGGCCGCAGCTGATCTCCCAGCAGGAGGCGGTGGAGAAGGGCGGCGTGGTCAGCAATGAGTACTGGGCGGTGAGCAGCGCGGTCCTGAACAACACCGCGACCAAGGCCTCGATGCTGCTGGCGCTGCAGGGCCAGCGCGGCGACAACGCCAACGACCTGAAGTTCATCACGGCCACGGTGCGGGTGGACTTCGACAGGGTCGCGGGCGACCGCTGGCACGTCGCGAGCCTCACGGTGCTGAAGAAGCCCGCGATGAACACGGCCGCGGGAGCTACGGGATGAGCCCCCGCCGCAGGATCGAGACGGGCGAGCGGGACTACTTCGACTTCACCCTCGAGCCCAAACGCCCGATGCGCTGGGGACTTCCAGTCACGGCGATGCTCACCGGACTCATCGCGGTGCTGGCGATCGCGGCCAGCGTGTTCATGGTGGCGGGGCACGTGAGCCAGGAACGCACCCAGGCCAGGGATGCCGCTGCACTGGACTACGTGCGTGGCTTCATGACCGCCTACACGACACTGGATCCCTTCCACGCCAACGACTACGCCGACCGGATCCTGGCGCAGGGCACCGGAGACTTCGCGACGCAGTTCAAGGGCAAGATGAACGAGATCCTCGTTCAGGTGGCGCGCGCCGAACCCACCACCGGCACTGTGCTTGATGCGGGAGTGCAGCGGTGGAACGACAACGGCAGCGCCGACGTGTTGGTCGCGGTGAAGATTGGTGCCGCAGCCCCGGATGGAAAGTCGACGGTTGAGAGTGGAAGCCGTTGGGTGGTAACGACAGTCAAGGAGGGACAACAGTGGAGGATCAGCCAGCTGATTCAGGTGATCTGACCACCGGCGGCGTCCCGCAGGGTAAGACTTCCCGTCGGCATCGCCTGCCACGACATGAGCCGCACGACTCCGACGGTGACACCGGCACCGAGGTGGAGCTGACCGAGGCCGAACCGGCTGTCGGGCAGGAAGATTCAGAGCAGGACCAAGAGCGGGAACAGGAGCAAGTCCCGGAGTCGGAGCAAGGCCCGGAGCCGGAGCCGGAGTCTGATCCGGAGCCGGAAGCCGAACCCGTCCTCGTGCCACACCGCACTGCGGGCCGCAGGCTCAAGGTGGCGGCCATCGCGGCCGGGGTGTTGTTCGTCGGTGCGGCCGCATTCGCCGGTGCGACACTGCAGCCCTATCTGGCGGACCGCGCCGAGGTGCACACCAAGTTCGAGATCGCCGAGACCGCGGCCAACGCGATCACCACGTTGTGGACCTACACCCCCGACGATATGGACACACTGCCCGACCGGTCGGCGAAGTTCCTGGGTGGCGACTTCGCGGCGGACTACCGGCGCTACATCGACGCGATCGTCGAACCCAACAAGCAGGCCCAGGTCACCAACAGCACGCAGGTGCTGGGCGCGGCAGTCGAGTCGCTGAGCCCGACCGAGGCGACCGCGCTGGTGTACACCAACTCGGTGGCGACCAGCCCGGTGACCAAGGGCATTCCCTCGCTGCGCTACCTGTCCTACCGATTGACGATGGAGCGGCGTGACGCCGAGTGGCTGATCACCCAGATGACCGCCGTCACCTCGTTGGATCTGACGCCGAGACTCTAGGGCGGAGGCGGGTCATGGCCACCGAATCACCTGTGACGCACCGGACCACGGTCACAGCGCTGCTGCTGCTGACGTTCGCCACGGGTCTGGTCGATGCGGTCAGCGTGCTGGTGCTCGGCCATGTGTTCGTGGCGAACATGACCGGCAACGTGATCTTCCTGGGGTTCTGGTTCGTACCGCACTCGGGTGTCGACATGGCGGCCGCCGTCGTCGCCTTCGCCAGCTTCATGGTGGGCACGGTGCTCGGCGGCAGGCTGGCCCGCCACCTCGACGCGCAGGTGAGGCGCTGGCTGGTGGTCGCACTGAGCATCGAGGTGGTGCTGCTGCTGACCCTGGCAGCGCTCGCCGGCGCCGGCGTGCTGCACTACCAGGGCCGTGGACGCATGCTGCTGATCGCCGGCCTGGCGGTGACGTTCGGAATCCAGAGCGCAACGGCGCGGCAGTTCGGCATTCAGGAACTCAGCACGACGGTGCTCACGGCGACAATCGTCGGCATCGGCTTCGACAGCCGCCTGGCCGGGGGGACAGGCCATCGCGAGGGGCTGCGCTACGGGGTGGTGGCCACCATGCTGGGTGGAGCGGCCCTTGGCGCGACGCTCACCCGGTTCACGGTGGCGCCGATCATCGCGCTGGCTGCGCTGGCGGTCGCGGCGAGTGCTGCCCTGTTTCGGTTCGGACCGGCCCCGCTCGCGGCCGCAGACGATTAGCGTGGCCACCATGCCCTCAGTCCTCGTGACCGGCGCTGCCCGTGGCATCGGCCGGTCGATCACCGAGCATCTCGCCGAGCGTGGCTGGGACGTCATCGCAGGCGTCCGCAGCGAGACTGATGCGGCCTCGGTCGCGGCGGCCAACCCGAATCGGATCACGCCTCTCATCCTCGACGTCACCGACGCCGGGCACCTGGCCCGGCTGGAGTCCGAGCTGCCCGCCCGGCTCGACGGCATAGTCAACAACGCTGGTATCGCGGTGACCGGTCCGATTGAGACCGTGACCAGTGAGAGTTGGCGGAATCAGTTGGAGGTCAACGTCATCGGCGCGCTGGCCGTGACCCGCGCCGTGCTGCCGAGACTGCGGGAGTCGCACGGTCGCATCGTCTTCATATCCAGCGTGAACGGCCAGCTGGTCATGCCGATGCTCGGCGCCTACTGTGCCTCGAAGTTCGCCCTCGAGGCGGCCGCCGAGGCGCTGCGCATGGAATTGCGTCCGTGGCACATCCCGGTGTCTGTGGTCGAGCCCGCCCAGACCGACACCGACATGTGGCGTACCGCCGACACCATGGTCGAGGAGATGGAGTCGGCGCTGAGTCCCGATGAGCGCTCGCTGTACGCCAGGCATGTCGTCGGCATGAAGAAGCTCATCCCGATGGCCCGGCGTATGGCCGTCGCGCCGGAGAAGGTCGCGTTGGTGGTCGAACGGGCACTGACCGCACGCCGACCTCGACCCCGCTACGTGGTCGGCGCGGGCCCGCGAGCGCAGGCGGCCCTGATGACTAACCTGCCGATTGCGGTGCGCGACCGCGTCCTGCGCAAGGTCTCGGGCCAGCCGTAGCGCACGTTCGACGAGGGGACCCAATTACTCGGGGAGCATCGGCATCTCGACCCCGGGATCACGACCCAGCAGCACGCCCCGCATCACCGAACCGTTTCCGAAGCGCTGTCTGACCTCGTCGACCGCCGAGTCCAGTGCCACCGGGTCCACCGCCGCGTCGAACGGCAACTCCAATTGCTGCGCGCCGTCCCGATCGATGTTGGACACCGCGAAACCGACCAGCGTCAAACCGCGTTCGGCGGTCAGGGGTCGCGCTGCCGCGACAAGTCCGCGCGCCGCGGCGAGTATGACGTCGGTCGAGGCGGTCGCTCGCGGCAGCGTGTGCGACCGCGTGACGCGGCTGAAGTCGTTGAACCGCAGGCGAAGCACCACGGTCCGGCCGGTCCGCCCGGACGTGCGCATTCGACGCGTGATGCGGTCGATCAGGTTGACCACCACGGCGTCGACCTCGGCGTCGGACATCGAGTTTCCGGCGCGACCCAGTGCCCGCTGCGCGCCGACCGAGCGGCGTCGCACGCCCGTGACCACGCGTCTTCGGTCCACGTTGTGCGCCAGCGCGAACAGCTGCCTGCCCATGGCGCCGCCGACAATCGAGCCCAGTGTCGTCTCGCTCAACTCGGCCACATCGGCCACGGTGTGCACACCGTGGATGCGCAGTTTGTCCGCCGTCTTGGCCCCGACGCCCCACAGTCGGCGCACGGGCAGGGGATGCAGGAACGCCAACTCGCGATCGGGTGGAACCAGGAGCAACCCGTCGGGCTTGGCCTCCTGACTGGCTACCTTGGCCAGGAACTTGGTACGTGCGATGCCCACCGTGATGGGCAGGCCGACCCGCTCGCGCACCGCCGACCGCAGCTGCGCGCCGATCTGTACCGGTGTGCCCGATACCCGGGCCAGCCCGCTCACGTCGAGAAACGCCTCATCGACCGACAGCGGCTCGACCAGGGGAGTCGTGTCGTGGAAGACCTCGAACACCGCCCTGCTGGCCTGCGAGTAGGCCGCCATCCGCGGTGGCACCACTATCGCGTGCGGGCACAGCCACCTCGCCTCGCGCCCGCCCATCGCGGTGCGCACGCCGTAGGCCTTGGCCTCGTAGCTGGCCGCCAGCACCACACCTCCGCCGACGATGACAGGCCGGTTGCGCAGGGTCGGATCATCGCGCTGCTCGACCGATGCGTAGAACGAGTCGAGATCAGCGTGCAGGATCGACGCGGAGCCCCGAGGCGGAGCCGATGACCGCGAGGCCGAGGCACGCGGCCGACCAGAAGAGGTAGTAGGCTGATCCGACACCTACCCATGTTCGCACATGTGTTCGAATGATCGGGTGAGTCAGGCCCGGTCGCCGTAGATACTGCTCACCCAGATGTGCGCGAGCGTGTCGACCATTCGGTCGGCGGGGATGGCCGAGGGCTCGTCGGCGAACGCCGCGAACATCGTCCGCTCGTTCATGAGGTTCAGCGATATGGCCAGATCGCGAGCGGGGATGGTGATCGGTGCCGCCCCTCGGTCGCGCTCGGTCTGGATCGAGGCCGTCGTGTAGTCGATCCACTTCTCCATGAAGGTCGACCACATGCTCTGCAGCGCGGGCACATTTCCGCGGGCCGAGGCTCCGGCCAGCGTGACCGCGCGGTGCGCGCCGAACGTGTCGAATAGCGCGTTGATACTCCGCCACACCCCGGCGGGGTCGACGCGGGCGTCGTCACGGCCGCCGAGGGCTTCGTCGGCCTTACGGTCCGCCTCCGCCACGACGCGGTCCATCAATGCCAGCAGTACGGCTTCCTTCGATGGGAAGTAGAAGTAGAACGTCGGGCGGGACAGGCCGGCGCCCCTGGCCAGGTCATCGACGGAGATATCGCCGAAGTTGCGCTCCTCGAGCAGCTGTTCGGCGGTCGCGAGGATGGCGGCCTCGCGGTCGTCGCCGGACGGGCGGGCCGAACGTCGGCCGCGTCCCGCGCGGGCTGGGCTGGTGGTGGACACGGGCCACACCTTACTCGATGTCGAATTTCTCAACACACCGTTGACCTATTCGACACGGTGTTGATAAATTGGCGCCATGACCGAACATCTCGACGTTCTAATCGTCGGCGCCGGCATCTCCGGCATCAGCGCTGCATGGCACCTGCAGGACCGGAGCCCATCGAAGTCCTACGCGATCCTGGAGAGCCGCGAAGGTCTCGGCGGAACCTGGGACCTCTTCAAGTACCCGGGCATCCGCTCGGACTCCGACATGTTCACACTCGGCTTCCGGTTCAAGCCGTGGACCTCGGCCAGGGCCATCGCCGACGGGCCGTCGATCCTGAACTACGTCAAGGAGGCAGCGGCGGAGAACGGCATCGACAAGAACATCCGCTTCCGCCACAAGGTGGTGGCCGCGGAGTGGTCCGACGCCGACAACAAGTGGACGGTCACTGTCGACCACGACGGCGAAGAGGTCGTCATGACCACGTCGTTCCTGTTCGCGACCACGGGCTACTACAACTACGACCAGGGCTACTCGCCGACGTTCCCCGGCGCTGAGGACTTCAAGGGCACCATCGTGCACCCCCAGCACTGGCCCGAGGACCTCGACTACCAGGGCAAGAAGATCGTCGTCATCGGCAGCGGTGCCACCGCGGTGACGCTGATCCCGGCGCTGGTCAACAGCGGGGCCGGCCACGTCACGATGCTGCAGCGGTCACCGACCTACATCGGTTCGCTGCCCGAGGTCGATCCCATCGCGGAGCGGGCCAACAAGCTCCTGCCGGAGAAGGCCGCCCACGTGGTCAACCGGTGGCAGGCCATTGCCATCAGCACCGCGCGGTACCAGTTCGCCCGCAAGTTCCCCAAGCAGATGCGCAAGATCCTGCTCAGCATGGCGCAGCGCCGCCTGCCCGCGGGTTACGACGTCGAGAAGCACTTCGGCCCGCGCTACAACCCGTGGGACGAGCGCCTGTGCCTCGCCCCCAACGGCGATCTCTTCAAGACCATCCGCAAGGGTCACGCCGACATCGTGACCGACACCATCGACCACTTCACCGAGACCGGTATCAAACTGACCTCCGGCGAGGTGATCGAGGCCGACATCATCATCACCGCAACGGGTCTCAACCTGCGGCTGTTCGGTGGCGCCGAGATCCGTCGCAACGGTGAGCCCGTCGACCTGACCACCACGATGTCCTACAAGGGCATGATGCTCTCGAGCATGCCGAACATGGCGTTCACCATCGGCTACACCAACGCCTCCTGGACGTTGAAGGCCGACCTGGTTTCGGAGTTCGTCTGCCGCGTGCTGAACTACATGGACGACAACGGTTTTGACACCGTGGTGCCACAGCATCCGGGTGACTCGGTCGATGAGCGTCCGCTGATGGACTTCACCCCCGGTTACGTGCTGCGCGCGCTCGACGAGCTACCCAAGGCCGGCTCGAAGACGCCGTGGAAACTCAAGCAGAACTACTTCCTCGACATCAGGATGATCCGTCAGGGCAAGGTCGACGACGAGGCGCTGCTCTTCACCAAACACCGTGCACCGGTGACGGTTTAGCTCTGAGCTAGAACGACGATTCCGTCCTCATCGCAGTAGGCGATCTCGCCCGGCGAGAACGTGACACCGCCGAAGGTGACCGCGACATCGCGGTCACCTTCGCCGGTCTTGGTGCCCTTGCGGGGGTTGGTGCCCAGCGCCTTGATCCCGACCGCGATGGTGCGCAGCGTTGAGGCGTCTCGCACCGCCCCGTTCACGATCACACCCGCCCACCCGTTATCGGCTGCCAGCCCCGCGATGATGTCGCCGACCAGCGCCGTGTGCAGCGAGCCGTCACCGTCGACCACCAGCACGCCGCCGGCGCCCGGCGTCGAGAGAATCGACTTCAGCAGCGCGTTGTCCTGGAAGCAGCGCACGGTGGTGATGGGGCCGGCGAACATCGTCGTCCCGCCGTAGTTCTGCAGTTGCAGATCGCAGCTGCGGACGTCGGGGTAGATGTCGTCGACGAGGTCGGCAGTGGGGCGGGGCTCGATGGTCACCTCAAGATGCTAGCGATCACCACGTCGTGGACGAACTGGGCCAACCCCGGCTCGACGTCGTCGTAGTACGCCGCGAATCGCTCATCAGCGACATACATCTGCACGAGCCCACGGTGCATCTCGCCACCGCACTCGTAGAACCGCTCGATCGAGGCCCGGTGCCGTGCCGCGAGCTCGTCGGCCACCGGTGACCCCGGTGTGACCCCGTCCCGTTTGGCCTGCGCCAGCGCCGCCAGCAGGGCGTCACCCTCGGCCTTGAGGTCAATCCAGTCCTGCTTGGACATGCGCGCGACCCGTTGTTGCGACTGACGCCACGCGTCGGTGTCGCCCCACCTCTGCTCGGCCTCGACCGCGTACTCCTCGCCGAACGCGGTCGTGCCGAAGATCTCGACCTGTTCCTCGGCTGTCAATTGAATCCCGCTGCGATGCGCGTCCATGAGTTCCTCCACTGCCTTGATCGTGCGCTGCAGCCCATCGGCCCGCTCCAGGAGCAGGGCGTGCTGGTGTTGCAGCTTGGCCAGCCCGTCGACCTCGGGGTCGTCGAGCAGGGCGCGAATCTCGTCCAGCGGCAGCCCGGCGGCCCGGTAGGTCAACACCAGATGCAGTCGTTCCACATCGGCATCGGTGTAGCCCCGGTAGCCGGCAGCGGTCCGCACGCTGGGCATCACCAGACCGATGTGGTCGTAATGGTGCAGCGTGCGCACCGAGACACCGATCAGTTCGGCGACAGCGCCGACGGTCCTCGCGTCCATGCCAGGAACTATCGCCCCTGACGTCGCGTCAGGGTCAAGGCTGCGGTGTCAGTCGTCGTCGGATCCGCGTCGTACCAGCAGTACGACGAGGATCGCCAGCACACCCGCGGCGATGGCCGCGGCCACCGGCAGCCGGGAGGACTGCGGCCCGGGGGCCACGGGAAGCGGTATGGAGGGAGCGGTCGAGATCGTCGACTTCGCCTGTGCGGCAGTCTCCTTCGCGGCTTCCCGCGCAGTGTTGACGTCCGGACGGCCGCCGTTGGTGTCGGCAGCGGCAGCGGCCGTGGCTGCCGGGGAGGTCGCCGAGGGTGGTGGAGGGCTTGCAGGGGCCTTCTTCGCCGGTGCCTTCTTGGCGGGCGCCTTCTTCGCGGCGGCCTTCTTCACAGGTGCCTTGGCCGGAGCCGCCTTCTTCGCCGGTGCCTTGGCCGGGGTGGCCTTCTTGGCAGGAGCCTTCGCCGGAGGTTGCGCGGCAGCAGGCGGCGGTGGGGTCGCGGCGGCAGGAGGTTGCTGATCGGCGGGTCGGCTCTCGGAGTTGTCCTCCGGGCGATCCTGCTGGTCTGCCATGTAGCTGCTCCTTTGCAGTTCTCGTCCAACGGTCGACGGCGCGCGGTCGGCAGTGGACTCCATCATGCCATTGGCCTCGCGCGGCTAACCCGTGACCGCCAGCGCCGCCGCCAGCGTCAGCGCTACGGCCATCCCCGCCAATTCGATTCGCGACCTCAGTCCGGACACCGCGGCGGTCGAGCGATGCGTCCGTGCCGCGGGCAGCCACACCGTCCGATTGCGCCACGCGAGCACCGTCAGCGCCGCCGTGAGCAGGATCTTTGCCGACAGCAGCCGCCCGTAGCCGGTCGACCACAGCTCGGTGGGCGCCCGCAGTGCGACGACGGCCCCGATGACGCCCGCCACCACCAGCAGCGCGACGCACACCGCGGACATACGGGAGAAGCGCGGCAGGACGCGTGCCCACTGACCGCGGTGGTCGACAGTGAGGACCAGCGCCGCCAAGCCGCCACACCACACCGCGGCGGCCAGTGCGTGGACGGCGACCGCCATGCCACCCCACTCATCGGCCGACAGGTGGCCGACCAGTGTCCGCCCGGTCAGCCCGACGGCCGCCGCCCCCGCGATGATCACCGACGTCGCCGGGGTGCGTGGCGCGATGGCGGCGACGCACACCACCACTGCCGCGGCCGCACACACCAGGCCCGACCTGCCCGCTGCCGTGTCCATGACGAAGTCGACGGTGGTTGCTGCGCCCACCTGCAGTACCGGCACGCCCGCAGCCTGAGCCGCGGACAGCGGCAGCCGGACCAACTCGGCGACGGCCCACACCGCCGCCGCGACGATCAACGGACCGACGGCTCGTTCGGCGAGTTCGCGGCGGTACCGCTCGACGTCGAGCCACGGCACCACCGCGAGGCCGAGCGTCAGCACCGCCGCAACGTCGACCACCGCGCGTGCCAGGGTGAATCCGAACGGGCTCTGCGGATAGGCCAGCGCCCAGGCGAGTGCCGCCGCGGCAGCGACAACGGCGGCACCACCGGCCACCGTGCGCCAGCGCATCAGGACCTGCGTCGTACCGCCCACCACGCGCCTCCACCGACAATCACCGCGGCCACCGCGACGAAGGGCCACACCGGCACTCCGCCGTCGGCACCGCTTGCGGGTTGCTGCGCCACCGCTGGCCCGGGGGAACCGGTGCCCGCGACGGTCACCTGGAACGACCACGAGCCCGAAACCACGTGACCGTCTGCCGAGGTAACGCGGTAGTTCACCGTGTAGACGCCGGCCGGTCCGGACGGCAGCATCGCGACGCTCGCGACGGCGCCCGACACGTCGACGGGCCCCGTCGACCACATGTTGCCGTCGGGGCCGACCACCGTCATGCCGGCGAAATTCGACTGCAGCGCCTCGTTGAACGTGGCGGCCACCCGCGGCGGACCGGTCTCCAGGACGGCGTCTGCAGCGGGTTCAGCGGCGATGCGTGCCGCGTGCGCGGATGCGGTCCCCGCGCCCATCAGGCTCAGCGCGGCGATGATCAACCCGGCCAGGGTGGCCGCTAGTGCGCGCCGGATCATGCCGACTTCCGTCGCAGAATCGACGCGACCACCGCGACGGCGGCCAGAACGAGCGCGCCACCGGCCAACCAGCGGGCGGTGTCATCGCCGGTGCTGGCCGACTCCTGGGGCGTCGCGGTCACCGCGACGTCGGATGCCGCGGGCGGTGCGGTCGACGGCGAGACGGACGGTGCCGGGTGGTCGTGTCCACCCTCGTCGGTTCCGGTCAGGGCCAGCACCGGCGCCGGGTACTCCGGTTCACCGCCCCCGGGCAACGGAGCCTGGTCCCAGCGGACCACCGTGCCGTCGGAATAGGTCTGAGTGGCGGGCAGCGTCACCGACGGCTGATCGGGAAGTGTCACCGACACCCGAAACAGTGCGAACTGCTCGCCCGCGATGCCGGTGTTGGGGCTTGCGGTCCAGGTGACCGATCGGACGGTGCCTGCACTGGCGTCGCGGTCGAGGCGCGCCGTCCATCCCGGCATCACCTCGGTGCGCGCCGACGCAACGTCGGGAAGCGCGACGCTGAACTGAGTTGTGAGTGCGCCGCCATCGGATTCGCCGGGTACGCGGAAGGTGAGAACTGTGGTGCTGCCGGGCGCCGGATTGGCGGCGTCGACGTGCACGTGAGCCGAGGCGGGCGGGGCTCCCGCCGCAACGGTGATCGACAGGGCGGCGCCGGCGATGGCGGCCGCCACGAGGGCGCGCGAGGACGCGCGCAGTTGGGATCGCATTGGTGTGACTGCCTTCTGGTCGTGTGTGTCGGGGGTTCGGTCAGCGTGCGGCTGTGACCGGTGGCCCGCGATGAGACAGCGACGAGGCGAGAGCAATTGCGGATCGCAACGGATGATCGCACTGCTGGAACACCACGGCGGACGCGGCGATCGCCGGCCCCCGCGGTGGCGGGGTGACACTGCGCACCGCCCGCGACATGACGCGGCACAGGTACTCGCCGACCGTGACCAGCCCTGCGACTATCACCAGGGCGCCAGCGTGCGCCGCCAGCATCACCGCGGTCGACGTGCCGCTGTGGTGATGGCTCGCGGCCGACAGCAGGACGTGGGCGAGCAGTTGGCCCGCCGTCATCACCGCGACCAACACGATGAAACGGTCGGCGCCACGAACGGTGGCTGCGAATGCTCCGACGGCCACCGCGAGCAGCGCGAGTTGGACCACCGCTGCACCCGACGGCGCGCCACCACCCGCAGCGGCATGGCCGACCGCGGCCAGGGCCGCGGTGAGGATTCCGGCCGCACCCCCACGCAACCGCGTTGCGGGCGTCAGAGCGCGGGACGTCACGGGATGCTCAGATCAAGCCGAGCCGGGCCATCAGGTCGGCGTCGATACCGTCGAGCTGGTCCGCGATGGCGGTGTGGGCGGCGCGGCGACGCGCGGCTGGCATGTTCTCTGCCGCGGCAACGGCGGCCGACAGGTCACCGAGGCGATCGGTGATCGCTGCGACGAACTGTTTGGTCTCGGCGTCCTTGGGCTTCTTCTCGGCGACCTTGCGCAGCGACTGCTCGGCACCCGCAATACGCGCCGACAGTGCGCCACCGACCCCGGAGAACTGGCCGATCTGGCTCAGTGGCACGCCCAGTTTGTCGGCGCGACGCTGATCCAGGGCACCGCGCGCGGTGATCGCGGCGCGGTAGACGATGGGGACCACCACGGGGGCCAGAAGCCGCGAGATCGTCAGCACCCGGCGAATTCGGCTGGGGGAGAGCAGCTTGCCCTCCCGGACCGCCTTCAATTGGGTCTCAGCAACCTTCAACGCCGCCTGGTCGCTCTCGCGTTGAGCCTTCAGCCCCGCCTTGATGGCGGTCGTCTGGCTTTTGGCCTCGTTCTTGATGCGGCGGGCGTCATTCTTGGCGCCCAGCCGGGCCTCCAGCTTCGCCTTGGCCTTGATGGCGCGGGCCTCGGCTCGACGTGTGGCGCGGCTCTTACGTCGCTTGAACAGGCCCATCCCGGCTGCCTCCCGGTCAATTAGTCGAGAACCTGCGATTGTGGCTGCGCTGGTTTGGCTCACACTATCGCCGAATGGGAAGTGCCTTGGCTCCGGCCCCGGGCGAATGATCGAATTCGTTCCACCAGCAAACAGATGGGCGGTCTTGTGCGACAATCTGTGGGACGATTGTTCGCCAATAGACCGTGCCGTGAGAGGTGGGAACCCGTGGCTTCGAGAGCACGTATCGCCGCGGCTGCGTGCCTGATGGCGTCAGGCCTGCTCGTGACTGGTGGCAGCGCATCGCTGGCGTTTGCCAATCCTGACGATGGCGGGGCAGCTGCAGGCGGCGGCGCCACCTCGGGCAATACCGAGGGGAGCCCCGCGGGGCAGTCTCCGGGCCCAGCGAAACCCGATCCGACGACGACCCCGGGTGCGTCAGTCGGTGGGGTAACGGGATCCACGGGTGGTTCTGGTCATTCATTCAAGCCCCCGTCCAAGGTCGGGAACGGCCGCACCGGCGAAGAGGCCTCGACGCCACCGGGTGGCTCCACCGGCAGCCCTGGAACCGGACAGCCCGGCAAAGTGTCCGACGATGTGTCCGATGATGCTGAGCCGACAGACGACGTCGACTCTGGCAAGCCTGAAGAGGGCGCCCCAGCCGACGGCGAGATCATCGGAGACGGGTCTGGCGAGATCATCGGTGACGGGACAGGCGAGGCCACCGGTGACGGGGCTGGCGCTGCCGCATCGAACCCGATCGGCGATGCCCTACGGCGGGCCGCCGAGTCGCTCAAGCATCCCGCACCGACCGCCCCGCAGCCCGTCGATCCGGCGTCGCTCGATCCGGCGTCGCTCGATCCCGCATTGCTCGATCCCGCATTGCTCCTCGGTGCGCTGTCGGAGCAGCGCGTCGAGGCACCCAGCGGCGAAGTGGCACAGGCGTCCGGCTTGCCCTGGTCGTGGTGGGGCTGGGGCGCGACGCCGGGTAGCAATGGAGAGACGCCCGAGTACCCCGCCGGCCCGATTCCGCTACTGCTGCAGATCCCGGTGCAAATACTTTATGAGATCAACGGCATCGCGCAGCCGTTGATCGAGGCGGCAGTCACCGGTCTGGCGACCGCCGCGTCGCACCTGCCGTTCCCACCCGCCAGCACCCTGCCCTTGTTCGTCTCCCCGGGCCCCGGCGCTGGTGTCGGCATGAGTGCGGGCGGCAGTAGAGGTCCAGGGACGACGGTGCCCGAGGGTCCGCGGTTCACCCCGCCCGCCGTGCCTGCGCCTGTGGTGGCCCCGGATCCGCCCAGGCACGTGACTGCGCCGCCGCCCGCCAAGCAGCAGATACCACCCCCGGCATCTCCGGCGAGTAACGAATTGCTCGCCGCACCGACATATCGGATGGGTTATGTCGATTACCTGCGGGCCGCCGGAATGGGCGAGGTCGCAGCGGTCGCCGTGCCCGGAGTGACCGGAATCCTCGTCCTGACGAGTGCCGGAGGTCTGATCGGATACCGCCAGGCCCGAGCCGGCCGAGCCGTCCGCGCAGGGGGCCCGGCGCGCTTCATGGGTTGACCTCCCTCACCTGCCAGTGCGGGAGTAGACACGTCCTAGTGAACTCGTTGAGAGGGGGTTGACTTGCCCGCCAGCCGCCGCGTGACGCGCGCTGTCAACGAGGTACTCGACCTCGCCCCGAGACGAGGTGAGGTGTCACTCAATCGTCTGGTGCAGGCCGTCGCCGAATCGCGTGCCCGGCCCATCGAGCTGACGATGGCGGATCTGCCGTCGGGCGTATGCGGGCAGTGGCGTCAGTACGTCGACCACGACGTCTTCCTGATTCAGCGGGGACTGCCTGCCGGCGATCGCACGCTGGCCCACGAACTCGGCCACCTGGTGCTCGGCCACGAGGGCATCTCCATCGTCGAAGCCGCGCGTGACAACGTCGAACTCGCCAGCAGCGATCTGATCGGCTACATGCTGAACCAGCGCACCGGATGTATGGGCCCAAGCGGCGAGGACGCCGAGCAGGAGGCCGAGGACTTCGCGGCGCTGCTCATCTATCGACTCGGCCGGCTACCGTCCGACCGTTCGTCGATCGTCCAGGTCCGGCTCGGAGAGGCGTTTGGTTGATCGTCTGGGTGATCGCCGGTCTCCTCGGATTGGCGACGGGCCTGCGCATCGGCTGGGCACTGGTCAACAAGCAGTCGCTCGTCAGCGCGGCCATGATCCTCGCGCTGGGCAGCCTGGGTACCGTCGCCGCCCTGAACTGGCAGCCGCTCACGCTGCTCATCGACAGCCTGCTGCGGTGGCCCAACGTGTCCATGGTGTTCAGCCAGGTGGCGTTGATCGCCTGTGCGGCCGGAAGTTGCGTGATGATCACGTCGGCATCGTCGAGTCGGAAGCCGGCCCAGATACGGCGGATCGCGATCGTGCAGTACTCCGTCGCGTTGGTCATCGCGGGGCTGTCTCTGCTGACGTTCTTCACCTCGCCGCAACAACCGGAGATGGCGCCTGAGGAGTACCTACGGCGCAACCTCGGGGCCGGTGGGACCGGGCTGTCGTGGCTCCTGCCGCTGCTCTACGTGCTTCTGGCGTTGACTCTGGTGGCATGGGCAGGTGTCCGGCACTCCAACCGCACGCGCCGGGGCCGCGCCCTGTTCCTGTTCACGCTCGGCATCGCCCTGATTGTCCTGGCGAGCGCATTCTTCCTGCTCCGCGCCGTGGGCAACACGCGGTTCGTCGGAGTGGGCTCGGCGGCAACACTTCTCGGGTGCGCCATGTTGGTGGTGGCCAGTGGCTCGCTGCTGCCCAGCATCGAGGACTGGTTCGGGGCGCGCCGTGAACTGAGGACCATCCAGCCGCTGCTCAAGGAACTCAGTGTGCGGCATCCCAATATCGGCATCGGCGTGCGTCCCCGCGGTCCGCTGCTGTTTCGCGTCGCTGAGCAGATGTCGCTGATCTCCGACGCGCTCTACCTCGAGGCGACGGAAGTCCTCGGGGACGGTCAGGCGAATGAGACGCCGATGCGGGGCGTGTATGACGACGTGGACCCCGAAACGGCATCACCTGAGCTCCAGGCACGTCGAGTGGCCGAATGGATACACGACGGGCGCGGCGCCTCACGTGAGTCGGCAAACTCGAAGTTCCCCGGTCCGACTTGGCTGCGTCAACCGTCGGGGTATTCCGACCGCGAGTGGATCCTGGCCATCGCCGATGAGTACCGAAAGCTGGATCAGGCAGTCGAGGTTGCCGCGCACTAAACAACGCGGCAGTCAATTTTCGCCAGGTGCAACAGCCTGCACCCGGCGGGCTAATCGTCCAGGTGCTCTTGGCGGCGGAGCTCGTCGACCTTCTCGACCAGGTCCTGCTTGGCCTCGGGGGACAGGCCCACGGTACGCGCCGCAATACGTCGGATGCCCTCGTCGCGCATACCGGCGAGCCACGTCAGCTCCTTGTCGAGCTTCTCGTAGTACTCGTCGTCGGTGAAGTAAGCGGGCTTGATGCGGAAGAAGTTGGCAAGTGCGGCCATGGTGGCGACCGACGGGTTGGTCCGGTTGCCTGAACGCAGCTGCGACAGGTACGGCGCCGACATCGTGACGCCTTCGGCCTTGAGTGCAGCAATCACCTCGGCCGACGTGTGCGGGCCGCGTCCGGGCGGGTAAACCGTGTCAAAGAGGCGGTTTAGCCGGGCGGCAAACGTCATGCTCATCGTGAATCCTCCACTTAGCGTTACAGGCGGGCGTCTATCTGGACGTATTTGCTGATCATCGTAGCGAGAGATAGCACCGCCGCCAAGTGCAAACCACCGAAAACTCGCTGCCGCCCTTCGGCGGGACCCGCCGGAAAGCCATCTAGCTGCGGCTTTTCTTGGCGCCGTTCCGGACGACATGGGACGAGTGCAAGCAAATACTGACGCGCGAGTTGTTTTGCCAATCTCGACTGCTGCGACGACTGGGTCGGGGGTGGCCCCTGTGGCACTCCCGGCTACCGAACTGCGGCGACCCCGATCCCCGGATCGTGATTTGCTCGCGAACTTGACGATTCCTGCGCGCAGTAGCTGTATCAGCGGTCTTCGTGCAGTGGCCCGGGTCGGCCGATGGCAACGGCGCGCGGTGCCCGTCCAGCGTCTGGGTAACCAATCCGCTCGGACGTTGATTCTGGCGACGAGTGGCGGTGACCGCTATGCCGCGAGCAGCATCGCCAGGATCGCGGTATCCGGGTGACTGATCGGATCGACGCCCACCCGACTGATCATCGATGTGATGGTGCCGTCCGACTCGGCCTCGACCCATGCGGCCCGGTGCTCCAGGCCGAGGTGCGGCAGCCCGGGCAGCAGCACGCACCCCGATGCGGCGCCGCTGCACTCGGGCAGCGACGGCGTCGTCTCCGAAGGAGGATGAAGCATCAGCAGCGCCGGCGGTTGATGGTCGGCGAAATGTCCGGGAGGAAGGGCGAACTCACCCATCACCGGGCCCTCGGCCAGGACCAGTCCGACGGTGCCCGGCGAAGGTGCGTCGGGCAGCTCCTCGCGAACGCCGAAGATGGTCGTGGTCGCCAACAGCCCGGGAAGTGACGCGACCCTGACGGCGACGATGAGCAGCTGGGCCCATTCCTTGGTCGAATCCGGCCAACGGCCGGAGACCACGAAACCCTTGAGAGACCCACCCGAGTGGAAGGGGGAGATCTCCACGGCCTTGCCGGAACCCGTATCCATATCGCCTCCGTTCTCGGCGCCTGGCGACTGCCCCGACACGGCTGTGGGTCGATCCCGTCAGCATGCGGCAGGGGTGGCTGGCACGCAAGAGGACACGACTGCCAGCGCGACGCGAATGTGCGCACACGCGAGAAGGGCGCCGTGCGCGATGCGCACGACGCCCTTCTGCAGAGGAACTGTGGGTTGGGTCAGCCGAAGATGAGCCCGTTGGTCTTCGAGGTCGCCTGGGCGTACCGGTTCTGGATGTCCTCCCAGTTGACGACATTCCAGAACGCCTTGACGTAATCGGCCTTCACGTTCTTGTACTGCAAGTAGTACGCGTGCTCCCACATGTCGACCTGCAGCAGCGGAATGATGCCGAGCGGCACGTTGGCCTGCTGGTCGTACAGCTGGAAGGTGAGCAGTCGGTCGCCGAGGCTGTCGTAGCCCAGCACTGCCCACCCGGAACCCTGCAGACCGTTGGCGGCGGCGGTGAACTGCGCCCGGAACTTGTCGAACGAGCCGAACTGGTCGTCGATGGCCGCGGCCAGATCACCCGTCGGCTTGTCGCCACCGTTGGGCGACAGGTTCTTCCACCAGATCGAGTGGTTGACGTGGCCGCCGAGGTGGAAGGCCAGGTTCTTCTCGTTGAGGAAGATGGCGGCATGGTCGCCCTCGCCGCGCGCCTCATCGAGCTTCGCGATGGCGTCGTTGAGCCCCTTCACATAGGTGGCGTGGTGCTTGCTGTGGTGGATCTCGTTGATCTGACCGGAGATGTGCGGTTCCAGCGCACCGTAGTCGTAATCCAACTCCGGCAATGTGTACTCAGCCACAGGTTTCCTTCCCTAGGTGTTTCGGTGGAGCGTGGTGTTTCGGTGGAGCGTGATCCTGCAAGAGATCCGCAAGATTCGGTCCCTCAAGATCATCCCTCAAGATCGCTGTCCACCTTGCTCCATGCCTGCGCGCACCGCAAGGACGCGTGCACGTACCGAACGTGTACCCGGCGCGGGGGGAGTTAGAACAGAATGATGAGTGCGAGTACACCGAGCAGGACGAGTGCGATGACGCTGGCTCGCATGAATGCCATCAATTGGCTGCGCGTGTAGACGTGCGCGGAGGAGTTCCACTCGGATGGGGGCATGGCCGGATTCGGGCCCAGCGGATGAGATGCCATCACGAACTCCTGACCAGCACGATCAATATTGTCCCTCGCGTGAGATCTGTCACAGTCTGCCTTTGTGACGACGATCATAGCCCCCTGTTGCCCGAGCGTGAAAATCGCGTTCCCCGCGCCCCTTGGGGGTCGCGGATCGGGCGGTTTCGGCGGCGGCGACGGGGGGTACTCGGGGGGCGCTGAGCTGCGACCACGATGCGCGAAAGTCCTCGAGGTTCCCCCGTCGTGCCCGCCATGTTCGCTCGCCGGCTTGATCACCTGTTGATCACCGGCCCGAGAGTGGGGCAGGTTATCCACAGTCAATTTCGGATGCGCGACGGATTCCGCGGTTCAGGCCGTATTCGGCCTTTCGTCGGCCTGTGGATGAACCTGTGGAAACTGTGGATAGTCGAACCATTGCTAGGAGACGCGGGTGCGTGTACCCGTCGCGCATGCCAGCATGGTTGGGACGGATCACACCGCGGGATCCGCAGAGGATGAGGCCACTGGTGGCCGGATCGGACGAGGCTGATGGATGACGTCGAAGTCGGGCAGGCGGAGGTCGCCGACGTTCCGATGACATTTGACCAGTCGGTGGTTCTTCTGGACGTTCGCGAGGACGACGAGTGGCAGCGCGGTCACGTGGCCGGTGCGCAGCACATCCCGATGGGTGAGGTGCCCGCTCGCCTCGCCGAGATCGACAACGGGGCGACGCTGTATGTGGTGTGCCACGCGGGAGGCCGATCGCAACGTGTCGCGCAGTATTTGGCTCGCAACGGGTACGAAGCGCTCAACGTCAGCGGTGGAATGCTCGCCTGGACCGGACTCGGGCGGCCTGTGGTCACCGACGACGGCGGCGTCGGCACGGTCTGAGGGTCGTAGGCTGGTCGCGTGATCCAGGTCTGTTCGCGGTGCGGAACGCGGTGGAACGTTCGCGACCGTCAGCGAAGCTGGTGCCCGCGGTGTCAAGGCACCCTGCAGGCACCCACCGCTGATCCGGCGGAGCAGCAGTGGGGTCAGCGGCCCACCCCGGGTGCGGGTGGCGCACCGGCGAGGCTTCCCCAGGGGTTCCGATGGATCGCGGTTCGCCCCGGCGCCGCTCCTGCGCCACGCCGAGGCCCGCAGCCCTTGGGGCCCACCCCGCGCTACTCGGTCATACCGCGCTGGGGCTTGGTGGATCACTTCGATTCGCTCGATCAGCATGCCGCCGACGCCGCAGATGCGCGCAGCGGCCCCTCGGTCAGCATGGTCCGGACCGTCCTGCTCGTCACCGGTGTGCTCCTCGCGCTGGCCGCGTTCATCCACCTGGTCCGATATGTGCTGCTGCTGGTGAATCGGTCGATGCTGTTGCATCCGCTGGTGGCGGGCGTGGCCACCTGGCTGGGCGTCGCGCTGAGCGTGCTGGCCTCGTTCGCGGTGGTCGCCAGCGCCGTGGTGTTGACGAACTGGCTGATAGCGCGCCGCGCGGCGGCCTACGCCCTCAACGGTGCCACCGACCCGCGGTCCGGCTGGGAGATCCTCGCCGGCTGCGTGATACCGGTGGCCAACCTGCTGCTGGCACCGTTGTACGTCATCGAGTTGGCGCGCGCCGAGGGCCGATTGTCGCGGCTGCGTCGTGACATCGCGGTCTGGTGGTGTGTCTGGGTGCTGAGCACGGCACTGATGGTGTGGTCGGTGGCGACCAGCTTCACCCGGGACACCCAGGGCATCGCCGACAACACCGTCACCACGATCATCGCCTACCTCGCCGGCCTGGCCGCACTCGTGCTCGCCGGCCGGGTGTTCCTCGGTTTCGAGGCGAAGCCGGTCGACCGGCCGGCCAAGAGGTGGGTGATCGTCCCCGACGAGCAAGGCATCGTCCCCGGGCACCACAGAGCCCCCGAACAAGACGGCGCCCCCAAACAAGACGGTGTCCCCGAACAAGACAGCGTCCCCGACGGGCAGTCGGAGGTACCGGCACCGCCCCGGCAGCGGGAACCGGTGGCCTAGCCTCGTGAACTCGGGCGACGGCACCCTCGGTGGCCACCCCTTCGTGGTCGCGCACCGTGGTGCCTCCGCGAATCGCCCCGAGCACACGATCGCCGCCTACGAGCTGGCATTGCGTGAAGGTGCGGACGGTGTTGAGTGCGATGTCAGGCTCACCCGCGACGGCCATCTGGTCTGTGTGCACGACCGCCGGGTGGACCGGACGTCGACGGGCACTGGCCTGGTCAGCGATATGACATTGGCCCAACTGCGCGAATTCGATTATGGCGCATGGCATTCCAGCAGTAAGGCGGGTGCAGGGATCGGCGACACCGGCCTACTCACCCTCGACGACCTCATCGCGCTGGTGCTGGACTGGAACCGGCCCGTCAAGCTCTTCATCGAGACCAAGCACCCGGTGCGGTACGGTGCGCTCGTCGAGAGCAAGGTGCTGGCCATCCTGCACCGTTATGGCATCGCGTCGCCCGCGTCGGCGGATTTGTCCCGCGCGGTGGTGATGTCGTTCTCCGCGGCGGCCGTGTGGCGCATCCGTCGGGCGGCACCGATGCTGCCGACGGTGCTCCTCGGGGAGACCTCTCGCTACCTCGGCGGTAGTGCGGCGACAACCGTCGGCGCCACAGCCGTCGGTCCCTCGATCGCCACACTGCGTGAGCACCCGGAGTTGGTGGATCGTGCTGCCGCCAACGGCAGGGCGCTGTACTGCTGGACGGTCGATCACTACGAGGACGTTCGGTACTGCCGCGACGTCGGTGTGGCGTGGGTCGCCACGAACCATCCCGGACGAACCAAGGGCTGGCTGAACGAGGGTTTGACCGGAGCGGGCCTCGACCAGCCGGAGCCCTGAGGGGACCTAGAGCGGGTGGTTGGGGCGGGCGAGTTAGAGATTGCCGCCCGCGGCCTTTGGCGCCGACGGATCTGCGGTGCCCGTGGCGATCTCGCGTGCCACGAAGTCCTCGAGGTGGAAGACGTTGACGCCAGCGCGGTCGGCCACGCGGACCAGCGTGCTCATCAGGGCGACCTCCTCGACCTGCTCCTTGAGGAACCACTGGATGAACTGCTCGCCGAGGTAGTCGCCCTCATCGCGGGCCACCGCGGCCAGCCGCGTCAGCTGCTCGGTGACGGTGCGCTCCAGGTCGAGCGCCAGGCGAATTGCCTCGCGTGGTGAGTCGAACGAGTTCCGCACGGGATCGATGCCGGGGATCTCGACCTCAACGCCGCGGTCCATCAGATAGCGCACCAGCATCATGGCGTGGTTGCGTTCCTCGACCGCCTGGGCGTAGAAGAGCTTGGCCAGTTGCGGGAGGTCTGCGCCGTCGAAGTGGACCGCAATCCCAATGTATTGCTGAGACGCGGTGAACTCGGCGCGGACCTGTTCCTGAAGCAGGTGGTGAAACTTGGTGTCGAGTGTCGTGACGTCATTCATGAAACATACGATAGTGCAGCTCAGAAGGGGTTGTCACCAAAGGTATGCCTTATTCAGGCAAGGTTTTCCTAAGTGAGTCCAGCCTATCCTTGACTACGCAAAGGTGTTTGCTGGACGGTTAGGGTTCCGCCGCGTCCAGGACGTCTGGGGGGATTTGGGAGTCGGATGCGATGGCGCTGAACAGGCGGCTCGCCGCGTCGTCGTCCCACACCACCACAGCCCCGGAGTCGCCGGCCGTGAACTCGCCGATCGGCACTGTTGTGGTGGTGATGGTGCCGTGCATTGCCCATGCCAGGCGGGCCAGGTCCCACACATGGGCGTCGTCGTCGACCGTGATGGCGCCCGAGGCGGCGTGCGCCATGGGGTACCAGCGCAGCGGGTTCGCCAGCACGGCCGGGCTCGCGGCGCGGTGCATCAGTGCCGACATGAACGCACGCTGGTTGGTCATCCGATCCAGATCGGCCCGCGGTGTCGCGCGGGTGCGGACGTAACCCAGCGCCGTCCGTCCGTCGAGTTCCTGGCAGCCGGGCGCGAGATCGATGCCTGCCAGCGGATCACTGACCGGCTCCGGCGGGCACATGGTGACCCCGCCGACGGCGTCAACCATCTCGGCGAAGCCGTCGAAGCCGATCTCCGCGTAGTGGTCGAGTCGCAGCCCCGTGGCCTCCTCAACGGTCTGCGCCAGCAACGGCGCGCCGCCGAGCGCGAAGGCGGCGTTGACCTTGTCCTGGCCGTAGCCCGGGATGGCGAGGTAGGAGTCGCGCGGTATGGAGATCATCGTGGTTGGTGTGCCCGACCCGAGGCCGGGAACGTGAACGAGCAGGATCGTGTCGGTGCGGCCGTTTCCGATGTCCCCGCCGGTGGCGAGTTCGGCCTGCTGTTCCGGGGTCAGCCCAGTGCGGCTGTCGGAGCCGACCAGCAGCCACGTGGTTCCGCGACCGCTCGCCGGCCGTTCGGCGTAGTCGGCGAGCGCGGGAATGCGGTGCAGGTGTGTGTCGATCCAGTACCCGGTACCGACCGTCGCGGCCGCGACGGCGAGCAGGCACGCCAACACGATGCGACCCCACCGACGCTTGCGTTTCGGTTTCCGCACGGCTGGCGGTGGGGGTGGCGGTGGCGCGGCCCGCCGCGCGACGGGTTTCGCGGGCGGTGGTGGGGGTGCTGCCTGTCGACGCGCCGACGGCGGCGGCAGCGGTGGTGGTGGTGCGGGCCGTCTCGGTGGTGGTGTGCGCAGAGGTGGTGGCGGGCGGTGCGGTGGTGGAGCCTGCCGAGGAGGTGGTGGAGCCTGCCGCGGAGGTGGCGCGGGTGGAGGCTGATGGCGCGGGTCGCGCCGGATCACCTGTGGCGGCTCGTGGGGCGGGCGAGCCCGCCTGGGGTCCGGCCCACCGACAGGGGGCCGGCTGCTGTTCACACGTTTGAATGTAGTGCCGTCGGCGCTGGGATCACGGCAGCCAGCCGAGGCGACCCGCCATGAGTGCGTACCCGACGAATGCGACGGCGTCGATCACGCCATGCGCGATGATCAGCGGCCACAGCCGCCCGGTGCGCTGCCACACGTAGCCGAACACGAGGCCCATGACGATGTTGCCCAGCCCGGCGCCGAAGCCCTGGTACAGGTGATACAGCCCGCGTACGACACTGGAGGCCACCAGCACGGTGACTGGCGTCAGGCGCAGCTGGCGCAGCCGCGTCATGAGGAACGCGACGACGATGATCTCCTCGGCCCAGCCGTTCGCGAACGCCACTGCGAGCAGGACGGGCACTCGCCACCAGGTGTCGTTGAGTTCGGCTGGCTCGACCGACACACCGATACCGACCAGGCGGCCGACGACGTAGAGGCCGAGGCCGGGCAGGCCGATCAGCGCGGCCAGGCCGAGGCCGCCGAGCAGGTCGGGGCGAAGCTGGAAGCGTCCGAGCCCGATGCTTGCCGGGCCGAAACCGCTGCGCCACAACAGGTACAGCCCGAGGGTTCCCCACGCCAACAGCTGGAACACCGTCGCGAGGTTGAGCCCGAGGTCAATGAGGTCGATTGGCGAGCGGCGTGGGTTGAGCGCGACCGTCTGGCCGGAGAGGCCGAGGATCACTGCCTCGGTGAGTCTCAGCAGCGCCGTGTAGGCCGACAGTCCGAAGGTGACCGCGAGAACGACGGCGATCTCGATGCGGATCTTCCGACGCTGCGGTGCGGTGAAGTCGTCAGACGGCCCGGTCACACCGAGCAACGGTAGTGCCGCGGCCAGACTCTGATCAGATAGGGCGCGCGCTGATCAGATACGGCGCGCGCGGAGGCCGTTGAGGAACGGACATCCCATCAGCACCCGGATTGCCTGGCTCAGGCCGCTGACATCGTCGACGGGCTTGGCGAAGGGCAGGCGAACGTCGTGATCACCGTCGGTGTCCTCGATCCGCAACTGCACGCCGTAGCGATCCAGCCCCAGCGGGCGAACCCTGCCGCGTCGCAGCGTTGTGGGTAGTCGGTCGGCGAGGCGGTCGACGACGTCGCGGTGCGCCGACTCGAGGTGCTGCAACCAGCACGACTCCAACGTGCAGAACGGATCGGGCTTGGCCTCGAGCAGGGTGCTCAGACCCACCGACTCCGCGCCCGTCGAATCTGCCACCACAACCGACTCGACCTCCAGGCGCACCAGTGTGTATGGGGTGTCACCGGTGGTCGCGTCGACCGTACCGGTATTGACCTGCAGCAGAGCGGGATTGGGGTTCTCGGTGGCGATCAGATCGAGCAGGCCGGACACGTCGCGTGGCGGAACGTAGCGCAGCAGGCCGCTCATCCAGACCAGGGATCGCACCGGTTCACGCAGTGGCAGCGGTGCGTAGTCGGTCATCTCCAGTACGGCCTGCATGCCCGATGCACCCGAGTTGATGACCATGCCGGCCAACTTGCCGTAGGCGGGCACCGTGATGGCGAACGACCCGTCCTCGAGCAGGTGATGGACCGGTGTGGCGACCGGTTCGACACCTTCGGCGGCCAGAATGGCGCCGCCCGCGCGGACGCAAGCGCTGCGGATTCGCTCGGCTGTCGTCGGTGCAGCGGGTGCCTGGGCCATCGTCATCGGGAGCCTTCCGGATAGTGAGGTAAGCCTAACTTAACTACGATCTCGGGAGTGCGCAAGGTCTTCCGCGGCGACATCGGACCGGTGATCACCGAGGTTGGGCTGAGCCGCCCACCTGAGCCGATATGGTTGAAACGTGCCGCGCGTCGCCTACCTCGGACCGGAGGGAACCTTCACCGAAGAGGCGTTGTGGCACATCGCAGGCACCGGCGCGATGTCACTGACACCGGCCGACGTGGTGCCCATGTCCTGCGACAGCCCGGCCGCCGCCCTTGCCGCGGTGCGTGCCGGCGACGCTGACTACGCATGCGTGCCCATCGAGAACTCGATCGAGGGTTCGGTGCTGCCAACCCTCGACAGCCTGTCGACAGGCGCCGCGCTGCAGATCTACGCCGAGCACACACTGGACGTGGCGTTCTCCATCGTCGTTAAACCTGGAACGGATGCGGCGGACATATCAACCGTCGCGGCGTTCCCCGTCGCCGCCGCGCAGGTGCGGCGCTGGCTGGCCGAGAACCTGCCCACCGCGACGCTGGTTCCCGCGAGCTCGAACGCCGGGGCCGCTCACGAGGTGGTCAACGGCCGCGCCGATGCCGGTGTCAGTACCGCACTGGCCGGCAGGCAACTGGGTCTGGACGCACTCGCGGCAGGCGTTGTCGACGAACCGAACGCGCGAACCAGGTTCGTCCTCGCCGGCCCGCCGGGGCAGCCACCGGAACGCACCGGGGCCGACCGCAGCTCGGTGATTCTGCGCCTCGAGAACGTGCCAGGTGCGCTGGTTGCCGCCATGACCGAACTCTCGATCCGGGACATCGACCTGACACGTATCGAGTCACGGCCCACCCGTACCGAGCTGGGTACGTACATGTTCATCCTGGACTGGGTCGGCCACATCGATGACGATTCGGTCGCCCAGGCACTCAAGGCGCTGCACCGTCGTTGTAGGGACGTGCGATATCTGGGTTCATGGCCGACGGGGTCGGCGTTAGGGGCGGTACCACCGCCGAGTGACGAGGCGACGCGCTGGCTGGAACAGCTGCGTGCGGGCGGGGCGCGGCATACCGGAGTCGAGTCGTGACGGGCCGGCTGGTCCTGGTCAGGCACGGCCAGTCGATCGCCAACGTGGATCGCAGACTCGACACCCGGCCCCCGGGTGCCGCGTTGACCGACCAGGGACTCGACCAAGCGCAGAAGTTCGCGCAGAACTGGCAGCATCCCGTCGGGATGATCGCGCACTCACTGGCGCTGCGCGCCGTGCAGACAGCGGGGCAGATCGGCGAACGGCTGGGGATGCCCACCACCGAGATCGACGGTATTCACGAGGTGCAGGCCGGCGATCTCGAGGATCGCAACGACGAGGCGTCGATTGACCTCTTCCACGACGTGTACCGGCGCTGGCTCGAGGGTGATCTCGACCAACGGGTGCCCGGTGGGGAATCCGGCCACGAAGTGCTCGAGCGCTACGTACCCGGGGTCACCGAGCTCCGATTGCGACACCTCGACGACCACGCCTGGCACGGCGACATCGTCGTCGTCAGCCACGGCGCGGCGATCCGTCTGGTCGCTTCATCACTTGCCGGGGTGGACGGCGGCTTCGCCCTCGAACACCACCTCGCCAACACCGAGTGTGTGGTGCTGAGCCCGATCACCGATGGTCGCTGGAGCTGCGTGCAGTGGGGCTCGCAGCTGCCGCCGTTCCTGCCGGAGCCCGACCCGCACCCCGGGCAGGACGACGTGCCGGGCGCCGACCCCATGGGGTGAGCCTCAGATCGCGAGGTCTGCCGCGGCCGTGTCCTGGGAGCACGCGCAGCCGACCGCGTCGCAGTCGATGGTGAGCGAGTGCTCGGTCTCGGGGCGCACACAGTCCGGCTCGGTGCACTCCGCACGCGCTGCGGCGTGGGCGATGACGGTGCCATGGCAGTGCGCCAGCCCCCGCGCGCACTCCCGGCAGTCGCCACTCATGATCCGTTCTTAGCACCATTGGCCGACGAAATCGGCTCGGCACACCGAGGGTTGGGGATCAGGCCCAGCCGAGATCGTGGAGACGGTCGTCGTCGATTCCGAAATGGTGGGCGATCTCGTGGATCACGGTGACGGTCACCTCCTCGACGACGTCCTCCTCGGTGTCGCAGATGTCCAGCAGTGCATCCCGGTAGATGGTGATGGCATCGGGCAGTGACCCGGCGTAGGACGAGTCGCGCTCGGTCAGCGCGATGCCCTCGTAGAGGCCCAACAGGGAGGGCTCCTCGGGATGCCGCGGCTCAACGAGCACGACGACGTTGTCGATCGCCGCGGCCAGCTTCGGCGGAATCGCATCGAGCGCGTCGGACACCAGCTCGTCGAATCGCTGCGGGCTCATCCCCACGGGCATCGTGATCAGGCGGGTGGAGGCAGCGGAGCACCAGGCGCAGGCGGACCCGGTGGCGGACCCGGTGGCGGTGCGCCGGGCGGCGGTGGCGGGACGGGCTCGCCGGGCGGCGGCGGGGCGTCCTGTGGCGGGCCGTCCTGCGGCGGTGCGCCGGGTGGTGGCGGGGGCCCGTTGAGGAAGGTGTTGCCCTGCGCGGGTGGTCCGGGCGCCTCGGAACTGGTGGGTGCCGTGGAGGTCTGCTGTTGCTGCTGCTGGCCGGGCAGATGCTGCGAGGAACTCTGCTGGCCCTGGCTCTGCCCCTGCTGGCTGAGATCGATCTCCGACTGCTGGCTCGACGTGTCGACCGACGGCATCGGAATGGGCGGCAGGTTCAGGCGTTCCTCGGGAATGTCCGGCGGTGGCACCGGCGGGCGCCCATTGATCACCAGTGGGCCCTTCGCGCTGTTCAGCAGCGTCGACCAGCCGCCGTTGCCCAGCGTCGCGCCGATGCTGCACGACACCTGGTGGCTACCGGCCGACCAGCTCGGCAGCGAGATGGTGCCGTAGATGAGCGTCAACGTGGTGTTGCGCAGCGCGACGGGGGCCAGATAGGCGTCGGTCATCCGGGTGCAGGCGTCCTTGATGAACGTGTCCTGCTCGTTCTCCGGTGGAGGTCCGCCCGGGAACTTCTCGGCGAGGTTGACCGAGCCGGTGACCTCCATGGCGTGCGGTGCCGCGCAGTCGACCGGGATGTCGGTGGGCTGGTTGGTCGTCGGGTCGATACCGAGGCAGGTACCCGCAGACCAGACCTGCGACTGGTCGAGGTTGGCGACCTTGCCGCGGAACGCCAGCTGCTGGTTGTTCGGGCCGGGCAGCTGCAGACCGCACAGCATCCGGCGTTCGCCGGCCTGGCGCCACGCCTTGTCGCCCGACCACAGCAGGCTGACAGTGAACTTGCCGTTCGGGTCGTACTTCGGGCCGAGGTAGGACCGGATGGCGGCGCCGCACTGCTCCTGGCTGATCTGCTGGATGCGCGCCTGCGACGGCGGTGCGGCATCGGGTCCGTACTCACTGCCCGGGAACGTCCGCATGTCGATCGACTCGGCGACCTCGAAGCGGTGCTCGTCGTTGCAGTCGACCACCTCGGCGTCGTCGGGGGTGCGTTCCGGCCAGCTCAGGCAGTCGCCCGCCTTGGCGGAGTCGAAGGTGGCGTTGGTGCGCCCGCCCAGCGCGGTGCCCGTGGCAAGCCCGATCGGCCCCTGGCCCGGTCCGCCGGGAAATGCCGTGACCATCCCGGCGATCAACAGGCCACCCAGCGCGGTCAGCAGCAAGCCGCGACGCGTGGAGTTGGACTGCAGGCTCTTCCACCACGCGCGTCCAGCCGGCGCCCCTGCGGCGGGCTCGTCGGCGGGTGCGTCATCGCGATCTGGTGCTTCCAACATCGGCTCCATTGTGACAGGCGCGCCGAGTGCTGTGACAAGAGATGCAGTTGTAACGTTATGTGGTTGTGCTTTGCGTCGACGTCAACCTCCCGCATGGCGCGACCTTCGCGTGCGGCCCCCTCCGCGCTGTCGGCGGCCGCACCGCGAAAGTAGGGTTGCGCCCGTGATCGACCTCAAGCTCCTGCGGGACGACCCAGACCTGGTCCGCGATTCGCAGCGGGCCCGCGGCGAGAACCCGGCGCTGGTGGACGCGCTGCTCGAAGCGGATTCGGCGCGACGCGCTGCCATCGCGGAAGCCGATAACGCGCGCGCGGAGCAGAAGAAGGCCAGCAAGCTGGTTGGTTCGGCGTCGCCAGAGGAGCGCCCGGCGCTACTGGCCCACGCCAAGCAGCTCTCAGAGGCGATCAAGGCCGTCGAGGTCACCCAGGCCGAGGCGGAAACCGCCTTCACCGCCGCGCACATGGCCATCAGCAACGTCGTCATCGAGGGCGTGCCCGCCGGCGGCGAGGACGACTTCGTGGTTCTCGACACGGTTGGCGAGCCACGCGCCATCACCGATCCGAAGGACCACCTGGAACTCGGCGAGTCACTGGGCCTGATCGACATGGAACGCGGCGCCAAGGTGTCGGGATCACGCTTCTACTTCCTCACCGGCTTCGGTGCGCTGCTGCAGTTGGGTCTGCTTCAACTCGCCGTCCGGTTGGCGACCGAGAACGGGCACACGCTGATGATCCCGCCGGTGCTGGTGCGACCTGAGGTGATGTCGGGTACCGGCTTCCTGGGCTCGCACGCCGATGAGATCTATCACCTCGCCGATGACGACATGTATCTCGTTGGCACATCAGAGGTTCCGCTGGCGGGCTATCACTCCGGCGAGATCCTGGACCTGTCCGACGGGCCGCTTCGTTACGCCGGCTGGTCGTCGTGCTTCCGCCGTGAGGCGGGCAGCTACGGCAAGGACACTCGCGGCATCATTCGCGTGCACCAATTCGACAAGGTCGAGGGCTTCGTCTACTGCAAGCCCGAGGACGCCGAGGCGGAACACCAGCGCCTGCTGGACCTCGAGCGCCAGATGCTTGCGCAGATCGAGGTGCCCTACCGCGTGATCGACGTCGCTGCAGGCGATCTCGGATCCTCGGCGGCGCGAAAGTTCGACTGCGAGGCCTGGGTGCCGACCCAAGGCACCTACCGTGAGCTGACGTCGACCTCGAACTGCACCACATTCCAGGCCCGCCGCCTATCGACGCGCTACCGCGACGACAACGGCAAGCCGCAGATCGCTGCCACCCTCAACGGCACGCTGGCCACCACGCGGTGGCTGGTTGCCATCCTGGAGAACCACCAACAACCCGACGGCAGTGTTCGAGTGCCCGACGCGTTGGTGCCCTACGTCGGAAGGTCGGTGCTGGAACCATGAGCGAGCTTGCGAGCGAATCATGAAGGAGAGTGAGTTGTCGATGATCGAACTGGACCTCGATGAGCTGCGAACGTGGTTCGGCTTCGGTGTGGCAGGCAACTTCGCCGGCCACCTCGAGCAGGCTGGGGAGGCGGCCGACTTCGTCAATGTGACCTCCGAAGGGGTTGCGCCCAAGGGCATCTTCCCTTGGTACGCACCGGGTTACGACAGCTTCCTCGGTGAGTTCCCGCTGTCGCACGACACGATCTCACTGCCCGCCGCCGACGCTGCGGACGGCCCGCTGAACCTGCAGATCGAACCCGAGGTGGGTCTGGCCTGCGAGGTGAAGTGGAGCGGCGACACCGTCGCGTCCCTGCAGCCGATCGCGTTGGGCGCCTTCAACGACTGCTCGATACGGCGACCCAATGCGCGCAAGATCAGCGACAAGAAGAACTGGGGACCGGCCTCCAAGGGTGTGGCCTCCAGGTTCTTCGACATCAGTGACCTGACCCCCGACGGCCCGACCTCGACACTGCGTCTGGTCTGCAACCTGCATGGCGCTGACGGTCAGGAGCACGCATACGGCGTGGACAGCCCGTTGCTCGGCTACTCCTACTACGGCGAGGTTCTGCTGGACTGGATGGTCGAGCGGATCGCCAACCAGAAGGGCGCGCCGCAGACTCCTCTCGAGGACGTCGGTGCGCTCATGGTCGCCAGCGGACATCCGAAGCACGTTCTCATCGGGATCGGTGCGACCCGCTACACCGAGGTGGGCGAGTCGACCTACCTGCAACCGGGCGATGAGGCTCTCGTTCGGGTCTACGACACCGCCAGCGATGTGTTCTCCGAACTGCGGCAGACGGTTTCGGGCGGCTAGCGCGCCAACAACTCGTCGAGAACGGCGAGGAACTCCTCGGTGCGCAACGGTGTGCAGGCCGGTCGCGGCCGGGTGCCCGGCACGTCGAACGTCACCAACGTCGACTTGATCGGGCGCCACACATCCAATGGCAGCCAGCGGCGAAGATCAGAAGAGCCCCAGATGCGGAACCGGTTGATGAACAACCCGAGCGACTCGGTGCGGTAGCCGCGGATCGCGTCGAGCGGGATGACCTTCGACGTGCCCGAGGGAAAGTGGTAGCGGCGCAACGTGATCGCGTGCCGGTCCAGCTGGATCAGGCCGTCGTCATAGCGGGCCTCTTGTTTCGAATCGCTCACGCCTTGGCGCTCCGCAGTTCGTGACCCTTCGACGTCAGGCAGCGTCCGTTGTCGAGGTTCCACTGCCAGCCGTGCAGATTGCAGGTCAACGTCGACCCCTCGACCACGCCGAACTTCGACAGGTCGGCCTTGAGGTGCGGACAGCGGCGTTGAATCTCCCAGCCGTCCAGGGTTATCGACGCCGAGTCGTCATGGGTCTCGGCGAACCAGCCGTCGGCGTAGGCGATGCGCTCGTCGGTGAGGCACTTGAAGAACGTGTACAGGAACTCGTTGTAACCGCCGACCCGCCAGGCCTTGAACCGGGTGGACAGAAAGATGGTGTTGACCCAGTCGGGTTCGTCGTCGCGCAACACGGTGCGCACCAACTCTGGGGCGATCTCGAAGCCATAGCGGAACTTCTCGTCCGGAATCGGCTCGCGGACCGTGCGTTTCGGGAAGTCGAGCACGACGGTCTCGGGACCGAGTCGCAGCTCGACCGGATAGCCGATGCCATCGCAGATCTGGTCGGTGGCAAGCATGATTGGTTCGAACCTGGCCCGTAGCGGTTCGAGTAGCGGTTCCCCCTCAGCGGGTGCCCAGCTCGCCTTCTCCGCGGCCAGCACCGGAGCCATGCGCTGGGCGAAGGCCTCGATGTAGTCGGCCTTACCGGTGGTGAAGATGGCCTGCACCTCGTCGTCGGGCACCGGGTGTGTGAGTGAGTCCAGTTGCGAGCCGGTGAAATCCGCGGTCGTGCCGGGGATCATCAGCAGACCCCGGTCGTGTCCGTGCATGCGCATCTGCTCGAGGAACACCACCTGGTCGGGGAAGATGTTCGCCGGGTCGCCGTGGTCGTCGTTGAGGTCGCGCAGCTCGGGGTCCAGGAAGCACGGCGGCCCGGCCGACGGGATCACCCACGTCGCACCGACCTGCGCGATGTACTGGCGGCTGCGGTCCATCTGCCTCTGCCGCTTCTGGGTGCCGAAGGTCTCCTTGGCCCGCGCAGGCATGTCGTAGACCATCGGGTACCAGATCGCGCCCGAGTACTGCAGCATGTGGACGTCGATGTGCCCGAACTCCGACTCCAGCACGTCAAGGTCGACGGGACGGGCGTCGTTCATGTTGAACACCACGGTCTCGCCATCAAAGACCACCAGACCCGAGTCGCCGATCGGCCCGTCGGCGGGTGCCCGCAGAGCGATGATCATCACATCGAGATCACCCTTGGGCCCGCTCACGCGGTGCTTGGTCGAGTCGGTGGTCTCGAGGAACCGGTGGAAGCCGAGCTTCTCCAGCTCACGGCGCAGATCGGGCACCGGGAAGTCCGGCAGCAGCACGACGGCGTCCTTGTTGACGTGCGCGGCGAGGTTGGCGGGGTCGAAGTGGTCCTTGTGCAGGTGGCTGACGTAGAGGTAGTCGCAGTCACCGAGTGCGTCCCAGTCCAGGGTGGTGTTGTCCGGGAAGGGGAACCACGATGCGAAGTACGCCGGGTTCACCCAGGGGTCGCACAGGATGCTGCCCGCGGCGGTGTCGATCCGGAAACCGGCATGTCCGACGCTTGTGACCTGCACGAATAACCTCTCTGAGCCTGGTCGGCGGGACCGCCGACCACAAGTAATTCTAGCCGGAAACTCCGGCGCTACTCCTCCCAGCGCTCCCGGTAGTAGGCCATCCGCGGCGGATCGGGCGCCACGCCATAGGCGTCCAGGAGGGCCGCCTCCAGGGTGCCGTCGACGTCGGCCAGGTCCCAGGCCAGCGACATCGTGGCCACCGCCAGGTCCGACCACCGGTCGGCGACGCCGAGGTCACCGAGGTCGACGTGCCCCGCACACGACCCGTCGTCGGCGATCAGTGTGTTGGGCGCGCACGCGTCGCCGTGGCACACCACGAGGCGGTCTGCGGGCGGTGCGTCGGCGGGAATCCAGGACGGCCTGCCGAACGGGAAGTCATCCACCGGCAGTGTGTCGTGCATCCTGCGCAGTCCGGCGCCGATCGCGCGGGCGGCCACGACGGGCCGCGCCACCCAATATGGATCGACAGCCGAGAGTCCTGGTACCCCCGCCGTGTGCAGCCATCCGGGCCCCGACGAGATCACTCGCGGCACCGCCAGGAAGCGGCCCGCCCAGGTCAACCGCTGCGCCTCGGTCACGAGGAGGGGCGCGTGCTCATCGGGATAGACCTTCACGAACTCGGCCGTCACCGAACCCGCGGTGCCCACAGAGAACGTCACACCGCCGAGTTCGTTGAGCCACACCGAACCCACATCGCGACCCGCCGAGATCCGTGTGACGACATCGGGCACGGGGACAGGGGCACTGGGGTAGCTCACCCAAACGACCTTTCCATCGGGACGGTGTTGCGTCCGCACTAGGCTGGACCACGTGGAACCTGTCTACGGCACTGCCATCTCGGCCGCCCGCCTGGTGTGGCGGATGCAGGGCCTGAAGTTCACCGTGACGGGTGTGGAGAATCTTCCCGTCACCGGTGGAGCGGTGATCGCCATCAACCACACCAGCTACTTCGACTTCACCTTCGCCGGCCTACCGGCCTTTCGTCAGGGACGCGGCCGCAAGGTTCGCTTCATGGCGAAGAAGGAGGTGTTCGACAACAAGCTGACCGGTCCGATCATGCGGAGCCTGCGGCACATCCCGGTGGATCGCGGCAGCGGCGCGGCGTCGTTCGAGGAGGCGTGTCAGCGGCTCAAGGAGGGCGAGCTGGTCGGCGTCTACCCCGAGGCGACCATCAGTCGCAGCTTCGAGATCAAGGAGTTCAAGTCGGGTGCGGCGCGGATGGCGATCGCCGCCGACGTGCCGATCATCCCGCACATCGTGTGGGGCGCTCAGCGCATCTGGACGAAGGGGCATCCACGCAGGATGGGGCGGACGAAGGTGCCGATCTCGATCGCGGTCGGTGAACCGATCTATCCGACCCTTCCCGCCGCCGAACTGACCGCACTGTTGCACTCGCGCATGCAGCACCTCCTGACGGAGGTTCAGGACGCCTACGGTCGTCATCCGGCGGGTGAGTTCTGGGTGCCACACCGTCTTGGTGGGGGAGCCCCGACGCTGGCCGAGGCCAACCAGCTCGACGCCGAGGAAGCCGCCGAGAAGGCAGCGCACCGCGCGGAACGGCCCGAGCCGGGCGGGGCGCCCGGGCAGGTATGACATGGAACCGATCTTCCGCAGCCTGGAGATCGCGGGTAGGACGGCGGTGCGAGTCACCGGTACCCGCATCACCTTCCACGGTTTGGAGAACATCCCTGCGGTTGGCGGAGCGGTGGCTGCGATCAATCACACGAGTTATGTCGACTTCCTCCCCGCGGCATTGGCTGCCATGTACCGCAAGCGGCGGATGCGTTTCATGATCAAGGCCGAGATGGCCGACGTGAAGGCGGTTGGCTTCCTAATCGAGCACGCTCGGGCCATCCCCGTCGACCGGCGGGCGGGTGGCGACTCCTACCCCATCGCCGTCGAGCGATTACGAGCCGGCGAACTCGTCGGCGTCTATCCGGAGGCAACCATCAGCCGCAGCTTCGAACTCAAGGAATTCAAGACGGGTGCCGCACGCATGGCCCAGGAGGCCGACGTGCCGATCATCCCGATGATCGTGTGGGGCGCTCAGCGCATCTGGACCAAGGACCATCCGAAGAGCCTGGGCCGCAACAAGTTTCCGATCACCGTGTCGGTCGGCGCCCCGATGGCCGCCACCGGCGCCGTCGAGGCCGTGATGGACGATCTGCGCGCCGAGATGAACGACCTTCTCTATCGCGCGCAGGACGACTACGAGCATCCGCAAGGTGCCCCCTGGGTGCCGCGCCGACTCGGCGGCGGTGCGCCGACCCTCGAGGAGGCACGTGCGCTCGAGGCGGCGGAACTCGCGGAGCGTGCGCGCAGGCGGACGGGTGGGGCCTAGTGCTTCCCGCGCTGATAGCCACCGATGTCGATGGCACGCTGCTCGATAACGACGAGAACGTCACGCCCCGCACCCGGGCCGCGGTATGGGCGGCGGTGGACGCGGGCACGCAGTTCGTGCTCGCCACCGGTCGGCCCCCGCGCTGGATCTCCCAGGTGGTCGACGGGCTGGGCATGGCACCGATAGCGGTGTGCGCCAACGGCTCCGTGATCTACGACTCGGCCACCGACCGCATCATCTCGGCCCGCACGCTGTCGACGGACCAGCTCGGTGAGCTGGCCGAGCTGGCGACCCGGCTGATCCCGTCTGCCGGGCTGGCCGTCGAGCGGGTGGGACAGAGTGCCCACGACGCGGCGACACCGCAGTTCGTCTCCTCACCCGGTTACGAGCACGCCTGGCTCAACCCCGACAACACCGAGGTGTCGCTGCAGGATCTGCTGGCCGCGCCCGCGGTCAAACTGCTCATCCGCCAGGCGGGGGCGAGGAGTGCGGACATGTTGACGGTGCTCGAACCTCACGTGGGGCTGCTCGGCGACCTGACCTACTCGACGAACAACGGCCTCATCGAGGTGGTGCCGCTGGGTATCAGCAAGGCCACCGGCGTCGAGGAGGTGGCACGCCCGCTCGGTATCACGGCCGAGGACGTGGTGACCTTCGGCGATATGCCCAATGACATCCCGATGTTGCGCTGGGCGGGGCTTGGCGTCGCGATGGGCAACGCGCATCCGGAGGCGATCGCCGCGGCCGACGAGGTCACGGCACCCAACACCGACGACGGGCTGGCGCGTGTGCTCGAGCGCTGGTGGCTCTAGCTGAAGCCGATGGGGGTGAACCGCTCCAGCTGAACGGGTGTGCCGGGGTGCGCCGGGGGCGGGAGTTCGATCGGCACGCCGTCGATCACCCTGGTCACGGTGCCCTTCTCCCGGTCGAAGTTCAGCGTGCCGTGCGCGAAGTTCTGCACGATCCACAGCGGTTCCTGGATCTCGCCGCTGGTGGGCAGGCCCAGCGCGCCGCGCTCGAAACCCAGCGAGCCCCACGCGTCGTAGATGGCCCCGGTGACCGGTTCGGCGCCGCTCTCCGGTGACCAGTACATCGCGCCCTTCTGGAAGGTGACGTACCGGCTGTTGCCATCACCGGAGGCCTCGGGCGATGTGGGCGCCCCGAGAGCGCTCGCGTCCCCGCCCATCGCGGACCACTTGGTGTGGATGGCGCCGCCGCGCAGCGAGTCGGCCAGCGAGATGGGCCCAGGTGGGGCGTTGAACCGAGCGGCGGTGTCGCGCAGTAGGTCCATCACAGCAAGTGCCGCATTGCCGGGACATTCGGTGTTGCCGACGTCGCGGTGGGTAAAGATGCTGGGCAGCGTCGGCGTGGCCCCCCGCGGGAAGGTGGAGAAGCTACCGCCGGCCGATGTCAGCATGACGGTGCCCTTGGGGTCCACGTGGTCGAGGCCGAGGCGCCAGCCGAGCAGGCGTCCGGTGGTGCGCAACTGGATCGGCGTGGGCGGCTCGATGGTGAAGTCACCCATCATCGCCACACCCCAGGTGTTGGCGTTGAAGCCGCCGGTGTGGGCGCCCTCGACCGGTCGGTTCATGCCGCCCGCGCGTCCCTCGAAGACCTGGCCGTACCTGTCCACCAGGGCGTTGTAGGCGATGTCGCACCAGCCCAGCGTGCGGGTGTGGTACTCGTAGATCGATCGGACGATGCCGGGGGAGTCGCCCGGGCTGTAGTTGTTGCTGCCTGCCGTGTGGTGTACGACGCCGGCGCGAACCCTGTTGTCGTACACCGTGTTTCCGCATCGCATCGCCTCGTCGGCGCCCCACTGCGCGCGGCCGATGACGTTGGGCGGCTGGCCGGGGATGGTCGCCGCCGTCGGCGGTTCCCACTGCACGTTGGCAGGTGCGGTGGGCGGGCTGATCAAGACTGCGTTGAATGTCGGGACCGTCGACTGCTCGACACTGGCGGGGATGTAGCCAAGCTTCGACTTCGGTGCGCCCGTGGGCTGGGTGCCGCTGCGGGGCGCGTCGACTGGCCGGGTGACAGCGATCTGCACGTGATTGGTCTGGCCGACGAAGACGGGTTCGGTGCCGTCCTTCGGCGAGTTCTCCTCGCCGACGCCGTCCAGGTGCTCCGCCTCGTACCACGGTCCCCACGAGCCGTCGGGCTTCTGCGCGCGGACCCGGGCCGTCGTGCCGGTGAAGTCGGCCGCGGTGAGCGCGACCATCGAGAAGGGGGTGTCCTGCCGGATGTCGCGGATGGTCTCGCCACCGCCGATATCGGTCAGTGGCTTCTCGACGAGCAGCAGTGTGCTGGCCGTGGCCTGCGAGTCATGGTCACCCGGCAGGCCATCCACCGCCCACGGCAGGATGACGACCGTCGCTGCCACGGCAGAGAAGAGCAGCGATGGCACTGCGCGTCGACTCAGCACGGCCTGATGTTACGTATGTGTCAGTTGTTACCAGAGTTTCGACACGGCCTGGCGGAGCGACAATTCTGTCGGTGCCTTCCTGTAACGGCACCGCAGAGCCTGTTGGGCCTCTGCGGTGCCGTTTCGCACAGGGTCTAGGGGGTGGGAACCGCCGCCGCGGCCGCGGGAGCCGCTGCGGCCGCCGCGGGAGCGGCGTTCTGCATCGCCGACGTGATCGCGGGCATCACCATGCCCTTGAGTAGGTCGATCGCCTGGCCAGCGCCGAGCGTCTGGGCGGCACTGGACAGGTCGCCCAGCAGCCCTCCGCTCGCCGCGGGTGCGGCGGCGGGCATCCCGAGCGACGGGTCGCCGAGGATCGGGTACATGCCAGCCGACGGGTCGAGGCCGATCGGATCGCTGATCGGGATCTCGCTCGCGCCGGGGATTCCCAGTCCAGTGCTGTTGGAGATCGGCGTGGTCAGTCCGGGCGTGGTGAGCCCGGGGCTGGTGAGCGCCGGGTTCGTCAGCGCGGGGTTGGCCAGGCCGGAGTCAGTCAGAGACGGGCCGGTCGCCGTCACCGGGGGCACGCTCAGGCCGGGGGTGGTGAGGCCGGGCGTGGTCAGCCCCGGTGTCGTGAGGCCGGGCGTGGTCAGCCCCGGAGTCGTCAGACCCGGTGCGGTCAGACCCGGCGAGGTCAGGCCCGGCGAGGTCAGGCTAGGCGAGGTCAGACCCGGCGAGGTCAGGCCGGGTGCCGTCAGGCCAGGCGAGGTCAGACCCGGTGAGGTCAGGCCCGGCGACGTCAGCGATGACGAGGCGCCCGACCCGGTCAGGAGGCCTGTCGGCATGGGCGGCAGGTTGATCCCGAACTGGGACAGGCCCTGGGACAGGGCGCCCAACAATTCGGTGGGTAGATCGGTGATGAGCGCGGCCTGGACGAACTCACGGTGCTGCGGCTCTGCGGCGTCTTGAGACAGGTCGGACATGGCAACCACTGCAACTGGACTTGCGACGGCCAGGGCGGCGACTGCGCTCATGGCTGTCGAGAGCTTGCGTCGACGTCGGTTCGGCACGGAAGTCTCCTCAGTATTCGACTACGTGTATTAGGTCTTCGGTCTGTCGGTGGTCGTCGAACTCGGGTACGAATCCGTCAATACCGACGTGGTCGATGGTACGGATGTGACAAGAGTGTCTGGAGTGACGATGCGGAATCGTGAGCGAATTGCGACCTGCTGTTCGAGGGCGTTCGGCTCACCCATTGGCATGCAGAATTCGGGTCCGACAGGCCGGGTCGGATACCCTTGCTGCCGATGACCTCCGCTGATCCCCGGGTCGCTCCGGTCCCGTCCGCCGGCCCGTACGACCTTCTCGTCGTCGGCTCCGGATTCTTCGGCCTGACGATCGCCGAGCGTGTAGCCACTCAACTCGACAAGCGTGTGCTTGTCGTCGACAGGCGGCCACACATCGGCGGTAACGCCTACTCCGAACCCGAGCCCACGACCGGTATAGAGGTGCACCGTTACGGTGCGCACCTCTTCCACACCTCCAACCAGCGGGTGTGGGACTACGTCCGCCAGTTCACCGAGTTCACCGGCTATCAGCATCGCGTCTTCGCGATGCACGCCGGTCAGGCCTACCAGTTCCCGATGGGCCTGGGCCTGGTGTCGCAGTTCTTCGGCCGCTACTTCACTCCCGATGAGGCCAGGGCGCTGATCGCCGAGCAGGCCGCCGAGTTCGACTCCAAGGCCGCGCAGAACTTCGAGGAGAAGGCGATCAGCCTCATCGGGCGCCCGCTCTACGAGGCGTTCATGAAGCACTACACGGCCAAGCAGTGGGAGACCGATCCGACCAACCTGCCGGCAAGCAACATCACCCGGCTGCCGGTGCGCTACACGTTCGACAACCGCTACTTCAACGACACGTACGAGGGGCTGCCGGTCGACGGGTACACCGCCTGGCTGCAGAACATGGCCGTCGACGAGCGCATCGAGGTGCGACTGGACACCGACTGGTTCGACGTGCGAGACGAACTCGTTGCGGCCAACCCCGACGCGCCCGTCATCTACACCGGCCCGCTGGACCGCTACTTCGACTACTCGGCGGGCCGACTCGGTTGGCGCACGCTCGACTTCGAGACCGAGGTCCTCGACACGGGCGACTTTCAAGGCACGCCCGTCATGAACTACAACGACGCCGACGTGCCCTACACCCGGATTCACGAGTTCCGGCACTTCCACCCCGAGCGCGCCTACCCGACCGACAAGACCGTCATCATGCGCGAGTACGGGCGGTTCGCCAAGGACGACGACGAGCCCTACTACCCCATCAACACCCCCGAGGATCGGGCGATGGTCACGGCCTACCGTGAACTGGCCAAGGGCGAGACGGCGTCGGCCGGAGTGCTGTTCGGCGGACGGCTGGGCACCTATCAGTACCTCGACATGCACATGGCGATCGCGAGCGCGCTCAACATGTACGACAACACCCTGGTACCGCATCTGCGCGACGGAGCGGCGCTGGTCCAAGACGAAAGCAGCACACCATGAGTGACATTCCGTCCGGCGCACTTGATGCCGGACAGTCCAAAGCGGTCAGCCTGCTGTCGCGCGTCATCCTGCCGCGCCCGGGCGAGCCGCTGGACGTACGCAAGCTCTACATCGAGGAGTCGTCCACCAACTCCCGGCGCGCCCATGCGCCGAGCCGCACCACGCTGGAGATCGGCGACGAGTCGGAGGTCTCGTTCGCGACCTACTTCAACGCCTTCCCGGCCAGCTACTGGCGCCGCTGGTCGATCCTCGAGTCCGTGGTGCTGCGGGTCGAACTGACCGGCAGCGCACGCATTGACGTCTACCGCTCCAAGGCCACCGGCGCACGCATCACCGTCGGCGGTGCCGCGGCGTCCAGCACAGACCCGGGCGCTCCTGCTGTCACCGAGTTCGAGATCGGACTCGACCCGTTCGAGGACGGCGGCTGGATCTGGTTCGACATCACCACCGACTCCAAGGTCACCGTGCACAGCGCCGGGTGGTACGCGCCGCAACCGGCGCCGGGGAGGGCCAACGTCGCCGTCGGCATCCCGACGTTCAACCGGCCCGCGGACTGCGTCAGCGCGCTCGCGGCGCTCACGTCGGATCCCCTGGTGGATGACGTCATCAGCGCGGTGATCGTCTCCGATCAGGGCAACAACAAGGCCTGCGATCACCCCGACTTCCCCGAGGCCGCCGCGGCTCTCGGCAACCGGTTGACCATCCACAACCAGCCCAACCTCGGTGGCTCTGGTGGCTACAGCCGAGTCATGTACGAGGCGCTGAAGAACACCGACTGCGAACAGATCCTGTTCATGGACGATGACATCCGCATCGAGCCCGACTCGATCCTGCGGGCACTCGCGCTGAACCGCTTCGCGAAGACCCCGACCCTCGTGGGTGGCCAGATGCTCAATCTGCAGGAGCCTTCGCACCTGCACGTGATGGGCGAGATGGTCGACCAGGCCAACTTCATGTGGACCGGTGCCATCAACACCGAGTACGACCACGACTTCGCCAAGTACCCCCTCAACGATGAGGAGGAATCCCGAAGCCGGCTCCTGCATCGCCGCATCGACGTTGACTACAACGGCTGGTGGATGTGCATGATCCCGCGTCAAGTGGCTGAGGAACTCGGCCAGCCCCTGCCGCTGTTCATCAAGTGGGACGACGCCGACTACGGGCTGCGCGCGGGCGAGCACGGCTATCCGACCGTGACACTGCCCGGCGCCGCCATCTGGCATATGGCCTGGAGTGACAAGGACGACGCGATCGACTGGCAGGCGTACTTCCACCTGCGCAACCGGTTGGTCGTGGCATCGCTGCACTGGGACGGCAGCGTCTCGGGTCTGGTGGCCAGCCACTTGAAGGCAACCATCAAACACCTTCTGTGCCTGGAGTATTCGACGGTCGCCATCCAGAACAAGGCGATGGACGACTTCCTGGCCGGCCCCGAGCACATCTTCTCCATCCTGGAGTCGGCGCTGCCAGAGGTGCGCAGCATGCGCAACGAGTACCCCGACGCGGTGGTGCTGTCGAGTGCGAGCGCGTTGCCGACGCCGTCGGACAAGCGCTGGCGCAAGAAGGTGCAGATCCCGGTCGGCCCAGTGTCGATCGCAGTGCGCCTGGCCCGCGGTGTCGTTCACCAGCTCAAGCCGCACGACCCCGAGCATCACCGTCGCCCGCAGATCAATGTCGCCACCCAGGACGCGCGGTGGTTCTCGCTGTCGCGGGTCGACGGTGTCACGGTGACAACCGCCGACGGGCGCGGCGTCGTCTATCGCCAGCGTGACCGCGAGAAGATGTTCGAGCTGCTTCGCGAATCTCTCAAGCGCCAGGTGCAGCTGCTGCGTAAGTTCAACCGGATGCGCCGGGTCTACCGCGAGGCACTTCCGGTGCTGTCCAGCAAGCAGAAGTGGGAAACCGTCCTGCCGACCAGCGCAGAAGCCAAGTCGTGAGCCTCGGCGGCTACACGGCACCGCGGGGCGAGGATGCGGTGCTGGTTGCCGTGCAGCACGGAATCGCTGGCCGCCCAGGCGTTCTCCCGGGCGCGCGGGCACTCTCGCACTTCGGTGAGCACAGCGCGGGCTGGGTCGGGGTAGCGCTGCTCGGTGCACTCGTGCAGCCTCGGCGACGGCGCGCGTGGTTGACGGCCGGGGCCGGCGCGTTCATCGCGCACGCGGCCGCCGTGGTGATCAAGCGGGTCGTCAAGCGGACCCGCCCAGAGCACCCCGACATCTCGGTGAACGTCGGCACGCCGAGCAAGCTGAGCTTCCCGTCCGCTCACGCCACCTCCACCACCGCCGCGGCGCTGCTGTTGGCTCGCGCCACGCGGTCGAGACTTCCCCTGCTGGTGGTGCCGCCGATGGCGTTGTCCCGCCTGGTGCTCGGGGTGCACTACCCGACCGACGTGCTCACGGGCATGGTGGTCGGCGCCGCCGTTGCCAGCACGGTCGGTGCCGTGGGAGACCGCGTCGAGAGAACGTCGAAGGAGCCCGGTAAGTGAGCGAGCAAGCCGCGCCGGTGGTCGGCCCACCCAAGAATCTGTTCAGCGGGATCATCAAGGCGCTGCGCCCACGCCAGTGGGTGAAGAACCTGCTGGTGCTCGCCGCGCCGTTGGCGGCGTTCGGCGTCGAGGCCTCCTACGACTACCTCGACGTGCTGATCAAGGTCGGCATCGCGTTCGTGGCGTTCAGCCTCGCGGCGTCGTCCATCTATCTGATCAACGACGCCCGCGATGTCGATGCCGACCGGGAACACCCCACCAAGCGGTTCCGGCCGATCGCGGCGGGCGTGGTCCCGGTGGGACTGGCCTACACGATGGCCGTGGTGCTGGCGGTGGCATCACTGGCCATATCGTTCCTCGCCACGCCCAACCTCGCGATCGTCATGGCGATCTACATCGCGATTCAGTTGGCCTACTGCTTCGGCCTCAAGCACCAGGCCGTGCTGGACATCTGCATCGTGTCATCGGGATTCCTGCTGCGCGCCATCGCCGGTGGCGTCGCGGCGGATATCCCACTGTCGCAGTGGTTCCTGCTGATGATGGCGTTCGGGTCGCTGTTCATGGCGGCGGGCAAGCGCTACGCCGAACTGCAGCTCGCCGAGCGCACCGGCGCCAAGATCCGCAAGTCGCTGGAGAGTTACACCAGCAGCTACCTGCGGTTCGTCTGGACGTTGTCGGCCACCGCCGTGGTGGTCTGCTACGGCCTGTGGGCGTTCTACCGGGACGGCCCGGCGGGTGGTTCGTGGTTCGCCGTTTCGATGATTCCCTTCACCATCGCGATCCTGCGCTACGCCGTCGACGTCGACGGCGGTCAGGCCGGCGAGCCCGAGGAGATCGCGTTCGGCGACCGGGTGCTGCAGCTGCTCGCAGTGGCGTGGATCGGAACCATCGGTGCTGCAGTCATCTTCAGCTGACCGGCTGATGTCCGCCGCCGCGCGCCGGATGGCGCGCGGAGCGGCGTTTCCCTATCACGCCAGCGTCCGGATAAGCCTCTGGCTTTCCGTGGTGGTGGTAGCCGCGCTGTTCGGCTGGGGCGCCTGGCAGCGCCGCTGGATTGCCGATGACGGTCTGATCGTCCTGCGTACCGTCCGAAACCTGTTGGCGGGCAACGGTCCTGTCTTCAACAAGGGTGAGCGGGTCGAGGCCAACACCTCGACGCTGTGGACCTACCTTGTCACGTTCGCCAGCTGGCTCGGTGGCTCGCTGCAGATGGAGTACGTCGTCCTGACGTTGGCGCTGACGCTGAGCGTCGCCGGTGTGGTGTTCGCGATGCTGGGCACCGGCAGGTTGTACGCACCGGGTCTCCGCGGTAAGCGGGCGTTGCTTCTGCCCGCGGGTGTGCTGGTGTACGCCGCGATCCCGCCGGCCAGGGACTTCGCCACGTCGGGCCTCGAAAACGGTTTGGTGCTGGCCTATCTCGGGCTGCTGTGGTGGATGATGGTCTGCTGGTCGCAGGCGCTACGGGCTGACACGGGTGGGTCGGTGGGGGTCAACACCGTCGGCCGCCCCTTCGAGATGACGCTGGCATTCGTCGCGGGCCTGTCGGTGCTGGTGCGCCCCGAGCTCGCGCTGATCGGCGGCCTGGCGCTGGTGATGATGCTCATCGCCGCCCGCGATCGGCAGCGCCGGCTGCTCATCATCGCCGCGGGCGGGCTGTTGCCGGTCGCCTACGAGGTGTTCCGGATGGGCTACTACGGTCTGCTGGTCCCGGGCACCGCGATCGCCAAGGACGCCACCGGTTCCAAGTGGGCGCAGGGTTTCACCTATCTCGCCAACTTCAACCAGCCGTACATGTTGTGGGTTCCGATCATGCTGCTCGCTGCGGTGGGTCTGGTCATGTTCGCGACCAGGACCATGCCGTGGTGGACCACGCACCGTCCGCCTGCGGGTGTGGGCCGGTTGGCGCGGACGGTCCAGAGTCCGCCCGCCGTCGTCGCTTTCATGGTTCTGAGCGGTGTCCTGCAGGCGGTGTACTGGGTGCGTCAGGGCGGCGACTTCATGCACGGCAGGGTTCTGCTCACCCCGCTGTTCTGTGTCCTGATGCCCATCGCGGTGATCCCCGTGGTGCTTCCCGACGGCACCCGGTTCACCCGGGTCGGTGGTTATCTGCTGGCCGGGTCGACGATGGCGATGTGGCTCGCGATCGTGGGATGGTCACTGTGGGCGGCGAATTCGCCCGGTATGGGTAGTGACGCCACCCGTGTGACCCACAGCGGCATCGTCGACGAGCGCCGCTTCTACGCCCAGGCAACCGGGCACGCGCACCCACTGACCGCCGCCGACTACCTCGACTATCCGCGGATGCGGTCGATGCTGCAGGCGATCGAAAACACGCCCGACGGCGCATTGCTGCTGCCGTCGGGCAACTACGACCAGTGGGACGTGGTGCCCGCCATACCGCCGCCACCTCCGGCGCCTGGTGAGCCGCCGTCGGATGAGCGCGGACCGCACACGGTGTTCTTCACCAACATGGGCATGACAGCCATGAACCTCGGACTCGACGTCCGTGTCATCGATCAGATCGGTCTGGCCAACCCGTTGGCCGCGCACACGGAGCGCATCGAGGACGGCCGCATCGGGCACGACAAGAATCTCTTCCCGGACTGGGCCGTCGCCGAGGGACCGTTCCTGAAGGAGCGTCCGTACATCCCGCCCTACCTCGACGAGGACTGGATCGCTCAGGCTCAGGTCGCACTGGAGTGCCCTGAGACTGACGCCATGCTCAGCGCGGTGCGGGGACCGATGGGGCCGCGCAGATTCCTGTCGAACGTTCTCCACGCATATGAGTTCGGCAAATATCGGATCAACCGTGTGCCGCTTTACGAGCTCGAGCGGTGCGGGCTCACACCGCCGCCACCGAGAAATCCGCCATACACCGGGTTGCCAGCTACCGGTCCGTGACGCATCACACTGCGATTTGTCGAGGTGTGGCGTTGTCTGCTTTGGTTACGCCACGAGTAACGCTGCAGCCATGTTGATGCGATAAGCACGTCAGTGAGTCACCACGTGCCATGAGCTGTGCCGCGGAATCGCCGCTACGTCGGCGCCGGACATACGAAATGGATAATAAGTGCAGCAAATGCGAACGAGATCACGCGTAAATGCAGTGAGCGGCGGAATGCGTCGCATGATCGCGGCGACGGTCGGGGTGCTGGTATTGCCTGCCGCGGCGGTTTTCGCGGGTGGTGTGGCCACTGTTGCCACCGCGCCGACCGCGCACGCCTTCTCGCGCGCCGGGCTGCCGGTGGAGTACCTCGACGTGTACTCGACGGCGATGGGCCGCAATATCCGTGTCCAGTTCCAGCCCGCGTACGCCCCTGTCGAAACCCCTGCAGATCCCGTCGCCCCCGAGTCGGCAGATCCGAGCGCGGGACCCGACGGTGCACCCGTCGTGACGCCCGCCCCCGCCCCGCACGGCACCGGCATCCAGCCACCCGTCGCGGCGGCCCCGAGCCCGGCCGTCTACCTCCTCGACGGTCTGCGGGCCCAGGACGACTTCAACGGATGGGATATCAACACCCCGGCGTTCGAGTGGTTCAACGACTCGGGCGTCGCGACGGTCATGCCCGTCGGCGGGCAGTCGAGCTTCTACACCGACTGGTACTCACCGTCGAGTTTCAACAACCAGACCTACACCTACAAGTGGGAGACCTTCCTGACCCAGGAACTGCCGATGTGGTTGGCCTCCAACAAGCAGGTGTCCATGACGGGTAACGCCATCGTCGGGCTGTCGATGGCCGGTGGAGCCGCGTTGACGTTGGCCGCGTACCACCCGGCGCAGTTCAAGTTCGCCTCGTCGCTGTCCGGATTCCTCAACCCCTCGACGCTCTTCATGAAGCAGGCGATTCGCGTCGCGATGCTCGATGCCGGCGGCTTCAACGTCGACAACATGTGGGGCCCGCCATGGGATTCGGCGTGGAAGCGCAACGACCCTGTGTTGCAGGTGGACCGCCTGGTCGCCAACCGCACCCGGTTGTGGATCTACTGCGCGCCGGGCGGTGGCCCGCTCGACGAGAGCGTCAATCCCGGCCAGTCGTTCAACGCCAACAGCTTGGAATCGCTTGCGATCAACAGCAACAAGCGATTTCAGGAGAAGTACGACAAGGCGGGTGGCACCAACGCCACCTTTGTGTTCCCGTCGGAGGGGAACCACTCCTGGTCGTACTGGGGTGCGCAACTGCAGGCGATGAAGCCCGATCTGATCGCCACGCTAAACGGCTGAGCGGGTGACCAGCGTCGATTCTTTTCGCTGGGAAGGACCACCCGCTGGTGTGGTTGACTACACATGCGCGCAGTGAGTCTGACGTGCGGCACACGACAGATCGGATGAACACACGCATGAGTTTTGTTTCGAAGTTGGTGCGCCGCTTGGCGGTTGCGGGCGCGGCGGCTGCGCTGCTGCCCGGACTCGTTGGCGCGCTCGGCAGCTCGGCGACTGCGGGAGCGTTCTCGCGACCGGGTCTGCCCGTCGAGTACCTGATGGTGCCGTCTGCGGGTATGGGCAAGGACATCAAGATCCAGTTCCAGAGTGGCGGACCGGATTCGCCTGCCGTTTACCTCCTCGACGGTCTGCGCGCACAGGATGACTTCAACGGCTGGGACATCAACACCCCTGCGTTCGAGTGGTACTACAACTCGGGACTGTCGGTCGTCATGCCCGTCGGCGGTCAGTCCAGCTTCTACAGCGATTGGTACCAGCCGGCATGCAATAAGGCCGGTGTCTGCCAGACCTACAAGTGGGAGACGTTCCTGACCCAGGAGCTGCCCGCCTACCTCGCCGCCAATCACCAGGTGCGTCGAAACGGCAGCGCGGCGGTCGGCCTGTCGATGGCCGGTTCGGCAGCGCTGACGCTGGCGATCCACCATCCCGTGCAATTCCCGTACGCGGCATCGCTGTCGGGCTTCCTGAACCTCTCCGAGGGCTGGTGGCCGATGTTGGTCGGCATCTCCATGGGTGATGCGGGTGGCTACAAGGCCGATGCCATGTGGGGGCCGTCGAGCGATCCGGCGTGGAAGCGCAACGACCCGATGGTCAACATCTCGACGTTGGTCGCGAACAACACCCGCATCTGGATCTACTGCGGTGACGGCACCCCGACCGACCTCGACGCCGGCACCAGCACGGGCAACCTGTTCAACGGGAAGTTCCTCGAGGGCTTCACGTTGCGGACCAACAAGACGTTCCAGGAGAACTACATCGCGGCCGGCGGGACCAACGGAGTGTTCAACTTCCCGCAGAACGGGACACATGCCTGGAACTACTGGGGTTCGCAGTTGCAGCAAATGAAGCCCGACATCCAGCGGGTGCTGGGCGCGACGCCGCAGGCCTGATCAGGTCCACATAGTCATAGCGCGACGAATCGACGGCGGTTATCCCCTGGGGGATGCCGCCGTCGGTCATTTCCGGCGCCGCCAGAGTGCGTGATGTGATTCACTACACGCGGGCTGACCGGGGGTCCGGCAAAGCGGCGACACCGGTACCAGACGAGCGAAGAAGAGGATTGGTATGAGGCTGTTTTCGGTGCTGTTCCGCGCGATGTGCGCGTTGACACTGGCCCTGGGGCTTTGGACCGTGACCCCGCAGACCGCGAGTGCCGCCGCCGTTGAGAACTTGATGGTGCCGTCGGCAGCGATGGGTCGCGATATCCCGGTGTCGTTCATGGCGGGCGGGCCGCACGCGGTCTACCTGCTCGATGCGTTCAACGCCGCACCCGATGTCAGCAACTGGGTGACGGCAGGCAACGCGATGAACACGCTCGCGGGCAAGGGCATCTCGGTGGTCGCCCCCGCCGGTGGCGCCTGGAGCATGTACACCAACTGGGAGGCCGACGGCAGCAAGCAGTGGGAGACGTTCCTGTCCGCCGAGCTGCCGGACTGGCTGGCCGCGAACAAGGGGCTGGCACCCGGTGGGCACGGCATCGTCGGCGCCTCGCAGGGCGGGACCGCCGCGATGACGATGGCCGCGTTCCACCCCGACCGATTCCGCTACGCGGGCTCGATGTCGGGTTTCATGACCCCGTCGGCAACACAGCTGAACGGCGCGATCACCGCTGGCCTGGCTCAGTTTGGCGGCGTGAACACCCAAGCCATGTGGGGTGCGGCACAGTTGGGCCGTTGGAAGTGGCATGACCCGGACGTCCACATCCAGCTGTTGAAGGACAACAACACCCGGATCTGGGTCTTCAGCCCCGCGACGCTGACGTGCAGCGACCCGGCCGCGATGATCGGCTACTGCGATCAGGCCCAGGGCAGCAATCGCACGTTCTACCAGCACTATCGCTCGGTTGGCGGCAGTAACGGGCACTTCGACTTCCCGACCGGCGGGCAGCACGACTGGGGTACCTGGGCGCCGCAGCTCGCGGCGCTGTCGGGCGAGTTGACCGCCACGATCAAGTAGGACGCGCAGGTCAAGGGGACGCCGGATCGCAGCCGGTACCTTGGTGCTCGTGCCGTCCTGCCGTTCGCTGACCCCATTGACGCTGTCGATGATGGTTGCGATCGCCGCCGTCTCGGTGAGCGCGTGCGGTGTGAGTGACAACGTCATCACGAGTATCGGAATGGCCACGTCCGAGACCGTGGAATCACCATCGGACGTGCCAGACATGGACCCGCCCCCCAGGGGGCTCGCAGGCGGACCGCTTGGGGCGATGGATGTCACCCCCAAGCAGCGCAGTTACCTCGACGCGCTGGAATCAGCCGGCGTCGCCCCGTCCAGCGAGCTGCTGGCGCTGAGCATCGGCGCCTATGTCTGTCAGGCGCACGCGGCGAGCCAGAGCGATCAGGCGGTGTGGGACTTCGTCCTGCCGATGGTGCGTGATGACGTGCGCGACTCCCATCCGAGTTCGGAGGCACTGCCCGCCGGGCAGGTCAACTCCGTGACCGCCGACTACATTCGCATCGCCACCGAACGACTCTGCTAGCAGGAGAACAGCTCACTTCATGGCCACCAAACGCGCCAACAGGCGCCACCGCATCCTCGCCCTGGCCGCCGCAGTTGCGGTCGCCGTGCTGGTCACGGTGGTTGTCGCCGCTGTGGTGGTGTGGCTGCGCCAGCCCGCCACCCCGCCGTCGGCCGTCCCGCCGAGCGTCATTCCTCCGACGAGCAGTGGGCCGGCGCCGTCCAAGCCGCGCCCGGAGTTCCAGGACGCGAGCTGTCCTGACGTCCAACTGATCTCGGTTCCCGGCACGTGGGAGTCCTCACCGCAGATGGACCCGCTCAACCCGGTGCAGTTCCCCATCGCGCTGCTTCTCAACGTGACCAACCCGCTGCGCGACGCTTTCGGCACCGACCGCCTGGCGCAGTACACGGTTCCCTACACCGCGCAGTTCCACAATCCGTTCGCGGCCGACAAGCAGATGTCCTACAACGACAGTCGGGCCGAGGGCACGGCCGCGACGGTCAAGGCGATGAAGGAGATCAACGAGCGCTGCCCGCTGACCAGTTTCGTGTTGGTGGGCTTCTCTCAGGGCGCCATCATCGCCGGTGATATCGCCAGCGATATCGGCAACGGGCGCGGGCCAGTCGACCAGGATCTGGTGCTCGGCGTGACGCTGATCGCCGACGGCCGCAGGCAGGACAGCGTCGGTAAGGACGTCGGGCCCAACCCGCCCGGTCAGGGCGCGGAGATCACGCTCGCCGAGGTGCCGATGCTCAAACAGCTCGGTCTGGAGATGACCGGCCCGCGGCCTGGCGGCTTCGGGTGGCTCAACGACCGCACCAACGAGATCTGCGCGGCGGGTGATCTGATCTGTGCCGCCCCCCAGGGTGCGTTCTCCATCACGAACCTGCCGAAGACGCTGGAGGTGCTGTCCGGCGGCGCCGGTCAACCGGTGCACGCCCTCTACAACACGCCGGACTTCTGGGTGCTCGACGGCCAGACCTCCACGCAGTGGACGCAGAACTGGGCGAGGGGGCTGATTGAGAATGCTCCGCACCCGAAGCACGGATGAGTCACGATCCAGCCAAGATCGGTGAATATCGGCCAATCGATTTGGCCCCTATCCGCTCGTCACCTAACATTAAGAGAAACGTAAGAGTGCCCGGGGCGAGCGAAGCGACGGGAGAGTTGGACGTGGGTCGCCCGTGCGGTGTCCGAACCCGAGGTCCGGTAACCGGTGCCCACCGACCGGTAGGATGCACGAGGTTTGGCATCGGCGGGTGCGACACCCGCCCGAGACGTTGAGAGCCACCCGGATGCGCCACCGCCACCCACGGGGCTTTGCGGTGTACGCAGTCTGACAGGAGAGTAGTGACATGGGATTCCACAACCCGTTCCTCAAGGACGGTCAGATCAAGATTCCCGACAACGGCAGCCTGGTCAAGCACGTCGAGAAGTGGGCGAAGGTGCGCGGCAACAAGGTCGCATACCGGTTCCTGGACTTCTCCACCGAACGCGAGGGTCTCGAACGCGAGCTGAACTGGTCTGACTTCGGTGCCCGTAACCGGGCCATCGGTGCCCGGTTGCAGCAGGTCACCGAGCCCGGCGACCGGGTCGCGATTCTCTGCCCGCAGAACCTCGACTACATGGTCGCGTTCTTCGGAACCCTGTACTCGGGCCGCATCGCCGTGCCGCTGTTCGACCCCAACGAGCCCGGTCACGTCGGACGGCTGCACGCCGTGCTCGACGACTGCCAGCCGTCGGCGATCCTGACCACCACGGCCGCCGCGGAGGGTGTGCGCAAGTTCTTCCGCAGCAGGCCGGCCAAGGACCGCCCACGCGTCATCGCGGTCGACGCCGTGCCCGACGAGGTCGGCGTCACCTGGGAGCCGGTGGACGTTCATCTCGACACCATCGCCTACCTGCAGTACACGTCGGGCTCGACCCGCATCCCCACGGGTGTGCAGATCACCCACCTCAACCTAGCGACCAACGTCATTCAGGTGATCGACGCGCTCGACGGCGACGAAGGCGACCGCGGCGTCACCTGGCTGCCGTTCTTCCACGATATGGGCCTCATCACCGCGCTGGTCGCCCCGATGATCGGGCACTACGTCACCTTCATGACCCCCGCGGCGTTCGTCCGGCGGCCGGGCCGCTGGATCCGCGAGATGGCGCGCAAGCCCGACGACACCGGTGGCGTCATCTCGGTGGCCCCCAACTTCGCCTTCGACCACGCCGCGGCGCGCGGACTGCCCAGGGACGGCGAGGAACCGCTGGACCTGTCCAACGTCAAGGCCGTCCTCAACGGCAGCGAGCCGATCTCGGCGGCGACAGTCCGCAGGTTCAATGAGGCGTTCGGGCCATACGGCTTTTCGCCCAACGCGATCAAGCCGTCCTACGGTTTGGCCGAGGCGACGCTGTTCGTCTCGACCACCCCCGCTGGCGATCCGCCGAAGATCGTCTACGTCGACCGTGACGCCCTGAACCAGCACCGGTTCGTCGAAGTGCCCGAGGACGCGCCCACTGCGGTCGCCCAGGCGTCGGCGGGCAAGGTCGGCACTGCCGAGTGGGCCGTCATCGTTGACGCCGAGTCGGCCACAGAGCTGGCCGACGGCCAGATCGGTGAGATCTGGATCAGCGGTCAGAACATGGGCACCGGCTACTGGGGCAAGCCCGAGGAGACGATCGCCACCTTCCAGAACACCCTGAAGTCGCGCACCACCCCGTCACACGCCGAGGGTGCGACCGATGACGCGACGTGGGTGGCGACCGGCGACTACGGCGCGTTCTACGACGGCGAGCTCTACATCACGGGTCGTGTGAAGGACCTCGTCATCATCGACGGCCGCAACCACTACCCGCAGGATCTGGAGTACTCCGCGCAGGAGGCCACCAAGGCCCTGCGCGTCGGCTACGTGGCCGCGTTCTCGGTGCCGGCCAACCAGCTGCCCGACGTGGTGTTCGAGAACGCGCACGCAGGTCTCAAGCGCGACCCGGACGACACCTCCGAGCAGTTGGTCATCGTCGGGGAGCGGGCCGCGGGCGCGCACAAGCTCGATCAGGCACCCGTCATCGACGACATCCGTGCGGCGATCGCGGTGCGGCACGGCGTCACCGTGCGCGACGTGTTGCTGACCTCGGCGGGAGCGATTCCACGTACCTCTAGCGGCAAGATCGGCAGGCGCGCCTGCCGCGCGGCATACCTTGACGGCAGTCTGCGCAACGGGAAGATCGCCAACGACTTCCCGGATGCCACCGACTGACCGGACGTTCGTCGACTCAGGCCGCCCGGCGGCGAAAGTGAACAGTGAAAATGACTGACTCGCAAGATAATTCGCAATCAGCCGAGACGGCAGCCGGGAACCCGGCAGCTGAGAACCCGGTCGCCGAGAACTCGGTGGCCCGCACCGACATGACGATCCCCGAGCTGCGCGAATGGCTGCGCAACTGGATCGGCAATGCCACCGGCCAGTCCCCGGACGGTATCGACGAGTCGGCGCCCATGGTCGAACTCGGCCTGTCCTCGCGTGACGCGGTCGCCATGGCCAGCGATATCGAGGACCTCACCGGGGTCATGCTGACGGCCACCGTGGTGTTCCGGAATCCGACCATCGAGTCGCTGGCGACGGTGATCATCGAGGGCGAGCCCGAGGTGGACCAGGCAGCGCTGGACGGTGAGGACTGGTCCCGCGCGGCTGACGTCGACGATATCGCCATCGTCGGTATCGGCACCCGCCTCCCGGGTGACCTCAACACCCCAGAGACGCTGTGGCAGGGCCTGATCGAGGGCCGCGACGCGATCACCGATCTGCCCGAGGGGCGCTGGGAGGAGTTCCTCTGCGAGCCCCGGATCGCGGAGCGGGTCGCCAAGGCCCGCACCCGCGGCGGCTACCTGACCGATATCAAGGGCTTCGACTCCGAGTTCTTCGCACTGTCGAAGATGGAAGCCGACAACATCGATCCGCAGCAGCGGATGGCCCTCGAGTTGACCTGGGAAGCGTTGGAACACGCCAGGATTCCGGCATCGAGCCTGCGTGGTGAGAGCGTCGGCGTCTACGTCGGCAGCTCCACCAACGACTACCAGTTCCTCGGTGTGGCCGATCCCTCGACAGCGCATCCGTACGCCATCACCGGCACCGCGAGTTCGATCATCGCCAACCGGGTGTCCTACTTCTACGACTTCCGCGGCCCGTCAATGTCCATCGACACCGCGTGCTCGTCATCGCTGGTCGCCGTGCACGAGGGTGTCAAGGCACTGCGCGCAGGCGATGTCGACGTCGTGGTCGCCGGCGGCGTCAACGCGTTGATCACCCCGCTGGTCACCATCGGCTTCGACGAGGTTGGCGGCGTGCTCGCACCCGACGGCCGGATCAAGTCCTTCTCCGCCGACGCCGACGGCTACGCCCGTTCCGAGGGTGGCGGCATGCTGGTGCTCAAGCGCGTCGCCGACGCGCGTCGCGACGGTGACGAGATCCTCGCCGTGATCGCGGGCAGCGCGGTCAATCACGACGGCCGTTCGAACGGCATGCTCGCGCCGAATCCCGACGCGCAGGAGCAGGTACTTCGCAAGGCCTACAAGGACGCCGGCATTGACCCGCGCACCGTCGACTACGTCGAGGCGCACGGCACCGGCACCATCCTCGGTGACCCGATCGAGGCCGACGCGCTCGGCCGAGTCGTCGGCCGGGGCCGTGCCGCGGACAAGCCCGCCCTGCTCGGTGCGGTGAAGTCCAATCTGGGACACCTCGAGTCGGCCGCCGGTGCGGCCAGCCTCGCGAAGGTCGTGCTGTCACTCAAGAACGACAAGCTGCCGCCGTCGATCAACTACGCGGGCCCGAACCCCTACATCGACTTCGATCGGGAACACCTCAAGGTCAACGACACCGTCTCGGATTGGCCGCGCTACAGCGGACACGCCATTGCGGGCGTCTCGGGCTTCGGCTTCGGTGGTGCCAACGCACACCTGGTGCTTCGCGAGGTGCTGCCGGCCGACCTCGTCGAGCCCGAGCCGGAAACCGAAGCGGCAGAGGGCAAGAAGGATGCCGGTGACGCCGGTGCGGTGTTCGTCGGCGGTGTCCGCATGGACGAGTACGGCGAGTTCATCGACAACGATGACGACGATGACGCCGACGAGTACGGCGCGTCCGCCCAGGGGTCTGAGGAGCCCGAGCTTCCCGGCCTGACCGATGAGGCGCTGCGCCTGCTCGAGGTGGCACGCGAGGAGCTCGCGGCCGAGGAGTCCGCGGCAGCTGCCGAAGGCCCGGCGAAACCGCTGGTGCCCCTTGCGGTGTCGGGCTTCCTGACCTCGCGCAAGCGCGCCGCCGCAGCCGAGCTGGCCGACTGGATCGAGAGCCCGGAGGGTCGGGAGTCGTCGCTGGAGTCGATCGGGCGCGCACTGTCGCGGCGTAACCACGGGCGATCGCGCGCCGTGGTGCTCGCGCATGACCACGATGAGGCGGTCAAGGGTCTGCGGGCGCTTGCCGAGGGTAAGCAGAGCCCCCTGGTGCTGGCCGCCGACGGTCCGGTGACCAACGGTCCGGTGTGGGTGCTCGCCGGTTTCGGTGCGCAGCACCGCAAGATGGGCAAGAGCCTCTACCTGCGCGACGAGATCTTCGCCGAGTGGATCAACAAGGTCGATGCCTACGTGCAGGACGAGCGCGGCTACTCCGTCGTGGAGCTGATCCTCGACGACTCCCAGGACTACGGCATCGAGACCACGCAGACCGTGATCTTCGCGATCCAGGTCGCACTCGGTGAGGTGCTCAAGGCGCACGGTGCGAAACCCGGTGCGCTGGTGGGTCAGTCGCTGGGTGAGGCGGCCGCGGCCTACTTCGCGGGCGGCCTGTCGCTGGAGGGCGCCACGCGCACCATCTGCTCGCGCGCCCACCTCATGGGTGAGGGTGAGGCGATGCTGTTCGGCGAGTACATCCGCCTGATGGCGCTCGTCGAGTACTCCGCCGAGGAGATCAAGACGGTCTTCTCGGACTACCCCGATCTCGAGGTGTGCGTGTACGCGGCGCCGACCCAGACGGTCATCGGTGGCCCGCCCGAGCAGGTTGACGCGATCATCGCGCGCGCCGAGTCGGAGGGCAAGTTCGCCCGCAAGTTCCAGACCAAGGGCGCCAGCCACACCCAGCAGATGGATCCGCTGCTCGGCGAACTGGCCGCCGAGATCCAGGGCATCGAACCACGCCCGTTGCAGGTGCCCTACTACTCGACGGTGCACGAGGGCGGCTTGATTCGCGCGGGTGGCGAGCCGATCCACGACGTCGACTACTGGAAGAAGGGCTTGCGGCACAGCGTGTACTTCACGCACGGCATCCGCAACGCCGTCGACAACGGGCACACCACGTTCCTGGAGTTGGCCCCGAATCCGGTGGCGCTCATGCAGGTTGGCCTCACCACGGCCAGCGCAGGGCTTCATGACGCGCAGCTGATTGCGACCTTGGCGCGCAAGCAGGACGAGGTCGACTCGATGACCACGGCCATGGCGAGCCTGTTCGTGCACGGCCACGACCTCGACTTCCGCACCCTGTTCCCGCGCCGCTCCCGCGGTCTGGCCGGCGCGCTGGACTTCGCGGGTATCCCCCCGACCCGGTTCAAGCGCAAGCCGCACTGGCTGGACGTGCGGTTCGCCGGCGATGGCAGCGCGATCATGCCGGGTGCCCATGTGGCCATGCCCGACGGTCGGCACGTGTGGGAGTTCGCCCCGCGCGACGCCACCGACCTCGCCACGCTCGTCAGAGCCGCTGCGGTGCAGGTGATCCCGGATGCCAAGCTGACGGCATTCGAGCAGCGTGCGGTGCCGTCCGACGATGCGCGTCTCGTGACGTCGCTGACCCGGCACCCCGGCGGTGCGACGGTGCAGGTGCACGCTCGCATCGGTGATTCGTTCACCCTCGTCTACGACGCGATCGTCTCGCGTGGCGGCGCGGCCACCACGTTGCCAGCCGCAGTTGGTGTCGGAGTAGCAGTCGCGGGCACCGCGGTCGCCACCGACGCCGTGGCCGCCCAGGCTGTGCCCGAGGAGACCCCGGACGACGTTGCGATCCTGAGTGACAACCTGACCAAGGGTGCGAACCTCGGTTCGGGCTTCGCCAAGTGGTCACCTGACTCCGGCGAGACCATCGCACAGCGGCTGGGCACCATCGTCGGCAGCGCCATGGGCTACGAGCCTGAGGACCTGCCGTGGGAGGTGCCGCTGATCGAGCTGGGTCTGGACTCGCTGATGGCGGTGCGGATCAAGAACCGCGTCGAGTACGACTTCGACCTGCCGCCGATTCAGCTGACCGCGGTGCGCGACGCCAACCTGTACGCCGTCGAGAAGCTGATCCAGTACGCGATCGAGCATCGCGAGGAGGTCGGCGAGCTCGCCGAGCAGCAGAAGGGTCAGACGGCCGAGGAGATCGCCGCGGCCCAGGCTGAGCTGCTCGGTGGCGCCACCACCGTGGCCGAACTCGAGGCGAAGCTGGCCGAGGCCGGACACCCGCTCGGGGAGAAGAAGGACGCTGACGAGAACGATGCGGCCGCGCCGGCCGACATCCCGCCCCCGCCAACCAATCCGGCGGGCCCCGCGGTCCCGGCACCGCCTCCGCCGACGAACCCGGCGGGTCCCAGCGCCGCGGGTGCGGCGGCTGCGGTGCTCACCCAGGAGGCCGTCACCGAGGCGCTCGGCGCCGACGTCCCTCCGCGTGACGCGGCCGAGCGCGTCACCTTCGCCACCTGGGCGATCGTGACCGGCAAGTCACCCGGCGGCATCTTCAACGAGTTGCCGTCGCTCGACGCCGCTGTTGCCGAGAAGATGGCCGGCCGTTTGTCCGAGCGCGCCGAGGGCGTCATCACCGTCGAGAACGTGACATCGGCCAAGACCATCGAGGAACTGGCCACCCACGTCCGAGACCAGCTCGAGGACGGCGTGGTGGACGGATTCGTTCGTACCCTGCGCCCCGCATCGGAGGGCTCGAATGGCGTGCCGCTGTTCGTGTTCCACCCGGCGGGTGGATCCACAGTGGTCTACGAGCCGCTGATCAAGCGGTTGCCCGCCGACATCCCGGTGTTCGGCATCGAGCGGGTTGAGGGCTCCATCGAGGAGCGGGCCGCCGAGTACGTGCCCAAACTGCTGGAGATGCACAAGGGCCCGTTCGTGCTGGCGGGCTGGTCACTGGGCGGTGCGCTGGCCTACGCCTGCGCCATCGGACTCAAGCAGGCCGGCGCCGATGTCCGCTTCGTCGGCCTGATCGACTGCGTGCGCCCGGGCGTGCCGATCGACAAGTCCCAGGCCGGGATGCGTGCGCGCTGGGATCGCTACGCGCGGTTCGCCGAGCGTACGTTCAACGTCGAGGTCCCCGAGATTCCCTATGAGGAACTGGAGAAGCTCGACGACGAGGGCCAGGTGAAGTACGTGCTGGATATCGTCGCGCAGAGCGGCGTGCAGATCCCCGGCGGGATCATCGAGCACCAGCGCACCTCGTACCTGGACAACCGGGCGCTGGACACCATCGAGATCCAGCCCTACGACGGACATGTCACGCTCTACATGGCCGATCGCTACCACGATGACGCCATCGTCTTCGAGCCGGCGTATGCCACCCGTCAGCCCGACGGCGGGTGGGGTGAGTTCGCGCCGAATCTGGAGGTCGTGCCCATCGGGGGCGAACACATCCAGGCGATCGATGAGCCGTACATTGCCAAGGTCGGCGCGCATATGAGCGAGGCGATCAACCAGGTTGAGGCTGAGGAGAAGAAGCCCAAGTGACTGCGGACGCCCCCACCCCCGCCAAGCCGCACACCACGGCCGAGAAGCTAGCTGACCTGCGCGCGAGGCTGGAACTCGCCAAGGATCCCGGCGACGAGAAGGCCAGGGCGAAGCGCGACAAGCGGGGTATCCCGTCGGCGCGGGCGCGCATCCACTCGCTGCTGGATCCGGGCACCTTCCTCGAGATCGGCGCACTGGCCAGGACGCCGGGTGATCCCAACGCGTTCTACGGTGACGGCGTCGTCACGGGCCACGGCATGATCGACGGCCGCCCGGTCGGTGTGTTCAGCCACGACCAGACCGTCTTCCAGGGCTCGGTCGGGGAGATGTTCGGCCGCAAGGTCGCGAAGCTGATGGAGTGGGTCGCCATGGTCGGTTGCCCGATCATCGGCATCAACGACTCCGCGGGCGCGCGCATCCAGGACACCGCGACATCGCTGGCCTGGTACGCCGAGCTGGGCCGACGCCACGAACTGCTCCGCGGACTGGTTCCCGAGATCTCGCTCATCTTCGGCAAGTGCGCCGGTGGTGCGGTGTACTCGCCGATCCAGACCGACCTGGTGGTCGCCGTCCGGGATCAGGGCTACATGTTCGTCACGGGTCCCGACGTCATCAAGGACGTCACCGGTGAGGAGGTGTCGCTCGATGAACTCGGCGGTGCCGATGCGCAGGCCAGGTACGGCAACATCCATCAGGTGGTGGAGTCGGAGGCCGCGGCGTTCCAATACGTGCGCGACTACCTGAGTTTCCTGCCCGCCAACACCTTTGACGACCCGCCCATCGTCAACCCAGGTCTCGAACCGGAGATCACCCCGCACGACCTGGAACTCGACGCGATCGTGCCCGACGCCGACAACACGGCCTACGACATGCACGAGATTCTGCTGCGCATCTTCGACGACGGTGACGTCTTCGAGGTCGCCGAGCAGGCGGGCCCGGCGATCATCACCGCCTTCGCCCGGGTGGGTGGCCGGCCGGTGGGCGTTGTCGCCAACCAGCCCATGTACATGTCGGGTGCCATCGACAACGAGGCTTCTGACAAGGCCGCCCGCTTCATCCGGTTCTGCGACTCGTTCAACACGCCGCTGGTGTTCGTGGTCGACACCCCGGGCTTCATGCCGGGCGTGGAGCAGGAGAAGGGCGGCATCATCAAGCGTGGTGGCCGCTTCCTCAACGCCGTCGTCGAGGCCGATGTGCCGAAGGTGACCATCACCGTGCGCAAGTCCTACGGCGGTGCCTACGCGGTGATGGGGTCCAAGCAGCTGACCGCCGATCTGAACTTCGCCTGGCCCACCGCGCGCATCGCGGTGATCGGTGCCGAGGGTGCCGCTCAGTTGCTGGTCAAGCGGTTCCCCGATCCGACGGCACCCGAGGTGCAGAAGATCCGCGCCGACTTCATCGAGGGTTACAACGCCAACTTGGCGACGCCGTGGATCGCCGCCGAACGTGGCTACATCGACGGGGTCATAGAACCGCACCAGACCCGTCTGCTGCTGCGTAGCGCGATACGACTGCTGGCCGACAAGCAGATCTCGCGCGTGAACCGCAAGCATGGGCTGACCCCGATCTAGGGCCCGGTTCGGGTGAACGTGCCACGCGGGGGGCCTGACGCGCGTTCAATTGGCCCTTGTGTCAAACCACTTCACCGGGCTGAGCCTCGGGCCACCACTTGGCGACCAACGCCTTGATCTGTGCGATCTCTACGCTTTCCAGTCTCCGGCTGATCCCACCCGGACGGTGCTGATTCTCAACGCCAATCCCACGGCTGACGCGCTGCACCCTGACGCGATCTACCGGCTCGCCATCGATAACGACGGCGACCTGCTCAATGACATCGCGTTCAGCTTCGTCTTCTCCGAGCCTGCTGATGGACGTCAGACCGTCGACGTCCATCTGGCCCGTGGCGACGAGGCGCAGAACCCCGAAGCCGTGGGGGCCAGGATCTTCGAGGGTGTCGAGGTGTCCTTCGGCAAGACGCCGAACGTCGTGACATCGGATGGCATCACATTCTTCGCGGGTGCCCGCAGCGACGCGTTCTTCTTCGACTTCGACGGGATCAAGAACCTGTTTGACACATCCGGTGGCCGCAACTTCACCGCGCCCCACCTGGGTGCCGAATCCCCTTGGACGGGTGTGGATTCCAACACCGAGGCCAATGTGTTCTCGATGGTGCTCGAGCTGCCGACCAGCGCGCTCGGGGTGCACACCGACATGCGGATCTGGGGCCGCTGCAGCGTGCGCCGCGACGGGGAACTGCTGCACGTCGACCGGGCCGGGCACCCGTCGGTGAGCAGTTTCTTCAACACCGACGACACCAAGGAGCGGTACAACGCGTCCGTGCCGGCCGATGACCGCGAACAGTGGATTGACATGTTCGTTCACCTGATGGGCCACACCGGTGGTTACTCGAGGGATGAGGCCATCGCGGCCATCGACGAGGAGGGCACTCTGCCCGACATGCTCACGTTCGACCCGGCTAGACCCGCCAAGTACCCGAACGGTCGGGTGTTCACCGATGACGTGATCGACTACCGGCTGGCGTTTCTGACCAAGGGCGACTGCCCGCCGACCGGGCTGAGCCCGCACACCGACACGCTGGCGGAGTTCCCGTATCTCGGTACACCGCACTGACTCGACGAGCACGGCTGCGCCCAACGTGAACAAGATTGCGAGCATTTCGCGAAACATGGCCATCTTGTTCACGTTCGGCGGAGAGTGAACTAGATCGCGTCAATCTCCAGCCAGTCATCGACCTCGAACCGGTCGCCGCGCGCCACGATCGTCGCGCCGCCATGACCGGGGTAGTGCGCCGGGATGACGGTCGCACGGGCGCGCGCCGCCTCGGTGAACACCCGGTGGCGCGTCGCAGCCGCCGCACGCGCGTCGACGTCGAACCCGCACGGATCATCGGGCCGCGGAATCTGGACAGGGCAGTGCGTGAGGTCGCCCACGAAGACGGCGGGCTTACCCGCGTCGAGCCACAACACCGATGATCCGGGTGTGTGTCCCGGCGCTGCACGCAGCCGTAGTGACTCGCTGAGCACGAGGTCCTGCGACCACAGCTCCATCTGATCGGCGATTGGTAACACGCTGTCGGAGAACACGACCCGCGCACCCTCATCGTCACCGAGACCATCGGGGGAGAAGTGTCGGTAGTCCGCCTCAGGCACCAGATAGCGCGCGTTGGGGAACGTCGGCACCCATGACCCGTTCACCCGGTTGGTGTTCCAGCCGACGTGGTCGGTGTGCAGGTGCGTGTTGATGACGATGTCGATGTCGCCGGGCTCGAAACCGGCCGCCGCGAGCGAGGCAAGGTAGCTCGTGTCGAGGTTGGCCAGGCCCGGGATGTGCGGGCGCTCACGGTCATTGCCGACACCGGTGTCCACCAGCACTGTCAGACCGTCGACCTCGATGACCCACGTCTGTATCGACACTCGCCAGCGATCAGCCTCGGGATCGTAGAACGTCGGCACCAGAAGGTCCGCGTTGTCGGCCCAGGCCTCGGGCGGGGTCTGGGCGAACATGGCTGAGGGCACCATGAATCCGTGCTCCACCACGCGTGTCAGGGTGGCCCGTCCGAGCCGGGCGGTCTGGCTCATGCGCGATCCCGCTCCGCTTCTCGCTCGCCGCTCATGCGCGATCCCGCTCCGCTTCTCGCTCGCCGCTCATGCGCTCGAGCCTAAGCCTTGATCCGGATCTGCCCGGGTGACCACAGCCCGCTGCGTGTGGCGGAGTCGAGGTCGAGTTCGGCGGGTTCGGCGTCCACAACCGTGTCGAACCGGTGCAGCGAGCCCCAGTCCTGACCCCAGTCCTCCGACAGATACGTCGACATCACCGATGCCTTCAGCAGCAGGTCGGTGATGCCCAACAGGCCACCGTTCTTGCCGTCCTGCCACGTGTCGGTGCTCTGCAGCTTGGCGTTGTAGTCCGGTGCGATGCGGAACTTGGGCACCTCGGTGACGCCGTTGGCGTGCAGCATCGGCTGTTGGCACGGGAAGGCCAGGCCGACCGCCCAGTCCATCAGCACGGGTTGCTGCGATCCGACGTACTCCTGCACCGAGCGCACCTCGGGCACGCGTGGTGGCGTGACCGCGACCCAGTCGCCCTGGCTCAGAGACAGGTCGTCGGCGATGACCCGCACGGCCACCGCGTCGGCCGGGATCTCCGCACGCGGGTAGCGCAGATTGCGCCACGACGGCGTCGGGCCGACGTCGTACGGCTTCACTCGGCCCGCCGGGGTGAGCGCCCCGTCGGGACCGCGCCGGGCGTACTCGAGTTCGACGGTCTGTTCCGAGTCGAGACCATTGGCGACGCTAATGCCCGAGATCGTGCCCGCCGCGGTGATCACCACCAGCGGGTGCGCGTCGTCGGCGGCGGGTAGGTCGTACCACGCCGAGGCTAGCTTGCTCTCTTGTTGTGCCCCAGTCGAATACGTTCCGGCCACTGGGACACGCGCGGGGTCAAGACCATAGGGCAGCGGCACGGTCGAACCGTTGATACCCGGCCGGGCCAGCTTGATGGGCTGGGTCCAGTCGACGTCGGTGCCGGGCTGCGGGTTGTTCAGCCGGATTGCCTCGGCGATGATGCGGTCGGGAACGCCGTTGGGGGAGAATCCGGTCGGAGCCTCTCCGCCGAGCGGACCGAGTGGGCCGTAGTTGCCGGGCAGGGCCGTCAGGAAACCGGCGTTGGAGTCGGGTTCCACCAGCACATCGTCGGCGAGGCCGCAGCCGCCGGCGAGTGCGCGGACGTTGGCCCATCCATTCGAATAAGTCGGGTACTGGCGGACGACGCCGATCGCCATCGACGCCATCATCACCACGACCATCAATCCGGCGGCCAGGGGTATCGGTGCCGCCGTGAGCCGGTCGACAACCTTCGAGTCACCCCGGCGCGAGACGTGCAACCAGAACGCCCACAGCGCCGCGATGATCGACAGCGCGAAGAACACCGCGCTTACCGAGATGCCGGCGAACTGGGGCACCGAGTTGTTGAACGGCGCACCGAAGTTGGAGACGTACCACCAACCGTTCGTGGAGGCGAAGCAGAAGGCCAACACGAAGAACACCAGCGACAGGAATGCCATCCGGTTGCGGGCCGACCGCAGGACCAGCGGCGAGACCAGCACGGTGGCGACGGCCGCCATCGCACCACCCACGGCGGCGAACAGTCCGAAGTGGTGAATCCACTTGGTGGGCGTGAACATCAGGAAGAACATGGTGGCGAAGATGATGCCCATCAGTCGCCAGACCGGGCCGCGTGCAACGCCTGGAATCCGCTTGCGCCGCAACATCATGAACAGCGACGGGAACAGACACATCGCGGTGAAGACGAATGCCACCCGCCGCGATATCGCACCATCGGTGGTCGGCAGGATCAGGTAGTAGTACCGCAGGTTCTCGGTCCACCACTCCTGGCTGGGGCCGATCGCCGTGCGAATCCGGGTGGCCTCCAACACCGTTGCCAGGGTCTGGTCGGCGAACACCACGCAGAGGATCACCGTGCCCGCCGCCAGCAGCGGTGCGATCACTGGCCAGGTCCCGACGACGCGTCGGCGGCGCATGATGATGCGCAGGATGGGCCGGCCGCCGGCCAGCAATGCGGCCACCGCGATCAAGCCCGTCGGCTGGATGCCGAGCGTGAATGCGGCCGTCGTGATGGCCAGCGCGGCCGGGGTCAGCCGACCCGACGTGATGGCGCGCTCGATCAGCACGTACGTGATGAGGGCGCCGGTGGCGATCTGGCCCTCGGGGCGCAGGCCGTTGTTGAACGGCATCCACGCGGCCAGTAGCACCAGGCCCGCTGCCCACATGGCGCTGCGACTCGACCACACGGCGGGCCCCAGTCGGGGTAGCACCTCGCGTGACAGCAGCAGCCAGCAGACCAGCGCGCAGATCAGGTCGGGTAGCCGGATCCAGATGCTGGCATCGCTGACCTTGGTCATTAGGGCGAGCACGTTGTAGTACCAGCCGAAGGGGTCCTCGGGGCTGCCGAACCAGCGGAAGTAGTTCGACATGTAGCCCGCATGATCGGCCACCCGGGCCATCTGCAGGATGTACCCGTCATCGGATGAGTTGGCGCCTATGACGTACCAGAGTGCGAACCCGCCGATCACCACCCCGTCGACCGGTGTGAAGGTGCGCCAGCGTGTCGGTATGAGGCGGTGCATCCGCCGGCCGTCGAGTCGGTCGAGCCGCCACAGCGCGAGCAGCGCGATGACGGTCGAGACAATCGACAGCAGGATCGCCGTGAGTTTCAGCGGCGTCGGCTGAGTGGTGAACCGCGTATCGATCGTCGCCGACATCGAGAGCCCCTGTGGCGCAGGCCCGGTGAGGTCGGTGAAGACGCCGACGATGGCGGGCCGCAGGTTCGGGTCGGCGTAGCCGGTGCGTTGCGGTGAGCCGTCCGCTTTGGTCAGGCCCACGAAGTCGGCGAAGGTTCCGTCGATGGTGGAGGTGATGTCGATACTCGAACAACCGGGGGCGGAGCCGGTTCCGGCCACGCGATCGCGATTCACGCTGGCGACCACGACATTGCGGACGATCACATCGACACGCGATTTCGTGACGGTGACCAGCATGGCGTTGAGCGCCGCGTCGCGTCCCTTGGCAGGCGCGGTGCCCAGGACCAGACCGCCGTCGGCGGGCATGTCGCCGATCACGGCGCACGGCACCGTCGCGGTGAGGCTCACGGGTGCCTGTGTGATCAGCGGCGCGGTGACATTGCTGAGTTGGCCCTGCTGCGGCCAGTTCAACGTCGCCGTGGTCTGGATGACGGGCAGCAGCGGGGTGGCGACCGCGAGCACGAAGCCCAGCAGGCCGGCGATCGTGGCGACCCAGCGCGCCACCTTCACGTCGTTCACCGCTGGGCGGTCAGTCTCGCTCGTGAGAGTGCCCGCAGCCCCGCTCACGGGAGTGCCCTAATCGGTCCGCCACGGCTCCAGCCGAACACTCGCGTCGATCCCTCCTCGATGACGGCGTTGGGCGCCTGTTCCTGCGGTACCACCCGGACGTAGCGCTCGATGGCGCCCCAATCCCGGTACCAGTCGTCGCGCAGATACGTCGGGATCGCCTCAGTCCGCAGCAGTGCCTGGATGAACAGGAACGGTCCGCCGTCCTGGGCGGACTGCCACTGGTTCGACGAGGCCACCATCTGCTTGAAGTTCGGGATGATGCGGTACTCCGGGAGTTCGGCCACCCCGAGGTGCTCGGCGAACGGGCGCTGGCACGGGAAGTTGGCCGCTGTGGCGATGTCCATCAGCACCGGGGTCTGGCTGCCGAGGAACTGCTGCGCGGTCTGCAGCACCGGCATGCGCGGCGGCGTGAACGCGAACCACTGGTCGGTGGACAGGTTCGGGTCATCGGCGACGATGCGCGCGACGTTGGCCTCCGGCGGCGCGGTGGTCAGCGGGAAGCGCAGGTTGCGCCACGCCTTCTGCTGGAAGATGTCGATCGGCTGCACCTCGTTGAGTGCCTGGTATGAGCCATCCGGCTGCTGTACGCCCCACTGCAGCTTGAGTGACTGGCCGTAGTTGAAGGAGCCGTCCTCCTCGTAGTACCAGATCGCGCCCGCGGCGGCGACGGTGACGAGCGGCCGGTCCGGCGTGCGCGGCGGCAGCTGGTACCAGGCCGAGGTGGCCTTGGCGGCAACGGTGTTCTCGTCGAAACTGCCCATCACCGGGGTGCGCTTCGGGTCGAGGCCGAACGGCAGGAACACCCGCGACCCGTTGACGCCCTCGGGGCCGTAGCCGCCGCCCGTGCCGGCTGCGTAGCCGACGCCGATATTGGGTTTGTCGACGGGCCCATCGGAGTTGACGGTGCCGGGGTTCGCGGCGACGGGTTCAGCAGGCTCCAGGGTGTCGCTGACGCCGTTCGGGGTGAAGCCGACGGGATCTTCGCCGCCAAGCGGGCCGTACTCGCCGAAGCGTTGACCCGGGACAGGTTGGAGCATGCCGGCGTTGGGGTCGGCCTCGACGAGAACAGAGTCGGCCATGGCGCAGCTGGCGTCCGACAGTCCCGATCTCAGTGCCGCCAGGTTCGCCGCACCGGTGGTGTAGACGGGGTAGCGGCTCGCGGTTGCCTTGAGCATCGAGCCCAGCTCGAGCACCACCATGATCGAGGCGACGATGAGCAGCGGCGTCGACGCCAGCGCGCGGTTACGCCCGGTGTCGGCGACCTCGGTATGGCCCGCGTAGTCCATCCGGTAGTGCAGCCAGCCGGCGAGCAGGCCGCCGGCGATGGCCAGCACCAGGAAGATCGTGGTGACGGGGAAGCCGACGATGACGGGCTGCTTGTCGAACCACGGCACGCCGTAGTTGCCGACGTAGAACCAGCCGTTGATACCCGACGTCGCCCACGCGAGGACGAACATCAGCGCGGTCACGTACAGCGCCAGGTTCCGGCGGCTGTGCAGCCCCACGCGGGCGAACGCGAACGCGGTCACGCCGCCGAGCGCGCCCGCCAGTCCGGCGAAGGCACCGAACTGCACCGCCCACTTGGTCGGCGTCAGCGTCAGCAGCAGCAGTCCGACCGCCGTCGTGCCCGCCAGCCGCCACACCGGTCCGCTGACGGCGCCGGGCACCCGGCCGCGGCGCAGCAGCACCATGATCACACCGAGCACACAGAGCAGCAGGATCAGCACCGAGAACCGGCGGGTCAGCGAGCCGTCGACGCTGTCCTCGACCGTGAGGAAGTAGTACCGCAGGAACTCCTGGTACCAGGGGATGGTCGGCCCGACGACGTACTTGATGCGCACCGACTCCATGACCGTGGCCAGCGTCTGGTCGCGGAAGATGATGACGAACACCAGTCCCACCGATGCCGCCAGCGGGGCCAGCGACGCGAGGATGCCGTTGGCGGCGCGGCGGTCGGTCACGATGCGAGCGATGGGCCGCGCACCGACCAGCAGCGGTGCCAGCGCGATCAAGCCCTGCGGGGCGAGTGTCACGGAGAACATCGCGATGACGATCGCCGCCGCGGCGGGCCATAGTCGCCGCGTTCCCACGGCGTTCTCGACCAGCATCCACGCCGCGACAACGGCGAACGCGATGAGCGGTTCGGGGCGCAGGCCGTTGTTGAACGGCAGCCACGCGGCGAGGAACACCGCACCCGCGGTCCACACCGCGACCCGGTTGGCCGCCACACGCCTGCCGATGCGGGGCAGGATGCAGCGGCTGATGATGAGCCATGTCGCGATCGCGGCCGCGGTGGCGGGCACACGCATCCAGACGCTGGCGGTGCTGATCGACGCGAGGTGGGCCAGCACGCTCTGATACCAGTCGAACGGCGCCTCGGTCGCGCCGAAGTAGCGGAAGTAGTTGGCGGTGTAGCCGGCCTCTCCGGACACCCGGGCGATGGTCAGGTTGTAGCCGTCATCCGATGACAGCGCCCCGACCACGTGCCAGGCGAGCAGGGTGCCGATCACGCCGACGTCGGCCAGCCAGGTCCATAGGCCGACGCGGCGCCGACTGCGGGGTGGCCGTCGGCCGGCGACGCGATCGGTCAGGATCAGCGCCACGATCGAGGCGATGACGCAGAGCACGCCGAGCACCATGACGGCGGTCTTGAGCGCGGTGGGTGTGGTGATGAAGCGGGTGTCGACGTCGATGCGAGCGCTGACGCCAGACTGCGCGGCGACCTGCAAATCGGTGAAGACGCCGGCCACCTGGGGGCGCTTGTCCACGGGCAGCGTGCCGGTGGCACCGGGGATGCCGACGAAGTCCGCGCCGACCGCGCCGACGTTGGCCCACACGCGGATACTGCTGCACGCGCCGGAGTCCACGGCGGCGCGCGGGGCCACGGCGGCGACGGTGTCGCGGAACGCGACGTAGACGACGTCGGCGTTGGCGCGGATGAACATGCCGTTGCGGCCCGCCTCGATGCCGCCGGCCGGGATCGTGGACAACACGACGCCGCCGTCGCGCGGCAGCGTGGCGGTTGTCACGCAGGGGATCGTCACGTCAAGGGCGCGGGGTGCGCCCGACACCAGCGGCGCGGTGATGTCGGTGACCAGGCCGCCGGGCCCGGCGGCCTGGGGCCAGAGGATGGTCGCGGTGTCCTGCTTGACGGGCAGCAGCGGCGTCAGCGCGCAGAGCAGAAATCCGACGAGACCGGCGATGATCGCGACTAGTCGAGTGGTCGGGGCGGGCACGACGTTCAAGGGTATGCCACGCCGATGAGAGCGTGGCGGTGCCATGCGGCCGCCGGCGAGATCATTTGTCTACACGGTGGTCAGGACAGTCGCAGTGGCCCTGGGCTCCACAACCCACTGCGGGTCGCCGTGCCCAGATCGATGCGTGCGGGTTCGGCGTTCGGGTACCACGGCGTCAGCTGCTGCAGAGCGCCCCAGTCCCGGAACCAGTCGTCGCGGAGATAGGTCGGCACCGGTGTGGCCCGCACCAACAGTTCGGTGATGCCGAGCGGTCCACCGCCCAGGTAGTCCATCACCGGCGAGTTGGCCTCCGCGCCGAATCGGTCGGGCAGGATCCGCCACTTGGGCACCTCGGTGACGCCGTTGACGTGACCGAACGGACGTTGGCATGGGAAGGCCAGGCCGACGAGCCAGTCGAGCAGCACCGGGTCACTCGAGCCGACGACCTGCTGCAGGGTCTCCAGCGACGGGATGCGTGGTGGTGTCACCGCGATCCAGTGCTGGGGTGCGAGGTCGTCGTCGGAGGCGACAACGCGCACCACGGTGGCGTCGTCCGGGATGGCGCCCATGGGCGCGCGAAGGTTGCGCCATGCGGGTGCGGCGCCGACATCGGCGAAGCCGACGCCGCCACCGGGTTCGTTGCGCGCGGCCTGTTCGTCGGTGGCCCACTGCACGGTGACCTCGCCCGCGTCGAATCGGCCCGCAGCGGCGATGACGAGAAGCGGTCCGCGTTCGTCACTGGGCGGTAGCCGGTACCAGGCGGATCGCAATGCGGCAGGCTGCTGCGGGCCCGAGCGCCAGCTGCCCATGACTGGTACCTGCGCGGGGTTCAGGCCGTACGGCAGCCGGGCGCGCGAACCGTTGACCCCGGCTGCGGCGGTCGTGCCACCCTCGGTGCCGGGCTCACTTCCAGTGACGACGGACCCGTCCGAGTCGGCGAAGTTATCGCTGCCCGCGGGCTCCATCACGGGGTCGGCCGACAGGTCGGCGGGAATCCCGTTCGGGGTGAAGCCGCGCGCGGTCACGGCTCCCAGTGCGTCGCCCACGGGGACGTCGACGGGTTGCAGGACACCGGCATTGGGGTCGCGCTCGACCATCACATCGTTGGCCAGACCGCACGTCTTGCCGGTCAGCGCCTCGAGATTGGACCGGCCGACAGACCACGCCGGGTACTGGTCGATCATGCCCAGCGTCAGGGAGGCCACCTCGAATATGACGACCACCCACACGGCGACGGCCAGCGGGGCCTGGGCAACTCGCGACCAGCGCCGGGGTTTCGACGGCGGAGTGTTGTCGCGCCCGGTGAAGTGGAACCACGCGGCGACGAGCAGTGCCAGCACGGACAGGCCGAGCAGGATCGTGGTGAAGCCGAACGTCCACTCCGGGAACTGATTCGACCACGGCACGCCGAAGTTGGACACGTACCACCAGCCGTTGACGCTGGCGAACGACAGTGCGCAGACGAAGAACACAGCTGCGGCGAAGATGGTCCGGTTGCGCCGGGATTTCATGGCTGCCGCAGTCACGGCGACCGCGGCCAGCGCGCCGAGTGAGCCTGCGAGACCGGCGAACACGCCGAAGTGGTGCGTCCACTTGGTGGGGGTGAACATCATCGCCAGGAACGAGATGACGGTGATGCCGATGATGCGGCGGCTGGGTCCCAGTGCCGTGCCGGGAATCTTGCCCTTGCGCAGGATCATCGCCACCGACACGGCCAGCGACAGGAGCACGACCAGGACCGCGAAGCGGCGCGCGATAGACCCGTCGGGACTGGCCATGAAGAGGCGTTCGTAGCGGATGTGCTCGTCGAACCAGGCCAGGCTGGGGCCGACCGCCGACTTGAAGGTGCTGGCCTGCAACTCGCCGACGAGGGTCTGGTCGCGGAAGATCAGGATGATGGTGACGGTGCTCGCCGCCAGGATGGGCGCCAGCAGTGCGAGGTGCCCGAAGCGCGAGGTGTGCTGTCCGACAATGGTCTTCAGCGGGCCGATCGCGACCAACAGGGCGCCGACGGCGGCGATGCCGGTGGGCCCGGAGAACAGTGTCAGCGCGCCGATGATGATCGCTATCGCCACCGGCAGCAGCCTGCTGGTGGCCACACCGCGCTCCACCGAGCACCAGGTGAGCAGGATGCCCAGCGCGATGATCGGCTCTGGCCGCAGGCCGTTGTTCAGCGGCAGCCAGAAGGCGAGGAACATGCCCGCCGCGGTCCATGCCGCGGCCCGGCTGTGCTTGACCGCATGTCCGAGGCGGGGGATCACCTCGCGGCTGATCACCCACCAGCAGGCCAGGGCCATCACCAGCGTGGGCAGCCGCACCCAGACGCTGGCGGTGCTGACGTGTGCCCACAGTGCGAGCAGGTCGTAGTACCAGCCGAACGGCGCCTCGGGGGTGCCGAACCAGCGGTAGTAGTTGGCCATGTAGCCGGCGCCGTCGGACACTCTGGCCATGGTCAGGATGTAGCCGTCGTCGGCGGTGTTGGCGCCGACGAAGTGCCACCACACCAGCACTGTCGCGACGATTCCGTCCAGCGCTGACAGTGACCACCACCGCTGCGGCAGGAGGCGCCGGTGCCGGACGCCGTCCGCGGAGTCCAGGACGTGCAGCGCGCCGAGCGCGACGATGGTCAGCGCGACACCAAGCACCATGGCCAGCGTCTTCAGCAGGGTCGGGGTGCTGCTGTAGCGGGAGTCGATGGTGGCGGTGAACGTGAGGCCTGGCGGTGCGGGTCCGGACAGGTCGGTGAAGACGCCGACGATCTGCGGCCGGAAGTCGTAGCCGCCACGCTCGCCTCGCAGCGGCTGACCGGGCTTGTCGGAGTCCGGGCCGGTGACAAGGCCGACGAACTCGCCGGTGACCTGGTCGGCGTGCGCGGTGAACGTCAGGCGCTCGCAGGCGGGGCTGAGCACCTGGTCCAGCGGTGCGCTGACCACGGGGGTGTTGCGGACGATGACAAGCAGGTTGTCACCGACGCGCTCGATGAGCAGCCCACGGTCGACGGCCTTGGGCGCCTGCTTGGGCACGGTCGACAGCAGCACGTTGCGTGTGCCGGACAGTCCGGCTGCGGCACTGCACGGGATCGAGACGTTGAGCGCAGTGGGCACGTACCCGATCAGCGGCGCATCGACGCTGTTCAGGACGCCGTTCTGCGGCCAGTTGAGTTCGGCGGTGGTCTGCTCGACCGGGAGCATCGGGGTCGCCATCGCGAGCACCGCCCCGAGCAAGCCGGCGACGATCGCGATGATGCGCACGGTTCGATGGTTGCGCACCGGCACCGCGTCTTGGACCACGGGCCTAGATGGTAATGGTCCGGCCTGCGGCGATCCCTTGCCGGTCATGTTCGGATCGCCAGCACGAACGGCCCGATGTCGGTGACGTCCCAGCGCGGGTCGTCGAACAGGGCGGCGTCGAGGGTGACCTGGTAGCGCCGCACGTTCGGCTGATTGGGGTAGACGTCACTGGCAAGTCGCAGCGTGTAGGTGTCATTGGCGCCGTGGCGCATGAGGAACACCGTGGGCGGTTGCCACGGCAGCCCGTCGAGGTTCGCGATGAACTCATCGGGTTTGGTGAGCGTGGCCCAGCCCTCGATCGCGGCCGAGCGTTCGTCGAACTGCGCGAGCGGGTTGGCGTAGTGCGACGTCAAGCCCTGGAAGCCGTAGTACGGGTGGAAGGCTAGGAAGCTGTAGTCGGCCGTCATGACGACCGTCTCGTTGCGCGGCCGTCCTGTGGTCGCGGTGATGCGCTCGTCGATCTCGGCGTAGTAGCGCTCCGCGCCGGGCGGTCTGCGGTCGGCGCGCTGCCCGGAGCCATCGGTGTCGGTGTAGGCGACGGCGATATCGGCCCGCAGCACGTTGGGGATGTCCTGGCTGAACGTCATGGCGCCGATCGCGCCGATGATCGTCGCGCCGGCCAGGATGCGTCGCCCCGTGGTGGGTTGGTATCGGGTCGCCAATGCGTGGGTGGCCTCGATGAAGCCGAACACGCCGGCGGCCGTCAGCAGCACGCTCAAGGTCGGCTGCAACCTGAACGACAGCAGCGTGGTGCCCGCCAGGGTGGTCAGCATCGACAGCAGCGACCACGCGTAGACCGCGAGGACCGCGACGGCCAACGCGCCAGCGCGGGTGGAACTGCGGGCGTAGGCGACCAGCCACAGAGTGCCCAGCATGCACAGCGCGCCAAGCAGGGTGAAGGACAGCATCGGGAACGTGAGCTGGGCCCCGTCCGCAGGCAGATAGTGCTGCGCGGTTCCGGAGTCCGCGGGTGCGCCCTTGAGCGCGGCCAGCAGGTAGGGCGCCCACCCGATCAGGGCCATGGCGCCGGAGATGACGGCGATGACGACCAGTCGCAGCACGGGGTCGAGCCTGTCCCGCCCGGAGCGCGCGACGACCAGCACCAACCCCATGATCGTCAGGGTGAAGGCGCAGTAGAGGAACAGCAGGGTGTAGAAGAGCGCGGCTGCACCGAGGAATAGCCCGACTCCGATAACCGCAGCCCACCCGCCGTTCCGGCTGCGACCCCGCAGCCCCGACCACGCCAGCACGAAGACCGGCGGCAGCAGCACGGTGATGATCGCCGCGTAGGGCTCGGTGGATGAGTACGCCAATGTCACCGCGGCGGTGGCCGTCGTCACGATGAGTGCACTTTCGAAGCGAATCATCTTGGCCCACAGCACGAACGCGATGACCACCGCGACGGTTATCGAGATGATCGACCAGGGCTTGAAGGCCTCCCATGCCGGCATCCCGGTGAGGTCGGCCATCCGTCCGCCGAGCCAGAACCAGCCGGGCGGGTAGAACGGTGGCAGGCCGATGTAGGTCATATCGCGGGGGACCGCCGAGTCGGCGAGCCGCGTCAGGTACTCGGTGCGGAACTGCTGGTCGACCGAGACGCCGAACAGGTAGAGCTTGGTGGCGCCCAGCGGCATGGCGAGCGTGACGATCGAGAATGCCGACAGGAACGTCACGGCGCCGGCCCCTGCGAGACGGTGTCTACCTCGTCGCCACAGCCAGCCGGACGCCAGTAGTCCTGCCAGACAGGCGAACTGGCCGACGGTGGTGAGGGCGTGCAGCTGATTGCTGGAGTTGAATGCGGGCCATTCCACCCGTGAGATGGCCGCCAGGGCCACGACGGAGATCAGCACCGCGGCGACGGCGGCAGCCAGCATCTGGCCCGCCGTCCTGATGGTGCGGTCCACGCGCCACATTCCCCGGGTCGCTTCGCTCCTGCCCACCGGGCGTCAGATCGGGAGCTTGCGGAAGACCGGCCGCGGGATGTGCCGCATGACGGCCATCAGGTACCGCACCGGTCCCGGTGCCCAGACCAGGTCCTTGCCCTTCGCCGCCGACGACACCGCCAGCTCGGCGACGTCCTCCTTGTCGACGGTGAAGGGCGCCTCCTTGGCGCCGGTGGCCTTCCAGTGGTCCAGGGTGGTGGTGGTCCGGACCTGACCCGGTCGGATGACGAGCACATGAACGCCGAACTCGCGCAACGCCTCCCCGAGCCCGAGGTAGAAGCCGTCCAGGCCGGCCTTGGTGGAGCCGTAGACGAAGTTGGAGCGGCGCACGCGCTCGCCGGCCACCGAGGACATCGCGATGATCTGTCCGAAACCCTGGGCGCGCATCCGCTCGCCGATCAGCACGCCGACCGAGACCGCCGCGGTGTAGTTGACCTGAGCCGTCAGCACTGCCTTGGCCTGGTTCTGCCACAGCTCCTCGGCGTCACCCAGGATGCCGAACGCCACGATGGCGACGTCGACATCGCCGTTGGCCCAGGCGGCCTCGATGACGGCCGGGTGGGAGGCGGTGTCCACGGCGTCGAAGTCCAGGTATTCGACCGACTTGGCGCCGGCGGCCTGCAACTGTGCGATGGCGGCGTCCCGCTTGGGTGCGTTGGGCAGGTCCGCGAGGATCACCCGGGCCTTCGTGTTGCGCAGGTAGCGCTCACAAATGGCCAGGCCGATCTCGGAGGTGCCGCCCAATAGCAGGATCGTCTGCGGGTTTCCGGTGGCGTCAATCATGTAGGGGTAGAGCCTTTCTAAAGCAGTTCGAGGCGGCGTGCCATGTCCGAGGCGAAGACGCCGTGGGGATCCGCCTTGCGGCGCACCGCGATCCATTCATCGATGCGCGGGTACATCTTGTGAAAGTTCTCTGCACTGACTCGGGAGTCCTTGGCGGTGTAGATGCGTCCGCCGAACTCCATGACGCGGGTGTCCAGTTCGTTGAGGAACTCGTTGACCCCGGCCTTGACGGGAAAGTCCATTGCGACGTTCCATCCGGCCATCGGAAAGCTCAGCGGCGCACGGTTACCCGGGCCGAACAGTTTGAAGACGTTGAGCGCCGAATACTGTCCGCTGGTCTGGATCCATCTGATGATGGCCTTGAACTCGTCGAGCGCATCCGGCGGCACGAGGAACTGGTGCTGCGCGAAACCTGCTGGGCCGTAGGCATTGTTCCAGCCGCTGACCAGGTCGAGCATGTGGTAGAACTGCGACAGATTCATGATCTTGCCGCTGTACGTGCCGCCGAGCCGGTAGTACACCTCGCCGATGGCGCTGAACGACAGTTTGTTCATCGCGCTGATCGGGAAGATGTTTGGAACGGTCAACAGCTGCGGCGCATCGAATTTCAGCGGATTCTTGGCCAGCTTCGCCGGCAGTTGATCCAGCCTGGCCAGGCTGCCTCGGCTGACCGCTGCCCGGCCCAATTTCGGGGGCGGGCTGATCAGGTCGAACCAGGCGCTGGAGTAGGTGTAGTTGTCCTCGCTGCCGTCCTGATGCACGGCGATGGTCTCGTCCAGGTCCGCGGTGGCCACACCGTCGGCGATGAAGTAGGCCGTCTCGGTGCGCGTCATGGCGATTCGGGCGCGAATCACGATGCCGGTCAGGCCGTTGCCGCCGACGGTGGCCCAGAAGAGCTCACTGTCCGGGCCATCGGGGGTGAGGGTGCGCACGTCGCCGTCGGCCATCAACAGGTCCATAGACAGCACATGGTTGCCGAAGCTGCCCGCACTGTGGTGGTTCTTGCCGTGGATATCGGAGCCGATGGCGCCGCCGATCGTCACCTGCCGGGTGCCCGGCAGCACCGGGACCCACAAACCGAAGGGCAGCGCGGCCTTCATCAGCTGGTCGAGGCTGACGCCGCCGTCCACATCTGCGATCGCGGTGTCGGCAGAGATGGAGTGCACGGTGTTCAGTGCGGTCATGTCGACGACGATGCCGCCGCCGTTGCAGGAGTGGTCGCCGTAGGAGCGCCCGAGTCCGCGCGCGATGATGCCGCGGTGGAAGTGTGAGGGATCGCTGGCGGAGGCGTCTGCCACCCGTCGGACGGCGGCGGCGATCACCTCGACGTCAGGGGTCGACAGCACGTGGGCCACGCTCGGCGCGGTACGACCGAAACCGGTCAGGGCACGCGACGTCAGCGGCAGGGTGGCGCCAGATTCGGTAGACATATCAGTGATGAAGGGTACCGCCCTCGCTCATCTGAGCTTGAAGATCACCGCGCGCTGCACCACGAAGTTGATCACCGTCGCCGTGCCCTGGGCGATGACGAACGCGACCGGCACACGCCACGGTTTCTCGTCCAACAGCATGTAGAAGAGGTAGTTGATGCCGATCTGGACGGCGTAGGTCACGGCGTACAGCGCGCACACCGCGATGAAGCGGGCCCGGCTCGGCGGTGCCTGGAAGGTCCACCGCCGATTGATCAGGTAGGCGGTCGTGGTACCCGCGATGAAGCTGATGGTCTTCGCGACGTTGACGTGCAGGCCCAGCTGCAGGAACAGGACGTACAGCCCGAAGTCGACGATGGCCGAGAGCCCACCGGTGACGACGAACCGCCACACCTGCGTCGTCAGGCTCAGATCGGGCGACATCGGGGGCTCGGCCACCCGGGAAGCTTACGGGTCGGCCACCACGTTGCTGCTCGCGTTCTCGATGACCATCCGCGCCGTGTCGCTGAGGTGGCGGTTGGAGCTGCGGGCCATGGTGCGCAGTTCGCGGAACGCCTGCTCCATGTCGAGGCTGCGGCGCTCGGACAGCACGCCCTTGGCCTGCTCGATCACGATCCGGCTGTTCAGTGCCGTCTGCAGCTGGCTGTTCACCAGTGCTCCGCGGGTCAGTACCCGCTGATGCAGGATGCCGATCGTGGCGACGTCAGCCAGTGCCTGTGCGACAAGCAGGTCGGGGTGCGCCAGTATCCCGGGCTGTCTGCGGAACAGGTTCAGCGCGCCGATCCGCTCGTTGCGCAGTCGCAGCGGAATCGCGAACACCGCTCGGAAGCCCTCGGCGGTGCAGCGGATGGCGAACTCGGTCCACCGATCGGTGTCGGTGCTCAGATCCTCGACCAGCACCTGCTCGCCAGTGTGGTAGGCCTGCAGACACGGTCCGGCATCGGACTGGATCTGCAGCAGTTCGAGCATGCGTGCCTGCTCGGTGGTGGAGGCCAGCACCTGCAGGCCGCCATGCAGGTCGTCGAGCAGCAGACCGGCGGTGTCGGCGTCGAGAAGCTTGACGCAGTCCTCGACGAGCACCTGGGCGAACTCCACCACGTCGTAGTCATCGACAAGGGTGTCCGCCAGTGTCACGAACGCCTGTACCAGCGCGCCCTCTCGGTCATCCATCACGATCTCCTCGTCTGAATCCATCGTCGTCAATTCGTGGGGCGCGGTCAATCGTCGGCGGGGTTGAAGCGCAGCCGCCGCGCGATCACCTCGCGAGCCACGTCCAGGAGGGGCAGGTCGTTGGCAAATGCGTGGGCCCGCAGCCGGAGGTACGCGATGCGAACAGGAGCTGCCAGCTGGGCCACCACCATGCCGGTGGCCTGATGGATCTCGCTGGAGGACGGCGACGGGGTCCACCACGCGTCGATCCGGCTGATGTCCTCCTCGGCGGGCGAGGCGCGGGACAGCAGCACCATGGTGACGATGTCAGTCACCGCGAGGATCGTCGTCATCTCGGGCGGGTCCAGGGGCACCGGCTCGTCACGGCCCAGATCCAGGACGCCCACCGCGATCGCACCGATCTGCAGCGGAAGGGCGAACAGCGCCCCGCGGGCGTCGGCGCCGAGCGCTGACATCAGGCCCGGCCACCGGTCGAACTGCGTCGCGAGGTCGTCGACCAGGATGGGGCCGCCTCGGGCCACGGCATCCACGGCTGGGCCCTCGCCGGTAACGATCTGCTGGGTCTCCAGCCGGGCGGCGGCCGCATCCGATGCGCCCAGCGTCTCCCAGTTGTCCGACGCGACGCCGACGCTGATCGCGGCCCGTTCCACGGGAAGCACGCGCACGCAGCACAGACACAGCTCGTGCGGGCCCAGTGACCCGTCTGGGTAGTCCGCGATCGCGGACAGGAATGCCTCTGACGCGGAGGTCATGGAGCCTCGCACGTCCAGTGCACGATCAACCCGCTCGGAATTCTCATCACTCGCCCGATCGCTGAGCACGACGCGGCAGAATCTCGGGGCGCGGTGCCAGGTCCATCATCTCACTGCGTGCCACTCCGCGGGTGATTGCTCGCCGCCCGTCCGCCCCTCGTGGACGGGGTCAGGCTGCCGAGCACGCCGCACAACGCGTCGACGGCCCCGCCGAACGCGTGTTCGGCGGGTGTTCCGAAGCTGACCACGATCCCGTCAACGGCCGGTGTCTCGGGGCCGGCGTCGGGATGGCGCAGCGCCGCGAGCCCAGACAGCGCGATGCCCGCCTCGCCTGCGCGCCGCATCACCTCGTGCTCGGTGCCGTCGGGCAGCGTCAGCATCAGGTGCAGGCCAGCGGACAGCCCGCTGATGCCGACGTCGAACGGTGCGAGTGCCTCGACCAGGCGGTCGCGGCGGCGCCGGTAGTTCATGCGCATGCGGCGGATGTGCTTGTCGTAGCTGCCGCTGGAGATGAAGTCGGCCATGGTCAGTTGGGCGATGCCGTTGACGTAGAACTGCTCACCACCCATGGCGGCGATGACGGGGTCGATCAGTTCCGGGGGCAGGACCATCCAGCCCAGCCTCAGCGCCGGGGAGAGGCTCTTGCTGGCCGAACCCAGGTACACCACGCGCTCGGGGTCCAGTCCCTGCACCGATCCGACGGGTTGGCGGTCGTAGCGGAACTCGCCGTCGTAGTCGTCCTCGAGAAGGTAGCCGTCGGTGCGCTGCGCCCAGTCGAGTATCGCGGCGCGCCGAGTGGGGTGCAGCGGCACACCGTGCGGGAAGTGGTGGGCGGGGGTCAGCAGGGCGGCGGCCGCGTCGGTCCGGTCGAGGTCGGCGACGACGGCCCCGTGCTCGTCGACGTCGAGCGGCGTCGTCTGCACGCCCACCGCGGCGAGCGCCTGGCGGAACAGGAACAGTCCGTACGCCTCGACCGCGATGGGTCCGGTGTCGGCGAACACACGCCCGAGGATCTCCACGGCGTGGCGGGTGCCCGCGCAGATCACGATCGAGTCGGGAGCGGTGCGAACGCCTCGAACGCGCCCGAGGTATTCGGCGAGCGCCGCACGCAGTTCGATGCGCCCGCGTGGATCGGACATCCGAAACGCCTCGGTGGGGGCGGTGGCGAGCGCGCGCCGGGTGGAGGCCAGCCATGCGCCGCGCGGGAACTGCGCGACGTCGGGCGAGCCCGGCATCAGGTTGTGGATCGGTGTCGCGGGCGCGACCCGGGGCTGGCTGGGCAACGGTGTGGCGCGGCTGTTGAGCACCCACGTTCCCGCGCCCTGCCGCGAGGCGAGCCAGCCCTCGGCGACCAGCTCGGCGTAGGCGTCGGCGACGGTGTTGCGGGCCAATCCCAGGTCGGACGCCAGCGTGCGCGACGGCGGCAGCATGGTGTCGGGTGCGAGCCTGCCGGTGCGGACGGCGTCTCGCAGGGCGTTGAGCAGCAGCTCACGGGCCCCGCGTGCGCCGGGCGTGATCGCGGCGCGCAGGTCGAGGTGAAGGTCGCGGGACCCGGTATTGGCCCATGAAGTCACTATTTGATTGAACCATGGACGTGGTTCTTTGACGGCTAGCGTTGAGGGCGTGACACAGACACTCGAACACCCCACCGCAATTGACCGCCTGCAGATCTACAAGGTCGCACCCGAGTTGTACGACGGGATGATGAAGCTGAGCACCGCCTCGGCGAAGGACCTCGACCCCGTCATCGGCGAGCTGATCAAGATCCGTGCCAGCCAGATCAACCACTGTGCCTTCTGCCTCGACATGCACGTCGCGGACGCCCGCAAGATGGGCGAGACCGAGCAGCGCCTCGCGCTCGTCGCCGCATGGGACGAGGCGGGCACCCTGTTCACCGACAGGGAGCGTGCGGCGCTGGAGTTGACGGAGGCCATCACGGAGCTGCACCACGGCCACGTCTCCGACGAGGTCTACGCCAGGGCCGCCGCGGTCTTCACCGAGCGGGAACTGGCACAGGTGATCGCCATGGCCGTCACCATCAATGCATGGAATCGGTTCAATGTGGCCACCCGACTGAAGGCCCCGCGGCGCTGATGAGCGCTTGCGCGAAGAGGAGAGGGCGCTGATGAGCGCTTGCGCGAAGAGGAGAGGGCGCTGAACGTCACCCCCTCGGGTGCCGAGGTCACTGTCGACGGCGACCTCGTCACGAAGCTCCACCGGCCGGGAACCGACCCGCAGGCACTTGCACGACGCCTGCGGGTCGCCGTGCGATGTCCGGAGTTGTTGTCGCCGTGCAGCGCCGAGCCCGAGCAGGTGGGCGACCGGTGGCGCACCCGCTGGCCGCGGGTCGACGTGGTGGCGGAGCGACCCCGGGACCTGCCGTGGCGCGAGGCGGGCGACCTGCTGGCCCACCTGCACGCCGAACCCGTCGACGACGTCACCATGGCGCACGGCGCGTCGGAGCGGTTGGCCCGCGCCGTGCACCGGCTGGGTGCGGGACCGCGTGCCGACGTCATCCGCGACGCTGCCGCCCGGCTTCGACTGCCACCGCCATCGGTGGGCCGAGAGGCGTTGGTGCACGGCGATTTTCACCTTGGCCAGCTCGGACGCCACGACCGGCGATGGGTGCTCATCGACATCGACGATCTGGGTGTCGGCGATCCGGCGTGGGACCTGGCCAGGCCGGCGGGATTCTGGGCGGCGGGCCTGATTCCCGATGCCGACTGGCACGCGTTCCTCGATGGGTACCGCGCGGCGGGAGGGCCCGCGCTGCCCGCGGGCGACCCGTGGCCGACGCTGGAACCGTTCGCCCGCGCCGCGGTCATCGCAGCGGCCGCGAACCATCCCGACGACGACCTGTTGGTGACCGCGTGCGAACGGATGCCCTAGCGGCCCCGGGGGGCTCAGCTCGAGAAGAACAGCCGACCGAAGCCCTGTTTGCGGTAGTGCTTGTTACCGCGATTGCCCCAGGCCGGTCCGTACCCGTAGTCCGGTCCCGATCCGTAGCCCTGCTGTACCGGCGGCGGCGGCGGCGCTGACTGCACGAACCGGTTCTCCATCTGCGTCAGCGACTCGAGTTCGCCGAAGTCGAGGAAGATCCCCTTGCAGGTGTCGCATTGCTCCAGGTGGATACCGTTGCGCTCGTAGGTCTTCATGACCCCGGCGCACTTCGGACACAGCAGGGTGTTGCCCACGCTGGGCGTCGACGGAGACTTCGGCGGCTCGTATGGCGGGATGCTCATGTATCGCCAACGCCCGAGGATCCTGGGAAGTGCCTGGGAGTCAGAAACCGCCCCCGCCGAACGTGAACAAGATGGCGAGAAATTCGCGCAGGCTCGCAAACGAGCTCACGTTCGACGGGTGCTACACCCAGTACGGCACGCGCGCCCGGTACTGCCGCATGGCGAACGCCGTCACGGTCCAGCCCACGATCGTCAGCACGATCACCACCACCCAGTGGTGCAGTTGCTGATCGGCCCCGAGCAGAGGCGCGCGGACGATGTCTAGGTAGTGCAGCAGCGGATTGAACTCGATGACCTTCGCCCAGCCGCCGGCACCCTGACTGCGCAGCGTCTGGTCGTTCCAGATGATCGGCGTCATGTAGAACAGCAATTGCACCAGGCTGAACAACAGCGGGCTGATATCGCGGTAGCGCGTGGCCAGGATGCCGAAGCACAGCGCGACCCAGACACAGTTCACCACGATGAGCGCCAGTGCCGGGATGAACGACAGGTCAGTCCACTTCCACGGCTGCGGATAGATCATCGCGATGATCACGAAGATGATGATGTTGTGCGCGAACAGGATCACCTGACGCCACACCAGTCGGTAGACGTGCACCGACAGGGGCGTGGGCAACTGCTTGATCAGGCCCTCGTTGGCGACGAACACGTCGGCGCCCTCCAGGATGGACGCGTTGATCAGGTTCCAGATGATCAAGCCGAGCGTGACGTACGGCAGGTGTTCGGACAGCTCGAGTTTGAACAGCTTGGAGTACAGGCCGCCGAGTGCCACGGCCATGGTGCCCGTGGCGATGGTGATCCAGATGGGCCCGAGCACGGAGCGTCGATAACGCTGCTTGATGTCCTGCCAGCCCAGGTGCAGCCACAGTTCGCGCTTGGAGAAGCCCTCGGTCAGATCGCCCCAGGCCCGCGCGAACGTGCGCGACTGTGCGGCCGCGTCGGTGAACGTCATCTTCCGCTACTCCCGTCGCTTCGCTCGCCCCGTCTGATTCCCCCGTCGCTTCGCTCGCCCGGTCTGCCAAACCTCTCGCGTCTACCCAGCCGGCGCAGCCGGATCCACTCGGCCAGCCCGGCGGGGTCGCGACGGGTGACCAGGAAGAACCAGCCGAACCGGATCCACTCCTGAGGCACCAGTTTGCGAAGACCGCGTTGGGACTGCAGGAAACCGCGGTTGCGGTAGGTGAAGTAACGCTTGGTGGCGTCGTCGGGATACTGGGTGTGCATCCGGCCGCCCAGGATCGGCTTGAACTCGTCGGAGCCCTGCGGGTGCAGGTACACCGCGTTCAGGCATGTGCCGAACGGCAGACCCGACAGCACCAGTCGGCGGTGCACGTCCACCTCGTCGCCGCGGATGAACAACCGGATATCCGGTACGCCAACGGCTTCCAGCGTCTCGGCCCGGAACAGCGCGCCGTTGAAGAGTGAGGCGATGCCGGGCAGCAGGTCGCCGGTGCCGTCGACCCTCAGTTCGGCGACGTGACGTCGCCACGCCACGCCGCGCCGCAGCGGAAAGGCCAGGCGCGACGGGTCGTCCAGATCACAGACCATTGGCGACACCTCCGCCAGGGAGTGCTGTGCCGCACAGTCCAGCAGGGTCCCCAGCACCGAGGGGTCGGCGGGGCGGCCGTCGTCGTCGGCCAGCCACACCCAGTCCGCACCGAGTGCCAGTGCGTGCAGGATGCCCAGCGCGAAACCGCCTGCGCCGCCGAGGTTTCGCGCAGATCCCAGGTAGGTGCTCGGCACCGGCTGGCTGGCGACGAGGTCGCGCACCGCCGGGTCGTTGTCGTTGTCGACCACCACGAGGTGGTCGGGGGCCCGGTGCTGAGTGGTGACGGCCTCGAGCGACCGCGCCAGAGCGTCGACGCGCCGATGGGTCACCACCACCGCGTAGACCGTTTCGGCCTCAGCCATTTGGCGAGTCCCAGCGGCTGTTCTCGTTGATGACCTCGCGAACGTGACGGGCGGCGTCCTCGCCCTCGTAGGCGCGCACGATCTCCTCGATGCCGCCGGTCATCCTGATGGTGCCGTGGTCCACCCACATGGCGGTGTCGCAGAGCTGCGCCAGAAACTCGTTGGAGTGGCTGGCGAACACCAGGATTCCGGAGCGCGCCACCAGGTCCTGCAGCCGGGTGCGGGCCTTCTTCATGAACTCCGCGTCCACCGCGCCGATGCCCTCGTCGAGCAGAAGGATCTCGGGGTCGATGCTGGTGACGACGCCCATCGCCAGGCGCACGCGCATGCCTGTCGAGTAAGTGCGCAGCGGCATCGACAGGTACTCACCGAGCTCGGTGAAGTCGGCGATCTCGTCGACCTTCGCCAGCATCTGCTTGCGCGTCTGCCCCAGGAACAGTCCCCGGATGATGATGTTCTCGATGCCGGAGATCTCCGGATCCATGCCGACGCCGAGGTCGAAGACCGGTGCCACCCGGCCGGTGACGGTCGCCGAGCCGCGGGTGGGCTCGTAGATGCCCGACAGCAGACGCAGCAGCGTTGACTTGCCTGCGCCGTTGTGGCCGACCAGGCCCACCCGATCGCCCATCTTCAGCGACATCGTGATGTCCCGCAGGGCCTCGATCACGACGACGTTGGAGGTGTTGCGACCAATGGTGCCGCCGGCCTTGCCGAGGAAGGCCTTCTTCAGTGACCGCGACTTGGCATCGAAGATCGGAAACTCCACCCACGCGTTGTGGGTCGAGATGTGTGGTTCCACGTATCCGCCGGTCCTACAGGTACTGGCCGGTGCCGGAGTGCCCGGGACCGCGCTGCCCTGGTGCGACCACGCCGGGTGGCAGTGCGCCCTGGCGCATCTGCTCGAGCTGCGCGCGTGCGGCCATCTGCTGAGCGAACAACGCGGTCTGGATGCCGTGGAACAGGCCCTCCAGCCAGCCGACGAGCTGGGCCTGCGCGATGCGGAGTTCGGCGTCCGAGGGCACCTGGTCGTCGGTGAAGGGCAGCGTCAGACGCTCGAGTTCCTCGCGGAGCTCGGGGGCCAGACCGTCCTCCAGCTCGCGGATGCTGGTGCGGTGGATCTCGCGCAACTTGGTGCGGCTGGCCTCGTCGAGCGGCGCCACCCGGACCTCTTCGAGCAGCTGCTTGATCATGGTCCCGATCCGCATGACCTTGGCCGGTTGTTCGACTAGGTCCGTCAGCGCCTTGTCGTTGGCATCCTCGTCGTCGTCCTCGGCGGACTGGTAGTCGCTGATGATCTCGAAATCGTTGTCGTCGGTAGTCATGCCCCTTGCCATTCGTAGATGCGGCTCTCGCCGTTGTCGTAGATCTTCCTCCACGACCGTGACTCGTCTAGCGACACTAGCCCGTCGGGCATGACGAACCCGCGCACCACCGGTGTGCTGGTCAGCACGTACCGAATGCCGAGTGCACGCACGGCCTCGGCGACCCGCGGGTCGGTGTCGGCCTGGTCGGCGTAGGCCCAGAAGATGAAGCGGTTGTAGCCCGGACCCTGCTGTTGCGGATAGTCGTAATGCGTCCACAACGGATGCAGTCCGGCTACGGCGTACATCCATGCCGTGCCGTCGGTGTTGGCGTTGCCGATGATGCCGTCTCGCGCACCGGGGAGCGTCGCCAGGTGAGCGAACGCCTCGAGGTCCTTGTCGTCGATGATCACCTGGTCGTACTTCTCGCCGATCAGATATTGATGCCGAGGCAGATAGTGCACGGCCAGACCCACGGCGGCGGCCACCAGGACGGCCGCGGTCGTCACGTGCCAGACGCGTGCGCCCACCCGGGGTGCGAACCTGCGGCACAGCCCGACGACGAACGTGGTCACCGTGAACAGGGCGATGCCGGCCATCGGTGCCAGCAGCATGGTCACGACGGCGGACAGCCGGCGCGGGTCGCTGTAGAAGAGGTCGCTGAAGGTGCCGGTGAGCGTCCCGATCGGACCACCGAACGGTGCCGACGAGTGAACGATCGACACGATCAGCAGCAGCCACACCGCCAGCGGCCACCAGATTCGGCGGATCACGAGGATCACGCCCCCGATGGCGGCGAGGAGGATCAGCAGATTCTGGATCGGATAGTCGTTGAGATGGCGCGTGTGCTGCACGACGGCGTCGAACAGGGCGTGCCTCTTGCCCTCGTGTGTGACGAAGGCGTGCCCGGTGATGATCTCGGCCTGCGCCAGCACTCCCACGAACTGCGGCAGCAGTAACAGCACCGTCGGGATCGCGACCAGCAGCAGGCTGACGAAGTCGGTGAGCCTGCCGCGGACCGGTCGCCACAGTGCGTCGCACAGCCACCACGCCGCCACCAGGGTGACCGTGACGACACCGCCGGTGATGTGGACCGAGAACACTCCGAGCAGGGCGAGAACAGCGAGGGGGATGCGGTCGCGGTGTCGCAGTGTCGAGGCGATCAGCACCGTCGCGGGCACTGCCACCCCAAACGCGGCCATGTTGGGCATCGACGCCGTGTCGAACTCGACGTAGGGCACCGCGGTGAACGACGCGGCGAGGGCGGCGGCCGACGCGGCGCACCCGGCGACGCGCCATTGGTCATCGGTGCGCGGCCGCAGCATGAACCAGGTGAGCGTGGCGGCACTGACCGGGAAGAGCCAGATGGCGGCGGTGAGCGAGGCCAGCGTGTAGGCGGTGGTCGCGGCCGTGCCGGTCAGCTGGCATTGCAGGGCGGCCAGCGCGTGAAACACCGACGGGTAGTACAGCGCGTCGTGGGTCTCGACGTTGCGGAGCTCGCCCATGTGCGTCGGCGAGGCCTGGCCGGTGTCGACGATGTATCGGATGGCGTTGGCATGCCAGACGGCGTCCCAGTTGCTGGGGATCGATTGCCAGTTCGGCATGCCGCGAATAGCTGCGTAACCGATGAGGAGCGCGCCGAGGATCACGCCCGCCGCGGTGACCAGCGCTGGCCCGGTGCTCATGGCGCGGGCTTCCGCGGCCCGGTCACGCAGGCGTGGAAGGGCCGCTTGGACCACCGTGATAATGATCACAACCACGACGAGTGCCAGCAGGGCCGTCCACCCGTTCCACGGGATGCCGAGCGCGCCCATCGGGATAACAGCGAAGGCCACGACGCCGTACGTCACCGGTGGACCGACCGCAATCGCGGCTGGCCAAGTTAGCTGCGCGGCACGGGCGACGATTGCTCCGGGAATGACCAGCAACAACCATGCCACTAGCACTCCGGCAGCCAAGGTCACTGCACTAGTATGGCTGCCCAGGCGGCCTCGTTCGGTACGGCGTAGACGTGCGCGGGTGTCGACCGAAACGCTACGGGTCGCGATTTCCTGATGGTCGAAGGTGGCTTACATGGCATATGACGTCGCCCGGGTGCGTGGCCTGCACCCGTCGTTGGGCGACGGTTGGGTGCACTTCGACGCGCAGTACGGGATGCTGCTCCCCGACTCGGTCGCGACCACGGTGTCCACGGCGTTCCGTGGATCCATGACGACCAACGTCGGTCCGCATCCGTCGGCGCTGCGCAGCGTCGCGGTACTCGCCGCGGCCCGCCAGGCCGTCGCCGATCTGGTCGGCGCCGACCCTCGCGGTGTCGTGCTCGGCGCGGACCGCGCGATCCTGCTCACCGCGCTCGCGGACGCGTCGTCGTCGCGGGTCGGGCTCGGCTATGAGGTCGTCGTCACACGCCTGGACGACGAGGCGAATATCTCGCCGTGGCTGCGGGCTGCGAATCGTTATGGCGCCAAGGTGAAGTGGGCCGAGGTCGACATCGAGACCGGTGAGCTGCCGACGTGGCAGTGGGAGAGCCTCATCACCAAGCCCACCCGGTTGGTGGCGATCCCGTCCGCATCGTCGTCGCTGGGCACGGTGACCGACCTGCGGCCCGTGACGAAGCTGGCGCACGAGAACGGCGCGCTCGTGGTCGTGGACCACTCCGCGGCGGCGCCGTATCGGCTGATCGACATCGACGAGGTCGAGGCCGACGTCATCGCGTTGAACGCCGTGGCTTGGGGCGGCCCCCCGATCGGCGCGCTGGTGTTCCGGGACCCGTCGCTGATCGACACGTTCAGTTCGGTGTCGCTGGATCCGTTGGCCACCGGTGCAGCCCGACTCGAGGTCGGCAATCACCAGTACGGCATGCTCGCAGGCGTGGTGGCCAGCGTGGAGTATCTGGCCTCACTGGACGAGACCGCTGCCGGTTCGCGGCGCGAAAGACTTTCGGTGTCAATGCAATCAGCGGCCACCTACATGGACCGGCTGTTCGACTACCTGCTGGCCTCGCTGCGCTCGTTGCCACTGGTCATGGTGCTCGGAGCGCCCGAGGATCGGGTGCCCGTGCTGAGCCTGGCCGTGCACGGGGTGCCCGCCGAGCGGGTCATCCAGCGCCTCGCCGACAACGGCGTGCTCGCGGTGACGAACGTGTCGTCGCGGGTGCTCGACGTGATCGGTGTCAACGACATCGGCGGTGCGGTCACCCTGGGCCTGGCGCACTACACCACGATCGCCGAGGTGGACCAGTTGGTCCGCGCGCTGGCCTCGTTGGGCTGATTCGCCTAATCCGACACGCGGAGAAGCACTTTCCCGGTGACCTTGCCGGACTTGAGCAGCTCATGGGCGGCGGCCGCTTCGGCGACGGGCAGTTCGGCGCCCACGATCGGACGCACCCGCCCGTCGGCGATCATCGGCCAGACGTGCTCGACGACCTGATCGACGATGGCGCCCTTGCCCGACGGCCCGTCCACCGGCCGGGACCGCAGTGCCGTCGCGATCACACCCGCCCGCTTGGACAACAGCTTGCCGAGGTTGAGTTCGGCCTTGACCCCGCCCTGGAATCCGATGACCACCAGCCGGCCGTCGGGTGCGAGCGCGTCGACGTTGCGGTCGAGGTAGGACGCTCCCATGATGTCGAGGATGACGTCGGCGCCGCGACCGTCGGAGGCGGCCCGCACCCGTTCGACGAAGTCCTCGTCGCGATAGCAGATTGTCACGTCGGCGCCGAGTTCCGTGCACAGGGCCAGCTTGTCGGCCGAGCCCGCGGTGACCGCGACTCGGGCGCCCAGCGCGTGCGCCACCTGGATGGCGTGCGTCCCGATGCCGCTGGCGCCGCCGTGCACCAGCAGCAGGTGTCCCGGCACTAGCCCCGCGGTCATGATCAGGTTCGACCAGACCGTGCAGGCGACCTCGGGCAGCGCCGCGGCGCTGTGTAGGTCCACGCCCGCGGGAATCGGCATCACCTGTGCCGCAGGAACAGCGACTCGCTCGGCGTATCCGCCCCCTGACAGCAAAGCGCAGACCGGTTGGCCGACCGACCACCCGGCTACTGACTCGCCCAGTTCGGCGATGTGCCCGGACACCTCGAGTCCGAGGGTCTCGCTGGCGCCCGGAGGGGGCGGATAGTTCCCGGTGGCCTGTAGTAGGTCGGCTCGATTGACTCCCGCGGTTGCCACGTCGATAACGACCTCACCGGCCTGAGCTGCGACATCGGGAACTTCCTGCCAGCTGAGTCCGGAGTCGGCATTCTTGACGATGGCACGCATGTCAATAACGCTACTACTCACAGGCTCGCGTCCTACTATGGCGAAATGGAGGGGATGATCGCAGGGCGTACCGCTAGCGCCATGCCGGGGTTGGATATCGCAGAACAGCGATCCTGGCAAAATTTTCTTGACGCTGCGCTACGGCTTCACGCAACACTGAACAAGTCGTTGGTCGAATCGCACCACTTGACGCTCAACGACGTACGACTGCTGGACGTGCTGGACCGGTCTTCGACGGGCTCGGCACGCATGGGGGATCTCGCCGACGAACTGACGTCGCTGCCCAGTCGGGTGACTCGTCAGATTCACCGGTTGGAATCGCAGAAGTTGGTGACCCGCTGTTCGAGTCCCGACGACGGTAGGGGTGTGTTGGCCACCATCACACCCGAGGGCAAGGCACTCCTCAAACAGGCGATGGCGACCTACGGCGACGGCGTGCGGACGCACTTCCTGGCCAGGTTGTCACGCACGCAGATCGCCGCGATGGGGGAGAACTGTCGACGGATCGGGGCCGGGTTGAGGGCCGCTCCGACGCCCGCGAGGGTCGGTCGGGTCTAGCCCGCGACGCCACCCCACCGCCAACCCTTACGATGGTCCGCGGTGGCGTGGCAGAGCGGCCTAATGCACTCGCCTTGAAAGCGAGAGACGGCTAACACCGTCCGGGGGTTCAAATCCCTCCGCCACCGCCATCCGTGGCGCGTGCGTGGACTCGTCGTGCGGCCCAATCGTGGAGAGATCTCAGGTGCCTGCCGCTCGAAGGACCAAGCCCGCCTCCAAGCCGGAGACCGGCGCGCGCGAACACCTGATCAACGCCACGGCGCAGATCATGCGCGACGAGGGGTATGCGGCGGCGACGTCACGGCGGGTCGCGGCCCTGGCCGGGGTGAAGCCCGCGTTGGTCTACTACTACTTCGACACGATGGACGATCTGTTCGTCGCGGTGCTGCGTGCGGGTGCCGAGGCGTCGCTCGAGGAGATGCGCCGGGCCCTGACCGATGCCGATCCGCTGCGGGCGCTGTGGCGGATCAACTCGGACGTCCGGCGCACAGGGCTCAACACCGAGTTCATGGCGTTGGCCAATCACCGCAAGGCGATCGGGTCGGAACTCAAGGCCTACGCCGAGCGGGTCCGTGACATCGAGACGGCGGCGGCGACGGTCGCGTTGCGCGCCCGCGGGGTGGACCTCGAGGAGTATCCACCGGTGGTGGTCTCGATGTTGGTGACGCAGATGGCGCGGAGCCTGTGCAACGAGGCCGCGATCGGTGTCATCGACGGGCACCGGGAGCTACAGGCGTTCGTCGACCGGATCCTCGGCGATCACAGTCCGTAGCGTCGCCGAATCCCATTGAACCGCTGCCACATCTGGTCGCAGCGCTCCTCTGCGGTCACCATCGTGGTGTCCGCAGGCAGTGTGCCGGCGAGGTCGGCGCGGTTGACCCGCCGGGTGTTCAGCGGCACGGGATGCCCGTCCAGCATGTGCCGATAGGTCAGGTTGCCGCGCTCGAACCCCTGGGTGTCCATCCAGTTCTGGCAGCCCGGATCATCGTGAGCCAGGACGATGCGCACCATGCCGTCGGCGTCGACTGCGGCACGGCTCGGCGTGTAGCTCACCGGCCGGTAGAGGTAGTCCATGCTGGTGAAGAACGCGCCCATGTTGGTCAACATCCACAGTCCATCGTGCGCGGGGAACTCGACGACAAGAGCCTCGTCGGGTCCGAGCGCCCAGTGCATGGCCGCCGCCGCGCGCCCACGCAGGGCGTCGCCCTCGGCCGTGCGCAACTCGGGAAACATGTTCGGACGTGTCTCGTCGACACCGCCGTGGGTGAACGGGAACTCGGGCCAGTCGTCCATCAACCCGGAGACGAATGTGCCGGCCCACGCCATCGCGGCGATCATGGTCTCCGGTGTCGCCACCGGTTTGGGCGTGCGCATGCCGACCCGCTCGATGGAGAGCCGCGCGGGCGTCTCATCCCAGCGGTCGAAGCCCTGGCGGATGAACAGCTTGCGTGAGTCCGGGGTTGTGGGAACCCAATTGCCGTCGCGGTGCGGTCCGCCGACGAAGAGCTCGAAGTCCCCGCCGGTCGTGGTGACGAGCTGATCGCCGGACAGGTTGGCCTCGGGCACGTCGCCGAACGGCTCGTGCAGCACGCCAGGGCCGTCCGGTCGCGGACCCTGCACGGTCACGTTGAAGAACGGTGCCGTGCCCCGGTTTCCGGTGATGCGGTACGTCGACGCGCCGTCGATCCAGGCCTGCTGATAGGTGAAATCGGCGCAGTCCGAGCCGAGTTTGCGGGTGGGGTGGCAGAACGCGTGGATCATCGGGTACTGCGGATCCCTGGTCTCCAGGCCAAGATCGAACGCCTGGCCCAGGTTCTGCACCAGGAACCGGAACGCGTCGGCGCGCTGCGGTCCCGAGGCCGGGTTGCGGTCCTTGAATGCCCGGTCGCCCGCGGACCTCAGCCGGTCGCAGAACTGCCCCCAGGCCTCGTGCAGCGCCTCATCGGATGCACCGTCGCCCAATGCCATTGGCGCGCCCTCCCTACCCGTTCTCGTCGATCATGGATGCCACGGTCGCGCAGGCGCGCAGGGCGGCGGGCACCGGGCCCTCGCGGTCGATGCGCGGGCCGATCAGTTCGAGGTCGAAGCCGTGTGGGTAACCGAGGTCCAGCGCGGTCCTGATGAAGTCCGCGATGGGGATGACGCCGTCACCGGGGACGGCGCGGGCCGGAAGGGCGCGGTCGCCGAGGACGTAGTCGCTGAGCTGAATCGACTGGAGCCGCGGTAGCGCGCGGCGGACCAGGGCGGTCAGGTCCGCCTCGGCCCAGCAGTGGAACAGGTCGATGCAGATGCCGAGGTCGGCCGCCTCGGCCAGGGCGATGGTGTCGCGCAGGGTGTGCGCGATGTGGATGTCGGCGTAGAGCGCAGAGGCGTTCTCGACCGCCAACGTGACACCGGCCCGCTGCGCCCGGGCGCGGCACGGTGCGATCGCCTCGCAGAATCGTGCGGCGGCCTGCTCCCAGGTCAGCTCGCCGCGCCCGCCCGTGAGCATGTACACGCACCGCGCCCCGACCGCTGCAGCGGCGTCGACCACCGGGTCGAGCCCCTCGGGGGAGGCGAAGAGGTGGAACACCGTGTCGACGGCGTAGCCGCGCCGCTCGATCAGGGGTGCCAGGGCGTGGTCGGTCAACTGGGTGTCGACGAGGCTCAGGCGGGTCAGCCCGATTGTCTGCCAATAGGCGTCGTACTCGTCGATGGAGGCGCCGAGCAGGCCGACGCTGTGCACCGACAGGCGGTCAGCCACGATTCTCGATCTGGACGCCGAACCGCTCGCGGAACGGGGCGAATTCCTCGTGCAGCGCCGCGAGGTCCTCGCCGATGTCGGTGAGGAGCGAGGTGGAGTAACGGAACTTCCCGTGCCGGTCGCCCTTGTTCTCCGCGAGGTATCGCCGCATGGCGGCCTCGGCGTCGGCGGTGAGCGTGCGGCCACTGAACTCGTAGAACCGCCGCACTGTCGCGACCGGGTCGGCGATGAAGTCGGTGTAGCGCACGTGCAGGATCCGCGGGTCGGCCACCAGTGGGTTGGACATCGTGTTGGCGACACCCGCCCGGGTCATCTCAAGGTGGTTTCGCGCCTCGACGAGCAGGTCGACCGGGCCCACGATGCCGTCGAGGATGTCGGCCATCATCATGGTGCGCGACGCGGCCACCTGAACGGGGTCGCGGTGCAGCCACATCAGGGTGGCGTCCTTGTAGGCGGCGAAGAAGCTCTCGAGGCGGAAGCCGTGAAAGCCCTTGAGCACCCAGCGTCGCGGCTCACGGCCGAACTGGAACTGCTGCAGCATCGCCCGGTGGATGCGGTACTGCGCGTCTGCGTCGGTGGGCAGACCCGCCACCAGCGTCTGCATGGGCACGCGCCACCACGCGGTGGGTGTCATCACCCGGAAGTCGAACGCCCAGGTCCGCTCGTCCTCGGGGAGACCGTCACCGAGCATGTCGTTGTAAGGATGGCTGTGCAGCCACTTCGGCATCTTGGCGTTGATCTCGCGCCAGTCGTCGTCGGCTCGCGACCGGCGCGTGTCGTCCGGGGCTGCGGTCCCGGGCGGCGGCGACGGATACATCACCTCCCAGAAGCGCAACGCACGTGAGCCGGGATCGACTGACATCAGTGCGTGGGCCAGTGTGGTGCCCGATCGGGGCTCCCCGGTGGCGAACATCGGCCGGTCGATCACCTCGTCGCCGATGGGGAAGCGCTGCCGGTCGGCGTAGAACTCGAGACGCGACGTCAGGAGCCAGTGGCAGACCTCCGCTGCCGCCGCACGGCCGTCGGCGTCCATGGGAATCGAGTTGAGATGGTTGACGGCTATCGAGAAGCGTTGCGGCAGAGTCGGATCGCCGTAATCGTGCAGGCCCGTCGCGCTGGACGCGCGGTCCAGCAGACGGGCCGCGTCGAGCAGGCCGCTCACGTCGACTCCCCGCACAGGCGCATCAGTTCGTCCTCCGTCCGGCGTACGTTCTCCGCTGACGCGGCCGCGAAGCGCAGGCCGGCCATCGCCCCGTAGTCGAGGATCTTCGGCACCCGAAGACCCGCGTCGACGAACTCCTTGATGCGCGCGGCGACCTGCCGGGGCGTGCCGTGCGGCACGACGGCCAGGATGGCCTCGGGGTCGACCCGATCGAGGAAGTCGATCAGGCGCTCGCGTGTGAGCGTGGCGGGGTCGATGTCCTGAAATCCTCCCCAGGCGTCGCCGAGGGGATGCTCAAAGCCGAAGTCGGCCAAGGTCTTTGCGGACACCTGCAGGAGAAAGGCCTTGACCAGTGGCGCCGAGGTGATCTCGGCCAGCGCGGCGTCGTCCTCGCCGAGGATGCAGACCTGAATGAAGCAGGGCGTGATGGCCATCGGATCGCGTCCGGCGTGCTCCGCCGACGTGCGGACGGCGGCGAGCATCTCGGCGTAGTGCTCCGGTGTCCACGCGCCCGCAGGCCACCAGCCGTCGGCATGGCGGCCGGTGATCTCCAGCATCCGTGGCCCGCTGGCGCCGATCCAGATCTCGGGGAACCGGCCGTTGTGGGGCTCGGTGTCCAGGCGGGCGTGGCGCAGGCGGTAGAAGCGGCCCGAGAAGTCCACGGGCCCTTGGCTTTCCCAGAGGAGTCGGATGACCTGCAGTGCCTCCTCGAACCGGCTGACGGGTGCGGCGAAGTCGAACCCGTACGGGACGATGTTCTCCGTCTCGCCGCTGCCGAGCCCGAGGATGAAGCGGCCGTCGGAGATGTGGTCGATGGTCAGGGCGCTCTGCGCCAGCATGGCGGGGTGTCTGCGCACAGTGTCGACCACGCTGGTGGCGAGTGGCACCGTGCGGGTCACGGCGGCCGCCGCGGCTGCCACGGCCATGCCGTCGAGGTGGCGGTGCGGTGACGGTGACACGGTGGCGAGGTCGGTGAACTCCGGGGTCCAGATGGAGTCGGGCCAGAAGCTGACCATGTGGTCGGGCAGCCAGATGGAGTGATACCTGGCATCGTCGACCCGCGCCAACTGCTCGAGGTCCAGCGGCAGCGTGGTTCGGAAGAACGCCGCCGGTTGTACCCTCACTCATCCGATGCTAAGCACTTGCTCAGCAGCGTGTCGCGATTTCGGCATACCCGCGGCGGCGGGTCATTCGCCCTTGAACTCGGGTGCCCGCTTGGCGAACATGGCGCTGATGCCCTCGGTGAGGTCCTTGGACGGCAGGAACGCCGAGTTCCACGCGGCCACGTAGCGCAGGCTGGCCGACACCTGTGCGGTGCGCTGCTCGTCGAGCACGTCCTTGATGCCCTGGACCACCAGGGGTGGGTTGGCGGCGATCTCCTTGGCGGTGGCGTGCGCCGCCGCCAGTGACGCCTCGGCATCGTCGAAGACCTCGTTGACCAGACCGATCCGCTCGGCGCGCGCGGCGTCGATGTCCTTGCCGGTCAACGCCAGCTCACGCAGATGGCCCTCGGACAGGATCAGGGGCAGCCTGGCGAGTGAGCCGACGTCGGCGACGATCGCGAGCTTCACCTCGCGCACCGAGAACTTCGCGTCGGCGCTGGCGTAGCGGACGTCGACCGCCGAGATGAGGTCGACACCGCCGCCGATGCACCAGCCCTGTATCGAGGCGATGACGGGTGTGCGGCAGTCGGCGACCGCGGTGATGGCGTGTTGCATGCCCTTGAGGTGCTTGTGGAAGTCCGAGCGCGGCTTGGCCAGCGCGCCGTCGGCCATCAACGGTCCGAGGGTGTCGCCCATCGCGGCCAGATCGAGGCCGTAGCTGAAGTTGCGGCCCGACCCGGTCAGCACGATCGCCCGTACGTCCGGATCGGCGTCGAGAGCTTCGAACGCGACGGGGAGTTCGGCCCAGAACGCGGGACCCATGGCGTTGCCCTTGCCGGGGCCGATCAGCGTCACCTGCGCGACGTGGTCGGAGACCTCGACGGTGAGGGACTCATACGTGTTGCCCATGGTTGAAAGGCTAGCTGCCTACGGGGGAGATCCACCCATGAGGATCTCGCTCAGGACCACGTCGCCCGGCATGAACTGGCACAACGCATCGGCCGCTATACGCATCCGCTGGCCGTCCTCGTCACCGATCATCGGTCCGAGATCGCCGAGGATCTCGTTGATGACGGCCGACTGTGTGTCGGGGTCCAGCGCCGAGAACTCCTCACACGTCATGGTCAGCGAGTTGGACGGTGCGGGCACGCCCGGCGAGGACCGTGGCTTCGAGGTGGAGGGGCCCGACGTCGATGGCGCGGAACTGCGAGTGCTGAAACCGGGTTCGGTGGTCATGGCGACCGTGCCTGGAATGGTGCGCCCACACCCGGCGACGGCACCCGTCGCCAGCAGTGCTGCCACGGCGACCAGAACACGGATTCTCATGCCGGCAACGATAGGCGTTAGACCCGTTCGAGGTAGAAGTACAGGAAGCGCGGTGTGCCCGAGGTGTTGTCGAGCGCCTTCTTCCCGTTCATGATGCCGACGACGGTGTTCTCGTCGACCTTCTTGAAGTGGTCGTGGATCGGCTGGCCGTCGTAGACCATCGACGCCGTCACCTCGCCGCGGAACTCCTCCATCCAGAGGCTGGCCTCACCGTTCATGGCCTCGGTGTTGGAGAACTTGTTGCCGTCGTCGTCCAGGCACACCAGGGGCTTGGCGTCGACGGCGGAGACGAATGTCTTGCCGAACCAGTTGAGCCGGTTCATGAATCCGTTGGCGCGGTGGCCGGTGTTGAACTCGCCGCCCTTCCACTCGCCGATCATGAAGTCGATGCTCGCGGGTTCGAGGGTGGCCCAGAACGCGTCGAGATCGGCGTCGGCGATCATGTCGGTACGCGCGACCAGGCTCGCGAAGGTGTTCACTGCTTGTGGCGTCCAATCCATCGGGTGGCGAAGTCCAGGAAGGCGTCGTTCTCCCGCTTGACGGTGACCGTGACGCGCACACCGTCCTGGCCGTAGGGCCGCACCAGCAGGCGGTTGTCGGCGGCGCTGTTGACGAAGTCGTCGGTCAGGGCGTCCAGGGGCAGCCAGACGAAGTTGGCCTGCGACGGCGGCACGGTGAAGCCGGCCTCGCGCAGTGCGTCGACGACGCGGGCCCGTTCGGCGACCACGCCGTCGGTGCGGGCCAGGAGTTCGTCGGCGGCGTCCAGCGACGCGATGGCCGCGGCCTGGGACACGCTGGTCGCGGTGAACGGCACGTAGACCTTGCCGAGCGCGGTGATGACGTCCGGGTCGCCGACGGCGTACCCCACGCGCAGTCCCGCCAGCCCGTAGGCCTTCGAGAACGTGCGCAGCACAACGACATTGCTGTGGGCGCGCACCAACCCGAAGCTGTCCGGCAGCAGATCGTCGCGGATGTACTCGACGTAGGCCTCGTCGAGGACGATCAGAATGTCGCTGGGTACGGCCGCGACGAACCGGGCCAGGGCGGCGGGGTCGACGACGGTGCCGGTCGGGTTGTTCGGGTTGCAGACGAAGATCAGCCGTGTCCGGTCGGTGATCGCCGCCAGCATGGCGTCGAGGTCGAACGTGTGATCCGCCAGCGGCACCGCCACGGGCGTGGCGCCGGCGGTGCGGACCTGCAGCGGGTAGATCTCGAAGCTGCGCCAGCCGAAAATCACCTCGTCGCCGACCGATGCCGTGATCTGGATGAGCTGCTGGCACAGGCTCACCGAACCGCAGCCCACCGCGATGTGCTCGGGGGCGAAGGAGCCGCCGTCCAGGAACTTGGCCAGGTGCGCCCGTAGCTCGACGTGTGCGTTGTCGGGGTAGCGGTTGATGGTGCCGCTCGCGGCCGCGATCGCGGCGAGGACGCTGGGCAGTGGACCGTCCACGGTTTCGTTGCTGGCGATCTTGATCGCGCCGGGCACCGTCCGGCCCGGCGTGTATGCGGGCAGATCGGCCATCACGGGTCGGAGGCGGGCGGTCACCCGAACATTCTAGGGCCGCGCGACCGCGCTCTCGAGCTGCTTTGCCTTCCGCTCGTTTGGCTGTGTACTCTGTGGCCTCGGATCAATCGGGAGGCGTGCCAGAGCGGCCGAATGGGACTCACTGCTAATGAGTTGTCCGTCTTAAAGCGGACCGGAGGTTCAAATCCTCTCGCCTCCGCCGCGGCTGACCTGCGTCTAGCCGTACAACTGAATAGCAAGCGCCCGTAGCTCAACGGATAGAGCATCTGACTACGGATCAGAAGGTTAGGGGTTCGAATCCCTTCGGGCGCACTCAAGTGGTTTTTTCCGTTACGTCTCCAGCGGCAATGCGGCGGGTATCTCGGAGGCCGCCTGCGCGGCCGTAACGATGCGCCAGCGCCGAGTCCACGGCCAACATGGATATCGAGGACGTGCGGGCCTCTCAGGGTGTTCTGCCGCGCACGCGTTCGAGTGTCGTGCATCAGTTCAGGGCCACCGGCGACCGCACCGTCGGATCTGACAAACATCGCTCCACAGGGGACGGCCATAGCGCCGCCCACGCCCTGGACTGCAGGCCGCCGAGTACAGCCCTGGCCCGGGTGGTTCGATCTCGAGCCCTTGCTGGAAGAGGCATGTCCGGGGCTAGTGCGGATGGTGAGCCGACCGGCTTTGTCTGCGGTGGCCGCCCGCAGCATCTGACAGGGCCGGCCGGCATCACCACGCCAACTTCCTGCTAGGAGTCTGCTGAATTAGGGGCTTTGGGGTGGGGTGCCTCAGAGCGCTCTGTGGCGCGTGTGTGTTCAGTCAGACCCGAGGGCGACATACAGACCCGAGGGCGACATATTCGAGGGCCACCCCGCCGTGTGTTGAGCGTGGTGTCTCTGTTGTGTGACGTCAAGACCTAGTGGTCTTGGTGCTAGGCGATGGCCCAGGTGGTGCCGGTGTGGGTCAGGCCCCATCGTGATGAGGCGACGCAGATTCAAGGCGGCGCTGCGGTGGTGGAGCCAGTGGTCGTTCTTCGCGACGCCGCGGTAGCGGACTTTTCGGTTGCCTCGGGTCAGCCAGGCGATGGAGCGTTCCACCATGGGTCGGTGTTGGCGGTTTTCGTGTTGCCATTGCGGGGTGCGTGCTGTTGCTCGGGCTGCACGCATGTGGTGTTCGTGCTCACTGATGTTGAGCTTGCGTCCACGCTTGGCGGTCGTGCACTGGCTGACCAACGGCCATGTGCGGCAATACCTCTGGAAGGCTGCTCCGCCGCTGGGCCGGATCGCGACAGTGTGCCCGGCTGGGCAGGTCACTGTGCGGGCATCGAAATCGATGGCGAAGTCGTCGCTGGTGAATCCGCCAGGAACGGGTGTCCGCAGCGGGATTGGTTTGATCACCGCGACGTGCTTGAGCGCAGCCAGTGCTGCTCGGGCTTCGCCGGTGCCGTAGGCCGAGTCACCGAGCACCCGCACCGGAGCCTTGTCCCCGCTTAGCAGTCTCAATCCGATGACGGCTTCGTGATTGTCAGGGCCGCTGGCCTTGATCGGAGCGCAGTCGGTGATGATCCCGGTATCGGGCTCGATCGCGATGTGGGCTTTAAACCCGTCCTGGCGCCGATGCACGCTCTTGTGGGCGTGGCGCGCCTCGGGGTCCACGGTGGAGATCAGCCGGTCCGGGGCGACCTGCTGGGCGATCTGCCACTGCCCATCAGTGCCATCGGAACCCCCGATGGGTTCGACGTCCTGGCCGGCGATCAACGCCAACAACGCCACCGCCTCCGCCGCGCGGGGGGCCCAACTCCTGCTCCGGCAGATGCCCCAGCAGCCGATGCGCGTCACCGACCAGGGCGTCGACCAACTCGTCGCGGGCCGCCTTGTCGTTCCAGGCAATCGCCGGTTTCCCCGCGTCGTTGTAGTCATGGGCGGCGCACTGGGATTCGATGACCTCCGTGGCGGCGGGGACCTCGCGGCCGACCCGCCGGATCGCGGCGATCAGCTGGGTCACGGTGTCTTGGGTGGCCACCGCGTCGTCCAGGACGGTGGAGTCCAACGCTCGCCGAGTCTTCTTCGCCAACACCCCGGTCGCCTCCACGACTGATTTGACGGCCTCAAAGATGCGGTCCGGGTGATCCGACGCCGCCAGTCGGCGCCGCCAATAGGTCAGTGTCGTCGAATGGAACGCCCCAGCAGTGATCGGCAAGCCGCAGGCCGCTTTCCACCGCAGATCGAAGGTCACCGCATCAACGGTCTCGTTATCGGACAGGCCATGCAGGGCCTGCAGGGTGATCACCGAGGCCATCACCTCAGCCGGCACACTCGGACGGCCCCGCCGCGACGGGAACAGATCGGCGAACATCGACTCGGGGAACAGCTCATGTCGATGCGCAGCCAAGAACGCGAACATGCTGTCGGACTTCAGAAGATGCCCGGCAACCGACTCGGCATCCAACAACTCACGCTGATCATTAGAACGACCCTGCACCCACCAATCATCCCAAAACTAGAGGTCAAACCCCGGCCACGACGCGGGATTAATTCAGCAGACTCCTAGCTGCTCGGGCGCTTGCTCATCAGGCCCGAACGCTTGACAGTGCACACAATCTCACCGCGCTGGTTGTATCCCCGGTGCTCGAATCGAACGATCCCGGTATCGGGCCGCGACTTGGATTCGCGACGAGACAAGATCGTGGTGGCCACTTTGAGGGTGTCACCGATCAACACCGGGTTGGGAAAAGTGATCTCCTCAAAACCCAGGTTTCCCAGGGTCGTGCCGAGCGTGGTATCCGCAACTGGAACACCCACAACGACACCGAGGGTGAACACACTGTTCACAATCCGCTCCCCGTAGGGCGAATCCTTCGCGAACTCGGAATCGAGGTGCAGTGGTTGCACATTCATGGTCAAGGTGGTGAACAGCAAGTTGTCCGTCTCGGTCACGGTACGGGTTACTGCATGTGCGATCGTCAATTCTGGCTCGAGTTCCTCGAAGTACAGTCCGCTCATGATGTTCCTTTCGGTCGTTCGATGGATTCGGCAAGCGCGACGACGTCGCGTGCCGTAGTCACGTGGGCTATGTCGATGTGCTCCCCCTCGAATAACGCTGCGGCAAGTCCCTGCGCGCGGGCCGTCTCGAAGGCATCGATCATGCGTCGGAATCTCTCGACCGCGGCGGGGTCTGGGGCGTAGACCGCGTTTGCGACCTCCACGTGTGACGGGTGGATGAGAACCTGTCCGGCAAATCCAAGTCTGCGATTGCCTTCGGCGAATGCGCGCAACCCATCGAGGTCCTTTATGTCCTGCCATAGTCCGACGATGGGATGCTGCAGTCCCGCCGCACGGCACGCCAGCACAGCCTTGCTGCGATAGTGCAGTGTCTCCAATCCTTCAGCAGTCCAGCAGAACCCGACTTCCCGGGAGACATCGGCGTCCTTGGCTGCCGCGACCATCAGTGAGGCCACGCGTGGATGTGCAGCGGTGATCGATTCGCAGTTCACAAGGGACTTGGCCGTTTCCAGGGTCGGCACCAATGCGACTGCCCCGCTCTCGACATCTGCATCGATTTCGTACGCTGCGACGAGGGCCGCAAAATCCAGAACATCGCGGTCGGTGTAGATCTTCGGCAATAGGAGCCCATGAAGGCCTGGACGAACGACGGCCGCCAGGTCTCGGCCGTAATGGCGGGTATCCAGCGCATTCGGACGGACTAAGACGGTGACGTCTGCCCGATCGTTCTTCAACAGGTCGATCGACGCGGCGGCCTGTTGGCGTGCTGTCTCCTTATGGTCTGGTGGGACCGAGTCCTCGAGATCCAGGATGACGGCGTCTACCCCAGTCGCCACGGCCTTGTCGACCCAACCCTCGCGGTGGGCCGGCACAAATAATAACGAACGGAGAGGTCGCATGGGGTACACGTTAGCGAACGTGCGTTTGTTAGTCCAGAACGGAAACGCCGGTCAGTAGAATCCGCCACTAGCGAACGTACGTACGGTTGCCGTAGTGTCACATGGCACAGTTGCTTTGCGATCTTGAAGGAGACCCATGCTCACCCTTGTCGATGCCATTCATCGCAACGAGCGACTGGTACCGGGCCGGGAAGCGATTTTCGACGGCACACGCCGGTTGTCACATGGTGAGCTTGCCGACCGCGCGTGGCGGATCGCCGGTGCGCTACGAAGGGCCGGTGTCAATCCCGGCGACACTGTCGGGGTGCTCGCCGGCAACACAGTGTTCAGTATCGAGACGTTCTTGGGCATAGTCGCGGCGGGTGCGGCCTACGTTCCCTATAACTGGCGTTGGGCGACAGCGGAGTTGGCACACGGCATCAACGAGACCGGTGCCCGTGTGGTGCTCGTAGGTGAAGGCTTCGAGACCGCTCTCGCCGCTGTGCAGACTGATGGTGGGCTGGCCGAGGAAATCGCCGTGCTTCACGAAGGCGCGGAGCTGGAGCGACTTCTCGCAGAGCCCGGAGGCGACACCCTGGTCGATCCCTCCTCTGCCGCATGCATCCTGTTCACCGGCGGCACCACCGGTTTCTCCAAAGGCGTCGTCCTGTCGCACTCGGCGATTCTGGCGAACGCGATCAATGAGCTGGTGGACGGTCGTATCGGTGGTCGACCTCAAGACCGCGGTTTGATCGTCACGCCCCTGTTTCACTCTGCAGCGTTGCTATGCTGGTTCGTCCCGCTCTACATCACGGGTAATAGCTCGGTGCTCGTCCAACAGTTCTCCGAGGAGCATGTCGCGGAAGTCGTGGCCCGAGAGTCGATTACGAACATGTTTCTCGTTCCCAACATGATCCGAAGGATGTTGCGAGCCGGCGCGTTCGACACAGTCGGGTTTCGCAACAGCTTCAAGGCACTCCACTCCGGTGCCGGCCTACTTCGGATGCCTGACAAGCTTGCCGTGGCCGAGAGTATTCCCGACGTGGAACTGTTCTTCCGATATGGTCTTACTGAGGCTGGCCCCATGGTCACTCGCTTATTGCCGCAGGACATGCTCCGCCAGGACATCGACGGATCGATTGGAACCGAGTATTTGCTCGCAGATGTCGCCCTGCGCGATCTGAGTGACCATGCCCCGGTCGGCGTTGGGGAGATCGGCGAGATCGTGGTTCGGGGACCGAGTCTGATGACGTGCTACCACGGTCGTCCCGGCGCCACCGCAGACGTCCTGAAGGACGGGTGGTTGCGGACGGGTGATCTGGCTGTCCGCGATGAACAGGGGTATCTGTATTTCCGTGATCGCGCCAAAGACATGATCAAAACCGGTGGCGAGAACGTGTACAGCTCGGAGATCGAGCAGCTGCTCCATACGCATCCCGCGGTCATGGAAGCCGCGGTCCTCGGAGTTCCAAGCGATGAATGGGACGAGGAAGTTCGGGCTGTCATCGCGGTCCGGCCCGATGTGGTTGTAACAGAGGCGGAAATCGTGGCCTTCCTGCGTCAAAGTCTGGCGGGGTACAAAGTGCCGAAGCTCATCGCGCTGGTTGGTCCCCATGAGCTACCTATGAACGCCAGTGGCAAAATCATGAAGACAGAGGTGCGCGTGACGATGGGCTGGTAGGTGAGTGAGTCGGAGACCGTCGGTGTCGGCCCTCTGGTACGGCCCCGACTAACGTACGATTGTTTTTCGGAGACATAGCTGTGGCCCGAACTGGTCGGACACAACGCGGCAGCAGGAGGCCATGTGACAGGCGCTGTGAGGAACAGAGCTCGCACAGGTGAAGCTATTCGTGAGGCCGCCGCCAAGCTCTTCTACGAACACGGATACGAGGCGACGTCGCTACGGGCGGTGGCCAGCGAAGTTGGCATTCAGGTTGGCAGTCTCTACAACCACATCAAGAGCAAGGAAGAGCTTCTCACCGACATCATGGTTGCGGTGATGGACGAACTCCTGGAGGAAGTTCGGGCGGCACTCGAGGCAGCAGGCCCAACCGCTATTGACAGATTCAAGGCCGCGGTCGACTGTCATATCCGATTCCACGCCGAGCATGCACGTGAGGTCTTCATCGGCAACGCCGAGCTTCGCGCGCTGTCCGACGGTGACCTCGACGAGGTGCTCGCCAGACGTGCTGCGTACGAGAAGCTGTTGCAGTCGCTCATCGTGGCGGTGGGCAAGGAGACAGGCGCGAACGTCCTCGACCCCAAGTTGCAGACGTACTCTGTCCTCGCTCAGGGGGCGCACGTGTCGTCGTGGTATCAGTCTCGGGGGCCGAAGGCACTCGATAAAGCTGTGAAGTTCTACATCACCATCGCATTGCGCCAACTCGGCCTGGACGACGACGCTTGACAGCCTGACCGCGTCGCGCGAGGTGGTCTCGTCGTCAAGGCGATTTCGACACGGAGTCTGTTGCCCTGCCAGCAGGTCACCTCGCAGAGCCGCTTGCGCGCTGGTGTTGGGCACCGCAGTTGCAGCGACGTTCTCCATTGAGGGACCGCGTCCCTTGACGCGCAGCCCGCCGGCCAGTGCTCATGAGGCTGATTAGACCTAGGTTGAGACTACTCTTGCCCTAACGACACTTGACCGGACCTGCGCCGCCCAGCAGGGCGGCGCAGGTCCGAAACCAGCGATGCTATACGGGGATTACTCCGTTGCGGCGGGGAAGTGCAGTGCGGTCTCGGCGGCGGTATACCCGCAGACGTGAGATCAGCTCGGCCCGCAGCTCATCGGCCGGGACGACGGCTTCGACTGCGTTCTCGTTGGCGATCTTGAATACATCGATTCCCGCGGCGTATTCGGCTTGCTTCTCGGCGACGAAGGCAGCGCGCTCCTCGGCGTCGTCTATCGCCTGAATTCGGTTGTAGTGGATGCCGTTCACGGCAGCATCGGGACCCATCAGAGCAGGTTTTGCTGTTGGGAGTGCGATGAGTGCGTCTGGCTGCATCGGTGCGCCCGACATCGCCAGGTACCCGCCTCCGTAGGCCTTGCGAAGGAGAACGGTGATCCGGGGGACGCGAGCCTCGGAGACAGCATAGATCATCTTTGCGCCGTGGCGAATGATCCCCTGACGTTCCACTTCGGAGCCGATCATGTACCCGGCAATGTCGACCAGGAACAGAATTGGGATGTTGTAGGCATTGCAGATCCAGATGAATCGCGCGGCCTTGTCCGAGGAGTCGGGAAAGATGACTCCGCCCTTGACTGTTGGCTGGTTGGCCACTATTCCGACGGGATGCCCATCAAGTCGAGCGAAACCGGTGACAAGCTCGGGAGCGAACAGATGCTTGTACGGGAAGAAAGAGGAGTCGTCGAAAAGTGAGTCGATCAGCTCGTGGATATCGAAGATCTCGGACTCGACCTCCGGAACGATCTCGCGTATCGACCGACCTTGCGACGGTTCGGCCGGTTCGGCCCGGGGCGGTTCCTGCTTCCAGTTCGAAGGAAGGAACGATAGCCACACGCGGATAGCGGCAATCGCCTCCTCGTCGTCTTCGACGAGGATGTCGTTGAGTCCCGAGACCGTGGAGTGCATTTCCGCTCCACCCATCTCCTCGAGGGTGACGTCCTCGCCCGTGACCATCTGCGCCAGCCGCGGTGAACCGAGGTAGGCGGTCGCATGACCACGGACCATGATGGTCAAGTCGCTGAGCGCCGGAATGTAAGCAGATCCGGCCGGCGATGGTCCGAACAGCGCAGTGATCTGTGGAATGCGTCCGGAGAACTGAACCTGGTTGTAGAAGATGTTCCCCCAGGCGCGACGCCCGACGAAACTCTCGAACTGTTCATCGATCCTTGCTCCGGCAGAGTCGAAGAGGTAAATCAGCGGTGCGCCGATTGAGTCAGCGAGTTCCTGTGTACGCGTGATTTTTTCGTACGTCCGCTTGCCCCAGGTACCGGCCTTCACGGTGTAGTCGTTGGCGATCACCGCCACTTCACGGCCGTCGACTCTGCCCAGGCAGGTCACAACGGCGTCACCGGGGAGTCCTTCGTCGTAGCGGGCGAGTAGACCGTCCTCGAAACTCCAGCCGTCGTCGAACAGTCGAGTTAGTCGGTCCCGCACCAACATCTTTCCCGCATCGGTCTGTTTCTGGCGGGACTTCTCCGACCCGCCCAGGCGGGCAGTTACGAGGCGGTGTTCGAGCTCCTGATGGGGGTTCTTCGTGATTGGGGCTTCGCCATCCAAGATATGCGTCATTTCGTCACGTCCAAACGTATGCGCGGAGTATTGACCAGGGCAGAAGTTGCGACTGCGGCAACGAACGGTCGTACGTACGTTAACATGGTGGCTTCCCACCGCGCTACGAGGAGTTTTCTATGACGACAACGGTTCCGGCTTCTACTGGTCGCATCATCGGTCAACCCGACATGTGGTGGGAAGACCTGGCTGTCGGTGACGTGCTGGCAGGGCCGGGAGTGACTGTGACCGACTCCCACTTGGTCACCTGGGCGGGACTGACAGGCGACATTGTGTCTCTGCATCTTGATGAGGAGCATGCTGCTGGAACGCAATTCGGCCAGCGCATTGCCCATGGTCCGTTCACCCTGGCTCTTACTCTCGGACTCACCACGCAAACCGGCTACTTTTCCAATGTGGTGGCGTGGCTCGGCCTCGCCGACGTGCGTGCCCTGCTCCCTGTTGTCATTGGGGACACGCTGCGTCCGCACGCCGAAGTGATAACTGCTCGCCCAACTCGAAAAGATGACCAGGGCATCTGGACACTTTCGTACCGGGCAGTGAATCAGCGTGGCGACGTCGCAATGACCTTCCATTCGAGCTTCATGGTTCGCCGTCGCCCGAGTGAAGGTGGAGACGCTGTGTGACACGCTGACGTTTGTTGGCCCTCGACTTTCGAGCGCCGGCATCCAGTCAAAGGTGCAGGGCTAAAAGGCTGTCTCCCAGGCACCATCGACCAGATGAACCACACCAGGGGCCGGTCTGACGACGATGCGGTGCAATCGGCCGCGCGCAGTTCGAAGGCTGCACTGGTACGCCTCGCCCGCGAGGACGCAAGGGTTGGCGATAGCATCCGTTATGCGCTGACTGCGTACATACGAGACCAAACTCATGAACGACTCCGCCCATGGACGGATCCTCACACCGGCGGACTCCTACCGGCGCCAGTTACCCAGCGACAAAACGGAACTGGACGTCGGTGTACGCATCTGCGCCCTCACCAGCTATTCGATCACAACCAGGGTGGTCCCTGCTGCCACCACCTGGCCGGTGGCCACCATGAGGCTGGTTACGACGCCGTCGGCAAGGGCGTATACGGGGTTCTGCATCTTCATCGCTTCGAGAACCAGCAGCAGGTCGCCTTTAGAGACAGTCAGTCCTTCCGAAGCCTCCACCTGGACGACCGTGCCCTGCATCGGGGAGGTGATCGTTCCGCTGGCCGCTGCTTGCGGTCTGCTGGCCCGGCGGGAGGAACCGCCTCGTCGCATGGTGCTCTGCGGTTTGGTGGATACCGCGACAGCTACGGAAGCCGTTGTGTCTGAGGAATCCTCGGAGAACATCGGAACGACGTAGCGGCGGTCGCCGACCCATACCGTTTCACGTGATCCGTCGGCGTCTGTTTCGTCGGCGTGGGTGTCGTCCGACTCGGACTCAGTAGGCAGAAGGTCGGGGAGGTCGATGTCGCGTTCGAGCCAATTGGTGTTGATTGCGGCGGCACGAAAGTCTGCATGATCGATGACGACCAGCGCAACTGGTGCGGTGGTCGGGACGCCGACGATTTGCAGTTCGCTGAGTGCCTGGAGGATGCGCTCGACCGCATGTCCACGGGTGGGTGCCCAGGAGATCAGCTTGCCGATAAGGCTGTCGTAGTGGGGTTGAACTTCGTCACCGGACTCGTAGCCGCTGTCCCAGCGGACTCCGGTTCGTGCGGAGAAGTTGACCACTGACAAAGGGCCTGGGGAAGGGAGGAATAATCCACCCGCGACGTTCTCGGCATTGATCCGCACTTCAATCGCATGTCCACGGGGTGCGGGACCGGAGGCCGGAAAGCTCAGTGGTTGACCAGCTGCCACATAGAGCTGCTCAGCTATCAGGTCCACGCCCAACGTCATCTCGGTGACCGGGTGTTCGACCTGGATTCGAGTGTTCATCTCCAAGAAGTAGAAGTTCTCTGCCTCAACCAGGAATTCGACGGTCCCGGCGCCAACGTAACCGACTTCCTTGGCCAATCGGACTGATGCCTCACCCATCGCGGTGCGCAATGAGTCCGGTAAGCCAGGGGCTGGCGCTTCCTCGACAACCTTCTGGTGTCGGCGTTGGACCGAGCAATCGCGGTCTCCCAGCCACACGACGTTGCCTTGACTGTCTGCGAAGATCTGGACCTCGACGTGTCGTGCGTGGGACAGATAGCGCTCGAGGTAGACCTCTCCTCTGCCGAACGCCGCCGTGGCTTCCTGCTGCGCGGATGTAAGAGCATCGGCGGCTTGCGTCGGTTCGGAAATGGTCCGCATTCCGCGCCCGCCGCCACCATAGGCGGCCTTGATGGCGATCGGATAGCCGTGTTCGGCTCCGAAAGCGAGGACTTCCTCGGCCGAGTTGACAGCGCCACGGCTTCCGGGCACCTGGGGCACCTGCGCCGTGAAGGCGACGGCTCGCGCGGCGACCTTCTCTCCCATGATGTCGATCGCGTCCGCGGGTGGTCCGATGAAAATCAGGCCGGCGTCGACGACGGCGCGCGCAAAACCAGCGTTCTCGGCGAGGAAACCGTAACCAGGATGAATGGCATCAGCTCCGACACTGCGTGCGGCGGCGATGATCTTGTCGACGTTCAAGTAGGTTTCGGTTGGTGACACACCCTCGAGCGGGACGCACTCGTCGGCGAGGCGAACGTGTAGCGCACCCGCGTCGGGGTCGGAATGCACTGCAACCGAGGATATTCCAATCTCAGCACAGGTGCGGATAATGCGAACGGCGATCTCGCCGCGGTTTGCTATGAGAACTTTGGAGAGCATGTGGGCTCCTGTGAAATCACGGTCGGTGGGACTGATGTGAGTGGTCATGCAGCGACCGTGGTGTTGCGACAAGACCCCAGGCCTTCGATCGTGGTCACGATCTCCTGCCCTGGGCTGAGAAACAGCTTCGGTGTGCGGCCTGCGCCGACCCCGCTGGGAGTGCCGGTGAGGACGACGTCACCGGGTTCGATGCTGATCACTTGAGACACGTACGAGATGAGGTGCGCTGCGTCGAAGAGCAGATCGGACGTGTTGGCGCTCTGCACGGTGGTGCCGTCGACCGTGCAGGTGATCTCGAGTCCGGCGTCTAGATCGACTTCGTCGGCAGTGACCAGCCACGGGCCCAACGGCGTCGTAGCTTCGAATGTCTTCCCGAGTAGCCATTGCGACGTCGTGTTTTGCCAGTCTCGTGCGGAGATGTCGTTGGCGACGGTGTAGCCGGCGATCGCTGCGCGTGCGGTTTCGTGGTCGGCGTGTCGGACTGACCGCCCGATCACGAGCGCAAGCTCTGCTTCCCAGTCCCACTCCGTCGCGACGCTGCTCAACTCGATGCGATCGTGAGGGCCGATCAATGCTCCCGAGTACTTGGAGAAAATGGTGGGGAAGTCGGGCAGCCCCCGGCCCATCTCCAGGATGTGCGCCTTGTAGTTGTGGCCCACGCAGAGGATTTTGTTTGGATTCGTCACGCACGCCGCAAAATCGAGAGCTTCGCCGTCGATGACCGGACCATCACGCTTGGAGTGGTCGCCGATCACACCGTCGGTGAGTGCGTCGACCACACTTGTGTAGTCGAGCATCCGTGTGATGTCGCCGTCTTGGCTGACCACTCGCGTACCGGTACCAGACCTTATGGTTGCCAACTTCACAGCCAACTCCTTAAATGAACGGTCGTTTGTTTGTAAACTAGCCCGCGCTGGATTCTCCGTCAATGTCCGGGCCCCTCACGTCGCTGCGGTCCGCCGCTGAGATGACGTCGAAACATCCAGCGTAGAGCGATATTTAGCGTCTGCACCTTGCGCTCCAGCTGTAACCGTTCTAGATTCGCGGAACAAACGTCCGTTCGTATGTAGGGAGAGAATAGTGGCTGAACACGACACGCCGGTCGTGACCCGCAGGGGTGAGGAATTTGGTGATACCGGCCAGTCTGGCGGAGCTGTCCGCGTATCCGGTGTCAGCGTCCAGCACACGCCGGCCACCAAGATCTGGTTTGGAAGGGTCTCCAACGAGCCCGGTTACCGATCGTTGCCTCATCATCACGGTGAAGCGGAAACCGGCGGATATGTCCTGACCGGCAAGGCGCGCATCTACTTCGGCGAGGATTACAGCGAGTACATAGATATGGAGGAGGGTGACTTCGTATATGTGCCACCGTTCATGCCCCATGTCGAAGCGAATATGAGCACGACAGAGGAACTCGTCTGGCTGACCACAAGGACTCCGGACAACATCGTGGTCAACCTGCCCGAGGTTGACGACAGCACTCTGGCAGGCTACGTCCGTCGCTAAGGCGACGCTATTTGCTCCACCGACTCCAGACCCGAGTCGGCGGAGCACAAGCACTGAATGCACTGCACCGCTCGAAGGAGTGAGCGTGCGACTCTGGCGCAGGTCGGGGGAATTCGGGTGCCGCCGCAGGCTCTGGCCGCTGGCAACCCGAGTGTCTGTGCCTTGCGAAGGTCGCCAAGGTAAAGCCTGCTTGGCGACCTTCGCAGTCTTCTACGTGCCCAGATGAGCGTTTCGCGTCCTGGGCCGACGCGTCATCACTCCCACGTCGTGGGGGCTCCCTCGATGGCCTCGCGGATCTGCGCGTAACCCGCAACATGCTCAACCTGCTCGGATCCAAGGATGTGTTCAAAGACTACGAAGGTCTGAGTAGACGCAACAGCAGCATCGGAGCTGAGCGTTACCGCAACCAGATCTCGCAGCTGTCCGGTGTCAGTGCATGCGACATGCACAAGAAAGTCAGCAGCGCCCCCCAAATGAAATATGTTGACCACGTGGGGGATTCTGCGCAGCTTCTCCGAGTATCTGTGCACCTCCGTTTGAGCCTGCGCCCGGAGCCGCACCGAGATCATTCCCTGTACCGGCAGACCCACTTGGGCCAGATCCACGCGCGCATGCGCTGACCGCAATGCGCCTTGTTCGCGCAGCTTACGAATCCTGTTCACGATCGTCGCCGGAGCAACGCTGCATCTCCGCGCTAATACCTTGCTCTGAATTCGAGCGTCGCGCACGAGTTCCCAGAGGATCTGCTCGTCAAGTGCATCAAGCGAAGCGGGACTGGACTGCTTAATGCCAAGCTCCTTCCTTAAGTTCAACCGACGTCGCAGTCGGCCGAGTGGACCTGAACAGGATGCAAGAAGAACGTGATTTTCTGATCATATCGCCACTGTTGGCGCGTTCTGTTGTCATTACTAGCACAGATTTAGTCTACTTCTTGCACAACCGACATGGTTGTCGCAGCGGCCGTCCGCGGGCTGGTCGACCCTCAAAGGAGCGTGTACATGGTCAAATCTGAACAAGCAGGGGCCCGACACCTGCGGGGCAATCTCGGCGTGGTGGGCGTCGTGTTCATGGTGGTAGCGGCAGCCGCGCCTTTGACTGTCGTCGGCGGTGTCACGCCGCTGGGCTTGCTGAATGGGAACGGCCCGGGTTTCCCCGCGCTTTTCGCCGTCTCCGGAATCGTGCTGGCGCTGTTCGCCGTGGGGCTAAGCGAGATGGCGATGCGTATCCCAAAGCCGGGGGCGTTCTTCACCTATGTCAGCCACGGCCTGGGTCCAGTAGCCGGAACCGGGGCGGCGGGACTGGCGTTGCTTTCATATGCGGCAATCACATTCGGGTTGTATGCCTTCCTTGGTCTGCAAACTTCGACACTTCTTGGATTGATCGGAGCGGGTGGCATTCCCTGGTGGGCGCTGTCAGCGGGCTATCTAGTAATCGTTGGGATACTGGGATACCGCCATATCGGCTTGAGCGCGAAAGTGCTGGGCATCTTCCTTGTCCTCGAAGTACTCGTGGTCCTTGTGTTAAGCGTCACTGTCGTCATCCGGGGAGGTGACGCAGGGCTGAGCTTGGACTCGTTCAAACCCAGCGAGATCGTTTCTGGAAACATCGGTCTCGGGATCCTGTTCGCGGTCTCCAGTTTCATCGGATTCGAAGCTACTGCGGTGTACCGGGACGAAGCTCGCAATCCTGCCCGAACGATCCCGCGTGCGACCTATGTCGCGGTGGGTGGTGTTGCGGTTCTGTACCTGTTCGCGACGTGGACCCTCGTTGAGGCTTGGGGTCCGAGCAACGTGGTTGCGGTCGCTGAACAGACTCTGGCGGCTGGAGACATGTTGCAGCAGACCGGCGCACGTTACATCGGCAGTTGGTACGGCGTCGCCGTCAACATTCTGCTCGTAACCAGTGTGTTTGCGTGCCTGCTGTCCTTCCACAACGTGTTCGCGCGTTACGCCCATTCGATGAGCGAGCGCGGAGTGCTGCCGAAGCGCCTCAGCGCCATACACGCTGACCACGGCAGTCCCGCGGTAGCCTCACTCGCGGTCACGATCGCTTCTGCGGCCGCACTGGCGCTCTTAACGCTTTCCGGGCTTGATCCGTACGGGCAGATTTACACCTGGTTCGTCGGAGGTACCACACTCGGCTTTCTGCTGTTGATAGCCGTCACGTCGGTTGCGGTCATCGTTTACTTCGCCAAGCAGCCCGGACCCACGAACTTGTGGAAGCACAGAATCGCACCCGTGGCGAGCCTGATCGGCTTGCTCTACTTCCTCTATCTCGGGTTGAAGAATTTCCCGATTCTCGTAGGAGACGTAGACATCAACGGGGCACCGAAGCTGGGGGTGCTTGGCGTCACCATCATGGCTGTCGTCTTGCTGTCCTTCGTGGCTGGAGCAGGCCGTGCCCTTGTTCTGAAGCGGTCAGGGCGTACCAGCGAAGACCTGATTGCCGCGATCGACGAGATCGATACCGGAAATTAGTCAACTGAACATTGCTACTCGAATTACTACAGAACTCAGCGATTAGACAAGGTGGATGCGGCATGACCAAAGTACTGGTACTCGGCGGCGGTGGATTTCAAGGTAGAAACGCGGCCCGTCTGCTTCACGCGCGCACCGAAATTGACGATATCGTGGTGGCAGATCTTTCCGAAGATCGGGCAGTCAGCGTTGCGAAGGATGTGGGGCGCAAGGCCACGGCTACGGTCGCCGACGCAACGCAGTACGCATCGGTGGCTCAAGCCTTCGACCAACACCAACCGAACGTGGTCCTGAACTGTGCTGGCCCCTTTCGGCACACCGGGCCCACAGCATTACAGGCTGCCATCGACTTCGGCGCGGATTACATCGACATTCTCGATGACGCGGATGTGCTCGACGACTTCGTCGCGATGAACGATCGGGCTGAGGCGGCGGGAATCACTGCAATCATCGGCTTCGGATTCACGCCCGGTATGAGCAACGTCTTAGGGCGGTATTTGTCGCAGGGGATGGACTCCGTCGATGAGATTCACTGGACGTTCTTGGTCAATGTGGACACCGGGGCGCCGCCCCACTTGATGAGTCACCGCGTGCAGATGTTCGGACCGGACGCGGTGATCGTCGATAACGGTCAGCTCGTCTCGGTAGCCGGTGGCAGCCAGGAGGTCGACATCGACTGGGGTAGGTACGGCAAACTCCGAGCCGCGGCCTGCACGCATCCGGAGACCATCTTGGCTAAGCGCTACTTTCCTGGACTGCAACGCGCAGTCATGCGGGGCGCGTATACCGAGAACTCTTTCCCCGCGTTACTGGAGAGCCTCGGTAATGCTGGGTTCGGCTCTGCCACAGGGGTTTTTTCCGACGGTTGGACGATATCGCCGGAAGAGTTTGTCGGCCACTTCCTCGTTTCGGAGACGTTCAAGGCCAGCGCCGTCTGGCGGAATGTGGAAACGGCCGAGGCCGAACACGGCAGGGTCGATGGACTGCGCGTCGTAGTCGCCGGCCGGCTGGACGGCAACAGGATGATCCGTACTGCGAATTACCTCAGCACGAATCGGTGGGCGTCCACTCACGGAACCGCTTCCGTGGGTGCCTTTCTGTTGGCGACCGGTGTGCTCAAGCAACCCGGTGTCCACTCACCAGAGGCATTCGATGCCGCACCCATCGTTGATGAACTGCGTTCGTCAGGGTTGGAGATCGCCGTGACCGACGTCTCAGAATCGCCCGAAATTGGCCATGAGTCGCCCTAGGGCCTGAGCGCGGATCATTCGAGACCTTTTCTGGTTGTCTAGGGGGCGCCGGCCTGGTTGGGCAGCTCGCGCTGTCCAACCAGGTGCCGCACATGGGAGCATCGCCTACCGCGACAACGACCGTCCGCAGGATTACTGAGCCCAGATGTTGGGCGGATTGACCCGGCTATTGAGGCAACAGACGAGGAGGATTGATGGGCTCGCCTCAGGAACGCGGCACCACAGCACGCACCGATACGGCCGTGGCCGGCGAAGTGAGAGCGGCAGTTTTGGGGCTCGGGCGGGCGGCGAGTCGACTGTCTGATGCCGTCGATGCACCTGAGCGAGGCGGACCGTCTATCGGCGATCGTCGTTTCAACGGTGCGGTAGCCGCCACGCGAACCGCCGGTGACCAGGTTGTCGGTGACATCGCAGGAACCGTCGGCTCCATCGCAGACGGCAGTCGCACCGTTGGCAGTACGGTCGACGAATCGCTCCGTCGAATCGGTGTTGTCGAGGACCGCGTGCGTTCCTTCATTGAAGTCACGGCGGAGGCAGCCCGCAGTCAAGCCCAAGAATCGGACTTGCGACTTTCGCAGGGCGCACCGGTCCGTGTCCTCGAGGGCGTGACAGTTGCGGTCAAGGACAACATCGACACCGCAGGAATCGCAACTACCTGTGGCACAGGATTTTTCAAGAGGCGGATACCGACACAGGACGCTACGGTGGTCAAGAGACTCATGGCGGCCGGAGCGGTCATCGTCGGAAAGGCGAATCTCCATGAGTTCGCTTGGGGCGGGAGCACGGAGAATCCGCACTACGGCGCTACCAGGAATCCATGGAATCTCGCCAAGAACACCGACGGATCGAGCGGGGGATCTGCGGCTGCCGTGGCCGCTGGTGAGTGCCTGGTCTCAATTGGGACCGACACGGGTGGGTCCATACGTCTGCCCGCAGCGGTAACCGGTCAGAGTGGATTGCGGCCCACAGTTGGGAGGGTCAGCAACCACGGTGTCTTCCCTCTTGCGTGGACAATGGACACGGTTGGACCGATCGCTCGCACGGTACGGGATGTCGCTGTCGTGTACTCGGTTATCGCCGGATACGACCCCAATGACCCTGCAACTCAACAGATGTCAGTCGATGCGTTTCGTCCTCTGGATTCTTGGCGCGGAACGAGAATCGGTGTCATCAGTGATTTCACGTGGCGCGGTGTTGGCGCCGCCGTCAAGAGCGCTGTCGATGCAGCTCTTACCGAAATGGCCGAGGCTGGAGCCGAGGTCATCGAGCTCCATCTTCCCGGTATCGAAGCTCACTACGATGCGTGGTTGCTCATTCACACTGCAGAACCGAGTTCGGTCCATCGTCAGCTCTTGCGCGATCATGCCGATGAGTACGGCATCGATGTGCGGGTCCTCCTGGAAGCGGGCGGGTGCATTCCTGCGACGGATTATCTTCTTGCACTTCAGTATCGGAGACGGATTCAGGCGCAATTAGACGTGATCTTCAACAGTGTCGATGTCGTGATTTCGCCAACTGCTGGGTGGGTAGCGCACGACGTCGGCGCCAACCCTCTCGACGACGTTCACGAACTCATCGCTCCGAGTGGCGAGACGGGATTTTTTACCAGCTTGGCGAGTGTGGCGGGCCTGCCGGCGCTCACCGTGCCCTGCGGCTTCGCCGATCGTCTGCCAATGGGAATGCAACTCATGGGACAGCCATGGGGGGAGGCGCGCTTGCTGGCCATCGGCGATGCATATCAACGGATTACCGAGTGGCATGAGCAGCGGGCGCCGTTGTGAGAGCGTTGCAGGTGTTTACGGGCGCCGGTGTCTGGTGGCAACGCCCCGCGTGCAGACAGACCTTTATCCGAATGGAACGCGCCTCGATTTTCGACTTGCCGATGTAATTTGCTGCGCTGCCGATCGCGGCGTTATACCTTCCTCTAAACAATTGACGGAAGGGCCAAATAATGGCGGGTGCGCACGCGAGTCGTCGGTCTGCGGAGTTCGGTGTCCGACGCTGGCTACAGCTCGGGGCCGCATCGGCCGGTGTGAGTGCGGCGCTGTTCGCCCTTTCGCTGGCTGGCCCGCAAGTGGGTGTCGCTCTCGCCGACGACTCGGGCCAGTCGTCGAGTTCGGACTCGAACACCTCGGGCGGCGCAGACTCGAGCAGCGCGGGCTCGGATGGCTCCCCGTCGAAGTCCCCGGCGCGCGCGAAGCCGATCTCGAAGGTCGGATCCTCGCCCACGGGCTCGAAGGCTGACGCGGACGCCGAGGACACCAGCGACGCCGACGACTCGGTCACCGACACCACCGACACCGACGAGACCACCGAGCCCGAGACCACCGAGCCCGAGACCGTCGAGCCCGAAACCCCTGACGTCGAAATCGTCGAACCGACCGTGACGCAGCCCGAGGTTGTTCCGGTCGTCTCAACCCCCGCATCGAACGACTCGCCTGCCAGCGCGCCGACCGTGGCGGCCGTCAGCACGCCCAGGGACTCGCTGGTGGCGGTGGCGGCACCCGAGGTCGTGGAGACCCCTGCCGCCGAGGCTGAGCCGGAGTCCGCGCCGGTTTCGGGGTCCCCGGTCGTTGCCGCGGCCGATCCGGTGATTCCGTGGGCGCTTCAGGTTGAGGCCCACCAGGATCCGCGCAAGGAGTTCATCAGCCGGTCGATCATCGCGTGGACGTCCGATTCGACGGGGTGGATTGACTCGCTGCCGGTGCCCACCGAGTTGAAGTGGCACATGGAGGGTGCGGTGTGGGCGGTACGCCGCACCTTCTTGAACCTGGCGCCGGCGGTGGCCCCGATTCAGGTGACGGGCCAGTCGTCGGGGCCGATCACCGGCCGCGTCGACGCGGTGGATCCGGAAGGCGACCGGATCGTCTACCGCGTGGTCAAGGGCCCGACGCTCGGCACCGTGGCGCTCAACGACGACGGCACCTTCACGTACACGCCCGGCGCCGACTTCAACGGCGTCGACAGCTTCGTCATCGTGGCGCAGGACCAGGGGTTGCACGTCAACCTGTTCGAGCCGTTCCGCGGTGGCACCCAGGCGGGCACGCTGGTCAACCAGGGCGCGATCAAGTTCGCGTTCAACTACACGACGGGGGCCGAGTACTGGACCCAGGAACGTCGTGACGCGCTGCACAGGTCGGCGACTGCGGTCGCGGCTTACCTGATGGTCAACGCGCCGGTCATCCTGACCTACGACGTCACCGGGGAGGACGACTCATCCTCGTCCACGTTGGCGGCCGCCTCCAGTGACCTCGTCAGTACTTCACCGGGTTTCTTCGGCACTGTCGTGCAGAACAAGCTCATTCACGGTGTCGACTCGAATGGCGCTGAGGCCGACGGCGAGATCGACTGGAACTTCGACAGTGACTGGGCGCTGGGCGACGTCGTGGGTGACGATGAGTACGACTTCAAGGCCGTCGCGATGCACGAACTGATGCACTCCTTCGGCTTCACCTCCCGCGTGCGGCAGGAGAACCCACGCCAGTACTGGCCGGTGTTCTCGAGCTTCATCGTGACCGCAGGCGGGCAGAAGCCGATCGGCGCTGACTTCAAGTGGGACACCGCCTATGACGACTACCTGACCGGTGCCAATGGCGGCTTCTACTTCGGCGGTGCCAACGCCGTCGCCGCCTACGGCGGACTTGTCCCACTCTTCACGCCCGACCCCTACGAGTCGGGCAGTTCGATGGCACACCTGGACGATAAGACGTTCACTGGTGCCAACGAGAAGATGATGAACGCCAAGACCGGGACCGGCCTGAGTGTGCGGGTCCTGAGTCCCGTCGAACTCGCCATCCTCAAGGACATCGGATACATCGTGGTGGTCCCGCAGCAGACGAGCTATGCGCCTGCGAACATATTGGTATGACAGCACCCGTGATCGAACGCTGGCACGCTTTCCTGGACGGCGGCCATGACCCCGAGGTCCTCGATGCTCTGCTGGCCGATGACGTGGTGTTCTTCTCGCCCGCGGTCTTCTCGCCGCAGGAGGGCCGCGCCAAGACGGCGATGTATTTGAACGCGGCGGCGAAGGTGTTCGCGGGAACCGACTTTCACTATGTCGGGGAGTGGTCGGCGGAGCGTTCGGCGGTACTGGAGTTCGCGGCCACGATCGACGGCATCTACGTCAACGGCGTGGACATGATCACGTGGAACGAGGACGACCGCATCGACTCGTTCAAGGTCATGATGCGTCCGTTCAAGGGATTGCAGGCGATCATGCCCCGGATGGCCGAGCAGCTGCAGTAGGCGGGACGCGGTGCGCGTCCAGCATCGGGCCCCATAGGCCCAGGTGCACGGCCTGGACGGGTACGGGCGGGCTGAAGTAGTGCCCCTGGGCCAGGTCGCAGCCGTACTCCCGGAGCCGATCGGCGACGGCTCTCGTCTCGACACCCTCTCCGACGCTGGACAGGCCGAAGGTGCCTGCCAGTTCGATGACCGAGCGGACGATCGCCGCGGCGCGCTCGTCGTCCAGGATCGGAGCGACGAAGTGACGATCGAGCTTGAGTTCGTCGATCGGCAGCTCGTGCAGGTAGGTCATGGTCGAGTAGCCGCTGCCGAAGTCGTCGATCGCCACCCGAATGCCCGACTGGCGGAGTCGGTTCAGCACCGTGCGGGCGCGCTCGACACTGGCGAGCAGCAGATCCTCGGTGATCTCCACCGTCAAGGCATCGGCTGTCAGGCCGTGCCTGGCGAGCGCCACGCGGACGCGGTCGGGGGTGGACTCGTCGTTCAGCGACGGCGCCGAGAGGTTGACCGCGACGGGGATGTGGACGCCCGCCGCGTGCCAGCCCGCCGCGTCCTCGAGTGCGCGGGCCAGCACGACATCCGTGACCGCCTCCATGAGTCCGTTCTGCCGGACCAACGGCAGGAAGTCTGCAGGTTCGAGGGTGCCGAGGTCTGGATGTGGCCAGCGGACGAGGGCCTCGACCCCCACGACCTCGTCGGTCTCCAGGCTGACTTTGGGTTGGTAGAGGAGGGTGAGTTCGTGCTCGTCGATCGCACGGCGCAGATCGTTGATGAGCTGAATTCGCGCCACGCCGTCACGCCTGCCGGTTCGGGCCCCACGGCTGGGCAGGGGCAGGTGGGTGGCCTGCAGCCGCATGTCGGGGGTGAAGGTCCGCACGTCCGCGATGTGGTCGCGCTTGGCGGAGTACATGGCGAGGTCGGCACGGTTGAACAACTCATCGGTGGTCACGTCGGCATCGCCCGTCGCCGGTGCGGTCGCCAGGCCCACGCTCAGTCGCACGTAGAGTTCGCGGCCGTCGATCACGAAGGGCTCGGCGAACGCGTCGACGACTTTGCGGGCGACCGCATCGGCGGTCGCGGCGCCGTCCTCGATGAGGATCGCGAACTCGTCGCCGCCCAGACGTGCGACGGTGTCCCATTCGCGGACGTTCTCCCGGATGCGGTCGCCAACGGCATGGAGCAGTAGGTCACCGACGGGGTGCCCCAGGCTGTCGTTGACGAGCTTGAAGTCATCGATGTCGGCGAGCAGCACCGCGACCGGCACGGCGTTGCGCACCCGCAGCTGCATCGCGTGCGTCAACCGGTCGTTGAACAGCGCGCGGTTGGCCAGGCCGGTGATCGGATCGCGCAGCGAGATGTCCGCCAGCGTGACGAGCAGGCCGCGGTTCTCATCGAGAAGTAGGAACTGGCGGATCAAGGCGGCAAGGATCAGCGTCACGCCGGCGACGAGGATGGGTCCGGCGTATCCGACGGTCGGCCACAGCTCGCGGGCGCCGAGAGCGATTGCGAACGGTACGGGCAGGTAGGGCAGCCACAGCGTGAGGTGCGACGGCGGACGTGGCCGCGACGCTATCGGTTCCCTCCGGGGACGGGCCGCCAGGCCGGCAAGGCCGGCCAGATACATCCCACTGGCCCATCCGACGAGCACCAGGCTTCCGGGATCGCGGTCGTTCGCGGCGAGGTAGACGTACGCGGCGTCGGCCGCCCCGACGAGCAGCATGCCGACCATGAGGAACCCGATCGACAAACGAAATCCCTTGAGACCCTTGGTCAGAAGCATGAAGGCGATGGCGATCATGATCAGGTCGGTGAACGGGTAGGCGACCGACAGTGCTACCTCGGCACCGGAAGCCGTCGTCGAGGTGAACACGTCGTTCAGGACCAGCACCCACAGGACCACGAACGTCGATGCCGCGACGATCAGCCCATCAAGGACCAAGCGCAGACCAACGCGGGCATTGCGGCCGTGCGGGGAGAAGAGCGCCGACGCGCAGACGCCGACGGGAAGGACCAGGTAGGCGAGGTCGGCCCATGTGGGCGTCCGCGAATCGATGTGGTCCACCAGGTTGAAGTAGGCCCAGATCGCGTCCCCCACAACCCAGCCCGCGAGTCCGACGGCCATGCACGTCCAGGCGCCGCGCTGTCGGCCGCGGCCACGTCTGGCAGCGGCGACCGCGCATCCGGTCGCGAATGCGCTGAAGACGAGGGCGCCCAGATCGGCGATGACGGAGTTCGCCGCCGCGCCACCCAGGCCCGACAGCAACCACCCGGCATACGCGACGAGCAACCCTCCGGCGGCCGCGGCCACCAGTCGGCTTCGCGGTGTGGGCATGTGTCCTCTCAGCTCGGCGGACCGTTGCTCGAGAGATCGCGGCCCACCGATTCTTGCTGGAAGAATATAGTGCGCGCTCGCGTCGCTGCTTAGCAATGCTTCAACCGATTTGAGCACCGGGGCCGCACGATAGCCTGTCGGGGTGAGGCTCTTGCTGATCGCGGACACGCACGTGCCCAAGCGCGCCAAGGACTTGCCTGCCCCGGTGTGGGCCGAGGTCTCGCGTGCCGATGTCGTGATCCACGCTGGTGACTGGGTGGACGCGTCACTGTTGGATGACCTTGAACGCCGGGCCCGACGCTTGGTGGCCTGCTGGGGCAACAACGACGGTGACGAGTTGCGCCGTCGACTTCCCGAACGCGCCGACGAGGTCCTGGGTGGTGTGCGGTTCACCGTGACGCATGAGACGGGAGCCTCGGGCGGGCGGGATGCCCGGATGGCGAGGCTGTATCCGGACACCGATGTGCTGGTGTTCGGTCACAGCCATATCCCGTGGGACACGACTGCCGACACCGGCCTGCGGTTGCTCAATCCGGGGTCGCCCACCGATCGCCGTCGCCAGCCGTTCTGCACCTACATGACCGCGACGGTCAGCGACGGCACCCTGACCGAGGTTGTGCTGCACCATGTCTGATTGGGCGGATGACCGGCCCAATGACCGGCCCAATGACCGCCCCAATGACCGGCCCAATGACCGGCCCAATGACCGCCCCAATGACCGCCCCGCGACCGTCGACGACGTCCATCGCATCGCTGCGGCGATGCCGCACGTGACGAACGCGGCCGGGCCGAAGGGCAACGCGATCTACCAGGTGGGCGGGAAGTCGTTCGTGTTCTTCCGCACCCGACGCCCCGACGCGCCATTCCCCGACGTCATCGTCATCTGGGTGGAGTCCGAGGCGGACAAGCTGGCGCTGGTGCAGGATCCCGAATCGCCGTTCTTCACCACCGATCACTTCAACAGGCACCGCTCCGTCCTCGTTCGCGCCAGCGAACTGCACCGCGTCGGACTCGAGGAGTTGACCGAGCTGATTCAGGACGCATGGTTGTCCCAGGCGTCGACGCGACGGGGACGGATCTGGTTGGAGGGTCGCGGTTAGGCGACGGGTCTGAGCGCTTTGGCGAGTTCGTATTCGATGTCGCTGAGGTCGCCTTGGGTCACGCCGGGTAGTGGTGGGGCTTTGGAGTGGTGGCGGGCGCCGGTGGGTGTGGTGAACTCGGCTGTGTGAGAGCCGGTTTCGTGGTGTTCGGTGGTGACTGTCCAGCCGGGGGCTTCTTTGGCGTAGTTGCAGAGTTCGCATTCTCCGAGGCCGTTGGTTGCTGTGGTGGGGCCGCCGCGGGTGTGGGGTTGGGCGTGGTCGTGGTGGCGGATGGGGGCGTCGCAGTAGGGGGTGCGGCAGGTGTCGTCGCGGAGGTCGATGAAGTGCGCGAGGCCCTTGGGGAACAGTCGGGAGCGGGACTCCATGGCCACCAGTGCGCCGCTGCGGGGGTGCTTGTAGAGGCGGCGCAGGGTGGCTCGGGAGCGTCGGTCGCTGACGGCGCCGCTGATGAGGAGGCGGGCGATTGGGGCGGGGATGGGGCCGTAGCCGGTGATGCGTGCGGGTGCGGGGCTGTCGGCGAGCAGGCTGTCGTCGGTGATGACGAGGTTGACCGCGATCGGGGCGGGGACCTCGGCGGGGCGGCCGGTGATGCGCTCGACGAGGGTGTCGGCCATGACCTGGCCGCGGCCGCGTTCGTCGTGGGTGGTGTCGGCGGTGCGGCGCAGGGCGGCGTAGACCGAGACGCCCTGGGCCATGGGCAATAGTGCGGTCACGTAGGTCATGGTGTCGGGGGCGGGGCGGATGCTGACGGTGCGTTCGTTCTCGGCGCGTGCGGCGCGGTCGACGATGGCGTGGGGGTCGAGGCGGTAGGCGATGGATTTGGCGTCGGCGCGGATGCGTTGGTCGCCCTTGCCTTCCAGTGCGGTGAGGTCGGCGCACAGCTGGGTGTCGAGGGTGCGACGGTCCTCGATGTCGAGGCAGGCGGATTCCTGGACGATGATGGTGGCGCGCCATTCGGAGAGGGCGCCGGCGGTCAGGGCGGCCAGGGTGTGGGGCATCTCGTGGATCAGGGCGCGGGCGAATCCGAGGTGCCGCCCACCGCGGGTGGGGGAGTCGTGGCGGGCCAGGGCGATCTCGCTGGCCAGGCCGCGACCGCGTTTCGCCGCGGGGATGCCTGCGGATTCCTCGGCGGCGCGGCGGGCGGTGTCGAGGGCGGCGGTGGCTCTGGCCTGTTCGGCTGCGGCGGCGGACTTGAGTCGCTCGAGTGCGGCGATGTGCTCGACCAGTGCCGCCTGGCTGGCGTTGTCTGGGTCCACACTCACGAGTCCATCGAACATGTGTTCGACACTACGCGGACCCCCCGACAAACCAGGACCAGATCGACCCGACGTGAATTCCCCGCCGTTTCAGCGCCATGCGCCGCCATTGATGGCAGCCTCGACGGCATGAACCAGCAGCCGCCGAGCGGTGCCATCGAGGCCGCACATGCCGAACACCGCAGCGCCCTTCCGTTCGATGACACGCGGGACTTCGACGACGCCGACCGGGGTTTCATCGGCGCACTCGATCCGTGTGTCGTCACGGCCGCCGACGGCAGAGTGGTGTGGGACAACGACTCCTATGGGTTCCTGACCGGTGACGCGCCGACGTCGGTGCATCCGAGCCTGTGGCGGCAATCGCAACTGTGCGCCAAGCAGGGCCTGTACGAGGTCGTCGAGGGCATCTACCAGGTACGTGGCCTCGACTTGTCCAACATCAGCTTCATCGAGGGTGACACCGGCGTCATCGTCATCGACCCGCTGATCTCCACCGAGACCGCTGCTGCGGCACTCGCGCTGTACCGCACCCACCGCGGCGACCGGCCCGTCGTGGCCGTCATCTACACGCACAGCCACGTCGACCACTTCGGTGGCGTGCTCGGCGTGACCTCACAGGCCGACGTCGATGCGGGCAGGGTCGCGGTCATCGCGCCCGAGCACTTCACCGAACATGCCGTGCAGGAGAACGTCTATGCCGGCACGGCCATGGCCCGCCGCGCCTCGTACATGTACGGCGCGGTGCTCGCTCGAGGACCGCAGGGCCAGGTGGGCTGCGGGCTCGGTCAGGTGGGGTCCACCGGGGAGGTCGCCCTCATCGTGCCGACGGTCGACATCAAGTCCACTGGTGAGACGCACACGATCGACGGCATCGAGATCGAGTTCCAGATGGCGCCAGGCACCGAGGCGCCCGCCGAGATGCACTTCTACTTCCCGAAGTTCCGTGCACTGTGCATGGCCGAGAACGCGACGCACAACCTGCACAACCTGTTGACGCTGCGCGGCGCACTGGTCCGCGACCCGCACGGCTGGTCGGGATACCTGACGGAGGCCATCGACACCTTCTCCGACCGCAGCGATGTCGTGTTCGCGTCCCATCACTGGCCGACGTGGGGGAAGGACAACATCGTCGAATTCCTTTCGCTGCAACGCGATATGTACGCCTACCTTCATGACCAGACGCTGCGTCAACTCAACCAGGGCTTCACCGGCATCGAGATCGCCGAGACGTTCCAGATGCCGCCCGCGCTGGAGCGGGCCTGGCACACCCACGGCTACTACGGCTCGGTCAGCCACAACGTGAAGGCCGTGTACCAGCGCTACATGGGCTGGTTCGACGGCAACCCCGGCCGGCTATGGGCGCATCCACCCGAGGCGATCGGCCCGCGGTACGTCGAGGCCATCGGCGGACTGGACCGGGTGGTCGAGCTGGCCCAGCAGGCCGTCGAGGACGGTGACTATCGCTGGGCCGCAACACTGCTCGACCACGCCATCTTCACCGACCAGCAGCACGAGGGAGCGCGCGCGCTGTACGCCGACACCTTGGAGCAGCTGGCCTATGGTGCCGAGAACGCGGTCTGGCGCAACTTCTTCCTGTCCGGTGCCACCGAGCTGAGGGAGGGGAACTTCGGCACGCCGACCCAGACGGCGTCGCCGTCGCTGATGGCACAGCTCACGCCGGAGCAGATGTTCGACGCGTTCGCCATCAACGTGAACGGGCCGCGGGCATGGGACCTCGACCTCGTCATTGACGTGACGTTCAGCGACCTCGCGACCAACTACCGGCTGACGCTGCGCAACGGGGTGTTGGTGCACCGCAGGGTCGCCGCCGATCCGACGACCGCCGGCGCCACGGTGACGTTGGCGTCCAAGCTGCGTTTGTTGGCGTTCGCCGCCGGCGACGTCACGTCCCCCGGCGTGGACGTCACGGGTGACGTGAGCGCACTCCCGGCGCTGCTGGGCGTGCTGGACAGGCCCAACCCGGGGTTCGACATCATCACGCCCTAGGGGTCAGGGCATTCCGCCGTCCACGCGGACGATCGATCCGCTGGTGTAACTCGATGCGTCAGACATCAAAAACAATGCGGCCCCGATGATCTCGGATGGATTGCCGAGGCGTTTGAGGGCGAAGTGCTGCACACCCGCGGTCGTGGCCTCGATGTCCCAGGCCTTGCTGACATCGGTCAGAAACGGACCCGGCATCAAGGTGTTGACGCGCACGGTCGGCCCGAAGGCCAACGCGAAACCCTCGGTCAGCGCGTTCAGGCCGGCCTTGGACGCCGCGTAGGGCAGCATGTGCGCATCAGGACGTCGGGAGCCGCTGGTGCTGACATTGATGATCGACCCGCCCCCGGCGGCGACCATGCGTTCCCCGACCAACGCCGTCAGCCGAAACGGGCCCTTGAAGTTGAGGTTCATCACCGAGTCGAACAGCTTCTCGCTCACCGACGGCAGCGACTCGTACAGTGGCGACATCCCTGCGTTGTTGATCAGGACGTCGACCTTGCCGAAGCGTTCGTACGTGGCATCGACGAGACCGTCGAGCTGATCCCAGCGGCCGACGTGAACCTGGTACGGGAACGCCGCCCGGCCCGTCGACGCCGAGATCTCCTCGGCCGTCATGACGCACGATTCGAGGTTGCGGCTGGCGATGACGACGTCGGCCCCGCACTGGGCGGCGGCGAGCGCCATCTCACGTCCGAGTCCGCGGCTACCGCCGGTCACCAACACCACGCGATCCGTCAGGTCGAACAGCTCGTCGGCATAACCCATCTCATCTCCTCGCTTGTGCCGTCTCACGCACCACGCGGTGCACGAAGCCCGGCTTCGTCACCGCCGGTGGTGGAATGTCGAACGGGTACAACGGATTCTTGCCCATCGGTACCAGCCAGTTGCAGCCCAGCGTGACGTCCTGGGTCTCGAACGAGGCGTGGGCGTTACACACCGGGGAGGTGAATGCGCGCACGGGCCATATGGTGGCACACATGCAACTGTTGGTGATCAGACATGCGCTTCCGCTGCGAAGCGAGCCCGGCCAGGGTTCGGACCCCGACCTGTCCGAGGAGGGCATCGCACAGGCCAAGAGGCTGCCCGACGCGCTGGCGCGGTTCCCCATCACTCGGATCGTCAGCAGCCCGCAGCGGCGCGCGATCCAGACCGCGCAGCCGGTGGCCGACGCTCTCGGGCTGACCATCGACGTGGAGGACCGGGTGGCCGAATACGACCGCGACCTGGAGCACTACACCCCGATCGAGCAGGCGTCTCAAGAGGATATTCAGCGGCTCATGGACGGCCACCTTCCCGGAGGCGTGGACGAGGGTGCCTTCATCGCGCGGGTCCGGGCGGGTATCGAGGACATCGTCGAGTCCGCCGCCCACGAGGACACCGTCGCCCTGTTCAGCCACGGTGGCGTCATCAACGCGCTGGTGCACGACATCATGTCGACGCCGAGGCTGCTGTGCGTTCAGGTCGACTATGCGGGTATCACCCGGGTGTTGAAGTCACGCAGGGGCGATCTCGGGGTCGCGGGCGTCAACTCCATCGAGCACGTTTGGGACCTGCTCCCACGGAATCTTCCGTGGTGAGCGCCTGCGTGAACCGCTCATCGGGGCAGTGGTAGACAGATCCGGTGACCCCACTCGAAGGCCTCGATCTCGGCGCGCTGGACCGCCACCTGCGCGAGATCGGCATCCCGTGCGCCGGTGAGCTGCACGGCGAACTGATCTCCGGCGGTCGGTCGAACCTGACGTTCCTGGTGTTCGACGATGCGTCGAAGTGGGTGCTGCGAAGGCCGCCCCTGCACGGGCTGACGCCATCGGCGCACGACATGGCGCGCGAGTACAAGGTGGTCGCAGCCCTCGAGGACACCCCCGTGCCGGTGGCGCACGCGGTGACGATGCGCAATGACGACTCCGTGCTCGGTTCGCCGTTCCAGATGGTCGAGTACGTGCCGGGACGGGTTGTGCGGCACACCGACGAACTCCGGGCGCTCGGCGACGACGCCACCATCCACGCGTGCGTCGACGCGCTCATCAAGGTCCTGGCGGACCTGCATGCCGTCGACCCGGAGGCCGTGGGCCTCGGCGACTTCGGCAAGCCGACCGGATACCTCGAACGCCAGGTGCGGCGTTGGGGTTCGCAGTGGGACCTGGTCAAGACTGACGACGATCCGCGGGACGCCGACGTCAGGTTGCTGCACGCCAAGCTCGGCGAGCGGATCCCGCCGCAGAGCCGCAGCGCGATCGTGCACGGCGACTACCGCATCGACAACACCATGCTCGACGCCGAGGACGCCACGAAGGTGCGCGCCGTGCTCGACTGGGAGATGTCGACGCTCGGCGATCCGCTCAGCGACGCGGCCCTGATGTGCGTCTACCGCCATCCGACGTTCGACAACGTGCACGCCGACGCCGCGTGGGCGTCGGACCTGATCCCGTCCGCCGAGGATCTCGCCAACCGCTACTCGTTGGCGGCCGGCCAGCCGCTGGCGCACTGGGACTTCTACATGGCGTTGGCGTACTTCAAGCTGGGCATCATCGCGGCTGGCATCCAGTACCGCGAACGGATGGGGGCCGGAGCCGCGAACGGCGATCGTGAAGCGAGCACGGACTACGGCGACAAGGTCGGCGCGGCCGTCGCACCGTGCATCGCGATGGGGTTGTCCGAACTCGGCTGACCATCGCGCGGTTTGGGCAGTTCCGTGGTGGGGTAACAACCGGCCGATCCCGTACCGTTGCGGGAATCCCCATCAAAAGAGAGGCGGTCTCCCATGCCGTCATTGAAGCGTGACGTCGGCGTCGAACTCGACGTGTGGATTGCCGCGGCCACCACGCTCGAGTTTCAGATCGCAGTCGCCCCTCATCCCGGGGCAGAGGTCATCGAGTCGCTGTCATTCACGTTGAACGGCAAGGATATTCAGGCCAAGGAGATCATCGGCGACCACGGCAACCGCATTCACAAGTTCGACGCCGAGCCGGGCAGTCTGCAGGCCAGCTACCGCGCGACGATCATCGGTCAGAGCGACCCCGCCCCGATCACCGAGATCGACCTGTCGACCTACCTGAGGCCCAGTCGCTACGCCGAGGCGGACAAGTTCTTCGGCTTCGCGGCCACCGAGTTCGGTCGTTACCTGGACTCGGAGACTCTGCTGACGAAGGTGTCGTCGTGGGTGGGGACACGTCTGCACTACGTACCGGGGTCCTCCGACCCGATCGACGGAGCCGTCGACACCCTGCTGGCGGGCGCGGGTGTGTGCCGCGACTACGCGCACCTGGTGGTTGCGCTGCTGCGTGCGGTGAACGTCCCCGCCAGGCTCGTCGCGGTGTATGCGCCGGGCTGCGTGCCGATGGACTTTCACGCCGTCGCGGAGGCGTATGTCGACGGTCACTGGCGGGTGGTGGACGCCACCCTGCTGGCGCCTCGCCAGACTCTGGTGCGGATCAGCACCGGCCGCGACGCCGCCGACACCGCGTTCCTGGACAACCACAACGGGTCGATCACCCTGAACTCGACAATCGTGACCGCCATCGTGGACGGCGATCTCCCGCACGACTCCATTGACGAGCTGGTGTCGATCGGGTGAGCTGCTAACGCAGAGCCGCCCTGAGGTTCTTCTTGGCGGCGCGGCGCAACTGCACGATGCGCGCAGCGCCGACGAGGACCGTCAGAAGGCTGCCCAGCACTGCGGCCAGCAGGATCTGCACGCCCAGAGGTAGCCGCCAGTGCCACGCGATGAACGTCATCTCGACGGATTCGGTGTTCTGCGTGATGAACACCAGAAGGATGATCAGCACTATGAGACCGATGATCAGCGCGGCCCACAGGGCGGCGGCCCTGGTGAACCTCAAGGTGTTCACCTGCGGTGGGGGAGCGTGGCTGGCATCGACGTACGGTGGACCCGGGACTGCCGGGTCCTGGGGTTGAAATCCGCCATGATTTGCTGGCGGAAAGTGCGGGTCGGTGCTCATGGCTCCATCTTGCCCCTCTCGAGCACGAATGAAACCCGCAATGTGGGGGTAGATCTGTTTGCGACATCGGCGTTACACGGTGATTCAAACCCCGGCACCGAGGGTGAAAGGCCGTTAGGGTCGCTCAGTGGCAAGTGACGTCGAAAGGACGTTCGGATGAATCCGGCGCGTAGCACGGTGCAACACCGAGGTCTTGCGGTCTTGGCCGCGCTTCTCCTGCTCCTCGTCGCCGCGTGTGGCAGCGCCAATCCGTTGGGCGGCGGGGAGATATCGGGCGACCTCAAGACCATCAAGGTCGGTTCGGCGGACTTCCCGGAGTCCAAGATCATCGCCGAGATCTACGCACAGGCGTTGGAGGCCAACGGTTTCGAGGTCAGTCGCCAGTTCGGGATCGGCAGCCGCGAGACGTACGTGCCTGCGGTCAAGGACCACTCGATCGATCTGATCCCGGAGTACACCGGCAATCTGCTGCAGTACTTCGACAAGGAGAACAAGGTCACCGACCCCGACGCGGTGCTGCTGGCGCTGTACAACGCACTGCCGGGCGACCTCGCGATCCTCACGCCGTCGCCCGCCAACGACCAGGACACCGTCGCCGTCACCTCCGAGACCGCCCAGAAGTGGAATCTGAAGACCATCGCCGACCTCGCCGCGCACTCACCGGAGGTCAAGTTCGGCGGGCCGTCGGAGTTCCTGAACCGCGCCGAGGGGCTGCCGGGCCTCAAGGAGAAGTACGGACTCGACATCGCACCCGCCAACTTCGTCTCGATCAGCGACGGCGGCGGTCCCGCGACCGTCCGCGCGCTCGTCGACGGAACCGTCACCGCCGCCGACATCTTCAGCACCTCGCCCGCCATACCGCAGAACAATCTCGTGGTGCTCGAGGACCCGAAGAACAACTTCCTGGCGGCCAACGTCGTTCCGCTGGTGGCGTCGCAGAAGATGTCCGACCAACTCAAGACCGTCCTGAACGCGGTCTCGGCGAAGCTGTCCACCGAGGCACTCGTCGAGATGAACACCGCCACATCCGGCAACAGCGGCATTGATCCCGATGAAGCGGCCCGGAAGTGGATCCAGGACAACGGATTCGACAAACCGCTTTCAGGTTAGGGGATATCGGCTATGGGGAATGATCTGCCGTGATCGCATTCGAGGGCGTCACCAAGCGGTACCCGGACGGCACCATCGCCGTCGACGATCTGACACTGCAGGTGCCCGCCGGCACGCTGACGGTGTTCGTCGGCCCGTCCGGATGCGGTAAGACCACGTCGATGCGGATGATCAACCGGATGATCGAGCCCTCCTCGGGCACGCTGACCGTCGACGGCAGGGACGTCACCAAGGTCGACGCGGTCAAGCTGCGGTTGGGCATCGGCTACGTCATCCAGAGTGCGGGACTCATGCCGCATCTGAAGGTGATCGACAACGTGGCCACCGTGCCGGTGCTCAAGGGCGAGTCCCGCCGCACCGCACGCAAGAACGCGTTGGGCGTGCTCGAGCGTGTCGGCCTGGACCCCAAGCTCGCCAACCGGTACCCGGCACAGCTTTCGGGCGGTCAGCAGCAGCGCGTCGGTGTGGCACGGGCGCTGGCCGCGGACCCGCCGATCCTGTTGATGGACGAGCCCTTCAGCGCGGTCGACCCCGTGGTGCGCGAGGAGTTGCAGACCGAGATCCTGCGGCTGCAGAGCGAACTGCGCAAGACCATCGTCTTCGTCACGCACGACATCGACGAGGCCATCACCCTCGGTGACAAGGTCGCGGTGTTCGGGCCTGGCGGCGTGCTGCAGCAGTACGACGCACCCCAACGCCTGCTGTCCAATCCGGCCAACGACTTCGTCGCAGGCTTCATCGGCGCCGACCGCGGATACCGCGGGCTGCAGTTCGCCAAGGCCAACGACCTGCCGTTGCACGATATCCGGACGGTCGACGAGGCCGGTATCGACGCCCTGGAACTCGCAGCGGGCGACTGGGCTCTGGTGATCAGGCCCGACGGGTCGCCGTATGCGTGGATCGACAGGGACGGGGTGGCGTTGCACAGGAGCGGGAATTCCTTGTACGACAGCTCGATCGCCGGTGGCTCGCTGTTCGTCCCCGACGGCACACTGCGGCTGGCGATGGATGCCGCGCTGTCGTCCCCGTCGGGGCTGGGAGTCGCCGTCGACGGGAACAAGCAGGTGATCGGCGGCGTCAGCGCCGATGACGTCATCGAGGCACTGAAGGCGCGCCCCCGCGATCCGTGGGGGGAACAGGCTCGGTGAACTACCTCCTCACTCACCTCGATGACGCGTGGGAGCTGACGCTCATCCACCTGTGGCTGTCACTGGTGCCGTTGGTGCTGGGACTGCTCATCGCGGTGCCGCTCGGCGCGCTGGTGCACCGCACCACGTTGCTGCGCCGGGTAACCACTGTGACCGCCAGCATCATCTTCACCATCCCGTCGCTGGCGCTGTTCGTCGTGCTTCCGCTCATCATCCCCACCCGGATCCTGGACGAGGCCAACGTCATCGTCGCGCTGACGCTCTACACCGTCGCGCTTCTGGTACGGGCCGTGCCCGAGGCGCTCGACGCCGTGCCGGCCGCGGTCCTCGACGCCGCGACGGCCATCGGCTACAGGCCGCTGACCCGGATCCTCAAAGTCGAACTGCCCCTGGCCGTCCCGGTCCTCGTCGCGAGTCTGCGTGTCGTCGCCGTCACCAACATCTCGATGGTGTCGGTGGGCTCGGTGATCGGCATCGGCGGTCTCGGCACCTGGTTCACCGAGGGCTACCAGGCCGACAAGAGTGACCAGATCATCGCGGGCATCATCGCCATCTTCGTCGTCGCCGTCGTGGTGGACACCCTGATCATGCTGGGCGGCAAGCTCGCGACACCATGGGCGCGCACAGGTGGCAAGGCGAAGGTGGGCGCCCGATGAACTTCCTGCAACAGGCGCTGTCCTTCATCTTCACCGCCGAGAACTGGGCCGGGCCCGCGGGGCTGACCGCGCGCGTCCTCGAGCACCTGCAGTACACCGCCGTCGCGGTGCTGTTCTCGGCGCTGATCGCCATCCCGATCGGCATGATCATCGGACACACCGGCCGCGGCACATTCCTGGTCGTGACCGGCGTGAACGCCCTGCGCGCCCTGCCGACCCTCGGCGTCCTGCTGCTCGGCGTGCTGCTGTGGGGGCTCGGGCTGATCCCGCCGACCGTCGCGCTGATGCTGCTGGGCATCCCGCCGTTGCTGGCGGGCACCTACTCGGGTATCGCGAACGTCGACCGCGCGGTGGTCGACGCCGCGAGATCGATGGGCATGACGGAATCAAGGGTGCTCCTGCGCGTCGAGGTGCCCAATGCGTTGCCACTCATCCTGAGCGGACTGCGCACGGCGACACTGCAAATCGTCGCGACGGCCACCGTTGCTGCATATGCGAGCCTTGGAGGTCTCGGCCGCTACCTCATCGACGGCATCAAGGTGCGCGAGTTCTACCTCGCTCTGGTCGGGGCGTTGACGGTGACGGCGCTGGCGCTGATCCTGGACGCCGCGCTGGCCTTCGCGGTGTGGTTGTCCGAGCCGGGGACCGACCGCATGCGGCGGATGCCGCAGCCGTTCATCGCCGATGAGATCGCACTGGAGAGCGCTACCTCATATCGATCCGGGGCCAGTTCCCAGGGTGGCTACGAACGACGGGGCGCGTCGCCTACGGTAGAGGAGTGAGTGCAGAAGCCCGCTCCAAGGAATCCGAGGGCACGTGGCCGGCAGTCCTGACGTGGCGAGCGCACGACATGTCCAGGATGGAGTCCGTCCGGGTCCAGCTCGCGGGGAACCGCGTCAAGGCCTACGGCCGGATAGTCGCCGCGGCAACCGCGTCGCATCCCGCCTTCAGCGCCTCGTATGACCTGATCACCGATGAGACCGGAGCCACCAAGAGGCTGTCCCTGACGGTCACTCTTGCCGAGCGCGAGCGCCAGCTGTCCATCGCCCGGGACGAAGAGAACATGTGGATGGTCCAGGACCACCAGAACCAGACCAGCCGGGCGGTCTACGAGGGCGCGTTGGACGTCGACGTCATCTTCAGCCCGTTCTTCAACGCACTGCCGATCCGGCGCACGGGGCTGCACAAGAAGGCCGAGACCGTGTCGCTTCCTGTGGTCTACGTGCGCGTGCCCGACCTCTCGGTGGACCTCGAGGTCACCACTTACTCGAACGACGGCAAGCGGTTGAGGCTGAAGTCCCCGGTCGCCGACACCACCCTCACCGTCGACTCCGACGGGTTCATCCTCGACTATCCAGGACTGGCAGAGCGGATCTGATCACGCCACCCGCGCGGCCTGCGGCGGCCAGCTCGTCGCGCCAGTCGGGCGCACCGATCGTCGTCGCCAGGATCTGTGGGCGACTGAAGCTGTCGTAACGCATCCGGGCCGCGTGCCCTGTCTCGACCAGTTCTGCGACCGAGCCCGTGCTGGCAAGACCGTCGCGGGCCTGGGAGAGCAGCTCGATGGCCCGGTTCAGCGAGCCCAGCAGCTGCTCCGAGTTGGCCTCGCACATCGCCCGCACCAGATCGGGCGCGGTGGCCGCGACCCGGGTGCCATCCCGGAACGATCCCGCTGCCAGCGAGAACGCCAGCGGCACGTCTCCCGCCGTCACGGCGAGCGCCTCGGCGAGCATGTGGGGCAGGTGCGAGATGACGGCGGCCGCGGTGTCGTGTTCGTCGGAGCGGGCCGGGACGACGAAGGCACCGCAGTCCAGCGCCAGGTGCATGACCGTCGCCCACACCTGCGGGTCCACGTCGTCGTCGACGCTGATGACCCACGGTGCTCCGGCGAACATCCGGGTGTCACCGGCGGCCCAGCCGGACTGCGCCGTGCCGGCCATCGGGTGTCCGCCGACGAAGCGAGCCGCCAGGCCGTGACCTTGGACTGCCTGCAGGACAGCACCTTTGACACTGGTGACATCGGTGAGCGCGCAGTCCGGCGCGGTTGCGTGAATGTGCTCGAGCATGATGGGCAGTGCCGGCACCGGAACGGCCAGCACAATCAAGGCGTCGGCCAGCGCGGCCCGGGTCAGCACGTCATCGAGGGCATCTGAGGCGTCGAACCCATCGAACCGCGCCGCCTCGACGCCGTCGATGGAGCGGTTGTAGCCGAACACCTCGCGGCCGGCGGCTTTGCCAGCCCGCATCAGGGAACCGCCGATCAGTCCCAGGCCCAGAACACACACCGGTGATGTCACGTTCCAAGGTTGGCACATCCTTGGCTGATGTAGTCCACCGAAGTCGCTGGGCTTGACCTCGCCGCTGGTCAAAGGCCCACATCTGGGACTAGCGTCTACTTCATGGGAGCACAGCGCGCACAGGCGAAGAACCAGGCCGCCGACCTCCCGGAAGGCTTCGGTGTGGCGGTCGTCCGGGAGGACGGCAAGTGGCGTTGTTCGGCGATGCGCCCTGCGGCGCTGACCAGTCTCAGCTCAGCCGAGACCGAACTTCGCGAGCTACGCAGCGCTGGGGCGGTCTTCGGGCTGCTCGACGTCGACGACGAGTTCTTCGTGATCGTGCGACCCGCTCCGGCCGGTACGCGCCTGTTCCTGTCCGACGCGACGGCGGCGCTGGAGTACGACATCGCCGAAGAGGTGCTCAAGAAGCTCGACGGTGACATCGACCTCGACGATCTGGACGACGAGAACCCCTTCGAGGAGGGTGATCTCGGAGTGTTGGCCGACATCGGGCTGAGCGAGAGCGTGCTGAGCATCATCCTGGACGAGGACGACTACGCCGACGAGCAGCTCGCCAGGATCGCCCAGGAGATGGGCTTCGCCGACGAGATGTTGGCAGTGCTGGACAAACTCGATCGGTGACCGCCGACGAGCAGCTGATCCGTAGCGCGCTCGAGGCCGCCGCAGCCGCAGGTCCCCGTGATGTGCCGATCGGGGCGGTGGTGTTCTCCGCAGATGGCATCGAACTGGCCCGCGCCGTGAACGCCCGGGAGCAGTTGGGCGATCCGACCGCGCACGCCGAGATCCTGGCGATGCGGGCGGCCGCCAGCGTGCTTGGCGACGGCTGGCGCCTCGAGGGCACGACCCTGGCGGTCACCGTGGAGCCCTGCACCATGTGCGCGGGAGCGCTGGTGATGGCCCGGGTAGGGCGGGTGGTGTTCGGGGCGTGGGAGCCCAAGACCGGTGCGGTCGGCTCGCTGTGGGATGTGGTGCGCGACCGTCGGCTCACTCATCGCCCAGAGGTTCGGGGTGGGGTTTTGGAGGAGGAATGCGCCGCGCCGCTGGTGGAGTTCTTCGCGCGCCAGCGGTGAGCGCTTGCGCGAACAGCCGAGGGCTGGCGATGAGCCGGGCGATTATGGGCTCCGGCCGGGTTCCCGGTAGGCTGCCCCACGGTGGCGTGTCCGAGCGGCCTAAGGAGCACGCCTCGAAAGCGTGTGACGGGTAACCCCCGTCCGAGGGTTCAAATCCCTCCGCCACCGCCATAACCGCCCTCCTGTTCACTCAGGTAAGGGCGGTTTTTGCGTCGGTGTTCCGGCGTTTGTGAATCTGGCGACGTTTCGGGGCGGATTTCGTCGTGAGATTCACAATCGGTGCGCCCGTCCGTCAGTCCACCGCGTCGTCGGCACTGAGATTGACGCGGGCCGTCAATCCACCGTCCGGGTTGGCGCTCAGCGTGAGTACGCCACCGTGGGCCGTCGTGATCGCCCGCACGATGGACAGGCCAAGGCCGGACCCGCTGGCTCCGGGCGTGTTCAGCCGAGTGCGGGTGCCGCGTCGGAACGGCTCGAGAAGATCGGCCAGCCCCTCGCTGTCCAACTGGGGGCCGGTGTTGCGGACCGCAAGGCTGGTGCCGTCGGTCTCGACATGCACTGTGCCGCCAGGGTGGTTGTAGGCGATCGCGTTGCTGATGAGGTTGCGCACGAGATGGGGGAGAAGCACGGGGTCGCCGTGGACGCAGGCAGGTTGCCGTTGCACGTGAATCGACACCTCAGCAGCCCGGGCGGTCTCGGCGGCTGCTTCGATTTCGTGGATGACGACGGCGGCGAGGTCGACCGGCTCGTAGGAGCCCAGGCCGTGCTGTCCCCGCGCGAGAAGCAGTAGAGAGTCGATCAGCTTCTCGCTACGGCGGTTCGCCACGAGCAGTTCATGGCGGACCTGCTCGATGTCAGCGGGGCTCGGGTCGCGTAGCCCGATCTGGATGAGTGTGCGTTGGATCGCCAGCGGTGTCCGCAGTTCGTGGGAGGCATTGGCGACAAAGCGACGCTGAGTGTCGAACGCCGACTGCAGCCGATCCAGCAGCTTGTCGAACGTTTCGCCCAATTCGGTCAGTTCGTCGCGAGGGGCGCCGGCATTCAGTCGCTCGTCGAGGTTGGCCGCGCTGATGCGACGAGCCGTGGTCGTCATCTCGTGCACCGGCCGCAGCAACCGCGCAGCTGTCCACCAGCCGACCACGGCTGCGAACAGGGCGGCCGCGACCAGCGCGACACCGGACCAGATCAGCTGCTGGCGGGCTGCCGCGTCGCGAACCTCTCGGCTCACCGCGGTGACGGTGAGGGCATTCATGGGTTCGAACCCCACGTCGTCGCCAATGGGTTGCGCCGGCATCCACTGCACGGGTGCTGAGACGCTATCGGCGATCGCCAGTACCTGGGCGTCGGTGCCCTGTCGAGTGAGTAGGTACACCGCACCGAGCAGTACTGCACCCAGGGCGAAGAACGCGCAACCGAAGACGATCGCGACGCGAGTGCGAATAGTCCAGCGTCTCAACACAGTTGGTATCCGCTGCCGGGCAGTGTGCGGATCGGGTCGGGAGTGCCGAGCTTGGTGCGCAGCTTGCTCATGGTGACGCGTACCGCGCTGGTGAATGGGTCGGCGTGCGCATCCCACACCCGTTCGAGCAGTTGCTCGGCACTGACCACCGCACCGTCAGCCTCCATCAACACGTGCAGAACTCCAAATTCCTTGACTGTCAAGGACAACAGGCGCCCCTCGCGTTCGGCATGTCGACGCGCGGTGTCCATGGTGATGCCAGCGCGAGTCAGCAGGGGTGGGGTCATCACGGCTGTTCGCCGGGCGAGGGCCTGGATACGCGCCACCAGCTCCTGGAACTCGAAGGGCTTGCACAGGTAGTCATCAGCGCCCAAACGCAGTCCGTCGACGAGATCTTCGAGCGTGCCGGAGGCCGTGAGCATGATGATCCTGGTGCGCACACTCGATGTGGCCAGCCAGCGGCACAGCGTGTCACCGTGCACCTCGGGCAAGTCGCGGTCGAGGACGACCACGTCGTAGGACGTCAGCTCGATCAAATCGCGGGCGGCGCTGCCGTCGAGCGCGACATCGACTGCCATGCCCTCACGACGCAGTCCCACCGCCACCATTCGGGCCATGACGGGTTCGTCCTCGACCACCAGTATCCGCAAACCGTGCTCCTACCCGTCGAATGCTGGGCGCTCGTGAGTGTCTAGCGACAGTCTCCACTGACGATGATGGTCTCGGCGGGCACGCTGTTCACATCGACGTCGGTGGGTAGCGGCGCGGTCGGCATGAAGTCCGCCGGGGCTGCTGGCAATGCTGGGATGACGCACGGACAGATGTCGTTGGTCTGGGCGTCGGGCAACTGCAGACAGGTGACGTCGTCCGCGGACATCGTTGGTCCACCGCGTGGCATCACGTCGGCGCCGGGAGTCTGCGCGGTGGCGATGGCACTGGGCGTGAGAAGCGTCAGCGCCGCGACTGTCAGGGTGGTGGACAGGCGTCGTGTGTGTCGTGCAACTCGCATGGTTTCGTCCCTTTCGACTGTGTGGACAGCCGTCGATGGCTGCCTGGGCACAGTCCACCAAAACCCCTGTTTCGCCAGGGTTTCGCGGCGAGTGGGAATCTGGCGACGTTTCGGGGCGGATTTCGTCGTGACGTTCACAATCGGTGCGTCGCAGAAGCACGAAACCCCGGCCAGCGCAGGCGCGGCCGGGGTCTCGCTAGGTCATTGAGGGAGTCAGCCGGCGTCGGGCGCCTTGCCGACGGCCCGACGGATGCGGGGAGACAGCTGCACCACCTCGGTCACCACGGACGGGTTCGCGAATGCGGTGGTGACGAGCGATACCAGCGTGTTCGCGACGTCTCGCAGCGCCGACATCTGCTCGGGTAGCTGACCGTGTGCGACCCACGACTTGAACAGCACGGACAGCAGGTCGCGGTCGACACCACGGAGTATCTCGGTGTCCTCGGTCGGGCCGACGCCGACCCTGATGAGCGACAGTTCGGGGTGCTCGCTGCGCCAGGAGTGCAGGATCTCGTCGAGCGCCGCCTTGCTGGCGCCGTACGCGGCGACACCGGCGCGGGGCCGTCCGACGTCGTGGCTCGAGGCGATCAGCGCGACACCGTTCTCGGACAGATACGGCAACGAGGCACGCAGCACGTTGTTCGCGCCGAGCGTGTTCACGTTGAAGGCATGCACCCACGTCGAGACGTCGGTGTCCTCGATGCGGGCGAACGGCACGGCAGTGCTGGTGAACACCACGGCGTCGAGACCGCCCAGGGCGTCGACCGCCTCGGCGACCACCCGGGTGATCGCCACGGAGTCCTCAACATCGAGTTCGAACGCGAACCCGCCGATGTCCTCGGCCAGCTGCTTGAGCAGATGCGTGCGACGGGCGGCGACGGCCACCGTCGCGCCACGCTGGGCGGCACTGGTGGCGACGGCGTGGCCGATTCCCGACGACGCCCCGACAACCAGCAGGCGAAGCCCGGCGGCATCGGCATGTTGAGTACTCACTGGTGACCACCTTCGGGGGGCTGGCGTTTCTATTCAGACGTCACCATAGATCGTCAGGCAAGGGCTGCCTAAGTTGGCCGCTAGTTAAGCGCTCAGCGCCGCCAGTCGGGGGTCGAGACTGGGGATCGCGGTCGGCGCCGACTCGGCGAACATCAGCGGCGTCCGCGACGACGATCCGGCCGGGGCTGGCGCGCCGATGACGACACCCTTCGCGATGCCCCGCGGGGTGACGATGTCGATCGTCGACCCGGGAACCAGGTCGTCACCGATATTGGTCTCGCCCTCGAACCACTGGTTGAACCAGGTTGCGGCGAGGTACTCGACGGCAGGCGGGTTGATCGGCCGCGGGATGCCGGCGACCACGTAGGCGACGAACTGGATCAGGGGATTGCCGCCGAGCATCGAGTCCATGTGCACGCCGCCCTTGAGGACGACGCCGTTGTAGCGGCCCGGACGTCCCTCGTTGAGCGATTCGTTGACGTTGCTCACCGAGTTGAACAGGTTCCAGGGGGCGCCGATCTCGCGGATCGGAATGTAGTGGCCGCCGGCTGCCTCGTAGGCGTCGAGCTTGTCGATCGTATCGGCCAGCGTCGTCCCGGTCGGCACACCGTCCAGGGTGATGACCCCGACCAGATTGTCGGCCTCGCCCTTGTCCACGAGATATCCCGCCACGCCCGACACCAGCTGGCCGCCCAGCGAGTGACCCGCCAGGCCGAACTTCTGCGGCAGCGCGGCGGTCGCCGGGTCGAGTCCGTATCGGGTCGCGAAGCCCGCGGCGATCGCGCTCTTCGTCAGCGCCTCACGGTCACCGACGAAGAGGTCGGCGATGGCCTCGGCCATGCCGTCGCCTCCGAGCCAGCGGTCGTCCCCGGCGAAGAAGTTCGACGGCAGTGTCGGGGTCACGACGATGCTGTTCGTCGCCTCGGCGAGATGGGCAGCGGTGTAGCTGTACATCGGGCCGAGCGCCATGAACCCGTGGCTCAGCAGGATCATCCGCTCCGGCGGCACGTCACCCTCGGGGTAGTACCAGTTGGCCGCCACGCGTTGTCCGGTGCTCAACGTGATCGTCGAGCTGCGCACGGTGACGGTGCTGTTCGGGGGTAGCACCGGCGGCCCGGTGACGAGCGCCTCGAGGGCCTGGAAGGTGTTGATCGCGAAGGATCCGACGGTCACGACGATCGAGCCGATGACCGCGCCGATCGCTGATCCGATCGCATCGAGCACTGACAGTGGCCTCGGTGGAGGCGCGATGGTGGTGGAGACCGCGGCCTCCGACATCCGTGTCTCGGTCAGACTCGCGATCGAGAGCGATTGCTGCCCGGCAGTCTTGGCGAACTTCTCGACGATGGTCACGGCAGGTTCGACGCCGGGGGCCGGCTCCTCGACCGCGGCGGTGGCTTCGAGTTCCACCTTGTCGGCGGGTTTGACCTCGGGAGGCGTGACGACGGCGACCTGCTGCTCGACGACGGTGTCCTTCTTCGGGGTGACGGGCGTCGGCGTCGGCGTCGGTGCCACGTCTGCGGGGTCGTCGATGATGAGTTCGGGTTCCTCGAGCGCCTCCGGCGGCGATGTGGGCTCCTTGGCCGCTGGCTTCCCGGACTCTGGCTCCGTGACCTTCTCGGGGGTGTCCGCGTCGACGTCGGACGACACGTCCGGCGCTGGCTTCTCGGGTTTCTCGGCCTTCTCCGGCTTCTCGGACTTGTCCGGCTTGTCGACCTTCTCGACCTTGTCTGCAGTGTCTGGCTTCTTGGGCTTGTCGACCTTGCCGACCTTGTCGACCTTGTCGGACTTCGAACTCGACGAATCCGATGACGAATCCGATGACGAGGACGAACTCGGTCCCGAGTCGGACCCTGGGTCTGCCGTCGCCACCGCGGGTCCGGCGAAGAAGGCCGCGGTGACACCCGCGGTGACGAAACCGGCTCCCACCCACGCCGACAACTGCTGCATGACACCCCTGACCGTCGTACCGGATCGTTCGAAGTCTCGATCCTGGCAGGGGCCGCGGTCGGGTGAGGGTGCTTTCGTCTGGTTCAGCAACGTGGGCAACTTGGAACAAAGATTAGGTTACGGTGATTCCGATGTCCGATGAGGCGGAGTACCCCATGCGTGTTGTGGTCTGGTCGACGGGAGGAGTGGGCTCGGTCGCGATCGACGCTGTGCATCGTCGACCGGATCTCGAACTGGTTGGTGTGTGGGTGCACTCGCCGGAGAAGGTGGGTGCGGACGCCGGCGTGCTGGCGGGCGGTGCCCCGATCGGCGTGACGGCCACTGACGACGCCGACGCGCTCATCGCACTGGCGCCCGACTGCGTGGTGTACGCGGCAAGCGGGCCCGAGCGTGACGCGGCGGCGGTGCCGGACTACGTCAAGCTGCTCGGCGCGGGGATCAATGTGGTCTCCACATCGTCGACCAGCCTGGTGTTTCCGCCGTCGTACCACGCCCCGCAGTGGCGCGAACAGCTCGAATCCGCCGCCGAGACGGGGAACGCCTCGCTCTACGTCTCGGGAATCTTCCCGGGTTTCGCCTCCGACCAGCTGGCACTGCTCATGACGACGCAGTCCAAGTCCATCCGCACCATCAAGGTCACCGAGGTCGCGCTGAACGACCACTACCCGGTGGCCGACGTCATGATGGACGGCATGGGGTTCGGCCGCCCTCTCGACTTCGAGCCGCTGCTCAAGACGCCCGGTTTCATCGAACTGGCCTGGAAGGCGCCCATTGCGTTGATCGCCGAGGGGCTCGGTGCGGAGGTCACCGAGATCCGCGGTTCGCTCGACCGCAGGCTGACCGACCGGGACATCGAGGTGGCCTTCGGCACCATCCCCGCAGGGACGTGTGGCGCGGTCTGCACCCGAGCGGCGGGCGTCATCAATGGGCGAGAGGCGATCGTCGTCGAGCACATCATCCGAATGGCACGCGATGTGGCACCGGACTGGCTGAGTTCGGAGCACGACGCGACCTACCGCGTCGACATCGAGGGCGTTCCCGACATCCACTGCGAGATGACGATGGGTGCCGCGGCGGGCCACGGTGCCGGTCATGCGGCGATGGCCGCCACCGCCATGCGGGTCGTCAACGCGATTCCGTACGTGGTCGATGCGAAGTCCGGTCTGCTCAGCTCGCTGGACATGTCAACGACGCTGCCCCGCTACGTGTTTCAGTAGGAGTCCTTCATGACGGAGCCGATCGCGACCGACGAACTATCGCAAGGCGTCAAGGACGCGCAGGCGAGGTTCGACGCGGGAATGGGAGCCGACGGCGACGCATCGCCCTACCCGATGTTCGCCGACCTCAGGGCGGCCGCGGCGGTTCATCCCGGGTGGCCCGAGATGGGGATCCTCGATAACCCGGCCGAGGGCCAGCAGATCTTCTCGGCGTACACCTTCGACGCCGTCAAGGCCGTCTTCACCGACAACGAGACGTTCAGCACGCGCTGCTATGAGGCGATCGTGCGGCCGCTGCAGGGGCCGACCATCCTGGAGATGCAGGAACCCGAGCACGCGGTCTACCGCAAGCTGCACGAGTTCGCCTTCGCGCGGTCGTCGATGCGTCGGTGGGAGGCCGAACTGGTGCGCCCCCTCGTCGAGCGCACCGTGGGCAGGATTCGGGACAGGAAGCGGGCCGACCTCGTCGAAGAGGTCTTCATGCCGATACCGGTCAGGGTTATCGCGGCACTCATCGGACTACCCGAGGGCGACATTCCCGAGTTTCACCGCCTGGCGATCGACCTGCTTGGATTCCACTCCGACATGGACAGCGCGCTCAGGGCGTCAGAGAAACTGCGCGAGTACTTCGTCGGCATCCTCGCCGACCGCAGGCGCGAACCGCGCGATGACATGGTCACCGTCCTCGCCGGAGCCGATATCGACGGTGTCACGATGTCCGACGAGCAGATCTACGGCTTCATGCGCAATCTGCTGCCGGCCGGTGCCGAGACGACGTCACGTTCCACCGCGAGCCTGGCGCTCGGGCTGCTGACCCATCCCCAACAACTGGCAGCCGTCGCAGCCGATCGCGGACTGCTCCCACAGGCGATCGAGGAGGGCATCCGCTGGGAGACACCGCTTCTCAACTTCATGCGGGAGGCGACGCGCGACGTGGAGTTCTTCGGACTCCGTATCCCGGAGGGGTCGACAGTCTCGGTCAACCTCGGCAGCGCGAACCACGACGAGGCCAGGTGGGATCGCGCACAAGAGTTCGACATCTTCCGGGATCGTAAGCCACACATCGGGTTCGGGCACGGCGCCCATGTCTGCCTGGGCATGCACCTGGCGCGCCTGGAATCCATGATGATCTTCAACACGCTGCTCGACCGGCTGCCGGGGCTTCGGCTGGACCCCGACGCAGCGGCACCGTTCGTCTCGGGAACCTACTTTCGTTCTCCACAGCATCTCCAGGTCGTCTGGGACTGAGCGCCCCGTGGGGTCCCGGCGCAGTGTCGTCGGGTAACGTCCACCGCTGCGGACGAGTGACGTATATGAGGAGTTTCGACGTGGCATTGAACACCATCGCGCTCGAACTCGTCCCCAGCAACGTCGAGCGTGGCGCCGCGTACCCGGTCGAGGAGGCGCGCAAGGTTCTGGCGCTGTCGGCCTCATCGGGTATCTCGGGTCGGATCGGTCACGTGATGATCCCCGGGATGATCGAGGAGGACGACGACCGGCCCATCGACATGAAGCCCAAGCTTGACGTCCTGGACTACTGGTCGCTGATCAAGCCGGAGATGCCGGGCGTCAAGGGGTTGTGCACGCAGGTCACGTCGTTCCTGGGGGAGGATGCGCTGCGTGACCGGCTGACCGTGTTGCGCGAGGCCGGTTTCGACGGTATCGCGTTCGTCGGCGTGCCACGCACCATGGCCGATGGTGAGGGTGCGGGCGTCGCACCGACCGACGCGCTGTCGATGTTCGAGGGTGTGGTGCCCAACCGCGGTGCCATCCTCATCCCCACCCGCGACGGCGAACAGGGCCGATTCGACTTCAAGTGCCGGCAGGGCGCCACGTACGGCATGACGCAACTGTTGTACTCCGACGCGATCGTGGGTTTCCTGCGCGACTTCGCCAGGGACACCGATCACCGGCCCGAGATCCTGCTGTCGTTCGGGTTCGTGCCGAAGATGGAGTCCAGGGTCGGCCTGATCAATTGGCTGATCCAGGATCCGGGCAACGCCGCCGTCGCCGCCGAGCAGGACTTCGTCAGGTCGCTGGCGGCCATGGAGCCCGCCGACAAGCGCCGCGCGATGATCGACCTCTACAAGCGGGTGGTCGACGGCGTCGCCGACCTCGGCTTCCCGCTGAGCATTCACTTTGAGGCCACTTACGGGGTGTCCGCTCCGGCGTTCGACACGCTCGCGGAGATGTTGTCGTACTGGTCGCCGTGACGTCGCATCCGGCTAGGGTGTCCGACCGTCGACGACGACGCCCGCTGCCTCCTCGAGGGGTTTGACGATCGAGGTGAAGTCCGACCCGGGGCCCTGGGTGTCCATCGTCGACTCCCACAGTGCCGCAACCGCATCCGCGACCTGGGTGCGCAGGCCAAGCGAGTGGGCCTCCTCCAGGTAGAGCCGGACGTCCTTGACCATCAACCCCGTCGCGAAGCCGTAGTCGAAGGTGCGGGGCAGCACGGCGCGAGGGAACTTGTCGCGGCTGGCGTGGGTGCCGCCGGAACCCGCGTTGAGGACGTCGATCATCACCTGCGCGTCGAGCCCGGCCTTGACGCCCATGACCATCGCCTCTGCCGTCGCGGCCAGCGCCGTCGCTGCGAGGAGGTTGTTCACCAGCTTCATGGTCTGTGCGGCACCGGGTTTCTCGCTGACCAGGATCGGGCGGCCGATGGCCTCTAGCGCGGGTTTGACGATGTCGAACTCGGTGCGGGCCCCTGACACCATGACCGCGAGCGTGCCGTTCTGCGCACCTGCCACACCGCCGCTGACGGGGCTGTCCAGCGCGGCGATGCCAGCGTCGGCCAGAGTGCCGTGAATGCGTTGTGCCACATCACGCCCCACCGTTGAGAGGTCCACGAAGCGGCGAACGCGGCCGCCCGCGACGACGCCGTCGGCGCCCGTCGCGACATCGAGCGAGGCTTGTAGCGACGGCAGGCTGGCGAGCACCGTCTCGGCGCGGTCGGCGACATCACGCACGGAGGCGCCCTGCGCAGCGCCCACCGCGACGGCACCGGCCACCACGTCGGGACGGGCGTCGAACACCACGACGTCATGCCCGGCGTCAACGAGGCGCCGCATCATGGGAAAGCCCATGTTGCCCAGGCCGATGAACCCGATGTCCATCGGCTACTCGCCGTCGATCTCGGCGAACACCTCGCGGGCCAGGCGAAAGCTGTCCACCGCGGCGGGCGCGCCGGCATAGACGCCCACCTGCAGGAAGACCTCGCGGATCTCCTCCCGGGTGACACCGTTGTTGAGTGCACCCCGGATGTGGGTCCGCAGTTCGTGCGGACGGTTGAGGACGGCGATCATCGCCAGATTGAGCATGCTCCGGGTCTTGAGTTCCAGGCCGTCGCGGCCCCACACCGCGCCCCAGCAGTACTCGGTCAGCAGATCTTGCAGCGGTTTTGAGAACTCATCGGCATTGGCGGTGGCCTTGGCGACGTAGGCCTCTCCGAGCACTGCCGTGCGGATCTCGCGTCCCCTGTCGTACGTTTTCTGGTCCATGAGTCCACCATTTCACTCCGGACGTGCGTCGGGTGTCAGTCGCGCCGCTCGAGCACCCGTTCGGTGATGTGGCTGAGCGTGACGCGCAGAGTCTCGTCGTCGATATCGTTCACCAGCGGGTTGATCACCGATCCGGCGATGGCCGCTGACATCACCGCCGCGGTGACCCGGGCCTCGATGTCGTCGTGTTCATCGAGCAGGACGCCATAGAGGCGGCTGAGGAAGTGCGCGAACGGCTCGTGTGCGCCGAGCAGTCGCACGATCACCGGGTCGTTGACCAGTGTGCCGATCCACTTGCGTCGCGTGACTGCCACCGCGATGACCTTGTTCAGCAACACCTTTCGGCCGTTGAGCGGATCCGGATCGGCCTCCGCGGCCGCCAGTGGATCCTCGAGCGTGGCCAGTTCGCGGTCGGTCATCGCGATGACGATCTCGTTCTTGGTGTTGAACTGGTGATACACCGCGGCCTTGCTCACCCCGATGGCGTCGGCGATCATCTGAAGCGACGTGCCGCCGACGCCGTGATCGCCGATCAGGTCCATCGCGGCGTCGAGGACGCGGTGCTGAGCGGCCGTCCTGGCAATGCTGCCCAAACGGTGCTCCGGGGTGGTGGGCGCTTCTGGCACGGCATTCACGATAGTCAGTACAGGTAGATGACGAGAACGCCGAGCCACAACGTGGCCAGCCAGCCGTCGGTGGCCAGCCTCAACCACTGGGGCGCGGTGCGGACCTCCATGAAGTAGCGGATGATCATGCGGCTCTTGATGAATCCCAGTGCGATCACGGTGATGGAGATCCACGTGCTGGCCGTCGCGACGCCGGCGGAGTGATCGGGTGCCAGCCACCATGACGCGACGGTTATCGCGGACAGCACCACCCAGGCGTAGGTGATGGCGCGGCTGGCGTGCTCGGTGCTCGCGGTGGTGGTCGGTGCGGTGGTCATGGGTGTCACCTCAACACGTAGAGCAGGGCGAAGATGGCGATCCACAGCAGGTCGATCAGGTGCCAGTAGATGGCGCCGGACTCGACCATGGACAGCCGGCGCTTGCGCGGATTGCGCAACTCGCGGACCACGACCCCGAGGATGATCAGGCCGAGGGTGACGTGGAACAGGTGGACGCCGGTGAGCATGTAGTAGAACGTGAAGAACTCGTTGGTCGACATGGTGTAGCCGGCCATGAGCTCGGTCGCCCACTCATAGGCCTTGATGGCAATGAACAGCGCCCCGAACGCCCCGCCGCAATAGGTGAGGCGGATGGCTCGTCGGTGATCTCCTGCGCGCACGGCCAGCACGCTGCGCGCGATGAACCAGGAGCTGGTCAGCAACACGACGGTGTTGACCACGCCCACGGTGATGTTGAGGTGTTGCTGTGAGGTGATGAACAGCTGCGGGTTCATCGCGCGGTGGATCATGAAGATGATGAAGTACGCGCCGAAGATGACCATGTCGCCGAGCACCATGATCCACATGTGGTGGTCGCCAGGCATGTGCGGTTGAGGGTGCGCCACAGCGCCTTCGGGCTTCGCCGTGTTCAACAGGTCTTGGGTTGGTGCGGTCTGCTCGGCGTTCGTCATGGCAGCGGCGCCTCATCGACGGGCTGGTTCTGGGTGGCCTGCTTCAGGAACATGATGACGGCCGATAGCCACACACCGAAGATCACCGTGCCCATCCAGAAGGAGATCGAGCCGTTCCATGCGAACGCCCCGGCCTTCGACACGAACACCGCGACTGCCATGACTTCGGTGACGATCTGCCAGACGCTCACGTAGGCAAGCCATTTCGGGAAGATCTCGTTGCGGTCGTAGAGAATCGCGACAGCCATGGCGAAGTAGGCCGCGGTGAAGCAGCCAAGCGAGCCGACGTAGGACAGCAGGCCCAGGTCGTAGAGCAGCGCAAGCTGCTCGGGGTCCCGGTCGGGGCGGAATGTGGCGACCAGGAAGAGGCACGCGACCAGCAGGCAGCCCGGTAGCGCGCCGACCGCCATGCCGCCCATGTAGGCATAGGCCATCACCGACCCGCTCGTCATGCGCTTCATATGGAAGACCACGATGCCGTTGGCGATGCCCGCGCCGCCGACGATGAGGATCAGTGCGCAGAAGCCGATCTGGATGGTGGTGGCGTGCTGGCTGAAGAAGTCGACCATCTGGGACTGCGTGATGTCCGGCCGAGGTGGTGGCATCACCCGCGCGAGCGCGAAGAAGATCACCCCGAACGCGGCGTAGAACGCGGGCACGATCCAGAAGACGAGCCAGACATCCCGCTTACCCGCTGCGGGTGGCCTTGCCGGGCCCCGGGTTTCGGTGCCCTGAGTGCCGTCAACGGGAGCGGGCGTCGCGACCTCGGTCATGCGGTGATGCCCTCCTTGACCGCTTGACGGTGCAGTGCGGCGCGCAGCACGAAGAACATGACGACCACGAACGCGGCGTACGCACCGTTGCGCAGCCAGAATGAGATGAGACCGTCCCAGGCCAGCGGACCCGTACGGAACGCACCGGCCAGGGCGGCGGGCGCGATCGCGACAGCGGTGGCAATGGAGAAGTGCCCGACCCAGCGCGGGAACACGGGCTCGTGCGCGGTGTCGCTCGTTCCCGTGTCGAAGTAGACCGCGAGGCCGAGCAGCAGATTCTGGCCGACGATCATGCCCACCGGCGCGATGAACACGATCCACGCCATGTCGTTGAGAAGCATGATCAGTTCGGGGTTGCGTTCGGGCCGGAAGGCGGCGACGAGGAAGAAGACGTTGGCAAGCGCGAATATCGTTGCGCCACTGACGGCGGCCGTCAGGAAGCAGTAGGCGAAGACATGGCTCTGGGTGGCCATCCGCTTCATTTGCACCACGATCACCATGAAGAACGGGATCAGCATCACGCCGCAGAGGTCGTAGGTCACCATGCTGAATCTGATGGCGGCGGTGTTCTCGGCGTAGAACGCCGCCACCTGTTCGGCGCTGAGTTCCGGGGACAGTGGCGGTGTGAAACCGCGGAAGGCGAAGAACGCGACCACGTAGATCAGCAGGAACACCGGCGCAGCCCACAACGCGACCAGCTGGGTCTTGACGTTGGCAGTCTTCGGAAGGTCCTCGGCCTCGGCGAGTATCTGCATCGCACCTCTTCTCCGCATGGCCGGCCTTGCCGATCGGCTACTTGCGACGCTAGCCGATCGGCTAGTGGGGATGCAACGGTCAGGCGCTAGGTGATCGTCTTGCGAAAGAAGACCCGCCGATATCCGTCCTCGTCGCCGCGACCCGCCTCCACGTAGCCGCGCCGCGGGTAGTAGTCGAGGTTCTCAGTCATCGCTTCGTTCGTACTCAATCGGACCTGCGTGACCCCGAGTTCGGCGGCATCGAGTTCGGCGCGCTCCAGAAGGCGTCGACCGTGACCGGCGCCCTGGGTCTGCGGCGCGACGGCGACGGTTTCGATGACGACGTGATCGGCGTGGGGCACCACAACGATCAAGGCGACAACCGAGGAACGGTCGTCGATCACCCAGACGCGGGCCGTGCCCACCAGGGCCGCGTAGTCGGCGAGCATCGGGGCCGGCGGCTTGCCGATCCGGTTGACGTACAGCGTGAATGCCTCGTCGACGAGTGTGGCGATCGCGCTCACATCGGCGGCGGTCGCGCGGCGTAGTACCGGTTCGATCACCAACCCGACGCTAGTGCGTGGCCCGGGCGGCTAGGCCGCGGCGTCCTTGCGGTCGTTGTCGGAATCCGGTGCGGACGTCTTGGTGTCGGGCTTGGTGTCGGGTTCAGAGACCTTGGTCTCGGGCTCGGTCTTCGGCTCGGTCTTCGGCTCGGTCTTCGGCTCGGACTTCGGCTCGGTCTTCGGCTCGGTGATCGATCCGGTGCTGGTGGCCGGCGCCTTGGTGGCACTGATCGGGGTGACCTTGTTGCCGTTCGACGTCAGCTTCGGTTTCAGGCCCTCGGTGCTCGAGAGCTTTGTCGGCTCTGCCTCCGTCGCCTCTGCGTCAGCTGGATCCGCCTCGGGGGCCTCCGTGACTTCGGGGGCTTCCTCCGGAGTTTCCCCATGAACCACAACGGGTTTGGGGTCGGAGACCTCGAGATCGGTGCCCTCGGTGACCTGCAGCGCGGTGAAGTCGCTGTCGTGCAGTTCGGGAATCGCCGACGGAGACGCCGACGGCGAGGGGGCCACGGCGATCGACTTCGAGTCGGCGGCAAGGGACTTCGCGGCCAGTGCGGTCTGCCCGCCGGAGAGCAGGTTGGTCATCCCCTCCTGGAAGTTCATCAGCCCCTCGTGCAGGGCGCCCGGCACTGCGAGCAGCGCCTTGATGATCCTGTCGGGGGGAGTGAAGAGCGAGAACGGTGTGTTGACATTGGCGTTCGCGTACGTGCGATCGGTGTAGCCCATGTCGATCAGGACTCGCAGCAGCGGTTCGATGGCGCCGAGGAACGGTTCAGTCAACAGCGACAACTGCAGCATCGAAGACAGTTCCCGTATCGGTCCCAGCAGCGGCAGGTGTGGGTTGCGGTAAAGGATGTAGGTGTCGGTTCCGCCGGCGCTGTTCACGACCTCCTTCTCCAGGTGCGGCGTGGTCTCGGGATCGATGGCGTCGTAGTACCGATCTGGATGTCCGTAGCGGAGCGAGAGCGCCGAGTTGAGAATCGCGAGCGGGTTGAAGTACGCCGGAAAGTCCCCGAAGACGTCGTACTCGATCGCGTGATAGGTCGTGTCGTATCGGGTCGGCTGGCTGGGGCCCATTGGGTCGATGATGAAGGGGATGAAGAGTCCGGGGAAGCGGCTATAGAAGCCGCCGTTGGGTGCGAACGGTGACGCAATCATCACGAACGTCAGTTGATCCGCCGACGGCGCACCGTTGGGACCGACCGGTCGGGCCTGCAGATCGCGCCGAACACGTTCGGCGACCAGGCTTCCCTCCGAGTAACCGGCGACGATTAGATGCGCCTCGCCCGAATGCGCTGTCAGCGCGAGGTGCATGGCAGGCACACCGGCGTTGCGGCTGCCCGCGAGGTCATAGTTCGCCGGGTAGTGCACGCCCTCGTAGTCGTAACCCGTGGGCTGCACCGTTGCACTGAGCTTCTGCTGCACACGCTCACCCAGGGTATCGCCGCGTCCGCCCGCACCGATGACGGTGTTGGTGAGCGCCACCATGGCGTCCATGACGGTGGTGTTGGTCGCGTGCCCCAGGACCAGTGCGCCGGACATACCGACCGCTGTGACGAAGACCAGTGCGGTGTCACGCGCCCTGCGGTTTCTGCCGTTGTGATTCCGCGCCACAAAACGCCCCCACTCCCGATGCTGCGCGACCCTGCGCGAATCGGACACTACGCCTGGTCACAGGCGGTTGTGGTGTGGTTTGGCGGGATTCACGCGGTCAGTTGGTCAAGCGCGCACAGGTGGTGCGGACACGATGACGGCGGCGCCCCGATGGGACGCCGCCGCCTCGTTACATGCCTGTTGTTGCCCGGGTCAGGGGCAGGTGACCTCAATCGCGAAGGGCTTGGTGACCGGGGCCATCGGGTTGGCCATGTCGATGCCGGTCGCGTTGCCGGAGATCGTGTAGGTGTTGCCGTCCTTCGTGGCGGTGGCATCACCCGCGCCGGCGCCGACGGCCAGCGTGACGCCGTTGACGTTGCCCAGGCCGACCGAGGTGACGGTGGGCGAGTCGCCCTCGCTGATCACGGCGGCGATGCCGGTGGCTGCCTCACCGATCGCGATGTTCATGTTGCCGCCCATGGCGCTGCACACAACGGTTCCGTTGACCTGCTGGTCCTGGCCGTCGATGGTGACCTTCGTGCCGCCGGGTGCGGCTGTGGCAGTTGGGGATTCGGCCGCGGACGTCGTGGCCGTGGCCGAGGTGGCCTCGGTTGTGGTGGTACTCTCCGCCGACTTGTCGCCCGACGAACAGCCGGACAGGCCAGCGATCAGAACGGCCGCACCACCCACAACGACGAGAAATCCAGTCTTCACAACGATCTCCTTCGGTAAGTGTGACCTGTCAAGATCAACAAGCCATCTCTCGTACTATGGCCCGCTGCTGATCTGCGGTCATGGGAATGCGTGAAAAATCCGGCAGCCGGTGCCAACTTGTGGCTCGCTGTTCAACGAGTCAGCACGTGGCCGTGATCGTGAAGGAGCCGGCGGACCGGAAGCTGGGGTCGGCGGTGAGAAAACCGTCGGCCTTCCCCGAGATGTTGTACGTCCGACCGGTCATCGTGACGGTGGCCTCGCCTCCGAGTCCGGCGTTGTAGCTTCCTGTGAAGCCGGCGAGGTTGTTGAGGTTCACAGACTGGGCGGTCAAGCCGTCCTTGTTCGACACCACGCTGATCGATCCCGACTTATCGTCACCGGTCGTGATGGTGACCACTGATCCGGCGGTGGTGCAGGACACGGCGTCGGTGGTGCCCGCGTCGGTGTCGTTGACGGTCACAGTGGCGGTCCCGACGGGGAGGGCGCCGGGCTCGTTCTCGGCTGGCGGTGGCGACGAGCACGCGGTCATAGAGCCGGCCACGAACACCATTGTGAGTACCGCGATCGCGGGGGCTGTACGCATGGTGTGAGAATCTACAGCGGTGAGCGCGCCGTTGAAACCGTACTTCGAGGTCGGGGCGCAGTTGCCCGATCGGGCCGGTCGGGTCGGTGTCATCCACACCCCGCACGGTGACGTCCACACCCCGGCGTTCATCGCGGTGGGCACCCAGGCCACGGTCAAGGCCGTCCTGCCCGAGGCGATGAAGGGTGTTGGGGCACAAGCGGTTCTGGCCAACGCGTACCATCTCTACCTGCAACCGGGGTCTGACGTCGTCGATGAGGCGGGCGGCCTCGGCGCGTTCATGAACTGGCCGGGACCCACGTTCACCGACAGTGGCGGCTTCCAGGTGATGTCGCTGGGCGTTGGCTTCAAGAAGGTGCTGGCGATGGACGCCTCGCGCGTGCAGGCCGACGACGTCATCGCCGAGGGCAAGGAGCGTCTGGCGCACGTCGACGACGATGGCGTGACGTTCCGATCGCACCTGGACGGTTCGACCCACCGGTTCACCCCCGAGGTGTCCATCGGGATTCAGCATCAACTGGGTGCCGACATCATCTTCGCGTTCGACGAACTCACCACGCTGGTCAACACCCGCGCCTACCAGGAGCAGTCGGTGCAGCGCACCCATGACTGGGCGGTGCGCTGTCTGGCCGAACACCGTCGGCTCAGCGTGGAACGTGCCGACAAGCCCGCGCAGGCGCTCTTCGCCGTCGTGCAGGGCGCGCAGTACGAGGACCTGCGCCGCAAGGCGACCCGCGGCCTGGTGTCGATCGGGGAGACGTCCGGGCCCGCGGAGGGGCTGAGCTTCGACGGATACGGCATCGGCGGCGCGTTGGAGAAGCAGAACCTCGCGACCATCGTCGGCTGGGTCACCGACGAGCTGCCCGACGACAAACCGCGTCACCTGCTCGGCATCAGCGAACCGGACGACCTGTTCAACGCCGTCGCGGCAGGCGCGGACACATTCGACTGCGTGTCGCCGTCGCGGGTCGCCCGCAATGCGTCGATCTACTCCGCGACGGGCCGGTACAACATCACCGGCGCCCGCTACAAGCGCGACTTCACCCCGCTGGACCCCGAGTGCGACTGCTACACCTGCGCGAACTACACCCGGGCCTACATTCGGCACCTGTTCAAGGCCAAGGAGATGCTCGCGTCGACGCTGTGCACGATTCACAACGAGCGCTTCGTGATCCGCCTGGTCGACTCGATCCGGGACTCGATCACGGCCGGTGACTTCGATGAACTCCGCGAGCACGTTCTGGGGCGCTACTACTCGAGCTAGCGGGCCGACACAGCACTCTTGCACGCGTGCACAATAAGAGCATGACGACGACCGCCGAGGCGCAGACGCTGGTGATGCAGCTGCTCGATCCGTCGGCCCGAGCCAACCCCTACCCGTTGTACGAGCAGATCCGTGAGCATGGCCCGCTGCACATGCCGGACAGCCGGCTCACCGTGTTCTCGTCCTTCTCCGACTGCGACGAGGTGCTACGCCACCCGGCCTCGGCCAGTGACAGCATGAAATCGTCTGTCGTACAGGAGCAGATCGCCCAGGGTGCCGAGATGCGGCCGCTGGGGCCACCGGGGTTCCTGTTCCTCGACCCGCCGGACCACACCCGGCTGCGAGGCCTCGTCAGCAAGGCGTTCGTGCCGAGGGTTGTCAACGCGCTGGAACCCGATATCACCGTGTTGGTCGACGGACTGCTGGACTCCATCGAGCGCCGGGGCTCCTTCGACGTGATCGCCGATCTGGCGTACCCGCTCCCGGTCGCGGTGATCTGCCGACTGCTCGGCGTGCCGATCGAGGACGAGCCCGAGTTCAGCCGCGCCTCGGCGCTGTTGGCCCAGGGGCTCGACCCGTTCAGCACCCTGAACAGTGAGGATCCCGAGCGTGTCGAGAAGCGCCAGGAGGCGGGCCGGTGGCTGCGGGAGTACCTGCGTGGCCTCATCGATGTGCGGCGCGGTGCGCTCCGCGAGGACCTGATCTCGGGTCTGATCGCCGCTGAAGAGGGCGGTGACCAGCTCACCGAGGAGGAGATCGTCGCGACATGCAACCTGCTGCTGATCGCGGGACATGAGACCACGGTCAACCTGATCGCGAATGCCATGCTGGCGATGCTGCAGGAACCGTCGCTGTGGTGTGCACTCGCGGACGACCCGAGCCGGGCGGGGGCGGTGGTCGAGGAGACGATGCGGTATGACCCTCCGGTGCAGCTCGTCATGCGAATCGCCAGCGAGGATATGACGATCGGGGACTTTTCCATTCCGAAGGGCGACAGCATGCTGCTGCTGATCGCCGCCTCTCACCGCGATCCCGCGGTGGCCGAGCGGCCAGATGAGTTCGACCCCGGCCGAGCGACCATTCGACACCTGGGCTTCGGCAAGGGGCGGCACTTCTGTCTCGGTGCCCCACTGGCCCGGCTGGAGGCCTCGGCGGCGCTGTCGGCAGTGACGACCCGCTTCCCGAACGCGCGCATCGCCGGTGAGGCGGTCTACAAGCCCAACCTGACGCTGCGCGGGCTGGCCTCACTGCCGGTCACCGTCTAGCGATTTCGGCGCGTTTTCCGTCGCTCAGCGAACGAAAGCGCGCCGAAATCACGGGGAGAGATAGGGTCGCGCCATGCCAGAGGAGCTGACCGCCGAGCAGGCCGCCGCACTGCTCGGATCCGAGGACACGCTGGGGATACCGCTCGGGCCGGGTCAGCCGCCGGCGTTCATGCGTGCGCTCGGCGAGCGTGAGGACTGGACGGACCTGCGCGTGTACGGCGCACTGCTCGCGGTGGGCACCGAGCTGTTCACTCGACCCGGGGTGCACTACCTGTCGGGATTCTTCGGTCCGCTCGAGCGGGCGCTGCTGGCCGCCGGAGCCGATATCGAGTTCACGCCCGCGGACTTCCGACGCTTCGGACCGCTGTTGCAGCGTCAGGCGCCGCGCGTGATGACGACCGTCGCAGCGCCGCCCGACGCCGACGGCTGGTGCTCCCTGTCGTTGCACGCAGGTGGCACGATCGGCGAGCTGCGCAGCGCGGGTGCCGATCCCGACCGGCTGCTCATCGTCGAGGTATCGGATTCCTACCCAACGACTTTCGGGTTGGGCGCGCATCGGAGGGCAGGAGCGGAGCGACCCGGGAGTGAATATCGCCATGCGGTGCACGTCGACGATATCGACATCCTCGTGCACTCGACTGACGCACCGCTCGCGCTGCCTGGCGGTGACGCGCCGCCCACCGACGTCGACCAGGCGATCGCGCGGCACGCCGTTGACTTCATCCCCTCCGGCGCGACGCTGCAGACGGGGATCGGCTCGATTCCCAACCAGATCGCCACGCTGCTGGCCGAGGGTGACGGCGGCGACTATGGGCTACACAGCGAGATGTTCACCGACGGCTGCATGCGGTTGCATCGTGCGGGCAAGATCAGCAATACCGCCAAGGGGCAGTACGACGGTGTGAGTGTGACGACGTTCGCGTTCGGCTCCACCGAGCTGTACGCGTGGCTGGACGGGAACTTCGAGGTGGCGTTCCTGCCCGTTGAGATCGTCAACGCACCGGAGGTGATCGCCGCCAACAACCACATGATCTCCATCAACGGTGCACTCTCGATTGACCTCCAGGGTCAGGTCGTCGCCGACACGATCAACGGCAAGCAGTTCAGCGGGGTCGGCGGTGCCGAGGACTTCGTGGCAGGCGCCGGGCTCGAGCTGTCCGACCGCTCGCTGATATGTCTACCCTCGACGTTCTCCCATGACGACGGACTGCAGTCACGCATCGTGGGTTCCTTCGGACCCGGCGCGGTGATCACGACGCCACGCCACCATGTCGATGTGATCATCACCGAGTACGGTGTCGCCGAACTCGAGGGCAGGACCGTCCGCGAGCGCGGTGAGGCGCTTGCGGCGATCGCACATCCGCAGTTCCGTGACGAACTGCGGGCGGCACTCAGGGATTGAGTTCGGCGATGACCGCGCGGGCGGCACGCTCACCCGCCTCGACCGCACCCTCCATGTAGGCGCTCCAGTAGGTGGCGGTATCGGTTGACGCCCAATGGATCGGGCCGATCGGCGCCGCCAGGGCCGCACCGTAGGTGGTCCACACCAGCGGGCCGAGGTTCGCGTTGTAGCAGCCGCGCGTCCACTGCCGATCCGACCACTCGCCGTCGACGTAGAACTCCGGATGCGCGGCCCTGTCGCCGTAGTGCCGCACCAACTCCGCGGTCAGCGCGCTGCGGCGCTCGTCGGTCGGCATGCGCCCGAAGGTACGGGCCTGCTGCCCCTCCAGGAACAGCAGCAGCACACCGTGGTCGTCGCCGGGGATGCAGGTGTCATTCGACATCCGTGCCGGGCCGATGTCGGAGATGAGCTGGCCGTTGAGACCGTCTGCGCGCCAGAAGGGTTCGTCGTAGACGAAGAACGCCTTCATCGACGATCCGTTCGGCATGCGCTGGGTGAGCTGGTCGCGAACGCCGGACAGGGGCGGGTCGTACATGATGCGGCCGGCCAGCGTCGGTGAGACCGCGACGATGACCCGACGCCCGCGTGCCGTGATGCCGCCGCGACAGTGCACGGTGACGCTGTCGGAGGTGTGCTCGATCAACAGCACGGGCGCCTCGAGCACGATGTGGTCGGCGATCAGTGCGGCCAGCCGACGCGGAATCTCGCTGGTGCCACCGACGAACCGGGTGGTCTGGGCGCCGCCCTCGGACTCGGCGAAGAGTTCGGAGGTCACGCCGCACGTCTGAATGGTGAACAGCAGATGCAGCAACGACACCTCGACAGTGGGCACCGCGAGGATCCCGACCGTGCAGATCTCCAACAGGGTGCGCGCCACGACGGAGAGACCCTGGGCGTCATACCAGGCGCCCGCCGTGATCGCGTCCCATTCGGCGGCGCGCGGCGCCAGCCACGGCGCGTCGACGGGAACCTCGGCGGCCAGCTCGTCGAGCAGACGGAGCACACGCTCGAGATCGCCTAGCTCGTCGGCGTATCTGGCGTGAAACTCGTTCTCGCGCAGCACACCAGAGCCCACCAGGTCGTAGGACGTCTCACCCTCGTCGTACTGAGGGAACGTCTCGACACCGAGGTCGGCCGCCAGCGCGAACATGCGCTCGTGGGTGTCACCGATCCACTGCGCCCCGATCTCCACCGGCAACCCCGGAGCCACCTCCTCGGTGAGAATTCGTCCGCCGACGCGGGTGTCGGCCTCCAGGACCAGGGGCGTGAGGCCGGCCGCGAGCACCGTTCGGGCGGCGATCATGCCCGACAGGCCCGCCCCGACGATGACGACGTCGGCTTGCATGTTGCGTGACATGCCCACAGCATCGCCGGTAACCGACGCGCGGTGGGGGAAATGGGCTACAGCGGATTGAGGATGCGTTGCAGGAACTGGCGGGTGCGCTCCTCCTTCGGATTCCCGATCACCTCGTCCGGTGAGCCCCTCTCCAGCACCACGCCGCGGTCGGTGAACAGCACCTGATTGGACACCTGCCTGGCGAACTGGATCTCATGCGTGACGATCACCATCGTCCAGCCCTCAACCGCCAGATCCTTGATGACCGAGAGCACTTCGCCGACCAGCTCGGGGTCCAGCGACGACGTGGGCTCATCGAACAGCACCAGTTTCGGCTTGAGCGCCAGCGCCCGCGCGATACCGACGCGCTGCTGCTGCCCGCCGGAGAGCTGATACGGGTACTGATCTCTCTTCGCGGCCAGACCGACCTGGTCGAGGAGTTTGACGGCCTCCTCGACGACCTCGTCCTTCGGCCGCTTCTGCACGATGAGCGGTCCCTCGATGATGTTCTCCAGCACGGTCTTGTGCGGGAACAGGTTGTGTCCCTGGAACACGAAGCCGCTGCGCGACTGAAACCTGCGCACCTCGGGTTTGGACACTGGCTTGGAGAAGTCGATCTCGATGTCGTCCACCCGGATCACTCCGGCGTCGGGCCGGTCGAGCGCGTTGAGTGCGCGCAGCAGCGTCGTCTTGCCCGACCCCGACGGGCCGATGATCGCGGTCGCCGTGCCCCGCTCCACGGTGAACGACACTCCCTTGAGCACCTTGTTGTCGCCGAAGGCCTTCTCGATGCCCTCGGCGGTGACCCGGTACTCGACCTTCGGTGCTTCTTCCGTCATCGCGCCACGTGCCTTTCCAGTCGACGTTCCAGGCGGTTCTGGCCGAACGACAACACCAGGCAGATCACCCAGTAGTACACCGCGGCCGTGCCGTAGAGGGCGAAGAACTCGAACGTCGGCGCCGCGGCGATCTGTGCCGTCCGCAGAAGTTCGGTCACCAGGATCGTCGACGCCAGCGACGTGTCCTTGACCAGTGAGATCAGCGTGTTCGACAGCGGCGGGACGGCGACCCTGGCGGCCTGCGGAAGAATGATGCGGCGTAGCGCACCGGCGTAGTTGTGGCCGATGGTCTCGGCCGCCTCCCACTGGCCCTTCGGGACGCTCAGGATCGCCGAGCGGATGATCTCCGCCGCGTAGCCGCCGACATTGAGGCTGAACGCGATCACCGCCGCGGGGAACGGATCAATCGTCACCCCGAACGCGGGCAGCGCGAAGAACACGATGAACAGCTGCACCAGCAGGGGTGTGCCGCGAATGATCGAGATGTAGAAGCGGGCGAGATTGGACAGCAGCACGTTCGGCGACAGCCGCGCCAATGCGACCGCCAGCGCGATGATCAGACCCAGCACGAAGCTGATGATCGTCAGCGGGATCGTCATGGTGATCGCCGCCTTGGCCAGGGGCAGGAGGTTGTCGGCGATCAACTTCCACGTCGAGCGTGGCGACTTGACCTCCTCGCCGGCCGTCGGGGTACCAGAGGCGTTGACCTTCAGGTACTTCTCCGAGATGGTGGCCAGTGTGCCGTCAGCCCTGAGCGCGTCGAGAGCGGTGTTGAGTTCGGGCAGCAGGCCGCTGTCCTTGCGGGCGGCGAAGCCCTGCTCACTCCGCTCGCCGGTCTGGGCGGCGATCTTGACCGACGTGTCGTTGGTCTCGGCGAGGTAGGCGTAGACCGCGATGCTGTCGTTGACCGTGGCGTCGACACGGCCCTGGTTGAGCAGGGTGATCGCCTGGGTGAAGCCCTCCACCGCCTCGACCCGCGCCCCGGCGTCGCGGGCGACCTGCGCCCAGTTGCTGGTGGTGGACTGTGCCGCCGTCTTGCCCCTCAGATCGGCCAGCGAGGTGATGGAGTCGTCGTCGGCGCGGGTGACGATGACGCCCTCGGCCACCGAGTACGGCTCCGACAGGTCGTACTTGGCCTGGCGTTCGGCGCTGATGGTGACCTCGTTGGCCACCACGTCGAAGCGGTCGGCCTCGAGTGCCGCGAAGATGGAATCCCATGGTGTCTCGACGAATTGGACACGCACCCCGAGCTTCTCACCGACCGCACGGGCGACGTCGACGTCATAGCCGGCCAGCTCGCCGGTGGCGGGGTCGTGGAAGCTGAACGGCGCGTACGTGCCCTCGGTGCCGACGCGCAGCACCCCGGACGACTTGATCGAGTCATTGGCGCCTGAACCGCAGGCTGCGGTCAGCAGCACGGCCGCGATCAGCAGGACTGGAAGCAGTGCTCTTCGTATCTTCCGCACTGGCGGACGCTAACAAGCGCGGGGTGGTGGGCACAGTGTTCTGCTCATGTGGGTCGGTATACCCACGGCTCACGGGGCAACCGGGCGGGGTCGAACTCGGCGAGCATGCCCTCGACGGTCCTCGCGTGCCAGCCCAGCGACTCGGAGATCTGCGCGAGTGCCGTCGGAACGCCGATCTCGGCCAGGCTCACCGCGCCGTCACGCTTGGCCAACCGCTTGCCCCCCGCGCCGAGCACCAGAGGCACGTGCGCGTACGTCGGCGGCACGTGGCCAAGCAGTGATGCCAGGTAGGCCTGTCGGGGCGATGACGACAGCAGGTCGTCACCGCGCACCACCTGATCGACTCCTCCCGCGGCGTCGTCGACGACGACAGCCAGGTTGTAGGCGGTCACGCCGTCACCGCGACGGAGCACGAAGTCGTCGACCACGCCGGTGTGGGGCCCGTGCAGGAGGTCGGTCACGGTGAACGTCGTGAGCTCCGAGCGCAGCCGCAGCGCGGGAGGACGGCCCGCAGCGACGCGCTCGGCACGCTCGGCGGCGGTCAGGTTCCGGCATGTGCCCGGATAGGCTCCCTGCGGCGCATGCGGTGCGCGGGGCGCGGCGAGGATATCCCTTCTGCTGCAGAAGCATTCGAATGTCAGGCCGCGGGCGGTCAGATCCTCGACCACGGTGTCGTAGCGGTCCTCGTGTGCCGTCTGGAACTCGACGTCCCCGTCCCACGTCACGCCGATGGCGGCCAGATCGGCGATCTGGCGTTGCGCGATGTCGGCGGACGTACGGTCATCGAGGTCCTCCACCCGCAGGAGGAACCGTCGGCCCGTCGACCGCGCGAAAAGCCACGCCAGGATCGCTGTCCGTAGGTTGCCGACGTGCAGGTCGGCCGACGGGCTTGGCGCGTACCGGCCGGCGGGAGTCATGCTCGCAATCTAGCGGCCTACGCGCACGCGACCGCGTCGGAGAGCTTGGACCGGGCCTGTGCGACGCTGTCCGACCACTGCGACCCGGACGAGACGTGGACTGCGGTGTCGCTCGCGAACGCGCTGGAGATCACCAGGTCGGGCCGAAGCGTGGCCAGCACCTGAAGGCTGTCGGCGAGTGACTCGGCGTCGCTGCTCGGCGGGATGTACCCGGCTGCCCAGGTGCCGTCGTCGCCGACGAACATCGTGTCGCCGGTGAACAGGTACTGCCTGCCGTTGGCTCCGGGCACCAGATAGCAGGTGCTGCCCGGCGAGTGCCCGGGCGTCGGGATCACCTCGATGCCGTTACCGTCGACGTGACGGGTGGCCAACGGCACGTCGACGTGCGCGTGCTGGCCGATCTCGACGAGTTCGGCGACGGGCGCGTGTAGGCGCGCACCGAAGCGTTCGGCCACCCGCGCCAGCATCGGCCCCGCCTCGTCGCGGTGCGAAAGGTAGTGGTGGGCAACGCCACCGAGTTCGGCGATGTGGTCGTGCTCGGTGTCGGTCATGGTGCTGTAGAACAGCACGTTGCCCTCAGGCCCGCCGGTCCACAGGTAGGCGTGTGTGGTCAGACCGGGAAAGGGGCTGTCTACCTGGGTTTCCCAGAGATCAGAACGAATCGGGCGCATGGGGATCCTCCTTGGTGGTGTGTCTCTTGGAGACCACCATGCAACCTCAACTTTGCTTGAGGTCAAGGGATCGGTCAGCTGGCCTTGGTCTCGGCGGCCTGGCTCTGCAGCGCCACCGAGGCGGTGTCGATGGTTGACTGCGCACCCAGGCCGCGGCCATGCACCGTCACGGCCAGCCGCGTGCGGTCACCGCGGAACAGGTCGCGGGAGAACTCGCACGGCGTGCCGTGCTGGTCGTACGTGATGCGAGTGATGAGCAGCAGCGCCGACTTCGGATTGACGCCAAGCAGTGTCGATTCCTCAGCGGTGGCATTGACCGCCTCGATGCGCTCGTCCGCGCGGGCGGTGACCAGACCGTACTGGCTCTCCAGAACTTCGTAGATCGAGCCGCCGAGCTGTTGTTCGAGCAGGCCAGGAAAGACGTCGGCGGGAAACTGCGCCAACTCCAGCGATATCGGGGACCCGTCGGCGAGGCGCACGCGCTGAATCTCAACAACGAAGTCGTCAGGGCCGATGTGCAGGGCCTGCTGTGTGGTGCGGTCGGGGCCGGTGATCTTGGTGGACAGCACGCGAGTTCCGGCGACATAGCCCTGGTTGGCGAGGAACGCAGGGACGCCGACGACATCGGAGAGGCTGCGCTGTACCTGCGCGTGGCTGATGAAGATGCCACCGGCCCGGCCGATGGCCCGGTCGACGAGCCCCGCCTCCTCGAGCGCCGCCAGCACCTGGCGCAGGCTGGACCGGCTGGTGCCGTATCGCTCCGCCAGTTCGCGTTCGCTGCCGAGCTTGGTGCCGGGCGTGCCCGCATTGATATCGGCAACGATCCGGCGCCGTAGTTCCTCGGTTGGCGTTGACACCGGTACCTCCTGGCCGAAAAATTTGGTACGACCAATTCTAGGGGACGCCGGTGGCCGTTGGGACCAGGACCGCTAGATCTCGGCGAGCGCCTCTTGCGACTCGGGAAGGATCTGGCCACCGTCGACGACCAAGGATTGGCCGGTGACATAGGACGCCTCGTCGGTGGCGAAGAACAGCGCGGCATTCCCGATGTCCGCGACGCTGCCGAGTCGTCCGGCGGGGATGGCGGCAGCCATTTGGTCCATGTAGTTCTGGCCCATTTCGACGAGACCCTCGGTCACGATGTTGCCCGGCAGGACGGCGTTGACCGTGATCTTGCGGGGCGCGAGCTCCATTGCTGCGGTGCGCAGGAATCCCAGTTGCGCCGCCTTGCTGGCACCGTAGTGCGACCACCCGGGGTAGCCGGTGATGGGTCCCGTGATCGACGAGGTGATGATCACCCGGCCGTGTCCGCTTTCCGTCAACGCGGCCAGAGCGGCCTGCACGATGTACACGGTGCCCTTGAAGTTCACCCCGATCACCTGCTCGATGTCCTCGGGTGTGAGGTCCTCGAGCCGTCCCGACGGGAAGATGCCCGCATTGGCGCAGACGATGTCCAGCCCGCCATGCCGTTTCACCGCGGTGTCTACGGCGTGGCGACAGTCGTCGGGGCTCGTCACGTCGGCGGCCACGCCGCTCACCGCGCCGGGCCTGCCCGCGAGGTCTGCGACCGCGGCCTCGATGTCACTCTGCGTGCGGCCGGTGAGCACGACGTTCACGCCCGCGTTCGCGAACGTCTCGGCAATCCCACGGCCGATGCCCTTGCTTCCGCCGGTGACGACGGCGGTTCGGCCCTGCAGGGATGTGAACATGTCATTGGCCTTTCGGTGGTGATCTTTTGATTGCCGGGACGGCTAGGGGGTCAGATGCAGGCCGTTGGAGGTGAGGTAGCGCTCGGCAAGCGCACAACTGCCCTCCGCGTAGGTGACCGAGATGGCCTGAGATTCCTTGGAGTGACTGTGGGTGCCCATCCACGCCAGCAGCAGTAGCCGGCGCAGCAGCACGAAGGATGACAGCATCTCCTCGTCAGCGGTAGGGAGCGGACGCCGGCTCCGGTAGCCCGTGACCCACGCGTCCTGCCACTCCGGTACTGCGGGATCGTCCTCGAAGAACGACACCGCGGTACCGAAATCGTAGAAGTACCAGCCAAAGCCGCAGTCGTCGAAGTCGATCACCGTGATGGCATCGCCGTCGACCAGCAGGTTCGCCAAGCGCAGGTCGGCGTGGATGAGGCCGAAGGTGTCCTGACTGTTGCCGTAGTCGGCCAGCCGCTGCTGCAGGAGCCGCTGAGCCCGGTCGAGAACCGCGGCCTCCGACGCGCCGACGCCGATGGCGTCCTGCCAGCGGCCCCACCGGGGCTGGTTGCCCAGGCTGTGCTCCCAGTCCCAGGCGAACCTGCCGAAACCGGACGGGCGCGACCACTCCCGGGAATGGTCGTGAAGGGCTGCGGTGATGCGGCCCAACGTGCGGAAGTCGTCGACCGTGAGGGACTCCTCAGCGGGTTCCGCTCCGTCCACCATGTTGAAGTGAACGACGTGGCGTGCCACACCGTCGTGCTCGACCGTCACGACGCGCCTGCCATCGCGCGCGGGCAGGACCACCGGCACCGTGACATCACTGTCGCGGCGAAGGGCGTCAAGCCACTCGAGTTCGGACTCGATCTCGTGCTGCTTGTGGTAGTCCCTGCGGTGTACCCGCAGGATCGACCGCTTTCCGGTCCCCGCGTCATCGACTGCGTACGTCGCGTTCTCGGAGAGATTCAGTAGCCGCAGTGTCGAGTCGGGCGCGATGTCGAATGAGCGCAGGGCGAGTTCGGCGACCTCGACGTCGTCGCCGACAAACGCAGCATCCCCGGGCTCACCCATCAGTGGTCGCGCCCTTCGATACCCGCCAACACCTCAGTGATTCGATCCCTTGCCATCGTCACGTCCTTGGTACTTCCGCCGATGTACAGCCTGCCTGCGGCACCGATCATCTGCACGTCCACCAGCGTGAGCCCCGGTGCGACGCGTTCGGCCTCGTTGGCCGCCACCGCTGCGAACAGCGCAGGCGTCATCTCGTAGACCAGCAGCGACTGTCCCGGGAGCACCATTGATCCCTGACGGTTGCGGTTGATGATCACCGCGTGCTGGTCGGTGATGTCCTCGATTATGTCGTGGTACAGCACCCGCGGTCGCAACTGGTCGGCCGCAGAGTTCCCAGTGCCGGAGAGAATGGCCTCGCCTGCTCGCCGAACATCGGCGAGGTTTGCCGAGTGGATCTCCAGCACACCGAACTGCCGCTCCACGTACAGGATTCCGGGCTGGATTCCAGGAACCTCCCGCAGCGCGAGGTCGATCACGCGCTCGATCGCCAAGGCGGGGGACACCTCAACGATCAAGGCGTGCTCGCCGGCGTACGGCGGGTACCCCCGGGCCCGCGTCGGCGTGCCCAGGTATGCCGCGAACTGCTGCTGAAGATCCTCGACCAGGAGGTAGACGCGAATATCGGTTCGCGTCCCCGTCATGGTCATGGCGTCGGTTTTGGCCATCGTGGCTGCTACTGAGCGGCGACGGAGAAGTGCGCGCCGAGTTCAGTGTGCGGCCGCGGGATGACATGCACGCTGATCAGTTCGCCCACCTGGGAGGCGGATTCGGCACCGGCCTCGGTGGCGGCCTTGACCGCGCCGACCTCACCGGTGACGATGACGGCCACCAGTCCATCGCCCACCTGCTGACGATCGGTGATCGTCACGTTGGCGGCCTTGACCATTGCATCGGCTGCTGCCAGTGCGGCGACGAAGCCCTTGGTCTCGATCATTCCGATCGCGTTGCTTGCCATGATGATTCTCCTTCTTATCGGGGTTTGTCTGAACTGCTTATTCGGTTGGATCGATGGAGCCGATGATGAGCGCATCGACGGGCGGTGGGGTGCCGGTGAACCAGCTGGATGCCACCGAGCCCTGTGCGATGAGGACCTGTTCGCCCACACCGCTGCCGAGGACGTCGAACGCGATGAGCCGCGAGTTGGAACCGTCGACCTCGACTTCGAGGAACGCACCCGCGGGCACACCCTCGACCCGTCGCGTTGACCACACCTGGCCGGTGACCGTCGCTTTTATCATTTTTGCTCCTCCGTCGCGGCCATCACTTTCGCTCCTTCTCAATCGTCAGCCCGAGCGCACGAGCGCGTTCCCGGGCCAGCGGGGTGAGTACGGCCCGCGGGCCGAGCACCAGGGTCGCGCCGGACTCGGCGAGTTCGGCAACGGTCCGTTCCGTGACGGCGCCGCGATCGAAACGTCGGGTGGTTCCGCCGGGGCTGCGCGTCGCACCGGCCAGCCGGAATGTCAGCCGGCCGTTGCGCAGGTCCGCGCGGGTCTTGGGATTCTCATAGAGCCGCAACAGGTTACGTACGAATGCGTCGAGATCCGCGTCGGAGCGGATGCTGACGGTGTCCGCGCGGGACCTCTCATCGGCGGCCAACGGACCGGTCGGGGTTGGGCCGGTCGGTTTGGGGGGTACCGCGGTCGGCGCGGCGGGCGGCGGGGTGACCGCCTTGGACACCTTCGGCTTCAGGTCGCCGACGGCCTCGCGCACCACCTCGCGGACCAGGAGGCGCAGTTGGTCGCGATCGATGCCTGTCACACCGCACTCCGGCGCAGTGCATCCTCGGCAGCCTCGGCGGCCTGTCGCACATCGGCTTCCGAGCCCGACAGATAGACCCGTCCGGTGGCGCCGATCATCCGGAAGTCGACGACCTTGATGTCGGCGGCCTTCTCGGCCTCGTTGGTGGCCAGGATGGCGTAGGACGCGGGCGAGACCTCGAGTACGTACAGCGTCTCACCCGCCAGCACCATTGACCCGATCTTGTTGCGGTTGATCAGGAACGCGTGCTGCTGGTCGATGCTGGAGATGATGCGTGAGGCCAGGATCGTCGGGCTGATTGCCGAGTCCCCGGCGTCGCCGAGTTCGGCGAGCGCGGCGTCGGCGGCGGCCTTGACGGCACCGGTCTCACCGTGGAACTCGAGGTACCCGAACTGCCGCTCGACGACGAGCACACCGGCCTTGACCTCGGCGTGCTTGAGCGCCACGTCGGTGATGCCCTCGATGTCCAGGCCCGGTGCCACCTCGATGATCTGGGCGGCCGAGTCGGCACGCGGCAGAGCACCCTTGATCCAGGTGCCCAGATACGACATCGTCTGGGGTTGTAGACGATCGATGAAGATGAAGGAACGCAGTTCAGCCACGGGTCACCTCTTGATGAGTTGAGCGAGTTCTTCGACGACGAGCGCGCGTAGTTCGGCGCGCAGTGCATCGATGCCGGGATCGGCGGTGCGCAGGGGCGCGGTGTTCGGAGTGCGGGTGGCGATGATCTGGCCGCCGGAGTCGTTGGACGCCAGCGGGTAGGCCGGCACGGGACCGGCAGGCGAATGCCACGGCGCGATGCCCGCGAATTCTGGCATCCGCACGCCCGCGTCGGCGTTGTAGGCGATCCGCGCCCAGTTCATCAGGTTGTGCGGCTGCAGGTTCTCACCGATCGAACTGCGGCCGACGAACCCTGTGCCGATCGTCATCGACGGCGCGAGGTTGGTCTCCAGGCCGGAGGAACCGGTGCTGTTACCGACGTTGACCGACACCCGCAGCACGGGCACCTGCGCGGCGAATTCGGTGATCACACGCGGGTTCTCGCTGTGAATGGCCGCCGAGTGTCCCGCACCGGCGATGCGCACCACGGCCCGAGCGGCACGGATGCCGCGTGCCGCGTCCGCAACGGTCGTCATGCCGATGACCGGGCAGAGCTTCTCGTGCGTCAGCACCTCCTCGGTGATGACGTCGGTGAACGGCGCGACGAGCAGGCGGGTCTTGGCGGTGACACGCAGCCCGGCCTGCTCTGCGATCCACGCCGCGGAACGTCCCACCACGTCGGTGTTGAGGTGTCCGTCGGGGAACATGTACGCGCGAAGCCGTGTCGCGGCATCGGCGTCGAGGATGTGCGCGCCGTTGCGGGTCAGCGCCGAACTGAGCTTGGCCGCAATGGAATCCTCGGCGATGAGAACCGACTCGTTGGTGCACAGCACGGAGTTGTCGAACGCCTTGCTGTCGACGATCCGCCGAGCCGCGGCCTCCACATCGGCGCTGGCGTCGACGAAGACCGGGACGTTACCCGGCCCGACGCCGAGGGCAGGATTGCCCGATGAGTACGCGGCCCGCACGACGCCGGTGCCGCCGGTGGCGACGATGACGTCGGTGCGCTCGTCGGCCATGAGCGCCTCGATCAGCGGGATCGAGGGCTCCTCGACCACCGAGACGATGCCGTCGGGTGCGCCGGCGGCCACCGCGGCCTCGGCCAGAATCCGGACGGCGTCGATCGAGCACTGCCTGGCCCGCGGGTGCGGTGCCACCACGATGGCGTTACGGGTCATCAGGGCCAGGATCACCTTGAAGTACACCGTTGCCACGGGATTCGTGGTTGGCGTCAGCGCCAGTACCACGCCCGCGGGGCGCGGGATCTCGACGATCTTGCGGGCGGCGTCTACGCGGGGTGACACGAAGTCCTCACCGCGGTAGTACTCCACGATGCCGCGTGAACAGGCCCGGTTCTTGGTCACCTTGTCGGCGACGACGCCCATCCCGGTCTCGGCGACGGCCGCGGCAGCGAAGCGCTCGGCCTCGGCGTGGCCCGCGTCGGCGACCGCCTGCACGATCGAGCTGACGGCGGCCTGGTCGTACTCGGCGTATGCCCCGGCTGCCCAGCGCGCCCGTTCGAGTAGATGGCCTGCCGCTGCGATGCTGCTCATGAGTTCCTCCGTCCGGTTGCCGCCGCCCGTGCCCGACCCACGGAGACCTCGACGCGGTCCAGCACGTCCTCGCAGAGGTCGCGGCTCAGAAGTAGGCCCGGTTTGAATTGCAGCACACGGGGATCCAGTGTCGAGAAGATCGCCCACACTCCGTTTTCGTACAGTTCCCGCATGACGAACTTGGCGCCCTCGGGGTGGTCGAACTCGAGGCCGATCACGACGCCGTTCTGCCGGATGCCGACGAACCAGTCGGGGTAGTCGGCTTGAATGCGGGCCAGCCCCTTGGCGAAGATGTCGGCGATGTAGTGCACCGATGAGCGGACCTGGGGTCGGCCGGTGATCTCGAGGGTCTTGATGGCCGCGACGCAGCCGAGCTCGGCGCCACCGAAGGTCGAGATGTGGCCGAACCCGTCTTGATCGAGCCACTGGGCAGCCCGGTCGCTGAGCATCACGGCGGAGATCGGGTACATCCCGCCGGACAGGCCCTTGCCCGAGACCATGATGTCGGGTTCGATGCCGTGCTTGGTGATAGCCCACATCTCCCCGGTGCGCATCAGACCTGTCTGCACCTCGTCGGCGATGTAGAGCGCGTCGTAGCGGACGCAGAGGTCCTTGACAGCCTCGAGGTAACCCGGTGGCGGTAGCGGGAATCCGTATGTCGCGGGAATGGTCTCCATGATCACTGCCGCGACGTCGCGTCCGCGCAGAGCCTGCTCCATCGCGTCGACGTCACCGAAGAGTACTTGGATGAACTCGTCCGGGCGGTCGGAGAGGAACAGTTTGGCGAAACGGTCGTCGCCGGTGGCGACCGCCAGACCGGTGTGCCCGTGATAGGCCTTCACGATCGAGACGATCTTGCGACGCTGGGTGGCGTGGCGAGCGCTCTTGAGTGCGATGTCGATGGCCTCACCGCCGCCGGAACCGAACGCCACCTTGGTGATTGACGCCGGTGAGGACTCGACCAGCTTCTGCGCCAACGCCGTGCGGGCGACCGACGGGAAGTGGTGATTGCCCATGTCGAAGTGCTGCATGCCCTCCGAGATCGCAGCCATCACCTCAGGATTGCGGTGGCCGAGGTTGTAGGTGCCACCGTTGAGGTGCATGTCGATCAGGCGTCGCCCGCTCATGTCCCACAGGAAGTAGCCCTCCCGGCGGTCGATGACCAGGTCGACACCAGTGTCTGTCCAGAACTGGGTCTTATCCGGATTCCAGTATTCCTTCGCCCGCTCCAGGACCTGTGTCTTGGACTCGAACGAGAACGTGCCGTAGTCGTACACGAAACTCCCTGCCGTGGATGTCTTGAGGGGGTGTTGGCGACCACCCTAAAATGGTTGGACCATTAATGTCAATGGATCAGGAATCTTCGGCTAGCGGTTGCGCTCCCTAATTGGTAGTGCCAATATACGGAGGTTCGGCTGTGGGCTGGGCCACACTGGCACCCGCGCGTGAGCCACACCGTTTTCCTACCGTTCGCCTGGAAGGTGTCTACATAAGATGACCGATCAAGTCGCATCACGCGACGTCAAGACAGGTGACCCCGTCCAACGGCTTAAGCGAAACGCCGTTGGTACCTTTGGTGTCATCTTCATGGCGGTGGCCACTGCCGCGCCCATCACGGCCATGGTCGGCAACGTGCCGATCGCCGTCGGGTTCGGAAATGGTTCACACGCACCCGCTGGTTACATCGTCGCCACCGTCGTGCTTGGCCTGTTCGCCATCGGCTACGCGACGATGGCCAAGCACATCACCACAACCGGTGCGTTCTACGGCTACATCTCGCACGGGCTGGGTCGTGTGGTTGGCATGGCCAGTGGCCTGTTGATCACCATGGCCTATGTCGTCTTCGAGGCCTCACTGATCGGCATCTTCTCGTTCTTCTTCAAGAACTTCCTGTCGTCACAGTTCGGCGTCGAGATCCACTGGATCCTGCCGGCCATGCTGATGCTGGCGCTCAACGCGATCCTGACCTACTTCGACGTGAACCTCACGGCGAAGGTGCTCGGCGTGTTCCTGGTGACCGAGATCGTGATGCTGTCCCTTGGTGCGTTTGCAGTGCTGTTCCAGGGTGGCGGCCCCGAAGGCTTCGCGGTCGGCGAGATCCTCAACCCGATCGGTGCCTTCACCCCGGCTGCCATCGCGGGCGCCAGCGCCGGCCTCGGTCTGTTCTTCGCGTTCTGGTCATGGGTCGGGTTCGAGTCCACCGCCATGTACGGCGAGGAGTCCAAGGACCCGAAGAAGATCATCCCGCGCGCCACGATGCTCAGCGTCCTCGGCGTCGGCATCTTCTACGTCTTCGTGTCCTGGATGGCGATCGCGGGCACCGGGCCGCAACAGGCGGTCGATCTCGCGCAGAACGCGGACACCTCGTCGGAGATCTTCTTCGGCCCCGTCCGCAGCACCTACGGCGAGTGGGCTATCACGCTGTTCAACATCCTGCTGGTGACGGGTTCGTTCGCCTGTGGCATGGCATTCCACAACTGTGCGTCGCGTTACCTGTACGCACTGGGCCGCGAGGGACTGTCGGAGGGTCTGCAGAAGACGCTCGGCGCGACTCATCCCAAGCACGGATCGCCCTACATCGCGTCGTTCGTGCAGAGCGGCATCGCGTTGGTGCTGATCCTCGCGTTCTTCTTCGCGGGGATGGATCCGTACGTGCACATGTACACGCTGCTGGCGATCCTCGGCACGATGGCGATCCTGATCGTGCAATCGCTGTGCGCCTTCTCGGTCATCGCCTACTTCCACTTCCACAAGAACCACCCGTCCAGCGCGCACTGGTTCAAGACGTTCCTCGCCCCAGGGCTGGGCGGCATTGGCATGCTGTACGTGGTGTACCTGCTGTGGGAGCACAAGGACGCGGCGGCAGGTGCGGCGTCGGGCACGCTGCTGTTCAAGCTGACCCCGTGGATCGTGATCGGACTGTTCATCTTCGGTGCGAGCATGGCGCTGTACTTCAAGCTCCGCGATCCGCGGCGCTACGAGCTGATCGGTCGAATCGTCTACGACGAGAACGAGATTCGCGACTAAAGGAGTACGTCAGCATGGATGACTCAGACTCCGAGCAATCCGCGCCTCCGCTGGGGCGGTTCAAGGTCCTCGACGCGAAACCCGTCAATCTCGACGGGTTCAGCGTCCCGGACGTCGGACTCGGACTGGTCGCCATGCACTCTGAGAACGACCCCACCCCGTCGCTGGTGATAGGCGACGGGGTGGTTCTCGAACTCGACGGCAAGCCAGCCGCCGAGTTCGACGTGATCGACGAGTTCATCGCCCGCTACGGCATCGACCTGACGGTCGCGGCCGAGGCGATGGCACTCGATGACGTCGAGCTGGCCCGGATGGCCGTCGACGTCAACGTGTCGCGGGCGGAGGTGGTGCGGCTGATCGGCGGCACCACCCCCGCCAAGCTCGCCCGGGTGATGGCCGCGATGTCGCCTGTCGAGATGCAGATGGCGATGGCCAAGATGCGCGTCCGACGGACGCCGAGCAACCAGGCCCACGTCACCAACCAGCTCGATGACCCGCTGCTCATCGCCGCTGACGCCGCCAGTGCGGTCGCCTACGGGTTCCGTGAGGTCGAGACGACGGTGCCGGTCCTCGGCGACGCGCCGTCCAACGCGGTCGCACTGCTGATCGGCAGCCAGGTCGGCACGCCGGGCGCCATGGCCCAGTGCGCGATCGAGGAGGCACTGGAACTGCGGCTGGGGATGCGCGGCCTGACCAGCTATGCCGAGACAATCTCCATCTACGGCACCGAGCAGGTGTTCGTCGACGGTGACGACACCCCGTTCAGCAAGGCGATCCTCACCTCCGCCTACGCCTCGCGTGGCCTGAAGATGCGGGTCACCAGCGGCGGTGGCGCCGAGGTGCTGATGGGTGCGGCCGAGCGGTGCTCGATCCTGTATCTGGAGTCGCGGTGCGTCTCGCTGGCCCGGGCACTCGGCTCTCAGGGGGTACAGAACGGCGGCATCGACGGCGTCGGTGTCGTGGCCTCGGTACCCGACGGCATGAAGGAACTACTCGCCGAGAACCTCATGGTGATGATGCGGGATCTGGAGTCCTGCGCCGGCAATGACAACCTGATCTCCGAATCCGACATTCGCCGCAGCGCACACACGCTGCCCGTGCTGCTCGCCGGCGCGGACTTCATCTTCTCCGGATTCGGCTCGATCCCGCGCTACGACAACGCCTTCGCGCTGTCGAACTTCAACTCCGATGACATGGACGACTTCCTGGTGCTGCAACGGGACTGGGGTGCCGACGGCGGCCTGCGCACCGTCTCGGCCGAGCATCTGGAGGCCGTCAGGCGCCGCGGAGCCAAAGCCGTACAGGCGGTGTACCGCGACCTCGGCCTCGCCGACTACGACGACGCCCGGGTGGAGGAAGTGGTGGTGGCCAATGGTTCCCGCGACCTCTCGGCCGGGCATCCGAAGATCGTCGCGGAGGCGGCCGCCTCGATCGAGGCCAGATCGCTCACCGTGTTCGACGTCATCGCCTCATTGCAGCGCACGGGGTTCGAGGCTGAGGCTGACGCGATCGCCCGGCTCACCCGGGAGCGGCTCAAGGGTGATCAGCTACAGACCTCCGCGATATTCGACGAGGAGTTCCGCGTCCTGTCCAAGGTCACCGATCCCAACGACTACGCCGGGCCGGGAACGGGTTACACGCTGTCCGAGCGACGGCGCGCCGAGATCGACGGTGTCCGCCAAGCCCGCAGTGCCGCGGAGCTGACCGCCGATCAGGCCGAGCATCACGGCCACGTCATTGTCACCGACGTCGAGATCGCCCGCCAGGGCAGCGACCCGCGTGAAGTGTGCATCGGACTGTCCCCGGCGTGGGGACGTAGCGTGTGGCTGACGCTGTGTGGATTGACCGTGTCCGAGGTACTGAGGCAGATCTCGGCCGGTCTCGAGGAGGAGGGCTGTGTGCCCAGGCTGGTGCGGGTGCGGTCCACCATCGACGTCGGCCTGATCGGGCTGACCGCTGCCCGGCTGTCGGGTTCCGGTATCGGAATCGGGTTGCAGGGCAAGGGCACATCGCTGATTCACCGGCGGGATCTCGCGCCGCTGGCCAACCTCGAACTGTTCAGCGTGGCACCGCTGCTGACGGCGAAGATGTACCGCGAACTCGGCAAGAACGCCGCGCGGCACGCGAAGGGTATGGCGCCGGTCCCCATCCTCACCGGCGGCACCGACGAGTCGATCTCGGCGCGCTACCACGCCCGCGCGGTCGCCCTCGTCGCGCTTGAGCGGGAGGCCTGTGAGCCGGGCCAGCCCCCCGTCACCGTCGAGGTGAGGCGGCCATGAGCGCCGACGATACTTCCCGTCGCTTCGCTCGCCCCGACGTAGAACGGTTCACCGTCGAGAACGCCGTCGACGGCAAGCTCGGCCTGTCAGACCTGCGGATGGATCCCGCGACGCTGGTACATCAGGCCGCCGTGGCGGAACAGCACGGGAACCCGCAGCTCGCCGAGAACTTCCTGCGTGCAGCGGAATTGGCGACTGTCGATGACGAAGAGGTGATGGCGCTGTACGAGGCGCTGCGCCCGTACCGGTCCACCGCCGAGCAACTCGAGGAACTTCGCGCGTCACTTGAGGCACGTGGCGCACCGCGGTGCGCGGAGCTGGTGCGTCAGGCCGCCGACGTCTATGGCCGGCGGGGACTGTTGCGTTGAGCGTGCCGGACCGGTTCGCGGGCGTCGTCGCCGGGATCGACGTCGGCAATCACACCACCGAGATCGTCCTGGCGCGGGTGGATGGCGGTACCGTCACCACGCTTGCGCACGGGCAGGCTCGCACGCGTGACCGCAAGGGATCCCGCGAATCGCTCAAGGGTGCGGCGGCACTGCTGCACCGGCTCGAGGTCGAGGCAGGCGTTGCCGCCGAGGACCTGCTGCTGTCGGCGCTGCGGCCGGTTGACACGGCGACCGCACCAATCCCTCCGGCGTCATCACCGCGCTCTCCGGTCCGAAACCTGCGCAGGCCCGACGCCAGCACCCCGGCCGGCGCCGGGTACGGGGTGGGCCACCATGTTCGGCTCGCCGATCTCGACGGCGCCGTGGACGACGGCCCGGTCGTCGTATCCGTGGACGGGGCGACGGATTTCGAGGTGGCCGCACGCGCCATCTCCGACGCCGTGGCCCGCGGCTGGCAGGTGGCCGGCGTGATCGTCGCGCAGGACGACGCCGTGCTGATCCGCAACCGCATCCCCATCGATGTTCCAGTTGTGGACGAGACAGACGTCGACGGTGTGGAACCCGGCGCGTTGGTCGCGGTCGAGGTCGTCGAGGAGGGCCGCGCCTATCGCGCCATGGCCGATCCCATCGCACTATCGGCGGCACTGCACCTGGGCCACGAAGACATCGTCGACATCGCGGAGTTCTGTCGTGAACTCGCCGATTCCTCGGCGATCGCCGTCACGCGGCGCACCAGCCCGGTGCCCGCGCCCACGGCCGACGACGACTACGTCGACTGTGTCATAAACGGCACGGACGGCATGGCCGGCGACTCGGTGCGATACTCGCCCGCCCAGGCCCACGCCGTGTTGCGGCTGGCGCCGCCGGGCTGCGTCGAACGCATCCGCCTGCGCTCGGTTCCCGCCGCGGCTAACGGCATCGCGGTGGAGGATGCGTTCTTCACCGATCTCGCGTCGATCGACAGTGGGGCGTGGCTGCGCCGCGGTGTCGTCGACGCCCAGGGCACGGTCGTGGCCATGCTGTCGGCAGACGAGGTCTCCGACGCCGCAATCACATTGGCGGAGTTGACCGGCCGGCCCGCACGCACCCTGAGTACCGAGCCGGAGGCGGCGGCGTGGGGCGCCCGCACCACACCGGGGCTGCCTCCCGACGCGCTGGTGTGCGATATCGGCGGCGGCACCATCGACCTGATCGGCGCCGAGCGAACCGTCGTCGCGGCAGGGGCGGGGGAGACCATCACGGTCGCCGTGGCGCGGGTACTGGGCATCCCGCGTGCGCTTGCCGAGCGCGTGAAGCGGAGCCCCGCCATCAGGGTGGAGGGCCCGCACGTCGCGCACGAGGAGGACGGCCGCCGCGTCTTCCTGGGCTCACCCGCGCCGGCCGACGCGATCGGCAGGCTCTGCACACGAGGTGACGCAGGTCTGGTGCCGTTCTCCAGCAAGCTGGCCGCCGAGGAGTGGCGCAGTCTGCGGCTGGCCGTCAAACAGGAGACGGTCGCCTCCAACATTGCCCGCTGCATGCGTGCCTTCGAGCAGCCGCCGAGCGCGCTGGTACTGGCCGGTGGCGGCGCACTCGACGACGAGCTGCTGCGCACTGTTGGTGAGGCGCTGCGCGCCGTGCCCGTCGTTGTCGGGCGGGCCAATATCGACGGTGTGCACGGACCGCGGTTTGCGGTGGCGTGCGGGCTGATTCACCTGTTCGCGGCCCGGCATTCGTGAACCCGGCGCACAGATCTAGACTCCAGGTCTAGATCATGACTGCCCGCCCTCACCGCCTCGTCCTCGTCGGATTGGGCGTCGACGCACCGTCGCGGGACGCCGACCTGCTGCTCATCGCCGAGTATGCCGACGCACGCGTCGCCTACCTGCAGATGGGGACACCCACCCTGATCGAGGTGCTTGACGATCTCGCAGCCAACGAGCCCGGTGCCGAGGTGCACCTGGTGTCCGCGCCCACCGCGGGGGCCCCGGCGCCCGCACGATCGTGGTTGCGGCGGGTGGCCGGGGACTGGGCCCGGCGGCACCCGGACTCGCTCTTGATCACGGTCGCAGACCGGCCAGTGACAGGTGGTGAGGCCGCTCTGTCGTCGCCTGCCTGGGAGGAGGTGCCCGGGCATGGTCGTCATGTTCTGGTGTGCCGCGGTCCGCGTTGCACCGCGCGTGGCTCCGCATCCATCGCAGAGGCGATCGACGACCGGCTGCGTGAACGTGGGCTCGGCGACGACGACGTACTGGTGACGCAGACCGGGTGCCTCTTCCCGTGTAACCACGCCCCAGTCGTCGTCGTGCATCCGGACGACCAGTGGTGGGGTCCGGTCGCTGCACAGGATGCTCGGGCTCTGGTCGACACCTGGGTCGCCGATCCGCGGCGCGAGGTCCGACGCGCGATGAACAAACCCCCGACCACTTAGCCGAGGCCGGGCAGGATGTCGCCCAGGCCGAACGTGACGGGCTGCTCTAGTTGCGCGAAGGTGCACGAGCGAGGGTCACGGTCAGGGCGCCAGCGGTTGAACTGCGCGGTGTGGCGGAACCGCTGCCCCTCCATGTGGTCATAGCGGACCTCGACGACGCGTTCTGGCCGCAGCGGCACGAACGACAGATCCTTGCCGGCGTTCCAGCGTGACCCGGCACTGCGCTGCGGTGCGGGGTCCGCGACATGGGCGGCCCAATTCCACGGATGGTCATCGAAACTCGTTACCAGCGACTGTAACTCGGTGTACAGCTGGCGCCGCGTCGCCATCGGGAAGGCGCCTATGACCCCGACAGAGGCGAGCGTAGCGTCATCGGTGAACAACCCGAGCAGCAGAGACCCGATGGCGTCCTCGCCCGACTTGTGCACCCGGTAGCCGGCGACCACACAGTCCGCGGTCCGGGCGTGCTTGACCTTGAACATGACGCGTTTGTCGGGCTGGTAGGTGATGGACAGCGGCTTGGCGATGACACCGTCCAGACCCGCACCCTCGAACTCGGAGAACCAGCGCCGCGCGGTGGCCAGGTCAGTGGTCGCGGGCGTCACGTGGAACGCCGGACCCGAGTCGGCGAGCGCCGCGACCAGCGCAGCGCGGCGCTCATCGAACGGGCGGCCGGTGAAGTCCTCGTCGCCGAGGGCCAGCAGGTCGAAGGCGATGAACGCCGCGGGCGTCTTCTCGGCGAGCATCCGCACGCGGCTGTCGGCGGGATGGATGCGCTGCTGCAGCGCCTCGAAGTCCAGGCCGTGCGCGGTCGGGAGGATGATCTCGCCGTCGATGACGCAGCGCCGTGGCAGCTCGACCGTGGCCGCAGCGACCAGTTCGGGGAAGTAGCGTGTCAGCGGTCGCTCGTTGCGGCTGCCGAACTCGACGTCGTCACCGTCGCGGAAGCAGATCGACCGGAACCCGTCCCACTTCGGCTCGTAGCTGGCGTCGGGTGGGATGGTGGGCACCGACTTCGCCAGCATCGGCGAGACCGGCGGCATGACGGGCAGGTCCATCGACTCATTCTGACGGGTCGCGATGACATTGCCCCGTACTGGAGGTCACAACTGACATGGACGCAACAAAGAGTGGTCATCTACCGATCAACGGCCTGAACCTCTATCACGAGGTGTACGGGGAACTAGGCGCGTCGAAAACGCCTCCGCTACTTCTGATTTCCGGCGCGTTCATGGCCGCCGACTCGATGACGTCGTGGGTGGAGTCCTTCGCGGGCGAGCGCACCGTCATCGTGTTCGATCAGCAGGGACACGGCCGCACCCCGGACACCTCGCGCGCGATGTCCTACGAGCAGTTCGGCGACGACGCCGCGGCACTGCTGCGGGACCTGTCGGTCGAGCGCGCGGACGTGATGGGCTACTCGCAGGGTGGCGGTGTCGCATGGCAGCTCGCGATCCGGCACCCGGCGCTGGTCAGCAAGCTGGTGTCGATGTCGGCGACCTACCGAAGGGACGGCTGGTACCCGTCGGTGCTCGAGTCCATCGGGGGCTTGAGCGCCGACGTCTTTGCCGGCACGCCTGTCGAGTCGGCGTTCAAGGCGCACACGCCGGACGCCAAGGCCTTCGATGCCTACGTCGAGAAGATGAAGGTCCTGAACGTTGACGACCAGGACATCAGCGATGAACAGATGCGTTCGGTCGCGGCTCCGACGATGGTCATCGTCGGTGACGCGGACGGTGTGACGCTGGAACACGCGTTGGCGATGTTTGCGCTGCGCGGTGGCGGTGATGAGGAGGCGGCTGCGTCGGGGGTGCTGCAGAAAGTTCCGGCCGCGCGCCTGGTGGTCCTGCCGGCGATGTCCCACATCGGGCTCTCCGGGGCGTCCGCGGTGCTGGCGCCAATGGTGAGCGCATTTCTCGACGATACGCCGCCAGTGACGCCGGATCTCTTCTAGGGAGCGGGGATTGCAACCGGCTTGAGGTGACGGACTGCCCAGCCGACACCAAACATCAGCGCCACGCCCACGCCCGCACCGATGAGCGCGACCGCCCAGGATTCGCGTAGGGATCCACCCATGGCGAGCCAGGCGGGCAGTGCGGCGGTGAGCACGCCCTCGACCAGTGCGACAGTGCCGGTCATCGTGGTCAGTCCGGTCCGTTCCAGGCCCAGAACCAGGAAGAAGAGCATCCACAACGCCGCCCAGGAGAGCCAGATGATCCCGAAGACCGGGGCATCGGAAGCGAAACTTTGTGCGGCATAGGCGATTGCGGCCACAGCGACGAAGAGCGAGAACCAACCCAGGCCATGGCCTGGCAGGTCGAACAGCGCGTTGATACCGACCCACAGATAGGTGAAGCCGAACAGGTACAGGCCGGCTGCGGCTTGGATGACGGCGGGGTCGCCACCGGCGGTGAGGACCAGATAGGTCGGCGTGAAAACCTGCATCAGGCCGACGAAGAGATTGAGCGGGGCGGCTCCGCGCGGGCTCACCCAGCCCAACAGCATGACGCCGTTCACGATCAGTACGGCGCCCACATAGAACAGTCCGATGTTGCTCATCGGGGACCTCGATTTCTCTCGGGATGCCGCCCGGCCGGAGAACCCGGCCGGGCGGCGTCGCGCTGTCCTTGGCTTACCGCTAGTGGGGAAGGATGTCCTTGTCGAAGATGTCCAGGGGGATCTTCAGTACGACTGCCGCGTTCGGAATGTCGACGACGCCGCCGACGTGCATCTCACACGGCGCCACCGAAATGATGGTGTACGCCTGCTCGGGGGTGTAGCCGAACTTCCCGAGGTACTCGATCGCCTGCTCGACGACCTGTGTTACCGCCATGGTGGTGTCGAGGTATTTCTGTTCACGGCCACCTGCCGACAGGCCGGTGAACGAGATGTACCTGGTGCCGAAGTCCGGGTCGACCGGGGACGGCCGGAACATCGGGGTCCGGACGCCGTAGCGGGCCATCCCGTCCTTGATCACGTTGAACCGGTACCAGCCGGCACCGTCCATCTCGATTGCGTTCCAGGTGATTTCGCCGTCGCCCTCGGCGAAGTGGAAGTCTCCGCTCGAGAACAACGCCCCGTCGACGAACACTGGAAAGTAGACACGTGAACCGCGCGACAGGTTCTTGATGTCCATGTTCCCGCCGTTCTCCCGCGGCGGGATGGTCCGTGCGGCGGTCTCGGCGACGCGCGCCCACTCGTCGCCCTCGAGGTCACGAAGGACGGCGGTGTCTCTGGCGTCTGCGCGGGGTGCGGCCAAACCGTCTGCGATGAACGGGTCTTCGCGCTCATTCCAGGTCTGCAGCAGATCATGCGAGGGAGCGACGCCGATGATGCCCGGGTGACTGATCGCCGGGATCTCCACCCCGGGGATCTGGCGGCTCGTGGCAAAGAGACCGTGCAGATCCCAAATGGTCTTGAATCCGTTCGGGAAGGATGCCGCCAGCGGCCCACCCATGCCGGGCAGGATGTTGGAGTAGCCGATGCCCGAGAGTGGCTGAACGTCAAGGATATCGACCACCAACAGGTCGCCGGCCTTGACACCGTCCACCCTGACCGGGCCCGTGAGCGGGTGGGTGCGGGTCAGGTCGAACGTGTGGATGTCGCCGTCGTCGTCGACGTCCTTGAGCTGGTAGTCGTCATAGCCGCCGCTCTCGAGAATGAGTTCATCGCCGATACCGACCTCGATCAGGGGCGGGATATCGGGATGCCAGCGGTTGTGACCGAGATGCTTCTGCTCGGCCAGGGGGACGCCGACCTCACAGGAGAAGCGCTGGACACCGAGGTCGCGGTTGGGGAATCGGGATACGCCCGAGCGCGTGAAGTCGGTGGGTTCGGCCATGGTGCATTCCTCTGTTCGCGGGATGTGACGGCGCCCACGTTATCTCCATTTGGAAATAAATCAACCCCGAAGTTTCGCGCAGACGGACTGTCCGCCTTGGGGCAGGAAATGGGAAACGGACGGCGCGATGCGCTGTCAGCAAAGGCCGTGATGGAGGTGTGGAGTCAGCTCTGTCAGCTGCGTTTGGCCAGTAGGCCGGCGAGAGCCTGGTGCTCCCACGCGGCCAGATCGCACAGCTCGGCTTCGATAGTCTCGCTCACCCGGGGAGTGATGGCCTGATACTTCGACCGGCCGCGCTCGGTCAGATGCACGAGCACCCGCCGACGATCCAGCGAGTCAACGGTTCGGTGTAGCAACGCCTGATCGACGAGCCGGTCTACGCTGCGGGTAAGGGTTGCGCCCGGCAGGCCGACGACGTCAGCCAGGCCAGTCATTGTCAGCCCGTCCGTGGCGCGGTGGAGTGCCCCGAGTATCAACCAGTGCGGTACCGCAAGTCCGGTGCCCGACAAGCTGGCGCCGATGGTCCGCTCGAGGCGCGCTGCGCGGTCCAGCAGCAGTGCGGCCAGTTCCTCGAATTCTGTCGACATCGAACGATCCATACTCCGATCCGCGCCCAGTCTGCGATGCTTGGCGTGCATCGAAGTCGGGGAAACAAGACTCCACAATCAATTCCATTTGAACACATGTCCGCGGGGTAAGTCGACCAGAGGAGGTGAAGTGTGGGTTGGAACACGGATGCCTTTCGGATAGGCCTCGCGATCCCGCTTCAAGGACCTGGAGGCATATTCGGCCCGTCCTGTGAGGCGGTCGCCGAGTTGGCCGTGGCCCAGCTCAACGCCACCGACGGCATTCTGGGCAGACGAGTGGAGATCGAGGTACTCGACGCCGGTGCTCCGGTCGAGGAGTTCTGCGACCGCACGTTGCAGAGCGTTCAGCTGGGCGCAGTGCATGCGGTGGTCGGTTGGCACATCTCCTCGGTTCGACAGCACATGTCACCGCTGCTGGCGCAGATGAATGTCCCCTACGTCTACACATCGCTGCACGAAGGTGCCGCCGGTGAGCCAGTGCTCTGCTCGGGCGAGACCCCAGCCGTTCAGGTGGTCCCCGGGCTGAGCTGGCTGCGGGAGCATCTGGGATTGCGTCGGTGGGCCATCGTGGGCTCGGACTACGTGTGGCCGCGGCGGACCGCTCGGGCCGTGCATGCCTACGCGGAGGCGTCCGACTCGAAGGTCGTCGGTGAGTTCTACGCGCGCTACGGCTGTCGCGACTTCACCGGCGTCCTGCGCAACCTGGACACGAGCAACGCCGACGCAGTGATCATGCTGCTGGTGGGACGAGACGCGGTGCTGTTCAATCGGCAGTTCGCTGCCAACGGTATGCAAGAGCGCGTGGTGCGGTTCTCGCCACTGATGGAGGAGAACATGCTCCTGGCATCGGGCGGTTCGGCCACGGGCAACCTGTACGTCGCCGCGGCGTACTTCAACAGCCTTGCCACGTCGTCGGCACTGGACTTCACCGGCGCGTACCTGGATCGATTTGGCCCGCACGCACCAGCTTTGAACAACGCCGCGGAATCGTGTTACGAGGGAATCCTGGCACTAGCCGCGAGCGCCAACACCGTCCAAAGCGTCGACTCGCATCAAATACTCGCAGCGATCGAGAACCGGGGAGTGAGCTACAACGGACCTCGTGGGACGGTGCACCTCGGCGTGGGCCGTTCACGTCAGCAGGTGCATATCGCCCGTGCTGACCACTACGACTTCGACGTCATCGGGATGCTGCCGGAGCCGTCGGACCGCTAACGCGCCCAGCGGCGATGAGTTTGCGGCGGTGCGGTGGTCTAGATCCATGACAACCGATGAACCAGGATGGACTTTGTGGATCTCCCCGTGCAGCCACCCGTCGACCCAATGCTCGCCAAGGCCGCGGCCAAGGTGCCCGACGACCCCGGGGTGTGGTCGTATGAGCCCAAATGGGACGGCTTCCGCGCGCTGGTGTTCCGCGACGGCGACGAGGTGGTGGTGCTGTCGCGCAGCGGTAAGGATCTAGGCCGCTACTTTCCGGAGCTGATCGACTCGCTGCGTGACGAACTCGCGCCGCGGTGCGTGCTGGACGGTGAGGTGGTGGTGCCGCGCGTGATCGACGGGCGCACCCGGCTGGACTGGGAGTCGCTGAGCCAACGCATCCACCCCGCCGAGAGTCGCGTGCGGATGCTCGCCGAACAGACACCCGCGCACTTCATCGGTTTCGACGCACTGGCCGATGGTGACCGCTCGCTGCTGGACGAACCGTTCCGGGTGCGTCGCGAAGCGCTGTCGGCGTCTGTCCAGCACAAACAGTGGTGCCACGTCACCGGCACCACCGAGGACCCGGAGATCGGCGCCCACTGGCTGACCAGCTTCGAGGGTGCGGGCCTGGACGGCGTCATCGCCAAGCGCCTCGATGGCCACTACCTGCCGGGCAAACGCGAGATGGTGAAGGTCAAGCACGCCCGCGACGCCGACTGCGTCGCCATCGGCTACCGGATCCACAAGAGCGGTGAGGGTGTCGGATCGGTCCTTATGGGCCTCTATCGCGATGACGGGGAACTCCAGATGGTCGGCGGCGCAGCGTCATTCAGTGTGAAGGATCGGATCAAGCTGCTCGCCGAACTCGAGCCCCTGCGTGAGGCTGAGGACCTGGTGCGCGACGGTGAGCCCAGTCGGTGGAACTCGGCCGCGGACAAGCGGTGGATCCCGATCCGGCCCGAGCTGGTCGCTGAGGTGGCCTACGACCAGATGGAGGGCAACAGCGAGCACGGCAGGCGATTCCGGCACGCCGTGAAGTTCGTGCGCTGGCGGCCCGACCGAGAACCGTCCAGCTGTACCTTCGACCAGCTCGAAGTTCCGCTCAACTACGACCTATTCGACGTACTGGAGTCATGAGATGGCAAGTTCTGCAACCGAAGTCGATGTAGACGGAGTGGCCGTCCGATTGACAAACCCGGACAAGATCTACTTTCCCGATCTCGGCGCGGCGGGCAGCAAGGGTAAGGTTTTCGAGTACTACCTCGCCGTCGCGGACCAGATGGTTCGGCTGCTGCGGGACCGCCCAGTGCATCTGCAACGCTTCCCCGACGGTATCGACGGCGAGGAGATCTACCAGAAGCGGGTCCCCGCAAAGCATCCCGACTACCTTCAGACGTGCACGGTGACATTCCCGTCCGGCCGCACGGCCGACGCACTCAAAGTCACCCATCCGTCGGCCATCGCCTGGGCGGCGCAGATGGGCACCATCACACTGCACCCCTGGCAGGTGCGCTGTCCCGACACCGAACACCCCGACGAGCTACGCGTCGACCTCGACCCGCAGCCCGGGACCGACTTCTCAGATGCCCGCGCGATCGCCGTCGACGTCCTCAAACCCGTGCTGGACGAGCTCGGCATTGTCGGCTACCCCAAGACATCGGGAGGCCGCGGCGTGCACGTGTTCGTGCGCATCAAGACCGACTGGGACTTCATCGCGGTGCGGCGGGCGGGTATCGCGCTGGCTCGGGAGGTCGAGCGGCGGGCGCCCGATGCGGTCACGACGTCGTGGTGGAAGGAGGAACGCGGCAAGCGGATGTTCATCGACTACAACCAGAACGCGCGCGACCGCACGTTCGCGTCGGCCTACTCGGTGCGGCGCACCGCGATCGCCACCGTGTCCATGCCGTTGACGTGGCAGCAGTTGGCCAGCGCCGATCCGGACGACTACACGATCGCGACGGTGCCGGACCTGATCGCCACCCGGGACGACCCGTGGGCCGATATCGACGCGGTCGCGCACTCGATAGAGCCGCTGCTGGAGATGGTCAGGGCCGACGAGGAGGAACGCGGGCTGGGGGATATGCCTTATCCGCCGAGCTACCCGAAGATGCCGGGCGAACCGCCGCGGGTCCAGCCGAGCAAGAAAGTCGCTGCGAACTGGGACGAAGACGGCAATCCGGTGGGTGACTAGCGCTCAGCGCAGCGTGACGGCACCGACAACCGGTACCCGCGTCATCCAGAACTCGGGCACGTCGGCGTTGGCGCGCGCGTCCCTGGCCTTCGTGTACAGCGCCATCACAGCGAGTTCCAGGGCGCCGATGACGAGCATCGGCCACACCGCGCCAGCGATGACGCTGAGCGACAGGGGGTGCGTGGCGGGCTGGCGGCGATCGCTGAGGCAGTTGCCCGCCACGAAAACGACGACCGTGGCCACGAGCCAACACGCCAGGTAGGCGAGACTCCAGGTCGGAAACACTGCAGTCCTCCGGTCGCTGTGGGGTAGCTGGTGACCGTCAATGTAACCTTCGCCACTGGCCCTAACAAGGTCTTCCCGACGGTCCCAAAGCTGGGAAACTCGCTGGCTATAGCCTTGGAGTTAGCTGGCGGCTATCGATTTGCGGTGTCTCCTCTGCCGTGGTTGCGGCAGCCAAGGTCAGCGGGTGACACGGCCGCCACATCGTGGCGGCATCGAGCGCGAGCATCCCGGCGACAACGAGCTGAGCGAAGTGAGCGCCCCTCGAAGCGTCCCGTACCTGGCTGGACACCGGTTTTTGACCGATCAACCGGTCGGCGTCGCGGAACCGTTTCGATGGCACGAACGAGAAGGGGTTTGTGACCGAAGGGATCGATTGACGGATCGGTGCCAGCCAACGACGCCGTCAATCGTTTGCGTTGTCAAAAGTGGTTGCCGATTCCCTCGCAGGAAACTGCGGGAAGTTCGGTGATCAGCCGGCGTTGAGCGGGGCTTTGCCCGTCATCTGGCGCCCCTCGCGGTCAATCCACACGAGGTCGACAACGTCGCCGGGGTAGTGCCGGTCGAGCACGTTGGTCAGGGTCGTCGCCGAGTCCAGACCCGAGCCGTCGATGCTGATGAGGACATCACCGTTGCTCAACCCGGCCAGCGCAGCCGGCCCGCCAGGCAGGACGTCGCGGATGATGACGCCGGGCACCGACGGGTCCTGGTCGCCCGTGGCCACTCCGACCCCGAGCAGCGTGGGGGGACCGATGTGCACGGTGTCCGACGCAGCGCCCGAGCGGATCTGGCCGGCCACGGCCATGACGTCGTTGATCGGGATGGCGAAACCGGCGCCGCCGGGACCCATGCGGAAGGTCACGGTCGCTGCAGTCGTCAGGCCGACCACCTGGCCTCTGGCGTTCACCAACGGACCGCCCGAGTCGCCCGCTCGAACGGGGGCGGCGAACTCGATGAGCCCGGTCATCTCTGACGAGCTGCCGGTGAGTTCGTCCTTGGCGCTGATCGTCTGGCCGAAGGCAGTCACGCTGCCGGCCTCCTGGGTCAGGGGACTGCCGGATCCGTAGGCGTTGCCGAGTGCCACGACGGGCTCGCCGGCGGCGAGTGACGATGAGTCCCCGATGGACGCCGCCGGCAGTCCGCTCGCGCCGCGAAGCTGGAGGACGGCGACGTCACGGGACCGGTTGTAGCCGACGAGGTCGGCGATGTACGGCCGACCCAGCACGACCCCGGTGATGGTGTCGGCGCCAGCGACGACGTGGTAATTCGTCAGGACGATGCCGTTCGGGTCGATCACGACGCCGGTCCCGGTGCCGATGGCGTGCTGATAGTCGATCTTGGTGTCGAGGCGTACCACCGAGGGCTCAGCGGCGGCGATCGCGCCGGTGAGGTCGTCCGGCGCGGCGAGAGCGGGGCCAGGTGCCGTCAGCGATACCGCCGCGACGATCGCGATGCCGGCGGCTAGCCGCCATCGCGAGAAAGACCTGCCCATTTGCCGCCCCTGTCTGGCCGAGATTGTGCCTCAATACTGACGGTGAGACGCCCAGCTGTCGACGAAGCTCGCCCGTGCAGAGTCAGTCGTCGAGGGCTACCCCACCGCGTGAGCGGCGAAACAGGCGTGACGATGACTTGCCCGCCGGGCGGCGGTTGCGCAGTTTGGCATCGGACTCGTCGGAGTCCTTCTCGGTGACCTTGTCGGCGTTGTTCTCGTTGTCGTTACCGTCGGCGACTTCGGTCGCCTCGTCAGCAACAACGGTCTCTTCGGCCTCTTCAGCCTCGACGGACGCATCGTCCCCAGTCGCCTCGGAAGCCTCAGTGGTTTCAGGCTCGTCAAGCTTCTCGGACTCGGGCTCGGACTCGGCGGCCTTGCCACGGCCCCGGCGCTGATTCGGCGACTTCGGCTTGAGCGGCTTCGGCGGAGGCGGCGGCAGCTCGGCGACGTAGGCCAGATGGAAGGCGAACGCACCGAGCAGGGCAAGTGCGGCGGCCGCGCCGTAGATGCCGAACAGCCACGCTCCCGCACTGTCCAGGCTCAGCCAGATCTCGCTGATGGCCGCACCGACGATCAACACGCCTGCCAGGACCTGCAACGCGATCGAGCACACCCGCAGCGTCAGCGCCAGCGTGGGGGTGCCGTACTCGGGCTTACGGGTGCGCAGCCACGTGAACACCACGGGAAGCGCAGACAGCCCGATCAGAACGCCGCACACGATGCGCATCGCCGTGCCGAGGGTCTCCGACCAGGCGCCGGTCAGCTCATTCCAGCGGGGCAGAACGAAGAAGAAGTACAGAACACCGGCAAGGATCAGGAACGATGCGTGCCACAGGACCGCGATCCAGCGCCGCATGCTCCTCCTCGAGTCGGTGGTGGGGCTTCGGCGTGGGGTACGGCCGGTATCTCTACCGGCCGTACCCCCACCATGTGCGGAGGATAGGGGATTTGAACCCCTGAGGGCTATTAACCCAACCCGCGTTCCAGGCGAGCGCCATAGGCCACTAGGCGAATCCTCCGCGGGCAATGGTAGCGGACCTTCCCGGCACGCCCTACAAGACGCAGCCTCTGGGGTCGTGACCGGCACCGGTCCGGGACTCATGCGGGTGGGTATTACACTCATGGCGGACCCCGCGCGGCGTCCATCCTGTGAACTCCCCCAGGGCCGGAAGGCAGCAAGGGTCAATGGGCTCTGGCGGGTGCGCGGGGTCCCCTTAGGTTCAAGGGTCCAGTAGTTCTTACGGGTTTCAGTAGACGGTGAAAGGCGCGCCGTGTCGTTTCAGTCCCTCGGCGGCGACGAATTGCAGGCGCAGCATGAAGCGCAGCGCCGCAACTATGCCGATCTGCAGGCCAAGAAGCTCAGCCTCGACCTGACGCGCGGCAAGCCGTCGCCGCTTCAGCTCGACCTTTCCAACGCGCTGCTGAGCCTCCCGGGGCCCGACTACCGCGACGGTGATGGCACCGACACCCGCAACTACGGTGGTCTGCACGGACTGCCCGAACTGCGGGCGATCTTCGGTGAGCTGCTCGGTATCCCCGTCCCGAACCTGATCGCGGGCAACAACGCGAGCCTCGAGATGATGCACGACGTCGTGGTCTTCTCGCTGCTGCACGGTGGCGTCGACTCGCCACGACCGTGGCGGGACGAACCGGTGGTGAAGTTCCTGTGCCCGTCGCCCGGTTACGACCGGCACTTCGCCATCACCGAGAGCTTCGGCATCGAGATGATCCCCGTGCCGATGCGCGAGGACGGGCCCGACGTCGACCTCATCGAGGAGATCGTCGCCGCCGACCCCGCCGTGAAGGGCATGTGGTGCGTGCCGGTGTTCTCCAACCCGACCGGCGTCACCTATTCCTGGGAGAACGTCCGCCGTCTCGTCCAGATGGAGACGGCCGCAACCGATTTCCGGCTGTTCTGGGATAACGCGTACGCGGTGCACACCCTGACCCATGACTTCCTCCGGCAGGTCGACGTGCTCGGCCTGGCGGCGGCCGCGGGCAACCCCAACCGTCCACTGGTGTTCGCGTCGACGTCGAAGATCACCTTCGCCGGCGCGGGGGTCAGCTTCCTCGGGGGCTCGCTGGGCAATATCGCCTGGTACCTGCAGCACGCGGGCAAGAAGTCGATCGGCCCCGACAAGGTCAACCAGCTGCGCCACCTGAGGTTCTTCGGGGACGCCGACGGCGTGCGCCTGCAGATGCAGCGCCACCAGCAGCTGCTGGCGCCCAAGTTCGCGCTCGTCGCCGAGATCCTCGAGGACCGGCTGGGGGAGTCGAAGATCGCGTCGTGGACCGATCCCAAGGGCGGCTACTTCGTCAGCCTCGACGTGTGGCCGGGTACCGCCAGGCGCACCGTGGCCCTGGCCAAGGACGCGGGTATCGCGGTGACCGAGGCGGGCGCATCGTTCCCCTACCGAAACGACCCGGACGACAAGAACATTCGCATCGCGCCCACGTTCCCGTCGCTGCCCGACCTGCGCGAGGCCATCGACGGGTTGGCCACCTGCGCGCTGCTGGCGGCGACGGAGACCCTGCTGGGCTCGAGCTAGTTCGGGACTAGTCCGCCGCTCTGGGTAGCCTTCTCCCGTGGCTCTCTACCGCAAGTACCGCCCTGCTTCGTTCGCCGAGGTAGTCGGCCAGGAACACGTCACCGAGCCACTGTCGACGGCGCTGACCTCCGGCCGGATCAACCACGCCTACCTGTTCTCCGGTCCGCGCGGGTGCGGCAAGACGTCATCGGCGCGCATCCTGGCTCGCTCACTCAACTGCGAGCAGGGCCCGACGGCGACGCCGTGCGGGGTGTGCAACTCGTGTGTCGCGCTCGCCCCGAACGGCCCGGGCAACGTCGACGTGTCCGAACTCGACGCAGCCAGCCACGGTGGTGTCGATGACACCCGCGAGCTGCGCGACCGCGCGTTCTACGCCCCAGCGCAGTCGCGGTACCGGATCTTCATCGTCGACGAAGCGCACATGGTCACCAACGCAGGCTTCAACGCGCTGCTCAAGATCGTCGAGGAGCCACCGGAGCACCTGATCTTCGTGTTCGCCACCACCGAACCCGAGAAGGTGCTGCCCACGATCAGGTCGCGCACCCACCACTACCCGTTCCGGCTGCTGGCACCCAAGACCATGCGCGGCCTCATCGAGCGGATCTGCGCCCAGGAAGACGTCGTCGTCGAGGACGCGGTGTTCCCGCTGGTGATCCGGGCGGGCGGCGGATCGCCACGTGACACCCTGTCGGTGCTCGACCAGCTGCTCGCAGGCGCCGACGGCAATCGCGTCACCTATCCACGGGCACTGGCGCTGCTCGGCGCCACCGATATGGCCCTCATCGACGCCGCCGTCGACGCGCTCGCCGCGGGTGATGCCGCGGCGCTGTTCGGTGCCGTCGAGGCCGTCATCGATGCGGGCCACGACCCGCGCCGGTTCGCCAACGACCTTTTGGAGCGGTTCCGCGACCTCATCGTGTTGCAGGCCGTTCCCGACGCCGCCGCGCGCGGTGTGGTCGACGCACCGGTGGACGTGCTGGAGCGGATGCGCTCCCAGACCACGCGCCTCGGCACGGCGACGCTGACGCGCTACGCCGAAGTGGTGCACGCCGGTCTGGGCGAGATGCGCGGGGCCACCGCTCCACGCCTGCTGCTCGAGGTGGTGTGCGCGCGGCTTCTGCTGCCGTCGGCCAGTGACACCGAAGCGGCTCTGCTGCAACGGATCGAACGTCTCGAGACGCGCCTCTCGGTGTCGATCCCCGCGGGGGAGGCAGCGCTGGCCGGGCAGACGACGGCGGCTGCGCCGGCCGCGGCGCCGTCATTCGCCCCACCGCCATCGGCACCGCCGACAGGCACACCGGGCAAGCAATTCGCCCGACGCAGTCAATCCGCACCCGAGCCGGCCACTGCGGCTGTCGCCGAGCCCGAGCCCGCCGCTGTCACACCGCCCCCGGCGGTCGTGACACCGCCCCCGGCGGTCGTGACACCGCCTCCCGCCGCACCCGAGCCGGTTGTTCAGCCCGAGCCGGTCGCCCGACCCGAGCCGACACCACCGCCACCACCCGTAGCGCCTCCCGTGGCGCCTCCCGTCGTCGCTGCTCCACCCGCGGCGGCTGGACAGCCCGATGCCGCAACCGTGCGCAGCCTCTGGCCGACGGTGCGCGAGAAGGTGCGGGAACGGCGCCGCCCCACCGACGTGATGCTCGATGGCGCGATCGTCGTCGCCGTCGAGCAGGACACGCTCGTGCTGAGCCATATCTCGGCGCCGCTGGCCAAGCGCATCAACGAGGCGCGCAACGTGGAGATCATCCGCGACGCGCTCAAGGACGCGCTCGGCGTGAACTGGAACATCAGGTGCGAGGCCGGCGCGGCCAACGCCGCGGGCCCCGGACCCGATCAGCGGTCACACCCGCAGGCCGACCCCACGCCGCCACCGCCTGACGCCGCCGAGGAGGAGAGCATGCTCGCCGAGGCCGAACGCGATGGCGCCGTGCCGCGTCGCGACCCCGAGGAAGTGGCCCTCGAACTACTGCAGACCGAACTCGGCGCCCGCCCGATCGACGGAGGCTAGGCCGTCCACCACGGCCGCAGCGGCAGTCCGCCGTCGCTGCCCCGCTGATCGAGCTTCACCGCCAGAATCTGGTGCAGCTGGACGACATTGGTCTCGAAACCGAGCCGGGAACCCGCCATGTACAGGCCCCAGACCTTCGCCGTTCCCACGCCGACCTCCTCGACCGCCTCGTCCCAGTGCTCGACGAGGTTGCCGCACCAGTCCCGCAGCGTCTTCGCGTAGTGGTTGCGCAAATTCTCCTCGTGCATCACTTCCAGGCCGACGTCCTGAGCATCGGTGATGATGCGTCCCGACCCCGTGAGTTCGCCGTCGGGGAACACATAACGGTCGATGAAGCCGCCCGCGCCAGCGCCTGCGCGGTTGCCGGGCCGGGTGATCGAGTGGTTGAGCAGCAGCGCACCGGGCCGCATCTTCGACTTGAGGAACCGAAAGTACGCCGGGTAGTTGGCCACGCCGATGTGCTCGGTCAGCCCGATCGAGGACACCGCGTCGAAGCCGGACTCGCGCACATCGCGGTAGTCGCTGTATCGCACCTCGGCAAGGTCTGACAGACCCTCGTCGGCGATCGCGTTCTGCGCCCATTCCGCCTGCTGCCGCGACAGTGTCACGCCGATCGCCTTGACGCCGTGCCGGGCCGCGTAGCGCACCATGCTGCCCCAGCCGCAGCCGACATCGAGTAGGCGATCGCCCGGCTGTAGGCGCAGCTTCTCGAAAACGAGGCGGTACTTGTTGTCCTGCGCTTCCTCCAGCGTCACGTCATCGTTCGGGTAGCACGCGCAGGTGTAGGTCATCGACGGTCCGAGAACCCACTCGTAGAAGGCATTCGACACGTCGTAGTGGTGAGCGATGGCGTCAGCATCGCGAGACTTGCTGTGCCGCATGCCCTCCGCGATGCGCCGCCAGCGTGGCAGCGCCTCCTGCGGCGGCGGTGCGATCGGCATCAGGTGCTCGAATCCGATGGAGCGCACAATGTTTGCCAGTACCCGTGCCGGTGGCCTCTTGAAGTGCAGCTTCTCGGCCAGCGCGCGGAGCAGGTCGTACGGGTCGCCGGGGTGTACCCCACGGGGCTCGACGTCGCCGGAGACATACGCCCGTGCCAGGCCCAGCTCACCGGGTGCGGTCGCCAGATACGTGGTGCCACGCGGGGTGCGGAGATCCAGGCCGAGCTCCGCGTCATCCGGGCCGGCCGAACTGCCGTCGTACGCGGTGAACTTCAGCGGCATCTCCTCACCGGCGGCGAGGATCTCGAGGATCTCCGCCAGTGTCAGCCTGCCGTGGTCCGTGGTGTCCTGTGGGTCCTTGATTGTCGTCACCGTCTTAGCACCGCCTTCGCATACAGTTCAAGCAAACGAGAATCCGGGTCGTATGTCTTCTTGACCGTCTTGTACGCCTCTCCGCCGTAGAGATCATCGAACTCCTCTGGCGAGTAATACGCATCTGAATACAGCGACTTGTGACCGTCGAGTTCACTGATCCTGCGCTCGATCAGCCTGTTCGTGTGGCCCTCCTCGACGATCCCCGGGTCGCTGCGCTCCTGCCCGCCGGCGACTCCGACGGGCACAGACGACCAGAATCCGATGTTGACGTAGGTGTGGTGCGGCTGGATCGGGTACAGCGGCCAACCGGAGTCGTCGCGCAACCGCAGTGGGCACAACCACAGTGGCTCGATCGGCACGTTGGTCAGGAACCAGTCGATGAACTCGGCGGTCCGGCTGATCGGCACCTCGACGTCCTGCACAACGCGTTCCCGCGGCGGTCTGCCGTTGCGCTTCTCGATGCGGTCGGCGATGCCGAACCGTTGGTCGTAGCCGATGAGCTTCCAGTAGAAGCTGCTGCGGCGGAGGCGTCGTGGCCAGAAGCGCCGAATCGTGGGGCTCTGCGCGCCGAACGCGCGTGAGCACCAGAACCAGTCGGTGTCCCAGCGCCACAGGTAGTCATGGATGGTGAGGCGGTCGTGCAACTCGCCTGCGGGGTGCTGGATCGACCGGTAGTAGATGTCTCGACCGGTGTAGTCGCTGACCGGGCCGGGTGTCGATGTTCGCAGGCCCAGCGTCAGGTAACACTCGTCGGCGCTGAACACCACGCCGTCGAGGTAGTCCACGGGAGCGCCGTCGAGGCCGCGGGTGTCGACGATCCGGTCCATGGTCGCCACCAGCTCAGGCACTGACCCGAATCGGAGGTGCCGCAGCGCGACGAACGGCTTGACCTCCTCCAGCTCGATCTTCAGGCGCACCGAATAGCCGAGCGTCCCATAGGAATTCGGGAACGCCCTGAAGAGATCGGCGTGCTGGTCTGCAGACGCGGTGATCACTTCGCCTGCGCCGGTGAGGATGTCCATCTCCAGCACCGACTCGTGCGGCAGCCCATTGCGAAACGATGCCGACTCGATGCCAAGCCCCGTCACCGCCCCGCCCAGGGTGATGGTCTTGAGCTGCGGAACCACCAACGGCGAGAGGCCATGGGGCAGTGTGGCGGCGACCAGATCCTCATACGTGCACATCCCGGCCACGTCGGCGGTGCGCGCGACCGGATCGACCGCAATGACCCCGGTGAGTCCGGAGGTGTCCAGACCCTTGGCGTTGGATTTCGCGCGGGCCCGGAACAGATTCGACGTTGGCTTGGCCAGTCGTACGGGAGCGTTCTCGGGAATGGACCGGTAACTGGCCAGGAGCCGCTTGACGCCGGCAACGTGATCAGCTGTAAGAGCGGACACGCATATACGCTAGTCCCAGGTGGCGGTCCACGCGACCGCTCCAGCCGGGAAACACGCCCGCGATATTTCTAGACTTAGGAGTCTTCACCGATGGGACAGGTCAGCGCCTCGAGCACCGTCTTGATCAATGCCGAGCCGGACGCCGTTCTCGCAGCGGTCGCCGACTACCAGAGCACGCGGCCGAAGATCCTCACCGACCGCTACATCGGGTATCAGGTACTCGAGGGTGGACAGGGTGCGGGCACGGTCGCCACGTGGAAGCTGCAGGCCACCAAGTCGCGGGTGCGTGACGTCAAGGCGACCGTCGACGTCGCCGGGCGCTCCGTCATCGAGAAGGACGCGAACTCCTCGATGGTGACCAACTGGACGATCGCACCGGCCGGCACCGGAAGCACCGTGACACTGAAGACCGCGTGGCAGGGTGCGGGCGGCATCGGTGGCTTCTTCGAGAAGACCTTCGCGCCGTTGGGTCTGCGCAAGATTCAGGCCGAGGTGCTCGAGAACCTCAAGACTGTCGTAGAACAGGGCTAGCGCAGCGTCACGCGGTTCGCGGCGGACGGGTTCCCAGGAAGCCCGCGATGCCGCGCACGACGGCCTCGGCGTACTTCTGCCGGCCCTCCGGGCTCTCGATCAGTGCCGAGTCCGCCGGATTCTTCATGTTGCCGAGTTCGACGAGCACCGACGGGTACTGAGCGAGGTTCAGCCCGGCGATATCGGAGCGTGGGTTGAGGCCACCCTGGCCGATGTAGTTGGACGGCGGGATGCCCGATGCCTGCAACTGGTCGCGCATGATCTGGGCGAACTGAACCGAGGGCCCGGCCTGCACGTCGTTGAGCGGCGGTGCCGAGTACAGCACGTGGAAGCCGCGACCGGTTGCCGGGCCGCCGTCGGCGTGAATCGACACGATCGCGTCGGGGCGCAGCGCGTTCGCCATCGCGGCGCGCTCATCGACGCACGGCCCGAGACCGGTGTCGTCGCCACGGGACAACGCCGTGCGCACCCCCAGCGCCGTGAGCTGCTGGCGGATGCGCAGGGTGGTCTCCCAGGCGAACGAGTGCTCCGGGTAACCGCCGTTCGCTGACGTTCCGCTGGCCTGGCAGTCCTTGGTGCCGCCGCGGCCGGTCGCCACCTGGCGGCTGATCGACGCGTCGTTGGACCCGTTGTGGCCGGGATCGAGGAACACGATCTTCCCGGCGATATTGGCGGGTGCGGCAGTGGCGGTGGGTATGGCTGAGGGGATGCCGGAGGGCGCGGCGACCGTTGATGCGACCAGGACGGCGGTGGCTACCGCGGCGCCGACACGCAGCCTTGCTGGGACGTGCACGGCGCCACCGTAGCCCGAGGGACGACTACGCTTGAACCCCAAATGGCCACATAAGGCCATGCGCAACCAAGTCGAGACCAAGATGCGACCAACATGCAAGGGGACACTTCATGCAGCCCGGCCAAGCACCCGATATGTCAGCACTCCTGGCGCAGGCCCAGCAGGTGCAGCAGCAGTTGATGGAGGCCCAGGAGACGCTGGCCAACGCTGAGGTGCACGGTCAGGCCGGTGGCGGCCTGGTTCAGGTCACGATGAAGGGCAGCGGTGAGGTCATCGGTGTCGCCATCGATCCCAAGGTCGTGAACCCCGATGACATCGAGACGTTGCAGGATCTCATCGTCGGCGCGGTGAAGGATGCCGCCCAGCAGGTCACGCTGCTGGCGCAGAGCAAGCTCGGCCCCTTGGCCAGCGGCCTCGGCGGCCTGGGTCTGCCGGGGGCCTGACACCTTGTTCGAGGGGCCCGTTCAGGATCTGATCGACGAACTGGGCAAGCTGCCCGGGGTGGGTCCGAAGAGTGCGCAGCGCATCGCGTTCCACCTGCTGTCGGTCGAGCCGCCGGATATCGACCGGCTGACGGCGGCGCTGGGCAGGGTGCGCGACGGTGTCACGTTCTGCGAGGTCTGCGGCAACGTGTCCGATCACGAACGGTGCCGGATCTGCAGCGATTCGCGTCGTGACGCCTCGCTGGTGTGCGTTGTCGAGGAGCCCAAGGACGTCGCGGCCGTCGAGCGGACTCGGGAGTTCCGCGGCCGCTACCACGTGCTGGGTGGCGCGTTGAATCCGTTGTCGGGGATCGGGCCGGAGCAACTGCGGATCCGTGAGTTGCTCAACCGGATCGGCGAGCGTGTCGACGGCGTCGACGTCGCGGAGGTCATCATCGCCACAGACCCCAACACCGAGGGTGAGGCGACCGCGACCTACCTGGTGCGGATGTTGCGCGATATCCCCGGACTGTCCGTGACGCGGATCGCCTCGGGGCTGCCGATGGGTGGCGACCTCGAGTTCGCCGACGAGCTGACGCTCGGTAGGGCGTTGTCCGGCCGTCGAGCCATGGCCTAGTTTGGTGCTCGTGCCAGATGAAGAGTTCAAGGTCGAGGTCGAACTCGGAAGCGAAGAACACGGTCTCTCGTTCTGGGAGCGCCTGCGGACGCTTGACCTCGATGACGACGCCCGTAAACGCCTCGGTAGCCGGGTGACCATCACGCGCGACGGCAACAGGATGCAGCTGTACACCCACACGCTGGCTGACGCCCAGGAGGCCGAGCGGACCGTGCGTGCGCTGGTGGCCGCCGACTCGTTGACCGCGGACTACACCGTGAGCCGGTGGAATGCCGAGGCCCAGGAGTGGGTCGATCCCACCGATGGCGACGTCGTCGTGGACGACGCTCCTGAGACGCCCACACCCGACCCGAACTACGTCATCCTCGAGGCCTACCGGCCGCAGTTCCTGCGCGATCTTGGCCTGTAAGCCCTAGACCCGACAAGCACTAGGCGCGACAAGCCCTAGACCCGACGCGGGGCGCGCCCTTTTCTCGAGATTGCACTGACATGACAGTCCTCTCGCACTTCTGTCGACTGAGATCAATCTCGCGGTGCTAGGGCCGCCAGCCGCGTGCCATGAGGGAACTCCGCACGCTACGTACGATCTCGTCCGGCCTGTCCTCCTTGATCACGTAGGTCACGCTCCAGCCCATGCGCGCGACCTTCCGTTTCACCCGCACGTCCTTCGCGTACTGCCTGCGATCTGTGCGGTGCTGGTCGCCGTCGTACTCGGCGCCGACCCCGTACTCCTCCCAGCACAGGTCGAGCACCTTGATCAGGGACTGCCCGTCGAAGATCTGGAACTGGGTCGTCGGTCGGGGTAGTCCGGCGTCGGTGAGAAGTAGCCGCAACCACGTTTCGCGGGGGGATGCCGCTCCGGGGTCGACTAGTGGCAGAACTCGCCTCAGGTTGTCGAGGCCGCGTGTGCCGCGGTATCGCTCGACGAGCGCCATGACATCAGCGTCCTTGTACGCAGTGGCTCGTTTGAGCGCATCCAGCCGTGCGACGGCATCGCCTCGTCCGAGCCGCCTGCCCAAGTCGAATGCCGTTCGCGCATGGCTCGTGACAGGAATGCTCGCGACCCTCGTGATCTCGTCATCGTCGATCGCGTCGTTCCTGACCACCAACCCCACGGGTGGACGGCCGTTGTTCCAGACGAGTTCGACGGGCTCAGTGGCGTCGACCCATCTGGCACCGTGTAGCGCCGACGCCGCTGCGCCCGCGACGACGGCGCGACGCTTCGACCACAGCCACGCTGCGACCGTTCGATCGCGAAGTTCTAGGGTCCACGGTCTCGGCACGTACACATCGGGTGCGATCCGTTGGTGGTAGCGCGCCAGTTCGTACTGGGTGAGGCCGGACTCGCTCCCCACGAACACTGCAGTCCCCATGGTGTGAACCTGCCACCGGCCACCGACATCCCGCGAGATTGAAGCCAGACAACACATGTGCGAGAGGCGACTCGTGTGAGTGCAATCTCGGCCCTAGACGCTGACAAGCCCTAGACCCGACGCGGGGCGGCCAACCGCTCGCGACGCAACTGCTCCACCTCGGGGAGGTCCAGCGGGGCCAGGTCGCCGACCACGCGAGACAACAGGTGATCGGCGAGTTCGGGATTGCGGGCCAGGCACGGCCCGTGCAGATAGGTGGCGATGACGCTGCCCTGCACCGCACCGTCGAAGCCGTCGCCGTCCCGGTTGCCCGCACCGGAGATCACCCGCGCCAGCGGGGTGGCGGCCGAACCCAGAACCGTTCCCCCGCGGTGGTTCTCGAAACCGGTGAGCCGCTGGGTCAACCCGTCCAGCAGCGGTGCCGACACGACCTCGCCGATGGTCCGCTTCGGCTGCGGCGACGTTGTCACGTCCAGCAGGCCGACACCGTCGACGCGCTCACCCGAGGACGTCTCGTACCAGTGCCCGAGCACCTGAATGGCCGCGCATATCGCCAGCACCGGCGCGCCGCGTGCGGCGGCCTGCTGAAGCCCGGGGTAGCGGATCAAGTGCTTGGTCGCCAGGCGCTGCGCGAAGTCCTCGGCGCCGCCGAGCGTGTAGAGGTCCAGCTCCGCGGGCACCGGATCGGCCAACGTGATCTCGACGACCTCGGCGTCGATTCCGCGCAGCGCCAACCGCTTCCGCAGCACCACGGAGTTGCCGCCGTCACCGTATGTGCCCATCACGTCGGGAAGCACCAGCCCTATGCGGACCGTCGACTCAGACACTGACGCCACCCCGTCCCAACGTCCGATGCAGTGCCAGGAAGGCCGTGTAGTTGGCGACCACCTCGACGTGCCCGGGTGGGCACGAGGTGATGGCCTCAAGCGAGTTGGCGACCAGCGTGTGCTCAACCCCGGCGTACCCGAGGCGCACGGCAAGGTCGGTCCCGCGCTCGCCGCTCGCCACGACTGGATGCTTCACGAAGTGCTCGAAGTTGACGTCCCACAGCCACGACAGGTCCTCACCGTCGGGCACCTGGCCGTTGACGGCGATCACGACCGAACCCGCGTCGGTGTCGACCATCGACAGCGCCTCCTGCCAGCCGGCCGGATTCTTGGCCAGCAGCATCCGCACGGTGTGCTCGCCGAGCGCAATCGTGGAGTACCGGCCCGCGACCTCATCGACAGTCTCGGCCGCTTTCACCGCTGCGGCAGGGTCCGCGCCAAGGGCCACCGCGGCGGCGATCGCCTGCGTGGCATTGCCGCGGTTCACCGTGCCGGGAAGCGCCAGGGTCATCGGCAGGCTCAGGCCGTCGGGGCCGTGGATGTGGGTCTCGTCGTACCACCACTGTGGGCTGGGGCGTTTGAAATCAGTGCCGGTCGAGTACCAGTGGTTCTGCTCGCGCACGATGACCTCACCGCTGCGCGGACAGCTCACCGAGTCGTTGGCCCAGCCGCCCCCTGCCGCCACCCACACCACGTGGGGACTGTCGTAGGCCGCGGACGTCATGAGCACGTCGTCACAGTTGGCCACGATCACCGCGTCGGGGTGCCTGGCCAGACCGGCGCGCAGCGTGCGCTCGATGTGGTTGATCTCACCCACCCGGTCGAGCTGATCGCGCGAGAGGTTCAGCAGCACGATGACGGCCGGGTCGACGGCATCGGCCACGTGGGGCACGTGCATCTCGTCGACCTCGAGGGCCGCCAGCCCCGCATCGCGGGTGCCGGCGAGGGCGGCGATGAGGCCGGCGTCCATGTTGGCGCCCTCGGCGTTGGTGGCGACGGGACCCATCGTGGCGAGCGCGGCGGCAGTCATTCGAGTGGTGGTCGACTTACCGTTCGTGCCGGTCACGACCACCGAGCTGCGGCCCTTGCCGAGCTGTCCGAGGATCGAGGGGTCGAGCGTCATGGCCACGAGCCCGCCGATCATGGCGCCCGCTCCGCGGCCGGTGACCCGCGAGGCCCACCGAGCTGCGGCTCCAGCTCCGAGGGCGAGACGTCCGCGCGTGGTGACCATCCACGGCAGTCTAGAAGGCGGGAAGTGGGCGGGCGACACGCGGCGCTGAGGGTCCGGGGATGTCGGGCCGCCGTGTCATCCTGGCGTTTGTGAGCCAATCTGCCGCAAGTCGCCCCCATGGCGGCTCCTGGGGCCGGCCCGCCGCCGAACCGGGTGCGGGCTGGGCTGTCGTGGACGTGGAGACCTCCGGGTTTCACCCTCGGCAGGCTCGCGTCGTCAGCGTCGCCGCGCTGGCTCTGGGGGACGACGGCAACGTCGAGGGCAGCTTCTCCAGCCTGCTCAACCCCGGTGTGGACCCCGGGCCCACACACGTGCACGGGCTGACCACCGAGATGCTGGAGGGCCAGCCGACCTTCGCCGACATAGTCGGTCAGCTCAACGAGGTGCTCGCGGGCCGCACGCTGGTGGCCCACAACGTGGCCTTCGACTACTCGTTTCTGACCAGCGAGGCAGAACTCGTCGGCGCCGAACTTCCCGTGGACACCGTGATGTGCACGGTCGAGCTGGCGCGCCGCCTCGATCTGGGCACCGAGAACCTGCGCTTGGAGACGCTGGCCGCGCACTGGGGGGTCACCCAGATGCGGCCACACGATGCGCTGGACGACGCGCTGGTCCTGGCCCAGATCCTCAAACCCGCCCTGGCCGGTGCGCATGACCGTCGGGCCTGGCTGCCGGTGCGTCCGGTGACGCGTCGGCGCTGGCCCAGCGGGCAGGTCACGCATGACGAGTTGCGTCCGCTCAAGACGATTGCGGCCCGGCTGCCCTGCCCGTATCAGAACCCCGGCCGGTTCGTCTCAGGTAGACCGCTGGTGCAGGGCATGCGGGTGGCGATGTCCGCCGAGGTGCGCCACACCTACGAGGAACTCATCGAACGTGCACTGCACGCGGGGCTCGCCTACACCGAGACGGTCGATCAGCAGACGTCGCTGGTCGTGTGCGATGAGGTCGAGCCGGATCAGGGCAAGGGCTACCAGGCCGGCGAGATGGGTGTCCCGCTGGTCAGCGACGCCGACTTCATGGATCTGCTGGACCGTGTGGTCGGCGGCCGTGACATCGAGGAGTTCGCCGACCCGACCCTGACCGGCGATCAGTTCACCCTTTTCTGACCAGTCGCCTCCGGCGACGGTTTTCTGACTAGTCGCCTCCGGCGACCCTTTTCTGACCAGTCGCCTCCGGCGACGGTGTCCTAGCCTCGCCACTCGCGTGGTGAGATCCCGTGAGTCGAGCGGAACAATCGGGCGAAGTAGCCGGCGTCGGAGATCCCGACTCGACGCGCGACCTCGGCGATCGGTACATCGGTTCCGCTGAGCAGCGCCCGTGCCTCGGCCATGCGGCGCTCGGTGATCCACTCCTGAACCGTGCGGCCGGTGCGGCGACGCACGACGGTCGTCAGATGCCCAGGTGTCAGCCCGAGTTCATGGGCGACGTCCTTGAGTGAGAGCGGCAGGCCCACGCGACGCTCGATGACAGCGAAGACGTCAGCGATCAGGGGCTCGTTGCTGCGGCGCAGATCGCCGACGACATCGTCGGTCATGCGCGCGAGGTCGATGAGTAGCAGCGTCAGATGCGCCAGCACGGCTTGGCGGTAGCCGTCACGCCGACCGACGAGTTCGCGCTCGATGGACTCAATGGTGCTTTCCCAGAAGGTCTTTCGCGCGTCGGGTACCTGTAGACGAAGGAGCCCGCCGGTGTGGCCATGCAGGAACGGAAACAGCAGCGGGTGACCGCGCCAGGTCGGCCAGGGCGACCGGGTGCCCTCGTCAAGTGCCGCTGGGTCGAAGAACACGGCGACGCCATGCGCACTGTCGCCGACCCAGACCGGGTCGATCGCCGCACCCGCCGCCGCCACGTGAACCGATGCGGTGTCGGGCAGGTACAGCAGAATCGGGAAGTCGTGGATGTGGCGGCGTTTCTCGGGTAGGCCGTCGGTCTGCAGGCGCATCACCGACACCGGCGGCGTCACCGGATCGGTGGAGTAGTCGTACACCGGGATTCCGTCGCGGTGGCGGACCAGTCGGGCCGACGGCGTCATGATCCGAAGATAATCCTACTTTCACCGACAATCCAACAACACGGCAGTTGAACAGGAGACGACGATGAGTTTATGACAAAGAATCATCCACATTCGGTGACCACGACCTGGGGGAACCGCCACGACTACCTGCCTGCCACCGGGCGGGACTGGCTGCTGCCGGGCTACGACCTCCTGACCCGGTTGGTGGGTATGCGCCCCGCCTACGACGAGCTAATCGCTCAGGCCGAACTGTTTGACGGGGCGCGGGTACTCGAAATCGGCTGCGGAACCGGCAATCTCACGTCACGAGCGCATCGGGCTAAGCCGGATGCCATAGTGACGGGAATTGACCCCGATCCGCGAGCGCTCGACCGGGCCAGGCGAAAGCTGCGCAATGCCAGCGCGGTTCGCGTCGAACAGGGGTACGCACAGGCGCTCGGTCAGGCCGACGGGGCATTCGATCGGGTGCTGTCGTCGATGATGCTGCACCATCTGGATCACGACGTGAAGGCGGCGGCGGTCGCGGAGGCGTTCCGGGTCTTGCGGCCGGGCGGAAGCGTGCACATCGTCGACGTCGTCGGGCATCACATGGGGGTGACCAACGACGCGGAGGTCATTCTTGACCTGTTGCGCAGCAGCGGTTTCGAAGCGGCGGATCTGGGCTCTCGGCGACTGCGCTTCGTCGGCCCGGTGACGTTCTATCGCGGTATGCGTCCCGCGTGACGTCGAGGTCCGGCCGGGTACTGGACCCGGCCGGCCTCGTCGATCAGGCGGCGAGCGCCTTGGCCTTCAGCGAGTCGAACTCGGCCTGGCTGATGGTGCCACCGTCGAGCAGTTGCTTCGCATGCGCGATCTCCTCGGCGGGTGACCGTCCGGCGGCCTGCCGGATGTAATCGTCGGTCTGCTGCTTGGCCTCCAGGGCGGCCTCCCGCGCCCGCGCGGACATGCCCTGGCCGCGGAAGATCAGGTACACCAACGCGGTCAGCCAGGGGATCAGGATGAGGAAGACCACCCAGATCGCCTTGACGACGCCAGACGTCTTGTGGTCACGCCAGAACAGGTCCGTGAGGATCTGGAACAGCACCAGCAGATAGGCAATCCACGCGAAGATGATCAGGAAGTGCCAGAGGAAGTCCCACGTTGAGCCCCAGTCCACGTCTACTCCTTAAACGCTTGATGCCCGCAAACTTTGCGTGCGCGTCAGTTTAGCCGCGGGCGGCGCGGTTCACGGCCGATACGACGGCGCGCAATGAGGCCGTCGTGATGGACGTCGCGATACCCACACCCCACACTGTCCTGCCGCCGATCGACGCCTCGACATACGCCGCGGCCTGCGCCTCCTCGCCCGAGGACATCGCATGCTCGGAGTAGTCGAGCACCGAGACGTCGAACCCGACTTTGCCGATGGCATCGACGAACGCCGCCAACGGCCCGTTACCGGCGCCGACGATCTCCTGCTCGACACCGTCGACCTTCACGACGGCGGTGATCGTGTCGATGCCACCGTCGACCTCGGCGGCGTCCACCTTCTGGCGAATCCGCTCCAGCGGCTTGATCGGCGCCAGGTACTCCTCCGCGAAGACATCCCACATCTCCTTGGGGGACACCTCGCCACCCTCGCCGTCGGTGATCTTCTGCACCGACTGGCTGAACTCGATCTGCAGTCGGCGCGGCAGCGACAGACCGTGATCGGACTTCATGATGTAGGCGACGCCGCCCTTACCGGACTGCGAGTTGACCCGGATGACGGCCTCGTAGGTGCGGCCGACGTCCTTGGGGTCGATCGGCAGATACGGCACCTGCCACAGGATGTCGTCGACGTCGGCGTCCGCCTCGTCGGCCGACACCTTCATGGAGTCCAGTCCCTTGTTGATGGCGTCCTGGTGGCTACCGGAGAACGCGGTGTAGACCAGGTCGCCTCCGTAGGGGTGACGCTCGTGCACGGGCAGCTGGTTGCAGTACTCGACGGTGCGACGGATCTCGTCGATGTTGGAGAAGTCGATCTGCGGATCGACGCCGCGGCTGAACAGGTTCAGGCCCAGCGTCACCAGGCACACGTTCCCGGTGCGCTCACCGTTGCCGAACAGGCAGCCCTCGATCCGGTCGGCACCAGCCTGGTAGCCCAATTCCGCTGCGGCGACGGCAGTTCCGCGATCGTTGTGCGGGTGCAGGCTCAGGATGATCGAATCGCGCCGTGCCAGGTTGCGGCTCATCCACTCGATCGAGTCGGCGTACACGTTCGGCGTGGCCATCTCGACGGTGGCGGGCAGGTTGATGATCAGCGGCACTTCCGGGGTGGGCGCGACGATGGCGGAGACGGCGTCGCAGACCTCCTTGGCGTACTCCAGCTCGGTGCCGGTGTAGGACTCCGGGCTGTACTCGAAGCGCCACTGGGTGTCCGGGTACTTCGCCGCCTCCTCGACGCACATGGTGGCGCCATCGGTGGCGATCTTCTTCACCGCTTCGCGGTCGGCGCGGAAGACCACCCGGCGCTGCAGGATGGACGTCGAGTTGTAGAAGTGGACGATCGCATTCGGGGCGCCGGCGCACGCCTCGAAGGTGCGGGTGATCAGCTCGGGACGGCACTGGGTCAGCACCTGGATGGTGACGTCGGAGGGGATCGCGCCCTGCTCGATGATCTCGCGGACGAAGTCGAAGTCGGTCTGGCTGGCCGACGGGAAGCCGACCTCGATCTCCTTGTAGCCCATTCGCACCAGCAGGTCGAACATGCGCCGCTTGCGAGCCGGGCTCATCGGGTCGATCAGGGCCTGGTTGCCGTCACGCAGGTCGACCGCACACCACATCGGTGCGGTCGTCACGACCTTGTCCGGCCAGGTGCGGTCGAACGGAACCGGCGCTGCGCCTGATGCCGGGCTCCCGCCCGGGACCTCGTCGGCGAACGTGCGGTACCGGTTGACCGGCATCGAGGTGGCGCGCTGGGTGTTCCAGGCGGGCTGGCCCGGGTTGGGCGGACCCGCGGGCGTGCTGATGGTGCGCGCCGACGTATAGGCGTCGATCGAATGAGGATTTGGATTGTTCACGGTGTTTGCTCCGGTTTGTCTTGTTTGGAACCTCGGGGAGAGGTCAAGACCGGCGCATCAGAAACACCCGCGACGGAGAGCCGGTCTGGTCAGACCCCGTCGCGGCGTCCGAGGAGGAGCACCCGCTGCACGTCGCTCACTGTACGCCGCCGCCCTGCCTGACCAAAACTCGCCGGTCGGCTACGCGATCGGCCGAGACTGCGGGGAGATCGCGAATTCGGGGGTACCGACGATCTGGCAGCAGTCTCGACGCGTGGAACCCCTCACACCTGGGAGTCGGGAAACGCGATCACCGACAGGAACCGGATCGGCACCTCGATCAGGTCCACGGGGCCGTGGGAGCCCTCACCGTCGATCTGGAGTGAGTCGCCGGGGTGCAGCCGGTACACCGAGCGGCTGTGGCCGTAGTCCATCACGCCCTCGAGCATGTAGATGAACTCGGTGCCGGGATGCTGGAACAGCGGGTAGGTCTTGGATTTGTCCGACAACGTGACGTGCAGGCACTCCAACCGCTTGTGCTCGCCGCGCAGCGACCCGAGCAACCGGTACTCGTGCCCCTCGCGCGTGCCCTCCCGGACGATGTGCGCGCCGCCGCCCGACGGGACGAAGGCGGCGGGCCGTTCAACGTCGGCACCGCGAAACAGGCTGGTGACGGGCACGTCCAAACCCTTTGCCAGCAGGGCCAGCGTCGACAGGCTGCATGAGGTCTGAGCATTCTCGATCTTGGAGAGCATCGCCTTCGAGATACCCACCCGCGTGGCCATCTCGGCCACGGTGAGGCCATGCTGCTGACGTAGCTTGCGCACGTTTGCACCGATGGCCGTCTCGATCTCGACCTCGTCGACGGGCCGCGCCGGATCGCGGTCACGGGCACTACCGGACACGTTGCGAAGCAACCCATCCTCTGTTGTGCGCGGACGCGGCGCGTCATCGTCGACAGGGCTCACGGGTCCATTCTCTCGCTCGGTGGCTAGCGCATCTCACCCGCACCGACGTACGGGTACGGGCTCCGCAGGGGCGCGCCGTCGGCGAACCGGGTGAGCCGGAAGTCGCTCTCCGGGATGCGGGCATCAGCACTGGCGCCGTCGATCACCAGATCGGCGACCAGCCTGCCCACCGCGGGCGCGATCTTGAAGCCGTGCCCGCTGAATCCCGCGGCCACCAGCAGGCCGTCGATCCCGGTCGGCGATATCACCGGATTCCAGTCCGGCGTGACGTCATAACAGCCGGCGTAGCTGCCGCTGATCGCCGCGTCGGTCAGGCCGGGGAAGCGGGTGCCGACTCGGTCGACGACGAGGTCGACGAACTGCTCGGTGGCCCGGTTGAGGTAACCGTCGGGGTCGGCGGTCTCGCAGTGCGACAGGTCGCTGTTGCCGAACAGCAGTTCGCCGTTGGGTTCGGGCCGGATGTACTGCAGCGACACCAGGTCGGAGAACACGGGCAGTCGGTTCACGACGCACTTCTCGATGCCGGGCGCGATCAGCACGATCTGCTCTCGGACCACCTCGATGGGGACGTCGATGCCATACGGCGCGAGGAAGGGACGTGTCCACACCCCGGTCGCGACGACGACGCGTTCCGCCGCGATCGCCTGCCCGTCGCTCAAGCGCACACCCGTCACGCGGTCGCCGTCGAGCAGCAGGTCGGCGACTTCGGCTCCCTGCCTGACCCGGACACCGGCCGCACGGGCGGACGCCGAGAACGCCTGCGCGGTCAGATAGGCGTCGCCGTATCCGCCGCGGGCCTCCCAGCCGAACGCGCCGAACGGGGTCAGGTCGGCATGCGGCCACAGGCGGGCCACCTCGGCCGCGTCGATCTCCTCGGTCTGGACCCCGACCGCGCGCTGCGCGGCGAGGCTCTTGCGCAGTGCATCAACGTTCTGCTCGCCGACGCCGACGACGTAGCCGCTCTGCCGGAACCCGATGTCGGTGACGTCCTCACCGAGGTGGGACTGCGGATTCTCGAACACCTCGAGACTGGCCGTGGCCATCGCGGCGAGTGAACTCACGCCGTAGTGGCAGCGAACGACCCCCGAGGACTTGCCGGTCATGCCTGCGCCGACGGTGTTGCGTTCGCACACCACGACATCGGTGACGCCGCGCGCCGCGAGCGCCCACGCCGCCGACGCGCCCTCGATACCACCTCCGATGATGACGACGTCGGCAGTCTGTCTCACTTTGCTCCTCGCGTCCGCGGCATCACAGCGGCTGCCCCGGAATCCAGTTCGTGCCCGCCAGCGGGACGCGCGCCATCGCGGCCGCCTCGATCGACACGGCGACGAGATCCTCGGGTTCGAGGTGGCAGACATGTGCCTTGCCGCAGGCACGCGCGATGGTCTGCGCCTCCATGGTCAGCACGCTCAGATAGTTCGCTAGCCGGCGCCCACCCTCGATCGGGTCGAACCGTGCCGCCAGTTCCGGATCCTGGGTGCTGATCCCCGCCGGGTCCCGGCCGTCCTGGAAGTCGTCGTAGAAACCCGCTGCGCTGCCCAGCTTCTCGTACTCGGCCGCGTAGCGCGGATCGTTGTCGCCGAGCGCTATGAGCGCGGCGGTGCCGATGGCGACGGCGTCGGCGCCCAGCGCGAGCGCCTTCGCGACATCGGCGCCGCTGCGGATGCCGCCGGACACGATCAACTGAACTTTTCTATGCACCCCGAGTTCGGTCAGCGCCTGCACGGCCTGCGGCAGCGCAGCCAGCGTTGGGATGCCGACGTGTTCGATGAACACCTCCTGGGTGGCCGCGGTGCCACCCTGCATACCGTCCACCACGACGACGTCGGCGCCTGCGTGCACGGCGAGCTTCACGTCGTAGTAGGTGCGGGTGGCACCGACCTTGACGTAAATCGGTTTCTCCCAGTCGGTTATCTCACGCAGCTCGTTGATCTTGATGGTCAGATCGTCGGGCCCGGTCCAGTCCGGGTGTCTGCACGCCGAGCGCTGGTCGATGCCCGCGAGCAGCGTGCGCATACCGGCTACCCGATCGGAGATCTTCTGGCCCAACAGCATTCCGCCGCCGCCGGGTTTGGCGCCCTGGCCGAGCACTACCTCGATCGCGTCGGCCCTGCGCAGGTCGTCGGGGTTCATCCCATACCGTGACGGCAGGTACTGGTACACCAGATGCTTGCTCTGGCCGCGCTCCTCGGGTGTCATACCGCCATCGCCCGTCGTGGTCGATGTGCCGGCCGCGCTAGCGCCGCGACCGAGGGCCTCCTTGGCCGGGCCCGACAGTGCGCCGAATGACATGCCCGCGATGGTCACCGGGATATCCAGGTGCAGTGGGTGTTTGGCGTGCCGGTTGCCGAGGAGCACGTCGGTGCCGCACCGTTCGCGGTACCCCTCCAATGGGTACCGCGACATCGACGCACCCAGGAACAGCAGGTCGTCGAAGTGTGGCAGCGGGCGTTTGGCGCCCCAGCCGCGGATGTCGTAGATACCGGTGTCGGCGGCGCGTTGGATCGCGGCGATGGTGGCCCGATCGAAGGTCGCCGATTCACGCAGGCCCAGCCGGGCCCGCTCGTCTGCCGTGGTCATCAGTAGCTTCCTGCGTTGTCGACGTGGAAGTGGTAGAGGTCGCGGGCCGACCCGTACCGCGTGTAGCCGGCGGTGTCGTCCTCGCCGTAACCGGCCGCCTTGAGGAGACGTCCGAGTTCCTCGTGATGTTCGGGCCGCATCGGCTTGGCGATGCAGTCCGCGCCCAGCGAGGCGACATCACCGCGCACGTAGAGCCGGGCCTCGTAGATCGAGTCGCCGAGTGCCTCACCGGCATCGCCGCGCACCACCAGGGTGCCGGCCTGGGCCATGAAGGCGCTCATGTGGCCGATGTTCCCGCCGACGACGATGTCGACGCCCTTCATCGAGATACCGCACCGCGCAGCGGCATTGCCCTCGATGACCAGCAGGCCGCCGTGTGCGGTCGCGCCCGCGGACTGTGACGCGTTGCCCTTGACCCACACGACGCCGCTCATCATGTTCTCGGCGACCCCGGTGCCCGCGTTGCCGTCGATGACGATCTCGGCCTGCTGGTTCATACCCGCGGCGTAGTAGCCGACGTGCCCGGCCACCGTGACCTTCACCGGGGCGTCGACACCGACGGCCACGTTGTGGGCGCCCGCGGGGTTCTCGATCACGAACTCGCCCATGAGATTCGATGCGTGCAGTGCGGTGTTGACGTCGCGCAGCGAAGTTTCGGCGAGATCAAATGTTGTTAACGCGTCCATGCGTACACCACCTCGGGCTCGGGCTCCCAGATCGAGGCGTGCTCGACACCGGGCAGCCCGGACAGGGCGCGGTACTCGCTGGCCATCGCCACCCAGTCGTCGGTCTCGGCGATGACGGCGGGCTTGCAGGCGATGGCGTCGCGTACGACGGCGAACGAGTCGCGGTTGGACACCAGCAGCGTGTAGAAGCCGTCGAACGTGGCGCAGAGCTCCTTCAGTGCGGTCTCCACGTCGCGGCCGTTGGCGAGCTGGTTGGCGACGAACCGCGCACCGACCTCGGTGTCATTCTCGCTGTCGAAACGCACACCGGCGGCGCGTAGTTCGCGACGGATGGTGGCGTGGTTGGCGAACGAACCGTTGTGCACCAGACACTGATCGGGTCCGACGGCGTAGGGATGCGCACCCGAGGGGGTGACGGCGGACTCGGTGGCCATCCTGGTGTGTCCCACGCCCTGCCAACCGCTGGCCCCGGCCAGGCCCCATGCGTCGGTGAGTGTCCTGGGGTGTCCGACACCCTTGAGCACGGCAAGATCGTTGCCGAAGCCCGCGATGAGTGAGTCGGGGTAGACGGCGCTGACAGCCGAGCTCAATGTCTCCGGTGCCGTGTCCGCGGTGATCAGATACGTCGCGTCCAGCACCGAAACCGTCACCGGTGCACCGAGTTCGGCGCCCACCGCGGTCTGTACCGCATCGGCTGCGTCGGTCAGTTCGAGAACCGAGACGCAGGCCCGGCCCGGTGGTGTCCAGATTGGGTCGCCGTAGACGGCGACACCCGCCGAGTCGCTACCTCGATTGGCCATCTCGCACAGCATGCCGGTGAGTAGCTCACCGAGCCGGGGATGAAGTTCGGGGTTGCGCAGATGCAACCCCACGATGCCGCACATGAATTGTCTCCCTGGTCCTTTCGTGTCGATGATCAGAATGCGGTGAGGTACTGGTCGACCTCCCACGGGCTGACCTTGCTGTGGTACTCGAAGAACTCGGTGCGCTTGAGGTCGGCGAAGTAGCCGGCCACTCCGGCGCCCTCGGCGTCGAGGACACCGGTGATCAGTGGATCGGCCTGCAGGTCGTCGACCGCGTGCAGCAGCGTGGGCGGCAGAGTGCGGGCGGAACCGGAGCCCAGCTCCCCGGGGTCGAGGCTGCGCTTGATGCCGTCGATACCCGCCCCGAGCGCCGCGGCGATCGCGAGATAGGGGTTGGCCGAGCCGTCACCGCCACGCATCTCGATGCGCTGGTCATCGGGCACCCGGATGTAGTGGGTGCGGTCGTTGCCGCCATAGGTCGGTGTCCGCGGCGCCCACGACGCACCCGAGGCCGTGGTGAGCGCGCCGGTTCGCTTGTAGGAGTTGACCGTCGGACCCACCACGGCCTGCAGGGCGCACGCGTGGTCGAGGATGCCGCCGATGAACGCGTACGCCGTGTCCGAGAGGCCGAGGCCGCGTGCGTCGTCCGCGTCGGGGAACACAGGTGTGCCGCCGCTGGTCAGTGAGAGGTGAAGGTGCAGACCGCTGCCGGTGCGGTCGGCGAACGGCTTGGGCATGAACGTCGCGATCATGCCGCGCTCGGCGGCGATCATCGACAACAGGTAGCGCAGCGTCACCACCCGGTCGGCCGTGGTCAGGGCGTCGGCGAACTCGAAGTTCTGCTCGAACTGGCCGTTGCCGTCCTCGTGGTCGTTGGCGTAGTTCGACCAGCCGAGCGAGTTCATCGCCGTCGAGACGGTCGTCAGATGCTCGTACATGCGGGTCACGCCGCGTGCGTCGTAACAGGGTTGGGATGCGGTGTCGTCGACGTCGGCGGTGGCCAGGGCGCCATCGGCGTCGCGCCGGAGGAGGAAGTACTCGACCTCCGCGCCGACCCAGGGTTCGAAGCCGGCGTCCGCGGCGCGGGCGATCAGCGACTTGAGGATGACGCGTGGCGCGTATGGCCACGGCTTGCCCTCGACGTGCGGGTCGCAGTGCACGATCGCCAGGCCGTCCTTGATGAACGGGATCGGGGTGAACGACGCCGGATCGGGGATCGCGATCAGGTCGGGGTCCTTGGGCTCCTGGCCCATGGCGCCGACGGCGTATCCGGCGAATCCGACGCCGTCGGTTGCCAGCATGTCGATGGCCTCGACGGGAACCAGCTTCGCGCACGGCTTCCCGCGGAGGTCCACGAACAGCGCGAGGATGAACTTGGTGCCCGCCGCTTCCGCGAGCTCCGCGAGGGTGTCACTGCCGTTGGTCATGTCAGCCCTTGTCTCTTGTCATGAATCAATGTATCGCGAGAGGAAACATCGTGCAGCGCGAGAAACCCCGGCCAGCGCGCGTGAGTGCGCCGACCGGGGGATCGCGTCACATCAAGCAGATGCCATGTCGTACGAGGACTCGCGGTGGAACGTGGAGTCGATGCCCTGCTCCTCCTCCTCCGGCGAGATGCGGATGCCCATCGTCTTCTTGATGGCGAAGGCGATGGCGAAGGCCACGACGAACGAGTAGGCCATCACCGCGAAGGCGGCCACCGCCTGCTTCCACAGCTGGTCGACGCCGCCGCCGTAGAACAGGCCGTTGACGCCGTTGGGCATGCCCTCACTGGCGAAGAAGCCGATCAGCAGGGTGCCGATGACACCGCCGACCAGGTGGACGCCGACCACGTCGAGCGAGTCGTCGTAGCCGAACTTCGACTTCAGGCCCACCGCGTAGACGCAGATCGCCCCGGCGATGGCGCCGACGAAGATGGCGCCGACGGGGGTGACCGCACCACAGGCGGGGGTGATCGCGACCAGGCCGGTGATGGCACCCGAGGCCGCGCCGACGCCCGTGACGTGACCGTCCTTGACCTTCTCGACGGCGAGCCAGGCCAGCGTCGCCGCGCACGTCGCGACGAACGTGGTGACCATGACGATGGCCGCCGAGTTGCCCGCGGCCAGCGCCGAGCCGCCGTTGAACGCGTACCAGCCGGCCCACAGCAGACCGGCGCCCAGCAGCGTCAGCGGCACGTTGTGTGGCTTGCGCAGCTGGCCGAACATCGCGGATTTACCGAGCACGATCGCCACCGCCAGCGCCGCCGCGCCGGCGTTGATGTGCACCGCGGTGCCACCGGCGAAGTCGATCGCGCCGAGGGTGTTGGCGATCCAGCCACCGACCGCGTTCTCGGTCACCACACCGTCGAACGCAAAGACCCAGTGCGCGACGGGGAAGTAGACCAGCACGGCCCACAGGAAAGCGAACAACATCCAGGCACCGAACTTCATCCGGTCGGCCACAGCACCCGAGATCAGGGCGACGGTGATGCCCGCGAAGAGGGCCTGGAACAGCGCGAACAAACTGACCGGCAGGCCCGAGATCGTGGTCTGTGTCTCGAGAAGGTCCTTCATGCCGGCGAATTCGGTGAAGCTGCCGACGAAACCGCCGTAGCTGGTGCCGAAGACCATCGAGAAGCCGAAGAGCACCCAGAGCAGGCCGACGATCGCGACCGCGCCGAACGTCATCATCATCATGTTCGTCGAGCTCTTGACCGAGACCATGCCGCCGTAGAACAGCGCCAGCCCCGGAATCATGAGCGTGAGCCCGATGATGCAACACAACATGAATGCCGTGGTGCCGGTATCCACTACGTCCATACGGTTACTTCCTTAAATGAGTGGTGCGGCCGCTCATTCGGGCCGTTCACTGGCAGTAACCGATGTTTCTGTTACGTGGACGGTGTTCGCGGGTTTCGGGCACGTAACGGGACCGTGGGAAGTTGATGGGAACCTCCCACGTGCGGGTTCGCGACGAACTTGTGCCAGCATCGTGTGGTGAGACGAATCAAGCCCCTGACAACGGTGGTGGTGTTGGTGGCCGTTCTCGTCGGCGGCGGCATCTGGTGGGTGTTCTTTCGGGACCAGCGATCGTCGGCGGACTGTGCGCCGGTGAGAGAGCTGCTGTCCTTCAATGAGACTCAGATCAATGCGCTCAACGCCAAGACTCACGTCCCCGAGGAGGGGTCCTATGAGGCCGCGTCCGAGCCCAGTGACCTCGACTACCTGGCCTGGTCGGATGGCCTGTCCGATCGCGCCGCCAAGGTGACCGCGGAGGGGCTCGCGGACCAGGCGCAGCAGCTGGCGAAGACGGCCAAGCGCCTGGTCGACGCCAAGATCAGCTACAACTCCCAGACCAGCGCTCCGGGAAGTGCGCCAAGGCAGGCCGCGGGGATGATGGTCACCGCGTTCAACGATCAGTACGAGGCGGAGATCAGCCAGCTGGCGGCGGTGTGTCCGGCGTGAACGCCGTTTCCCAGCGGCCGGTGAACGCGATCTGATCGAGCGGTAGTCGCTCGCGGGGACGGGAGTCCCGCTCGACGATCTCGGGAGCTGCGGTGGCGTAGTCACCCAGCACACCGACCGCGACGACAGCGATCGGTCGCACGTCGTCGGGGATGCCGAACGCCGACCGCGCGGCGTCGACGTCGAACCCCGCCATCGGATGGGCGATCAGATCCCGCGACACCGCCTCGATGGTGAGGTTCGCGATCGCGGCCCCGGCGTCGACCGCCGAGTACAGGGCGGTCCTCTCGTCGGGCCCCTGGTCGGCGCACACCAGGATCAGTGCGCTCGCCGCGTGCGCATACGAGTTGCCCCGCTTCAGTGTCGCGGCCAGTGAGGTGAACGTCTCATCGGGTTCGTTCTGTCCTCCTCGCGTGCGGGCCTGCAACCCGATCACGAAGCGCACCGGTTGCCGGTGACCCCACGTCGCCGCCCACCGCGCCGCCTCCACAAGGGCGGTGATCTGAGCTGCGGAGACGGTGGAATCGGGGTCGAACGCCCGTGGACTCCACCGGGCCGCGATGTCCGGATGGATGGGCACCCGGGTGTCGGCCAGCCGGTCGGCGGGGCGCTGGGTCGCTCGCTTGCTCACGCGATCCCACGCTACCGGCGTGACCTCGGCAGGAGGTGACGAGAAACCAGGTGCGCAGACCCCCTATTCTTGGAGGGACCCGACCGGGTCGAACCGGAACGCCCAGAGAGGCTGGACAGTGGCGCTCGTCGTCCAGAAGTACGGCGGATCCTCGGTGGCCGACGCCGATCGGATTCGGCGCGTCGCTGAGCGCATCGTCGAAACCAAGAAGGCCGGCAACGACGTCGTCGTGGTGGTCTCCGCGATGGGTGACACCACCGACGACCTGCTCGACCTGGCCCGCCAGGTCAACCCCGCCCCACCCGCACGCGAGATGGACATGCTGCTCACCGCTGGTGAGCGGATCTCCAACGCCCTGGTCGCGATGGCCATCTCGTCGCTCGGTGCCGAGGCGCGGTCGTTCACCGGCTCGCAGGCAGGTGTGGTCACCACCGGCACCCACGGCAACGCCAAGATCATCGACGTCACACCCGGCAGGCTGCGCGAGGCTCTCGACGAGGGCCTGATCGTGCTGGTCGCCGGCTTCCAGGGCGTGAGTCAGGACAGCAAGGACGTCACGACGCTGGGTCGCGGCGGATCGGACACCACCGCCGTGGCACTGGCCGCTGCCCTGGGCGCCGACGTGTGCGAGATCTACACCGACGTCGACGGCATCTTCACCGCCGACCCGCGCATTGTGCCCAACGCGCGGCAGCTGGACACCGTCAGCTTCGAGGAGATGCTCGAGATGGCCGCGGCAGGCGCCAAGGTGCTGATGCTGCGCTGCGTGGAATACGCCCGCCGCTACGACGTTCCGATTCACGTCCGGTCGTCGTACTCCGACAAGCCGGGCACGCTCGTAAAAGGATCGATGGAGGACATCCCCATGGAAGACGCCATTCTCACCGGGGTAGCCCATGACCGCGGCGAGGCGAAGGTGACGGTCGTCGGTCTGCCCGACGTTCCCGGTTACGCCGCCCAGGTGTTCCGCGCGGTCGCCGATGCCGATGTGAACATCGACATGGTGCTGCAGAACATCTCCAAGGTTGAGGACGGCAAGACCGACATCACCTTCACGTGTTCACGCGAGAGCGGGCCGGGTGCGGTCGAGAAGCTCACCGCCCTCAAGGACGCCATCGGCTTCACCGCCGTGCTCTACGACGACCACATCGGCAAGGTGTCGTTGGTCGGCGCCGGTATGCGCAGCCACCCCGGCGTCACCGCCACGTTCTGCGAGACGCTGGCAGCGGTCGGCGTCAACATCGATCTGATCTCGACATCGGAGATCCGAATCTCGGTGCTGGTCAAGGACACGGAGTTGGACAAGGCCGTCGCGGCACTGCACGAGGCCTTCGGGCTCGGCGGTGAGGAAGAGGCGGTCGTGTACGCGGGAACGGGTATCTAGTCATGGGGCGAGCGAAGCGACGGGATATTTAGATGGTTTCGATCGGCGTAGTGGGTGCAACCGGCCAGGTCGGCCAGGTGATGCGGAAGCTGTTGGAGGAACGCGACTTTCCGGCGACCTCGGTGCGGTTCTTCGCATCGGCGCGCTCGCAGGGCAAGAAGCTGACCTTCCGCGGCCAGGAGATCGAGGTCGAGGACGCCGCGACGGCCGATCCGTCGGGCCTGGACATCGCGTTGTTCTCGGCCGGCGCGACGATGTCGCGGGTGCAGGCGCCGCGCTTCGCCGCCGCCGGTGCGGTGGTCGTCGACAACTCGTCGGCGTGGCGCAAGGACCCCGACGTGCCGTTGGTGGTGTCCGAGGTGAACTTCGCGCGTGACGCGGCAACACGTCCCAAGGGCATCATCGCCAACCCGAACTGCACCACCATGGCAGCGATGCCGGTGCTCAAGCCCCTGCATGACGAGGCCGGCCTGACGCGGTTGATCGTGTCGAGCTACCAGGCGGTGTCCGGTACCGGTCTGGCCGGTGTGGAGGAGTTGGCCACCCAGGCGCGCGCGGTCATCGACGGCGTCGAGGAGCTGGTGCACGACGGCGGCGCGCTGTCCTACCCCGCGCCGGTGAACTACGTCGCTCCCATCGCCTTCAACGTGGTGCCGCTGGCCGGCTCCCTGGTCGACGACGGCTCGGGGGAGACCGACGAGGATCAGAAGCTGCGCAACGAGAGCCGCAAGATCCTGGGCATCCCCGACCTGCTGGTGAGCGGAACATGCGTGCGGGTACCGGTTTTCACCGGGCACTCGCTGTCGATCAACGCCGAGTTCGCCCGGCCGATTTCGGCTGCGCGGGCGCGGGAGGTGCTGGCCGATGCGGCGGGCGTGAAGCTGGTCGACGTGCCGACGCCGCTGGCCGCCGCTGGTGCCGACGACTCACTGGTGGGCCGGATTCGCCAGGATGAGGGCGTGCCGGGCGGCCGCGGATTGGCGCTGTTCGTCTCGGGGGACAACCTCCGCAAGGGCGCGGCGCTCAACACCATTCAGATCGCCGAACTGCTCGCCGCTCAGCTCTGACACCCGCCACGCTGTGCGCCGAAATCGACGTTCTGGCGGGAAAACGCGAGTAGGCCTCGCCATTTCGTCGATCTCGGTGTTGGTCTTGGCCGTCGCCGCGCCGGCCCACGCGGACCCACCGGCGCCGGTGCCCGGCCCCGTACTGGGGCCGCTGGCGCCCGGACAGGCGATCCGGATCGGTCCGGCGGCTGGAACGGGAACGCCGACAAGGGATTACGGTATCGGCGCCACCGACCTGTGTGAGTTCATGGAGTTTCCGAGCGGGATCCTGCAGGTGTGCGGTGACAGCTTCGCCGGCCAGGGTGTCGGGTTCGGTGGCTGGTACTCGCCGATCGCCCTGCATGTCGACACCGATTCCATCGGCGACCCGGGTGGGGTGCGCTACGACGGCGTGACTGGCGTGTACAAACCACTGTTGGCCGACCCCACGCCGCCGGGTTCGTCGCAACTGCCCGCGGGTGTCGTCCAGATCAACCGCGAGAACTACATGCTCGTCACGACCACCAAGAGCCTGGTGCCCGCGACGTCGCGACTGGTGAAGGCCAATGCGGCGCAGGGGAATTGGCCGACGGTGCCGAAGTCGGAGCGTCCCGCGGAGTACGCCGGGGGCAGACAGTCCCAGATCAGCGGGTACTACGACCCCATCCCAACACCCGACTCGCCCAGCGGGTGGGTCTTCATCGTCGCCAACGACTTTGACCGCAGCGGACCGGTCGAGCTGTACCGCGTGACACCGCAGAACTTCACCGACAGGAGCGCCTGGCAGGCGTGGTCGGGGCTACCCGGTGCCGACGGCGGCTGGGGCAAGGCGCCGACACCGTTGTGGAACGACGCCGTAGGCGAGATGAGCGTGCGCCAGATCGATGGCAAGGCGGTCCTGTCGTACTTCAACGCGACTACCGGAAACATGGAGGTGCGGGTGGCGGCCCACCCGACGGGGCTGGGTACCGCCCCGGTGACCACGGTGGTCTTCGCCGCGGACTGGCCCGACCGGCCCGACGATCTGCCCCCGCCGCACGACAACCGGCTCGCCCAGCCCTACGGCGGGTACATCTCGCCGGGCTCCACCATCGATGAGGTGCGGGTGTTCGTCAGTCAGTGGAACACCCTGCCCCGGGGTGACAACGCGCCCTACCGCGTCATCCAGTTCGCGGTGAACCCACTCAAGCCGTAGGCGCAGCGATTCGGCCCGCCACCGAGGTGACGGGCCGAATCGGCTGAAGGCCTACTTGAAGGCGTCCTTGACCTTCTCGCCTGCATCCTTGAGATTGGCCTTGACCTGGTCGGCCTTGCCCTCGTTCTCGGTGCTCTTGTCGTCACTGGCCTTGCCAGCGGCTTCCTTTGCCTGACCGCCGAGGTTCTCGACCTTGTTCTTGGCCTTGTCCACAAAACTCATATCGGCTCCTGTCGCTTATCCGTCCGGTCCGATGACCGGGCACTGGAGAGGAGTACCTCAGCCCCGCCACGCCAAACCCCATGCGGGTCAGCTCACAGTCGGACTCTCACAGCGGATTCATAGCCTGTTCTTCACCAACGCATTGCGAGCGGGGCCACGATCGAGGAATGAGCGAAACGCCACCCCCTGCGCCGTCGACCCCGCCGTCCTCCGAACCCGCGACTGGGCCGATCACACCCCAGGCGGCCGCGCCGCCGCAGTTCGTGCCCGCGCCGGCAGTCGTCGGCCCCTACCCGGCCGAACCCCGCAGGTCGAGCCGGCTCAACCAGGTCGCCGCGTGGGTGGGCATCGTCGCGGGTGTCGTCTTCATCGTCACCGTTATCTTCGGCACCGGCTTCGTGCTCGGCGCGCACTCCGGTGGTGGACATCACCGCGGTGGCGGCGACCGCGGCGGCTCGATGGAGCACCGGCAGGGTCCGCCCCCGATGTTCCAGATGGGCCCCATGGGTCCGATGGTGCGTCCCGGCCCGGGCTTCGTGTTCCCGGGTGGTCCGGGCGGCAACATGGGCCCCGGTGGCCCCTTCGGTGACGGACCCGGTCAGTCGAGCCAGGGACCGTCCTCGATGAACCCCACGCCGCCGCGCTAGACGCGACTGCGCCGCATCGCAGTGCGACTCGAATCCTGACGCGCCCCCTGGGATATCCGCGCCCAAACGCGGGTACCCCAGGGGAGCGCGGCCCAGCCCAATGGCCGCGGCAGAGGAGATGAGTGATGACCGAGAAGATCGCGACGACGGATGGTGGCGCCGCCGTACCCAGCGTCGAGCATTCGCTGTCGGTCGGCCCAGACGGACCGATCCTGCTCCAGGACCACTACCTGATCGAGCAGATGGCCAACTTCAACCGGGAACGCATCCCGGAGCGTCAGCCGCACGCCAAGGGCGGCGGTGCGTTCGGCACGTTCGAGGTGACCAACGACGTCAGCCAGTACACCAAGGCCGCGGTGTTCCAACCCGGCACCAAGACCGAGATGGTCGCTCGGTTCTCCACCGTCGCCGGTGAGCGCGGCAGCCCAGACACGTGGCGCGATCCGCGCGGATTCGCGCTGAAGTTCTACACGTCCGAGGGCAACTTCGACATGGTCGGCAACAACACGCCGGTGTTCTTCGTGCGCGACCCGATGAAGTTCCAGAACTTCATCCGATCGCAGAAACGCATGGCCGCCAACAACCTTCGCGACCACAACATGCAATGGGACTTCTGGACGCTGGTGCCCGAGTCGGCGCATCAGGTCACCTATCTGATGGGTGATCGCGGTATTCCGAAGAGCTGGCGGCATATGAACGGCTACTCCAGCCACACCTACAGCTGGGTCAACGCGAGCGGTGAGATGTTCTGGGTGAAGTACCACTTCAAGACGGACCAGGGCATCGACTTCCTCACCCAGGAGGACGCCGACCGTATCGCCGGCGAGGACGGTGACTACCACCAGCGCGATCTGTACGACTCGATCGAGGCCGGAAACCATCCCACGTGGACGCTGAAGATGCAGATCATGCCGTTCGAGGATGCCAAGACCTACCGGTTCAACCCGTTCGACCTGACCAAGATCTGGCCGCACGCCGACTACCCGCTGATCGATGTCGGCACGATGAAGCTGGACCGCAACGTCGTCGACTATCACGCACAGATCGAGCAGGCCGCCTTCGAGCCCAACAACATCGTGCCGGGCACCGGACTGAGCCCGGACAAGATGCTGCTGGCCCGTGGGTTCTCCTACTCCGACGCCCACCGCGCCCGACTCGGGGTCAACTACAAGCAGATTCCGGTCAATGAACCCAAGGTCGAGGTGAACGCCTACTCCAAGGACGGCGCGATGCGGATCCGCAACGCCACCGACCCGGTCTACGCCCCGAATTCGATGGGCGGTCCCGTAGCGGAGGACCCGAAGCGTGTTGCCGAGGCGCACTGGGTGTCCGACGGGGACATGGTCCGATCGGCGTACACGCTGCGGGCGCAGGACGACGACTGGGGGCAGGCGGGCACGCTGGTCCGCGAGGTCCTCGATGACGAGGCACGCGATCGCCTGGCCAGCAACATCATCGGCCACGTGCTCGACGGCGTGAAGGAGCCAGTGCTCTCGCGGGTCTTCGAGTATTGGCGAAACGTGGATGCTGACCTGGGGAAGAAGGTCGAAGAAGGGGTGCGCGCCGGTAAGGGCTAGACGCAGCACCCCAACCCGCCCGCCGAGACTGCGGGGAGATCGCGTTCTCCGCGAAATGTGCGATCTCACCGCAGTTTCGATGAGGGAGGCGTGCGGGATGACACGCCAGCGAATGTCAATGCTGTAATTCTGATGTGGTCTGTGGGACCATTGAGAACTTTGATGTTCCTGTGGCGTGCGGCGCTCATTCGTGAGAGCGTCGCTAACCATGACGTGCATAGGGCACCGCCGATGGCTGCTGGTGGCGGTGGTCGCGGCCCTGATGGCGACCGTGGTCGGCTGTGGGTTGCGACCCGAACCGCTGGAGCGCGCCGCTGTCAGCATGTTCGAGGTCGGTGACTGCGTCCAGCTTCCGGTCGGCACCCCCGATGCACCCGGCGACCTGCGCGCCGACGAGGTGTCGTGCAGCGTCGACGCCAGCTACACCGTCGGCGCGACCGCCGATGCCTCCGGCGCATGCCCGAGCAACGAATACCAGCGTCTGTCAGGCGATCTCGTCGATCCCACGACATCGCGTCTGTGCCTGGTGCCCAACCTGGTGGCCAACCACTGCTACGTCCTCGACATGCCGATCGGCGTCATGCAGCGTGCCGACTGCGCCGACCGTGGGCAGGACGGCCTGCTCGTCCAGGTCACCCAGCGGCTCGACGTCCGCGATCAGGCGGCGTGCCCGTCGGACGCCGGCCAGTACGCCTGGCCCTACCCGTCGCCGGCCCGGACGTACTGCACCCTGACGATCTTCTGACCCCCCTCGGTGGCCGGGCGGAACTGGCATCATCGAAGCCATGAGCATCGAAGTCGTTTACACCGCAGAGTCCACCGCGTCGGGCGGAGGCCGTGACGGCCACGTCAAGTCCACCGACGGGAAGATCGACCTCGACACCCGCCCGCCCAAGGAGATGGGCGGCAGCGGCGAGGGCGTGAACCCCGAACTGCTGTTCTCGGCGGGCTACGCCGCGTGCTTCCTCGGCGCACTGCGCCTGGTCGCCCGCACCGAGAAGATCGCCATCGACGACGCCAGCGGTATCACCGCGCAGATCGGGTTCGGCAAGGACTCCGAGGGTGGGTTCGGCCTCACCGCCCATCTGATCGGCTACCTCCCCGGCCTCGAGCAGAGCGCCGCCGACGATCTCATGCAGAAGGCGCACGGTGTGTGCCCGTACTCCAAGGCCACTCGCGGCAACATCGACGTCAAGCTGTCGGCGAAGGTCTGAGCATGCGTCGTGCCGCCATCGCCGCGATGACGGGCCTGTGCGCCGCCGCCGCGTTGGCGGCACCGGCGAGCGCACGACCATCGGACCCCGGGGTCGTGTCGTACGCCGTGCTCGGCAAGGGTTCGGTCGGCAATATCGTCGGTGCGCCAATGGGCTGGGAGTCGACGTTCACCGCGCCGTTCCAGGGGTTCTGGGTCGACACCCCGGTGTGCAACAACTGGGCCGATATCGGGCTGCCCGATGTGTACGCCGACCCCGACCTGGCGTCGTTCAGCGGTGCGGTCGCTCAGCGCGCCGCCAACGATGACACTCACATGGTCAAACAGGCCGTTGGGGTGTTCGCCACCAATGAGGCCGCCACCCGGGCGTTCGGCCGGGTCAACGACAGAACCGTGGGGTGTTCGGGCCAGACCACCACGATGCACTTGGACGATTTCGTCAACGAGGTCTGGACCTTCACCGGCGGTCTGCCCACCGGTAACGACGCCGTGTGGATGAAGCAGGAAGCGGGTACAGACCGTCGGTGCTTCACTCAGACCCGGCTGCGCGAGAACGTTCTGCTGCAAGCGAAAGTCTGTCAGCCGGGCAATGGTGGACCGGCGGTGAACGTACTGGCCGGAGCGATGCAGAACAGCCTCGGGCAGTAACCGCCACGCGGCTGCGGGAACCGAATTTTGGGGGGTCACGGGAATATCGCACGACATTGTCAGTGTCCTCTCCCAAGATGGAGTGCGTGGATGCTGCGGGCGGGAGGGGGTGAGCGCTGGTGGGCGATCAGCGCGTGAATGTGTGTGCGAGTCTTTGTCGTGAAGTCGGCGGTGTGGGCGCGTTTCGACGTGGCCGGGGTCTGACCTCGATGTGTGCGGATTTGATTCGGCGTCGGGGTGGGCGCAAGGGCGTGATGTATCCGGCGAGCGCAACCAGGCAATCTGATCCGGTGGAGTCGGCGGGATGACCGCGGTGGCACGGTTTGAGGTTCCTGAGGGCTGGACGGCCCAGGCGTATCGGTTTGCGCTGGATCCCACACCAGCCCAGGTCGAGCAATTATTGTCCCATGCTGGTGGTGCGCGGTTCGCGTTCAACACGATGCTGGGGGTGGTGAAGGCCAACCTGAATCAGCGGGCCGCCGAGCGCACCTACGGTGTCGCCGACGCCGATCTGACGCCGTCGGTGGGCTGGTCGTTTCAGTCGTTGCGCAACGAGTGGAACCGCCGCAAACACGCTGCCGCCGTCGATGATGCTGGTGTGCCGTGGTGGACGGTGAACTCCAAGGAGGCCTATGCAAACGCGTGTCGCGGTTTGGCGGAGGCGTTGGCGAACTGGGATGCCTCACGCAAGGGTGGGCGAGCCGGTCCGCGGATGGGTTTTCCCCGGTTCGAGGCCAAGTCCCGTGCGGTCAAGTCGTTTTCATTCACCACCGGCGCCATCCGAGTAGAACCTGATCGCAAGCATGTGACATTGCCACGCTTGGGTGCGATTAAGACGCATGAGTCGACGCGCAAGCTGGCGCGGCGGCTCGAGGCCGGCACCGCTCGGATCCTCAAGGCCACGGTGCGCTTCGAGCAGGGCCGGTGGCAGGTGGCGCTGACATGCTTGGTGGCTCGCAATGCGGGGCGGCCGGGGCACGTAAAGCCCGGTGCGGCGGTGGTTGGGATCGACGCTGGGGTCAAGGATCTGCTCGTCGTTGCCGACCCCGACGGCAATGAGTTGGCACGGTACCGGCCGCCGCGGCAACTGCAGTCCGCCCAGCGCACACTGCGGGCGCTGCAACGCAAAGCGGCCCGCCAGATCGGCCCATGGGACCAGAACACTGCGTCCACGCGTGAGCCTTCAAGCGGGTGGCGGGCCACTTCGCGCGACATCGCGCGAGTTCACACCCGGGTGGCGAATCTGCGGGCTGACCACATCCACAAGATCACCACCGCACTGGCTCAGTCCCATGCGGTGATCGGTGTGGAGACGCTGGCGGTCAAGAACATGATGACTGCCGGCGGGGCCCGCAAACGTGGTCTCAACCGGGCGCTCGGCGACGCCGGCCTCGGTCAGGCGCTGCGTCAGCTCAGCTACAAGGCCGGCTGGTACGGCTCACAGATTGTCAAGGCCGACAAGAGGTTTCCGAGCTCGAAAACGTGCTCAGGCTGTGGCGTGGTGAAAGCCAAACTGCGCCTGGCCGAGCGCATCTACGAATGTACCGATTGCGGTCTGGTCATCGACCGGGACCTCAACGCCGCGATCAACCTCGCGCGTCACGCGCAGCGTGAAACGGACCCGAGTACCGGGGTCGTTACGGGCGGAGCCGACCATAAGACCTCACCCGATGAGGCCGGTGGCGTTGAAACCCGAACCCGAACCGTCCTCGGCGACACCGCCGAGGACGGCGGGAGTGCCTGCCCAAAAGGTCAGGCTGCCCAAATGCCCAGCACACAAACGCTCACATTTCAGGCAACGGACGGTTGACATGACCACCACCGACACGGGCCGGGGTCTGCCGCGCACCAAGCACGCTGACCGCGAACTCTCCAGCGCCGCCAGCGCGGCCCTGCACATCGGTGGCGCATGCCTGCGTGACGGCCCCGTCGGCCAGGTCGGCCTCGAGGTCGAGGCCCACTGTTTCGACCTGACCGACCCGATGCGGCGCCCCGAGTGGTCGGAGCTGAGCGATGCCATCGCGTCGGTTCCGAAACTGCCCGGTGGCAGCGCCATCACCGTCGAACCGGGTGGCGCGGTCGAACTGTCCGGACCGCCGCTGGACGGGCCGCTCGCCGCGATCACCGCGATGCGCGCCGACCGCACCGTGCTGGCCGACGCCTTCGCCCGCCGGGGCCTTGGCCTGGTTCTGCTGGGCGCCGATCCGCTGCGGCCCGCGGCCAGGGTCAACCCCGGGGACCGCTACCGCGCCATGGAGCAGTTCTTCGACGCCAGCGGCACCGGTGCCGCTGGCGCCGCGATGATGACGTCTACGGCCTCTGTGCAGGTGAACGTCGACGCCGGTCCGCGCGACGGCTGGGTCGATCGGGTGCGTCTTGCGCACGCGTTGGGCCCGACGATGATCGCCATCTCCGCGAACTCCCCACTGCTGGGCGCCGAGTTCACCGGGTGGCGCAGCGCGCGGCAGCGGGTGTGGAGCCAACTCGATGATGCGCGGTGCGGTCCTGTGCTCGGCACCACCGACGACGACCCCGTCAATGACTGGGTCCACTACGCACTCAAGGCCCCGGTGATGCTGGTGCACACACCCGAGGCGATACCGGTCACCGAGTGGGTCCCCTTCGCCGAATGGGCCGACGGTACGGCGAGGCTCGGTGACCGCCACCCGACCGAGGCCGATCTTGACTACCACCTCACCACGCTCTTTCCGCCGGTGCGGCCCCGCGGCTTCCTGGAGATCCGTTACCTCGACAGCCTGCCCGACGACATCTGGCCGGCGGTGGTTTTCACCATCGTGACCCTGCTCGACGATCCGGTGGCAGCCGATATCGCCACCGCTGCAACCCAATCGGTGGCCACAGCGTGGGATCGAGCTGCGCAGATCGGGCTGGGCGACCGGCGTCTGCGCCGGGCGGCGGTCACATGCGTGGCTGCCGCCGCCGAGCGTGCCCCCGCGGAACTGGTGCCCGCGATGCAGAGCCTGCTCGCCGAGGTCGAGCAGGGCCGCAGCCCCGCCGACCGCTTCTGCGACCGTGTCGTCGAGCACGGAATCGATACGGCGGTAGTCCAACTGGCGATGGAGAAGGCATGAGCGCCCGCGACGTGCTCGCGCGTGAGCTGACGCTGGCGCGCGAGCGAACCCTGCGGCTCGTGTCCTTCGATGACGCCGAACTGCACCGCCAGTACGACCCACTGATGAGCCCACTGGTGTGGGATCTCGCGCATATCGGTCAGCAGGAGGAACTCTGGCTCCTGCGCGCCGGTGATCCGAACCGGCCGGGCATGCTGCCGCGCGCCGTCGAGGGGCTCTACGACGCGTTCGAGCACTCCCGGGCCAGCCGGGTGGACCTGCCGCTGTTGCCGCCCACCGACGCGCGCTCTTACTGCAAGACCGTCCGCGCGATGGCGCTCGATGCACTCGATGCCCTACCCGAGGACGCATTCGACCCGACGGACTCGATGGCCGACCCGGCGTTCTCGTACGCGCTGGTGATCAGCCACGAGAATCAGCACGACGAGACGATGCTGGCGGCGCTGAACCTGCGGTCCGGGCCCCCGATCCTGGACCCGGGCACACCGTTGCCCGCGGGCCGCGCGGGTGTCGCCGGGACGTCAGTGCCGATCCCCGGCGGCCCGTTCCTGCTCGGCGTCGACGGCGGTACCGAACCGCACTCCCTCGACAACGAGCGCCCCGCCCACATCGTGGACGTGCCCGCCTTCCGGATCGGGCGCGTGCCCGTCACCAACGCCGAATGGCGGGAGTTCATCGACGATGGCGGCTACCGCGAGCCGCGCTGGTGGTCGAGTGCTGGCTGGGCGCACCGGCAGGAGGCGAATCTGACGGCGCCGATGTTCTGGAACGACGGCGTGCACAAGGGCACGCGCACCCGGTTCGGCCACGTCGAGGACGTGCCCGGCGACGAGCCCGTACAGCACGTCGGCTACTACGAGGCGGAGGCCTATGCGGCGTGGGCGGGTGCCCGGCTGCCCACCGAGGTGGAATGGGAGAAGGCGGCCGCCTGGGACCCCGTCTCCGGTACGCGTCGCCGATTCCCCTGGGGCGCCTCAGAACCCACCGCGCAACTGGCGAATCTCGGTGGCGACGCGCTTCGTCCCGCACCTGTCGGCGCCTACCCCGGCGGCGCCTCGGCATTCGGCGCGGAGCAGATGCTCGGCGACGTGTGGGAGTGGACCTCCTCGACGCTGCGGCCCTGGCCCAACTTCACGCCGATGATCTACGACCGGTACTCGCAACCCTTCTTCGACGGCGCGGGCGGCGGCGAGTACAGGGTGCTGCGCGGCGGTGCATGGTCGGTCGGGGCTGGCATCGTGCGGCCCAGCTTCCGCAACTGGGATCACCCGATTCGCCGGCAGATATTCTGCGGTGTCCGCCTGGCGTGGGACGCCGCCTGATGTGTCGTCACCTCGGTTGGCTCGGCCATTCCGCGTCCGTGGCGTCGCTGGTTCTCGACCCGCCGTACGGCCTTCTGGTGCAGTCGTATTCGCCACGACGTCAGAAGAACGGCCTGATGAACGCCGACGGGTGGGGGGTGGGCTTCTTCGATAACGGAACGGCGCGCCGCTGGCGCAGTGCCGCACCGCTGTGGGGTGACACATCGTTCGCCTCGGTGGCACCGGCTCTGCGCAGCGAGTGCATCGTCGCCGCGGTCCGCTCGGCGACTGTCGGCATGCCCATCGAGGCGTCGGCGTCGGCCCCGTTCAGCGACGGCACCTGGCTGCTGTCGCACAACGGCGTCGTCGACCGGTCAGTGCTGCCGACCTCAGCCGCCGCCGAGTCCACCGTCGACAGCGCCCTACTCGCCGCGCTGATCTTCGAGCGCGGGCTCGACGCGCTGGGCGACACCGTGGTCGAGGTCGGTGCCGCCGACCCCAACGCCCGACTGAACATCTTGGCCGCCAACGGTTCCCGTATGCTGGCCACCACCTGGGGGGACACCCTGTCGGTGCTGCGGCGCGACGACGGAGTCGTGCTTGCCAGCGAACCGTACGACGACGACCCGGCGTGGCAGGAGATCCCCGACCGACACCTCGTCGATGTCGTCGGGTCCAACATCGCGCTGAGTCCCCTGAAAGGATCGTCATGACGCTGTCCCTGTCGAACTACCTCGCCGAGGACTCCGCCGCTAACGCGCTGCGACGCGATGTTCGCGACGGACTGAGGAGGACCCCGAAGTCGTTGCCGCCGAAGTGGTTCTACGACTCGGTCGGCAGCGACCTGTTCGACCAGATCACCCGGCTGCCCGAGTACTACCCGACGCGCACCGAGGCGCAGATCCTGCGTGCCCGCGCGGCCGACGTGGCGGCGGCCTCCGGTGCCGACACGCTCGTGGAACTCGGCAGCGGCACGTCGGAGAAGACGCGCATCCTGCTCGACGCGATGAGCGAGGCCGGATCCCTGCGCAGGTTCATCCCGTTCGACGTTGACGCGGGTGTGCTCGAGGCGGCAGGCGCGGCGATCGGCGCCGAGTACCCCGGGGTGGAGGTCGACGCGGTGTGCGGTGACTTCGAGGAGCACCTCGAGAAGATCCCGACGGGCGGCCGTCGACTGGTCGTGTTCCTCGGGTCGACGATCGGCAACCTGACCCCCGGCCCGCGCGCGGAGTTCCTCGCTGCGCTGGCACGGACTCTCGCACCCGGTGACGCACTGCTGCTGGGTACCGACCTGGTCAAGGACACCGACAGATTGGTCCGGGCCTATGACGACGCGGCAGGCGTCACGGCCAGGTTCAACCTCAACGTGCTGGCGGTGGTCAACCGCGAGTTGGACGCCGACTTCGATCTGGCTGCCTTCGAACACGTCGCCCGGTGGAACACCGACGACGAGCGAATCGAGATGTGGCTGCGCGCCCGCACCGCGCAGCGCGTACACGTTGGCGCAGTGGATCTCACGGTTGATTTCGACGCCGGGGAGGAGATGCTGACCGAGGTGTCCTCCAAGTTCCGGCCCGAGGGTGTGGAGGCCGAGTTGGCGGCGGCCGGGCTGCGTCGTACCCACTGGTGGACCGACCCCGCGGGCGACTTCGGCCTGTCGCTGTCGGCACTGTGATGTCGTCACGGCGGACGGCCACAGAGCCGGCCCTCGCGCAGACGTGGCGTGCGGCCAGGCCGCCGGTGGCCGGGGTCCATCTGGACAGCGCGGCGTGCTCACGGCAGAGTTTGGCCGCCATCGAGGCGGCCGCCGCGCACGCCCGGCACGAGGCCGAGGTCGGCGGCTACGTCGCGGCCGAGGCCGCCGCCCCCGTGCTCGATGCGGGTCGCGCCGCTGTCGGCGCGTTGACGGGCTTCGCCCTCACCGATGTCAACTTCACCACGGGCTCAACAAACGCCCTCGACATCCTGCTCGGCGACTGGCGCGGCGAGCGCACGCTGGCCTGCCTGCCCGGCGAGTTCGGGCCCAACCTGCTGACCATGGCGCGGCACGGTTTCGACGTGCGGACACTGCCGGTCGACGGCTCCGGGCGTCTGGACGTCGACGCCGCCGCCACGGCGCTGGCCGCGGATCCCCCTGCGCTGGTTCACCTCACCCCGCTGGGCAGTCACAAGGGCATCGTGCAGCCGGCGGCCGCCATGGCGGCAGTCTGCCGCGCCGCGGGCCTACCGCTGGTCATCGACGCCGCGCAGGCCTTCGCCCACATCGACTGCGCCGACATCTCGCCCGACGCGGTGTACTCCTCGTCGCGGAAGTGGACGGCCGGCCCGCGCGGGCTCGGCTGGCTGGCCGCCCGGCCGGGGCTGCTCTCCGAGGCGGTGCTGGCGCGCATGACGCACGCCGAGGTGAACGTCGCTGCACAGGTGGGACTTTCGATCGCGCTGGGCGAACACGTGGAGGCCGGCCCGGCGCATGTGCGTGCCCGACTGGCCGAGGTGGGCGCGACCACGCGGGTGGCACTGTCCGATGTGGCGGGCTGGCAGGTCGTCGAACCGATCGAGGAACCCAGCGCGATCACCACGCTGATCCCGCCCGACGGCGTGGACCCGCAGACCGTGCGGGCGCGGCTGATTGCCGAGCACCGCATCGTCACCACGTACGCCGGTGTGGAGCGCGCGCCGGGAGAGATGACGGGCCCGGCACTGCGGGTGTCGCCACACGTCGACGTCACGACCGACGATCTTGAGGTGTTCGCTGCAGCGCTGACTGCGGTGTCGTAGCGCCGCCGGTCGGCTCAGGTCGGGACCGACGCGGCGACGAGTTCGACCTCGACCGGTGCACCAGATGGAAGGCACCGCACGCCGATCGCGCTGCGCGCGGGTAGCGCCTGTGGGCCAAGGGTTGCCGTGATCGCCTCGGAGGCGCCGTCGGCCACGGCCGACAGATCGTGGAAGTCCGACGCGCAAGCGATGTAGACAGACATCCGCAAGCACTGCACGTCCGCATCCGCGGGCAGCACCGCCCGGACGGCTGCCACCGCGTTGGCCGCGGCGAGCCGCGCCGCGGCGTGGGCCTGTTCGACGGACACCGTCGACCCGACCAGCCCGGTGATGGTGAGCTGCCCGTTCCGTCGCGGCGTCATGCCCGCGCTGTATGCGACGCCGGCATGCACTACAGCCGTCGCGTAATCGCCCTGTGGGTCGGGTGGCAGATGCCTGTCAGTCGACACCGATGGCCACGCCCTCTTGTCTGGGATCTGCTGCACCGCTAAGAATTCCGCGTTGGTCGCGCGAGATGATCTGGGCGCTGCCGTCTGCGCCGTACGCGGGCTGTACCACGACGTGGTGGCCCCGTGCCCGCAGCGCGTCACGGATCGATTCCGAGGTCGTCGCTTCGACCCGCAGTTCGTCCGGTTCACCGATGACGTGCGCGTCCGAGCCGGGGAACACAGTGAACCGGGGAGCAGACACGGCTTCATGCGGGCCCAGCCCGTGGTCGACGAGATGTGACAGCAGCTGCATGTTCCATTGCACCTGGCCGTCACCGCCCGGGGTGTTCCCAACGTGGAGCAGTTCGTTGCGATCGTCGGTGACGATCCAGGCATTGAGGGTGTGCAGCGGTCTGCGCCGCGGCGCGACTTCGTTCGGATGGCCGGAGAGCAGGTAGGCGCCGCGCCCCAGCCGGTTGTTGAGCACGACGCCGGTGCCGGGAATGGAGAACCGCGCGCCGAAGGTGAGCGCCAGCGAGTGGATGAAGCTCACGGCACGGCCATCGGCGTCGACGGCGACCGTGGAGGTGGTGTCGCCCGCGAGCACGCGGAACGCGGCGGGGTCTGCGACGGAGGACGCCAACTGATCACGCTGCGACTGAATCCTGCTGGGGGCGAGCACATCCTGAGCGCCGGTGTTGTCGCTGCCGCACAGTTCGAAGCGGTCCCGAAAAGCCAGCCGCGCGGCGCGCGCCATGCGGTCGATCGCCTCGGCGCCCAGCCATGACATGGGACCGACGACACCGTCGCACAGCGCCGCCTGCTGCAGCACCATCCAGCCGGCAGAGGGCAGCGGGGTCTGGTGCACGATCGCACCGCCGTACCGCGCTGTGATCGCCGGTTCTGCATCCACCGATGCGCCTGCCGCCCATTCGTCACCGCTGAACGGGGCGCCGCCGGCGGTCAGCGCTGTGACGGCGCGCTCGGCCAGCTCACCGTGATAGAAGCTTCGCGGGTCGCGGGCCAACTGGCGGATGGTACGAGCCAGGTCGGGCTGGTGGAGTCGATCCCCGACGCCTACGGCGGTTGATCGTGCGGCGAATACGGCGGCGAGGCCCACGTCGGTGCGGATGTTGTCGATGGCCTCGCGCACGTCCCTGGCGGTCTTGGCCGAACACGGCAGTCCGGTCTCGGCGAGGCGAGCGGCCGGCTCCCACAGCTCGTCGAGCGCTGTCGTCGCCCCGCGAGCATGCAAGGTGGCGAGCGCCGCGGGCGCACCGGGGACGGTCACGGACAGGGGGCCGTCAAGCGGAACGCTCGACAGGCCCTTGGCGCGGTAGAAGTCAGCGGTGCCCCCGTCCGGCCCGAAGCCCGAACCGTTGACCGTCCACACCCGGCCGTCGGGTTCACGGACAATCGCGAATGCGTCTCCGCCGATTCCGCATTGCCCGGGGAGGGTCAGCCAGGTGACGGCGGCCATGGCGAGGGTGGCATCTATCGCATTGCCGCCCTCGGCGAGCACCCGCGCGCCTGCGAAGCTCGCGGCCGGGTGGCTCGAGCTGACCATACCGCCGGCCGACAGCGCCGGCGGGCGCACGGGACCGGTCATCCCAAGCCTCTGCGGGCGCGTCGACTGGGGACGACTGCGGCCTCGCCGGGATCCACGCCGACAAAGATCTCACCGTCGCGTTCCTCAACGGGATAGGTCTTGATGGCCACGGTCGCGGGCGGACAGATGGGTTCACCGGTCTCAAGGTCGAATGCGCTGCCGTGACAGGAACATCCGATACCGTCGTCGACCAGCTTTCCCGACGACAGCAGGCAATCCAGATGGGTGCAGTAGTTCGACGTCGCATACGCCTTGCCGTCCAGGCGGGCCACCGCGAACTCGTGGTCGCCGGCGAAGAACCGTCGTACCATGCCCTCCGGCACCTGCCCGGATCGAGCGACTCGCTTGAATTCCATTGCAATCTCCGTAGTTTGGCGGACAGTCAGGCGACTGGATTGAGATAGACGGTCTTCTCGAGCGTGTAGAACCCCATCATTGACGGGCCAGCCTGTTCTTTGAAGGTCTGGGTGCTTGACGCCTTGTACCCGCCGAACGGCGCGTTCATGGCCATCCCCGTCGTCGGCTGGTTGATCTTCACCAGGCCACTCCTCGACTGGGACGTGAATTGCGCTGCGGCGGTGAGGTCGTTGGTGACGATAGCCGCGCTGAGCCCGTACTCCGTTGCATTAGCCAGGAGGATCGCCTCGTCGAGGGATACCGCCCGCTGAAACGCGAGCAGCGGTCCGAAGACCTCTTCTCGAACGATGCGCATCGTGGGCGTGGTGTCGGAGAAGACCGCCGGGCGGACGAAAAAGCCCCCGCCACCCACCGACGTGCCGCCGCAGCGCAGCGTCGCCCCGTCGTCCTCACCCGCACGCACGTAGGCGAGAAACGTCTCGAGCTGCGCGGCGCTGGCCAGCGGGCCCATGTTGACGCCGCTGTCCACGCCGGGGCCGACAGTCAGCTCCTCGGTCTTCGCGACAACGCGCTCCAGTAGCTCGTCGTGTACGGCGTCGACGGCGATCACTCGGCTGGTGCCGGTGCACGCCTGGCCGCTGAGGCCGAAGGCGCCCTTGATGATCAGCGCGGCGGCGGCGTCGAGGTCAGCGTCCTCGGTCACCACGACGGGGTTCTTGCCGCCCATCTCGAGCTGCACCCGCCGGTCGGGACCCACCTCGCGGTGGATCAACCGTCCCACCCGGGTTGAGCCGGTGAACGTGACGGCCGCGACTCGGGGGTCGGCGACCATCGCCGCTCCGGCGTCGGCACCACCGTGCACCAGGGCAATCGCGGTCGGCGGCAGCCCGCCGGCCAGCATCGCCTCAACGAGGCGCTGACCCATCAGCGGCGTGACCTCCGACGGTTTGAAGAGCACAGGGTTACCCGCGGCGAGGGCGGGGCCGAGCTTGCGTGACGGGATGTTCAACGGGAAGTTCCATGGGGTGATCGCAGCGACGATGCCCACCGGCTCGCGCAGTGTGTACACCAGGCCGGTCCCGGCAGCGGGGTAGGTGTCCCCTGTGGTGCGGGTGGCCTCACCTGCGTAGAACCGGAGATTCGCCGGTGTCCGGCTGACCTCCATGGTCGCCTCGGCGGTCGTCTTGCCCTCCTCGCGGACGAGTTCGGCGATCAACTCGGAAGACCGCGATTCAAGGTGCGCCGCCGCCGACTCGAGGATTGCGGCCCGACGCTCAGGGGCGGTCGCGGCCCATTCGGGTGCGGCCTTGTCGAGTGCGTCGATGGCGGCGCGGACGTCGGCCGCGCCGGAGGCAGGGAAGGTGCCGATCACGTCGTCCTGATCGGCCGGATTGCGCCGTTCAAAGGTATTGCCGGAAACCGCTGGCACCCAACGGCCATCGATGAGGTTGGCACCCTCGACCATCACTGCACCGCCTCTTCTGTGTCGATGAGATCCCATAAGTCGGTGTCCTCGTCGGCGAGTACCGTGGTCTCGACGGGGCGGCCGAGCAGTTCGCGCGCAACCATCACGTCATCTCCGCGGTCGACGGCGAACGCAGCACAGAGGATGCCGTCGTCGACATAGAAGGCGGTGAAGTCCCGTTCGGCTGGGTTGCCGCGGATGACGAGGTCGCAGGTTTGTGTTGCGGCACCGAGGAACTGGATATTGTGGTCGAACTGGTCAGACCAGAACCAGCTCGGCTCGTCTGAGACGGCCTCGCGGCCGAGCATGGCGTTGGCGACCGCAGCGCCCTGTTTGTTGGCGTTGTCGAAGTGCTCGAACCGTACGTGGCGGCCGGCCCGCGCAGAGTAGCGGCGGGCGACGTCCCCGGCGGCGAACACGTTGGGAATCGTGGTCCGGCCCTGCGCGTCCACGACGATACCGTCGTCGATGTGCAGCCCCGCCTCTGCGGCGACAGCGGTGTTGAGGACGATTCCTACCCCCACCACCACGACGTCGGCTTCCAGCGGCGGCCCGCCATCGACCTCGATGACCACGTGATCGTTGGTGGTGCGAATGGAACGGACCACGGCGTTGGTGCGGAGATCGACGCCTCGATCGCGATGCATCCGCGCACACTCGGCGCCCATGCGTGCGCCGACGACGGCGGTCAGCGGCACTGCGGCGGCCTCCATTATCGTGACGTCGACGCCCAGAGTCACTGCTGTGGACGCGATTTCGAGACCGATGAAGCCGGCGCCGATCAGCACCAGCCGCTGGCCCGGTGTCAAACAACGCTGCAGTCGTTGCGCGTCACCGATGGTGCGTAACTGGTGCACCAGTTCGGGCCGTGGCCCCGGCACCGGCAGTGTGCGCGGGCGGCCGCCTGTCGCGATCAGCACCGAATCTGCGGGAATCGGTTTGTGCCCCGCGATTTCGACGGTCCGTGTGTTCGGGTCGAGTCGCGTCACCGTCGCGCCGGTCAGGACCTCGACAGCGTTGGCGGTCCGCCATGCCTCGGGGAGTATCTGCAGCGACTCGAGAGTGTCAGTGCCGGCGAGGAATTCCTTCGACAGCGGTGGCCGCTGGTACGGCATGTGTGGCTCGTCGCCGATCAGGATGATGCGTCCGTCGAATCCTCGGCGGCGCAGGGTGCGGGCCGCCACCGCGGCGGTCTGTCCCGCACCTATGGCGACGAATGTCTGAACGGTCATCCGTGGGCTTCCTCTCCGGCGGCCGTGGTGGTGGACAGCTGAGCCGTGGTGTTGACGTAGATGGTGTCCGCCTCGACCCGCACCGGATAGGTGGGTTGGCAGCGGTCCTGGCCCTCTTCGTATCCGGTTTCCAGGTCGAACTGCCATTGGTGGCCTGGGCAGATCACCTTGCCGTGCAGCAGTGTGCCCTTCGACAGCGACCGATCCTGGTGGATGCAGGAGTCCGCCATCGCGTACACCCGCCCGGCCGCGGCGAAGAGTGCGACGGCCACACCGCCGCACTCGACCCGCAGTTTGCGGCGACGATGCAGGTCTGTGATCGTCGCCACCGCAATCCAATCCGCGGTCATGACGGGATACCTTCCTGGCGAGGCGCGTGCACCGTGAGCGGGTTGCCCACGGTGCACGACGCACGGGATGTTCGGCTGCTTGAGTGGCTCAGACGGCCGCCGGCTCCAGATCCGGAGCGACGTAGTGGTCGTAGAGCCCCTTGGTGTAGGAGAAGCGCATCTCCGCGCCCCACCGAACCAGTTGCAGGCAGCGCTCCTGCAGCTGCGGGGTGTCGGCATGGTCGAGCACGATCTGATACCCACGCTCACCATGCACCACGTCGGAAGTGATGTGCAGGTCGAAGAACTCGATCTCGTCCTCGGTGAACTTGTATACCTCGCGAAGGGGGACGATCTGCTTGGTGTAGATGCTCGGCACCTGCGACTCCAGGCCCACCACCAGCGCTGCCGTCGCGACGACGAAGTGCTCACGTTGCGACACCGCGTAGCACCACGCCTGCAGGCCACGCGTGATCGGGTTCATGTTCGAGGGATCCTCGATGCGTTCCTTCGTGGTACCGCACGCCTCGCCGAACTTGATGAGGAGGTCGGTGTGCCGGATATCGGCGAGTTCCTCCTCGTACATGTTCTGCAGCGTGAAGTCCTTGGCTCCGGTGAACTCGTCGGGTGTGTTCGAGTAGATGTTGGCCAGGTAGTCGGCGAACGGTCCGACGTAGTGGAAGTGGTTCTCGGCCCACCGCGCGAAGTGCCGCTTCTGCAGCTTGCCTTCCGCCCATGCCTTGCTGAATGAGGCGTTCTTGGCCTCGCGTCCCTTGATGGCGTTCTCGAGTTCGGCGCGAAATTCCTCGCGCCCGAGGAGTGCGGTCATCGAAGTGTCCCTTCTGGCTGTTTCACGAAATCGATTGAGTTGTACTGTCTTCGGCGCCGATTTGGTGAATTCGGTGCTGCACCAAGGACATTAACCAAGCCCCTTGCGGTAAGCCATGGACAGAATCACCTGCGATTGCGCCCCTCGCTGGTCAAGATGCACAGGTGCGTGTCAACGCGCGACGGACGCGGTCAGCGACTCGAACTCCGCCAGGATCGCGGCGCCGACGGCCTTGTCCTGCGCGCCGTTGCCGCCGCTGATCCCCACGCCGCCAACGATCTGACCGTCGAAGACCAGCGGGAATCCGCCGACGAAGATGGCGAACTTCCCGGGCAGCATGTGGCTGATTCCGAACGCTTCGTTGCCCGGCAGCGCTGGCCCGTTGGGTGGCTCGTTGAACAGATGTGTGGCCCGCTCGTGTCCGGCAGCGGTGAAGGCCTTGGCGATGGCGATGTCCACACCGGTCAGCCGGGCACCCGGCAGTCGGTGCAGGGCGAGGACGTTGCCGCCGTCGTCGCAGATGCAGAGTGTCTGCTTCACGCCGAGTTCCTCGGCCTTTGCCCGGCCCGCCGTCAACAGCGGGAGTGCATCGTCCAGGGTGATCCGGTGTATTTGGTGCATGGTGGTCGGCTCTCGCTCTCTCGCAGGGGGACTCGCGATAGGTGATCGGCTGTCGCTGGCATGTCTACCAACGCGGGTCGACGAGCGGGATGGTCAATATGACCGGCAGATAGCCGGTTTGTGGGTCATACTGCACATGGCAGGGGTGCGTGAGATCCGGTATCGATGACGTACGAATCGAAAGAACGCAGGGTGTTCAGATGACGGCTTCACCGACCAACAGCGACCGCATGACGGTGCACGGGCTGCTCGACGAGGCCCTCATGTCGGGCGCTCGCGTGGTCGCCGGAGACGACCGGCTCGACGTGGAACTGAACTGGGTGCTGCCACTGAACGAGGTGCTGTCGCAGCCAGATCGGCTCGACGCGGTGGCGGTCTACACCCGGCCTGAGGCGTTGGCCGCCAACAGCGGTGCCATGTCCGCGCTGGTCGCCCGCGGTGCCGCGACCCTCCTGGTGGATGGTGTGTTGCCACTGAGCTTTTCCCGGTCGGTGCTGCCGTCTGCGCTCGTCGTCATCGAGATGGGCATTCCCGTCGGTTTCGCGGCGCTCAACCGCCTGCTCGCGGAGCGGGCACTCAACCAGGAAGTGCACGCGATGCGTTACTCAACGCAGGTGCACGACTTGCTCGCGGGGCTTTTCCATCGCGGTGCGGGACTGCGGATTCTGATCCAGGAGGTGTCCAACCTGGCGCACAACCCGGCGGTCGCGCTTGACTCGCGAGGCCACCTGGTGGCCCACCACGGCCTGGCCGCCGATGCCGTGACGCTGCTGGCGGAGTCGGTGTGCGAGATGCTCGCCGCCGACCTGCCTGCCGCGGCGCGACGCATCGACGGCCACGACACCCGGGTGCAGACCGTTTCTGGGCCGCACGACAGCGTCTGGACGTGCGTGGCCAGCGCGATCCGACTGGGCAAGTCGTTCGAGGGCTGGGTGGTGATCCTGGTACCCGACGCCCATCCGGGTAGCCACGATCTCGCGCGCCACGTCGTCCTCACCGAACAAGCCACCGCCATCGTTGGCTCGGAGATGCTGCGCCAACGCAGCGTGGATGAGGCCGAGGAACGCGCCCGTGGCGACTTCGTCCAGGCCCTCGTGCATGGGAGCTTCTCAAGCGAACATGACATGCGCGCGCGGGCCGAGCACCACGACATCGACCTCGACTCCCGGTTCGGTGTGTTCGTCGCCCCTGGCGTCTTGCCGCACGGTTCGGACAGCCCGACCGCGAGCATGGTGCGCCTTGCCCGGTACGCGGCCGGCGTCGCACCGCATCGCTCGGTACACGCCTACGTGACGGTGATCGGCGACGTTCTCATTGTCGTGCGGACGCTACGCAGCGAACAAGACGATGAGATGCGCGAGGAGATGGACGAGTACGCGCGCGCCATGTCATGCGAACTCGAGCGGCGCCGCGGGATGCCGGCACCGGTTTCCTACGGTCGACCGGCGCGCGGCGCCGGAGAGGTCCGCGAGAGCTACCGGGAAGCGCGCGTCGCGCTCGGGATCGCGCGCCGCCTGCACAGCACCGGCGCAACGTCGTATCAAGAGCTGCGCAGCTTCACCGTTCTGGCTCAGATCGCCGACTCAGAGCACAGCCGCCAGCTGGTGAGAGAAGTGCTGGGGCCGCTGCGGTCCGGACCTGACCTGCTCGACACACTCATCGCCTACCTCGCCGAGGGCGGAAACGTGAATGCGACCGCTCGGGTGCTCAACGTGCACCGCAACACCATGTTGGCCAAACTGGACAGGATCTCGCGCGCCCTCGGGATGGACATTCGTGTCTCGGAGAACCAGTTCACGGCGTGGTTGGCGATCCGCCTCGGCCTACTCGACGAGGTGCAGTCAGCGGTCGACCGCGAGGCCAGCTTCCGCTGAACTCAGGTCGGTTGCGGGTCCGGTCCGATGAACGACGCGGCCAGGCCCAGGGCGACGATGACCGCCGATACGGCGAACACCGCCGGATATGTCGACACCTCGAGGGCCACTGCCACCCATGCCGCCCCCATCGCGGAACCGGTGAACCTGACCAGGTTGTACAGGCCGAGGCCGGTGCCGTCGGCCCCCGCCGGCGACCGGGTCGCACCGGTGGCCGCGGGCGTCTGCACCAGCGCGATGCCCATACCGGTCACGACGAGCATGGTGATCAGAACGGCCGGCACCAGGCGCTCCTGGGCCACGCCGACCGTGAGCGCGATCTGCGCGAGCAGCAGGACCACAAGACCGGTCCGCAGGACCCGTCTCGGACGCAGCCGGTCGAGCCAACGTCCCACCAGGGGGCCGAGCAGCACCATCGTGGCCGGCACCGCGAACAGCACCACACCCGCCATCGAGGCCGACGATCCCCTGCCGACCAGGTAGAGCGGGATCGCCAGCAGGGTCGCGCCGAGGCAGAACATCTGGGCGAAAGCGGCCAGGGTGCTGCGCGCGAACCGTGACTCGACGACGAGGCGGATCCGGACGAAGGGATGGTCGACTCGTGCGCAATGCCAGGCAAACCAGGCCAGCGCGGCGACCGCGGCCGACAACATCCCGGCGACGGCCCAGACTGCGATATCAGGTCGCGGGATCAGAGCGAGCCCCAGCACCAGCAGCGCCGTGCCCCCTGTCAGCGCGGCCGCACCGGCGACGTCAAGCGGCATCCGGGCGCCGGGATAGGGCGGGATGTAGCGCAGCGCGCCGATGAATCCAGCCAGCGCCACAGGAACCAGCGGCACGAAGACCCACCGCCATCCCCAGGTGTCGGCGACGAGCCCACCCATAGTCGGGCCGATCGCCTGGCCGAAACCGTTCACCGACGCCCACGCACCCATCGCACGGCCGCGACCCTCGGTCGAGAACATCCAACTGATGAGGCCCATCACTGCCGGTCCGAACGCGGCCGCGGCGACGCCCCCCAACGTGCGCCACCCGATCAGCAGCGGCAGCGACGGTGCGGTTGCCGCACCGATCGCACACACTGCGGTGCCGAGCAACGCCGCACAGTAGGTGCGCCGTCTGCCGAATCTGTCGCCGACCCAGCCGGCCAGCGGCATCGTCGCCGCCATCGCCAGCAGAAAGCCGACCACCACGAACACACCGCTGCCCAGCGGGGCATCGAACTCGTCGAGTATCGCGCCGAGCGGGACGTTGACGACATTGTTGCTCACCGTCCCGACCAGTGTCCCCGCCAGCAGTGCAGCAAGACCCAGCGGCGTGCCCGCGTCCCGATCCACTGCGGGTGGATTCGTCTCAGCTGAGGAACGTACCTCTGTCATCGTTGTGGGTATGCCGCCTGTTCACTTCGAAACACGTTGTGAGCCTGTGTATCACACATACTCTCGCACGCGGGAAGTCTCCATGGGTGTGAGATTGTGAGCGATGGTGCACACCGCGGAGGGCGCGAGTCGGGAAACATGCACAGTCGCCCCGAATCGTCGCGCTGCGCTTGTCCGTGTCGCGATGGTCGTGACATCGCCGAAACGCCACGACACACCACCGACAAGATCAGAGCTTATGCACAGAGGGAAGCCGTCGGGGCTGTGCACTCTTGTCGTTGACCAGGACCGTCACCACGCCGACGATTCCAGCATCAAACTGCACAGCCCCCAGCAGTTAACGAAGGGTCCCCTCAATGGACACGCATATCACCGTCGCGCACTGGATCTATCTGGCCGGCATCGTCGTCATCCTCATCACGATGGCGGTGCGGAAGAACATCGTCGTGCCCGCAGTCACCGGGACGTTGCTGACCGCATGGGCGTTCTCCGGCAGCATCGTCACGGGCCTGTCGTCGATCTTCAACGCCAGCCTGGTCGCGGCGAAAGAACTGTTCAACATCTTCCTGATCATCGCGTTGGTGACCGCGATGCTCGGCGCGCTGCGACAGATGGGCGCAGACAAGCTCATGGTCACGCCGTTTCGTCGCGTGATGCGCAGCGGCACCAGCAGTTTCGTCGTGCTCGCGATCGTCACGTACGTGATCTCGTTGTTCTTCTGGCCGACGCCGGCCGTGCCACTGGTGGGCGCCGTGCTCATTCCGGTCGCCATCCGGGCCGGCCTGTCGCCCCTGTCCGTCGGCATGGTGATCGCCATCGCCGGGCAGGGTATGGCCCTTTCGGCGGACTACATCATCAAGGTCGCTCCCGGTATCTCCGCCAAGGCCGCGGGCGTCGACCCGGACGCAGTCGCTGACAAAGCGCTGGTCCTCTCGCTCATCGTGGGGGTGACAGCGCTGATCATCACCTTCGTGATGCAGCGCCGGACCTGGCGCACGCCGTCGCCGGACCTGCTCGTCGCCTGGGAGAACGAGGCCGACCGCCTGGGGATCGAGCCGACCCGGCACGCGGATGGAGATCAGGGCGCCGGCGGGCCGGCGGATGGAGATCAGGGCGCCGGCGGGCCGGCGGATGGCCGCACCCCCCGGATCCCCACTCCGATCGCCGATGACTCGACGGCAATGGAACCCGCCACCCGCACAGCGACGGCGGTACTGACCGCTCCGGATGTGGATCAAGGTGTGCCGCCAAAGACGTTGCCTTCTAAACTCTTTGCAGTGCTGGTGCCGCTGGTCTACCTCGGCTTCATCGTCTACTTGCTGCTCGGCAAGTTCACGACAGTCGTCCCACCGCTCAAGGGCGGCGACGCCGCAGCGATCGTCGGGGGCCTAGCCGCCATCATCCTGTTCGCCGCGTCCGCCACCAACGACAAGCGCAATTTCCTGGAGACCTCCTCTCGGCACGTAGTCGACGGTCTGGTGTTCGCGTTTAAGGCGATGGGTATCGTGCTGCCGATCGCGGGATTCTTCTTCATCGGAAACGGTGACTTCTCCGGTGCGATTCTCGGTATGCCACCAGGTGTTCAGGGTCCAGCCATCCTTTTCGACCTCATCAATGCCGCGCAGTCACACCTGTCCCCGAACCCGTTCGTCACCTCCTTCGGCATCCTGCTCATCGGCCTCATCGCCGGCCTCGAGGGGTCGGGTTTCAGTGGCCTGCCACTGACGGGTTCGCTCGCCGGAGCACTCGGCCCGGCCGTGAACATGGACCCGAGCACGCTGGCGGCGATCGGGCAGATGGGCAATATCTGGGCCGGCGGTGGCACCCTCGTCGCGTGGTCCTCGTTGATCGCAGTGGCCGGTTTCGCCAGGGTCCCGGTGCTGACCCTCGCGCGGAAGTGCTTCCTGCCCGTTATGGCCGGACTGGTGCTGTGCACCCTGTTCGCCATCCTGGTGTACTGATTCCGCTTATGCCACAACCTGATCGACCGCAGCTGGCCCTGGCGACCATGATGGCGCTGACGTTTGTGACGGGCGTCGTCGACGCCGTGGGGTTTCTCGGCCTCGACCGCGTGTTCACGGGGAACATGACGGGCAACATCGTCATCCTCGGCGTGGGCGTCGCGGGCGCTGACGATCTGCCTGTACTGGGCCCGGCGGTGGCGCTGGCCGGATTCACCGTCGGCGCCTTCGCCGCGGGCTGGGTGCTGCGAGGTGGCCCCGCCGGATCGTCAATCTCGACCTGGGACCTGCGCGTCACCATCCTGCTGAGCGTGGGCGCGGCGGTTCTGCTCACGTTGACCGCCGTCGCCCTCGTGGTGGAGAACTTCGGTACACACATGCAGGTCGTCATCGCCACTGCCATCGCGGTGGTGATGGGTCAGCAGGCCATGGTCGCGCGCAAGCTGGCGGTGAAGGACATGACCACCGTCGTGGTGACCTCCACGCTGACGAGTTTGGCCGGGGAGACCTGGGTGCGTGGGAGGTCGGGCGCGATCGTCAACCGCCGGTTCAGCGCGATCGTCGTCATATTCCTCGGAGCGCTGGCTGGGGCGGCGTTGCTGCAGATCCACATGGCCATCCCGCTGGGCGTTGCCGCCGCGGGCACGGTGGTGGTCGTGATCACCGGGCACCTGGTGTTGCGTGAGAAGTGCAGCGGAAGACCGGATTTCGCTGAGGCAAGCAGCTCCTAGCGGACGACGTGAGGCGCAGGCTCCCGCAGGTGGTGTTCGGTCCGCGCCTGGTACGCGACGGCGAGACTGAGCACTGTCGGCACGTCTCCACCCACGATCTGCAGGCCTACGGGCAGCCCGTCGGTGGTCGTGCCGCACGGCACCGTGACGGCGGCCAGGCCGCACCAGCTGAACGGTCCGCACAGTCGCATCAGGGTGCCCACTATGGCGGCACGACCTTCGGTATCGGGTTGATGCACACAGTCCTCCACCAGAGGCGCGGCTATGGGAGTCGTTGGGAGGACAAGGACGTCGACGTCGGCCATGCCTGCGCGTAGGCGCCGTTCGAGGACCTCGAGTTCGCGGACAGCGCCCGCTCGCGCCTCCGGGGTGATGCGCTCGGCTTTCGCGAGATAGCTCGCAAGCTCCTCGCCGTATCGGTCGAGACGCTGCGGATACCATCCCGCGTTGCGGTGCACGTCGAGAAAGTCCGCCAACACGTAGACGGCGCGCGGGGCGCTCCACGCAGGAAATGGCGGCACATCGGCGGTCACGACGTCAGCTCCGGCGGCCGCCAGTACGCGCACGGCCTCGTCCACGGCGTCCCCGACCTCGTCGTCCAGCTCGCCGAGCGCCGCACGCGCGACAGTGCCGACGCGCATGCCCATGGCCGAGCCACGAATGGGACAACTTGTGCCGGATAGGATTTCGAACATCAGCGCGAGGTCCATGGCGTCTCTGGCGATCGGACCGCAGGTGTCGAGCCGTGGTGAGAAGGGGAGAATGCCGCCCACGGGTATGTCCCGAGGAAGCGAGCGCAGCCCCGAGACGCCGCACAGTGCGGCAGGTACGCGGACCGACCCCCCGGTATCGCTGCCCACCGCGGCGAGGCACTGCCCGGATGCAACCGCCACCGCTGATCCGCCGCTCGAACCCCCGGGGATCCGTCGCGGATCCCAGGGATTGCGGGTCGGGGGAGTTGTGACCCCGTGCGCGAACTCATGGGTGTTCACCTTGCCGACGATGAGGGCGCCGGCCGCCCGGAGCCGCTCGACGGCTGGCGCGTCGGCGCTCGCAGGACTGGAATCGGTTGCGGCAGAGCCACCGCGGGTCGGTAGACCGCGCACGTCGATGACATCCTTGACCGCGATCGGAATCCCATGCAACGGACCGCGGACTCGGCAGGCATCGGCCTCCCTGGTCAGCTCGATGGCGTCGGCGCGCACACTATCCTCGTCGATCGCGACGAAGGCCCGCAGCAGCGGATCGACCTCCTGTATGCGTTCCAGTGACCGCTCGAACAGCGTCAGGGGTGTCAGTGTCCCAGCGCGGACCTGTTGCGCCGCCACATGAACGGTCATCGGCTCGGAGCCGGGACCGGACGGATTCGAGGGCACGTTGGTTCCTTTCGCATGCGTTGTCATACCGTCACGTCCAACCGGTGGACTCACCAGATGAGCGCTGCCACGACGACACTCAGGATCAGCCCGGAGACGACGGGTACGAACAATCGGCGAGCAAGAGTCGTCACAGGTATACCGGTGAAGCCGGCGACGGCGACGAGCGAGGACCAGATGATGAGCGTTCCGCCACCGGTCCATCCGGCCGCGTTCTGCGCGATGGCCGCCAGGGTGGCGGCGTCCGCGCCGGACGAGTGAGCGAGTGCGTCGGCCAGCCCTCCGGTGAACGGCAGGCCGGCCCAGCCCGAGCCGTCCAGGCCGATGAGCATGCCGGCGATCAGCATGGCGAACATCACCAGTACCGGATTGTCGGGGATGAAACGCTCACCGCTGCCGATGATGTCGAAGAGGAACGCGGGTGGCTCGACGTCCTCGGGGAGCAGCATGATGCGGCCGGCGAAGTCGGATATACCGATGAGCACGAAGCCGGCGACCGGGATGACGACACCCATGGCGCGGAAGGCGACCACCAGTCCGTCGACGAAGTGCTGGCCGGTGCGGTCCAGGCGGTCGGTGCCTCCGGTGGTGAGGCTGACGATGAGCGTGAGGAGCAGAGCGAGCCCACCAACGAGGGCGGCGCCGCTACCGCTCTCCACGGGAGGTACCCAGTCGGTGAGCTTGCCGAGCAGTATGTACGCGACCAGCGCACCGAAGACAATGGGAACCAGAACGGCGAACAGCTTGGCCCGCATCCCGTCGGTGGGTACGGCACTGTCCGATCGGTCAATCGATTCGTCGGGCAGCGGGTCTACGCCGTCGGCCTGTCCGTTTGTGGACGGAGGCGGGGCGATGATCTGCTCTCTCTTGGTCAACAACGCCCGCCCGACGGCGGTGGACACCCGATCGCCCAGCGTGACTGTACCGCTGCCGACACTGGCTTCAGACTCCTGGCGGTTGGCCGCTCGCGCCTCAGTCAGTACCCGTTCCGTCGACCGAGTGCGGACGTGCAACACGTAGGTCATCGTGATGGCCACCGCGCCCACCACCCAGCTGAGGATCAGCGCGCGGTCGGCGATGAGGCCGGCCGCGACACCGGCTCCGCTGGCCGACAGACTTGGAGCCACGCCGATCACGTAGTCGGAGGCCAGTGCCATGCCCTGCCCGGCGATCGCCATCGCCATGGCGGCGGCCAGTGGCGAGAGACCCGTGCGGATGGCGGCAGGGAGCAGTATCGCGGCGATGAGACCAAGGGCTGGAGTCGGCCAGAAGACCATCGACAGCAGGTATGTGACGCCGAACAAGACGAAGTAGGACAGCGTGCCGTTCTTCATAAGTCGTGCAATGGGATTGATCATCCGCTGCTCTGCGCCGACCCTCTTCATCGCGCCGAGCATGGCCGTGACCGCGGTCAGAACCAGGAAGATGTTCAACAGTTCCGTCGTGGCGACCGCGGCTGCACTGAACACGCTGCCGACGCCCTTCAGGAGGTCGCCGGTGTACACCCACGTCGTCAGAAACGTCGCGACAATGGCGGGGACCACCACACTCTTTCGCGCGACCATGAAACCGATCAACGACAGGATTCCGACGATGTAGACGCCGTGAGCTGCAGTCAGGTGCATGTTGCCCTCCGAGTTGGTTTCGGCTCCGCCACATCAGTGGATGACTGGTCAGGGTTGGAACAGTCGATGACGTGCCCTGCGGGCTTCACGAGGGCACCGTGATCGAGATCACGGTGTAGACGTTAGGGGTCGCTGCGGGGCCAGACAAAGGTCACTTTGTCCAGCAGGGTGCAAACTGGCCGTGCACTCTGCACCTGGTGTTCACGCCTCGGTCAGGTATGACCGGCGTCGAAGTGTCGGCGAAATCGGACCTCTGGGGACCGCATTCGGCCACAAGGAAGGGCCGCAGGGCGTTTCGCCACTGCGGCCCGTTCGCCTGCGCAGACTCGGGCTGAGCCGGATTCAGTCCACCGCTAGCCCGGCTTGTGCGCGGTGAGCAGGAACGCGGGTAACTTCATGCGTCCCTTGTCATCCCGGTCGTGCTTCGGTAGCGGCAGGTCGACGCCGGGCGGTGCAGCCATGATGTTGGCGTGGATGAACGCGGGCCGGATGTCGGCCACCGCCCAGTACTTACCCACGGCGTCGCGCAACTCGGTCTCGTCGACCTCGTTGGGCTTGGCGTCCCATTCGTCGGGGAACGCGCCCTTGGCGAACACCAGGATGTAGTACACGGCACCCGGTGCTGCGGCCCGCAGCACCGACTGCTGGTAGCCGTCGCGGCCCTCGACGGGCAGCGAGTGAAACAGCGTCGAGTCGATGATCGTGTTGAACCGTCCGTCGAAACCGGTGAACGCGGTGATATCGCCCTGTACGAAGGTGGCGTTGGACAGGTTGCGATCCGCGGCGGCCTGCGTTGCGGCGGCTATCGCCGTCGGCGACAGATCGATGCCGACCACGGTGTAACCGTCAGCGGCCAACGCCAGCGCCAGTTCGGCGTGCCCGCAGCCCGCGTCCAGCACCTCACCGGTGACCTTGCCGTCCCGGATGAGTGCCGCCAGCTCGGGCTGTGGCTCGCCGATATTCCACGGTGGTGGTCCCTCGAAATCGCCCTCCCCGCGGTAGGCGCCGTCCCAATCCAGTACCTCAGGATTCATTGAGTCACTCATGATTCCAACCTACGCGGGGCCATCCCAGGTGTGCACGGGCTCGTTGCTGTGCATGCGCTGGCAGTAGAGGCGCAGCATCTCGGCCAGCGCCTGGGGCCTGGTCAGGCCCTGCTCCTGCAGCGCGTGCACCGTCTGCACCTGCCAGACGGCACCGTTGCGGCCCGTCTTCGCCCGCCCCTCGATGACGCCGAGGAATCGCTCACGCACCTCGGTGTCGACACCGCGTCGGCGGAGACCCTCGTGGGCCATCGGCAGCAGTTCGCGCAGGACGAGTTCGTCGGCCGCGACACGTCCCAGACCGGGCCAGTACAGCTGCGCATCCATACCGTGTCGCGCCGCGGAGCGGAAGTTCTGTTCGGCGGCAGCGAAACTCAGCTTTGTCCAGACGGGACGGTCGTCGTCGGCCATCGTCCGCAGTGCCCCGTAGTAGAAGGCGGCGTTCGCGATGGTGTCCACGACGGTGGGTCCGGCAGGCAGGACGCGGTTCTCCACCCGAAGGTGGGGCCGGCCGTCAACCACGTCATAGATGGGACGGTTCCACCGGTAGATGGTGCCGTTGTGCAGACGAAGCTCCGGCAGCGTCGGTGTCCGTCCCGCCGCGAGCTCGGCCACCGGGTCCTCGTCGGAGAGTTCGGGAAGCAGTGACGGGAAGTACCGCACGTTCTCCTCGAACAGGTCGAATATCGAGGTGATCCAGCGTTCGCCGAACCACACCCGCGGCCGCACGCCCTGCGTGCGCAGTTCGTCGGGACGCGTGTCGGTGGCCTGGGCGAACAACTCGATGCGGGTCTCCGCCCACAGTTCGTGGCCGAAGAAGTAGGGCGAGTTGGCGCCAAGGCACAGCTGCGGACCCGCCAGCACCTGAGCGGCGTTCCAGTTGTGGGCGAAGTCGGCGGGGGAGACCTGCTGGTGCAACTGCACGCTGGTGCACGCGGATTCGGGCGCGATGGACGCTGCCTGCACACTGAGCCGCTCGGGGCCGGAGATGTCGATGACCATGTCCTCGCCGCGCGCGGTGAAGATCGAGTCGTTGAGCGCCCGGTAGCGAGTCGACTCGCTCATCCAGTCGCCCGACAGGTGCTCGGGCATGAGGGTGGGCAGGATGCCGATCATCACGATGTGCGCGCCGTCGGTGTTGGCCCTCTCCTCGGCGGCGTTGAGGCTGGCTCGTATCTCGCGCTCGAGGCCGAGGGCGGCGTGGCCCGGCAGCGGCCGCGGTGGGACGTTGAATTCGATGTTGTAGGCGCCCAATTCGGTCTGGAACGCCGGATTGGCTATCGAGGCCAGCACCTCGGAGTTGCTCATCGCCGGCTGGTACTGGCCGTCGACCAGGTTGCACTCGATCTCCATACCGGTCAGCGGCCGTTCGAAGTCGAAGCTGGACTGGCGCAACATCGTCTCGAAGACGTCCAGGCTCAGGGCAACCTTGCGCCGGTACTGCTGCCGGTGCGCTCGACTGAACTTGGTCTGACTGACCTCATCGCCCACGGCACGAGCCTAGTGGCGGCTGGCCACTACCACCTGAGGACTCGTCAACCCGCCGCGCAGATCGACGTCGATGGCGGGGTCGGCATGTGCGGCGAGCGCCCGCAGCGCCGATGGGCTGTAGCAGCGCAGTGAGCTGATGACACCGTCGTGGACGAACGGCACGAACGGGGCGAACGGCAACATCACGGCGAGCTGCACCAGATGCAGCGGTGCCGGAAGCCGGGGCAGGTCGATGATCAGCAGCTTCTTCGCCGCGCGGGTGCCCTCGGCGAACACCCTGGCCGCGGCGGCAGGCGGCAGATGGTGGAACGACAGCGCGAACACCGCGAGATCGAAGTGGCCGTCGGGGGCGTCGATCGAGGTCGCGTCCATCGCTGCGACGGTGGCGCGCGGATGGTCCCCGAGTTCACCGGCGGCGATCGCGGCGACCGAGATCGGCTCGAGGTCCGTCACGGTCAGGCGCGCCGTCGGGTGCATCTCCAGCAGCTTGGCCGACAGGCCACCGTGGCCCGAGCCCAGTTCGAGGATTCGCGGATCAGGGACCTCGGCGACCTCCTCCAGCGCGATGGCGGCGAACCGCTCGTGGTTGCCGAACCACTCGCCGGTGCGTTCCAGCGCGCGCACCACACTGCGCTTGCGCGCCTCGTCGGCGGGATTTCCGTCGGAGTCGCGATCCAGGTACTCGTCACGGTCGGTCTGCAGCATGCGGTCCAGGCACGAGGCATCCGGCCCGCCGCGGGGCATGCGGGTTATGTCCTTGAAGTCGGATGGTGGCGAGGCCATGTAGACCATGATGGACGACTACACAGCCCCCAGCCACGAGGAGTGACCGTTGGCCGACTTCGTTGCCGCCATCGACCAGGGCACCACTAGCACCCGGTGCATGGTCTTCGATCACAACGGCGCCGAGGTGGGGCGTCATCAGCTCGAACACGAGCAGATCCTGCCGCGGGCGGGATGGGTCGAGCACAACCCGGTGGAGATCTGGGAACGCACCTCATCGGTGGTGATGTCCGCCCTCAACACCACCGGCCTGTCTGCCAGTGACCTCGCCGCGCTCGGCATCACCAATCAGCGGGAGACCGCACTGGTGTGGAACAAGCGGACCGGCAGGCCCTACTGCAACGCCATCGTCTGGCAGGACACCCGAACCGACCGCATCGCATCGGCACTGGACCGTGACGGCCGCGGTGACATCATCCGGCAGAAGGCCGGTCTGCCTCCCGCGACGTACTTCTCCGCCGGCAAGGTGCAGTGGATCCTCGAGAACGTCGACGGTGTGCGCGCCGACGCCGAGCGGGGTGACGCGCTCTTCGGCACGCCCGACACGTGGGTGCTGTGGAATCTGACGGGCGGCCCGCGCGGCGGCGTGCACGTCACCGATGTCACCAACGCCAGCCGGACGATGCTGATGAACCTCGAGACGCTGGACTGGGACGATGAGCTGTTGTCGTTCTTCGGTATTCCGCGCCAGATGCTGCCCGAGATCAAGCCGTCATCGCATCCCGAGTCCTACGGCACCACCCTGGCGCACGGTCCCGTCGGCGGCGAGGTGCCGCTGACCGGAATCCTCGGCGACCAGCAGGCCGCGATGGTGGGCCAGGTGTGCCTGAGTGCGGGGGAGGCCAAGAACACCTACGGCACCGGAAACTTCCTGCTGCTCAACACCGGCGAGAAGATCGTGCGGTCCTCCAATGGCCTGCTCACCACCGTGTGCTATCAGTTCGGGGACGCGAAACCCGTTTACGCACTTGAGGGTTCGATAGCCGTCACCGGGTCGGCCATACAGTGGCTGCGCGATCAGCTGGGCATCATCAGTGGTGCCGCGCAGAGCGAGTCACTGGCCCGCCAGGTCCCCGACAACGGTGGCGTCTACTTCGTGCCCGCGTTCTCTGGACTGTTCGCACCATACTGGCGCTCGGATGCCCGCGGCGCGATCGTCGGGTTGTCGCGGTTCAACACCAACGCGCACGTGGCGCGCGCGACATTGGAGGCGATCTGCTATCAGAGCCGCGACGTCGTCGATGCCATGGAGGCCGATTCCGGTGTGCACCTTGAGGTTTTGAAGGTCGACGGTGGCATCACCGCCAACCGTCTGTGCATGCAGATTCAGGCCGATGTGCTGGGTGTTGATGTGGTCAAACCCGTCGTCGCCGAGACCACCGCGCTGGGTGCGGCCTACGCCGCCGGATTGGCGGTCGGCTTCTGGGACGGCCCGGATGACCTGCGAGCCAACTGGCAGGAGGACCAACGCTGGACGTCGACGTGGAGCGACGATCAGCGTGCCACCGGTTACGCGGGCTGGCAGAAGGCGGTGCAGCGCACGCTGGACTGGGTCGACGTCCAGTGATTTCGGCGCGTTTTCGTTCGCTCAGCGACGGTTAGCGCGCCGAAATCGCGGCGTTAGGGGGTGAAGTCAGCGGGGAGTTCGATGTCTGCGACGGCCATGTTCTCCTCGAGGTGCGCCACCGATGACGTGCCGGGGATCAGCAGCACGTTGGGCGCCACCGACAGCGTCCACGCCAGCGCGATCTGGGCAGGCGTGCGACCCAGCTCGGCGGCGGCCTTCTGCACCGCGGAATTGCCCAGTACCGGATTCTCGGCGAAGAAGCCCGACCCGAGCGGGAAGAACGGCACGAACGCGATGCCGCGTTCGACGCAGAGGTCGAGTACCGGCTGTGAACTGCGATCGACCAGGTTGTACGCGTTCTGCACGGTGACGATCTCCGTGCGATCGAGCGCGATCTGAAGGTGCTCGACGGAGATGCTGCTCAGCCCTATGCCACCGATGAGGCCCGCGTCGCGTGCGGCGATCATGGCGGTCAGCTGGCGGTCGAACAGGTCGCGGTCGACCTCGGCGACGGCGCTGGGATCGCCTGAGTGAACGCGCAGGTTGACTGCGGCCAGCTGGTCCACGCCGAGTTCGCGGAGGTTCACCTCGATGTCGGCGCGCAGTTCGTCGGGTTGTTGCGCGGCGTTCCAGTTGCCGGCGTCGTCGCGGCGGGCCCCGACCTTGCTGACCAGGGCGAGATCGGCGGGATAAGGGTGCAGCGCCTCGCGAATGAGTTCGTTGGCCACGTCTGGGCCGTAGAACTGAGCGGTGTCGATGTGGTCGACACCGAGTTCAATGGCACGTCTCAGCACGGCAAGCGCCTGATCGCGGTCGCGTGGCGGCCCGAAGACTCCGGGGCCGGGCAGCTGCATGGCCCCGAAGCCGATGCGCTTGACGTTGAACGGGCCCAGCGGGAATGTCGTCATGAGTAATACCTACGCGAATTCGGCGCGGTTTCATCCGCTTGAGCGAACGAAACCGCGCCGAAATCACGAATCAGTCGGACTCGCCCAGGATCTGGTAGATCTCCCGGCGGGCGTTGTTGACGATGTCGAGGACCCGCTGCTGCTGGTCAGCGGATGCGGCGTGCGCTGACTGCGCGACGGCTCCCATCAGCTGTCCAATGGCGCCGTGCAGGTTGACCGCACCCGGGTCGGCGCTCTCGGTGATCGCGTCCCACGGGGCCGTCTCGATCTTCTCGGCGGCGGCCCGACCCTCCTCGGTCAGTTCGAAGAGCTTCTTGCTTCCGCCGGCCTCGGTGGCGACGAGCAGACCCTCGTCGACGAGCAGTTGCAGTGTCGGGTAGACCGAGCCGGGGCTTGGCTTCCACATCTGCTGACTGCGCTCGTTGATCTCCTGGATCATCTCGTAGCCGTGCATCGGCCGGTCGGTGAGCAGCTTGAGGATCGCGGCGCGGACGTCACCTCGCCGGCTGCGTCCACCGCCGCGCGGCCCGCCTCGCCTGCCGCCGCGACCGGGTCCGAAGCCGAACTCGAGGAAGGGACCGAGGCCGCCACCGGGGACGAAGGCCCCGAAGCCGGGTCCGAATCCGCTGTCGCCGCGGTGATCGCGGACGTGGTCACGGAAGTCCTGGCGCGCCTGCCTGCGGCTTTCGTGAAATGCGCGCCGGTCGTCGGGGCTGAACGCGCGCCCGAAGCCGAAGCCGGGACGTTGTCCTCCGAATGGGCCTCGTCTTTCAAACGGGCCCTGTCCTTCAAATGGACCCTGTCCTTCAAACGGGCCCCGTCCTTCAAACGGGTTCTCTGGGGGTGTGAATGGGTTGTTCATGTGTGTAGTTCTCCTTCGGCGGGAAACGCCGAATGCGCTTCCGATACGTTGACGATATATCGGAAACTATCGCGATGCAACGACGAATTTGGTTTTACTTCTTCGTTCGCTCGTCGATGCCCGCCACGACCCACCGCGCCCAGTCGGCCTCGAGCCGGGCTCGGCGCAGCCCGAACTCGAGCGCGGCACCGCCGTAGAAGTCCGCGTCGGTGTCGTCCCATTTGATCGAATCGCGCAGTTGTTCAAGGGCTTTGCGGTCAGCATCCGCGCGCTGGGCCACCGTGAGCAGGTACCCGCGGGCGTCGGCGGCCGGGATCTCGCTGAGCAGGAAGACGCGTAGCAGCGCGGCGCTTCGGACCGGCGGATCGTCCTGCGGTGAGGTGATCCAGCGGACCAGTTCGTCCCGGCCGGCGTCGGTGGCGCGGTACTCCTTGCGACCCCGTGGCCCTACGGCGGACACCTCGATCAGGCCGGCGTCGGCCAGCTTGTTGAGTTCGCCATAGAGCTGACTCTGGGTCGCGGGCCACACTTTCGCCATCGACTTCTCGAAGCGTTTGAGCAGGTCATACCCACTTCCTGGGGCTTGGACCAGCATGCCGAGTGCTGCGATGCGAAGGCTCACCTCCGAAGCGTACGACCCGACATTTCAGTTGTGACATGTCGACGCGGGACGACGTGCGTGGCGAAGGCATACGACCACATTTCACCCTTGACATGTCACAAGTGGAATGTCAGGATCGGCGTATCGTCCAAATCCAGCCCGAAGGAGTGCGATATGACCGACACGCATGACGTGGCACCCGCCGACAATCTGCCCGCGACCGGGAACTTCTTCCAGACCGGCAACTACGCGCCCGTCCCCGACGAACTCACCGAGTACTCGCTGCACGTCGACGGCGCCATCCCCGCCGATCTTGACGGTTGGTACCTGCGCAATGGACCCAATCCCCGTCAGGCGACCGCGCACTGGTTCACCGGTGACGGCATGATCCACGGCGTCAGGATCGAGGACGGCCAGGCCAAGTGGTACCGAAACCGGTGGGTGCGCACTGACAGCTTCATCAAGGACTTCCCGCTCTACAACGCCGACGGCACTCGCAATCTGCGCTCGGCCGTAGCCAACACCCATGTGGTGAACCACGCCGGAAAGACGCTGGCGTTGGTGGAGTCGTCGCTGCCCTATGAGATCACCAACGACCTGGAGACCGTCGGCGCGTACGACTTCGGCGGCAAGCTCGTCGACTCGATGACCGCACACCCGAAGATCTGCCCAACCACCGGTGAGATGCACTTCTTCGGCTACGGCAACATTTTCGCGCCGCACGTCACCTACCACCGCGCGGACGCCAACGGAGAACTGGTGATCAACCGGCCGCTGGAGGTGAAGGCGCTGACGATGATGCACGACTTCGCGATGACGGCGAAGCACGTGGTCTTCATGGACCTGCCGGTCGTGTTCAACATGGACGTCGCCATAAAGGGTGAGGGTGACATGCCGTACCGCTGGGACGACTCCTACGGCGCGCGCCTCGGCGTACTGAGCCGAGACGATCCGTTCGGCGAGGTCCGGTGGTTCGAGATCGATCCGTGCTACGTCTTCCACGTGGCGAACGCACACGACACCGCGGACGGAAACGGCATCGTCCTACAGGCGGTCCGCTACCCCGAGTTGTGGCGTGACAACGGCGGATTCGACACCGAGGCAGTGCTGTGGTCGTGGACCATCGACCTGGCGTCGGGCACCGTGACCGAGCGCCAGCTCGATGACCGCGCCGTGGAGTTCCCACGTATCGACGATCGCCTCGCCGGTCTGCCCGCGCGGTACTCGGTGTCGGTCGGCGCCAATGGCTGGGTGCGTCATGACCTGCAGACCGGGTCGGCGGTCGTGCACGACCTCGACGACGGGGGACCGGGGGAGGCGGTGTTCGTGCCGGCATCCGGAGCGCCCGACGAGGACAGCGGTTGGTACCTCGGATACGTTTACGACCCCGCGCGTGATGGCAGCGATCTGGTGATTCTGGACGCGTCCGATTTCGCGGGAGACCCCGTCGCGAGGATCAAGCTGCCGTCCCGCGTGCCCTACGGGTTTCATGGGAACTGGATCAGCGCCTAGCGCCTCGTTGGCTGTCCTGCGGTTTAGGGTGGCCGAATGCCGGGATTCGGGTTCGACACGCTGGCGCTGCTGGTCGTGATCGGTATGGTGGGCCCGCTGCTCGCCACTGTCCCGCGCCTGGCCATCCCGGTCATCGTGGGCGAGCTGGTCGCCGGAATGATCGTCGGTAGAACCGGTTTCGGAATCATCGACACCACGGATCCCACGTTCGTGCTGCTCGCCAACATCGGCTTCGCGCTCGTCATGTTCGTCGTGGGTACCCATGTCCCCGTTCGGGATACGTCATTGCGCGCTGGCGTGCCGAAGGCGATCCTGCGTGCGGTGCTCGTCGGGGCGATTGCCGCGGTGCTCGGAGTGATCCTGGCGCGCGCCTTCGGCACCGGGCACGCCGCGCTGTACGCGGTGCTCATGGCGTCCTCGTCGGCCGCCATCGCGCTACCCGTCATCGACGGTCTCAAGCTCGACGGAGCGGCCGTGCTCTCGGTCAAGGCGCAGATCGCCATCGCCGATGCGGCCTCGATCATCTTGCTGCCATTGGTGATCAACCCGAGCAAGGCTGTGCATGCGGCGCTCGGTGCACTGGCCATCGCCGGCGGTGCCTGCGTGTTGTACTTCGTGCTGCGGCATTTCGAACGCAACGGCACGCACGACAGGCTGCGCGAGTACTCGAAGCGCCACGCGCTGGCGCTGGAGCTGCGCACCAGCCTCCTTCTGTTGTTCACGCTGTCGGCGCTGGCGGTCAGCACCCACGTGTCAATCATGCTGGCGGGCTTCGCGCTCGGCTTGGTGGTCAGCGGGATCGGTGAGCCGAAACGGCTTGCCCGCCAACTGTTGGGCATCACCGAGGGCTTCTTCGCGCCACTGTTCTTCGTGTGGCTCGGGGCGTCGCTACAGGTTCGTGAACTCGCCGACCATCCCGAGCTCATCGCACTGGGTCTCGCGCTCGGGGTGGGCGCCGTCGTCGCGCACTGCGCGGGTGCCATCTTGCGCCAGCCCGTTGCGTTGGCGGCGATGGCCGCCGCCCAACTGGGTGTGCCGGTCGCCGCCGCCGCGCTCGGTACCGCGCAGAACCTGCTGGGCCCCGGGGAGCCGGCGGCGCTGATCCTCGGCGCACTGCTGACGATCGCGGTGACGTCGATTGCCGGCGGGTTCGCCAAGCGTCGTCAGCTGGCGTCGAGCCGGTAGGTGTTGGGGCTGACGCCGTATGCGCGCTTGAACGCGCTGCTCAGCGCGAAAGGCGTGCTGTAGCCGACCTGACGTGCGATCGCGGCGATGGTCGCCTCGCTCGACCGGAGGCGGTCGGCAGCCAGCGCCAGACGCCAGCCGGTCAGGAATGCGATGGGGGACTCGCCGATCTCTCCGGCGAAACGGCGCGCGAACGCGGCCCGTGAGTTCCCCACGGCGGCAGCGAGTTCGGACACTGTCCACGGGTGGGCGGGATTGTTGTAGATGAGCCTCAGCGCAGGCCCGACGACAGGGTCCCGCTCGGCGTGCCACCACGCCGGGGCGCGTTCGTCGCGGTCGAACCAGGTGCGCAGCACGTCCATCAGCAGCAGATCCAGCAGCCGGTCCAGATAGGCCGCCTGGCCGGTGCCGTCACGTCCCGCCTCCGCGGCGAGCAGGCCGACCAGCGGGGTCTGCCACTCGTCGCCACGCAGCACGAGCACCGTCGGAAGTGCGTTCAGCAGACGGGAACTCACCTCGCTGCGCCCCTCGTAGGCGCAGATCACCGCACGATCCGCCCCTGTGGTCGCATTGCCCCATGTCCGCACGCCCACCGACATCTCGAAGCGCAGACTCTCGCCGCTCAACGTCGTGCACCGGTTTCCCGGATGGACTACCACCTGAGGTTCGGTGTCGGCGTCGTGCGCGAACCGGTAGTGCTCGGTCCCACGCGTGACGGCGACGTCACCGGGACTGAGGTCGAGCACGTCACCCGATTCCGTGACGATGACGGACTGGCCGTGCGTGACGCAGATCAGTGACAGCGGGGCGTCGTCCTGGATGCGCATCGCCCACGGTGGGTCCAGTGACGTCCGCAGCACGAACGCTCCGCGCGCACGGACACCGTCGAGGAGCCCACCCAGTGCGTCCACACAAGAGAATGTAGACGATGGCGTATGCAGATGAGCTATTTGGCCATGGAACGTCTCGCGGTCCAGCGATTGACTGAGGCCATGTCAACGAGCCCGTACGTCATCGCCACCACGGCGGCTGCGGTGTCGACCGCCGCCGTCGGCGGTCTCTTCTACGCGTTCTCCACCTTCGTCATGAAGGGGTTGGACCGCACCGAACCAGTTGAGGCGATCACCGCCATGCGGGGCATGAATGCCGAAGCCCAGGCGAATGCACCGTTCCTGATGCTCTTCGTGGGATCGACCCTGCTGGCTCTCGGCGTCGGCATCGCTGCAGCGCTTCGCCTGTCCTCACCCGGCGCGCCCTACGTGTTGGCCGGCGCCGCACTGGGCCTGGTGGCGTTCGTCGTCACCATGGCGTTCAACGTCCCGCTGAACAACCGGCTCGACGCTGTCGACCCGGCCGTCCTGTCTACGGCTGAGGCAGTACGCCAGTGGCGTGACTATCTGGTGCCGTGGACGGCGTGGAACCACGTTCGGACGGTTGCGCCACTGGTGGGCTCGGCTCTGATGCTGATCGGCTTGGCGCAGCGCTGAATCGGTTGCCTCGGAACGTGAGTGCGACCACGACCGCCGCCACCAGGGTGAGCAGGCCCGCGATGATCGCCGTCGGCGCGATACCGGAGTCGAACGCCACCTTCGCCGAGTCCAGCAGCTTGTCGGCCACCTCGGGCGGCAACTGCTGGGCCACGGCCGTCGCGCCGCCGATGCTCTCCGCGGCGTCGGCGGTTTGTCCGGCGGAAAGACCTTGTGGCACTTGGACATTAGCGCGGTAGAACGCCGTGAAGATGGTGCCCAGGATCGCGGTACCGACCACCGCGCCCAGTTCGTACGCGGTCTCCGAAACCGCTGAGGCCGCGCCAGCCTTGGCCGGTGGCACCGATGACACGATGGTGTCGTTGGTGATCGTCTGTGAGATGCCGACGCCGACCTCCAGCACGATGAACGACGCCACCACGGCGGCCACCGTCAGGTCGTGGCGGAACAGCAGGATCATGCCGAAGCCGAGCGACACCAGAACCAGACCCGTGACGACCAGGGCGTGCGGGGCGAACCACCTGACCAGTCGCACGACCCCGATGCCCGCCACCATGGACAGCACGGCGCCGGGCAGCGTCACCAGGCCGGCCGTCAGGGGGCTCAGCCCCAGCACCAGCTGTAGATGTTGGGACACGAAGAAGATGAACCCGATGAGCCCCACGATCGACAGGAAGTTCGCCAGGATCGACGATGCGAACGGGGCGTAGCCGAAGAGCTTGATATCGATCATCGGTGTGGCGCTGTGATTCTGGCGCCGCACGAACAGCATGGCGGAGGCGATCGTCACGACCAGTGCGCCGCCGACCATCCAGGACAGGCCGTCGTGGGCGCCGGACTTGATCGCCCAGACCAGCGGAAGCATCGTCGTCAGCGACAACACGACGCTCATCGGATCGAGCGGCCCGGGGTTGGGGTCACGCGACTCGGGCACCAGCCGCGGCGCGAATATCAGCAGCGGCAGCAGGATCGGCACCGCGACCAGGAACACCGCACCCCAGTGGAAGTGCTCGAGCAGGACGCCACCGACGATGGGGCCCAGCGCGGACCCGGCGGTGAAGAACGATGCCCAGATCGCGATGGCGAGCCGGCGTGCCGACGCGTCCTCGAAGATGTTGCGAATCAACGACAATGTCGACGGCATGAGCATGGCGCCGAAGAAGCCCAGCACGGCGCGCGCGGCGACGAGGTAGCCGGCACTGGGCGCGAAGGCCGCCGCCGCCGACACCAGGGCGAAGCCGGTCGCGCCGATCATCAGCATGCGGCGCCGTCCGATCCGGTCGCCGAGGCTTCCCATCGCGACCAGAAGCGTGGCGAGCACCAGCGAGTACACGTCGACGATCCACAACTGGGTGGTGGCCGCCGGGCGGAACTCCTGGGCGATGCTGGGCAGGGCGAACGCCAGGATGGTGTTGTCAACGGCGATGAGCAGCACCGGCAGCAATAGGACGGCGAGCGCCGCCCACGCCCGCCGTGGGGTCGTGATGGGCTGGTGGCTCGACGCCTCGTTGGCGTCATGCCGGATGGACATGGTCACTCCTGTAGTACGGAAAAGCGGAAAGTTGTGGACGGGCGGACGGCCGCGTCTCAGCTCGAGTTCGGGTTGATCGTGCCCTCGACCAGGCTCGCCATGATGGCGTCGACGATCTGTACGCGGGGCGCACTGTTGAGCTTCATGGCCTCATAGCCGGCGTTCAGAAGCGCCCAGAAGACCAGCCGTGGCCACCCGGGAGGTCCGGCCGACCCCTGACACGACGCACGGTTGAGCATCTCGACGATCAATTCGTCGCCCGTGTCGAGCTCGGCCGCGATCTCCGGGTCGGCGACGAGCGTCGGCTCGTTGAAGATGAAGGGCACGATCGGGCCGAGGTCGAGCTGGCACTCGACGACACGGCGCAGTGCCTCCACCGGTGGTCCGCAGTCGGGCTCCGCGTGTTCGATGGCCGCGTTGCTCAGCGCGTGGACGTGACGCGCGAGTGCGCGCAGCAGATCCGAGCGTTCGGGGAAGTAGCGGTGCAGGGTGCTCCGGCCCACCTCGGCCTCGGCCGCGATGTCACCCAGCGAGGTGGTGGGGTCGTTGGCGAGCAGTGTCATCGCCGCATCGAGAATTGCCCGACGCGTGCGAGCGCGCGAGCCACCTTCGATCGATTGCGGAGCTGTCATGAGGCTTAATGTAGCACAATCTGACCAAAGTGGGACAGTGGTGTCCCATTAATCGGGTGGTGCGAATCCCGGTGTCTGTGACGGAGGGGTGGCCGGCGCGGGCGCGTACGCCGGCGGCGCGGGTGCGTACGCCGGTGGTGGAGGCGCGTACGCCGGTGGCGGAGCCTGCGCGTAGCCGGGTGAGAACTGGGGCGGCGGCGCAGCCGGACGCAACCTGATGAGTTCGCGGCGGTGGCGCTCGGCGAGCACGGCCGCGAGCACCAGTTGCGGCGGCGTGCCGGGCGGCGGTGGCGGGGAGATCTGCGCGACAACCTCGGCGGTGATCCGGTGCGCCATCTGGTCGCGGAACTCGGGCTGCAACTGGGTGGCCCGGGAGAGGAACTGACGCGCCCGCTCGGCCTGCGCCGCACCGAGCCCGGAGAGCTGTAGCGAGGCCGCCCACCACGCCAGCTGCGGCGGCATCACCGGCGGCGGGCTGAGCTTGGGCGCGCGCTCACTGATCACCATGGTGCCCGCGAAGATGTCGCCGATGCGCTTTCCCCTGGCCGACAACAGGCTGCAGATCACCGCCGGACCGCCGGTGAACATCCAGAGTTCGATGAAGCCGGCCAGGGCGCGAAACAACGCCTGCCGGAACCGTTCCGGTCCACCGTCGTCGGAGACGACGCGCAGGCCCATCGCCATCTTGCCGAGCGACCGTCCGCGCGTGGTGGCCTCGAAGATGATCGGGTAGCCGACGACGGCGAGCACCGTGAAGATGATCAGCACCGCCGCGGAGAACGCCGAGTCGAGGTCGCGGAGCGTGGCCGCCCACAGCGCCACCCCGATCACGTAGCCGACGAAGATGACGGTCAGGTCGATGAACGCCGAGAGGGCGCGCACCGGCAACTGGGCGATCTGCACGTCCAACACCACGGCGTCGCCGGTCACCATCGGCTCGGGTTGGGCCACCATGAAACACAACGCTACTAGGATTCCCAAGCGTGGATGTCGACGCGTTCGTGCTGGCACACCGCGCGTCGTGGGACCGCCTCGAAGAGTTGGTGAAGCGGCGCCGCAAGCTGACCGGTGCCGAGGTGGACGAACTGGTCGACCTGTACCAGCGGGTGTCCACGCATCTGTCGATGGTGCGGTCGGCGTCGGCGGACTCGGTCATCGTCGGTCGCCTGTCAGGGCTTGTCGCGCGCGCCCGTGCCGCAGTTACCGGTGCGCATGCACCGCTGTGGAGTGAGTTTGTCCGTTTCTGGCTGGTGTCCTTCCCCGTGGTCGCCTACCGGTCGTGGCGGTGGTGGCTCGGATCGGCGGTTGCCTTCTTCGTGGTCGCCATCGTGATGGGTGCCTGGGTGGCGGGCAACCCCGAGGTGCAGTCGATGATCGGGACACCAGCCGACATCGAGCAACTGGTCAACCACGACTTCGCCTCGTACTACAGCGAGAACCCGGCCGGATCCTTCGCGCTGCGCGTGTGGGTGAACAACGCGTGGGTGGCGGCCCAGTGCATCGGCTTCGCGATTCTGCTCGGAATCCCGATCCCCTACATCCTTTTCCAGAACGCTGCGAACGTCGCCGTCTCCGGCGGCCTGATGTTCAACGCGGGCAAGGGTGACATCTTCCTCGGCCTCCTGGCGCCGCACGGTCTTATCGAACTCACCGCGGTGTTCCTGGCCGCCGCCGCGGGGATGCGCCTGGGATGGTCGGTGATATCGCCCGGTGACCGGCCGCGCAGCCAGGTCCTCGCCGAACAGGGGCGCGCCGTCGTATCGGTCGCCGTGGGCCTGGTCGCGGTGCTGCTGATCGCCGGCCTGATCGAGGCACTCGTGACACCGTCACCGCTGCCGACGTTCGCCCGGATCGCCATCGGCGTGGCCGCCGAGATCGCGTTTCTCGGCTACGTGGTGCACTTCGGGCGTAAGGCCGCCCGGGCGGGGGAGACGGGTGACATCGAGGACGCACCCGACGTCGTCCCGACGGGATGAGTCACAACCTGCCGGTGGCTTTCAGCGACAGATAGCGGTCCGCGAGTGCAGGCGCCAGATCCTCGGGTTGGGCATCGACGACGTCGACGCCGTGGCGGCGCAGCCTCGTCGCGATGGACATGCGGTCATTGCGGGCACGTTCGGCGGACGCCGCGTCGTACACCTGCGCGGCATCGGCGCGGCCCGCGGCCAGCGTGTCCACCCGGGGGTCGGCCACCGCGGCGAGCATCACCTGGTGTTTGGCGGCCAACTGCGGTAGCACCGCCATCAGCCCCTCATCGAGTGCCGACGCGTTGAGGTCGGTGAGCAGTACGACGAGTGCGCGCCGCCGGAAGCGCCGCAGGATGGTGGACACCGTTGCGGCGGCATCGGATTCGACGAGCGCGGGCTGCAGTGGTGCCATCGCATCGACGAGATGGGCCAACACCTCGGTGCGCGACGCGTTGTAGACCCCTGCCCGGGGCACGCGGTCATGTGCGATGAAGTCGACGTGGTCTCCGGCTCGGGAGGCCAGCGCCGCCAACAGAAGTGCGGCGTCCATCGACCAGTCCAGACGCGGCCACCCGCTAGGGTCGCCCGCCGTGGGGTCGATGCCGACCCGGCCAGCTGACGTGCGCCCGGTGTCGAGCACGATGACAATGCGACGGTCCCGTTCGGGTCGCCAGGTCCGCACCACGACATCGGATCGTCGTGCCGTTGCCCGCCAGTCGATCGAGCGCACGTCGTCACCCACCACGTACTCGCGCAGCGAGTCGAACTCGGTGCCCTGCCCGCGGATCAACACCGGCACCATGCCGTCGAGTTCACGCAGGCGGGCCAGCCGCGACGGCAGATGCTTACGCGACAGGAACGGCGGAAGGATGCGGATCTGCCACGGCACGGGTTGCGATCTCTGTCTGCCCGCCAGCCCCAGTGGGCCGATCGAGCGTGCGGTGACCGCGGCGGACACCTGATCTCCGCGACGGTTGGGTCGCAATGTCGTGACGACCCGAAGGCTTTGCCCCGCAGCGATATCGACGGGGTGTGTGCGGGGTTGGGCACGTGCCGACGGTGGCCACGCGTCGCGTACCACGCCACGGAACCTGCGGCTTCCGTCATTCTCGATCACCAGTACCGCGTCGATGGTCTCGCCGAGCCGGGCCGAGGTGTCGCCGCTGCGGCGCAGGCTCAGCTTGCGGGTGCTCGCGGCCAACGCGACGTCTGCCAGCACCGCCAGCACCAGGAGGGCGAGCAGCACGGCGAAAGCCGCTGCAGGCCATGGCGCGAACCCGATCGGCAGGACGCAGATCAGGGCGACCAGGCCGGTGCGGCCGGTGAGGATCACTAGCGCGGTACCGGGACCGCGGCCAGGATCCCGTCCAGCACACCGTCGGGGGTTGCGCCCTCGAGTTCGGCCTCGGGCCGAAGGGCCACGCGGTGCCGAAGGGTCGGACGGGCCATGGCCTTGACATCGTCCGGGGTGACGTAGTTGCGTCCCGACAGCCAGGCCCAGGACCGCGATGTCGACAACAGCGCGGTCGCGCCGCGCGGGGACACCCCCAGCTGCAGTGACGGCGAATGCCTTGTCGCCCCGACGATGTCGACGATGTAGCCAAGCACCTCATCGCCGACCAGCACCTGGCGCACGGCCTCGCGCCCGGCGGCCAGTTCGTCGGGTCCCGCGACGGGGCGAATCGCCGACAGGTCGCGCGGGTCGAATCCCTGGGCGTGCCTGGACAGGATCGCCACCTCCTGATCGCGCGGCGGCAGCGGCACATTGAGCTTGAGCAGGAAGCGGTCGAGCTGGGCCTCGGGCAACTGGTAGGTGCCCTCGTACTCGATGGGGTTCTGGGTGGCGGCGACGATGAAGGGGTCGGGCAGCGGCCGGGCCTCACCGTCGACGCTGACCTGCCGTTCCTCCATGGCCTCCAGCAGGGCGGCCTGGGTCTTCGGTGGCGTCCGGTTGATCTCGTCGGCGAGCAGCAGGTTGGTGAACACCGGGCCGGAGCGGAACTCGAACTCGGCGGTGCGCGCGTCGTAGATCAGGGAGCCGGTGATGTCTCCCGGCATCAGGTCGGGCGTGAACTGGACCCGCTTGAAGTCCAGCTGCAATGCCGCCGACAGGGTGCGCACCAGCAGCGTCTTGGCGACGCCGGGCACCCCCTCGAGCAGGACGTGGCCGCGGCACAGCAGGGCGATCACCAGCCCGCTGACCACGGCGTCCTGGCCGACGACGGCCTTGGCGATCTCCGTCCGCAAGGCCAGCAGTGCATTTCGGGCAGCGTCGGCGCTCACGGTGGTTGGCTGTGTCACGACTGAGATACCTGTCTTTCGATGTCGTCCAGTTGGCGGGCGAGGGTGACCAATTCGGCATCGGTAGCCGGAGGTGGACCGAACAGCGTGTGCCCGTGGGTATTCGGATCGCCACCGATGCGCGCGGCGACGGCGGCGGCGACGGCAGCGGGCGCGGCGGTGGCCGTGAGGCCAAGGCGCGGCAGCATGCGATGCAGTGCGCCTGTGCGCAGGGCATCGGCGGCGCGATCACGTGAGCGCCGTGAGCGATACAGCCGGCCGCGTCCCTCGACGGTCTCGGAGGCACGCACGACCACCGGCAGGTCCTCGGCGACCAGTGGGCCCACCCGTCGGCCACGCCACAGCGCGACGAACAGCACGACCAGGCACAGCTGCAGCACAATCCAGCTCACCCGGTCGGGGATGAGATCCATGATTGAGGCCGAGGCGTCGGACTCGCCCTCGATTAGCGTCGGGGTGTACCAGATGACCCGCTCGCGGCTGCCCGCCAGATTCATCGCCAGAGCGGCGTTGCCCTGTTTCGTCAGGCCGGAGTTGGTCATGAAGTCGGCGGTCCCGACCACGGTGACGGTGCGCCCGTCGTCGGCGTAGCGGACCACCGCGCCGCCATAGCAGCTCGTGACGTCGACGTCGCCGGTCGCCTCGTAGGTGGTGGCGGTCCCGAGTTGGGTCTCCCCGGCGCGTGTGGCCGCGCGCAGATCGCAGTCGGGTTCGCCGCCGAAGCTGGTCTCGTCGGCGATGCCGATCTCGGGGGCCAGGGCCTCGCGGGTGCGCGATACGGGTTCGACGAGGAGCCGGTCGCCGGGCAGGTCGGCGAGGCGACGCAGGCCATCGTCGTCGACCAGGAAGAAGGTCTCGGCGATGACGAGCAGGGTGTCCGGGCGTGCGGCGCGCTCAACGTCGGCCAGCGACTGAGCCTCGATGACATCGACGCCGCGGTCACGCAGCAGGGACACCAGGGCCAGTGCGCCGTCCGGCGATGTGGCCGTGGGGTCCATTCGGCCGCCGGGGCGCGGCGCGGTCAGATAGGTGCTGATTGTCGACACCGCGGCGATGATGACAAGGGCCAGAACCACCCACTTCGTCGTGCGCCAGGGCCCCGTCGCCTTGGGACCGACAGGCGCGGTGGGGGTCTGCGTCATCGGATCTCGGCCCATCCGTCGGCCGCACCAGGTGTTGTCGGTGCCGTCGCGCCGGCGGCCCTGCGGGTGCGCAGGTGGTCGTCGAGGTCGGCGATGGTGCGGTAGGCGGTCTCGGTGCCCGGGCGTTCGCCGTAGGTGACGTCGTTGAAGGTGACTGCGGCACGACGTAGTTCGGCCGCCAGGTCCGGCACGGCCGCCGCGGCGTCGCGGGCGAGTTCGGTGGCGGTGCGTCCCGGGACCGGATCGAGGATCGCGGTCTCCTCCAGGTGGCGGGCGACGGCGCGCAGGCGGTGGCGGATGGCTGCGGCCCAGTTGCCCTGCGCCGCATACTGCTCAGCGGTGGCGCGATGCTCGGCCGAGGTCAGCTCGTGCGAGTCGAACAGGGCGGCACTACGGCCCCGATTGGTGCGCATGGTTCGCATCGCCACCCGCACGGCCGCCACGGCGGCGATCCCCAGGATGATCAGCAGCACGGTGATGGTGAACCAGCCGCCGGGGATCGACGCGCCCTCCACCATGATCTTGTAGAGCAGATCGTCGATCCAGTCGAAGAACCGCTCGGTCAGCGATGCGTTGGGGTACATCGGTTTCGAGAGTTCGCGCAGGGCGGCGTCATGCGCGGCGTCCCGGTCGATGTCTACGGTCGACACGTCACCGATGCGGGGTCTGCGAGGTCAGCCACAGGTAGTCGGTCGAGTCTGGCGATGCGCCGGGCGGGACCGCAGCCCCGGTCTGCAGGACGAGGTCGAAGGCCTCCGCACGGATGCGGCGATCGGCGTAGAGCAGCACGATCACGCCCGCGTTGAACGGGGACGTGATGATCTGACCGATCGCCGATCCAATGGACATCAGAATCATCGCGATGACCGCTCCGGTCGCCGTGGCGGCGCCGACGATCAGCATCTCGCCGGCGATGCTGAAGGGTATGGATACGGCAGCCGCGATGATCCCTGCCACCAGCTGACTGAGCAGCCAGATGCCCAGAACGCGCCAGAAGTCGTTCTTGACCAACGCGAACGAGCGCGTGATGGCAGGCATCACGCTGAGTCGTTCGAGCACCACCAGGGTGGGTGCGAAGACCAGCATGGTGCCGAGGTAGATCAGCCCCGCGATCACGGCCAGAACCACCGGCACACCGACGACGAAGGCAGCCACACCGCCGATGACGACGGCGACCATGGCGATGATGCCCGCGGCGACGCTGATGATGACCAGGGCGCCGACGATCTCGATCGCGACGATGCCGAACAGTGCGGGCAGACGTCCGCGGACCCGCTCCCAGGCCTCCGCGATGGTGATCCTCGCGCCGAAGACCGCGCGGCCCACCACGACGGTGAGCAGGCCGCTGAGCACGATGGACGACACCAACGTGGTGAAGGCGCTCGCGAGGCCCGACAGCAGCGACCCGACCAGTCCGGCAGTGGTGGGTTCGCCGCCGTTCATACCGACCGTGTTGGTCAGTTCTCCCATGGCGGCCAGGGGGCCGATCTGAAGCAGCAGCGCGATGATCTGCGCGACAACCACCACGACCGCTGTCAGGCCGAGTGTGGCCTTGGGGTTCATCCGGATATAGGCGACGGCACCGTTGAAGATGTCAGACACGCTCAGCGGCCGCAGTGGGATGACACCCGGCTTGAGCGCGGGCGGCACCGGTGAGTAGCCCTGCGGGCCGTACCCCTGCGGGCCGTACCCCTGCGGGCCGTACCCCTGCGGGCCGTAGCCCTGTGGCGGGTACCCGGGTGGCGGGTAACCCTGCGGGGCGTACCCCGGTGGCGGATAACCCTGCTGCGCGTATCCCGGCTGCGCATAGCCCTGTTGCGGATAGTCGGGCGGTGGATACCCGGGGTAGTTCTGCGGATACGGCGCAGCGCCGCTCTGGTCCTGCCCGGGCGGCGGGTACCCGGGAGGCGGGTATCCCGACGGTGGCGGGCCGACCGGACCGAACCCACCGGCGTCGTTGCTCATGTCCACCATCCTGTCGAGAGCGGACCGGATTGACAACGTGCACCCTCGTCGGGCCGATACCGTGTCTTCACGATCGCGGCCGATGAAGGGACCCACCCACATGACCGACACCGGGCCCGCCGACGCGGCGCCGCTCGTCAACCGGGCGATCCGCCGCGACGTCGCGCGGGCGCTGACCGCGCTGACGCAGTGGCCCCATCCCGATGACGCGCAGCGCCGCGCTATCGCCGAACACCTGGTGTGGATGCTGGAGCCGGTTGCCCGCGTGGAAATCCCGGCCGCGGCTGCCTCAGCCGGGGTGATCGGCGCGGCGCGACGGTACGCCGATGACGCCGCGCACCGAGAAGACGTCGCCGACGCGCTCGGCGTGCTGGCCCCGCTGCTGAACGAGGTGACCGTGGGGATGCCGACCTCGACCCTGGCGCTGCCGTGGCTGGCCGATGGCGCTCCCGCCGCAGAACGCCGCGCGCTGGGCGTGTCGAGGCGCCTCGAGCGTGCCTACCGGCGCCGGGCCTACGGGTGCTGGTATCTGCCAGAGCACTGCGGCCTCAAACGCAATCTGAGTGCCCACGTGAGCGTCGACGTGGCTGCACCCGCGGACGCCGTGTGGCGGGTGATCTCCGACCCGACCCGCACCGCCGAATGGAGCCACGAGTGCAACGGTGCCCAGTTCCTGGACGGCGCAACCGAATCCGGGCTCGGTGTGCGTTTCAAGGGAGTCAACCGCTCGGGACGCACCACGTGGTCGCGGGTGTGCACGATCTTCGCGTTCGAACCCGGCCGGGAGTTCGGCTACGTCACCTCCAGCGGCACCGGCGATGCGACGGCGTGGCACTTCCGGGTGTCGCCGACACCGACGGGCGCCCGCCTCGAGCAGGCATTCCAGACCGTCGCGCTGCCGGCGTGGATGTCGGCCATGGTGGGTGTGCTGATGCCGTCGCACGACGATCGGACGGGCGCGCTGCGCGAGGACATGCGACGTGCCGGCGCGTTGGCCGAGCTTTACCACCACACCTAGTCCTCGGCGTAGCGTCTCGGCCATGGCGGAACTCAAGGAACGGCTGCGGGCAGATCTGACGACGGCGATGAAGTCGCGGGACAAGTTGCGCACCGCGACGCTGCGGATGGTGCTCGCGGCGGTGCAGGCCGAGGAGGTGTCGGGGAAGTCGTCACGCGAACTGTCCGACGAGGACGTGCTGAAGGTGCTGACCCGTGAGGCGCGCAAGCGTGGCGAGGCCGCACAGATCTACATCACGAACGGTCGCGGCGAACTGGCGGCCAACGAGCGCGCCGAGGCCAGCGTGATCGACGAGTACCTGCCGACCCAGCTCAACGACGACGAAGTGGCCAACGTGGTGAACACCGCGATCGCGCAGGTGGCCGAGGAGATCGGGCACGGTCCCGGCATGAAGCAGATGGGCCAGGTGATGAAGGCCGCGACGGCCATCGCCGACGGAAGGGTCGACGGGTCGCGTCTGTCGGCAGCCGTGAAGGACCGGTTGTAGCCGTTTTCCCGGGACGCGCCCGGGTATCCGGAATCCATGACGCGTTTCGGATACACCCTCATGACGGAGCAGAGCGGACCCAAACAACTTGTCGAGTACGCCGTTTCGGCGGAACGGGCGGGCTTCGACTTCGAGGTCTGCAGTGACCACTTCTCGCCGTGGCTGACGGCACAGGGACATGCGCCCAACGCGTGGACGGTGCTCGGCGCGGTCGCGCACGCGACGGACACCGTCGAACTCCTCACCTACGTGACGTGCCCGACGATGCGCTATCACCCCGCGGTGGTGGCCCAGCAGGCGGCGACGCTGCAGATTCTGGCCGACGGTCGCTTCACTCTCGGCCTGGGTAGCGGGGAGAACCTGAACGAACACGTGGTCGGTCAGGGCTGGCCGACCATCGCGCGGCGTCAGGAGATGCTGAGCGAGGCGATCCAGATCATCAGGGAGCTGTTCACCGGCGAGGTGGTCGACTGGAAGGGCGACTACTTTCAGGTGGACTCGGCCCGGCTGTGGGATCTACCCGAGGTTCCGGTGGCGATCGCCGCCGCGGTGTCGGGGGACCGGTCCGTGGAGGCATTCGCGCCGCTGGCCGACCACCTGATCGCCGTGCAACCCGACAAGGACCTGGTGGACGCGTGGGGCCGTGCGCGCAAGGCGACCGGGCTGCGCGGCGAGGTCCGCGCCATCGGGCAGTTGCCAATCTGCTGGGATCCCGATCGCGATGCCGCGGTGGCGCGTGCTCATGAGCAGTTCCGGTGGTTCGCCGGTGGGTGGGCAGTCAATGCCGACCTGCCGACCACCGCGGGATTCGCAGGCGCGACCCAGTTCGTCACGCCGGAGGACACCGCGTCGAACATCCCATGTGGCCCCGACCTGGAGGCGATCGTCACCGCGGTCGACGAGTACCGGCAGGCGGGCTTCACCGATATCGCGCTGGTTCAGGTCGGCGACGACGGGCAGGACCGATTCCTCGATAGAGCCGCCAAGCCGTTACTGGCCATGCTGCGCGAGGCGGTCGGCTGAGCGTTGTGCCCCTGTCGCTGGATCTCCTCAGGACACCCGCGCGCGGGCGATGTGCGCGGCACCGTTCCCGGTGATCAGCCACAGGGTGGCGAGCTGAGCGATGAAGTCGTCAAGGGACAGGTCGACGCCACCGTTGACGAAGGTCAGAATGGCATCCGCCGTGCCCCCGACGATAAATGCCGGCGCCACCTTCGCCAACGGATCGGTCTCCAGCTCGACGCCGTGCACGACTCGTCCGTGGTCGATCAGCACCTCAGTCAGTCGATGCATGACCGTGGCTCTGTGGTCGTTCAGCTCGGGTGATGCGGCGACGCCGCCCAGCAGGACCCGCGCGCGGCGCGGATCGTCGACCAGGGCACGTACGGCGGCGGCGACCCCGGCGAAGGCCTGCACCTCCAGGGGTTCCTGCGCTGCCGCATCCGCCGCGTGAACCGTTGCGGTGCGGACGCTCTCGGCGATGTCGTCGACGACCGCAGCGGAGAGTGCGTCCAAGTCGGTGAAGCTCTCGTAGAAGTACCGCTTGTTCAGGCCCGCCGCGGAGCACAGTTTGTCGACCGTCGCGCTGCGCCACTCGTTTCGTGCCATCGAGTCCATCGCGGCGTCCAGCAGGCGTTCTCGTCGGTGTTGGCGACGGGCGTCGGCCGTCTTTCCCCCATAGGGACGCTGCGTGGCATCGGGCACCGCCCGATCGTCGCACTCGCCGGGTCGGCCGTCGTCTCTGACCGTTGACACCACGAGGACAGTCTGGCACGGTTCCGTACCAGATGCATCCATCAGGAGGACACATGACGACGGCAGCCGACAACGCCGAGGCCGGCGCCTACCTGGATCGGATCGGCGGATGACGGCACTGACCGCCGCGGTGAACACACCGGCCAACCGACATCGCCTGCACTCGGTCGGCGCGGCGATCACATCGCGGTTCCCGAGTGGCGACCAGCCGCTCGCCACCGCGCCCGCCGGATCGGACCTCAAACCCGTGATGGGCAATTACGGCTTTCCGGTGCTCGGCCACGTGCTGAGCTCACTCGCCGAGCCGCTGGACTTCGCCCGCCGGCGCTACGAGCGGTACGGGCCGGTGTCGTGGGCCGGTGGGGTGGGGTTCCGCGTCGTCACCCTCATGGGTCCCGACGCGCTGGAGACGGCGTGGGTCAACAGGGACAAGGTCTTCTCCAGCACGCGCGGCTGGGCGCCCGTCATCGGACCGTTCTTCCACCGCGGCATCATGCTGATGGACTTCGAGGAGCACCGCGACCACCGCCGCATCATGCAGCAGGCCTTCACCCGCAGCGCGCTCGACGGCTACCTCGACCTGATGCGGCCCAGCATCGACCGAACGCTGCGTGGCTGGCCGTCGACCCAGAGCTTTCCGTTCTACCCGTCCATCAAGCACCTGCTGTTGGAGCAGGCTGCTGAGGTCTTCGTCGGCTCTCGACTCGGCCCCGAGACCGATCAGCTCGCGGCGGACTTCCATGACACCGTCCGCGGCGGGCAGGCACTGCTGCGCGCAGACGTGCCGGGCGGCGTGTGGGCCAGGGGACTGCGCGCTAGAGAACGGCTCGAACGCTTCTTCGGCGACCAGATTCCCGCCCGCCAGCGAGGCGACGGCACTGACCTGTTCTCCATGTTGTGCCGCAGCGAGGACGACGACGGTGCGAGATTCACCGACGCCGACGTCGTCAACCACATGATCTTTCTCCTCATGGCCGCGCACGACACCACAGCGATCGCCCTGTCCATGTTGGCCTACGAGCTGGGCCGAAACCCGCACTGGCAGGACGCACTTCGCGACGAGGCGACGGCCCAGCCAAACGACGCGCCCACCGTCCTGGATCTGGACGCCTACCCGCTGCTCGACGCCGCGTTCAAGGAGATCCTTCGGATGTACGCCCCGGCGGGCACGCTGTTTCGTCAAACAGTGCGCGACACAGACATACTCGGACATTTCGTGCCCGCGAGGACTCAGGTGGCGATCAACGTCTACGCCTCCATGAGGCTCGCCGACTGGTGGCCCGAGCCGGACACCTTCGCCCCCTCGCGCTTCGTCGATAGCTCCGACTCTCGCGCCGCGGTGAGCCGCTACGTTTTCGCCCCGTTCGGCGGCGGGGCGCACAAGTGCATCGGTCAACAGTTCGCCGACATGACGGTCAAGGCCACCATGCACCAGATGCTGCGGCGCTTCGAGTGGAGGGTGGCCGACGGCTACCGGCTCCCGCTGACCTGGGGAACCGGCCCGACGCCAGCCGACGATCTGCCCATCACGCTGCGAGCCCGCGGGCAGGCATAGCCCGCTACGGACAGAAAGCCCGCTACGGACAGAAAGAAAGAAGGCCCTGAACTGGATCACCAGTCAGGGCCTCTATCTGCCTACACGAGTCGGGGTGACAGGATTTGAACCTGCGACCTCTTCGTCCCGAACGAAGCACGCTACCAAGCTGCGCCACACCCCGAGTAAAGCCACGACAGCGTATCGCACGGGGCCCGACGGACGCCAAACGCCTGGTCTGTGCCACGGCGTCGTGTGGCGCCTGGGTGAGGGTAACCGTTTGATCAACACGCGGCGTGGGATGAATTCGGCGCACCTCGGCGTTGTCACCATCAGAAATGCGCACCACACGAGGGAGGAGAGATTCGATGACCAGCTTGGGAGCAGCTCTCTACGGCGGGTTCTTCGGTATCGCTGCGCTGTGGCTTTTCCTGACGTCGGACGCGGTCGGCAACCGGCGCGGTCAGACCCAGGTGCCGGAGCGTTCGAACTCGGCCAGCACGGCCTTCGACGCTGAGGTGTCCAGCCCCGCGCTGGTCAGCCATTCGTCACTGAAATAGGTGTCGGCGTAGCGGTCGCCGCTGTCTGCGAGCAGCGTGATGACCGACCCGCTGCGCTTCTGCGCGATCATCTCGGCCAGCAGGCCGAAGGCGCCCCACACATTGGTGCCGGTCGACGGGCCGACCCGTCGTCCCAGGACCGAGCCGACGTGATGTGCGGCGGCGATTGAGGCCGCATCGGGGACCACCATCATGCGATCGACCACATCGGGCAGAAACGACGGTTCCACCCGCGGACGACCGATGCCCTCGATGCGCGATGACGCGCCCGTGACGATGTCACTCCTGCCCTGGGCATAGGACGGGAAGAACGCCGAGTTCTCCGGGTCCACGACGCACAGCCGCGTAGGGTAGCGGCGGTACCTGATGTAGCGCCCGATGGTCGCGCTCGTCCCGCCGGTCCCCGCACCCACCACAATCCACTCTGGGCAGGGGTGTCGCTCCTCACGCATCTGATCGAAGATCGACTCGGCGATGTTGTTGTTGCCGCGCCAGTCGGTCGCGCGCTCGGCGTTGGTGAACTGGTCGAGATAGTGGCCGCCGGTCTCGGCGGCGAGACGCTCGGCCTCCGCGTACACCTGAGACGACTCGGCGACGAAATGGCAACGGCCACCCTGTGATTCGATGAGCTTGATCTTCGCGGTGCTGGTCGACGACGGCATCACGGCGATGAACGGCAGGCCGAGCATCGCGGCGAAATAGGCCTCGGAGACGGCCGTCGAACCCGACGACGCCTCGATGACCGTGGTGTTCTCGCCGATCCATCCGTTGCACAACCCGTACAGGAAAAGCGATCTTGCCAACCGATGCTTGAGGCTGCCGGTGATGTGCGTCGTCTCGTCCTTGAGATACAGCTCGACGTCGACACCGTCACACCACGCTGCGGGCAGCGGATACCGCAGCAGATGTGTGTCCGCACTGCGGCGGGCGTCGGCCTCGATCAGGCGTACGGCGTTATCAACCCACTGACGTGGCTGAGTCCGCACAGCGTCCGTGGCGCTGTCGCTCACCGTGCCGCGACGGTCGACTGCGAGACACCTGCCCTGGTTCCGGCGTGACCGCCACCGGTGGGAGCAGCGACCAGCGTGAGAAGCGTGGCCTCCGGGCGGCAGCAGAACCGCAGCGGCGCGTACGGCGAGGTGCCGACGCCCGCCGAGACGTGCAGCTGGGTGTTGGTGCCCCACCGGGACGGTCCCTTGGCCCGTGACGGGTCAAGGTCGCAGTTGGTCACCAGGGCGCCCTTGAACGGAAGGCAGAGCTGCCCGCCGTGGGTATGGCCCGCCATGACCAGCTGGTAGCCGTCGGCGGCGAACCGGTCCAGCACCCGCGTGTAGGGCGCATGGGTGATGCCGAGCGTCAGGTTGGCCGCCGGATTGGGGCGGCCGGCGATGGTCTCGTAGCGGTCGCGCTTGAGGTGCGGGTCGTCGACACCGGCGGCCGCGATCACCAGACCGTTGACGTCGACTTCGCGCCGGGTATGGGTCATGTCCAGCCAGCCGCGCTCGGTGAACGCCGCCCGCAGGTCCTGCCACGGCAGCGGCACACCGGTGATGCGCTTGGACTTGTTGAAGATGTAGCTGGCGGGATTCTTCGGCCGCGGCCCGAAGTAGTCGTTACTGCCGAACACGAACAGTCCCGGCACCGACAGCAGATCGCCCATGGCCTGTACGACCGACGGCACGGCCTTCGGGTGCGCGAGGTTGTCACCGGTGTTCACCACCAGGTCCGGGCTCCAGCGCGCCAGGTCGCGCAGCCAACCCTGCTTGCGTTGCTGTCCCGGGCGCATGTGGAAGTCCGACAGGTGCAGCACCCGCAGCGGCGACGAACCGGGCGTCAGCACCGGCATGGTCACCTCGCGAATCACGAACGCGTTGCGCTCGATGAGCGAACCGTAGGCGATCCCGGCGACCAGCGAGCCAGCGGCGACCGCCGCGGTGTTCTTCAGAACGGTCGATGGGTCGGGCATGCTCGCAGCCTACTGCCAGATGGGTGCAGGCCGCCCAAAGCACAGCGAGCCGTTATCAACCCCACAGTCGATACCCCGCCCGTCGGGCGGGGCGCCGATCACGGTGGTGGCGGCGGTGGCGGCGGTGGCCCCAGGACCGGCACGGTGATCGGCGGAAGGCCGGGGATCTGAATGACCGTCGAGCCAACGGGAGCTGGCGGCCCGTCCATGCCCGGGAACGGCGGTAGGCCGATTGGTGGTGGTGGCGGCGCGGGCGGGATGCCATTGCTGACCTGGATCGTGATGATCGACCCCGGCACCGTCTGGCCGGCCGGCGAGGTTCCGACGACCGTGCCCAGCCGCAAATCGCTGTTGACCGGGTTGGACTGATCGGCGACCTGGAAGCCCGCGTCCCTCAGACGTTGACGGGCCAGGCTCTCATTCATTCCGGCGATGCTGGGCACCTTCGACCCCGGTGCGCCGTCGACGAAACGCGGGTCAGTGGGTGGTAACTGCACGGTGTCCGGCGTGAACTGCTTCATGGCCGTGAACCAGGTCCTGGCGGGCTCGTTACCGCCGAACAAGTTGCCCGATCCGCATTGCCGCAATGGGAACGAGCACAACTCCGTGGGGGCGGTGGAGTCGTCGTAGATGTAGTTGGCCGCGGCGTACTCACTGGTGAAGCCCAGGAACGCGGACGACCGATTCGCCTCGGTGGTGCCGGTCTTGCCCGACATCGGCAGGTTCCAGCCGACCGATCCGGCCGCGCCCGCCGCGGTACCCGAGCCGGTGTCGTCCTTGCTCATCGCGTTGGCCAGGGTGTTGGCCAGGCCCTCGGGCACTACCTGTTCGCACGTCTCGGTGGTGACCGAGACCTCTTGACCGGACCGGTCGAAGACCTTGTCGATCGGGTTCGGCGGGCACCACGTGCCGCCTGAGGCCAGCGTCGCCGCGACGTTCGACAGCTCGAGCGCATTGACCTCGATGGGGCCCAGGGTGAAGGAGCCCAGGTTCTGGCGCTTGACGAAGTCGGCCAGGCTCTCGTTGCTCTCTGGGTCGTAGTCGCGCGCGGTGCCGGGCAGGGCGTAGGAACGCAGGCCCAACTTGACCGCCATGTCGACGGTGCGCTGCACGCCCACCTGGGAGATCAGTTTGGCGAAGGCGGTGTTCGGGGAGGTGGCCAGCGCGTCCGTCACGGTCATCGAGCCGCGGTAGTTGCCCGCGTTCTGCACACACCAGGTGGCGGGCGGGCAGCCCTTGGCGCCGCCGCTGCCCAGTCCCTTGGCCTCGAACCTGGACGGCGCGTCCAACTGCGCGTTGATGCCCATACCCATGTCGAGGGCCGCCGCGGTGGTGAAGATCTTGAACACCGACCCCGCGCCATTGCCCACCAGCGAGAACGGTTGGGGCTGCATGGTCTCGCCGGCGTCCAGGTTCAGCCCATAGGTGCGGTTACTCGCCATCGCGACCACCGGATGCGATTGCTTGCCGGGCCTGATCACGCTCATCACGCTGGCGACACCGTCGAGGTCGGGCGGCGCGATCCCGTCAATCGAGGACTTCACCGAGGCCTGCACGTCGGGATCGAGCGTCGTCTTGATGAGGTAACCGCCCTTGGCGACCTGCTCCTTGCTGATGCCCGCGCGTGCCAGGTACTCGAGTGCGTAGTCGCAGAAGAAGGCGCGGTCGCCCGCGGCGATGCAGCCTCGCGGCAGCTCCGTCGGCACCGGAAGCACGCCAAGGGGTTGCTCCTTGGCCTCCCGCAACGCCGACGCCTCGTGGGGCAGGTTCTCGATCATCGTGTCCAGCACGACGTTCCGCCGTGCCAGCGCACCGTCGGGGTTGGTGTACGGGTTGAGCGCGCTGGTCGACTGGACCATGCCCGCCAGCAGTGCGGCCTGTTGCCAGTTCAACTCGGAGGCGTTGATGCCGAAGTAGGTCTGGGCCGCGTCCTGCACCCCGAACGCGTTATTACCGAAGGACACCAGGTTGAGGTATCGGGTGAGGATCTCGGGCTTGGTGAACGTCTTGTCCAGTGTCAGTGCCATCCGGATCTCGCGCAGCTTGCGTGCGGGAGTGGTCTCGATGGCCGCGCGCTTCTCGGCCTCGGTCTGCGCGACGACCAGGAGTTGGTAGTTCTTGATGTACTGCTGTTCGAGGGTTGAGCCGCCGCGGGTGTCGCTGGCGCCGGACAAGTAGCCAGACAGGCCCGTCAGCGTGCCCTGCCAGTCGACACCATTGTGGTCGGCGAACCTCTTGTCCTCGATCGAGACAATCGCCAACTTCATCGTGTTGGCGATCTGTTCGCTCGGAACCTCGAACCGTCGTTGGCTGTACAACCAGGCGATGGGGTTGCCGCGAGCGTCCACCATGGTGGAAACCGCGGGCACGTCACCCTCGACGAGTTGGGTGGATCCGTTGGCCACGACGTCGGACGCGCGGTTCGACATCAGGCCGAAGCCGCCGACGAGCGGAAACATGAATGCGGCGGCCACGACGCTGGCCAAAACGCAGCACCACGCCAACTTGATGACCGTCACCGCGGTGGGTGGACGAGTCGGCGGGCGCTCGGACATGGGTTACAGAGTAGCGACGTCGGCTAACGACAACTTTTCAGCCGCTGTATCGTCCCTGCTCGACACTTGGCCGGGTGCTGTATGGCCTGTCAGAGCGGTATGCGACCCTGCTGGTGCCTGCATAAGTCAAGTCACGGCACGGTCGTCCCAAAAATTCGTGATTTGACTGTTGCGCAAAACCCCCCTGACCACCTAGCTTGGACAGACAGTGCGATCTAGGTAACACTACCGGTCGCAATGTGGCGCAGCTCGCAACAGCGTGCTATCGCTTGGGGTTGACCGCCGAAATGGCGGCTGGAGGAGGGATCGCACGTGTCAGGTACACGGCCGGCGGCTCGCAGGACAATCATGAGTTCCCCTGTAAATGCAGTTGTTGTCCAAGGTGTCGAGGCCGAGGCCCGCATCGCATGGGTGTCGCAGGCAAGATGCCGGCAAGCCGATCCTGATGAATTGTTCGTGCGGGGGGCCGCACAGCGGAAGGCCGCAGTCATCTGCCGGCACTGCCCGGTCATCACCGAATGCGGCGCAGATGCACTCGACAACCGCGTCGAGTTCGGGGTGTGGGGTGGCATGACCGAGCGTCAGCGTCGCGCTTTGCTCAAGCAGCATCCCGAGGTCGTGTCCTGGGCTGACTTCTTTGCCGCTCAGCGTAAGCACCGCAGCGCGGTTTAGTACCGAGCCGCTTCGGCTCAGGCGGCTTCCCCGGTGATCTGATCGGCGATGGCGCGAAGCGCCTCGAGATCCGACACGTCGAACGGCAGCGAGGGTACGCCGACAATCGAGACGTGCGGGTTTGCTCCCGTGAAGCGTGAGAGCAGTCGCACCTCCCGTTTGGCCGTCAGCGCGCGATCGGCGTGAATCCTCAGCACCGCCGCGGTCAACGCGTCGTCCTCGGTCAACGAGTCAGCCGCGGTGCTGGCCTGCTCGGGCTTCAGATCGCACAGCGTGGGGTGCGTGCGGTTGAGGATCAGCCCGGCAAGCGGCATCTTCTCCTGCGACAGGCGGTCGATGAAGAACGATGCCTCCCGCAGCGCGTCGGGCTCGGCCGCCGACACCACCACGAACTGGGTGCCGCGTCGCTTGAGCAGTTCGTAGGTGCGGTCCGCCTTCTCGCGGAAACCGCCGAATGTCGCATCCAGTGACTGCACGAAACTTGCCGCGTCGGAGAGCATTTGGGAACCGAGCACCGTTGACAGTGCCTTCATGGCCAGGCCGACGGCGCCGGTCACCAGGCGGCCGATGCCACGTCCCGGCGCGAGCAGCATCTTCCACAGCCGGCTGTCCATGAAGCTGCCGAGGCGCTTCGGCGCGTCGAGGAAGTCAAGCGCATTGCGCGACGGCGGGGTGTCGACGACCACCAGGTCCCACTTGTCCTGGGCCAGCAGCTGTCCGAGCTTCTCCATCGCCATGTACTCCTGCGTCCCGGCGAGGGAGGTTGCCACGGTCTGATAGAACTGGTTCTCCAGAATCGCGTCTGCCCGATCGGATCCCGAGTACTGGATCACCATCTCGTCGAACGTGCGACGCATGTCGAGCATCATCGCGTGCAACTCGCCGGTGACCTCGGGGGCCAGCGGTACCCGCTGCGGGGTGTTGCCCAGATCCTTGACGCCGAGGGCCTGCGCGAGACGCTTGGCCGGGTCGATGGTCAGCACCACGACGGTGCGGCCGTACTCGGCGGCCCGCAGCGCCATCGCGGCGGCCGTGGTGGTCTTGCCGACACCGCCTGCGCCGCAACACACCACGACGCGGTTGGAGGTGTCAGACAGGATTGCCTGCATGTCGAGCGTGAGCGGTGTGGTGCTCATCTATCGGACTCCCTGCTGGGCGAGTTCTTCGGCGAGTTCATACAGGCTGCCCAGGTCGACCCCGTCGCGCAGGGCCGGCAGCTCCAGTCGTGGAACGTCGATCAGGTCGAGCTGCTCCGCGCTCTCGGCGCGGGCCGTGATCCGCGTGGCGTGCTGGATGGTCTCGGTCAGCAGGCCCGCGAAGTCGGAGTCCGACAACGTGATTCCGGTCTTCGCGAGTCCCGCTCGGACGGCGTCCGCGTCGACGTCCCCCTCGGCGGCCTTGGCAAGATCGTCGGCACCGAGATAGGCCGGGATGTTGCGGTTCACGATGACGCTGCCGACATGCAGCCCCATCTCCTGCAGCTCCTCGATGGCCTCCACCGTCTCCTGAATCGGCAGGGCCTCCAACAGAGTCACCAGATGGATCGAGGTCAGATCCGAGTGCAGTAGCTTGACCACGCCATCGGCCTGCGAGTGCACGGGACCGCCCTTGGCCAGGTCGGACACCGCCTTGGTGACATCGAGGAAGCGAGCGATGCGACCGGTGGGCGGCGAGTCGACGACGACGGCGTCATAAGCCTGGTGCTTGGCCTTCTCCCGCTCCTTCTCGTTGCGCACCACGAGTTCCTTGATCTTGCCCGTCAGCAGCACGTCGCGAAGGCCCGGCGCGATGGTGGTCGCGAACTCGACGGCACCGATGCGACGCATTGCGCGCCCGGCGATGCCGAGGTTGTAGAACATGTCGAGATATTCCAGGAACGCCGCCTCGGTGTCGATGGCCAACGCATTGACCAGACCACCGCCGTCGGCCGTCGCGATCTTCACCTCCTCGTACGGCAGCGGCGGGACGTCGAAGAGCTGCGCGATGCCCTGGCGTCCCTCGACCTCCACCAGCAGCACGCGGCGGCCGCCGGCGGCGAGCGCCAGGGCAAGGGCTGCGGCGATTGTCGACTTTCCGGTGCCACCCTTTCCGGTCACGAAGTGCAGCCGAGCCTTGGTTGATCGCGAGGACCAGCCGACGGCGTTTCGACCGGTGGGTGCGGAGGAGGGGGGAGCCACCTATGCATGCTAACCAAGCCGCACCGGCTGACCCGTAAGCTCAGCCGCATGAGCGAACTGACTCGGTGGGAGTACGCCACAGTCCCCCTGCTGACCCATGCGACAAAGCAGATCCTCGACCAATGGGGCGAGGACGGCTGGGAGCTGGTTTCGGTGCTACCGGGCCCGACCGGCGAGCAGCATGTCGCCTATCTGAAGCGACCCAAGTGACGGCGTCCGGAACCTGGTCGGCGCGCCTCACGGAACTGGGCATCGAACTGCCCGCCGTGGTCGCTCCGCTGGCCGCCTATGTGCCCGCCGTCCGCACCGGCAACCTGGTCTACACGTCCGGGCAGCTGCCGATGCAGTCGGGCGAGCTGCCGCGCACCGGAAAGGTCGGCGCCGACGTCGACCCCGCCGACGCCAAGGATCTCGCGCGGACATGCGCGCTCAACGCGCTGGCCGCCGTGCACGCTCTCGTCGGCATCGATGCCGTCGTCCGCGTGGTGAAGGTGGTTGGCTTCGTTGCGTCCGCACCCGGCTTCAACGGACAACCCGGCGTCATCAACGGCGCATCGGCGCTACTCGGTGACGTTTTCGGCGAGGCGGGCGCGCACGCCCGCTCCGCCGTGGGGGTGTCGGAGTTGCCGCTGGATGCACCGGTCGAGGTCGAGCTCATCGTGGAGGTCGCGGAGGCGTGACCTCCAGCGCGGCATTGGAGCACCCCGCCTACGGGGCGCTGCGTCGCGTGACCGACACGGCGTCCGTCCTCCTGTGCGATAACCCCGGCCTGCTGACGCTCGACGGCACCAACACGTGGGTGCTTCAGGGACCGGGCAGCGACGAGATGGTGATCGTCGATCCCGGGCCCGATGACGACGCGCATGTCGACGCCATCGCGAGCCTGGGCAAGATCCCGCTGATCCTGATCAGCCACAAGCACGGCGACCACACCGATGCCATCGACAAACTGGTCGATCGGACCGGTGCGACCGTGCGCGCGCTGGGTAGCGGATTCCTTCGCGGCCTCGGCGGTCCGCTGACCGACGGTGAGGTGATCGACGCCGCCGGCGTGCGCATCACCGTGATGGCCACGCCCGGCCACACCGCCGACTCGCTGTGCTTTCTGGTTGACGACGCCGTTCTGACCGCGGACACGGTCCTCGGGCGGGGAACGACCGTGATCGACAACGAGGATGGCAGCCTTCGCGACTATCTGGAGTCGCTGCGCCGTCTGCGTGGATTGGGCAAGCGCGCGGTGCTGCCGGGGCACGGTCCCGATCTGGGTGACATCGAGGCGGTCGCGGGGATGTACCTGGCGCATCGCGAGGAACGGCTCGACCAGGTGCGGGACGCGCTGAAGGTGCTCGGTGAGGACGCCACCGCCCGGCAGATCGTGGAGCACGTCTACACCGACGTGGACCAGAAGCTGTGGCCGCACGCGGAGTGGTCGGTGCAGGCGCAGCTGAACTACCTGCGCAGCTGAGCGAGTTCGGCGCGCTTTCCGTCGCTGAGCGAACGAAAGCGCGCCGAAATCACACGGTTGTCAGCGGGCTCGGCGGGCTAGACGCTCGGAGTCGCTGATCAGGACGCTCTTGCCCTCGAGGCGAATCCAGCCGCGGTGGGCGAAGTCGGCGAGCGCCTTGTTCACCGTCTCGCGGGAGGCGCCGACCAGCTGGGCGATCTCCTCCTGGGTCAGATCGTGCGTGACCCGCAGCGAGCCGCCCTCCTGGGTGCCGAAACGCTGGGCCAGCTGCAGCAGCTGCTTGGCGACCCGGCCGGGCACGTCGGTGAAGATGAGGTCGGCCAGGTTGTTGTTGGTGCGGCGAAGCCGGCGAGCCAGCACGCGCAACAACTGATCGGCGATCTCTGGACGGTCCTTGATCCACGCCTTGAGCGCGTCGCGATTCATCGCCACGGCGCGCACCTCGGTGATGGTGGTGGCGCTCGAGGTCCGCGGACCGGGATCGAAGATGGACAGCTCGCCGAACATGTCCGACGGACCCATGATGGTCAGCAGGTTCTCGCGACCATCGGGTGAGCGGCGACCGATCTTCACCTTGCCGGACATGATGATGTACAGCCGATCACCGGGCTCGCCTTCGGCGAACACCGTATGTCCGCGCGGGAAGTCGACGGGCTGCAACTCCTTGGCCAGCGCCGATACTGCGGTCGGTTCGACGCCCTGGAAGATTCCGGCCCTAGCCAGGATCTCGTCCACGTTGCCCCTCTTTTTGTTCTCGGGTGATATGACACGCGCAGGCTAGGCCGCCGCGCGATAGCGAACGTCAGTCTAGTGGGTGCCCGGTTCGCGACGTGCCAACGCTACACACGATCGGGCTGCCGGGTCGGCAGAAATTCGGGATTGCCCCGGTGATGGATGTAGATCCGGGCAGGCGCACCTCGCGATGCGGTGCTCGGAATCGACTCACTGAAGCGGGTGTGGAACGGCTCGTACACACAGTCGGCGTCCAAATCGTCGTCGACGTCGTTGCGTGCGGGCGGACGCGCGCAGTCGGCCTTGGCCCGGTCCAGGGCGGCGGCCACGTCCTCGTCGGAGACTGCGTCACCGACGAGACTTGATTCCAGGCGGTCAAGCCCGAAGGTCGCCAACATCAGCAACCCCGGGACGAAGACAACCAGCAACCACGACACAAGACTGAAGTAAACACGGCCAATATCTCGGCGTGATCACGAAATGCCACCGGTCTGTTCGCCGTGCTCGTTGACCTCTCAGTAGGCTGAATGCCGTGGCAGGACGCGTGCCCGCGAGCAAGCGGGCCTCCCAGAAAAAATGGGCCGAAGAAACTCACCTCGGTCTGGTTCGTCGCGCGCGGCGTATGAATCGTGCTCTCGCACAGGCCTTTCCGCACGTCTACTGCGAACTGGACTTCACCAACCCGCTCGAGCTCACCGTCGCCACGATCCTGTCTGCGCAAAGCACCGACAAGCGGGTGAACCTGACCACGCCTGCGCTGTTCAAGAAGTACTCGACGGCGCTGGACTATGCCCAGGCCGACCGCGAGGAGTTGGAGTCGATTATTCGGCCCACTGGCTTCTACCGGAACAAGGCGACGTCCCTGATGCGGCTCGGCCAGGAGCTCGTCGAGCGGTTCGACGGCCAGGTCCCCGACACACTCGAGGAGTTGGTCACGCTTCCGGGTATCGGCCGCAAGACCGCAAACGTGGTCCTCGGGAATGCGTTCGACGTCCCGGGCATCACCGTGGACACCCACTTCGGGCGCCTGGTGCGGCGCTGGGGCTGGACGACGCTGGAGGACCCGGTCAAGGTCGAGTTCGCCATCGGCGAGCTGATCGAGCGCCGGGAGTGGACGTTATTGAGTCATCGCATCATTTTTCATGGCCGACGCGTCTGCCACGCCCGCCGTCCGGCGTGCGGCGTGTGCGTGCTGGCCAAGGACTGTCCCTCCTTCGGCGCGGGCCCGACCGACCCGCTGACCGCCGCGGCCCTGGTCAAGGGGCCCGAGACCGAACACCTGCTGGCACTGGCCGGGCTCTGATGAGCAGTGGGGCGCGGTGGACGGCCGCGGTTCTGGTCGTCCTGGTGGCACTCGGCTTCGCGTTCTGGCAGGAACTGGGCGACGATGCCGACACCTCGACCAGCCCCACCGGATCACCGGTCGCACGTGATCACCGCGACGCCGACACACCCGAGGCGCTGGCCGGGCCACGTGCCGCCGCCGACCTCGCGCCATGTCCTCCCGACGGCCCCGGACCCGGGCCGGAGGTGCTGCGTGGCATCTCGGTCGAGTGCGCGGCCGACGGGTCGACGGTGGATGTCGCCCGCGCGGTCGACGACCGCATCGTGGTCCTGAACCTGTGGGCCTACTGGTGCGGGCCGTGCGCCGACGAACTCCCCGCGATGGCCGAGTACCAGCGCCGCATGGGTTCGGAGGTGACGGTGCTGACCGTCCACCAGGACGAGAACGAGACCGCAGCGCTGCTGCGACTCGCCGAACTCGGCGTACATCTGCCGACACTGCAGGACGGCAGGCGTCTGATCGCCGCGGCACTGAAGGTCCCCAACGTCATGCCCGCGACGGTTGTCCTGCGTTCGGACGGTAGCGTTGCCCAGATTCTGCCCCGATCCTTCGCCACGGCTGACGAGATCGCGGAGGCTGTGAACCCACGGATGGGAGTGCCGGGTTGAGTTCGGAGCGCCGGGCCGGCAGTGGGGTCGAGTTCTTCCCCGATGCCGCCCCCGCGTGGCTCAAACCCCTGGTCGACAACATCGGCGAGGTGCCCCGCGCGTACCGCAGCCACATTCCCGCGGACGTCGCAGCGGCGTTCAAGGTCGCCAACGCCGCCGCCACGGTGTCCGGCACGAAGCGCGATGCCGCGGTGTTGGTGCTGTTCTCGGGCGCGCAGGACGCGCCCGCAGGCGGGTTACCCGACGACGCCGACCTGCTGGTCACCGTGCGCGCCTCGACACTTCGTCACCACGCGGGGCAGGCGGCCTTTCCCGGCGGGGCGTCCGACCCCGAGGACAACGGTCCGGTGTCCACGGCGCTGCGTGAGGCCAACGAGGAGACCGGTGTCGACACCGGTCGACTTCGTCCCCTGGCCACCCTGGAACGGATGTTCATCCCGCCGTCGGGCTTCCACGTCGTGCCAGTCCTGGCGTACTCGCCGGATCCCGGCCCCGTGCACGCCGTCAGCCCGGGGGAGACGGCCATCGTGGCCAGGGTTCCGGTGCGTGCCTTCGTCAACCCCGAGAACCGGTTGATGGTGTACCGCAAGGAGCGCTCACGCCGGTACGCAGGCCCGGCGTTCCTGCTCAACCAGATGTTGGTGTGGGGATTCACCGGGCAGGTGATCTCGGCGGCGCTCGACGTCGCGGGATGGGCCAAGCCATGGAACACCGACGACGTACTTGAACTCGACGCGGCAATGGCCCTCGTCGGGGCCACCAGCGGCTACCGTGAAGGCCAACGATGACTTCCTCTCAATGGCTCGATCTGGCCGTACTCGCCGTCGCCTTCGTCGCCGCCGTATCCGGCTGGCGTTCCGGGGCGCTGGGTTCTCTGCTGTCCTTCTTCGGCGTGATCCTGGGTGCGGTGGCCGGTGTGCTGCTGGCTCCCCACGTCGTCAGCAATATCGATGGGGCCCGCACCAAGCTGTTCGTCTCCCTGTTTCTGATCCTCGGCCTGGTCGTGATCGGTGAGATCGCGGGCGTGGTGCTCGGACGGGCGGTTCGCGGTGCGATCCGCAATCGCACCCTGCGATCGTTCGACTCCGTGGTCGGCGTCGCCATTCAGCTGGTCGCGGTCCTGGTCGCGGCCTGGCTGCTGGCCACCCCGCTCACATCGTCGGACCAGCCGAATCTCGCTGCCGCCGTGCGAGGGTCGCGGGTTCTGGCTCAGGTCAATGATCTCGCGCCGTCGTGGCTGCAGCGAGTACCCGCGCGCCTGTCGGGTCTGCTGGACACCTCCGGCCTGCCCGATGTCCTGCAACCGTTCGGCCGCACCCCGGTCGCCAACGTCGACGTACCCGACGCCGCCCTGGCGACCGACCCCGTTGTCGCGGGCACGCGCCCGAGCGTGTTGAAGATTCGCGGTGTCGCGCCGAGCTGCCAGAAGGTACTGGAGGGCAGCGGATTCGTCGTCGCCCCCAACCGCGTGATGTCCAACGCGCACGTGGTGGCGGGGTCGGAGAGTGTCACGGTCGAGGCCGAGGGCAAGAGCTACGACGCCCACGTGGTGTCCTATGACCCCAACGCCGACATATCGATCCTCGACGTGCCGAACCTGCCGTCGGCGCCCCTGGTGTTCCACATGCAGGAGGCGCCCTCGGGAACCGACTCAGTGGTGATGGGCTACCCCGGCGGCGGGGACTTCACCGCCACGCCCGCCCGGATCCGCGAGATCATCCAGCTCAACGGGCCCGACATCTACCACACCACGACGGTGACGCGCGAGGTCTACACGGTCAGAGGCACTGTCCGGCAGGGTAATTCCGGTGGGCCGCTGATCGATCGCAAGGGCAGGGTGCTGGGCGTGGTGTTCGGCGCCGCCGTCGACGACGCCGACACCGGGTTCGTGCTGACCGCCAACGAGGTGGCCAAGCAGATGGCCGGGGTGGGCGCCACTGAGAAGGTGCCCACCGGTACCTGCATCTCCTGAGCCCGGCGCTAGACGCTGTCGTTCAGGAACCGGGTCAGCCGCTCGTTGACCGCCTCCGGTTGCTCCTCGTGCGCGAAATGGCCTGCACCGGAGATCGATACGTACCGCCCGTGCGGCGCGTAGTGGTGGGTGCGATTCACCGGGTCGGCCAGCACGTAGGGGTCGGCGTCACCCCGCAGATGCAGGATCGGCACCGTGAGCGGACGCTTCATCGACCTCATGAAGCGCAGGCCCTCGCCGCGAAGCTGGCTGCGCACGGCCCATCGTTGATACTCCAGCGCGGAGTGCGCCGCCGAGGGAATCTGGATGGCTCGTCGCATGTGCCCGATCGTCTCGGCGAAGTCCGGTGAGGACTGCCACTTCTCGCTAGCGCGGCTTCGCACCAGTGTTTCGAGATCCGCGGCGTCACCGCGGGTCAACACACGCTCGGGCCAGAACGGCAACTGGTAGCCCAGCATTCGGGGCAGCAGTGCCAGGCCCTGGTCGCGCCGGGTCAGGGCCGATGCCCGTAGCGCCACCGGATGGGGTGAACTCACCAGGGCGATGGCCCGCACCGCTCGCGGGTGCAGCACCGAGGTCGCCCAGCACACCAGTCCGCCGTCGGCATGGCCGATCAGGGTGGCGCTCTCATGCCCCAGCGCGCGGACGAGGCCCGCCGTGTCGCCGGCCAGGGTCCAGCCGTCGTAGCCGCGCGGCGGCTTGTCGCTGCCGCCGTAACCCCGCAGATCGACGGCAACCACCCGGGCTCCGCGCAGTCCCCGCAACTGGTGACGCCACGACCACCAGAATGACCCGAACCCGTGCAGCAGGATTACGAGCGGTCGGTCAGCCGCGGCCATCTCGTCGGACTGCGCTTCCACGACGTGGAAGCGAATCCCGTTGGCGTGCACCTCCAGATGCCGCCACGGACCCTCGATGCGTGTCACCGACGGGTCGGGCGGCGGCCGATTGCCGCGGCCCTTACGGGCCATTACCAGCCTGATGGATCTGTGGTCGCCGCCGCGCGGCCGTCACCGTTGGGGGAGGGCTTGTCACCACCCGGCACCAGGGCGACGCGCGCCTCCTTGACCGATTCGATGGTCTGCTGCGGTCCCCTGATCCGACGGACCTTCAGATAGCCCAGGAACGCGAAAGCGATGGTGGTCAGCACCATGAGCCCGAACACGATGAGGTAGGCGGCCCATGACATCAGCCACAGGTTGAGCACCTCGGCGAGGAAGAAGAAGAAGAAGAACGTCGAGTAGAACAGCACGACCAGCGCGAGGATGAAGAAGACGCTGCCCGTGAGGCCCTTCTTCACATCGCGGGTCACCTCGGCCTTGGCCAGGGCCACTTCGGCACGGACCAGTGTCGACATCTGCGTTGTCGCGTCTTTGACGAGATCGCCGATCGACGGATCGGCCTTGGGTGCGTGCGGATCCACCAGGGGAATCGACGTCACGGTGGTCGGCACGCCGTTCTTACGGTCGCCAGCGCTCATGGACACGTCCTCCCGCGTCGAGGTCAATGCGGCCCATGTTGCCATGTCGCGTCGGGGGCAACGATCCCGGCCGACGATAGACTGACGGTGTTCTCCAAAACACGCGTCAAAAGAACATTGGGCCGGGGCAGACGATAGGGGTGCTGTTGAGACACCGCGGGTACGGCCCTGCTCAACGAGGTGCCGTTGCGGCGACCTTGGTCTTCCTGCTCGCACTGGTGGGCGTGTCCTTCGCGACAACCGCGACTGCCGCCGACCCGGTACCGCTGGGCGGTGGCTCCGGCATCATCGTCAACGGTGAGTCGTTCTGCACGCTGACCGCGATCGGCAACGACAACCGCGGGAACCTGATCGGCTTCACCTCCGCGCACTGCGGTGGGCCGGGAGCCCAGGTGGCCGCGGAGGGTGCCGAGGACCGTGGCGTGCTTGGCACGATGGTGGCAGGCAATGACGCGCTGGATTACGCCGTCATCCAGTTCGACCCGGCGCTCGTCGCACCGACCAACAACGTCAACGGATTCCAGATCGACGGCATCGGACCCGATCCGGCGTTCGGCGCGGTGTCGTGCAAGCTCGGCCGCACCACCGGCTACTCGTGCGGTGTCACGTGGGGGCCGGGCAAGGATCCCGGCACGATCGTGAGCCAGGTGTGCGGTCAGCCGGGTGACTCCGGTGCGCCTGTCACGGTGAACAACCGGCTGGTCGGCATGATCCACGGTGCCTTCACCGAGGGACTGCCGACCTGCGTGATCAAGTACATCCCGCTGCACACACCGGCCGTGACGATGTCGATGAACGCGATCCTCGCCGATATCGCCGCCAAGGACCGGCCGGGTTCGGGCTTCGTTCCGGTCGGCGCGGTCGCCTAGCGCGGTCCGCGAACAGGGTTACTTGCTGGCGCGGATCGCCTCGAACACGCCGGGGTCCAACAGCGTCGAGGTATCGCCGAGTTCGCGTCCCTCGGCCACGTCGCGCAGCAGACGACGCATGATCTTGCCGCTGCGGGTCTTGGGCAGTTCGGGCACGACGTGAATCTCACGCGGTCGGGCGATCGGCGAGATCTCCTTGGCCACCTCGGCGCGCAACTCGTCGACCATGCCGTCTGCGCCGCCCTCGGCACTGGCCTTCAGGATGACGAACGCGCAGATGGCCTGGCCGGTCTGTTCATCGGTGGCTCCGACGACGGCGGCTTCGGCGACTCCAGCGTGGCCGACGAGTGCGGACTCAACCTCCGCGGTCGAGATGCGGTGGCCGGAGATGTTCATGACGTCGTCGATGCGGCCGAGCACCCAGATCTCGCCGTCCTTGCCGTAGCGGGCGCCGTCACCTGCGAAGTACCAGCCCTGCTCGGCGAACCTCGACCAGTAGGTCTCCTTGAATCGCTCCGGGTCGCCCCAGATGCCGCGCAGCATCGCCGGCCACGGCTTGTCGAGGACCAGGTATCCGCTGGCCTGCTCGCCGTGATCGACGCCCGGCTCGAGTTGGTTGCCGTCATCGTCGACGATCTTGGCCGAGATACCCGGCAGAGGCGTCATGGCCGAACCCGGCTTGGTCTCGGTGACACCGGGCAGCGGCGAGATCATGATCGCGCCCGTCTCGGTCTGCCACCAGGTGTCGACGATGGGGGTCTGCTCGGCGCCGAACACCGTGCGGTACCAGCGCCACGCCTCGGGGTTGATCGGCTCGCCGACCGAACCCAGCAGCCGCAGACTGGTCAGGTTGTGCTCGGCAGGGATCTGGCGGCCCAGCTTCATGAAGGTCCGGATGAGGGTCGGCGCTGTGTAATAGATTGTGACGCCGTACTTCTCGATGATCTCAAAGTGGCGATGCTCGGTGGGCGAGGCCGGCGTGCCCTCGTAGACCACCTGCGTGACGCCGTTGGACAGCGGCCCGTACGCGATGTAGCTGTGCCCGGTGACCCAGCCGATGTCAGCCGTGCACCAGAAGACGTCGCTCTCGGGCTTGACGTCGAAGACGTTGTAGTGGGTGTAGCTGGTCTGCGTCAGGTATCCGCCCGTGGTGTGCATGATGCCCTTGGGCTTGCCGGTGGTGCCCGACGTGTACAGCAGGAACAACGGGTGCTCGGCATCGAATGCCTCGGGGGTGTGGTCGGCTGACGCGGAGTCGACGACGTCATGCCACCACAGGTCGCGGCCCTGCGTCCACGCCGTGTCGATTCCGGTGCGGCGCACCACCAGAACGTTGGTGACCGACGGCTGGCCGTCGACGGCCTCGTCGACGGCGTCCTTGAGGGAGGCGGCCTTGCCGCGGCGGTACTGCCCGTCGGTGGTGATCACCACCTTGGCCTCGGCATCCTCGATGCGGGCCTTCAGCGCTGACGCCGAGAACCCGGCGAAGACGACCGAGTGCATCACGCCGAGGCGTGCGCAGGCCAGCATCGCGACGATGGCCTCGGGGACCATCGGCATGTAGATCGCGACCCGGTCACCCGCGACCAGGCCCAGGTCGGTGAGTGCGTTGGCGGCCCTGCACACCTCGTCCTTGAGTTCGGCGTAGGTGATGGAGCGGGCATCGCCGACCGGCTCGCCCTCCCAGTGGATGGCGACGCGGTCACCGTTGCCGGCCTCCACGTGACGGTCGACGCAGTTGTAGGCGACGTTGAGCTTGCCGCCGACGAACCACTTCGCGAACGGCGCCTGCGACCAGTCCAGCACCTCCGTGAACGGTGTGTTCCAGGTCAACCTGTTCGCCTGCTCGGCCCAGAACGCCAACCTGTCCTTCTCGGCCCGGTCGTAGAGCTCGGCGGTGGCGTTCGCGTTGGCGGCGAAGTCGGCGGCAGGCGGGTAGGACGCCTGGACCTCAGCATGCGTGTCAGACATGAGTGTGAGGGTAGTCACCCGAGGTTGCACGGAGGTTGGCGACTCACACTGCCAGCTGCGGACGGTGCATGGTGAGCGACGAACGAGCGGCATAACGAGCCCAACGGTCGGTTGACCGTGCGCGGGACCACGGACGGCAGGCATTACCGTGTGCTGTCGTGGCCGCACCCGATCCCCTCGCCCCGCTGGCGGAGCTGCCTGGCGTCGCCGCCGCCGGCGACGAGGCGCGCGAGGCACTGGGCCGGGCACACCGGCACAAGTACAACCTGCGGGGGTGGCCCGCGACGGCCGCCGAGGCCTCGGTCCGCGCCGCACGGGCATCGTCGGTGCTCGACGGCGGGTCACTCAACCTTGCCGATGCGGGTGAGGTCGACCCCGTGCTGACGGGGGCGTTGCGCGTCGCCGAGGCGCTTGAGGGTGGCGCCACCTCGTTGGTGGGTACCTGGCAGCGCGCGCCGCTGCAGGCCATCGCGAGGCTGCACGCGCTGGCGGCCTCGGACCTGACCGACGATGACCGACTCGGGCGGCCCCGCCCGGAGGCCGACGTGGCACGGCGGCTGGAACTGCTTGGCGACCTCGTGATGGGTGGCACCCGGGTGCCGGCGCACGTGCTGGCGGCCGTCGCACACGGCGAGCTGCTCACGCTGGAGCCGTTCGGGGTCGCCGACGGTGTGGTGGCTCGGGCGGTGTCGCGGCTGATCACGATCAGCAGCGGCCTGGACCCGCACGGCCTCGGCGTCCCGGAGGTCTACTGGATGCGGCAATCCGGCGACTACCGTGCGTCGGCGCGGGGGTTTGCGTCGGGAACACCGGATGGCTTGACCGCGTGGCTGATCAACAGCTCGCGGGGTCTGCATGCCGGTGCACGCGAAGCGCTGTCGATAGCTCAGGCGATGACGGGGTAGGTGCCAGCAAACGCAAAGCGGGCGGCGTCCCGACTCACCTCACTGAGGTGGTTCAGGTCGCCGCCCGCTAGCACGAATACCGGTTACCATGCGTGCTAGGTGGGTTGCGTGGGTTGGCCTCGGCGTTCTCGCGATGCGCTACGGCTGCAACCTCACCCAAGAGGCTGTCGTACCGTCCGCTCTCCGCAATTCCGCAGGCCCGCAACACTTCTGCCATTATCGCGGCTTGTGCTCCGCGTGGGTGCCGGAATTCGTGCTGGGTTGCTTGAGTTGGGAGCCCGTGCCTTCTCTTCCGGCCCGGTCTTGGCCTTCCCAAGCTTCCGTGCCTCCTTTGTACTCCGTGACGGCGATCACATCAAGTCGGAGGTGTTGGCGAGTCCCGATCGTTACGCCCACGCGTCTCAGCTACCCGGGCTGGCCACTGCCCGGCGAGCTGATTCACAAAGCGAATCGGCGCAGCAGGGAGTAGGTCAGTGCGCCCGCGGCGAGCGCGCTGGCGCCCACGGCGACGGTCGTGGCGACGGCAGCTCCCGACGGTGCCGGAATCCGGCCGCGCAGTGGGACAGGTCGGGAGAACGTGCGGGCCGGCCACTCACGGGCGGCGGCTTCTTTGCGCAGTGCGCGGTCCGGGTTGACCACCGTCGGGTGACCGACGGCCTCGAGCATCGGCAGATCGGTGATCGAGTCGGAGTACGCGTAGCAGTGCTCGAGCGAATAGCCCTCGCGCGCAGCGAGTTCCCGGATGGCCTCGACCTTGCCCTCGCCGTAGCAGTAGAAGGCCACCTCGCCCGTGTACTTGCCGTCCTCGACGACCATGCGGGTTGCCATCGCGTGGGTGGCGCCCAGGGCGCGCGCGATGGGCGCGACGATCTCCTCGCCCGAGGCGGACACGACGACGACGTCACGTCCGCACAGCTTGTGGTCGGCGATGAGATTTGCGGCCTCGGCGAAGACCAGGGGATCGACGATGTCGTGCAGGGTCTCGGCCACGATCGACTTCACCTGCTCGACGTTCCAGCCCGTGCACATGTTGGTGATGTAGGAGCGCATCCGGTCCATCTGATCGTGGTCAGCACCCGACATCAGAAACAGGAACTGGGCGTACGCGGACTTCAGGACGGTCTGCCGATTGATCAGCCCCTGATCGAAGAATGGTTTGCTGAAGGCGAGCGTGCTCGACTTTGCGATGACTGTCTTGTCGAGGTCGAAGAACGCAGCGGTGCGCACGGGGTGATCGGCGTCGGACTCGGGGACCGGGACCTCGCCATGGCGGGCCGCGTCGGTTGCGGGCACGTCTTCAGCATAGGTGGCGCGTCGGCGGGCGAAGCGGTGATGACCCTCAAATGGCAGCGTCGGACACCTGTCGGTGGCTGCAATATTCCTGGTCACCGGGTGATTTCGTAGTCAAGCAGGACTTGCGCCACGTCCGGCTCCCTTGTGTATAGTGAGCATTACTCGGCTTATGTCGGGTGTGTATCAGCCCGACCCCCCGGGGCTGATACACGACGACCTCCGCCTCCTCCCCCCCTGGCGGGGGTCGTCCCTTTTTCGGGGGCTTTTCTCCGGCGTGTGTCCACCGTCGTGAGGCACGTGAAACCGGAAGTGCCCCGATCACGTTGCGGAAATCGCGTACTCCGGTGTGTTTATCCACAGTCGCGACTTGATCCACAATTCGTTGCTAAACCTGCACGCGGCGTCGGGGTAGACCACGAAACGCACGCACAGTTGGTCCATGAGTTCTGCAGGCGGCCTGTTGGCATTGGTCGACGACACCGGTCTGCGCGCCGCCGTGGACCGCGTCGCCGCGGCTATCGGCATGCGTGTGGTGCACGCGGTCGAGCCGTCCCACCGCAAGGTGTGGATGTCGGCTTCGGCGGTTGTGATCGACGATCAAGCCGCCATGCGATGTGCGGAGTTCGGGCTGTCCCGCCGCGCGCGGGTGTATCTGATCGGCCGCGGCGAAGCCGCTCCGGATCGCTGGCAGGCCGCCATCGGTGTCGGTGCGCAGCGGGTGCTGATGCTGCCCGAGCAGGAGGACGAGCTCGCCGCCGAACTGTCCGATGTGGCCGACGGTCACCGCGCCGAACGCCGCGGCGCGGTCATTGCCGTGATCGGTGGGAGCGGTGGCGCCGGCGCATCGGTGTTCGCCACCGCCCTCGCCATGACCGCCCGCGATGCGTTGCTGGTAGACGTCGACCCGTGGGGTGGCGGCATCGACCTCGTGCTGGGCAGTGAGGCGCAACCCGGTCTGCGCTGGCCGGACCTGAGCTCTGCGGGCGGCCGGTTGAGTCACGCGGCGCTGCGCGAGGCGCTTCCTGTCCGCCACGGCGTCGCGGTGCTGTCGGCGGGCCGAAGCGTTAGCGATATCGACGCCCGCGCCGTTGCCGCCGTGCTGGAGGCGGGATGTCGAGGCGGTGCCACGGTCGTGTGCGATCTTCCGCGTCGGGACTCGCCCGCGGCCGAAACAGTCTTGGCAGCAGCCGATCTCGTCACATTGGTCAGCTGCGCCGACGTCCGATCGTGTGCCGCGTCGGCGGCGTTGGGGGCCTGGCTCGGCACGTCGAACCCGAACGTCGGGCTCGTCGTGCGCGGGCCCTCTCCTGGCGGCCTGCGCTGCGCCGACGTCGAACGGATCACCGGCCTTCCGCTGTTGGCGGCGATGCGGCCCCAGCACCAGGTGGCGATCACGCTTGAGCACGGAGGGCTCGAGCTGCGTCGACGATCGCCGTTGGCCGTCGCCGCGCGGCGCGTGCACGCGGTGCTGGGGAGACAGGCGCTGCCCCACGCCGACGCGGTGGGTGTGGCGTGAGCGCCTCGCTGGTTGAACGGGTCCGCGAGCGGCTGGCCGGAGAGTCGGCTGCCCTGCGTCCCAGCGTCGTCGCCGCGGCAATCCGTGCGGAGTCCGGCGGTGTGATCGGTGACGCCGAGGTGCTCACCGGGCTTCGGGTGATGCAGACCGAACTGACCGGCGCGGGCATCCTGGAGCCGCTACTTCGAGCTGCGGGCACCACCGACGTTCTGGTGGCAGCACCCGACTCGGTCTGGGTCGATGACGGAACCGGGCTGCGGCGCAGTTCGATCCGATTCGCCGACGAGGCGTCGGTGCGTCGCCTGGCGCAGCGGCTCGCACTCGCGGTGGGGCGACGCCTCGACGATGCGCAGCCCTGGGTGGACGGGCAGCTCACCGGATTCGGCGAGTTCACCGTCCGCCTGCACGCGGTCCTTCCCCCGGTTGCGGCCGCCGGAACATGCCTGTCGCTGAGGGTGCTCCGGCCCGCGACGCAGGACCTCGGCGCGCTCGTGAGTTCGGGCGCCATCGCCTCGGATGCGGCTCGGTTGCTGCGCGGCGTCATCGCCGCACGCCGAGCGTTCCTGGTCTCCGGCGGTACAGGTGCGGGAAAGACGACGCTGCTGTCGGCCGCGCTCGGCGCGGTGCCGGCTCGCGAGCGACTGGTGTGTGTCGAGGACGCGCCCGAGTTGGCGCCGCGGCACCCTCACCTGGTCAAGCTTGTCGCGCGCACCGCCAACATCGAGGGAGTCGGTGAGGTGACCGTGCGGGACCTGGTGCGTCAGGCGCTGCGAATGCGGCCCGATCGGATCGTGGTCGGCGAGGTGAGAGGTGGCGAGGTCGTCGACCTGCTCGCCGCGCTCAACACCGGCCACGATGGGGGAGCGGGCACGGTGCACGCCAACAGTCCCGCTGAGGTGCCGGCCCGGCTCGAGGCGCTGGCCGCAGCCGGCGGGCTGGACCGGCCGGCGCTGCACAGCCAACTCGCTGCCGCCGTGCAGGTCTTGCTACACGTCGGCCGGGACGTCAGTGGATGTCGACGGCTCGAGGAGATCGCGATCCTGCAACGCGGTGCCGACGGCCTGGTATCGACCAGGACCGCATGGCATTCCGACACCGGATTCGGCAGCGGTATCGAGCGTCTGCGGAGCCTGCTTCACGGCCGCGGGGCGCCGTCGTGACCGCTGCGGCGCTATTGCTCGCCGCCGCGGTGTTCCTCGTGTCGCCCTCACCGGGGCGTCGGCTGATGCCGAGGCGAGGGTCACCGATGACGTGGCCTCGGGGCTCCATGGGCGCGGTGAGCGCGGCCGCCTTGGCACTTTTCGCCCTGGTCATTCCGGTGTCTGTGGTGGTGGCTGCGACGATCGTGGCGGCGACGTTCACGGTGCGGCGGCGCCGGTCGGCATCGGATGCGCGTCGCTCGCGGGAGTCAGATGCGTTGCAGGGCGCGCTGGCCGTGCTGATCGGCGAACTGCGTGTCGGGGTGCACCCGGTGGCGGCGTTCGACGTCGCGGCGCGTGAGGTGGACGGGCCGGTGGCCGACGGGTTGCGTTCAGTGGCGGCCCGCGCCCGCCTAGGTGCCGATGTCGCCGTCGGGCTGTCTGCCGAGGCGAGCGCGTCCGCGCTGGGTGCGCACTGGGAGAGGTTGTCGGTGTGTTGGCGACTGGCCGAGGCACACGGACTGGCGATCGCGACGCTGATGCGGACGGCCCATCGCGACATCACCGAGCGGGAACGCTTCTCGTCGCAGGTGCTCGCGGGTATGGCCGGTGCCCGTGCCACGGCTGCCGTGCTGGCGGGTCTGCCGGTGTTGGGAATCGGGCTCGGCCACCTTATCGGCGCCGAGCCGTTGTCATTCCTGATGTCCGACGGAGCCGGCGGGTGGCTGCTGGTCGTCGGTGTGACGCTGTCCTGCTGCGGGCTGCTGTGGTCGGATCGGATCGTCCGCGGGGTGCTGACATGAGCTGGGCGGCACTGCTGTTGGCGCTGGCGGTCGTCGTCGGCGGCACGCCCGGTGGCACGCGTCGCCGGCTGACTCCAACGGCTGGCGCGGGCGCTGCGAGCACTCGGGCTCCTGAGACGGCGTGCGACCCGCTCGCCGTGGCGTCCGGGCTGGACGTTCTGTCGGCCTGCCTGTCGTCGGGAATGACGGTCGCGGGGGCGGCGGGGGCCGCGGCCACGTCGGCACCCCGGGCGCTGGCCGACGTTCTGCACCGCGCAGCGGACCTCCTCGCGCTCGGCGCCGAGCCTGCGTTCGCATGGTCGAACACCGCTGTCGACGACAGGAGGGTGGCGGCCCTGCTGCGGCTGGCCCGGCGGTCGTCGGCATCGGGTGCCGCGCTGGCTCAGGGCGTCGCCGAACTGGCCGACCAGTCCCGGCTGGACGCGGCCGATACCGCCAAGGCGGCGTCCGAGCGCGCGTCGGTCTTGATCGCCGGACCGCTTGGTCTGTGCTACCTGCCCGCGTTCGTGTGCCTGGGCATCGTGCCCGTGGTCGTGGGGCTGGCCGGTGACGTACTGAGGACCGGAGTGCTGTGACCACACCGGGTTTCGCGTTGGCTGGCGGATCCGCCGCGGCCACGACCGATGGGAGGAAACATGATGATGGACACTGTGATTCGGCGGATACGCGCCCGGATGACGCTGCTGGTGGTCGACGAGTCCGGGATGTCCACGGTCGAGTACGCAATCGGGACGATCGCCGCGGCGGCGTTCGGCGCCATTCTGTACTCGGTGGTGACCGGCGACTCCATCGTCAGCGCGCTCACCAACCTGATCGGCCGGGCGCTCACCACCAACGTGTGAACGGGGACGCGGGTGCCGTCACCGTCGAGCAGCGTTCGCGATCACGACGCTGGTCGCGGTTCTGCTGTTGTGCATCGCAGGGCTCGTGGCGGTGGCCACCCAGGTGCGGTGTGTCGACGCCGCGCGGGAGGCGGCGCGGCTGGCCGCACGAGGTGACCGGGCCTCGGCGGAGGCGGCGGTGCGCGGCGTCGGGCCGGAGGGCGCCGACCTGCGTCTTCGCTCCGAGGCTGGGCACGTCATCGCCCGCGTCTCGGTTCCTGCGCCCTTGCTGCCGGGTGTCGTCATCGCCGCGGAGGCGGTCGCCGCCGTCGAATTCGATTCGGGCTGAGCGTGGTTCGGCGACTCTGCTCGCGGCGGCGATGCTCGTCGTGCTGGTGGTGATCAGCCTCGGTGGTGTCGCCGTCGGCTCGGCGGTCATCGCCCGCCACCGCGCGCAGGCGGCCGCGGATCTGGGGGCGCTGGCGGCGGCGGGCCGGATCGCTCTCGGCGGTGACGCGGCATGCGCCTCGGCGGCGTCGATTGCGCGGCGCATGGGTGCGGCGATCGCGTCGTGTGCCGTTGACGGCCTCGACGTCGTGGTCAGTGTGGACGTCGCTGCGGAACTGGGCCGGTGGGGTGTCGGCACGGCGCGCGCCGCGGCCCGGGCGGGTCCGGTGGAGGATCGCTGGAGGTCATCAGAATAGGATTCGCAAGGTGGCGACGACCGCCAGTGTCGTTGTCGCCATGGAGAACACGTTGGCAATGAACGGGTGAAAGTGCGGCGAGAGTGGCCTCGTCAGCAGGCGAGCAGTCGGTGCGCCGAGTATCCCACCCAGCACCGAGCCGACGATCAGTGCCGGCCAGGAACCTTCAAACGCGATCACCGCGGTGGGGGCGGCGGACACCACCGGGACATAGGTCGCGGTCCACCCTCCGTCGCGGTACCAGCGCCGCCACAGCACGACGCCCACGGCTGAGGCCAAGACTTGTGCGAACAGAATCTCCGGGATGAGTTCAAGCCCGTACCCTGGAATCTGCGGGTTGATTAGATATCCGACACATACGCCCGCTATGAGAAGGCCCCCTGCCCACTCATTGCCGATGAACTGAGCCTCGGAGAAGTCGGCTAGCACCCGACGCATCGTCCACGTGAATTCGTTGTGTCGGTGCCGAATTGGCGCGGGGAACGTAGAGAGCGTCGGAGTCGGTGCTCGGCGCATCCATGGCAACAACAGGCAGACTGCGCAGGCAGCCAGCCCACCGATGCCCATAGCTGTGACGATGCCGACGACATTCGGGATGCCTGCGGGTTGACAGACCGCCACGATGAGCAGCATCGAGAGCGGCGGCACGGTAAGCACACCCAAGACCGCGGCGGTGATCAACACGCGCCATCCGCGCCCATACAGGAGGACGATTGCTGCTGGCACCGATGCCACCACTACGAACGTGGGCTGCCATTGCCCGCCGTCGAGCAGACCGCGGAACACCACGTTCGAGATCACCAGCGACAAACCCGCAGATCCGAGCAACCACGGGAAGCGATCCCCGAAGCCGTACGACACGGGGAATCCGGCCCACCTCGATCCCCATCGCCACAGGAGGTACGCGGCGAGCGCGCCGGCAATCAGGCCGAGCGAGGCCAGGGGACTCTTGTAGGAGCTGGGCTCTGACACGTCACCGATTACCCACAGCCCCCACGCCGTCCATGACGACGTCGTGCTGTCGATCCACTGCTGAAAGGTGCTGCCGTTCGTGCGCGAACTCTCAACCGATTTCATCACTACACACACCAGGAGGGTGACGGTTGCTAGCGTCACCGCACCCGTGATCGTTTCCAGAGTGGCGGAGTATCGGACTCGCTTGCTTTCCAACTGTGGGGATGTTCCGCTCATGATGGATTGCCTTCCAACGACATGCCGAACAGGACTCAGGCGTCGCGAATTACACGGGAGAGCCCAAGCCGGCAGCGAACGAGATATTGGTAGTCGGCCGTAGATAGCTCAAGGGATCGGAGAAGCCCTGCCGCGGGCGGTGTCGGTCAGAGCTGGCGTTCGGCGGGAATGTTGTAGCTGTCAACCCATGGTCGTGCTTGCTCGAAGGCGGCGATGGCAGCCATCACTCCAGCGTCGTCATGCCGACGGCCAATCACCAACATGCCGACGGGTAGGCCGTCGCAGAGTCCCGCGGGTACTGACGCGCTCGGGTGACCGATGAAGTTGGTGAAATACGTCATGCACCAACCGATCAACGGGTCGACATCCTCTCCGTTGATTTCGGTGGGCCCCTGCGTCTCGCCGTCGGTGCCGTTGAGGACGGGTAGGCACGCGAGAGTCGGCGCAACGATGAAATCAAATTTGGTGAATGCTTCCTGGAAGCAATCAAAGATCTTGGTCCGGGTGATCTGGTCGCGGATGAGATCGTCAATCGTCAGGCGAGCTGCCGAGTCAACCCACTGCATCATGGCCTTGGGGAGTTCGTCGGGGTAGGTGCTTCTGAGATCGATGCCGTCGGCGGCCAAGGACTCGATGATCTCGTGAACGCCCAGCGCCGTGATTCGCGCCCACATGTCGCTGAGCTCGTGCTGCGCGAAGGGGATGGCCAAGTCGACTTCATCCACCGATGCGCCGAGCGTCTCGAAGGCACGTACCGACTCAGACACGACGGTGCGAACTTCTCCCTGCACCGGGAAGATCCCATAGTCGGCTGTGAAGCCGATTCGCTTCCCACGTACACCGCGGGTGAGTGCACTGATGAAGTCGACCGAGTCGGTCTTGGAGCTGGGATCGCGTGGGTCGTACCCATGAAGTGCGGTCATCGCCAGTGCGGAGTCCTCAACTGTGCGGGTGATCGGTCCTTCGTATAGGTAGTAGGAGACACCGAAAGCATTGGGGCGAGCGATGAATGGAACTCGGCCTGCGGAAGGTTGAAAGCCGACCACGCCGCTCCACGCCGAGGGGATGCGGATCGATCCGCCGCCGTCGGTCGCCCCGGCTAGAGGGACCATACCGTCGGCCACGGCTGCCGCGCTACCTCCTGAGGAACCGCCGGGGTTCCTCCTGGTATCGAACGGGTTTCTGGTTGCGCCAACAGCTTTGTTATCGGTTGTACCCCGAAATCCGAATGCGGGGCTGTTGGTCTGGCCAACGATGACCGCGCCGGCGGCCTCGATCCTAGCTGGATAGGTACTCCAGGTGTCGGCGATGTTGTCCTTGAGCGCTGAGAGCAGTCCTAGCGTTGCAGGCCAGCCCGGCTTGAACCCGAACAAATCCTTCATGAGAGTGGGTACGCCAGCGAGCAGTCCTACGTCGGCGCCCTGTATCAATATGGATTCAAGTTTCCGTGCGCGGTCGAGTGCATCGTCATATCCCTTGTAGGTCACGGCATTCAGGGACGGATTGCGCTGTTCAATTCTGTCGATGGCGGCTTGTGTCGTCTCCACTGGCGACAACCGCTTGGCGCGCACCTCGCGGGCGATGTCTGCGGCGGAGAGCGTGTGTAGTTCGGAATCGAGGGTCATTTACCTACTCCTGTTGTGGCCGTGAGTAATTGAGCGAACGGCAACGCGCTCAACACCTCAACGCCTCGTCTGTGTCGTGCTCATCGCGAAGATCTGACCGATGGTGTGGTCTACGTCACGAAGTGCCCGATGAGTAGAAACGTAGGCTGCCCGACCCAGAAGATCGTCGGTGGAATTACGTATTTTCGGGCAGGGTGACGAGGCCCTCGCGGTCGGCGAGTAGCGCGGCGGCGGTGCGCGTGGCAACGGTGAGCTTCGCCAGAATGTGTTCGACGTGTGTGGTCACCGTTCGGGTGCTTGTCGACAGCCGATCCGCGATCTCACCGTTGGACAGCCCGGCCGTCAGGCCCGCCAGAACATCCAGTTCGCGCCTGGTGAGCCCATAGGGAAGTGTCATGGGTTGCCAACAGAGCAGCGCGCTGTAGTTGGCATCGTGGAGCGGAATCAGCGACACGCCGACCGGATCGCCCTTACGGGAGCGACGCCCGCGGACATCATCGATCCAAGTGAATCGAACAGGTCGCTGCGCATCCCGCAGGGCGTCGGTAGCTGCTTCGAGTAGTGCAGGAGGCGGCAGCTCGTCGCCGGTTAGCGAAACCCAACCGCGGGCGTAGTCCAGCGCGGCGCAGCATTGGTTGGGCGCGATGAGGGCAGCGAACTGTCGTGCCGCAGCGAGTCGGTCAACGAGTGGAACAAGTCCGGCTCCGACGATCTCCAGCATCTGCTGCTCGAACTCTCCTGGAGCCGTTGCAGATTCAAGATTTACGGTGAACATACCCAGATATGCCCCATGAGTCCCGCGCAGCAGCATGGTGGCGCCTTCTTTAAACCCGTTGGGTTCAATCGCTTTGACGTAGAACTCGGACTCGCGTCGATCGAACGGGCAGTCTCTCCAGAAGGTGGCGTCGTGCTGCCGCTCGAGGACCGGCCACACCTTGTCGTTGCGATATCGAGGGCCGTTCAGTGCGCTGCGCATGTAAGCCGTGTAGCCGCGGCTGGCAACGGTGACGTGTGTCGATGCTCGGTCATCCCAGGCGGCGATCTGTGCGGCGGCGTAAGGGAAGACGTTCGTCAGTTCGTCGAGCACCGCATTCGCCCGATCCTGAGCTGGCGCAGAGTCGGCGACGATCGCCGAGATTCGGCGGATGGATACCAACGGCGATGGCCGCGACATATCCCTAGTTTAGGGTGCCGGGTCAACTTCGCCGCCTACGTGCGCGCGGTCCTGCCCTTGAGCGTCAGGCGCCCGGAACGCCGGGGTTTGGCGCGGCCCTCGTACTCGGCGAGTTCGTCATCGGTGGGTTCACGCAGCGACAGCAGGCCCCCGAACACCTCGTCCTCGAGCTCGACGCGATGCACGGTGACGTGCACGGGTGTCCACCCGCCGCCGTTGGCGCGCAGCCGCAGCACGCTGGACACCGGCCCTCTGTCGAAGTCCGCGACCATGGCGGACACCTGGTCGTTGTCATCGGGGTGGGCAAGCGGCTCGCCGTCGGCGCGGCTGCGCCAGTCGTAGAACGGGCACGGCTCGTCGAGCCACTTCAGCAGCGTCCAGGACCTCAGGTCGACGATCGCACGATGCACTCCGGGCTCGGCCAGCCCGTTGAGGATTCGCTGAGCCAGGTCGTGCGGGACGATGGTGGACCGATCACGGACGGCGCGCCAGTTCATCGCGCGGCAGATCATGCGTTCGGGTCCGCCGTCGCTCTCCAACAGGACTCGCGCGACGAATCCCACCGCGATCGGGTTGCCCTCATAGTCGGTGACATCCCAGGTGCTGCAGAACGTCCGGCCGGGTTTCGGGTTGATCGCCACCGCGAGGACCCTGGTCTCACTCGGGTTGAGGTCGCGGGTGGGTAGATCCTCGGCGAAGGCCCGGCCCTGGGTGGCCTCGATTGTCGGGTTCATCCCGCTGTTGCACAGCGATTCGGCTGTGTCCGTGGCGATTCTGTTGGTCAGATCCCACTTCAGGGCGCCCGGCACAATGCGCTCCGGCGGCTCGAGGTCTGGCGGGCCGGACCACACATGGACACCGTGAATCCGGCCGTCGGTCATCTGCACGACCTCCGTGCGAATCACGAGGTCGTTCTTGGGGGTGATGCTGCTGAGTCCATTGCCGGCCCGGACCGATTCGCCGATCGCGGACTGGATCGCCATCAGATGGGGATCGCGTCGCAGGAAGGCGCTGATCGGGATCAAGTTCTTGGTCAGACTGCCCTGCGCGACCACCGCGGGCTCAGCGCCCAGCGTCTCCACGAGGAGCCAGTCGTGGGTCATGCAGGCATTCTACCGGGCAGGGGTGCGCAAACCGGTGCGCGAAGGCCCCGAATCGTGCCATGTGGTCGATCCAAGCAGACTGGGAAAGTGCTGGTAGGGGTTGCGTGAGGCCCTGTCGAGAGGTACTTTTCGACTGCGTGCTGGCCGACGACCGTCGAGGGGTGGGTCGTCCAGCCGGTGGTTCACCGACTGTGTTCGGGCAGGTTTGCGAGTACCAGGCGCAGTACTGCGACCGCTCCCGCCTTGTCGAGCGGATCGTTCCCATTGCCACACTTCGGCGACTGCACACACGACGGGCAGCCCTGCGGACACTCACACGCCTCGATGGCGGCCGCCGTGGCCGACCACCACGTCGAGATCCGGCGGAAACCGCGGTCAGCGAAGCCCGCGCCGCCGGGATAGCCGTCGTAGACGAAGATCGTTGGGGCACCGTCATCGGGGCCCACTGCCATGGAGACCCCGCCGATGTCACCGCGATCGCAACTGGCCACAAGTGGCAGCAGTCCGATGGACGCGTGTTCGGCGGCGTGCAGCGATCCGGGGAAGCGGATGGGATCCAAACCGCAGTTCTGCAGGGCTTCCGGGGTGATGGTGCACATCACGGCCTTGGTGTCGAGGGTGTGGGTGGGCATGTCGACCTCGACCGAGTCGATGATCTCACCGTTGAGCCTGCGTCGCAGGTAGCCAACCACGGTGTTGGACACCGATACTGGGACAATGCCGATGGTGATCGGACCGTGGCTGCGCCGCTCACCCTGGCCCGTGACGACGATGTCGGTCACCTCCCGCGCCGACGTGGTGTACCCGGGGTCGTCGGGCCGGACGAACGCGACGCCGTCCTCGAAGTCGAGCGAGTCGACGACGTAGGTCTCCCCGCGGTGCAGGTAGACAGCGCCAGGGTGTACCGAGGCGGGTGCCTGCCCGGCCCCCGTCGTGCCCAGCATGCGGCCCGTTCCGGTCTCGAGAATCGCAATCTGACCACCCGATGAACCCCGAATGTCCACTGCTGGATGGGGATCAAGGCCGGGGGCGGGGTGATAGCCGGTGGGCCTGCGCCGCAGCAGTCCGTCGTCCACGAGTTCCGCGGCGACCGCCTCGGCGTTCCACGTCCGCACCTCCGCATCGGTCAGAGGGAGCTCGGCCGCCGCGCAGAGGAGTTGCGGGCCAAGCACATACGGGTTGGCGGGGTCGATGACGACGCGTTCAATGGGCTTGCCCAGCAGCGCCTGCGGGTGGTGCACCAGGTAGGTGTCCAGCGGATCGTCGCGGGCGATCATCACGACCAGTGCGCTCTGGCCGCGCCGGCCCGCCCGGCCCGCCTGCTGCCAGAACGAGGCGACGGTCCCGGGGAAGCCAGCCAGGACCACGGCATCGAGTCCTGCGATGTCCACACCCAACTCGAGGGCGTTGGTCGTCGCCAGGCCCCGCAGGGTGCCATCGGACAGCGCCCGTTCGAGCGCGCGCCGGTCCTCTGCCAGGTAGCCGGCGCGGTAGGACGCGACTGACTCCGCCAGGTCGGGGGCCGTCGTCTCGAGTCGGGCGCGGGCACCCAGCGCAGTGAGTTCGGCACCTCGGCGGGACCTGGCGAAGGTCAGGGTCCGGGCACCCTCGGCCACTAGGTCCGCCATCACGCGGGCGGCCTCGGCGCCCGCCGAACGACGGACCGGTGCGCCGTTCTCACCCGCCAAGTCGGTGCGCAGGGCGGGCTCCCACAGTGCGACAGTGCGACTGCCCTGCGGCGAGCCGTCCTCGGTCACCTCGGTGACGGTGTGCCCGAGTAGTTCTGAGGCGGTGGCCGCCGGTGCGGCCGTCGTCGCGCTGGCGAAGATCACCGTCGGCTCCGCCGAGCCGGCCGAGTACCTGGCGCACAACCGCACCAGTCGCCGCAGCACCATCGCCACGTTGGAGCCGAATATGCCTCGGTAATAGTGACATTCGTCCACCACGATGTAGCGGAGGTTGCGCAGGAACACCGCCCAGCGGGCGTGGTTGCGCAACAGCGACAGATGGATCATGTCCGGATTGGAGAAGATCCAGCGTGACCGCTCCCTGGCGAACTGCCGCGCCTCGGTGGTGCTATCGCCGTCGTAGGGACTCGGACCGACATCGGCCAGCCGGTGCACGGCAGCGGTCAGGGACTGCGCGGCGCGCAACTGGTCGTGGCCCAGTGCCTTGGTGGGCGAGAGATAGAGCGCGCGGGCGCGTGGGTCCGACGCCATCGAGGACAGAATGGGTAGCTGATAGGCCAAGGACTTGCCCGACGCGGTGCCGGTGGACAGCACCACGTGGCGCCCGGAGTGCGCGAGGTCGGCCGCCGCGACCTGATGCGTCCACGGCTCGGCGATGCCCCGCGCGACGAAGGCCGCAACGACATCGGGCTCTGCCCACCGCGGCCACGGGCGAGGGTGTGCACCGCGCGCGGCGAGACCCTCGACGTGACGCAGCGGATGCTCGTCGGCGTCGGTACCGCCGACCGCGCAGTCCAGCAGCTCGCGGCCGAAATCCGACACCTCTCACCTCCTTGGCCGCGGGGTCGCGGTGGTCGTGATCCGCCTGGTCATCGAAGCACGATGCGCGCCCGTAGTAGTAGGCAGTATTAAAGGAAGGAAGGCACATGTCACAGGGAGCCGTTGAGCGCTCGTACGGCCCGGCGGCACGATCGGACTGGCCTGCTGGCCTAGTGTCGTTTTCGTGAGTCAGCTGTCGTTCTTCTCGGCTGAGTCGGTGCCGCCAGCGGTCTCCGACTTGACCGGGATGCTCGCTGCCTCGGGACAGGTGGTCCTGGTGGGCAGCGGCGCAGCGCAGGCGGTCCGGTTGTCGGTGGTCGTCGATGCCGTGTGGCGCGCGGAGGCGCTGGCCGTGATGATCGCCGAGGCCGGACTCACCCCTGAGATCTCCCGCACCGACGAGGAAACGCCGTTGGTTCGCACCGAGGTCGATCGGCGGTTGGTACCGATCGCGGCCGACTGGACGCGGGGAGCGGTCAAGACCGTGCCGCCCCAGTGGCTGCCCGGGCCGCGCGAGCTGCGCGCGTGGACGCTGGCCGCGGGAACTCCCGAAGCCGACCGCTACCTGCTCGGACTGGACCCGCACGCGCCGGATACGCATTCCGCACTCGCCTCGGCAATGATGCGGGTCGGGATGGCACCAACATTAATCGGCACTAGGGGGGCACATCCGGCACTACGAATCAGCGGTCGCAGGCGGCTATTACGCCTGGTAGAGAACGTGGGGGAACCTCCAAGCGGTGCCGAGGCATTCTTACAATGGCCGCGAACCTAATACGCTTCGCCGGGTGAGCCGGTTTGCATAGGCTGCCGCAGAATGCGAAATTGACAGTTGCCATGGGCCGAATCGCGCGTGCAAGCGTGACTGGTGACCGGGTGGCGGCACAGAAGTGGAGTGGGTACGAGGTTGGCTGACCAGAGTGGTGGCAGCGGCAACGGCAGGGTGCGGCGACTCGTCATAGTCGAGTCGCCGACTAAGGCGCGCAAAATCGCCGGTTACCTGGGGTCCAACTACGTCGTGGAATCGTCGCGTGGGCACATCCGCGACCTGCCGCGATCGGCCGCCGATGTCCCCGCGAAGTACAAGTCCGAACCCTGGGCGCGCCTCGGGGTCAATGTCGATGCCGACTTCGAGCCCCTATATATCGTCAGCCCTGACAAGAAGAGCACCGTCACCGAGCTCAAGGACCTGCTCAAGGGCGTCGACGAGCTCTATCTCGCAACGGACGGTGACCGCGAGGGCGAGGCCATCGCCTGGCACCTGCTCGAGACGCTCAAGCCGACGGTCCCGGTCAAGCGGATGGTGTTCCACGAGATTACCGAGTCCGCCATCCGGGCGGCCGCCGAGGATCCGCGTGACCTCGACATAGACCTGGTCGACGCCCAGGAGACCCGACGCATACTCGACCGGTTGTACGGCTACGAGGTCAGCCCGGTGCTGTGGAAGAAGGTCGCACCGAAGCTGTCAGCGGGTCGCGTGCAGTCGGTGGCGACGCGCATCATCGTCTCCCGCGAACGCGAACGCATGGCGTTCCGCAGTGCGGGCTACTGGGACGTCACCGCCCAACTAGACGCCAGCGTGTCCGATCCGCAGGCGTCACCGCCGAAGTTCACCGCCAAGCTCAACTCCGTCGACGGGCGGCGGGTGGCCTCCGGGCGCGACTTCGACTCGCTGGGCGCGGTCCGCAAGCCCGACGAGGTGCTGGTGCTCGACGAGGCGGCGGCGACGTCGCTGGCCACGGGGCTGCGCGGGGCGCATATGACGGTGTCCTCGGTGGAGCAGAAGCCCTACACGCGCAAGCCGTACGCACCGTTCATGACCTCGACGCTGCAGCAGGAGGCGGGCCGCAAGCTGCGGTTCAGCTCCGAGCGCTGCATGAGCATCGCGCAGCGGCTGTACGAGAACGGCTACATCACCTACATGCGTACCGACTCGACGACGCTGTCGGAGTCGGCCATCAACGCCGCACGCAACCAGGCTCGCCAGCTCTACGGCGAGGAGTACGTGCACCCGACGGCGCGCCAGTACACCCGCAAGGTGAAGAACGCGCAGGAGGCCCACGAGGCCATCCGCCCCGCCGGTGACGTGTTCCAGACACCGGGTCAGCTGCACGCCGCGCTCGACACCGACGAGTTCCGGCTCTACGAGCTGATCTGGCAGCGCACCGTGGCCTCCCAGATGGCTGATGCCAGGGGTACGACGCTGTCGCTGCGCATCTCGGGTACCTCGAGCGCCGACGGCGCAGCCCCACGTGAGGTGGTGTTCGGCGCCAGTGGCCGCACCATCACCTTCGCGGGCTTCCTGAAGGCCTACGTCGAGAGCCTCGACGAGCAGGCCGGCGGCGAGGCCGATGACGCCGAGAGCCGGCTGCCGAACCTGACCCAGGGCCAGCAGGTGGACGCCACCGACCTGACCCCGGACGGGCACACCACCAACCCGCCCGCCCGGTACACCGAGGCGTCGCTGATCAAGGCTCTCGAGGAACTGGGCATCGGGCGCCCGTCGACGTACAGCTCGATCATCAAGACCATCCAGGACCGCGGCTACGTCCACAAGAAGGGCAGCGCGCTGGTCCCGTCGTGGGTGGCGTTCGCCGTCATCGGGCTCCTCGAGCAGCACTTCGGGCGGCTGGTCGACTACGACTTCACCGCTGCCATGGAGGATGAGCTCGACGAGATCGCCTCCGGTAACGAGCGAAGGACCAACTGGCTCAACAACTTCTACTTCGGCGGCGACCACGGCGTGGAGGGCTCGATCGCCCGCGCGGGTGGTCTGAAGAAACTCGTCGGCGGCAATCTCGAGGAGATCGACGCTCGAGTCGTCAACTCGATCAAGCTGTTCGACGACGAAGAGGGTCGCGCGGTCAACGTCCGTGTCGGTCGCAACGGTCCGTATCTGGAGCGGATGGTCGCCGACCCCGACAACCCGGGTGAGCTCAAGCCGCAGCGGGCGAACCTGAAGGACGAGCTGACCCCTGACGAGTTGACCCTCGAACTCGCCGAGAAGCTTTTCGCCACACCGCAGGAGGGCCGCACGCTCGGCGTCGACCCCGAGACCGGCCACGAGATCGTGGCCAAGGACGGGCGTTACGGCCCGTACGTGACCGAGGTACTGCCGCAACCGCCGGAGGAGCCGGAGGACGGTGCGCCGGCGAAGAAGGGCAAGAAGCCGACCGGTCCCAAGCCTCGCACCGGGTCGCTGCTGCGATCGATGGACCTTGAGACGGTGACGCTCGAGGACGCTTTGCGACTGCTGTCGCTGCCACGCGTTGTCGGTGTCGATCCGAGCAACAACGAGGAGATCACCGCGCAGAACGGCCGCTACGGCCCATACCTCAAGCGCGGCACGGACTCTCGATCGCTGGCCACCGAAGAGCAGATGTTCGACATCACGCTCGACGAGGCGTTGAAGATCTACGCCGAGCCCAAGCGGCGTGGGCGTCAGGGTGCTGCGACGCCGCCGCTGCGCGAACTCGGCACCGACCCCGTCTCCGAGAAACCGATGGTGATCAAGGATGGCCGGTTCGGTCCGTACGTGACCGACGGTGAAACGAACGCCAGCCTGCGCAAGGGTGACGACGTGCTGTCGATCACCGACGCGCGGGCCTCCGAGCTGCTGGCGGATCGTCGCGCCCGTGGCCCCGTAAAGAAGGCGGCCAAGAAGGCGCCCGCCAAGAAGGCCGCCGTCAAGAAGGTCGCGAAGAAGGCGCCCGCCAAGAAGGCCGCGGCCAAGAAGGTCGCGAAGAAGGCCTAAGCGGTCGGATCCTAAGCGGTTGGGGTTAGGCGTCTGACGGCGTCGGCGCCGGGTGGGGCGCTTCGGCCTCCACGTCATCGCGGATCGGCGGTGGCGAGAACAGGTTCGTCGGTCGGGCCAGCTGCGTCGGTGCGACGCGGCCGCGCAATTCGACGATCTCGCCGACCTCCCAGCACAGCGCCTCGGCGTCCACGGCACCGCTGACGGCGATGGCCGATGCCAGCACGTGGCCCTCCTCGAGTTTGGCCAGCTCGGTGAGGCGGGCGGCCTCGTTCACCGGGTCACCGATCACGGTGTACTCGAAGCGGGCCTGCGCGCCGATGTGGCCGGCGATGGCGCGGCCGGAGGAGACGCCGATACCGAACTCGGTCTGGCCCAGCACCGCCACCAGTTCGTCGTGCACCTCGCGGGATGCCGCCAGCGCGGCGCCGGAGGCGTCGGGGTGTTCGATGGGGGCGCCGAAGATCGCCAGCGCCGCGTCGCCCTGGAACTTGTTGACGAACCCGCCGTGACGGTGGACGGTGTCGACGATGACGCGGAAGAAGTCGTTGAGCAGGCTCACGACCTCAGAGGCGGGCACGGTCGAGGCGAGCTGCGTCGAGCCCACCAGGTCGACGAAGAGGACGGCGACGTCGCGTTCCTGACCGCCGAGCTCGGTGCCGCGTTCGAGTGCGCGCCGGGCCACGTCCTCGCCGACGTAGCGACCGAAGAGGTCTCGCAGCCGTTGTCGTTCGGCGAGGTCGCGGACCATGTCGTTGAACCCGGCCTGCAGCAGACCCAGTTCGCTGGCGTCGTAGATCTGCATGTGCGCGTTGTAGTTGCCGCGTTGCACTTCGCCGAGCGCCCAACGCAACTGGCGCAGTGGGTCGGCGATGGACATCGCGACCAGCACCGTCCCGGACAGGCCGATGACCAGCCCGGCGATGGCCAGCAGCAGGATCGGTGTGGTCAGCCGATCGGCGGGTGCGGTGAGGATCTCGAACTTGCTGGCCACGACTGCCAGCACGATCGCGAGGATCGGCACGCCGGTCGAGAGCACCCAGGTCAGGACCTGCCGCTGAATGACGCCGGGCGCCCGGAAGTTGGCAGGCACGCCACCGCGCAGCGCGGCCACGGCCACCGGCCGCAGCACCCGCTCGGACTGCAGGTAGCCGATGATGGCGGTCGCCGTGGCACCCAGCGCCGTGGCGACGGCCACGACGGGAGCGGACTTGCTGGCCACCGGCCAGCTCGCGACGATGAAGACGATGGAGCCCAGCAGCCAGTTCGTCACGTTGATCAGTGACCGGTAGTACGGCATCTTCAGCGCGCGCGCACGGGCGAGTTCGGTGATAGCGGGGTCTGAGCTACTCAGCAGGGTGTCGTTGCGCTGCCAGCGGATCACCGGCATGAGCATGCGCAGGGTCAGGTAGGCGCCCACGCCGAACGACACGAAGAGATAGCTCAGGAAGACCGCCAGGTTGAACACCGGTAGGTCCTGCAGCTGGATGCGGTCCTCGGGCGGCAGTCCGAACCGCAGGAATCCCAGGACCAACAGCGCGCCGATGATGTCGGCCTGCAGCATGCCGAGGGTGAACACCGGCCACGGGGTACGGGCCACCCACCGGACGAATGCGGTGATTCGCCCGATCGGTCCAGCCCCTGTGGTCATGCGATAACCGTATCGGTCCACGGTGACCGTTAGCGTCCCCGTTACGCAGGTTGTGTCGGTGTCGGCACTAGGGTTGGGACGATATGAGCGGTGTTTTCTCGCGTCTGGTTGGCCAGGATGCGGTCGAGGCGGAGTTGGTGGGTGCCGCCGTCGCCGCGCGCGGTGATTCGGCTCACAGGGCGGACATGCCGACCTCGAGCGGCACCATGACTCACGCCTGGCTGATCACGGGTCCGCCCGGGTCGGGCCGCTCGATCGCCGCGCTGTGCTTCGCCGCAGCCCTGCAGTGCACGTCGGATGGCGCCCCGGGGTGTGGTGAGTGCCGCGCGTGCACGACGACCATGGCGGGCACCCACGGTGACGTTCGCCGGATCGTTCCCGAGGGGCTGTCGATCGGTGTCGGGGAGATGCGCGAGATCGTTCAGATCGCGTCGCGGCGCCCAGGCACGGGCCGGTGGCAGGTCGTGCTCGTCGAGGATGCCGACCGACTGACCGAGGGTGCGGCGAATGCGCTGCTCAAGGTGGTTGAGGAGCCGCCGCCGTCCACGGTGTTCCTGCTGTGCGCACCGTCGGTGGACCCCGAGGACATCGCGATAACGCTCAAGTCCAGGTGCCGGCACGTGGCCCTGGTGACACCCCGCTTGGAGGCGATCGCCCAGGTGTTGATGGACACCGACGGACTGCCCGAGGCCGACGCCACGTGGGCGGCGTCGGTCAGTGGTGGCCACGTCGGTCGGGCTCGCCGCCTGGCCACCGACGCCGAGGCCCGGCGTCGCCGCGAGCGCGCTCTGGGACTGGCGCGTGATGCGGCCACGCCGTCGCGGGCCTACGCGTCAGCCGAGGAGTTGGTGGTCACCGCCGAGGACGAGGCCAAGGCGCTGACAGGTGAGCGCAATGAGGTGGAGACCGAGGAACTGCGCACGGCGCTCGGTGCGGGCGGCACCGGCAAGGGTGCCGCCGGTGCGTTGCGCGGCTCGGCGGGTGCGCTCAAGGACCTGGAAAAGAGACAGAAGTCACGTCAGACGAGGGCGTCCCGCGACGCTCTGGACCGCGCTTTGATCGATCTGGCGACGTATTTCCGCGACGCGTTGGTGGTGTCGGCCGGGGCTGCGACGGTTCAGGCTAACCACCCTGACATGGCCGAGAAGGTGGGGGCCATGGCGGCGCACGTGCCCGCCGACCGGCTGCTGCGCTGTATCGAGGCGGTGCTGGAGTGCCGGGAGGCGCTGGCGATCAACGTCAAGCCGAAGTTCGCCGTGGATGCGATGGTCGCGACCGTCGGGCAGGCCCTGCGCGGGTGACTCCGGCGGGGTAGGCGCGAATTGGGTTGGCGGCGTGGCCTGCCGTAGACTCTGCTGCGCCTGCCACTCGAACGCTTGGCTGCTCTTGCAAGCGCTCATCGGCTGGGCATCGCCGCCTTAGCTCAGTCGGTAGAGCGTCTCACTCGTAATGAGAAGGTCGGGGGTTCGATTCCCCCAGGCGGCTCCATGTTCTCTTCGTCGAACGTGACACCACGGCGATTCTCCGCCCCGATTCTCGCGCTCACGTCACGCTCGGCGAGTGCACCTGCGGCCTAAACGTCCTCGGCGAGCGCGGCTTCGGCGATCTTCGCCGCGGTGGCGGCTGCCGGGAATCCCGCATAGCCGGTCGCGTGGTAGATAACCTCGGCCAGCTCGTCGTCGGTGAGACCGTTGGTGCGGGCGATCCTGAAGTGGGCGTGCAACTCGTCGTTGGCCCGCAGCGCCATGAGGATTCCGAGCGTGACGAGGCTGCGGTCGCGTCGGCTGATGCCATCACGGCTCCAGAGCCTGCCGAACACGCTCTCGACGCCGAGATCCATCAGCTCGGGCGCGAAGCCGCTGCTGAAGTCGACGTCACCGTCGTCGTCGGGGATGGTGCCTGGCAGCAGCTCGCGGAAGACCCGCAGGCCCTCATCGCGCAAGTTAGTCATGCTTACTATTCTGGCACGGGGCGTGCGGGACTACCTCGGTGCCAGATATCCGACGGGACCCGACGCCACGCACACCGACAGGGCCGAGGTGTTGGCCTGCACGTCGATGGCATCGCCCGCACCGGGCAGTCGCACGAACACCCGGTTGAGGCCGGGCCGCACCGGCACCTTCACCTGCGTCCCCTCCGACAGCGAGACGGTGATCGACCCATCGCTGTTGGCCAGATAGTTGAGCTCGGCGGTCCACTCCGATGGCAGCAGCGGCCCGTCGAGCGGGATCCGCACTGGCGCGTCGGGCTGCACCAGGTAGCCACAGCTCGGCAGGGGGCCGAGTTGCATCGAGCGCACCCACGTCACCTTGGCGCCGAGCAGCCGTCCCGACATGTCGAGCATGCGTAGGTCGGTGGTGGCCGAGGCGAACTCGGGACGGTCGCGGATCAGGGCGAACACGTGGCTCAGCAGGTTCTCCGGCCACTGGATCCGCTGCAGGATCAGCGGGTCGACCTCCTGGTCGAGCATCGGCGCATCCGACGCGGCGGCCGCCTGGGCCAGGGACGCCCGCCCGTTCTGCAGATAGGACCTGGTCGGGTTGTCCTGCCAGATGGTGTTGAACGTCGCCGTCGAGTACAAGCTGCTCGCGACGAACAGTGCCGTGCAGACGCCGATGACGACCGTCCGCGCGCGTGAGGAGTCCAGCCACGTGGCTGACTCCTTGTTCGGCGCGCACAGCCCGACCGCGAACAGCAGCGTCAGCACCACCACCAGGTCCGGCAGGTAGCGCAGCGTCTGCGCCAACTCCAGCGCCGTGAACTGAGAGGACCGCATCAGGTAGATCGGTATCTGGCAGGCCACCGCATAGCCGATCGCCGCCAGCCACACCCAGCCGATCCGCTGCTTGCGCGCCAGGCTCACCACGAAGACCGCGGCGAGTGCGGCCCAGCCCAGCGCCATGACCGTCAAAGGTGGTGTCGCCCAGGGAGATGCGGGCGCCCAGCGCTGCCAGTCCCACGGTCCGCCAACCAGGCCGGGCACAATCCCGTGCGTCACCGACCGCAGTAGGAGGTCAGAGGTCATGCCCAGATCGAAGCTCCACCGCTGCTGATCGACCACCAGTAGATAGACGCCGATCCACGCGATCAGCACCGCCAGGCATGCCGACCACAGCCGGATGCCGCGCCGCCACACGGTCTTACACGCCGCGTTGTCACCGCCGACGTGCGCGAGCAGTGCGACCACCGCGAACGCGACGAACGGGATCACCGCGGCCTTCTCGAAGAACAGCAGCCCCACGAGGAACGCGATGACGCCTGTGGCGGCGTATCGCTGGTTACCGGTGCGCACCAACAGAATTGCGTCGGCGCACACCCACGCCATCGCCGCGATCATGGGCAGTGCGTTGAGTGCGGCCGCCCACCACGAGAAGGCCGGCAACCCCAGCGGGGTGAACAGTGCGAAGGTCAGCGGGAGCAGGAGCACGGGACGCCAGCCGAGGATGACGTAGAGCGCCCGCAACAACGCCAGGGATGCGACCAGCTGCAGGATCACCAGGCTGATGGCCGGGCCGATCCAGTCCAGCGGCGCCAGCCGGGTGATACCGCCGGCAATCAGGAACGCCGCGGGCATGACGTGCCCGTCGTGGTCGTCGAACAGGTATGACGCCGACAGCAGGCCCTGAGTGCCCGCGCGGCCGGTCAGGATCAGGTCGTCCCAGTAGAAGTAGCCGTGAGATGCGAGCACCGCGCGGACCAGCAGCTGCAGCGCGATCAGTGCGGCGGCTGTGCGGGGGACCCAGGTAACCACCCCCGGTCGCTGCGCTCCTGCCCGCCGGATGTTCACGTCCGCCGACTGTACGGATGGGGGAGCACCCTCGGTATGGTGGCCCCGTGCGAACACTCGTCACCGGCGCGGCCGGTTTCATCGGATCGACGCTGGTAGACCGCTTGCTGGCCGACGGCCACAGTGTCGTCGGCGTCGATGACCTCAGCTCGGGTCGCAGTACCAACATCACCACGGCCGAACAGAGCGACGCGTTCGAGTTCGCCAAGGCCGACATCGTCGATGCCGACCTCATCGCGCTGCTGGCCGACGTCAAGCCCGAGGTGATCTTCCATCTCGCCGCGCAGATCTCGGTCTCACACTCCGTTGACGATCCGCAGCGCGACTCCAGCGTCAACGTCGTCGGCACGGTTCGGCTGGCCGAGGCCGCCCGCCGGGCGGGTGTGCGCAAGGTGGTGCACACGTCGTCGGGCGGGTCGATCTACGGGATTCCGCCGGCCTACCCGACCACTGAGGAGATGCCCGTCGACCCGTCCTCGCCGTACGCGGCGAGCAAGGTGTGCGGCGAGGTGTACCTCAATATGTTCCGCAACCTCTACGGGCTGGACTGCTCGCATATCGCGCCGGCCAACGTCTACGGCCCGCGCCAGGATCCGCACGGCGAGGCCGGCGTTGTCGCGATCTTCTCCCAGGCGCTGCTGGCGGATCGGGCCACCAAGATCTTCGGCGATGGCACGGACACGCGTGACTACGTGTTCGTCGACGACGTCGTCGACGCTTTCGTGCGGGCCGGCGGCGAGGCCGGGGGTGGCCAGCGGTTCAACGTCGGCACCGGGGTGGAGACCTCGACCCGGCAGCTGCACACGGCGATCGCCAAGGCGGCGGGCAAACCCGACGAGCCCGAGTTGCATCCGCCCCGGCTCGGCGACCTGAGGCGCTCGCGGCTGGATGCCTCCCGGGCCCACGACGTGCTGGGATGGGCTCCGCGGGTCCCTCTGGCCGACGGCGTGCGCCGGACGGTCGACTACTTCCGCGAGGACTGATCACGAAAAGATTGTGAGTACTCACTTTCTGTTGTAGGTTGGCGTCAACCTGAGGCCTTCCGCTCCTCACGTCCGCTGAGGACTTCCGCTCCTCACGTCCGCAAGGAGACGCCATGACGTTCGACGTCATCATTCGCAACGGCCTGTGGTTCGACGGCACCGGACGCGCGCCCGCGACCAGGACGCTCGGCATCCGCGACGGCGTCGTCGCCGCGGTATCGGCCGGACCGCTCGACGAGGCCGGCTGTCCCGACGTCATCGACGCCGACGGCAAGTGGGTGCTCCCCGGCTTCATTGACGTGCACACCCACTACGACGCCGAGGTCCTGCTCGACCCGGGTCTGCGCGAATCCGTGCGCCACGGCGTCACCACCGTGCTGCTCGGCAACTGCTCGCTGTCGACGGTGTACGCGTCGTCCGAGGATGCCGCCGATCTGTTCAGCCGTGTCGAGGCGGTGCCCCGCCAGTACGTGCTCGGCGCGCTCGAGGCCAAGAAGTGCTGGACCACACCCGCCGAGTACGTGGCGGCACTCGACGAGCTGCCGCTGGGCCCGAACGTCGCCTCGATGCTGGGCCACTCGGACCTGCGCACCGCCGTGCTGGGCCTCGACCGTGCCACCACCGACGACGTGCGGCCGACTGACGCCGAACTCGACCGGATGGCGGCAATGCTCGAAAAGGCGCTCGACGCAGGCCTTCTCGGCATGTCAGGGATGGACGCGGCGATCGACAAGCTTGACGGGGACCGCTACCGGTCCCGCGCGCTGCCGTCCACCTTCGCGACATGGCGCGAGCGGCGCAGGCTCATTGCCGTCCTGCGCAAACGAGGCCGCATCCTGCAGAGCGCGCCGAATGTGAAGAGCCCGATCTCCGCGCTGCTGTTCTTCCTGTCCAGTAGTCGCATGCTCGGCCGCCGGTCGGGTGTGCGGATGAGCCTGCTGGTGTCGGCCGACGCCAAGTCAGCGCCCGCGGCCGTGCACGTGTTCGGGCCCGGCACCCGGCTCCTCAACAAGCTGCTCGGCTCGTCCGTGCGCTTCCAGCACCTGCCCGTACCGTTCGAGTTGTACTCCGACGGAATCGATCTGCCCGTCTTCGAGGAGTTCGGCGCAGGGACCGCCGCGCTGCACCTGCGTGACCAGTTGGAGCGCAACGAACTTCTCGCCGACACCGAGTATCGGCGTCGGTTCCGCCGCTCCTTCGACCGCAAGAAGCTCGGACCGAGCCTGTGGCACAGGGACTTCCACGACGCCGTCATCGTGGAGTGCCCCGACGAGTCTCTTATCGGCAAGAGCTTCGGGCAGATCGCCGACGAGCGCGGTCTGCACCCGTTGGATGCGTTCCTCGACGTCCTGGTCGAGAACGGCGAGCGCAACGTCCGCTGGACGACCATCGTGGCGAACCATCGACCGAAGCACCTCGATCGACTTGCCGCCGAACCGTCCATCCACATGGGCTTCTCGGACGCCGGTGCGCATCTGCGCAATATGGCGTTCTACAACTACGCGCTGCGGCTGCTCAAGCGCACACGTGACGCCGACCGGGCAGGCAGGCCGTTCCTGACCATCGAGCACGCGGTGCACCGGCTCACCGCCGAGGTCGCCGACTGGTTCGGCGTTCCGGCGGGCACCCTGCGCGAGGGTGACCGCGCCGACTTCGTGGTCGTCGACCCCGCGGGCCTCGATGCCTCGGTCGACGCCTACCACGAGTCGGAAGTTCCCTTCTACGGCGGACTCTCGCGCATGGTCAACCGAAACGACGCCGCAGTGGTCGCGACTGGAGTCAACGGCTCGGTAGTGTTCCGCAACGGCGAGTTCGCCGAGGGCTACGCCGGCGGCGCCGGGACGGGTCGCTTCCTTCGGGCCGGTGCCGCTCAGCCGCGGCGCGCGAGAACGACACTCTGACATGGCCAGAACTCAACAGCAGCGCCGCGAGGAGACCGTCGCGCGCCTTCTCGACGCCTGCATCGACACCATCGTCGAGGTCGGCTACGCGCGGTCATCGGCCGCGGTGATCGCCAAGCGCGCCAAGGTGTCCGACGGCGCGCTGTTCCGGCACTTCCCCACGATGGGTGACTTCATGGCCGCCACGGCCCACGAGGTCATGCGGCGTCAACTCGACGCGTTCACCAAGCGGGTCGCCGAGATCCCCGCCGACCAACCGGCGCTCGATGCCTCGTTGATAGTCCTGCGCGATGTCACCGGCAACGCGACGAACGCTGTGATGTACGAGCTGCTCATCGCCGCGCGCACCGACGAGAAGCTCAGGGCGACACTGCAGGTGGTCCTCGCCGAGTACGCCGCGAACATCTACGACGTCGCGAAGTCGCTGCCCGGCGCCGACCGATTCCCGCCGGACGTGTTGGCGGTAGTCGTCGCCACCCTGACGAACGCGTTCGACGGTGCCGCGATCGTGCGCGGTGTGCTCCCACAACCCGAACTCGAGGACGGCCGCATCGCGCTGCTGTCGGCACTGCTCAACGGCACACTGCCGGGCTAGGCGTCCTCGGGCGCACGCGCACCGTCGAGTGCGACGGCCCGGGCCAACTGCGCGTACTTCAGTTCGAGGTCCTTGAAGCGCATGTAGGTGCTGAGCGTGGTGAACAGGAACACCACGATCAGTGCGTATCCGAGCAGGTCGGACCCGCGGTCGACGCCGAGCCAGTTGGCCAGCACCGTCGTGTCGTCGGGTCGCACGATCGCATAGACCGCGGCCACCACGAACAGGACGTAGCCCATCTTCACCCACGCCCGGGCCTGCGCGCTGCGCCGTGACCGCAGCAGGTACACCAGCAGCGTGATGATGGCCGCGATCAGCAGGACCTGGATCCAGTTCATCGACGCATCCTTCCGCGCAGCAGTCCGTCGAAGACGATGTTGACGCCGTTGACCAACGGCTGCCCCTTCGACATCGAGTAGTCGGTGTAGATGATCTCGACGGGCTCCTCGGCCACCCGCCAACCGTTCTCGACTATCAGCGCAATGATCTCGCTGGCGTGGCTCATCCCGCTCATGGTGATGTTGAGCGATTCGGCCACGGTCCTGCCAAAAACGCGCAGACCGTTGTGCGCATCGGTCAGCCCCAGCTTGCGGCTGGCCGGGCTGAGCTTGGCGATGAGCGGGAACAGCATCCGCCGCAGCGCGGGCATGCGCGCGGGCACGCTGCCGCCGAAGCGGGTGCCGATGACGATGTCGAGGTTCTCGGCGACAAGACGGTCGATCATCCGGATGACGTCCTTCACCCGGTGCTGACCGTCGGCGTCGAACGTCACGAACACCGCTGCGCCGGGCCGGGCACGGGCGTACTCGACGCCGGTCTGGATGGCCGCGCCCTGGCCCAGGTTGACCGGGTGGCGCACCAGGTGCGCCCCGGCTCGCAGCGCTCGCTCGCCGGTGTCGTCGCGGCTGCCGTCATCGACGCACACCACATTGGGAAAGACGGTGCGAACGTCGGCGATGACGTCGCTGATGACGCTCGCCTCGTTGAAGGCTGGGACGACGATCCACACGTCGCGGTACGAGCTGTCGATGCCGATCAAGTTACACGCCCATGCTGGGTGCGCCCTTGCGCAGCGCAACCAGGTGCACGCCGATTCCGACCAGCGGTCCGCACATCAGGGCCACCACCGTGCGGGTCGCGAGATCCAGGGGCAGCAGCAGAAGAAGCGTCGAGGCCAGCGTTGCCCCGACCCAGCCGGCGGCGTACGCGCGGTGCAGTGCGGCGGCGACGGCGGCGGCACCTGTCAGGGTGAGCAGAGCGATGGCGATCGCCGCCGCGGTGAGCCAGGCCAGCAGCGTGCCGCTGGCCTGATACTCGGGGCCGAACGCGGCCGTCAGCAGCCACGGTCCGGCGAGACCCGCGATCGCCACGGCCAGTGCGCCGAGACCGATGACGACCAGGGTCGGCATCAGCAGGGCACGCAACCGGGCCTCGCGCTGGTCGACGAAGTGGGCGATCAGGTTGCCCTGCATGGCAGTCAGCGGCACCAGCAGCGGCGCGCGGGTCAGCGTGACCGCCAGGATCACCACGCCGCCGGCCGCGCCGAGGTCGGCTGAGGTGGCCTTCAGCAGCACCGGGAAGCCCATGACGAGAACCGCACTGGCGCCCGCCGCGGCGATGGAGTGCGTCGCCCCCCGCAGGAACGTGCCGACGGTACCGGGCGTCAGCAGCCGCGCCGCGGCGCGCGACGCAGGGGAGGCCAGCAGCAGGATCAGCCATGCCATCGAACCTGCGACGGTCGCCCACAGGTAACCGACCAGCGCCCACCCGACCAGGAAGGTGGCGATCGCCACCGCGACCCGGCCGATGGCATCACCGACGATCAGCGCCCCGTACTGGCTCCACCGGTTAACCCCGGCCAGCACCCCCAACAGCGTGGCGTGCACACAGAAGCCGGCGATACCCGCGGCCAGCAGGCTCACGCTCAGCCAGCGGGACTCGACGAAGACGTGGCTCGACCACAGCGGGGCGGTGACGGCGACGGCCACCGCGGAGGTCAGACCGACAAGTACCGCCACCCGAATCGGACGGATACGCGGACCGGTGGGGTACCGCGCCGCACCGGCTTGCGCGACCTCGCGCACCTCGCGGGTGGACTCCTGGAGCAGGCCGTTGGCGGCCCCGGCCAGCAACCCGAAAGCACCCCAGAACACCGCGAACACCGAGAATCCCGCCGGTTCGAGGTCGCGTGCCGCGAGGTAGAGCACCAGGTACCCGCACACCGCGCTGATCAGCGTGGCGATACCGACCCTGACGACGCTGCCCCTGGTGACCGGCCCCAGCGCGGGAACGGGCGACGCGCCGTCGGTCACAGGTCCGGCAGTGCGGTGGAGTACAGCCAGGCCTGCCACAGCGGGCGCAGCGACTCGTCGGAGTAGTTGGCGGCCAGACCGGTGAAGTCGTCGGTCACGGCGGTCGAGTGCCGGTACCGAGTGGTCCACTCCCGGAGCAGGTCGAAGAAGTTCTCGTCACCGATGGTGCGGCGCAACACGTGCAGCGTCACCGCGCCCCGTTTGTACACCCGGTCGTCGAACATGTCGCGTGGGCCGGGGTCGGCCAGCAGCAGGTCATGACGTGAGGACGCGAGCTTCTGGTAGTAGTACCGGGCGCGTTCGTCGGCGGTGCGATCACCGGACTCCTCCGACCACAACCACTCGGCGTAGCAGGCGAAACCCTCGTGCAACCAGATGTCGCGCCAGCGTCGCGCCGTCACCGAATTGCCGAACCACTGATGCGCCATCTCATGGGCGACGAGTCGCTCGGCACGGCGCGTACCGTCGCAGTGGTTGGCGCCGAATATCGAGATTCCCTGTGCCTCAAGGGGAATCTCGAGGTCATCGTCGGTGATCACCACGGTGTAGCCCGTCGAGAGGGGATACGGGCCGAAGAGCTTGACGAAGAGCTTCATCATCTGCGGCTGACGCCCGAAGTCATGATCGAAGTTGGCGCGCAGACGCTCCGGCAGCACGACGCTCATCGGCACCGGCGACTTGGTGATCCGGTGCTCCTCGTACTCGCCGATCTGCAGCGTCATGAGGTAGGTGGAGGTGGGTTCGGCCTGCTCGTAGGTCCACGTCGTCATCGCCGCGCGGGTACGGCGCGACACCAGCTTGCCGTTGGCCACGGCGTGGTAGGGATTCTCGGTGGTGATCGCGATGCGGTAGCTCGCCTTGCTGCTCGGATGGTCGTCACACGGGAACCATGACGCCGCCCCGTTGGGCTGGCCCGCCACCAGCGCCCCGCTGGACAACTCCTCGAATCCGACTTCGCCCCACAGGGTTTGGATGGGACGCGGGGTTCCGCCGTAGCGCACCACCACGGCCATCGCGGCTCCCGCGGGCAGTGCGGAGGCCAAGGTGATCTGAAGCTTTCCGCGTGAGGTGTGAAACGACGCGGGCCTGCGCCCGTTGACCGACACCTTGGACACCGACAGTGTGTCGGCGAGGTCCAGGGTGAACGTCTTGAGCGACGCCAGGGTCGCCGCTGTGATGGTGGCGGCACCCGACAGCCGGTTGATGTTGACCTTGTACTCGAGGTCGAGTTCGTACCGCGACACCCGGTAGCCAAAGTTCCCGTTTCCGGGCAGGTAGGGGTCGATCACCGGGGGAGATGCCTTGAGCGCCTTCTTGAACCGGGTCACGCGGCGGAGGCTCCGGACTTCTTTGGCTTCGTCGCGCGGCCGCTGCGCTTCTTGCGCAACGGGTTCCATGGCGCGATCGGGTTGCCCTGCCAACGGCTCGAGGCCGGGACCTCGTCGCCGCGCATCACCAGGGAGGCGGGCCCCACCGTGGCGCCCGCGCCGATCTTTGCGGCGGGTAGCGCCACACAGTGCGGCCCGAGCGTCGAACCCGCCTCGAGTGTCACGGTGTCCATCCGCATGATGCGGTCGTGGAACAGGTGTGTCTGCACGACGCAGCCGCGGTTGACCGTCGCGCCCGTGCCCAGCTCGACCAGGTCGGCCTCGGGCAGCCAGTAGGTCTCGCACCACACCCCGGCCCCGATCTTCGCGCCGAGCGCCCGCAGCCAGAGGTTCATCACGAACGTGCCGCTGGCCGCGCGGGCGAACCAGGGTGCGGCGACCGTCTCGACGAAGGTGTCCGACACCTCGTTGCGCCAGACAAAGGACGACCACAGGGGATGCTCGATGGCGCGAATCCTGCCGATCACCAACCACTTCGCGATCACCGCGATGGTTCCGGCGACCGCGCCGGCCGCCAACAGCACCACACCGCCACCCAGCGCGGCCCACGCGTAACCGAACTCGCCGGCCAGGTACTGCAGCGTGCCGAGCACCGCGACGCCGATGGCGAAGGTGACGAACAGTGGGATGACGCGGCAGGTCTCGACCAGCGAGCGCAGCAGCTTCAGTCGCGGCGACGGGTCGAATGTGCGCAGTGCGTCGGCCGGCGCCGGCTGGCGGCGCAACCGGATCGGGGGGCTGCCCAACCACGACGAGCCCGGCTTGGCCTTGTGTGGCGCCGCGCTCAACACCGCCACCAGCCCGTCGTCGGGCACCCGACGGCCGGGCTGGGTGATGCCGGAGTTGCCGAGGAACGCCCGCTTGCCGATTGTCGCCTTGGCCACGTGAATCCAGCCGCCGCCAAGTTCGTAGGACGCCACCATGGTGTCATCGGCGAGGAAGGCGCCGTCCTCGATGACCGTGAACTTCGGGGGGAGCAGAGCGGTCGAGATCTCGGTCCCGCGACCGACTTTCGCGCCCAGCAGGCGTAGCCACCACGGTGTGAGCAGGCTGGCGTAGATCGGGAACAGATAGTTGCGCGCCGCGTCCATCAACCGTTCAGTGGCCCACAGCTGCCAGCCGACGCGGCTGCGCACCGGGTGGTAACCCTCGCGCAGACCCAGCGCCAGCATGCGGACGCCAATCACCGTCAACCCCGCGTAGACGACAACGGCGGCCAGGGTGGCCACGGGAGTCCAGATCAGCGCGGGGACAATGGCTTCGGTCAGCGACGCGGTGTCGCGGATCGCCCAGCCCACCACGGCCAGGCCGGTGCCAAGCGCGGCCAGCGGCACGCCGCCGAGAAGTACCGAGGTGAGGCCGTACATGAGCACCCAGATCGGGGCGCGGCGCGGCCGCTCGTCGGGCCACGGGTGGCGAGCCTTACCCGACTTGAGCGCCGGTGAGCCCTTCCAGAACTGGCCGGCCTTGACCTTGCCCACCACGCCGGAACCCGGTGCGACGTCGGCGTTCTTGCCCACCACGGCACCGGGCAGCAGGGTGGTCCGCGCGCCGATCGTCGCGTCGTTGCCGACCTCGATGGGGCCGACGTGGAACTGGTCGCCGTCGATCCAGTGCCCGGTCAGGTCGACCTCCGGCTCGATCGAACATCGGTGCCCGAGCGTGAGCATGCCGGTGACGGGCGGTGCGGAGTGCAGGTCGACGCCCTTGCCCACCCTGTTGCCCAGCATCCGGGCGTAGTAGACGAGCCACGGTGCGCCTGCCTGGTTCTCCGCCCCGCTTGCCTCCCCGAGGCGCTCGGCCAGCCAGACACGCAGATGTACCGCGCCGCCGCGGCGGTAGGTGCCCGGTTCGAGGCCGCCCAGCAGCATGCGTGCGCACACCACCGCGATACCCATTCGCCCCGGGGGCGTGACGAAGACGAGGAACCCGGCCAGCACCCACCACCAGCTGATCGGAGTGGCCCACGACAGCAGGCCCAGACCCGCGGCGACGTTGTTGAACAGCGCCAGCCACACCACCCACTGCATACCGGTCAGGGTTGCCAGCGGCAGTGAGAGCCCAACCTGTGCCAGCTGCGTCAGACGCGACACCTTCTTGACGGTCCGCGTGACGACGGCGGGGGGCGGGTCCAGTTCGTCGAGGTACCCAGCCAGCGATCCCAGCCGGGGGTGGTCGTACAGGTCGGCGACCGTCACCTGGGGGTAGCGCGCCCGCAGTGCGGCGACCAACTGCGCCGCCGACAGCGAGCCACCGCCGAGCGCGAAGAAGTCCTCCTCGGGTCCGGCGACGGGCGCGGCCAGCACGTCGCGCCACAGACCGGCCAGCCAGCCCGTGGTGCCCGCGAGGTCGGGGTCGTCGGCTTCGGTGTCTCCCTCAATAGGCCACGGTAGGGCGTCGCGGTCGACCTTGCCCGATGTGCGCGTTGGCAGTTCGTCGACCAGCACCAGGCGCGGCACGAGAGCGGCGGGCAGCGACTCGGCCAGCGCGATGCGCGCCGCGGCGACGTCGAAGGCCGGGTCGGCGCTCGCGATGTAACCGACCAGAAGCGGTGTGCCGCTTGCGGTCTTGCGCACCGCCGCGGCACCGCCGCTGACTCCGGGCAGGTTGACCAGCGCCGAGTCGACCTCGCCGAGTTCGATGCGACGCCCACCGACCTTGACCTGATCATCGGCGCGCCCCTGGAAGTAGAGGCCGTCGGACTCGAGACGGACCAGGTCGCCGCTGCGGTAGGCCCGCGCCCAGCCCAACGTCGGCATCGGCGCGTACTTCTCGGCGTCCTTCTCCGGGTCCAGGTAGCGCGCCAGACCCACGCCGCCGATCACCAGCTCCCCGATCTCGCCCACGCGCACCGGCTGGCCGTCCTTGTCCACGACGGCCAGATCCCAGCCGGGCAGCGGCAGGCCGATGCTGACGGGTCCCCTCCCGTCCAGCTTGGCCAGGCACGCCACGACCGTCGCCTCGGTGGGGCCGTAGGTGTTCCAGACCTCGCGGCCCGCCGAATCGGGGCCTGCCGCGAGCCGTTCGGCCAGTTCCGGCGGGCATGCCTCGCCGCCGAAGATCAGCAGGCGGACCGCCTCCAGCGCCTCGGCGGGCCACAACGCGGCCAGCGTCGGCACCGTCGAGACCACCGTGATGTCGCGCGCCACCAGCCACGGCCCCAGATCCATGCCGCTGCGCACAAGCGAGCGGGGCGCAGGCACCAGACATGCGCCGTGCCGCCAGGCCAGCCACATCTCCTCACATGACGCGTCGAAGGCCACCGACAGCCCGGCGAGTACCCGGTCGCCGGGCCCCAGCGGATTGCCCTCCAGGAATATCTGCGCCTCGGCGTCGACGAATGCCGCCGCGTTGCGGTGCGTCACCGCGACGCCCTTCGGCGTTCCGGTCGAGCCGGACGTGAAGATGATCCATGCGTCGTCGCGACCGAGCGGTCTGGCGGCGCGCCAGCCCCGCGACGAGCCGTGACCGCGGATGAGGCCGGCCTCAGTGATGACGCCGACGACGCCGGCCTCGCCGAACACCAGGGCGGCCCGCTCATCGGGGTCGTCAGCGTCGACCGGCACGTATGCCGCGCCTGCGGCGAGGGTGGACAGGATCGCCACGTAAAGCGCGTAGCTGCCCGACGGCATGCGGATGCCGATGCGGTCGCCGCGCCCGATACCCCGGGCGGCCAGCCACTCCACGCTCTCCTCGACGTCGGCGATCAGCTCGGCGTAGGTGAGCTGAACGTCACCGTCGTCAAGCGCGGGTGCGTCGGGATGGCGCTCGGCGGTGGCGTAGAGGATGTCGATCAGCGTGCGTGGCTCCGTCGCCGCCGAGGACAACAGGTACTGGGCGGGGATGCCGAACGCCGGATGTCCCTCGTCTGCTGTCACGAGTACAAACTACTAAGGCTCGTGGGGTTCGGCTGACGGCGCACGGCGGCGCGATCACATCGATATCGGGATCCGATCGATGTCGCGTGTGGATTCCACTGAAATGCGGATTCCGTTGGACTCTGGCTGATCACAAACATCGCACGCATCCACTCGGAGGCCTAGCGTGACGGTGGTGCGGATCTTTGTGGCTGATGAGGCAGGCGAGGACGTCAGCGAGCTGACCTCCGGTGGACAACCCGTGGTGAGGCTCCACCGCGGCGTTGCCCATCGGGCGTCACATTGCCGCGCTGGCCGCGTAGCCGAGGCCGAAACGGGCAGGTCCATTCCAGTCGATGCAGTTAGCTGGCGCTGGTGATCGCAACCATTCTTGGTGTTCGGCAGGTATCGATACCGGCGATATCCATAGCCAGAACCGGGGTCATCGTCGTTGGCGCTAGCTGGCGGTGCTGCTCGCTCGGCAGGGAATGGCCCTCGGATGCTGCGTCGGTCGAGCTTTTCAGCTAGCGTTCTCCTGCTGGCAAAATTCGATAAGGCCAAGATCGAGTGGCATTCTGGCTCGAACTGTCCCCGAAACAGCAAACTATAGGTATGGAATGCGGCAACGCTTCCCAGCCTCGGGTGCGAATCCCCGGCTCGGCGTGTACTGAACGAAAGGGATCGTTGTGGGTTCAACCGAGACGCCCCCCGCGTCGGGTGGCGCGAAGTTGCGGGCTCGGATCATCGGGCTCGACGGCGTGCGCGGTCTGCTGTGCCTGTCGATCGCCATCACCCACGTAACCACGCACTACACACCGAAGACCGCCGAGACGTGGATGACGAGCCTGCTGGGGTTCTCCCTGGTGTACTTCTTCGTCCTCAGTGGCTTTTTGCTGTTCCTGCCGTACGTGCGGAATCTCGTCGTGGATCGCGCCGCCGCGAAGATGCCCGGTGTGCGCGACTATGCGCTGCACCGAATCGCCCGGATCATGCCCTGCTATCTGGTGATCTTCCTGATCGTCAACTACGTACTGCAGGTCGCGTACGTCCAGAATCCCGCGCTGCAGCCGCTCGGCACCGATGACGGCACCGGAATGATCACCGACCCCGGAATGCTGCTCGCCAACCTCACCCTGACCCAGACTTACTTTCCCGCCTACATCCAGACCGGCATCAATCCCGCGTGGTCGCTGACGCTGGAGTACGCGTTCTACGCGTCCCTGCCGCTGCTCGGCATGATCCTGTTCGCGCTGCGCAAGCGGATCAACCTCAGCCCCTTCGTGCTGGCGGCGCTGGCACCTGCCCTGCTGCTCATCGTGGGGCTGGTCGGCCGGTCGCTCATCCCCGTCGTGTTCGCCCACGCCGGGACGACGGACTTCATGTTGCTCAACTGGGGGCCGAACTGGGCCGCCGTCTTCACCAAGAGCTTCCTGACCAACGCGGACAACTTCGCCCTCGGGATGTTCGCCGCCGTGGTGTTCGTGGCGATCGAACGGGGTGCGCTCATCGAGCGATGGAGCGCTCGGGTGCGGACGATCAGCGCGGTGGCGATCCTGCCGACATTCGCGGTGTCCGCGGTGCTGCTCGTGGTGGCCAACCAGTTCGTCACCGCGGGCGTCGCCGTGGTCGCCGCACTGATGATCCTGGTGATCGTGACACCGCTGGCGCGCGGTGAGCGGACCAGGCTGGCGGTGTGGCTGGACAGCCGCCCCATCCGCTACGTCGGCGAGATCTCGCTATCGGCCTACCTGTGGCACTTCCCGGTCATGCTCATGCTGGACCGAATGGGTCTGATGGCGGGTGACACCGCAGCGGGCATGTGGCGCAACATCGTGCTGCTACTGACCGTCACCATCGCGGTCGCCTCGGTGACCTACTACGCCGTCGAGAAGCCCGTCATGAGGTGGATCAAGAGCCGCCGAACCAGGAGGCTCGCGCTAGGGCAGGGCGCGAAGCCGGTACCCGCCGAACCTGCGCCCAGCGCGCCCTAATCCGATCTGCTCCTCGCGTGCGCGGCGTCTCACCAATTGTGGTACCCGCCTTCGGGTCCCAGCATTCGCTCCAACCGACTCCGGTTGACCTTCGCGAGTTCGTTGCGGACCACCTTGCGTTCGGTCTCGGGGTCGTTGTGCATGCGGCCGATCACCGATTCGGTCACGTCCGTGGCGCTCAGCCCGTTGACGAACATCACGAATCCGAACCCGAACCGCTGCGCGTAGGCCCCAGCCGCCGATGACAGGGCCGCCATCACGGCGGTGTCGTCATCCCACACCGAGCACTGCTCGGCGCAACTGCGGGGGCTGCGGGGTCGACGACCGACGTCTGGGCACGCCTCCAGGATCTGATCGATCGCGGCCTCGGGCATCGCGAACAGCAGCGCATCGGCCTGCCGAAACAACGTGGCGTGGTCGGGGTAGGGCCGTCCACGCGCAAGGTCGCGCGACAGTCTCAGACAGTTGGCGCACTCGTACAACGCGTAGGCAGCCCTGCGCTCAGGCCACGCGTTGAACGCATCGAGGCCAACCCCCTGATACATGAACACGACTCCATGATCGAAGGCGCAGAGAACACCTGGGTTACCCCGTGTAACGACGGTGCTAAATCAGCCCCGGATCGGGGCCACGGATCTCAGTGTCCGCTGTTCTTGAACCGCTCGATGGAGGCCTTCACCTCGGCCTCGGCCTCTTCGCGTCCGACCCAGTCGGCGGCCTTGACGTACTTGCCCGGCTCGAGATCCTTGTAGTGCACGAAGAAGTGCTTGATCGCCTCGAGTTCGAACTCGTTGACGTCGCCGACGTCCTGGACGTGGTCCCAGCGCGGATCGCCTGCGGGGACGCACAACACCTTGTCGTCGCCGCCCTTCTCGTCGGTCATCCGGAACATCGCGACCGGACGGGCATCCAGCGCCGCCCCCGGGAACAGCGGCTCAGGCAGCAGCACCAGCGCGTCCAGCGGGTCCCCGTCCTCGCCGAGGGTGTCCTCGATGAAGCCGTAGTCGGCCGGGTAGCCGAAGGCCGTGTAGAGGTAGCGGTCCAGCTTCAGCTTGCCGGATTCGTGATCCACCTCGTACTTATTGCGTGAGCCCTTTTGGATCTCGACGACAACCTCGAACTCCACCGTCGCGGCTCCTTCGTCTCTAAAGTCTGTGGCTCGTCGGGTGACGGCGCGGGTCCACCATAGACGAGCGATACCCTGGCCAATACGGGTTGCTCGGCAGCCCGGGTCTCGCAATCGCATCCCAGGAGAGTCATGCGGCCCGCTAGGTGGCGTCGGTCCACCCACGTACTCGTGGGTGTCGCGGTGCTGCTGCTCGTCACCGCGGTGGTGGCGGTGGGCGCCATGCTCACCGCGGGCGGTCCCGCATCCGACGCGGCGCAGGCCGTCGATCGGCAGCCGGCACCGGCCGTCGCGGAGCCCGCCGTCTTCGGGCTCGCGCACACCGCCCCCGAGCCGAAGCCCACCCTGCTCGCGGCCAGGCTGGCCCCGGTTATCGCCGATCCGAATCTCGGACGGCTCACCGGCCGCGTCACCGACGCCGTCACCGGGACCGAACTGTGGACCCAGGGTGCGTCGATCCCGATGCAGCCGGCCTCGACCAACAAGACACTCACCGCAGCGGCCGCGCTGCTCGCGCTCGATCGCGACGCCACGCTGACGACCACGGTGCACACCGACGTCGACTCACCGGGCGTGGTGATCCTCAAGGGTGGTGGTGATCCGACGCTGTCGGCGGCAGGCCCCAAGACGCAGACCTGGTACCGCAACGCGGCCCGGATCGCCGACCTGGCCGATCAGGTGCGCGAGTCCGGTACCGCCGTCAGATCGGTGATGGTGGACCTGAGCGCCTACAGCGGCCCCACCATGGCACCCGGCTGGGATCCGTTGGACATCCAGAACGGCGATATCGCCCCGATCGAGTCGGTGATGCTCGACGGTGGTCGCACCCAGCCGGTCAGCGTCGAGTCGCGACGGTCGAACACGCCTGGCCTCGATGCCGGACGGGCATTGGCGGTGGCGCTGGGCGTCAACCCGGCGAAGGTCGGTGTCGTGCCCTCGACGGTGGGTGAGGGGGACGAGATCGCCTCGGTCTCCTCGCCACCGCTCATGGAACGGCTGCGCGACATGATGAACGCCTCGGACAACGTGATGGCCGAGAGCATTGGCCGCGAGGTCGCCGCGGCACTGGGCCGGCCGCAGAGTTTCGACGGAGCCGCCCACGCGGTGCTCGACGAGATCGGTGACGCCGGAATCGACACCGCCGGGGCGGTGCTGTTCGACTCCAGCGGGCTGTCGATCGACGACAGGTTGACTGCGCAGACGCTGGATGAGGTCGTCGTCGCCGCCACCGGCGACGGGGAACCCCGATTGCGTCCACTCGTCGATCTGCTACCCATCGCCGGTGGCAGCGGCACGCTGTCCAACCGGTTCCTGGACACCGCCCCGGGCCGTGACGCCGCGGGCTTCCTACGCGCCAAGACCGGTTCGCTGACGGGTACCAACGCATTGGCGGGCATCGTCACCGATGCGAGCGGCAGGGTGCTGACGTTCTCCCTGATCTCGAACGAGGCCGGTCCCACCGGACGTACTTCGATCGACGCGGTGGCCGCCGCGCTGCGGTCCTGCGGGTGCAGCGCATGAGTTCCGCTGCAGGCCCGACGGTCGGCCGAACCGTCGACTGGAATTTCGCCGCCACCGTCGGAGGCAAGCTGGTCAGGCCCGCGCCGGCGACCACCGACTACACGCGCAGGCAGGTCATCGAGGAACTGGCCGACTCCGCACGGCGTGCAGAGCTGCCGGTGCGTGAGGTCACCGGGCTCAACGAGGGCTCCGAGATCGCCGAGGCGCGCATCATCGACCGTCGTGAATGGGTGTGCGCCGCCACCGAATCCATGCGCGTCATGACCGGCGGTGACAATGACGAGGGCAAGTCGAGCGGCCTGCTGACGCGCCGCATCACAGGCGCCCAGACCGGCGCAGTCCTGGCATTCATCTCGTCGGGCATCCTCGGCCAGTACGACCCGTTCACGGCAAACGGCGGCGAGCTACTCCTGGTGTACCCCAACGTCATCGCCGTCGAGCGCCTGATGCGGGTGTCGCCAGCGGACTTCCGGCTCTGGGTGTGCCTGCACGAGGTCACCCACCGGGTGCAGTTCCGGGCCAATCCGTGGCTGGCCGGGTACATGTCGAGCACGCTCGGGGTGCTCACCGACGAGGAGGGCCAGGACCTCGGTGCGATGATCGGCCGGCTCAATGAGTTCGTGCGCGATCGCAGAAACTCGAACGGCGAACCCGCGCAACCGAATTCCGAGGGCATCGTCGGACTCATGCGGGCCGTGCAGTCCGAACCGCAACGCGAGGCGCTCGACAGGCTGCTGGTGTTGGGCACCCTTCTGGAGGGCCACGCCGACCACGTGATGGACGCTGTCGGCCCCGCCGTGGTGCCGTCGGTGGCCACCATCCGGCGCAGGTTCAACGAGCGCAGGCAACGCCGACAACCCCCACTGCAGCGCGTGATCCGTGCGCTTCTCGGTGTGGACGCCAAGATGAGTCAGTACACCCGGGGCAAGGCCTTCGTCGACGACGTGGTGGACAAGGTGGGTATGGCCAGGTTCAACACGGTGTGGACGTCACCCGAGACCCTGCCACTGCCAAGCGAAGTCGACGAGCCGCAGCGATGGATCGAACGGGTCCTGTAGCTGCGCTGCGTCGCGCGGTGGAGGACTTCATCCGTGCGAGCATGCCCGACGCGAACCCGCCCGCCGCGAACCGATGGTGCGTCGCGCTGTCCGGTGGCGCCGACTCGCTCGCCCTGACCGCCGTCGCGGCGCGCTTACGTCCCACCACAGCGCTGATCGTCGACCACGGACTGCAGGACGGCTCGGCCGGGGTCGCCGCCACTGCGCGTGAGCAGGCGCTCGCGTTGGGCTGTGTGGACGCCCGCGTGCTGCCGGTCAGCGTCGGCTCGGTTGGTGGTCCCGAGGCCGCCGCGCGCAGCGCCCGCTACGCCGCGCTGGATGCCGCGCGCGCGGAGTTGCCCGTGCTGCTCGGGCACACGCTCGACGATCAGGCCGAGACGGTGCTGCTTGGGCTGGGCCGCGGGTCGGGTCCGCGATCCATCGCGGGGATGCGCGCGTTTGACCCGCCGTGGGGCCGACCCCTGCTCGGGACGCGTCGGACCGTCACCGAGGCGGCCTGTGCGGAACTGGGGCTGTCACCGTGGCACGACCCGCACAACGCCGACCGGCGGTTCACCCGGGTGCGGCTGCGCACCGAGGTGCTGCCGCTGCTCGAGGACGTGCTCGGTGGAGGTGTCGCCGAATCGCTGGCCCGCACCGCCGCCGCCCTGCGCGAGGACACCGAGACCCTCGACGCCATCGCGCATGACGTGCTGGCCGGGTGCGCGCCAGGGGCCGGCCTGGCGATCACCGACCTGATCGGGCTGCCCGCGTCGGTCCGGCGCCGGGTGATCCGTGGCTGGCTGCTGACCGGCGGCGCGACGGGCCTGACCGACAAGCAGATTCGCGGTATCGACGTCCTGGTCACCGGGTGGCGGGGACAGGGTGGCGTCGCTGTCGGATCACCGCTGCACCGCGAGCGACTCGTCGCCGTGCGTCGCGACGGACGGCTCGAGCTGACCCGCGAACTCGTGTGAGCGGAAGCGCTTGCTCGGTCGTATTGGTCGCAGGCGTCCCGACGTGGCACGCTGGTGCCGTGCCAGCGCATCGTGCCGCCGACCTGTACCCCGGTGACATCAAGTCGGTGCTCCTCTCCGAGGAGCAGATTCAAGCGCGGACCGCTGAGCTGGGTGACCAGATCGCATCCGTGTACCGCGACGCCATCGGGGACGACGGTCAGGACTTGCTCCTCGTCACGGTGCTCAAGGGTGCCGTCATGTTCGTCACCGACCTGTCGCGGGCGATCCCGATCCCCACGCAGCTCGAGTTCATGGCGGTGAGTTCCTACGGCTCGGCCACATCGTCATCCGGTGTGGTGCGCATCCTCAAGGACCTCGATCGCGATATCAACGGCCGCGACGTGCTGATCGTCGAGGACATCGTCGACTCCGGGCTGACGCTGTCGTGGCTGCTGCGCAACCTCGCCACCCGCGGCCCCAGGTCACTGGCCGTGTGCACGCTGCTGCGCAAGCTCGATGCCGTGCGCGCCGACGTCGACATCACCTACGTCGGCTTCGACATCCCCAATGAGTTCGTCGTCGGTTACGGGCTCGACTACGCCGAGCGCTATCGCGATCTGCCCTACATCGGCACCCTCGACCCCAAGGTGTACTCAGACTCCTGACGAAGGGCAGCGTGCGATATGGCTCGAACGGAAACCGGAGTCGAATCCGGCGCGGACGTCCATACGGCACTGCGCATCTGTCCCTTCTGCGAGGCGACGTGCGGCCTGACCCTCACGATCGACACGGGCCGGGTGACATCGGCCCGCGGTGACCGCGACGACGTCTTCAGCGCCGGGTTCATCTGCCCCAAGGGTGCGAGCTTCGGAGAACTCGACGCCGACCCCGATCGTCTGACCGCACCCCTGATCCGCCGGGACGGCGTGCTCGTCGAGGTCAGCTGGGACGAGGCCTTCCAGGCGGCCGCGGACGGTCTCGGCGCCGTACTGCGCGAGCACGGCGGACAGTCGGTCGCGGTCTACATCGGCAATCCGAACGCGCACACCATCGCCGGCGCGCTCTATCTGCCGCTGATCATCAAGGGTCTCGGCACTCATCTGACCTTCTCCGCGAGCACGCTGGACCAGATGCCCAAACACGTCGCGCTCGGGCTGATGTTCGGCAATCCGCTCGCGTTCACCGTGCCCGACCTCGACCGAACCGATCACCTCGTCGTCATCGGCGCCAATCCGCTGGTGTCCAACGGGAGCCTGGCCACCGCCGCGGACTTCGGCGGGAAGCTCAAGGCGATGCGCCGCCGCGGCGGGCGCCTCGTCGTCATCGACCCGGCCCGCACCCGAACCGCGGAGCTGGCCGACCACCACATCGCACCGCGGCCCGGAACCGACGCCGCGCTTCTGTTCGCCATCGTGCACACGCTCTTCGACGAGGGCCTGGTGTCCGACGACCTGGGTGGACTTGAGCGTCACGTCGAAGGCCTCGAGGACGTCGCCGTCCTGTCGGCGGGGTTCGCGCCCGAGACGGTCGCCGCGCACTGCGGTGTGCCCGCCGAGGAGATCCGCACCGTGGCACGTGAACTGGCCGCCGCCCCGAGCGCTGCGGTGTACGGCCGGATCGGCACCTCGACCGTGGAGTTCGGCACCGTCGGCAGCTGGCTCATCGACGTCATCAACATCCTGACCGGGAATCTCGACCGGGTCGGTGGTGCGATGTTCCCGCAGTCGCCCGTCGGGCCCGCGCCGCGACCGCCCAAGCCGGGCAGGGGTTTTCGCACCGGTCGGTGGCACAGCCGGGTCTCCGGACATCCCGAGGTGCTCTCCGAACTGCCCGCCGCCGCGTTGGCGGAGGAACTCGAGACACCCGGTGACGGGCAGCCCACGGCGATCATCACCGTCGCGGGCAACCCCGCGCTGTCGGCGCCCGACGGTGACCGCCTGAGCCATGCGCTCGACGCAGTCGGCTTCATGCTCAGCGTCGACCCCTACCTCAACGAGACCACCCGGCACGCCGACGTCATCCTGCCGCCACCGCCGCCGTCGCGTAGCGCCCACTTCGACGTCGCATTGAGCAACACGCCGGTGCGCAACAACGCCCGCTACTCGCCGCCTGCCATCGAGCTCGCGCCGGATCAACCCGACGAGCCGGAGATCCTGGCGCGCCTCGCGCTTGTCCTGTACGGGATGGGCCCGTTCGCCGATCCGGCGCTCGTCGACGAGCAGGTCATCGCGATGACACTGGCCAAGGAGACCGCCGACCCCGACTCACCCGTGGCGGGCCGCGACCCCGAGGAGCTGACCGCCATGCTGGCGTCGGGGCGAGGGTACGAGCGCAGGCTCGACATGATGCTGCGCCTCGGCCCGTACGGCGACTGGTTCGGCGCGAACCCAGAGGGGCTCACGCTGCAGCGGCTCAAGGACGCCCCACACGGAATCGACCTCGGCGCGTTGCGGCCCCGGCTGACCGAGGTGCTGCGCACCCCGTCGGGCAAGGTGGAACTCGCGCCCGCGGCGCTGGTTGCCGACGTGGCGCGGCTGGCGGCCTCACTGGACCGCGGCGTGGACGATTTCGTGCTGATCGGCCGTCGCCATCTGCGGTCCAACAACAGCTGGATGCACAACGTGCCCGCGCTGGCCGGCGGCACCAACCGCTGCACGCTGCGCATGCACCCGGCCGACGCGGCCGAACTCGGCGTCACCGACTGGGCCCGCATCAAGGGTCCCGGTGGTGAACTCGAGGCCCCCGTCGAGATCACCGACACCATCCGCCGCGGCGTCGTCTCCCTGCCGCACGGGTGGGGCCACGGCCAGAGCGGAACCAGACAGGCCGTCGCCGCGGGGCAGGCCGGGGTGAATGTCAATCAGCTCAACGACGGCACGTCGCTGGATCCGTTGTCGGGAACGTCTGTGCTGAGCGGGATTCCGGTGCAGATTTCACCGGCGGGCAGGAGCGAAGCGACCGGGGGATAGGTCCCGGCGTAGGCCCGGCCTAGCGCAGCTCCCAGACCACCGTCACCGAGAACCCGACGGTCTGCTCGCCGGGCTGCAGCGGCGCATCGGCCTGCATCGCCTCGAAGCGTGGCATCGGCGTCGGCGGCGGTGTGCTGCCCGAATCGACCTCGGAGATCGAGATGACGTCGCCCAGGCCCAGACCCGACAGCTGCGAGTACTGCTGGGCACGATCCTTGGCGTCGTTGAACGCGCGGGCGCGGGCGTCCTTCACCAGCTGGGAGTTGTCCTCGATGGAGAAGCTGACGGAATTGATCCGAGTGGCGTTGCCGCCGGTGGTTTGAATCGCCGTGATTGTCGGCGACGCGGCATCGATACTGCGGATCTTCACCGCGATCGAATTGCTCGCCCGGTAACCGGTGATGACGGAGTTGTCCCCGTACTGCGGCGACAGGCTGACGTCAGTGGTGCTGATGTCCTTGCGGTCGATGCCCTGACCCGCGACGGCGTCGATCACCGCGGTCATGCGCTCGTTCGTCTGGTTCATCGCGGCGGTGGCATCCGGTGCGGTCGACTCGATCGCGGCGTTGACCGTGACGGTGTCGGGTGCGCCCTGGACCTTGCCCTCACCCACCACGGTGACCTGCCGGGGAACGGGTCCGTCGGGTCCGGAGACCGGCGATGCGGGGGAGGCGTCACACGCCGAGAGGCCGGCCACCATCAGCCCCGCCGCGGCGAGAACGAGGATCCGGGAGGGCTTCTTCATCCACGCGCACAACGGCATACGGACTGGCATACCCCGCACCCTACAGATCTGATCCGTGTGCGCCGATGAACTCGAGCAAGGCCGCGTTGACCTCGTCGGGGCGCTCCTGCTGCAGCCAGTGCCCGGCGCCGGGGATCATCACCTCGCGGTAGTCACCGGTGACGACCTCGCGCGCCCGGGCGGGCCGGTTGACCGTCAGCGCCGGATCGGCCGAACCGCCGACAAACAGCGCGGGCACGGTGATGGTGGTCGCCGGCATCACCGCCGTCAGCTCCCAGTTGCGATCGAGGTTGCGATACCAGTTCAGCGGGCCGGTGAATCCCGTGCGGGTGAACTCCGCGACGTAGTGGTCGAACTCGCGGCGGCCGATCCACGGTGGCAACCCGCCGGGTTCGGCAATCCGGTCGATGAACCCCAGCGGTCCCGGTGCGTGCATACGAGTCGCGGCGGACGGGTCGTCCGGATCGGTGCCGCTCATGATCCGCCGCAGGGTCGTCGCCGGATCGCGGTCCATCTCGGCGTCGGCCACACCGGGTTGCTGAAAATGAAGCATGTAGAAGAAGTGCTCGCCGAACGTCCGTCGCAGCGCCTCGGTCGGTGGGCGCTTGGGCCGCGGCACCGGTGGCATGCTCAGCCCGGCGACGGCCGTCACCCGGTCGGGGTAGAGCAGCGGGAAGTGCCAGGTGAGGATGGCGCCCCAATCGTGGCCGACAACGACCGCCTGTTCGGCGCCGACGTCATCCAGCAGCCCGGCGAGATCGCCGGTCAGGGCGATGATGTCGTAGTCGGTGACGGCCTCGGGTCGCGACGAGCCCCCGTAGCCACGCTGATCGGGTGCCAGCACGTGGAATCCGGCATCGGCCAGTGCCTGCACCTGATGGCGCCAGGCGTAGGCGAGGTCGGGGAAGCCGTGTACGAGGAGGACCACCGGCGCGCCGCGCTCACCGGCCTCGGTGACCCGCAGCCGCACCCCGTTGACCTCGACGTAGCGTTCGATGGGGGCGACCACGGGCTCAGCCAAGCACAGCGGCCGAGCGCGGCGGTGGGTGGATCGGGTTGGTGGGAACCCGGCGGCGACCGTGCGACGTTGGGCAAGCGGTAGCCTTGAACAACCCAAACTGTGAGTACCGGAAGGACCAGGCCGACGTAGCGCCAGTCGGCCAAAAACAACGATGAACCGAAAGAACGTCATCCGCACCCTCAGCGCGATAGCGGTCGTGTTGCTGCTGGGGTGGTCCTTCTTCTACTTCAGCGACGACACTCGTGGGTACAAGCCCGTCGACACCTCGGTGGCGATCGCGCAGGTCAATGCCGACAACGTCGACAGCGCCCAGATCGATGACCGCGAGCAGCAGGTGCGTCTCGACCTGAAGAACGGCAACGGCGACACCGAGAACAGCAACAAGATCATCTCCAAGTACCCCACGGGGTACGGGGTGCAGCTGTTCGAGGCACTGAACGCCAAGAACGCCAAGGTCAACACCGTCGTCAACCAGGGCAGTGTGCTGGGCTCGCTGTTGATCTACCTGTTGCCGCTGCTCCTGCTGGTCGGCCTGTTCGTGATGTTCTCCCGCATGCAGTCGGGTGGACGGATGGGCTTCGGCTTCGGCAAGTCCAAGGCCAAGCAGCTGAGCAAGGACATGCCCAAGACCACGTTCGCCGACGTCGCGGGCGTCGACGAGGCGGTCGAGGAGCTCTACGAGATCAAGGACTTCCTGCAGAACCCGACCCGGTATCAGGCGCTCGGCGCCAAGATCCCCAAGGGTGTGCTGCTCTACGGTCCGCCCGGTACCGGCAAGACGCTGCTGGCGCGCGCCGTCGCGGGTGAGGCCGAGGTCCCGTTCTACACGATCTCCGGATCGGACTTCGTCGAGATGTTCGTCGGCGTGGGTGCCTCCCGCGTTCGCGACATGTTCGACCAGGCCAAGCAGAACAGCCCGTGCATCATCTTCGTCGACGAGATCGACGCCGTCGGTCGTCAGCGTGGCGCAGGTATGGGCGGAGGCCACGACGAACGCGAGCAGACGCTCAACCAGCTGCTGGTCGAGATGGACGGGTTCGGCGACCGTCAGGGCGTCATCCTGATCGCCGCCACGAACCGACCCGACATCCTCGATCCCGCGCTGCTGCGGCCGGGCCGCTTCGACCGTCAGATCCCGGTGTCCAACCCCGATATCGCGGGCAGGCGCGCGGTGCTGCGCGTGCACTCGGCGGGCAAGCCGATATCCCCTGACGCCGATCTCGACGGGTTGGCCAAGCGCACCGTCGGCATGTCCGGCGCCGATCTGGCCAACGTCATCAACGAGGCCGCCCTGCTGACCGCCCGTGAGAACGGCACCGTCATCACCGGCGCCGCACTGGAGGAGGCCGTCGACCGTGTCGTCGGCGGGCCGCGCCGCAAGGGCCGCATCATCAGCGAGCATGAGAAGAAGATCACCGCCTACCACGAGGGTGGTCACACCCTGGCGGCATGGGCGATGCCCGATATCGAGCCGATCTACAAGGTCACGATCCTGGCCCGCGGTCGCACGGGCGGCCACGCGGTCGCCGTTCCGGAGGACGACAAGGGTCTGATGACCCGGTCAGAGATGATCGCCCGGCTCGTGTTCGCGATGGGTGGTCGTGCCGCCGAGGAACTGGTGTTCCGGGAGCCGACGACGGGCGCGGTGTCCGATATCGAGCAGGCCACCAAGATCGCGCGCGCCATGGTCACCGAGTACGGCATGAGTGCCAAGCTGGGTGCGGTCCGCTACGGCACCGAGCACGGTGACCCGTTCCTGGGTCGCACGATGGGCACGCAAGCCGACTACAGCCACGAGGTCGCGCAGATCATCGACGACGAGGTCCGCAAGCTCATCGAGGCCGCCCACACCGAGGCGTGGGAGATCCTGTCGGAGTACCGCGACGTGCTCGACATCCTCGCCGGTGAGCTTCTCGAGAAGGAGACGCTGCACCGCGTCGAACTCGAGGCGATCTTCGGTGATGTCCAGAAGCGGCCCCGGCTCACGATGTTCGACGACTTCGGGGGCCGCGTGCCGTCGGACAAGCCGCCCATCAAGACTCCCGGTGAACTCGCCATCGAACGCGGCGAGGAGTGGCCGAAGCCCGCTCCGGAGCCGGCGTTCAAGGCGGCCATCGCGGCCGCCTCGCGCGCCGCCGAGGCGGCCGGAGGGCCATACGGCCCCGGCGGCCCGAATGGCTCCGGCGGCAACGGGACCGGTGTCAACGGGCAGGGCGCCCACGGCGGATGGCCCAACGGTGCCCCCGCCAACGGCGCGCCCGACAGTGCCGGGCAGACCCAGCCCGACTACGGCGCCCCCGCCGGTTGGCACGCACCGGGCTGGCCACCTCGGCCAGGCCAGCAAGGTCACCCGGGCCAGCAGGGGCAGTGGTATCCGCCACCGCCACCGCCGCCGTCGGGGTGGGCGCCGCAGCCAGGCGGCCAACCGCCGTATCCGCAGTATCAGCCGTACCCGCAGCCCGGGCCACACGTCCCGCAGGGGCGCTCACACGATCCGAACCGGACGCCGAGCCCCCCGCAAGACGAACAGGGAGACGGCCGGTCCGGCGACCAGCCCAACCCACCCCCACCGGGCTGATACGAACGGAGTGACCAGATGACGCGGTCGGAGATCGACCCGGTGCGGCACACTGCGCCCCCGGCGTTCGACCAGGCCCGTGCCGAGGCGGCAGTCCGTGAGTTGCTCATCGCGGTCGGTGAGGATCCCGACAGGCACGGACTGATCGACACCCCGGCGCGGGTGGCGCGCGCGTACCAGGAGATGTTCGCGGGCCTCTACATCGATCCCGACCACGTGCTGGACACCACGTTCGACGAGCAGCACGACGAACTCGTCCTGGTCAAGGAAATCCCGATGTACTCCACGTGTGAGCATCATCTGGTGGCGTTCCACGGGGTCGCGCACGTCGGCTACATCCCGGGCGTTGACGGGCGCGTGACGGGCCTGTCCAAGATCGCGCGGCTCGTAGACCTCTACGCGAAGCGTCCGCAGGTGCAGGAGCGGCTGACCGCTCAGGTCGCGGACGGGTTGATGCGCAGGCTCAATCCACGTGGTGCCATCGTCGTGATCGAGGCCGAGCATCTGTGCATGGCGATGCGTGGTGTTCGCAAGCCCGGCGCCATCACCACGACATCGGCAGTGCGCGGTCAGTTCAAGGTCGACAACGCATCACGGGCCGAGGCGCTGGACCTGATTCTGCGACGGTGACCCTGACACGCGCTCTGGTGATGGGAGTCGTCAACGTCACCGATGACTCCTTCTCCGACGGCGGACTTTTTCTCGACAGGCAGCGGGCCGTCGAGCACGGTTTGGCACTGGCTGCCGAGGGTGCGCAGATCATCGACGTCGGCGGCGAGTCGACCCGACCCGGCGCGGTGCGGATCGAGGCATCCGTGGAGACCGCCCGTGTGCTTCCCGTCGTCAAAGAGCTTGCCGAGCAGGGGATCACGGTCAGCATCGACACCATGCACGCCGACGTGGCGCGGGCCGCGTTGGAGAGCGGCGCCAGCATCGTCAACGACGTTTCCGGTGGGCGCGCCGACCCGGCCATGGCCCCACTGCTCGCCGACGCCGGAGTGCCGTGGGTGCTGATGCACTGGCGTTCGCTGGACGCCGGTGAGCCACACCAGGTGCCCGACTATCGCGACGTGGTCACCGATGTGCGCACCGAACTCCTGGCCGCCGTTGACGCCGCCGTGGCAGCCGGTGTTGACCCCGCCAACCTGATCATCGATCCGGGTCTGGGCTTTGCGAAGTCCGCCGCCCACAACTGGGCGCTGCTGCGGGCGCTGCCCGATCTGGTCGCCACCGGAATCCCGGTCCTGGTGGGGGCGTCACGCAAGCGGTTCCTCGGAACGCTGCTCGCCGAGTCCACGGGCCAGGCACGACCACCGGACGGCCGGGAGACGGCCACCGCGGTGATCTCCGCGCTGGCCGCGCTGCACGGCGCCTGGGGTGTTCGAGTGCACGATGTGCGTGCGTCGGTGGACGCACTGAAGGTCCTCGGTGCCTGGCAGGGGCGAAGCGATGTGGAGGGTGTCGGCGACCATGGCTGATCGAATTGAGCTGCGCGGCTTAACCGTTCGAGGAAACCACGGTGTGTTCGAGCACGAGCGGGTCGAGGGCCAGGACTTCGTCGTGGATCTGACGGTGTGGGTCGACCTCGCCGTCGCGGCCGCCAGCGATGACCTGGCCGACACCCTCGACTACGGATCGTTGGCGCAGCGCGCGGCGGACATCATTGCCGGACCGCCGCGAAACCTGATCGAGACGGTCGCCGCCGAGATCGCCGAGGACGTCATGGTCGATGCACGAGTGCACGCCGTTGAGGTGGTGGTGCACAAGCCGCACGCACCGATCCCGTTGTCGTTCAGCGATGTTGCCGTTGTGGCTCGCAGGTCCAGGCGCTCCGGCAGGGGTGGCCCCGAGTGACTCGAGTCGTGCTGTCCATCGGATCGAACCTCGGCGATCGCCTGGCCCGGCTGCAATCGGTGGTGGACGGTCTGGGTGCCGCGGTGCGGGCCGTGTCCCCGGTCTATGAGACCCCAGCGTGGGGTGGTGTCGAACAGGGCCCCTTCCTCAACGCCGTGGTGATCGCCGACGATCCGGCGTTGGACGCTCGGGCGTGGCTGCAGCGTGGCCAGGAACTCGAGCGCGCAGCCGACCGTGTCCGCGAGGTGCATTGGGGCCCGCGCACACTCGACGTCGACATCATCACGTGCCATGACGGCTCGGCCGAGGTGACGTCTGACGACGAGGAACTAACCCTGCCGCATCCGTTGGCACATCAGCGGGCCTTCGTGCTGGCCCCCTGGCTGGCAGTGGATCCGTCGGCCACTTTGACGGTGGCCTGTGAGACGACACCCGTCGCACGTCTGCTCGAGGCCATCGACGCCGACGAGCGGGCGGGCGTGCGCCAAGTCGATCTGGCGTTGGCTCTCTGATGGGACCGACCCGCAAGCGTGACCTGACGGTGGCGACCCTGATCGCGGCCGTCGCCGGCTACATCCTGGTGATCGGCCTGTACCGGTGGTTCCCGCCGCTGACGGTGTGGACCGGGTTATCGCTTCTCCTGGTCGGGGCCGCCGAGGCCGGGTGGGGGTTCTACATCCGGTCGAAGATCGGCGCCGGTGAGATCGGGCCAGGACGCGGGCGGGTGCACCCGTTGGCCGTGGCGCGTGCGGTCACCATCGCGAAGGCGTCGGCGTGGATGGGGGCGGTGGTACTCGGCTGGTGGATCGGCGTGATCGTCTATCTGCTCCCGCGTCGACACGTGATCAGGGTGGCGGGCGAGGACACCGCGGGTGCCGTAGTCGCGGCGTTGAGCGCACTGGCTCTGGTGATCGGGGCGCTCTGGCTCCAGCATTGCTGCAAGTCTCCGCAGGACCACTCCGAGGACCCGGATGGCGTTCCGGAGTAGCCGATCTCCAAGGTCGGAGCGCCGAATCGCCGAACTGGTCGACACGCGATGTGAGCTGTGACCGGTACAGTCGGCCCATGACCGATCCGACTCGTGGGACGCGCTCGCGGCGCGCCACCCGGAGGCCGGGTTGGGCGCTTATGACGACGTTGCTGGTGCTCGCCATTCTGGCCAGTTCTGCGCTGGTGTTCACCAATCGCGTTGAGCTGCTGAAGCTTGCCGTGATTGTCGCACTGTGGGCCGCAGTGGTCGCGGCGTTCGTGTCCTTCATCTACCGCAGGCAGGCCGACGTCGACTCCGCCAGGGCCCGTGACCTCAAACTCGTCTACGACTTGCAGCTCGATCGCGAGATCTCGGCGCGCCGCGAGTACGAACTGTCCGTCGAGTCCGCAGTGCGACGTGAGCTGGCCTCCGAGATGCGGTCGCAGGCCGCCGACGAGGTGGCCAGCCTGCGCGCCGAACTCGCGGCACTGCGTGCGAACCTCGAGATCCTCTTCGACACCGATCTGGCGCACCGCCCCGCGCTGGAGACCGAGCGTGTCGCGCCGGGCCGCGTCATAAGCAGCCGTATCGACACCGAGGATGCTGACGCGGCCGACCCCAATACCGAGGAGAGCCCGATCATCGACGTCCCCGTCGAGCCACCGCCGTCGGAACCCGATTGGGCCGTGCAGCCGGCCGCTGGTGCGCATCGGCGGCCGTCCGAGGTCGACCCGGCATCGCGCTGGCAAGCCCCGGCGGCCCAGCCGACGCCGCCACCGGTAACACCGCCACCGGTGACACCGTCACGGCCGCCGGCAACCCCGCCACCGCCGCCACCGCCGCCGGTAGCGCCGCCGACGTGGAAACCCGAGCCGGCGCCCGCCCCTGCGGCGTCCGAGGCCGCGCGTCCGTGGTTGCCCTCCCAGCCTCCGGTGTCCGCACCACCGACGACCCCGCCTGCCACGGTGCTGCCGCCACCGCCACCGCCCGTGCAGCAGCCCGCGGCGCGTTCGCCGTGGCAGGAACCCGAGCGTCCCGGTCGACACACCACGGATCCCGAACCCGCCGCCACCTCGACCGGGTGGCGGCCCGTACCGGCCGAGGGCGAGTTCATCCCCGCAGGCACCCCGGGCAGCAACTGGGTCGCCCCGACGGTGGACAACGGGGCCGAGCTCCCATCAACTCCCGCCGCACCCCTCGTGCCTCCGACCGTGACACCGCCTCCCGCCATGACACCTCCCGCCATGACACCGCCTCCGACCGGGCCCGGGGCCGGCGGCAGACACTGGACGCCTCAGGACCCGGCGGCCTCGGAGCCGGCGCGTCGGGCACGGCACTCATCTCCCGGGCAGGATCCGGGCCGGCCGTCGCCGCCCACCCTCGCGACCGCTGCGCCGCCGGCGCCCCGCGAGCCCGAGGAGCCGCGCCCGTCGCGGCACCGCGGCCCGGAAGAACCCCAGGAACGCGAGGAACCCAGCGAACCGGAAGGGCAGCACAGCGGTGGCCTGCCTGCATCGGAGTTGCTGGCACGGCTGCAGGGAAGCGCGACGGGAGGCGGCAGGCGCCGTCGTCGCGAGGAGTGAGCTAGTCTCTTGGCGTCCGTCCGGTACCCGTGGAGCGGGACTGGAACGAGTTAACTCATGACGTCAGCGAGGTCGTCGCAGTGGGGACCCCCAACGCATTCCGCCCTGCCCGTCTCGCGGTGGGCATCATCTCCGCAGGTCGGGTGGGTACGGCTCTCGGGGTAGCGCTCGAACGGGCCGAACACGTCGTGGCGGCCTGCAGCGCCATATCGAGTGCCTCGCTGCGGCGCGCCGAGCAGCGACTGCCCGATTCCCCAGTGTTACCCGTGGACGAGGTTGCGCGCCGCGCTGAATTGTTGCTGCTGGCGGTGCCCGACGCCGAACTGTCGGGCCTGGTGTCGGGCCTGGCGGCCACCGGCTCGGTCCGACCGGGCACCATCGTCGTCCACACCTCGGGAGCCAACGGCGTCACGCTGCTGAACCCCCTCACCGAACAGGGCTGCATCCCGCTGGCGATCCACCCGGCGATGACCTTCACCGGAGCCGACGAGGACATCGCCCGGCTATCGGAGTCCTGCTTCGGTATCACCGCGGCCGACGAGGTCGGCTACGCCATCGCGCAGTCCCTGGTCCTCGAGATCGGCGGTGAGCCGTTCCGGGTGCGGGAGAACGCCCGAACGCTGTACCACGCAGCTCTTGCACACGCGGGCAATCACGTCAGCACCGTGGTGCTTGACGCCGTCGAGGCACTGCGCGTCGCGCTGCGGGGACAGGAACTGCTGGGCCAGGAACTCGTCGGTGACGGCCCGGGCGGGCTCGCCGAGCGGGTCATCGCCCCATTGGCTCGGGCATCGCTCGACAACGCCTTGCGCCGCGGCCAGAGTGCTCTGACGGGCCCCGTGGCCCGCGGTGACGCATCGGCTGTGCGCGCACACCTGCTGGCCTTCGCCGAAGCCGATCCCGAACTCGGGCAGGCATACCGGGCGAACTCGCTGCGTACCGCGCAGCGGGCGCACGCCTCCGAAGACGTATTCGCCGTATTGACCACCGATCCCGGGGAGAAGCCCTGAGTACTCGCAAACCGCCCAAGTTCAACCCGGGCGAACTCAACGTCTACTCGCGACCGAGCGAGATGGCCGATGTCTCGCGTGCCCTGCGCGCGACCGGTCGCCGCGTCATGCTGGTGCCCACGATGGGCGCGCTGCACGACGGGCACCTCTCCTTGGTGCGCGCCGCCAAGCGGGTGCCGGGCTCCGTCGTCGTGGTGTCGATCTTCGTGAACCCCTTGCAGTTCGGCGCCGGTGAGGACCTCGATGCCTATCCGCGTCCGCTGGACGCGGACCTCGCGCTGTTGCGGGCGGAGGGCGTCGAGATCGCCTTCACACCGACGGCCGCCGACATGTATCCGGCGGGCCAGCGCACCACGGTCCTGCCGGGCCCGCTGGGTGCCGAACTCGAAGGCGATTCGCGGCCAACGCATTTCGCGGGCATGCTGACCGTCGTTCTCAAGCTGCTGCAGATCGCGCGACCGGACCGGGCGTTCTTCGGCGAGAAGGACTACCAGCAGTTGGTGCTGGTCCGGCAGATGGCCGACGACTTCAATCTCGACGTGCGGATCGTCGCGGTACCCATCGTGCGGGAACCCGACGGACTCGCGATGTCCTCGCGCAACGCCTATCTCGACGACGTGCAACGCGAACACGCGGGTGCGTTGTCCGCTGCGCTGCTGGCAGGTATGTACGCCGCGTCGCGCGGTGTGGACGCCGCATTGGATGCGGCCCGGGCCGTCCTCGACGAGGTGCCGGCCATTGACGTCGAGTACATCGAGATCCGCGACACCTGGCTGGGGCCACCACCCGCCGAGGGGGTTGCCCGCCTGCTGGTGGCGGGCAGGCTCGGGCGAACGCGGCTGCTGGACAATATCGCGATCGACATCGGCGCATCCGCCGGCATCGACGGGCACTCCCGGGTCGAGTCGGATAGGAACCACGAATTGCCCTGGAGGAATTGATGTTCCGCACAATGCTGAAGTCAAAGATTCACCGGGCGACGGTGACGCAGGCGGACCTGCACTACGTCGGATCGGTGACCATCGACGAGGATCTGATGGACGCGGCCGACCTGCTCGAGGGCGAGCAGGTGACCATAGTCGACATCGACAATGGCAACCGCTTGGTGACCTATGCCATCACCGGTGAACGCGGCAGCGGCGTCATCGGGATCAACGGTGCGGCGGCCCACCTGATTCACCCTGGCGATCTGGTGATCCTGATCGCCTATGCCACGCTGGCGGATGCCGAGGCCCGGTCGTATGAGCCCCGGATCGTCTTCGTCGACGGACAGAACCGCCAGATCGACCTCGGTGTCGATCCCGCCCACGTGCCGGCCAACGCCGCCGGCCTGATGTCCCCGCGGTAGACCGTGCTACTCGCTATCGACGTCCGCAACACCCACACCGTCGTCGGGCTGATATCGGGCTCGGGTGACCACGCGAAGGTGGTGCACAACTGGCGAATTCGCACCGAGTCGGAGGTCACCGCCGATGAGCTGGCGCTCACCATCGACGGCCTGATCGGCGACGACGCCGAACGCCTCACCGGCGCCACCGGGCTGTCCACGGTGCCGTCGGTGCTGCACGAGATCAGGGTGATGCTCGAGCAGTACTGGCCCTCTGTTCCGCACGTGCTCATCGAACCTGGTGTGCGAACCGGTATTCCGCTGCTCGTCGACAACCCGAAGGATATTGGGGCCGACCGCATCGTCAACTGTCTTGCCGCCTATCACCGGTTCCGCGGTGCCGCGATCGTCGTCGACTTCGGCTCGTCGATATGCGTTGACGTCGTGTCGGCCAAGGGGGAGTTCCTGGGCGGTGCCATAGCCCCCGGCGTGCAGGTGTCCTCGGATGCGGCCGCGGCGCGCTCGGCCGCGCTGCGCCGAGTCGAGCTGACTCGGCCGCGTTCGGTCGTCGGCAAGAACACCGTGGAGTCGATGCAGTCCGGTGCGGTGTTCGGCTTCGCCGGTCTGGTCGACGGGTTGGTGAACCGGATCCGCGACGATATCGACGGATTCGGCGGCGACGACGTCGCGGTCGTGGCGACCGGACACACCGCGCCGCTGGTGCTGCCCGATCTGCGCACCGTTGAGCACTACGACAAGCACCTGACACTGGACGGGCTGCGCATGGTGTTCGAGCGCAATAGAGACAACCAACGGGCCAAGCGCTAACCGCGCCTGGGCGTGAGGAGCGTGGCCTCAGCGGTCGCGTCGGTGGGCCCGGGCGCGACTTCATTTAAGCTGGCACGTCGTGAGCACTGCAGATGATCTCGAGTCCGACGTCCCCGAGCAGTTTCGGATCCGTCAGGCCAAACGGGAGCGACTGCTCGCCGAGGGCCGCGACCCGTACCCGGTGGAGGTGCCACGTACCCACACCCTCGCCGAGGTTCGGGCTTCCTACCCCGACCTCGAGCCCGCGGTCGAGACGGGCGAGTACGTGGGTGTCGCCGGGCGCGTGGTGTTCGCCCGCAATTCTGGGAAGTTGTGCTTCGCGACGCTGCAGGAGGGCGACGGCACCCAACTCCAGGTGATGCTAAGCCTCGACAAGGTCGGCCAGGAATCCCTCGATGCGTGGAAGGGCGATGTCGATCTTGCCGACATCGTCTTCGTGCACGGCGAGGTGATCAGCTCCCGTCGCGGTGAACTTTCTGTGCTTGCGGATTCGTGGCAAATAATCTCGAAGGCTCTGCGGCCACTCCCTGTCGCGCACAAGGAGATGAGTGAGGAGTCGCGGGTCCGTCAGCGTTACGTCGATCTGATCGTCCGCCCGGAGGCGCGCAGCATTGCCCGCCAGCGCATCGCGGTTGTCCGTGCCGTTCGCTCCGCACTGGAGCGCCGCGGATTTCTCGAAGTCGAGACGCCGATACTGCAGACGCTCGCCGGCGGTGCCGCGGCGCGGCCATTCGTCACCCACTCGAATGCCCTCGACACCGACCTGTTCCTCCGGATCGCACCTGAGTTGTTCCTCAAGCGATGCTTGGTCGGAGGATTCGAGAGAGTCTTCGAGTTGAATCGGGTTTTCCGTAACGAAGGCGCGGATTCCACGCATTCGCCGGAATTCGCGATGTTGGAGACTTATCAGGCGTACGGCACCTACGACGATTCTGCGATCGTGACGCGGGAGCTTATTCAGGAGGTCGCCGACGAGGCGATTGGCACCAGAAACGTCCCGCTGCCCGACGGGTCCACCTACGATCTCGACGGCGAATGGGACATGGTGGAAATGTACCCGTCCCTGTCATCGGCCCTGGGTGAGGAGATCACCCCGGACACCGGTGTCGATCGGTTGTGGGCGATCGCGGATGGCCTCGGCGTGGAGATTCCCCGAGACCGCGGTTTCGGCCACGGCAAGCTGGTCGAGGAGCTCTGGGAGCACCAGGTCGGCGACAAGCTGTGGGCCCCAACGTTCGTGCGGGACTTCCCTGTCGAGACGTCGCCTCTCACACGTGAACACCGCACCATTCCCGGTGTCACCGAGAAGTGGGATCTCTACATCCGCAAGTTCGAGCTGGCGACGGGATACTCCGAACTCATTGATCCGGTGATCCAACGCGAGCGATTCGCGGCTCAGGCCCGTGCCGCCGCGGCGGGTGACGACGAGGCAATGCTTCTCGACGAGGATTTCCTGACCGCATTGGAGTACGCCATGCCGCCCACCACGGGAACGGGAATGGGTATCGACCGATTATTGATGGCATTGACGGGCTTGTCGATTAGGGAGACGGTTTTGTTCCCGATTGTCCGTCGTCACGGGAACTGATCTCCAGATATCATACTTGTTGAATGATTTGAGTTCTTGTGCCAATATTGCCGTGAGGGTTCGTTGGACCCGTCAGTGCAGCAGAAGGGTCAGTGTGGACTTATGGCGAAGAAGGTAACCGTCACGTTGGTCGATGATTTCGACGGTGAAGGTGCTGCAGACGAAACCGTCGAATTTGCGATCGATGGCGTGAGTTATGAGATCGACCTTTCGTCCAAGAATGCCGCGAAGTTGCGCAACGATATGAAGCAATGGCTCGAGGCGGGGCGTCGTGTCGGCGGCCGTCGACGTGGCCGATCTGTGGGCACTGGCCGTGGCCGGGCCTCGATCGACCGGGAGCAGAGCGCTGCCATCCGGGAGTGGGCACGCCGCAATGGACACAATGTGTCGACGCGCGGCCGTATCCCGGCAGACGTCATCGACGCGTTCCACGCGGCAACGTAGGCAGACGGCAACGTAGACAGACATTGCCGATTCTGTCTGCGCCGGTCATTGGGCGCAGATTGGCGTTCGCTCGTGGCGTACCGATTGGACTTTGTTGCGGAACGTTCGGCGCCTACCTGGCGTTGGTCACGTAACAGGCCAATTGCGTAGCGCTCGGTTGCCGGAGACACCCAGGGCAGCCGGGGCTGCCGCCCACTACAGTGGACGGCAGGTGCAGGACGCGGTGCTACCGCGTGACGAGCTGCGCTATCTGATCGAGAGCAGGTAACCACCGATGTTCGAACGCTTCACTGACCGCGCACGGCGCGTCGTCGTCCTGGCCCAAGAAGAGGCCCGGATGCTCAATCACAACTACATCGGCACCGAGCACATCCTCTTGGGACTCATTCACGAGGGCGAGGGCGTGGCGGCCAAGTCGCTGGAATCTCTCGGCATCTCGTTGGAGGGCGTGCGCAGCCAGGTCGAGGAGATCATCGGCCAGGGCCAGCAGGCGCCGTCCGGACACATCCCCTTCACGCCGCGGGCCAAGAAGGTCCTTGAGCTGTCCCTGCGCGAGGCGCTGCAGCTCGGCCACAACTACATCGGTACCGAGCACATCCTGCTGGGGCTGATTCGCGAGGGCGAGGGTGTCGCAGCCCAGGTGCTGGTCAAGCTTGGTGCCGAACTCACTCGGGTGCGCCAGCAGGTCATCCAGCTGCTGAGCGGCTACCAGGGCAAGGAGACCGCCGAGGCCGGTACCGGAGGCCGTGGCGGCGAGGCGGGTAACCCGTCGACGTCGCTGGTCCTGGATCAGTTCGGCCGTAACCTCACCGCTGCTGCCATGGAGGGCAAGCTCGATCCGGTCATCGGCCGCGAGAAGGAAATCGAGCGGGTCATGCAGGTGCTGAGCCGCCGCACCAAGAACAACCCGGTGCTGATCGGTGAGCCCGGCGTCGGCAAGACCGCCGTCGTCGAGGGTCTCGCGCAGGCCATCGTGCACGGCGAGGTTCCCGAGACGCTCAAGGACAAGCAGCTCTACACCCTCGACCTGGGTTCCCTGGTCGCGGGCAGCCGCTACCGCGGTGACTTCGAGGAACGCCTCAAGAAGGTGCTCAAGGAGATCAACACCCGCGGCGACATCATCCTGTTCATCGACGAGCTGCACACGCTCGTCGGCGCGGGTGCCGCCGAGGGCGCGATCGACGCCGCAAGCATCCTCAAGCCGAAGCTGGCTCGCGGTGAGCTGCAGACCATCGGTGCCACCACTCTCGACGAGTACCGCAAGTACATCGAGAAGGACGCGGCCCTCGAGCGCCGCTTCCAGCCGGTTCAGGTGGGCGAGCCGACCGTCGAGCACACCATCGAGATCCTCAAGGGTCTGCGTGACCGGTATGAGGCACACCACCGTGTCTCGATCACCGACGGCGCGATAGTCGCCGCGGCGACACTGGCCGACCGGTACATCAACGACCGGTTCCTGCCGGACAAGGCCATCGACCTGATCGACGAGGCCGGCGCCCGGATGCGAATCCGCCGGATGACGGCTCCGCCAGACCTGCGCGAGTTCGACGAGAAGATCGCCGATGCGCGCCGCGAGAAGGAGTCTGCGATCGACGCGCAGGACTTCGAGAAGGCCGCCAATCTGCGCGACAAGGAGAAGCAGCTGGTCGCGCAGCGCGCCGAGCGGGAGAAGCAGTGGCGCTCCGGTGATCTTGACGTGGTCGCCGAGGTCGACGACGAGCAGATCGCCGAGGTCCTCGGCAACTGGACCGGCATCCCGGTGTTCAAGCTGACGGAGGCCGAGACCACGCGCCTGCTGCGCATGGAGGACGAGCTGCACAAGCGGATCATCGGCCAGGAGGATGCCGTCAAGGCCGTCTCCAAGGCGATCCGCCGTACCCGTGCGGGGCTCAAGGATCCGAAGCGCCCGTCGGGCTCGTTCATCTTCGCCGGCCCGTCCGGTGTCGGTAAGACCGAGCTGTCCAAGGCGCTCGCCGAGTTCCTGTTCGGCGACGACGACGCGCTCATTCAGATCGACATGGGCGAGTTCCACGACCGCTTCACCGCGTCGCGGCTGTTCGGTGCCCCTCCCGGGTACGTCGGCTACGAGGAGGGCGGCCAGCTCACCGAGAAGGTGCGTCGCAAGCCGTTCAGCGTCGTGCTGTTCGACGAGATCGAGAAGGCCCACCAGGAGATCTACAACAGCCTGTTGCAGGTCCTCGAGGACGGCCGCCTCACCGACGGCCAGGGTCGCACGGTCGACTTCAAGAACACCGTGCTGATCTTCACCTCCAACCTCGGTACGTCCGATATCAGCAAGGCGGTTGGGCTCGGCTTCACCCAGGGTGGTGGCGAGAACAACTACGAGCGGATGAAGCAGAAGGTCAACGACGAGCTGAAGAAACACTTCCGCCCGGAGTTCCTCAACCGCATCGACGACATCATCGTCTTCCACCAGCTGACCAAGGAGGAGATCATCCAGATGGTCGACCTCATGATCGGCCGTGTGGAGAAGCAGCTGAAGGCCAAGGACATGGCCATGGAGTTGACGGACAAGGCGAAGTCGCTGCTGGCCAAGCGCGGCTTCGACCCGGTGCTGGGAGCCCGGCCGCTGCGCCGGACCATCCAGCGCGAGATCGAGGACGCCCTGTCGGAGAAGATCCTCTTCGAGGAGATCGGCCCCGGTCAGATCGTCTCCGTCGACGTCGAGGGCTGGGACGGCGAGAGCGCCAACATCGAGAACGCGGTGTTCACGTTCGCCGGTGCGCGCAAACCGGTCGTCGAGCCCGATCTGGCTGGTGCCGGAACGGGCGGCGCCGCGGCCGGAGCGACGACAGCCGCCGAGTAGCGACGAATCACGGAAGGGCCCCGACGCGAGTCGGGGCCCTTTTCGTCTCCGCAGGCACTGGACTGTTCGATCCGGCACTCCCTCTGCATAGAATGCTGCTGTAATCGACGGATAAAGGAATCTGGTGGAAATCCAGAACGGTCGCGCCACTGTGAATAGTCAGACCCGACGCCGTCACCCCTGTGATACGGGACGCGAATTCCCGAAAGGAACGTAGACATGACTCCCTCCAAGGCCCGCGTGGCCAAGGCTCCCGCCATCGACCTCTCCGCTGCCAGCGCGGCGGTGTGGCTGTCGGCCACCGCATTCCTCGCGCTTCTGGTGCTCTACTTCGTCGGCATGGATCAGGGGGCGACGTCGGTGTTCGGCGCCGACAACACCACGATCCACGAGTTCATCCACGACGCCCGCCATCTCCTCGGCTTCCCCTGCCACTGACGAATCGGTACCGGGACAAAGGACGTCAGAGAAAAATATGGAGAAACAGATCATCGGGCGCGGCCTCCTGGCCGGCGCCCTAGCTGGAGTGCTCGCGTTCGTCTTCGCTCGGATCTTCCTTGAGCCGGTTATCGAACTGGCCATCGGCTACGAGGACGGTATCGGCGCGGCCCACGAGGCCCTGGAGACAGCGGCAGGTGCCGCCGGGCACAGTCACGGTGAGGAGGGCGGGGGATTCACCCGCGCCATCCAGATGAACATCGGGATGGGTCTTGGCGTGCTGCTGTTCAGCGTCGCGATCGGAGCGCTGTTCGCCGTGGTCTTCGCGGTGGCCTACGGCAGGGTCGGCAACGTGTCGGCCAAGCTGTTGTCGCTGTATGTTGCGGGCGGCATGTTGGTGAGCGCGTTCATCGTCCCGGCGCTGAAGTACCCGCCGAGCCCGCCCGCGCTCAGCCTCGACGAGACGATCCGCCAGCGGACGCTGCTGTACCTGCTGATGGTGGTGCTGTCGGTGGCGTTGTTCGTCGCAGCGGTCTATCTGCGCGGGCGGCTCGTCGAGAAGCTCGGGGCGTGGAACGCCACGCTGGCCGCCGGCGCCGGTTACATCGTGGCGGTCGCCGTGGTGATGCTGGTGCTGCCGACCATCGATGAGACACCGGCACCGCTGAAGAACGACGCGGGCACGATCGTCTACGAGGGTTTCCCCGCCGACCTGCTGTATGACTTCCGGCTCTACGCGCTGGGCACCCAGGTCGTGATCTACGCGACGATCGGATTGGTGTTCGGAGTGCTCGCTTCCCGTCTGCTCGAGGGCAAGCGCCGAGAGCCCGCCGTCGCGTGAGAAGAACGGTCCGCGTGAGCGTCCGTGAGTGAGATCGTCCGGCTGACCCTGGTGTCGCATGCAATGACCGACGCCATGTCAGCCGGACGGTTTCCCACCGACGAACCACTCAATGCGCTGGGCCACCGCCAGGTCGACGCCACAATGGACCTGGGCCCGGTCGATGCGGTGTGGTGCGGCCCGGAGAAGCGGACGCGGCAGACCGCCGAACTTCTGGGCCTGCGCGCCGAGACCGATACGCGGCTGGCCGATCTGGATCACGGGGCGTGGCGGGGCAGCCTGATCTCAAAGGTCCCACCCGGCGACCTGACGGTGTGGCTGACCGATCCCACACAGGCACCGCACGGCGGCGAGTCGGTTGTGGCCCTGATCGTGCGGGTTGGGGAGTGGCTGGAATCCGTGGGCACCCGGCCGGGCCGACTGGTGGCCGTGACACATCCGGCGGTCATCCGCGCCGCCATCCTGGCGACCCTCGATTCTCCACCGAAGTCGTTCTGGCGCATCGACATTGCTCCGGCCAGCCGAACCGTCATGCATCGGCGCGGGCACGCCTGGACGCTGCGTTCGACAGGCTAGGCACTTCGATGACGCGGTCGCCACGTCGTCGAACGTGTACGCACTGCGAAAGTTTCGCCGATTCTTCGCAGTGGTGTCACGTTGAGCGGGCTAGTGGACGGGGATCAGCCCGAACGTCTGCTCGGCGATGGCGAGCAACCAACCCGCGGCCGTCTGACTCGTATACCTCGGCCAGTTCAGCTGGAAGCTGACCACCCAGGCTTGTCCCGTGCGGTCCTCGGCGTACCAACTGAACGTCAGGTCCCCGGGCAGGTTTCCGCCCTTGGCGCCGATGTAGTGCCACGTCTTGCCGTCGAGTTCGATTCCGGGGATCGCCGACAGGATCTCTCGCACCGGTGCGCCGGGGCCGACGGCGGCCGCCTGCAGCGCCGCGTGCACCCGGCAGATGTCGGCCGCGCTGCCGTACCACTCGACGCCGTACGGCGATGCGGGCGTGTGGGTGCGCTGCGGATCCGGTTCGTAGGGTTGTTCATTGGTCTGCTGGAGCAGCCGCGCGCGGCCCTGTGGGGTGGCCTCCTTCCACTGCTCGCGCAGATCAGGTTCACCCCATCCGACGGAGAACAGCTCGTGCGCGGTGGGGAACGGCGTCATGCTCGCCGGGTCGTGGTGGCCGGCTGCGGCCAGCGCGCGTTCGACCGCACCCGGTCCGAGCCGGGCGATCAGCAGATCGGTGGCCATGTTGTCGCTGGCCGAGATCATCTGCTGGGCAGCCTCGCGCACCGACACCGTGGCGCCGGGCTCCAGTTCGTCCAGACCCGCGGAGCCGACGGCCTTGGCCTCCGCCGTGATCGTCATCTGGTCGGTCCACTGCAGTGTCCCGGCGTTGACCGCGTTCGCCACCGCCAGCAGCACGTACAGCTTGAAGATCGACGCCAAAGGCAGGGACTCGTCGAGGTTGGTGCCCGCGACCGCCTCGCACCGGCCATCGGTGACCTTCGAGGCCTGGTAGGAGTAGCGCGCGCCCGACTTGGTCAGCTCGGCGTCGATATCTGACCACTGCCGGATGACGGGGCGCTGCAGTGAGACGTCGAAGCGATCGACCAGCCCCGCGTCATCGGTGCGCAGTTCGATGGTCTGCGCGACCGCGTACGAGGTGAGGACTCGCAGTGTGGCGTGTCCCGCGCCGATGTCCACACCGGTGACGGTGAACGGGCGGTCCCACCACAGCCGGTCCATCTTCCCCGTGACGTCCTGGACCTGGTCGGGTGAGGCGAGCGTGCGGACGCCGACGGTGCCGATGGGCCAATCGGAGTTGATCATGTCGAGGGTCTGCTTGGCGCGCAGCCCCTGTGGTGTGTTCGTGTCGACGTATGCGCGCGCCTCGGCCGGTGCCGGACCGGTGTGTCCACAACCGCAGGCCACGGTCACGACGAGAGCGGTGGCGAGCGCAGCGCCGATCCTTCGTTGTCGCGACCGGCCTGCGCTACGACGAGGTGCCGGGCCCCGCAACGTCCAACACAACCTCGAACTCGAGCAACGATGCGCCGGTGGCCACGGGATTCGCCCGCTGCCCGGCATGTGCCTCAGCGGCGGGGCCGCCCGCCCAGGCCTGGAAGGCCTCATCGGACTCCCACTGCGTCACGACGAAGTAGCGATTCTCGCCCTTCACCGGACGGAGCAACTGAAAGCCCAGGAATCCGGGCTGGTTGTCGACGGAGTGGGCACGGTTGGCGAAGCGCTTCTCCAACTCGGGGCCAGCTTCGGGCGGAACTTCGATCGCGTTGATCTTCACCACTGCCATGCGCTTCAGGCTACCGCTACGCCTGCGGGCAGGATTGACCCATGCGTTCCGAACTACTGACGGATCGGGGTGGCCGGGGTCAGCCCGTGGTCCTCGTGCATGGGCTGATGGGGCGTGGCAGCACGTGGTCGCGTCAACTGCCGTGGCTCACGGCGTCCGCACAGGTGTTCACCTACGACGCGCCGTGGCACAGGGGACGCGATGTGACCGACTCCGAGCCGATCGCCACCGAGCGCTTCGTCGCCGACCTCGCTGACGCCGTCGCGGCGCTGGGGCGTCCGGCCACGCTGATCGGCCACTCGATGGGAGGCCTGCACGCGTGGTGTGTGGCAGCTGAGCACCCCGATCTGGTTCGTGCGCTGATCGTCGAGGACATGGCTCCCGACTTCCGCGGCCGCACCACTGGTCCCTGGGAGCCGTGGGTGCACGCGCTCCCCGTCGAGTTCACCTCCCAGCGGGCGATATTCGATGAGTTCGGTGACGTCGCGGGGCAGTACTTCATGGAGGCATTCGATCGGACCCCGGGCGGCTGGCGGTTGCACGGGGACCCCGAGCGATGGGTGCAGATCGCCGCGGAGTGGGGCACCCGGGACTACTGGAGCCAGTGGCAGTCGGTGCGCGCGCCTGCGCTCCTGATCGAGGCGGGCAACGGCGTCACCCCGCCCGGACAGATGGCCCGGATGAGTGAAATCGGCCACCGGGCAACGTATCTGAAGGTTCCCGGAGCCGGCCATCTGGTGCATGACGACCGTCCGCGGGAATACCGGGACGCGGTCGAGGCGTTTCTAGCGACGTTCGCCGCGCACTCCTGAGACGGGCCACGTCGGGGCCTGCTCGAAGCGGGTGCGTGCCGCGTCGGCGTCGTGCTGGATGCGGTACCAGTCGGGGTCGTCGACGAGGCCCTGAAGGTAGCCGCGGGTCGGCTGGCTGCGGTGTGCCGACCAGCTCGCCACGGCGGCCACGGCGAAAGGTGCGGCGAGGATGAGGAAGGTCAACAACATGTCCATGGCAGCAATTATTCGGTCGAATACATTCCGCCAACAGTGGCAGAAGTGACCTCGGGAGATAAGATACTGCCATGATCAAGAGTGTCTCCGCGCTGGTGCTGGACGGAACCGCCGTCTTCGAGTTCGGCGTCATCTGCGAGGTGTTCGGCATCGATCGGGCGGCGGATGGCGTGCCGAACTTCGACTTCAAGGTGTGCGGTCCGGAACCTGGGCGGCCGGTGCGGACGTCGGTCGGCGCCACCTTGATCCCCGACCACGGCCTCGAGGACCTGGTCAACGCCGACCTGGTCGCCATCCCCGCCATCGCCGGACCCGACTACCCGCCCGAGGCGCTCGACGCGATCCGCCGAGCCGCACAGCGCGGTGCGATCATCCTGACCGTCTGCTCAGGCGCCTTCGTCGCGGGTGCGGCGGGGCTGCTGGACAGCCGACCCTGCACCACGCACTGGATGCACGCCGATGAACTCGCGCGGGCATATCCCACGGCACGCGTGGACCGCAACGTGCTGTTCGTCGACGACGGCAACCTGATCACAAGCGCGGGCACCGCCGCGGGTATCGACGCGTGCCTGCATCTGGTCCGTCGCGAACTGGGCAGTGAGGTCACCAACAAGATCGCGCGTCGGATGGTGGTGGCGCCGCAGCGTGACGGCGGGCAGCGCCAGTACATCGAACAGCCCATCCCGGTGCGTTGCTCCGACGGGTTCGCGCCGCATCTGGACTGGATCTTGGCCAACCTCGAGACCCCTCACACCGTGGCGAGCCTGGCCAAGCGGGCGAGCATGTCGGCCCGCACGTTTGCGCGCCGCTTCGTCGAGGAGACCGGCCGCACGCCGATGCAGTGGGTCACCGATCAACGGGTGCTCTACGCGCGAACGCTGCTCGAGCAGACGGATCTGGACATCGACCGCGTCGCTGACCGGTCCGGGTTCGGTACCGCCACACTGCTGCGCCACCACTTCCGGCGCATCATCGGCGTCACGCCGTCGGACTACCGGCGCAGCTTCGCCTGCGATGGCTCCACCTGCGCGGCAACGGCTTAGGGGCTGGCTTAGGGGCTGGCTCAGGGGGATGACAGGGCGTGCAGCCGCCACTGCCCGGGAATGCCCTTGAGTTCGTGCTGACCGCGATCGGTGAACTCGTGGTGCGAACCGGTGACGATCTCACGCACCGTCGAGGACACCAGCACCTCACCCGCGCCCGCGCGTGCGGCGACCCGTGCGCCGATGTGCACGGCCATGCCCGCGATATCGTCGCCGCGCATCTCGACCTCACCGGCGTGTATCCCGACGCGGACCTCGAGGCCAAGCGGTCGGACGGCGTCGACGATCGCCTCGGCGCAGTCGAGTGCGACGCTGGGCGTGGTGAAGGTCGCGACGAAACCGTCACCGGCGGTGTTGACCTCGCGGCCGCGGAACCTCTCGAGTTCGTGTCGGATCCTGGCGTCGTGATGATCCAGTAGGTCGCGCCAGCGGTCGTCGCCCATGGTCGCGGCCCGCGCCGTGGATCCGACGATATCGGTGAACACGATCGTGGTCAGGACACGCTCGGCCTCTGATCCCGTGCGCACGCCGGTGATGAACTCCTCGACCTCATCGAGGATGGGCGTGGTGTCACCGATCCAGTAGAGCGTGTCGGCGCCGTCGAGTTCGACGAAGCGCGCCCCGGCGATGTGGTCGACCAGATACCGGCCGTGGCCCACATTGACGAATTTCGACGCGGCCCGGTGCATCACCAGCGTCGGTGCGGTGACCGACGGAAGTTTCTCTCGCACATCGGCTTCGGCGAGCACCCGATTTGCCATGCGGGCCATGCTCGGTGAGGCGGCACGATTGCCTGCGTGATCCCACCAGGTGCGGAACGGGCCGTCGCCGACGACCGACGGCGCGATAACCGACAGCACGTCGAAACCCTGCTCGAGCGCATTGGGTTCGATGACGACCGTGGTGAACGGACTGGCGCCGCTGGCCTCGGCGCCGACGGGGTAGTCGGGCGCCCACAGCGCCCGGGCACTGCCGTTCAGCACCACCAGATGACTGACCCGGTCGGGGTGGTCGGCGGCCAGCAGCAGCGCGCTGACCGCGGTGAATCCCGACCCCAGCACCGCGACGCGTTCACACCCGACGGCGTCCATGACCGTGATGGCGTCCTCCGCCCAGCACGACGGTGTGACGGTGGCGGCCGAACCGATGCGAGAGGACATTCCCATGCCGCGGTGGTCGAAGCGGATCACCCGGCAGAACGACGACAAACGGCGGTAGAAGCGGTACATCGACGGCTCGCTGTCGATGGAGTCGATCGGAACGAACGGACCCGGCATCACCACCAGATCGACGGGGCCGCTGCCGAGTACCTGATAGGCGATGTCCAGATCGCCGCGGGATGCATAGTGAGTCCGCGGAGTCTGCGAACCACGTCCGGCCACATGCAAAGGCTAATTGACTGCGTGCCTCGGCGACTGCGATTCCCCACCCTCGCCCGCCAGTGCGAACAACCCATCCGCGGTCTGTTCCACCAGGCCGTCCACCAGGAGCGAATCCAGCGCCCGGTCCCGTTGCGCGGTGTCCGAGAGCCACACCACGTCCAGCTGGGCGCGGGTCACCGGGACGGTGTTGCCGCGCAACACGTCCAGCAGCTTCCCGCGGACCTGCCGGTCGGTGCCTGCATACCGCTGTGGCCGCCGCGCCGGTGCGCTCGCCGGAGGGAAGCCAGCGGACCGCCACGCGCACCGGCTCAGCGGACACACGCCGCATCGCGGCGAGCGCGCCGTGCACACCGTGGCACCGAGTTCCATGATGGCAACCGAAAAGCGCGGTCCCTCATCGCCATTGGGAAGCAGTGCCGCCACGTCGGCGAGGTCGCGAACGCTCGCCGGTGAATCCGCCCGACCGTGTACCGTACGCGCGACGACGCGGCGCACGTTGGTGTCCACGACCGGGACGTTGTGCCCGTAGGCGAAGCACGCCACGGCCCGCGCGGTGTAGGCGCCAACGCCGGGCAGCGTCAGCAACGTCTCGACGTCGTCGGGCACGCGGTCGTCGTAGTCGACGGCGATGGTGCGCGCGCACTCGTGCAATCGCTTCGCCCTGCGCGGATAGCCGAGCTTGCCCCAGGCCCGCAGCACGTCGGCAGCCGAGGCCGCCGCCGTCGCCGACGGTGTCGGCCAGCGCGCCACCCAGTCGAGCCATATCGGCTCGACCCGAGCCACCGGGGTCTGCTGCAGCATGAACTCGCTGACCAGGATCTGCCAGGCGCTGGTGGGTGGTTGTCGCCACGGCAGGTCCCGCTTCTGAGCGTCATACCACGTCAGAAGCTCACCCGCGTCGACCGTCACCGCGGCCTCGGGCAGAATGGCGAACATGCCCAACTCGAACCCCGTGTCCGCTTGGAAGGCACTCAAGGATGGTAACGACCGGTTCGTCGCCGGCCAGCCACAGCATCCGAGCCAGAGCATCGAGGACCGGGCGAGGCTGGCTCACGGGCAGAAGCCGACCGCGGTGGTGTTCGGTTGCGCCGACAGCCGGGTCGCCGCCGAGATCATCTTCGACCAGGGGCTCGGCGATATGTTCGTGGTGCGGACCGCCGGCCACGTCGCCGACTCTGCCGTGCTGGGTTCCATCGAATACGCCGTCACGGTGCTCGACGTGCCGCTGATCGTGGTGTTGGGCCACGACAGCTGCGGCGCGGTGAAGGCGACCCTGGCAGCACTCGATGAGGGCGAGGTACCCGGTGGGTACGTCCGTGACATTGTCGAACGGGTCACACCGTCCATCCTGCTGGGACGCCAGATGGGGATGAGCCGCGTCGATGAGTTCGAGGCCCGGCACGTCAACGAGACCGTCGCCCAGCTGCGGATCCGCTCAGCGGCCATCGCCCAGCGAATCATCGAGGGCAAGGTGGCGATCGTTGGCCTCACCTACCACCTGGCCGACGGCAGGGTGGCGTTGCGCGATCATCTGGGCAACATCGGCGAGGCCTGAGGGGGCTCGTCAGCGCGGCGCGACGATACCGTGGTCGTAGGCGTAGACGATGGCCGCTGCGCGGTCGCGTAGGTCCAGCTTCTGAAAGATCCGGCCGACGTGGCTCTTCACGGTGACAGCGGAGATGAAGAGTTCCTCGGCGATCTCGGTGTTGGAGCGACCCGCGCCGATGAGGGTCAGCACGTCCAGTTCGCGCACCGTCAGCTGGGCCACGGCATCGGAGGTCCGCCGTTCGCCGGCGGCCCGCCGGTAGGTGCTTAGAACTCGATCGGTCACCACCGGATCCAGGTAGCCGTCGCCCCTGGCCACCGCCCGCACCGCCCGGATCAACTCCTCGGCCGACGAGTCCTTGAGGACGAAGCCCGCGGCGCCCGCGCGCAGTGCGCCGGACAGCAGCTCATCCTCGTTGAACGTGGTGAGCGCCAGCACGGGCGGTGAATCCGCACCGGTCAGCCTGCGGGTCGCCTCGATCCCGTCGACCCGCTTCATCCGCAGGTCCATCACCACCACGTCCGGACGGTGCGTGGCCACCGCGGCGGGCACCTCGTCACCGTCCGAGCACTCCGCGACGATCACGAAACCGTCCTTGCGGCGCAGGATCCGGCGCAACCCGGAACGCACCAGGTCCTGGTCGTCCACCAGCAGGACCGAGATGTCGGCGCCCTCGGCGATCACCATTTGCACCCGGCTCCCGGTGCCTCGACAGCGGTCAATGGGATCTTCGCCCGTACCGACCAGTCGTTGCCGATGGGGCCGATCTCGATTGCGCCGTCGAGGAGTTCGACGCGCTGGCGCATCCCGTGCAGGCCACGCCCGTCGGACTCGGGTTGGGCGGTGAACGAGACGGGCAGTTCGTTGACGATGGAGAGTGTGGCGTTGGCGCGTGAGATAGACAGTCGCACAGCGGTATTGGAAGAGGGGGCGTGCTTGGCGGTATTCGCCAGCGATTCCTGCGTGATGCGATAGAGCGCAAGGCCGACCGCCGCCGACACCTGCTCGTATGGTCCATCGGTGTCGAAGGTGACGGTGAGTCCGGCCTGGCTGAAATCGGCGATGAGCACCGCGATATCGCCGATGCCGGGTTCAGGGACGATCCTGGACGGGCCCTGGTCCAGCAGGCCGACCGTGCGACGGATATCGGCCATCGCCTGGCGTCCGAGTCGCTCGGCGTCGCGCAGCGCATCAACCGCCTCATCGATATCGCGATCCTCCTGCAGGCCCCGGCGGGCTCCAGTCACATGCAGCAGCGTGACGGTGAGCGAATGAGCGATGACGTCATGCACCTCCCTGGCGATACGTCGGCGCTCGTCGGCGGCGGCGTGCGCGGCCAGATCCGCCTGCATCTCATGCTGTCTGACCAGCAGCTCCCGCTGCGTCCGCAATAGGAAACCCACCAGCCAGCCCATGGCGACGAAGCTGAGGTACAGGGCGATTCCGTCGAGGCGGTGCATCATGGCGGCGATCCCAAGCAGAGCGGCCGCCAGTGCGGCGGCCAGCAGACCGCCCGGCACCGATGCCAGAGACCCGACCACGCCGACCATGAGAACCAGGATCAGCGGGGCAAAATCGCCGGGAATGGGAGTCGACGTGGCGAACAGGAGTATCGCCGTCGACGCCAACGACGTCGCTGAGATCAGCGGGGGATTGAAGCGGATCCCGGACACGAAGAACAGCACGAACGGGCTGATCGCGATGACACAGGCGCCGAGTGCCAGCGCACAGTCAGAACCCGGTCGCTGTATTGACGCCACGACGACGGCCACCAGCATGGCGATGTCGGTCACGATGACCACGGCCCACGTGAATCCCACCGGGATGAGTTCACCCCGCTGGCGAATCCGGTCACGCACGTAGGTCGTCACGGCCCGTGGCACCGACCCATCGTAGAAGGGCTACGCGCGGCAGACATCATGCCGCGGTCGGTCTCGCACTCCGCCCACGGGTGGAGGGCAGGAGTCGACGTGGGCACGATGTGCCGCTGGCGGGGCGTTCCTAGCGTGGGGGACATGACATGGTCACAACTGCACGAGCGCATGGCGTTCATCGCCGACCTGATCGAACAGGCCGCTGTGGACGTCGAAGGGGCACTTGGCTTCAACGGCGACCTCTCCGAGGTGGAACGACTGTTCGGCAGTGTGGATGGCCTGCTGCTTGCGTTGCAGCAGCGCTGGACGACGATGCTCACCGCCAAGCTGGATCAGGCTGTCCGCGACGACATCCCCGTAGATCGGGTGCGTGCCGAACTGGGTTCCCGACAGCCCGGGCTGCGCGCTCTGCTCGACGCCGGTGCGCTCAGGTCGGTGCGGGTCCACGCGATTCAGCGGGGCGAGCAGCGCATTCTCGACTACTACGGCAGGTCCTCGGAAGGCCGGCTGACCGTTGCGTGACGTCGCCGACCGGTTTGCCCGGCTCACCAGCCGGTACGCCCCGCTGATCCTGTGCTGCTGGGTGGTCGCCGCCGGTGTGGGGAATCTGCTGGTGCCACAGCTGGAGACCGTCGTCGCCCAGCACAGCCGGTCCTTCATGCCGGCCGAGGCGGAGAGCTCCATCGCCGTGCAGCGATCGGCTGAGCTGTTCGGCGACGCGGCAACAAACAACCTCAACTACGTTGTGCTGGAACGTGATAAACCGCTGCAGCCGCAAGACCGGCGATACTACGACGCATTGGTTTCGGCGTTGCGTGCCGACACCGCCCATGTTCACTCGGTGACCGACCTGTGGGCAAATCCGGTCACCGAGACGGTGGCTCAAAGCGAGGACGGCCGAGCGGTCAACGTCATGCTTCGGCTCACGGGGATGCTGGGCACGACGCAGGCCAGTGAGTCCGTCAGCGCAGTCCGCGGGATGGTGGCCGGGCTCTCCGCCCCCGAAGGTCTCGACGTCCACGTCACCGGACCGGGCAGCACGATCGTCGACGAGTTCGCCGCGATCGATCGGCAGATGTTGGGCATCACCGCCGCCACCGTCGCGCTGATCCTGCTGTTGCTGATCGTCGTGTATCGGTCCGCCGTCGCCGCGGCGGTCCCGCTGATCTCGGTGGGGTTGGCATTGGCCGTCGCCCGGCCCATCGTCGCACTGCTCGGCCAGGCCGAACTCATCGAGGTCTCGCTGTTCTCGGTCGCCCTCATCGCGGCGATGATGCTGGGCGCGGGAACCGATTACGCGATATTCCTGATCGGCCGCTACCACGAGCGTCGCCGGTGTGGCGTCGACCCGGCCGCTGCCCTGGTCGACGCGTACCGCGGTGTGGCGCCCGTCATCGCGGGTTCGGGGCTGACGGTGGCCGTGGCGCTGGCGTGTTTGAGCTTCGCCGAGGTCGGCGTGTTCCGCAGCGCGGGGATCCCCTGCGCCATCGGCGTTCTGGTCGCCATGCTCGCGTCGTTGACGCTGACGCCCGCGCTGATCAGGCTGGCGGCGGGGCGCGGGCTGCTGGAACCTCGGCGCTCCGCTGTCTCGCGGCGCTGGCGGCGCATCGGGGTGGCAAGCGCGCGGTGGCCCGGACCGCTGTTCGTGGTCAGCGTCGGGCTCATCGTCCTGCTCGCACTGCCGTTGACGGGCCTGCGGATGGGCTGGAACGAGCAGGCCGCGACGCCGCCGGATGTGGAATCCAACCGCGGGTACGCGGCGATGGACCGCCACTTCCCAGTCAACCGGCTGCTGCCAGACGTCGTCACGATCGAGGCCGGGCACGACATGCGCAACCCGGCCGGGTTGATCGCCATCGAGCGCATCACCCGCCAGATCATGGGGATTACCGGGGTGCGGATGGTGCAGTCCGCCAGCAGACCCGCGGGCAGGGTGCCCGACGAGGCGACCCTGAGTCATCAGGTCGGGCTGATGGGCGCACGGTTCGACAACGGGATCGACACGCTGACCGAGCGGCTCGCACGCGTGGCCGACCTGGATGCCATGTTGGCGCAGATGTCGTCCGCGGTGACCCAACTCGGCCAGGGACTCCAGCGCGGCGCCGATGGACTCGGTGGGGTTCGGTCGGCCGCTGATGACATGCAGGCGGGAATGCAAGGGCTGCAAGGCAACATGACGTCGATGTCGGGGTATCTCGATCCGTTGCGCAGCTTCGTCGACACGACGCCCGGCTGCCCGACCAACCCGATCTGCTCGGTGGTGTCGCGGCTGGTCGCGCCGGTCGACGACGTCGTCCGCAGCTCGGCGGAATTGACCAGTGGCGCAGCCAAACTGACAGAGGGTTCAGGCACCGCAACCGCGGCGCTGGCCGGACTTCCCGCCACCGTGCGCACCATGAGCGCAAGCCTCAGCGAGGCGAGATCGGCCATCGGCGATGTGTCGGACATGGTGAACTCGATCGGGCCGCAAGTGCGCGAGCTGACGGAGTACCTAGCCGAGATCGACGCCCAGTTCCAGGGCAGCGGGACCGGCGGCTTCTACCTGCCTCAGCGCGCACTGGCGGACCCACGCCTGCGGCAGGCGCTGCGCAGCCTGATGTCGCCGGATGGCCGCGCGACCTATCTCCTGGTGTTCGGCGATGGGCACGAGTGGGGTCCCGACGGTGCCCAGCGCGCCCGGCAGATAGACACCGCGATCACCGAGGCCACGAAGGAGGGCACGCTGACACCGATGGGAGTGGACCTCGCCGGCGTCGGACCGGCGACCCGCGACCTGCAGAAGTCGGTCAGGGATGACATCGTGCTGCTGGTCGCGGCGACCCTGGCCCTGGTCTTCCTGATCGTGACGTTGATGCTCCGCAGCCCGGTGGCGGGCCTCGCGGTGGTCGGGACCGTCGTCGTGTCCTACGCATCGGCGCTGGGAGTGAGCGTCCTCGTGTGGCAGCACCTGCTCGGTCACGACCTGCACTGGGCAGTCGCCCCGATCTCGTTCATAGCGTTGGTCGCCGTAGGCGCCGACTACAACCTCCTGTTGACGATGCGAATCCGGGAGGAGGCGCGGGCGGGCGTCGGAACGAGCATCGTCAGGGCCTTCGCCGGCACCGGCGGCGTGGTGACCACCGCCGGATTGGTGTTCGGCATCACGATGTTCGCCCTTGTCGGAAGTAGTGTGCGCAGCGTCGCCCAGATCGGTTTCACCGTCGGCGCCGGATTGCTGGTGGACACGTTGATCGTCCGGACGTTCGTGGTGCCGTCGCTGGTGGCGTTGCTGGGGCGCTGGTTCTGGTGGCCGATCCGGCCGTCGACTTTGAGTGACATCACACGAGCCTGAGAGGCGACACGCCGAGCCGGGTCGAACGCTCGGTCATGACGTGGCCTTACCGTTACATTGTGCTGGATCTAGAACCGAACGGCCCGCTGCCGCAGGAGATCTACCGGCGGCGTCGGATGCTCGCAATCGGTGTCTCGGCGCTGGTCATCCTGATAGTCGCCATCCTCGTCATCGTCGTCGTGTCCAACGCCACCGGTGACTCGAAGCCAGCGGAGAACACCTCCGCGTCGGAGGGCCAGGCGCCGCCGACTCCATTGCCGGGTGAGAATCCTGAGGTCAAGACGCCGGTCCAGCCGCCGGCGCAGCAAGCTCCGCCTCCGACACCCACACCGTCCGCTGCCGTCACGCCGCCTCCAGTGCTCACCGAGGGCGACGACTGCCCCGATTCCACACTCGCGGTCAAGGGCATCACCAGCCAGCCCAACTACGTCGTCGGCGATCAGCCGAAGTTCACCATGGTGGTCACCAATATCGGCCTGGTCGGGTGCCAGCGAGATGTCGGCGCCGCCGTGCTCGCGGCCTATGTGTACTCGCTGGACAACAACCGGCTGTGGTCCAACCTCGACTGCGCGCCATCCAACGAGACGCTGGTCAAGACCTTCAAGCCGGGAGAGCAGGTGACCACCGAGGTCACCTGGACCGGTATGGGGTCGGCGCCGAACTGCCCGCTGCCCCGCGAACCCATTGGCCCAGGTACCTACAACCTGGTGGTCCAGCTGGGCAATCTGCGGTCCGCGGCAGTCCCGTTCATCCTCGCCGAGGCCGCGCCGCCGGCACCCGGCGACGCACCGCCACCCGCGCCCGAGGGTGAGGCACCCGTCGGGTAGGGATCAGGCCAGCTGGTCGGCGATTGTCGACTCGGCGAGCGCCGAGAGCCCCTCTCGGATGTGGCGCGCCCACATTGACCCGATGCCATCGACCGACTGCAGATCGCTCGCGCTGGCCGCCAGCACGCCCTGTAGCGAGCCGAACGAGCGCACCAGCAGATCGACGTGGGCGAACTGCAGACGGGGGATGCCCGCCATCGCGCGGTAGCCGCGTGAGCTCATCGACGAGTCCTGGGCCTCAAGCGTTGAGGGATAGCCGAAAACCCTTGCCAGAACGGTGAAGTCGAGCAGCTCGTTGTCGGAGAGGCCGTCGAGTTCGTCGAGGGTCGCCGTCACCTGCGCGGCGGTCGGCGGGTCGGGATTGGCGTGATAGTCGCGGGCGATCAGCTCGCGCGCGGTGTCGTTATCGCCGACGAGTTCCTCGAGTTGGAGCTTGAGCTGACGGCCTGCGGTACCGAGTTCGACGACATCGGCGTCGATCTCGAGGCTGATCCGGCGAACCATCTCGAGGCGCTGCACCACCGTCATCACGTCGCGCATCGTGACGAAGTCCTCGATCTCCGCAGTGGACAGCTGCCGGTTGACCTCGTCGAGCCGGGTCTTGTATCGCTCGAGTGTGGCGATGGTCTGGTTGGCCCGCGACAGGATCGTCGCGGAGTCGGGCACCACGTGACGCTCGCCCGCCACATAGACCGTCACGATGCTCATCGAGTGGCTGACCGACACGACCGGGAAACCGGTCTGCACGGCGGTGCGCTCAGCTGAACGGTGCCGGGTGCCGGACTCATCGGTGGGGATTGTCGGATCGGGTACCAGCTGGACGTTGGCGCGCAGGATGTGTGCGCCGTCGCTGGACAGCACCACGGCGCCGTCCATCTTCGACAGCTCCCGCAGGCGAGTGGGGGCATAGCGGACGTCGAGGGAGAACCCGCCGTCGCAGATGGCCTCGACGCTGTCGTCATAGCCCAGCACGATGAGGGCGCCGGTCCGGCCACGAAGGATGCGCTCCAGACCGTCGCGCAGCGGTGTGCCGGGCGCGAGCCGCCCCAGGGTTTCACGCAGTGTGGGCCGTGCCAGTTGAACGACGTTGCCCCGCGTGGCCCTGCCGGTGGACTTCACGCCCATCGTCCCTCCTCGGATCAGCCGCCATTCTCCGCGATTTGCCGCAGAACCCGCAACGCCCCGCCGATATTGTCCGCATTCATCAGCCGCAGACTCGCCGGACCATCCTGCACGCCGGGTGGGACCACCGCACACGTGAACCCCAGCCGAGCCGCCTCGGCCAGGCGCCGATCCATGCCGGTGACGCGTCGCAGATCGCCGGCCAGGCCGACCTCGCCGATCGCCACGGTTGTCGAGGGCATCGGCAGATCTGCGTACGCCGAGGCGATCGCCAGCGCGACCGCGAGATCTGATGACGGGTCGGTCAGCCGCATACCGCCGACCGTGGACAGGTAGATGTCATAGGTTCCGACCGACAGGTGCGCACGCTTCTCGAGCACCGCGGTGATCATGGCGGCGCGTGAGGAGTCGATACCGCTGACCGCGCGGCGGGGGCTGCCGGTCGCCGCCGAGCCGATGAGCGCCTGAACCTCGCCGATCAGTGGGCGCTTACCGTCGAGGCTCACCGTGACCGCGGTGCCCGACACCGGTGCGGGCCGCTGATCGAGGAACAGGCCAGACGGGTCGGCGACGCCCTCGATGCCACTGTCGTGCAGCAGGAAGCAGCCGACCTCGTCGGCGGCACCGAAGCGGTTCTTCACACCCCGCACCATTCGCAGCGCAGTCGCGCGGTCTCCCTCGAAGTGCAGCACGACGTCGACGAGGTGTTCCAGCGAGCGCGGGCCCGCGATGGCGCCGTCCTTGGTGACGTGGCCGACCAGGATCATCGCGATGCCGGTGGTCTTGGCGGTCATGGTCAGCGCCGACGTCACGGCACGCACCTGGGTGACGCCGCCCGTGACGCCGTCAGCCTCGGCGGTCGACATGGTCTGCACGGAGTCGACGACAACCAGTGAGGGACGCACCTCCTCGATGTGCCCCAATGCGGTCTGCAGGTCGGACTCGGCGGCCAGGAACACCTCGTCGTGGGTGCAGCCCGTGCGCTCGGCACGAAGTCTGATCTGGCCCGCCGACTCCTCACCCGACAGGTACAGGGCGCGACGGCCCGTCTCGGCCCAGCGGTGCACCACCTCGAGCAGCAGCGTCGATTTGCCGACCCCGGGATCGCCTGCCAGCAATGTGACGGATCCCGGCACCAGTCCACCGCCCAGCACGCGGTCCAGTTCGGATATCCCGGTGTGGAAGTGGCGCGTCGACCCAGGATCGATTGAGGTGATCGGGACGGCGGGGGACGTGGGTGTGACGGCACGGTGTACCGACGATCCGCCCAGCGCCGCCAGCACCGCGACCTCGTTGACCGTGCCCCAGGTACCGCAGTCGGGACAGCGGCCGACCCACTTGGCCGCTACGTGACTGCATTCCGAGCAGCGGTACTGCGAACGCGTTTTCGAGCTGCTCCGTGCCACGCCGTGACGTTATCCGGCGGCACCGACAGAACGGCTGAGCCGAGCTAGTGGCCGCCGCCCGTGTCGCCGCCGCCGTGGCTCGCGCTGCCGCCGTTGGGCTCGCCGTCGCGGCGCGGTGTCTCGCCCGCCGAGATCGGCACGGGCACGGTGCGCGAACCCGCGCGCTCGAAGGTGAAGGTGAAGTCGTAGTTGATGCCGTTGGTGATCGGCTTGGTCAGAGTGACCGTTGCTTCTGCCGTCTCGGCGTTCTCGACGGCTTCGAGCGGGCTGATCTGCCCGTCCGGAGTGCCGACGACCAGCGTGCCCGCGATCGGGACCTCGGTGTCGCCCGTGAGCGACACCGTGCCGACGTCGGAGGTGATCGACACCAGCTTGTCGCCCTCTTCGGCGGAGCCGTTGGCGGCGACAAACAGCAAGTCGACGGAACTGCCGGGCTGTACGAAGTCGGAGGTCTGCGCCGCCCTCAGGTGAAGGTTGCGCAGGGCGATGCCGTAGTTCTCCTCGCCGACCCAGGCGTTGTTGCCATTGACGGCCGGATGCTGCGTCGCCGTCTGAGACACCTGGCCGGCGCTGCAGCCGGACAACACGACTGTCGCGGCGAGCCCGCAGGCCGCCACGGCAGAGGTGACGGCGAATGTGCGAGATCTGGGGCGGTTCACAGAAGCCTCCTGCTAGGGCCACGGCAGCATGCGGACGGGCGTCCGACGCTTCGACTATGCAGAGTAGTAGGTGCGCCTCGAGCGCGGTAGCCGAGGTGGGGCCGGGCGGTCACCGGGTGTGCGTGTGGTGTCCGAAACTGCCCGAAATTACACGACAACGGTCGTCGAAGCGGCGTCGGGAGCGGCCGCACAATAGCCCGCGGGGGTTTGCCCGCGCCCCTGCACAGTGCACGTATTCTTCGCCCTGTCAACCCCTCGTCGCCACCTGCAATGCCCCTGACCTGCATCGTTGATCCGCGCGTGTCTTGGCGCCGTGTTACCATTGGGTTGTGAAAGGGGCTCTAATCTGATGATTTTCAAGGTCGGAGACACCGTCGTTTATCCACACCACGGCGCAGCGTTGATCGAGGCGATCGAAACCCGAACCATCAAGGGCGAGCAGAAGGAATACCTCGTCTTGAAGGTCGCGCAGGGTGACCTCACAGTTCGCGTTCCCGCAGACAATGCCGAGTACGTGGGCGTCCGTGACGTGGTTGGCCAAGAGGGTCTCGACAAGGTATTTCAGGTGCTGCGTGCCCCGCATACCGAGGAGCCGACCAACTGGTCGCGCCGCTACAAGGCGAACCTCGAGAAGCTGGCTTCCGGTGACGTGAACAAGGTGGCCGAGGTCGTCCGCGACCTGTGGCGCCGCGATCAGGAGCGCGGGCTGTCCGCAGGCGAGAAGCGGATGCTTGCCAAGGCTCGTCAGATCCTGGTTGGCGAGCTCGCGCTCGCCGAGAACACGGATGACGAGAAGGCTGCGACCATTCTCGATGAGGCGCTGGCCGCCGCGTCCTGACGACACCGCTGTAGGTGATACCGCGGATCGGCCTGGGCACCGACGTCCATCCCATTGAGGTTGGCCGTCCGTGCTGGCTGCTGTGCCTGCACTTCGATGGTGCTGACGGCTGCGCCGGTCACTCCGACGGCGACGTCGCCGCCCATGCTCTATGTGATGCGCTGCTGAGCGCGGCCGGTCTCGGCGACCTCGGTGAGGTCTTCGGAACCGACCGCGCGCAGTGGCGCGGTGTCAGCGGAGCCGACATGCTCCGTCACGTCCACTCCCTGGTTCGAACTGCGGGATTCACGGTTGGCAATGCCGCCGTTCAGGTGATCGGCAACCGGCCGAAGATCGGGCCGCGCCGCGCCGAGGCGCAGGCGCTGCTGTCCGAACTCCTCGAAGCCCCGGTATCGGTGTCGGCGACCACCACCGATGGGCTTGGTCTGACCGGCCGCGGAGAGGGCCTGGCGGCCATCGCGACGGCTCTCATAGTTCCCGATGAAGGTTTGAGCCGCTCAGGCCGGTAAGCTGGCGCGTCGTGACCGATCGCGGCGTATTGCGCCTCCATGACACCCTGGCGGGTGGTGTGCGAGAGTTCGTGCCGTTGCGCGAGGGCCACGTGTCGATTTACCTCTGCGGTGCCACCGTGCAGGGACTACCGCACATTGGCCACGTCCGCAGCGGTGTTGCGTTCGACGTGTTGCGGCGATGGCTGACCGCAAAGGGTTACGACGTCGCCTTCATCCGCAACGTCACCGACATCGACGACAAGATTCTGAACAAGGCCGCCGATGCGGGCAGGCCGTGGTGGGAGTGGGCGGCGACGTTCGAACGCGCCTTCACCGCCGCCTACGACGCGCTGGGCGTGCTGCCGCCGTCGGCTGAACCGCGGGCGACCGGGCACATCACGCAGATGGTCGAGCTGATCGAGCGGCTCATCGCCGAGGGGCACGCCTATGCCGGGAATGGCGACGTGTACTTCGACGTGGCCAGCTACCCGGATTACGGCAAGCTGTCGGGGCACCGCGTGGACGACGTGCACCAGGGCGAGGGTGTGGCCACCGGCAAGCGCGATCAGCGCGACTTCACCCTGTGGAAGGGTGCCAAGCCCGGCGAGCCGTCGTGGCCGACGCCGTGGGGGCCTGGCCGACCCGGCTGGCACACGGAGTGCGTCGCCATGTGCGAGTCGTACCTGGGTGCTGAGTTCGACATCCACGCGGGCGGGATGGATCTCGTCTTCCCGCACCACGAGAACGAGATCGCACAGGCCAAGGCGGCGGGCGACGGTTTCGCGCAGTACTGGTTGCACAACGGCTGGGTGACGCTCGGCGGCGAGAAGATGAGCAAGTCTCTCGGTAACGTGCTGTCGATTCCCGCCGTGCTGCAACGTGTTCGACCTGCCGAGCTGCGGTACTACCTGGGTAGCGCGCACTACCGGTCGATGCTGGAGTTCTCGGAGAACGCGCTGCAGGACGCGGTGCGGGCCTACTCCGGTGTCGAGGACTTCCTGCACCGGGTGTGCAGCCGGGTGGGGCCCGTGGTCCCCGGCGAGTGGACGGCGAAGTTCGCGGCCGCCCTCGACGACGATCTGGCGGTGCCATCCGCTCTGGCCGAGGTGCACGCGGCCCGCGCTGAGGGCAATCGCGCGCTGGACAGCGGTGACCATGAGGGCGCGATGAAACACGCGCAGTCGATCAGGGCCATGATGGGCATTCTGGGCTGCGATCCCCTCGATGAGCGTTGGGAGTCGCGCGACGAGACGTCCGCGGCGCTGGCCGCCGTCGACGTGTTGGTGCAGTGGGCGCTTGTCCAGCGTCACGAGGCCAGGGACAATCGGGACTGGGCGCAGGCAGACGAAATCCGGGACCGGCTCAAGGCCGCCGGTATCGAGGTCACCGACACCGCGGACGGTCCGCAATGGTCTCTCATCGATGGAAGCGGCAAGTAAGTGGCGGGAAACTCTCAGCGGCGTGGCGCCGTACGCAAGGCAGGCACGAAGAAGGGCCCGGTCGTCGGGTCCGGCGGAGTGCGGAGAGGCGGTCTGGAGGCCAGGGGCGCCACACCGCCCGCGCACCAGCGCCCGCACCATCCGGCCGCGAAGCGCGCCGCCAGGGCCACCCGGCAGAAGCAGGGGCGGCAGAAGTCCGAGGACACCACCGAGGTCGTGCTCGGCCGTAACCCCGTCGTCGAGTGTCTGCGTGCGGGCGTGCCCGCGACCGCGCTCTACGTCGCGATCGGCATCGACACCGACGAGCGTGTGACCGAATCCGTCACGCGTGCAGCTGATTCCGGCATCGCGATTCTCGAGGTCGCGCGTCATGACCTGGACCGGATGAGCACCAATGGCCTGCACCAGGGCATCGCGCTGCAGGTGCCGCCGTATGAGTACGCCCACCCTGACGACATGTTGGCGTCGGCGACCAGCGATGTCACGCCTGCCCTTCTGGTCGCGCTGGACAACATCTCCGATCCCCGCAACCTCGGTGCCATCGTGCGCTCGGTCGCGGCATTCGGCGGCCACGGCGTGGTGATACCGCAGCGCAGGTCGGCCTCGGTCACCGCGGTGGCCTGGCGCACCAGTGCCGGGGCGGCGGCGCGGCTACCCGTCGCGCGCGCCACGAACCTCAACCGCACGCTGAAGAGCTGGTCGGATGCCGGTCTGATGGTGGTCGGCCTGGACGCTGACGGTGACACCGAACTGGACGAACTCCAGGGCGACGGCCCGATGGTCGTGGTCGTCGGCTCGGAGGGCAAGGGCCTCTCGCGGCTGGTCCGGGAGCATTGCGACGCGATCGTGTCGATCCCGATGGCGGGCCCGACGGAGTCGCTCAACGCCTCGGTGGCCGCGGGCGTGGTTCTGGCCGAGATCGCCCGCCAGCGCCGGAACTGATTCTCCTACGTTCCAGGCGGCTCAGACGCCGAGATATCGCACGCTGCACCACAGCCCGAGCACGCCGAGGACAAGTGTCACCGGCACGGTGCACAACCCCACCAGGGTGAATTCGGCGAACGGTGCGGCGATCCGGTCGCGGTGGACGACGTGGCGCCACAACAGATTCGACAGTGAGCCGGGATAGGTCAGGTTCGGCCCCACGTTCACCCCGATGAGCACCGCCAGCACCGCCGCCGGCCCAGCCCCGGCGACCAGCGGCAGCAGCACCAGGACTGCCGGCAGGTTGTTCACCAGGTTGGCCAGGAGCGCCGCCACCACGGCGATTCCGAGCAGGGCGGGCAGCGTCGTGCCGATCGGCAGCAGGTGGCGCATCGCGTCACCAAGCCCGTGCTGCATCACCCCGGCGACCACCACGCCGAGACACAGTACGAACGCCAGGAACGGCACGTTGGCGGCCGCCACGATGCCGACCACCGTGGTGCGGCCCCTGGCCAGTGCGCGCACACCCAGCACGATCGCGCCGCCGAGCGCGGCCCACGCCGGTGACGTGTCGAGCAGGGATGTGACGGCGAATCCGGCCAGCGTGAGCCCGAGGACGGAAAGGACGAAAACCGGCACCTCCGGTGGCTCAGCGATATCGGGTGCGTCATCCTCGGCCGGGACCGCCAACTCGCGCCGGAAGAACCAGCGCAGCACGACGAACTCGGCTCCGATCACCAAAAGCCACGGCAGTGTCATGACGGCGCTGAAGTGGGCAAAGGTCAGGCCGGCGGCGCTGAACGCCAACAGGTTGGTCAGGTTGGACACCGGCAGCAGCAGCGACGCGCTGTTGGCCAGGTGTGCGGTGGCATACGCGTGCGGGCGCGACGGCACGCGCATGGCCCGAGCGGTCGCCAGCACCACGGGTGTCAGCAGCACCACCGTCGCATCCAGGCTGAGTACGGCGGTGGTGACGGCGGCGATCACGAAGACCGTCACCAGCAGGCGCCGCGGATCACCGGCGCTGCGGCGCGCCATGGCCACCCCCGCCGCGTGGAAGAGGCCTTCGTCGTCGCACAGCTTCGCCAGCACCAGCACCGTGGTCAGGAATCCGACAACCGGTGCCAGGCGCGCGATCTCGGCCAGTGCGGCCTCACTCGACACGACACCGGCCGCGATCAGCAGACCCGCGGCGGGCACGGCGGCCAACGCCTCCGGTAGACCACGTGGACGGGCAAGCGCGAACGCGAGCACCACCGCCAGCGCGACGAGCGCCAGGGTCAGCTCCACGGGTCGCTGCGCGCCCACAGTGTCGGAAGATGCAGCGGCACAGCATCTTCGCGGGCCAATCGGGTCAGCACCCGCATCGAGACATCCAGATCGTCACCCGCGTACGGCAGCGCCCGCAGCGGTTCGTGAAGTGGCCGGAAGAAGTCATCCCAGTGCACCAGGACAACACGGCGGGCGCCGACCGTGCGCACCGTCTCGGTCCAGTAGTCGACGATGTAGGACTCGGGCTGATGGCCCAGTTGGCCGATGCCCAGGTACACCACATCGGCGCGATGACCGACGAGTGCATCCGCCACGAAACCGGCGCTGCCCACCAGCAGCAGACTGCGTCCGCTGGGCCGGTGCCCGATCAGGGTCGACCACGCCTCACCGCAGCGATAGGCCGACACCCGCACCGGCGGCACCACCGGAGCGCTGATGCTGCCGGGGAAGCGGTCGGGCGGACAGTGGTGGCCCTCGACGAGGGTGACGTCGAAGGCGCCCAGCGGCACCGGTTGTCCGGGCGTGGCGATGACCACCCTGTCCTCGGCCAGGCCGCCCCCGCGTCCGACGTTGGCGGTCGACCTCCCGCCGACCACGACCGCCCCGGTGCGGCCGGCGACCACCGCGCTGTCCATGACGTGGTCGAAGTGGCTGTGAACGGGCAGCACGGCGTCCAGACGCTCGATGCCCAGCCGGGCCAGGCTGCCGTCGATGCGGGGCAGTGACGGCGTCAATCGTCCGGCGCCGACGGCGATCAGGCCGGGGCGTGAGAAGAAGCCGTCGGTCAGCACGGCCGACGTGCCGTCGTCGATCAGCAGCGTGGTGACACCCGCCCACGTCACGGTCAGTGGCGACGACGGTGCGGCGGCGGGCGCGTCGAAGTGTTTGGCGTAGTCGCCCAGATCGGGCCTGCCGAGTCGCAGGCGCATCAGGCGAACGCCGCGAGCACGACGCCGTCGGCGATCAGGCGGTCCCGGACGGCGTGTGCGATAGCAACGGCGCCGGGCGAATCACCGTGGACGCACACCGATTCCGCCGTGACGTCGATGATCGTTCCGTCAATGGCCGTGAGCTTGCCGCGGTCGACCATGATCGCGACGCGTTCGGCGATCTCGGCGACGTCGTGCAGCACCGCACCGGAATCGGTGCGCGGCACCAGTGTGCCGTCGGGGCGGTAGGCACGATCGGCGAACGCCTCGGGGACGGTTCGCAGGCCCAGACTCTGCGCCGCGTCGAAGAACGTCGACCCGGCCAGACCGAGGACCGCCAACTCCGGGTCGACGGCATGAACCGCCTGCGCGACCGCCTCGGCCTGGGCGCGGTGGGTGACGATCGTGTTGTACAGCGCGCCATGGGGTTTGACGTAGCTGACGGCTGCGCCGGCGGCGTGGGCCAGGGCCGCGAGTGCGCCGATCTGGTAGATGACGTCGGCGGTGAGGTCGGCGGGGCTGACGTCGATGAACCGTCGACCGAAGCCGGCCAGGTCCCGGTAACCGACTTGGGCGCCGATGCGCACGCCGCGATCGGCCGCGGCGCGACAGGTGCTGGCCAGTCCTGCGGGGTCACCGGCGTGGAAGCCACACGCGATGTTGGCGCTGGAGACCACATCGAGCATCGCCTCGTCGTCGCCGAGGCGCCAGACTCCGAAGCCCTCGCCGAGGTCGGCATTGAGATCGATGGTCGCGGCGGACACGTGGGCCAGCCTACGGCCGAGGCGGTGCCGCAGTGGCCGTCGGCGCCCACTGATTCTCCGAGACGAACTCCGACAGCGGCCTGCCGATCGTCCATTCCTCGAGTTCGAGGACCGGCCGGTCCGGAAACTCCGGAACCGGGCCCAGGCACAGGATCGCGACGGGCTCCGCGCCGTCGGGCATCTGTAGGAGGCTTGCCAGCGCGGCGGGGTCGAATATCGACACCCAGCCCAGCCCGAGGCCCTCGGCGCGGGCGGCGAGCCAGATGTTCTGGATGGCGCACGACACCGACGCGAGATCCATCTGCGGCAACGTCCTTCGGCCGAAGACGTGCCGGTCACGTCCCTCACCGAGAGCGACGACGAACAGTTCGGCGCAGTCCAGGATGCCCTCGACCTTGAGCGCCAGGAACTCGTCACCGCGGGTGCCCAGGGCCTCGGCGGTCCGGTGGCGCTCCTCATCGACCAGGTCGTGGATATCGCGGCGCAGCGCGGTATCGGTCACCCGGATGAACCGCCACGGCTGCATCAGCCCAACGCTGGGGGCGGCGTGCGCGGCGACGAGGAGACGAGCCAGGACGTCGGCGGGCACCGTCGCGCCGCGAACGAACTCGCGCATGTCGCGACGCTGCGCGATCGCGCGGTACACCGCGCGTCGTTCCTGCTCGCTGAACTCGTGCGCGGTCACGCCGGCCAGCATAGGTGGGAGGATTGCTCTGTGAGTTCCCGCCGTGACGACGTCCTGATCACCGCGACCGAACTTCGACGGCTGCTGGCCGCGGGTGAGCGGGTGATTCTGCTGGACGTGCGCTGGCAACTCGCCGAACCCGACGGTGGGGCCGCCCACAGTGCCGGCCACCTCCCGGGTGCTGTGTATGTCTCGCTCGATGACGAACTCAGCGACCACTCCCTGCACGGGCGAGGTCGCCACCCGCTTCCATCGGGCGCCGCCGTGGGGCAGGCCGCGCGACGCTGGGGCATCCGCCCGGGTGTGCCGGTGGTGGTCTACGACGACTGGAACCGTGCCGGGTCGTCCCGCGCGTGGTGGGTTTTGACGGCGGCGGGGATCCCCGGTGTGCGGATTCTCGACGGGGGACTGGCTGCGTGGACGGCGATCGGTGGTGAACTCGAAACCGGCACGCCCACAGTTCAATCCAGTGATGTGTCGGCTGACTACGATGATCTGTATCTCGGTGCGCTGCCCACGGTGACCGCTGATGGTGCGGCCAGGCTCGGGCCGCGCCTGATCGATGCGCGGGCGCCGGAGCGCTTCCGCGGCGAGTCCGAACCCGTCGATCCGGTCGCCGGTCACATTCCCGGCGCCACCAACGTGCCGAGCACGTCACTGCTGGCCGACGACGGCACGTTCCTGCCCGATGCCGATCTGAGCCGGGCGCTGCGCGACGCGACGGGGGCGTACTGCGGATCGGGCGTGACGGCGTCGGTCGTGGTCGCGGCGTCGGCGGTGGTCGGCTCGCCGATGGCACTGTTCCCCGGTTCCTGGTCACAGTGGTCTGCGGACTCGTCGCGCCCGGTGGCCACCGGCGACTGAGTGGGCGCTGCGCGTTGGCGCCACCCGATGCGGCACAACTTAATGGAAACGGTTATCGTTATCGCTGTGCTGATCACCTCGCGCCGCCGCGTCGCAGCGGCTCTCCTTCTGGCCACCCCGTTCGCCCTGGTCGCCTGCGGCAGCAGCGGTGACGATGCATCACGTACCACGGCGACCTCGGACGCGCCGCCGTGTCCGGTGACACCCGTCGAGGTCGTGGTCAGCGTCGACCAGTGGGGCGAGATCGTCTCCGCGCTCGGCGGGGCGTGCACCAACGTCACGACGCTGTTGGCCAGCTCATCGGTCGACCCGCACGACTACGAGCCGTCACCGGCCGACGCCGCGAAGTTCGGTGATGCGCAGTTGATCGTCATCAACGGCGGTCACTACGACGAGTGGGCGGCCAAGCTGGCCGCCAGCTCCGCCCCCGGGGTCCCAGTGGTGGACGCCGTCGAACTCAGTGCCCATGACGAGGCCGGGCATGACGAGGCCGGGCATGACGAGGCCGGGCACGACGAGGCCGGTCACGATCACGGCGGGCAGAACCCGCACGTCTGGTACGACCCCGCGGCGGTCACGACCGTCAGCAACGCCGTCACCACGGAGCTCAAGAAGCTCGCACCGCAGGCCGCCGACTACTTCACGCAGCGGCGCAGCGACCTCGGGCAGGCGTTCGCGCCGTACGACGAGGCCATAGCCGCGATCAAGGGTTCCGCGACCGGCAAGACCTACGCCGCGACGGAGGCCGTGTTCGACCCCATGGCCACGGCGCTCGGCCTGCAGAACAAGACCCCGCAGGGCTACCAGACCGCATCCAACAACGAGACCGACCCGTCGCCAGCTGACCTCAACGCGTTCCTGAGCTTGCTGCGCGACAAAGGTGTCGACGTGCTGATCTACAACACCCAGACGCAGGGTTCGGTCCCGGAGCAGATTCGAGGCGCCGCCGAGCAAGCTGGCGTTCCGGTGGTGGAAGTGACTGAAACGGTGACACCCGGCGCGGATTCGTTCGAGGCTTGGCAGGTGGACCAACTGACTTCACTGGCCAAGGCACTCGGTGTCGACATCTGAGCCCGTGGCGCTGTCCCTCGATGACGTCAGCGTCGTTCGCGGCGGCCGGCTGATCTGGTCGGAGGGCACATTCGAGGTGCCTTCGGGCGGCATCGTCGCGGTCATCGGATCGAGCGGTTCGGGCAAGACCACGTTGTTGCACGCGGTGCTGGGGATGATCCCGACGGCGTCCGGGGAGATCCGGGTGCTCGGCAAGCCGCCGGGCGAAGCCACCGGGCTCATCGGCTATGTGCCACAGAACTACGCGGCCGCGGCAGGCGGCGCCATCCGGGCCCGTGACGCAGTGATGCTCGGACTCACCGGAAACCGTTGGGGTTTCGGCCGGCCCGAGGCTGCACAGCGTCGGCGGGTGGACGAGATCCTGAACGCAGTCGACGCAGGCGACTTCGCCTCGCGGCGGCTGTCACAACTCTCAGGTGGCCAGCGTCAGCGCATCGCCATCGCCGCGGCGCTCGTCGGAAGGCCGCGACTGCTCATTCTCGACGAGCCGTTGACGTCGCTCGACGTGCGCAACCAGCGCGCCATCGTCGGACTGCTGGCCAGGATTCGGGATGACTTCGGCGTCACCATCATCGTTGTCGCTCACGATCTCAACCCGCTGCTGGGGATCCTCGACGGCGCGATCTACCTGCTCGACGGGCACGCCCACTTCGACACCATGGACGAGGTCGTCGATGAGGAACTGCTGACCCACCTGTACGGCACGTCGATCCAGGTCGTGCACACCCCGCAGGGTGATCTCTACATGCGGAGCGTGTGATGTCGGTATCGGTCGTGGCGCTGGGCTATCAGCACAACTGGTGGGACATCTTGACGTCGGACTTCATGCGCAACGCGCTGATCGGCGGCACGCTGGTCGCGTTGGCGGCCGGCTTGATCGGCTACTTCATCATCGTGCGCAACAGCGCGTTCGCGGCACATGCATTGGCTCACATCGGCTTTCCGGGTGCCACCGGTGCGGTCCTGCTCGGCATTCCCGTGACGGCAGGCCTTGCGGTGTTCTGCGTCGGTGGCGCACTGGTCATCGGTGCGCTGGGCAAGCGGGCCGATGAACGCGAGGTCGCGACGGGCACCGTGCTGGCCGCGGCGACGGGCCTCGGGCTGTTCTTCAGCTCGCTGGCGACCAAGAGCAGCAGCACCGTCACCAACGTCCTGTTCGGCAATCTGCTCGCGGTGACGCATCAGCAGTTGCTGACCTTCGGTGTGGGCCTGGCGGTGATTGCCGCCGTGGTCGCGTTCATCTACCGGCCGCTGCTGTTCGCCTCGGTCAACCCCGAGGTCGCTGAGGCCAAGGGCGTGCCGGTGCGGGCGCTGTCCGTGATCTTCATGGTGCTGTTGGGGCTGTCAGTGACGATGGCCGTGCAGGCCGTTGGCACGCTGCTGTTGTTTGCGCTCGTTGTGACGCCCGCGGCGACCGCGATTCTGATCACGGCGCGGCCTGGATCGGCCATGGTGCTGGCGACGGTGCTGGCGGTCGGATCGGTATGGGCGGGTCTGGCCATCTCGGCGATGTTCAACGTGCCGCCGAGTTTCGTGATCACCACCATCGTGACGATCATCTGGCTGGCGGTGTGGGCCGTTGGGCAGCGCCGCGGCCGTGACCGCAGTGTGCCGGTGCCGACACACGGCGCCGCGCCCGCCGATATCTGACGGCAAACGACCTCTCTTTGAGAAACGTAGGGGTTTCCCCGATTCCTCTGACGCTGCGCTGCTGCCACTATCAACGCGGCGGTCGTTCGGGGTCGCCACCGCGGATCGACGCACGTCGCAAGGGGGACGGCGGGCTCGATGGGAGTTTCTGGACGGCGACGTGCGAGGGGTCGCCGTCGTCCAGGGATCTGGGTGTGAGCACGGAAACCCGGCCCGGTGGCGGCCCCCGGACGCATCCCTGCTGCCCCAATCCCTCGCCGCGCACCTGAGCAGGCGATTACTCGTCTAACCTCATGGAGCATGTCCAGAGGACCACTGCCCAGACGTCGGGCCACCCTGGCATCGTTGGCCGCCGAACTCAAGGTTTCGCGGACCACAATCTCCAATGCCTACAACCGGCCAGACCAACTGTCGGCCGATCTGCGCGAGCGTGTGATGGCTACCGCCAAGCAGATGGGCTATCCGGGTCCTGACCCCGTGGCGCGCTCCCTGCGGACCCGGCGAGCGGGTGCGGTCGGCCTGATGATCACCGAACCGCTGAGCTACTGGTTCAACGATCCGGCGGCGCTCGACTTCGTCGCGGGCCTCGCCGAATCGTGTGAGGAGGCCGGTCAGGGTCTGCTCCTCGTCGCCGCGGGCCCCAACCGCACCGTGAGCGAGGGCACCGCTGCGGTCCTGTCCGCCGGCGTCGACGGCTTCGTGGTGTACTCCGCATCCGATGACGACCCGTATCTTCCCGTGGTGGCGCAGCGTGCGCTGCCCCTGGTGGTCGTCGACCAGCCCAAGGACGTGACCGGTGCGTCGCGCGTCTGTATCGACGACCGCGCCGCGATGCGCGAGATCGCCGACCACGTCATCGGTCTGGGGCACCGCGAGATAGGCCTTCTCACAATGCGTCTGGGCAGGGAGTGGCCGCACGGCGAGCAGGCGGCCGGGGTGGCCGATGCCGAGCGGGTGCAGACATCGCACTTCCACGTTCAAAGTGAGCGTGTGCACGGTGTCTATGACGCCCTGGCGGCCGCGGGGCTGAAACCCGAATCGCTGACCGTCGTGGAGAGTTCCGAGCACCTGCCGACCTCGGGTGGTATCGCCGCGGAGGTGGCGCTGGAGGCAAATCCGCGCGTGACGGCGCTGATGTGCACCGCCGATGTTCTCGCGCTGTCGGCGATGGACCAACTCCGCTCGCGGGGCATCTACGTGCCAGGCCAGATGACGCTGACGGGTTTCGACGGCATCCCCGATGCATTGGCGCGGGGCCTCACCACGGTCCGCCAGCCCAGCGTCCAGAAGGGTCTGCGGGCGGGTCGCCTGCTGCACGATCCGCCGCGCTCCGGACTTCCGGTGATCGAGGTGCTCGACACCGAACTCGTCCGCGGTCGCACGTCCGGCCCGCCTGCCTGAGAACGTTGGCGCAGGTCAAAAAACCGCGTGTGACGTGGTGTTAAAGCGCATAGGCGTAAAACTCGCATTTTAGATGCGGAATTAATACCGTCGGACGCATGCAGCTGACACGGTTCACCGATCTTGGCCTCCGGGCCATGATGCTGCTGGCTGCGGGCGAGTCCAATGATCGCCGCGTGACCTCCCGCATGATCGCGGCCGGCGCGGGCGCCTCTGAGCACCACGTCGCCAAGGCGGTGTCGCGCCTGGTCGATCTCGGCATGGTCAACGCGCGGCGCGGACGCGTCGGGGGACTCGAGCTGACCGATGCCGGGCGCGTTGCCTCGATCGGCTGGCTGATCCGTCGGCTCGAGGGAGATCGGGAGGTCGTCGAATGCGGCGGCGACGATCCCTGCCCGCTCATCGCGGCGTGCCGGCTGCGTCGTGCGCTGAATGACGCCAAGGAGGCCTTCTACTCCGAACTCGACCGCCACACCGTCGCCGATCTCGTCGGAAGCCCAAGTCTGCCCATCGTTTTGCAAACAATCGAAAGAAGGGAACACCAATGACCGTCACCCTGCCAGAGCCGCCCATCGTCAACGATGAACTCGAGCCGCACCACGCCGAGATGATCAAGGCGACCCTGCCGCTGGTCGGGGCGAACATCGGTGAGATCACCACGGTGTTCTACCGGACGTTGTTCGCCAATCACCCTGCGCTGATTCGCAATCTGTTCAATCGGGGCAACCAGGCCCAGGGTGCACAGCAGCGGGCACTGGCGGCGTCGATCGCGACCTTCGCGACCCACCTCATCGACCCGGAGCTGCCCCATCCGTCGGAGCTGCTGTCACGCATCGGGCACAAGCACGCATCGTTGGGCATCACGGCCGACCAGTATCCGATCGTGTACGAGAACCTCTTCGCGGCGATCGTCGAGGTGCTCGGCGCCGACACGGTGACCGCCGATGTCGCCGCAGCATGGGACCGGGTGTACTGGATCATGGCCAACACCCTCATCGCACTGGAGCGCGACCTCTATGCCGCCGCGGGTGTGGCCGACGGTGACGTCCATCGGCGGGCAGCGGTGGTGTCCCGGGTCGACGACCCATCCGGTGCCGTGCTGCTGTCGGTCCGCCCCATCGGCGGACCGATCCCGGACAATGTTCCCGGACAGTACATTTCAGTCGGCGTGACAATGGCAGATGGTGCACGCCAGCTACGGCAGTACAGTCTGGTCAACGCGCCAGGAGCCGAGGAACTCACGTTCGCGGTGAAGCCGGTCAACGCTGACGGCGACGCGCCCGCGGGCGAGGTGTCCACCTGGATCAGGGCCAATGTCCGGGTGGGTGACCTGCTCGACATCACGATGCCGTTCGGGGATCTGCCCGCGCCCGCGCACGCGCAGCGTCCGACGGTGCTGGTGTCGGCGGGGATCGGTATCACCCCGATGATCGGGCTGCTCGAGTACTTCGCGGCGCAGTCACCCGATCGCCAGGTCCACGTCCTACACGCCGACCGAGGCGACCAGGAGCATCCGCTGCGGGAACGGCAACAGGAGTTGGTGTCGCAGCTGCCCAACGCCACTCTCGACATCTGGTACGAGGACGGCTTGACCGGTGAGCGCGCCGGCGTGCACGCCGGACGCATGGTGCTGTCCAACGTGTCCGTGCCCGCGGGCGCCGAGGTATACCTATGCGGCAATGACGGATTCGTCCGAGCGGTGCGGGCCCAGCTGACCGACCTCGGGGTACCCGCCGAGCAGGTGCACTGCGAGCTGTTCAGCCCGAACGACTGGCTGCTGGGCTAGGCGCAGGCCTAGGACGGGATCTCGACCAGTGGCGGGCCTGCCCGCCACTGGTCGAGGATCGGCTGCACGCCCTCTGTCAGCATCGGCAGCTGTGGAGCCATGGCCAGGCACGCGACCGCCGCCAGCAGGCCCGCGGCGTCGGTGACGCGCAGAACTCGGCCGTCCAGCGGGCGTAGGCCCAAGTCCGTGGCCGCCTCGTTGTAGGCGGCCACGCCGTCGGGTCCCACCATGGCCAGGTCGGACTCGACGGCACCCATGGTGACGAGTTCGAAGTCCGACCACAGTTCCCCATCAGCGGTCGTGATCATGTTGTGGTACGGCGCATCTCCGTGAATCGGCTGGATATCGACGCCGGGGAAGGTCGACTCGAACGCCGACCGTGACGTGAGGACGGGCTCGAGAACGGCCCACTCTCGCTGTGCCCGTTCGAGATCGCCGGCATCGAGGAGATCGGGGAGGTGCTCCAACGCCGCCAATCCGTCGGGAATGTAGGTACCGAACGGTGCCCAGAACCCCAGATCGTCACCGGCGTAGTCGCGCAGCACCGCATGTAGCCGCGCCGTCTGCTCGACACGTCTGACCATGTCCGGTTCGACATCGGCCACCTGATCGACGTACTGCCAGAACGTCATCGAGAAGCCCTCGCGCCGAACAGGTTCACGCGGCACCAGTGGGCTCGGCGGTACCACGGGATGGCCGTTGTCGGCGAGCCACCCCGCCACCGTCAACTCTGAACGCTGCTGTGCGGTCTGGGATTCGGGATCCGCCGTCTGCGATGGCGGCAGCACGGTCGGTACCCGAACCACCACGGGTGTCGGGGCCAGGTGGACGATGACGGAGAACACGTCGTAGAGCGCTCGCGGATTCTCGACCCGGAGCCCTAGCTCGCGGCCCGCGAATGTAGCGGCGGCAACTGCGCGTGCGGTTCGTGCGGCAATCTGCTCAGGGGTCAGCACCGTGCCCAGTATTGCGTTCAAACAGCTGCGGGTCGAGCGGATTTCAGCTGCGCCGCGCCGCGAGCAGGTAGGCCAGAACCTCAGCCACGTCCTCTGGTGAGTCGATGCGGAAGCTCGCGGCCGTGTCACCCGGGCCGACCTTGATCCCGATATCGTCCTCGCGCATTCGGCGAAAGGCCTTCTCGTCGGTGACATCGTCGCCGAGGAACACCACGACTGTCGCCGAGGTCTGCTCGCGCAGGATGTCGACGGCCTCGCCCTTGTCGGTGTCGATGACGGCGAACTCCAGCACGGCCTTGCCCGCCGTGACGTGTGCGTCCCATCCGGCGGACGCAGCACGTGCGGCTGCCAGCGCTGCTTCGCCGTCGGCATCGCTGGCGTTGCGAATGTGCAGGGCGACGCTGGCCGGCTTGGTCTCCACGGCGACACCGGGACGATTCGTCGCTATGGCGTCCAGTGTGGCGATCATCCGCCCGAGCAGCGTCTCGTCCACGTCGTGGGAGAACCCGGCATCGAACTCCGCGCCGTGGCTCCCCACCAGGTGCACCTGGGCGGGCATCGCGGACAGCTCACGCAGCACGGCCAGTGCACGGCCCGACACCAGCGCGGTGTGGGTGTCGGGCAGAGCGGCGAGCGCGATGAGGGCCTGCGCCGCAGCGGGCAACGCACGAGCCGCGGCGGGATCGTTGACGATGGGGGCCAGGGTGCCGTCGAAGTCGGACGTGACGAGCAGGCGCGGTGTCGCGGCGGCGACGTCGAGCGCCCGGATGAGTTCTGCCGGTAGCACCCGTCAGATCTTAGGGTGTTCCCCGTCGCCAATCAGCAGTCGCACCGCGAGATCGAGTCGCTTGCTGACGTCGGTGGCCGAGGCCCGGCGGGTCAGCCAGGCCAGCAGGTTCGAGAGCCAGACATCGGAGATGACGCGTGCGATGTGGTACTGATCCTCGGTCGGCTCGCCGTCGCTCATCGCCCTGGCGAACATCGAGTCCATCAGCTTGCCGACGTGATCGACCTCACCGGCCGCCGACGCGTCGGCGAACACGAATGCGCGCGTCATCGCCTCGGTCAGCAGGGGATTGCGCTGCATCGAGCGGTTGAGCTTGCCGACCATGATGTTCAGCCGCTGATACGGCGTGCCACCGGTGAGGGACGCGCGGTCGGTCTTGGCGTCGATGCGTTCGAACTCCCGGCCCAGGGCTGACACCAGGAGGTGCACCTTGGACGGGAAGTAGCGGTACAGAGTGCCGACGGCGACGTCGGCGCGTTCGGCGACGGCCCGCATCTGGACAGCCTCGTAGCCGCCCTTGGAGGCAATGGCCAGGGTGGCGTCGAGGATGCGTTTGCGGCGCTCGCGCTGAGCTTCGGATCCGAGTTCGGATTCAGCTAGGACAGCCACGTTCGTCACCTGGCGTGGGCCGGTGGTCGAATCCGACCCCGAACCCGAGTTGGTCGCTGCTGGCAGCGAAGTCCCTGACATTCGGCGGTCAGCTCCTTCTCCTTGCACACTGGGTGGAAAGGATACGCATTCCGATCTCTGATTTCCCACCTCCGTGCCCCTGGGACCCTCTAGGTGTCCTGCCGTTATGGCGGTCGACTTGACGTTCGAACGCTGTCACCATTAGAACACGTTCTAGTGAGAAGCAACGTTTTCTCGCATAAGGCTAGGAGGCTCGAGATGGCTGCTTCTCTTGCGGCGGGAACCGCACCAGGCACCGACGAACAGTTTGCTGCGCGTGAACTCGTCCGGAGCTGGGCTGCGACATCCGGGTCGATCCCGGCGGTACGCGCCGTCGAGGAGGGCAGCCCCGACGCGTGGCGTGCCCCGTATCGGGGTCTGGCCGATCTCGGGCTCTTCGGTGTCGCGGTTGACGAGGAACGCGGTGGGGCCGGCGGCAGCATCGAGGACCTCGGCGCGATGGTCGCCGAGGCCGCCGCTGCGCTGGTGCCCGGTCCCGTCGTGACCACGGCGCTGGCCACCCTCGTGGTCACCGACGAGGCGCTGCTCGACGCGCTCGTCTCCGGTGAGCGCACGGCGGGTGTGGCGCTGCGCTCCGACATCACCTTCGATTCGGCGGCGGGCACCGCGACCGGTAGCGCCGCATTCGTGACCGGTGCGGAACCGGGCGGGGTGCTGATACTGCCCGCAGGCGATGGCTGGCTGGTGGTCGACGCGACCGCCACCGGTGTCACGGTCGAACCCCTGTCGGCCACCGACTTCTCCCGCCCACTGGCCCGTGTTGAACTGTCGGCTGCGCCGGCCTCGGTTATCGACATGCCGTATCAGCGGGTGGCCGATCTGACCGCGACGCTGCTGGCCGCCGAGGCAGCGGGCCTGTCGCGCTGGATGGTCGAGACCGCGACCGAGTACGCGAAGGTCCGCGAGCAGTTCGGCAAGCCCATTGGCAGCTTCCAGGCCGTCAAGCACATGTGCGCGGAGATGCTGCTGCGCTCCGAGCAGATCTCGACAGCGGCCGCCGACGCGGCGAGTGCCGTGTCGGATCCCGAGTCCGACCAGCTCTCGATCGCGGTCGCGGTCGCGTCGGCCGTCGGGATCGAGGCCGAGAAGGACAACGCGCGTGACTGCATCCAGGTGCTCGGCGGGATCGGCTTCACCTGGGAGCACGACGCCCACCTGTACCTGCGGCGGGCCTACGCCAACGCACAGTTCCTGGGCGGCAGGTCATTCTGGTTGCGGCGGTGCGCGCACCTGACGCGTGCCGGTGTGCGTCGGCACCTGCACGTCGATGTGAGCGGTGCCGAGGGCATCCGGGCGGAGGTCGCCGCGATTGCCGCCGATATCGCCGCCCTGCCGGCCGAGAAGCGCCAGGCCGCGCTCGCCGAGACCGGCCTGATGGCACCGCACTGGCCCAAGCCCTACGGCCGGGATGCGACTCCCGCCGAGCAATTGGTGATCGATCAGGAACTTGAGGCCGCCGGCGTGGTCCGGCCCGACATCTCGATCGGCTGGTGGGCCGCGCCGACGATCTTCGGCCACGGCAGCCCCGAGCAGATCGAGAGGTTCATTCCCGGCACGCTCAACGGTGACGTCTACTGGTGCCAGCTCTTCAGTGAGCCGGGTGCGGGTAGCGACCTTGCGGCGTTGCGTACCAAGGCCGTTCGCACTGACGGTGCGGACGCGAGGAGCAATGGTCAGTCGGGCTGGAAGCTGACCGGGCAGAAGGTCTGGACGTCGAACGCGCACCGCGCCGACTGGGGCATCTGCCTGGCCCGCACCAACCCCGACGTGCCCAAGCACAAGGGCATCACCTACTTCCTGGTTGACATGAAGTCGGCGGGCATCGACATCCGGCCGCTGCGCGAGATCACCGGCGAGGCACTGTTCAACGAGGTGTTCTTCGATGACCTGTTCGTCCCCGACGACATGGTGGTCGGACCCGTCGACGGCGGCTGGCCGCTGGCCCGCACCACGCTGGCCAACGAGCGTGTGGCGATCGCCGCCGGCGGTGCGCTCGACAAGGGTATGGAGCACCTGCTCGCCATGATCGGCGACGCCGAACTCGACCCGGTCGACGCGGACCGGCTCGGCGCACTGATCGTCCTGGCTCAGGTCGGCTCTCTGCTCGACCAGTTGATCGCGAAGATGGCCGTCGGCGGCCACGACCCGGGTGCACCGTCGAGCGTGCGCAAGTTGATCGGCGTGCGGTACCGGCAGCGGCTGGCCGAGGCGATCATGGACTCCGAACTGGGTGCGGGCATCGTGGATTCGCCCGACGTCCGCTACTTCCTCAACAGCCTGTGCCTGTCCATCGCGGGCGGCACCGAGCAGATCCTGCTCAACCTCGCCGGCGAGCGGTTACTGGGCCTGCCACGCTGACCCCGTTTCTCCCGCGAGCAGACGCAAAACTGCCCCTTTTCACGCGAAAAGGGGCAGTTTTGCGTCTGCTCGGCAGTCTCAGTAGGTGGTCTGCGCGCAGGCAGTCGGCGTGGTGAGGTTCACCGTGCCGTAGACCACCTGGATGTAGGAGCACACGATGTAGTCGGCGTCGGTCTTGGGCCGGCCGGTCGCCCAGTCGGTGGTGCGGGTGCTGCCGTGCAGCATGAACTTCTCCGGTGGGCCGCTGCCGGCGTAGACAGTCGCGAACTGAGTGTCGTTGATGGACTTGAACATCCGAGTGTTCGGCGCGTTGAAGTCCGAATCCATGTACATGTCGCGGTCCATCGACCGAATCGTGGTGCTCTGCTTGCCGTAGAAGTCCCACGGGAAGGGGATCGGCCCGTCGGGGCCGCGCAGGTTGGCCGCGGTGGTGAAGAAGCACCGATTCTCGGCGAGAACGCAATTGGCCGTCGTGTGCATCTCCAGCGTGACCACCGGATCGATGGGGATCGATGCCGTCGCACTGTTCTCCGCCGCGGCCGACACCGCCATCGGCGTGACGAGTGCCAGCGTCAGCCAGGACGCCGAGAACAAGGCAGCGCTGGTGGCGAGCCGCTTCATATTGTTCCTCACACATTCTCCCGAGTCGCTGCGCTCTGACCCGCGATCACTTCTTCCCGGGTCGCTGCGCTCCTGCCCGCCGATGCGGTCGGGCCCACGTTAGCCCGCGCTCTACTCGTCATAGGTGACTTCGACCGAATCGGATTTCGGGATCGCCTGGCAGCCCAGGATCAGGCCTTCCTCGAGATCGGATGCCTCGAGCACGTCATTGACCTCCATGTCCACCTCGCCGCTCTTCAACAGCACAGCGCACGCACCGCAGTGCCCCTCGCGGCAGGAGAACGGCGCGTCGAGGCCCTTGTCCAACAACACGTCGAGCAACTTGGCACTACGTGGCCAACGGATCTCATGGGTCTCGCCGTCGAGCGTCACCACGGCGGTGGCGGGGCCGCGGTCGTCGTCGTCGTCGGAGTCATCGATCACCACTGCCGCGAACGGGTCGGACTCCAGCGACTTGAACACCTCGACGTGGATCCGTTCGGGCGCGGTGCCCGCGGTGTTGAGCGCCTCCTGCGCGCCGGCCATGAACGGGCCGGGGCCGCAGATGAACGCCTCGTGGCCCACATACGGCGATACCAACGTGGCGAGCGCGGCCGCGGACGGCAGTCCCTGCACCGTCTCGAGCCAGTGCACGACCGTCAGCCGGTCGGGGTACTTGGCCGCCAGGTCGCGCAGCGCGCCGGCGAAGATCACCGACTTCTCGTCGCGGTTGGCGTAGACCAGCACCACCTTGCCTGAGCCCTCGGACAGCGCGGACTTGCAGATCGCCATCATCGGCGTGATGCCGCTGCCCGCGGCCATCAGGAGAAAGTCGGTGTCGAGCGTCTTGGGCACAAAGGTGCCCGACGGTGCGAGCACGTGGATGCGCATACCGGCGTGGGCGTTATCGCACAACCAGTGCGACGCGTATCCCCCGTCGGTGCGCTTGACGGTGACCGTGAGCGCGTCGTCGGTGTAGGGCGAGCTGCTCAGTGAGTAGCAGCGCGCCACCGACCCGGTGCGGTCACTGGGCACCCGCAGTGTGAGGAACTGGCCGGGCGCGTATCGCAGCCGGTCGGCCGGTACGTCGGCTCCATCCGGAGTCTTGAACACGAGTGATCGCGCATCCGCGGTCTCCTCGACGACGCCCGCCAACTCCAGTTCGAGCACGTGGTTGCCGAGTGGCTCGTCCGTCACGGTCCGTCCCCTCTCGTCACGTTGTATGGCCAGAACTAGAACATGTTACAAAAATGCGCTTCCGCAGGTCTAGCCGCCATGGATAGGCCCTACTCGACACAAATCGTAACGTGTTCTAATCTTGCGACTAGAGCTGGATACTCTAAATACCTAGCCCCGCCGATCCTGGAGGCAATTCAGTGACGTCCATTGAACAACGAGACGCGCAGTCGGTCCTAGACGGCATCGATGATTTGTTGCCGCGTATCGCCAAGCGGGCACAGGCGGCCGAGGATTTGCGCCGTCTTCCTGACGAGACCGTGGCCGATCTCGACGAGGTTGGCTTCTTCAAGCTTTTGCAGCCCGAGCAGTGGGGCGGCCTGCAGTGCGATCCGACCCTGTTCTACGAGGCGGCCCGCCGGCTCGCGAGCGCGTGTGGCTCGACCGGTTGGGTGAGTTCGATCATCGGTGTGCACAACTGGCACCTCGCGCTGTTCGATCAGCAGGCGCAGGACGAGGTCTGGGGCGAGGATCCGACGGTCCGCATCTCGTCCTCGTATGCCCCGATGGGTGCGGGCGTCGTCGTCGACGGCGGCTACCTGGTCAGCGGAGCCTGGCAGTGGTCGTCCGGTTGCGATCACGCCACCTGGGCGTTCCTCGGCGGTCCGGTGATCAAGGACGGCAAGCCGGTCGACTTCGGCAGCTTCCTGATTCCGCGCACCGACTACCGCATCGACGACGTCTGGAACGTCGTGGGCCTCAAGGGCACTGGCAGCAACAACGTCGTGGTCAAGGACGTGTTCGTGCCGTCGCACCGCTTCCTGTCCTACAAGGCGATGAACGACCGCACCGCAGGCGGCCTGGAGAACAACACCGCGCCGGTATACAAGATGCCTTGGGGCACTGTGCATCCCACCACCATCTCGGCTCCCATCATGGGAATGGCCTACGGCGCCTACGACGCTCACGTCGAGCATCAGGGCAAGCGCGTGCGCGCAGCGTTCGCGGGCGAGAAGTCCAAGGACGACCCGTTTGCCAAGGTGCGTATCGCCGAAGCTGCCAGTGACATCGACGCCGGGTGGCGTCAGCTGATCGGCAATGTCGGCGACGAGTACGCACTGCTCAAGGCGGACAAGGAGATTCCGTTCGAGCTGCGTGCCCGCGCCCGTCGCGACCAGGTGCGTGCCACCGCGCGTGCGATCTCCTCGATCGACAAGCTCTTCGAGGCATCCGGCGCCACGGCGTTGAGCGTCGATGCTCCGTTGCAGCGGTTCTGGCGTGACGCGCATGCCGGCCGTGTGCACGCGGCGAATGAGCCGGAGCGTGCCTACCTGATCTTCGGCAACGAGGCCTTCGGCCTGCCGCCGCAGGACACGATGGTCTGATGACTGCGGTAGACGAAGTCACGTTCGAGGCGACCTCGCGGTACGCGCAGGTGCGTGACGACATGCGCCTGCACTATCACGAAGCGGGCGTCAGCAACCGGGAGACCGGCGGAACAGTCGTGCTGCTGCACGGCGGTGGTCCCGGGGCGTCGAGCTGGTCGAACTTCTCCAAGAACATCGCCGTGCTGGCGCAGCACTTCCACGTGCTGGCCGTCGATCAACCCGGCTACGGCCACTCCGACAAGCACACCGAGCACGAGCAGTACAACCGGTACAGCGCCAACGCCCTGCTGGCTCTGTTCGATCAGCTGGGCATCGAACGTGCTGCCCTGGTGGGTAATTCGCTCGGTGGCGGCACCGCGGTGCGGTTCGCGCTGGACAACCCGAAGCGCGCCGGTCGGCTGGTGTTGATGGGCCCCGGAGGTCTGAGCGTGAACCTGTTCGCGCCCGACCCCACCGAGGGTGTGAAGTTGCTGGGCAAGTTCACCCATCAACCCACGCGCGAGAACATGGAGAAGTTCCTGCGCATCATGGTGTTCGACCAGAACCTGGTCACACCTGAACTCATCGACGAGCGTTTCGCGATCGCCAGCCAGCCCGACTCGCTCGCGGCGGCCAAGGCGATGGGCAAGTCGTTCGCGGGTGCTGACTTCGAACTCGGCATGATGTGGCGCGAGGTCTACAAGCTGCGTCAGCCCGTGCTACTGATCTGGGGACGCGAGGATCGCGTCAACCCGCTCGATGGTGCGCTGGTGGCGCTCAAGCAGATTCAGCGCGCTCAACTGCACGTGTTCGGTCAGTGTGGACACTGGGCACAGCTGGAGAAGTTCGACGAGTTCAACAAGCTGACGGTTGATTTTCTTGGGAGTTGAGCGATGAGCATCAAGTCACTTGGATACCTGCGCATCGAGGCCACCGACATATCGGCCTGGCGCGAGTACGGGCTGAAGGTCCTCGGCATGGTCGAGGGCTCCGGCTCCACTGACGGCGCGCTCTACCTGCGGATGGACGAGTTCCCGGCCCGCCTGGTCATCGTGCCTGGCGAGCACGACCGGCTGCTGGAGTCCGGCTGGGAAGCGGCGAACGCCGCAGACCTGCAGGAGATCCGCAAGCGTCTCGACCTCGAGGGCACGCCCTACAAGGAGGCGACCGCCGCCGAACTGGCCGAGCGTCGTGTCGACGAGATGATCGTCTTCGATGACCCGTCGGGCAACACGCTTGAGGTGTTTCACGGCGTGGCTCTCGAGCACCGGCGTCTGGTCAGTCCGTATGGCCATAAGTTCGTCACCGAGGAGCAGGGCCTTGGTCACGTCGTGTTGACCACCCGAGACGATGCCGAGACTCTGCACTTCTACCGCGATGTCCTCGGGTTCAGCCTGCGCGACTCGATGCGTCTGCCCCCGCAATTGGTCGGCCGTCCCGCCGACGGGCCGCCCGCTTGGCTGCGCTTCCTCGGGGTGAATCCTCGGCACCATAGTTTGGCGTTCATGCCGGGCGAAACCCCCAGCGGGATTGTCCATCTCATGGTCGAGGTGGGCAGCGCCGATGACGTCGGCCTGTGCCTGGACCGCGCGCTGCGCCGCAAGGTGAAGATGTCGGCGACTCTGGGTCGCCACGTCAACGACAAGATGCTGTCGTTCTACATGAAGACCCCCGGCGGGTTCGACATCGAGTTCGGTTGTGAGGGACTCGAGGTCGAAGACGACGGTTGGGTGGCCAGGGAGAGTACCGCGGTCAGCCTGTGGGGTCACGACTTCAGCGTCGGGTTCAAGTAGTCGATATCGTGACCGCCAACGAGATAGACCCGCGCACATTCCGTAGCGTGCTTGGCCAGTTCTGCACCGGCATCACGATCATCACCACGATGCACGAGGACGTGCCGGTGGGGTTCGCATGCCAGTCGTTCGCCGCACTGTCGCTGGATCCGCCGCTGGTGCTGTTCTGCCCGACCAAGGTCTCGCGGTCGTGGCAGGCCATCGAGGCCAGTGGAAAGTTCTGCGTCAACGTGCTGCACGAGAAGCAGAAGGACGTCTCCGCGCGGTTCGGCTCACGGGAGCCCGACAAGTTCGCCGGAATCGACTGGAGCCCCTCCGAACTCGGGTCACCACTGATCAAGGACACGCTGGCGCACATCGACTGCACGGTGGCGTCGGTCCATGACGGCGGTGACCACTTCGTCGTCTTCGGCTCGGTGCACTCGCTCTCGGAGGTGCCTAAGCGCAAGCCCCGACCGCTGCTGTTCTACCGCGGCGAGTACACCGGTATCGAACCCGACAAGAACACGCCCGCGCAGTGGCGTGACGATCTCGAGCAGTTCATCACCACCACCACTGCCGACACCTGGCTCTAGTCTCCGGTGCGCCGCAGTTCGAGGTCGAGATCGAAGGTGGAGTCACAGCCGCCTGTAACGACCTGATGTGCGCGGCCGGTCAGCGCCGGCAGTGGGTCCACCGGTGGTTCAGGTAGGTCGTATCTGCTGGTCGTGACGTAGCGGGACGTGGTCGTGCCAGGGCAGTCGGCGGGCAGTGGCGGTGTGGTTTCGGTCCACCGGCCATCGGCGAAGGTCAGGGCGAGCACCGCGTCGTTATCGCCCTGAAGCAGCGTCTGACAGCGTTCACCCGTTCGTAGGCAATGGGTTTCGCCGCGATAGTTCTCGATGGGAAACGTCGTGCCGGTGGGCCGATGGGTCTGGGAGTAGCTGTAGCTGCCACGCAACGCCGTCGCGGGAGAGGCCGTCCGGCGCGGGACGGTGTTCGGGTCGGCGAGTCGGATCCGCGGGTTGACGTCGGCGACCCGGGTGAGTTCGAGTGTGCGCTGACCGGTGCACGCGCCCACGGCGGCGGCCTCCTCGTATGTCCCGGTCAGTGTGCCGTCCGGCTTGGGTTCGAGGGAGATGACGGTCCACACCGCCGTGTCGAGCGGTTCACCGGTCGCCTGGGGAGTGCACTGGCCCGGGTCCTCGGCGACGGCCGTCCACCGACCGTCGAGGAAGTCGAAGACCTTGGTGCGGAACGGAACACCGTCGGTTCGGTTGGGGTCGACGATGGACACCGTCGCCACGCAGCGGTCGCCGTCGCACACCGAGCGAGCGATCCACGTATCCGCGCCGGTGCCCGGTACCTGAGACACGCTGTATGTGCCGTCGAAGGCCGGCGTGGGCTGTGCGGCGCCGGTGGCCGTGTCGATGCCGGTCTGCGAGGCCTGAGACGAACATCCGGCGATGAGCAGTGCGGCCACTGCGGCGCCGAGGATGCGGCGTCTCACGGTGCCCGTCCCGTGCCGTCCCCGACCCGGTCGAGGGTGACGTCAAGCGTCAGCGATCCGGGACAGTTCCCGGTCTGCGTGGTGCGTTGGGTGCCCGTCAGTTTGGGGATGGGGTCGGAGACTGGCTGGGGGAGCGCGAACTGTCCGGTGAGCGTCGATATCGCGGCGCCTCCGTCGGGGCATGTGGCGTCGAGGGGCGCGCTCGTCGAGGTCCACTGCCCCTGCGCGAATGTCATGACCAGGATGGCCTTCGAGTCGGGGTCGACGAGATAGGTCAGACACCGCTCGCCGGTGCGCAGGCATTGTGTGTTGCCGGAGTAGGTGGTCGGCGGATAGACCTGGCCGGAGCGGGGGTTGGTCTGCACCTGCCGGTACTCGCCCCACAGGGCAGCGGCGGGGGACGACTGCCGGGCGGGTTGTGTCGCGGGGTCGGTGACCTCGACGGCGGGATCGCCATCGCCCGTGCGCGACAGGGTGACGGTCTGCGTTGAGTTGTGGCACGCGCCGCCGACCGACGACCGGTTGGTGTACGTGCCGACCAGAGTCCCGTCGGGTTTGGGCGCCAGCACGTAGGTCTGCCAGCCCTGCACGGTGATCGACTCACCCTTGGAGTTGACACATTCCGATGGCACCTCGCCTACCGATACCCAGTGGCCGCCAACGAAGTCGAGAACCATGGCCGGCGGCCGGGGGTCACTAGAGGCGGCGGACCCAACCTCCGTGGCGGCGGCGACGCAGCCGGTGTCCCGGCACGTCGAGCGTGCGACCCACGTGACGGTGGCGGCGCTGTCGGGAATCACGTTGCCGCCCAGTGTGGTGCTGGGGCCGAACGCGGCGCTGAAGGTGCCGTTCAGCTCCGCTGCCGTGTCAACGCCGGCAGTCTCCGATGAGCAGGCTGCTGATATGCAGGTGAAGACGGCGACGGCTGCGGCGAGCGCCATGCCCGGCCGGTTCACGACCGGGTGTGCGCGATGACGAAGTCCGCGACCACCGCCGCGACTTCGCGGTGGGTGACGTCATTGAGGATGTCGTGGTGACCGCCGGGCAATTCCACCAGTTCGAGCCGTTCGATCTGCTCGGCGTATGCGCGCACCGCGCCGATGTCGGCGATCGGGTCGGACTCGCCGTGCACGGCCAGCGTCGGTATCGCCAGCGACGGTAGGTCGGCACCGAGTCTGTCCCACGCTCTGTCCAGCTCCCGGGTCAGCGTGGCCCCGTTGGCGTTGACGAACGCCAACGGGTCGTTCTCCAGCGAGTCCAGGTAGAAGGGGTCTGCCGATAGCCAGCTGGGATCGAGGTCGAATGAACTGTCGGCGTCCAGCATCTCGGCGATCGGGATCAGCGGGGCACCCGATATGACTGCGGCCCGGTACCGGGCGGGATTCTCGAGCACCCGAAAGAGCGTGACGATGGAGCCGAACGAGTGACCCGCGGCCACCAGCGGCAACCCGGGGCTGCTCTGCTCGGCCAGCTGCGTCAGCTCCTCGGCGAGCGCCGAGGACGCCTCGATGGAGCCGAAGTCGCCGCGCGTTCCCGGGGACAGCCCGTGTCCGAGCTGGTCGACGGCCCACACGTCGATTCCCTTGGCGTTCAGCGCGAATGCGTAGCGGTGGTACAGCCCGGTGTGTTCGCCGAATCCGTGCAGGAACACGACCGCGGCACTCGGTTCGGCGCTGGCCCAGTGCCGGTAGTAGACGCTTGGGCCATCGGTGTCGAGGAACGGCATGTCTGCACGCTAGGGCACGAGGCCCAGTAGCGCGTCGTGTTGGTCGGCCATGCGGGTGCGGATCGCGTCGAACACGGCGGCCACCTCGGGTCGGTGCATCGTCTCGGCGCGTGTGACGAGCCAGTACGACAGTTGCAGTGCGACGGTGTCGGGCAGCACGCGGACCAGATCGTCGTGACGGGCGGCCATGAAACAGGGCAGCAGGCCCAGGCCTGCGGACGCACGCGTCGCCTCGACGTGCACGAACACATTGGTGGAGGTGATGGACTCGCGCATACCGGGGGCGACGCTTCGGGCCAGGTCCAGATCGTCGACCTGCAGCATCGAATCGATGAAGTAGATCAGCGGGTGGCCCGTCAACTCGGCACGCGAGGCCGGAGCCCCGCGTCGGGCCAGATAGTCGCGTGACCCGTACAGGCCCAGGTGGTAGTCACCGAGTCGAATCGCCTGGGCGCGATGAACCTGCGGTTCACCGACCACCACCTCGAAGTCGAGGCCGGACCGCTGCTGTGTTGCGCGTCGCGTGGTGGCCACGATCTCGACCGCCACACCGGGATGGCGCCGTTGCACCTCGGCGATGGCAGGCGCGGCGATATAGGCGCTGAATCCGTCGGTCGCCGACATGCGCACCACGCCCTCGAGCACCGGCGGACTGGCCGGGTCCGCGGCCAGCGCGCGGACCGCGGACTCCACCGCCTCTGCGGCACCGAGCGCCTCACGCCCCCGATCAGTGAGTTCCCAGCCGCCGCCGACCCGCGCGAGTAGCCGGCCGCCGAGGGACTGCTCCAGCGCGGCGATGCGGCGCGCGATCGTGGTGTGGTTGACGCCGAGTTCGTCGGCGGCCTGGGTGTACCGACCGGATCGTCCGACCGCCAGCAGCACGAGTAAGTCATCGGCGCTGAGGCGTCGCTGTGGTGCGGGAGCTGGCATATCTGCATTTTCGCAGATTTATCCTGCAGTTTTGGGCATTGCCTCTGCCATGCGCCTGCATCAATACTCAGATGCGGTTGTGTGCCGCATCACAGGAGGAGTCATTCGATGACCAGCTCGATACCGACCGGCCTCAAGCGGGTGGTCGCCGCGTCGATGGCGGGCACCGTCGTCGAGTGGTACGAGTTCTTCCTCTACGGCACCGCTGCCACCCTGGTGTTCAGCAAGGTGTTCTTCTCGGAGACCACCAGTGAACTCAACGCGATCTTCCTCGCGTTCGCGACCTACGCCGTCGGCTTCGTCGCGCGCCCGCTCGGCGGCGTGGTGTTCGGCCACTACGGCGACAAGTTCGGCCGCAAGAAGCTGCTGCAGTTCTCGCTGCTTCTGGTCGGCGCGGCGACATTCCTGATGGGATGCCTGCCGACGTTCGGCCAGATCGGCTACTGGGCACCGGGGCTGCTCGTCGCGCTGCGGTTCATCCAGGGCTTCGCGGTCGGCGGCGAGTGGGGCGGCGCGATACTGCTGGTGGCCGAGCACAGCCCGAACAAGCAGCGCGGCTTCTGGGCCAGTTGGCCCCAGGCCGGTGTGCCCGTGGGCAACATGCTCGCGACCGTCGTGCTGCTGGTGCTCACCGCCACGCTGTCGGAGTCCTCGTTCCTGTCGTGGGGTTGGCGCGTGGCGTTCTGGCTGTCGGCGGTGGTGGTCCTCATCGGCTACTACATCCGCACCAAGGTCACCGACGCACCGATCTTCGTTGCGGCACAACAGGAGGCCGAGAAGATCAAGGCGACGTCGTTCAGTGTCGTCGAGGTGCTCAAGCGCTACCCGCGCGGTGTCTTCACCGCCATGGGCCTGCGGTTCGGCGAGAACATCATGTATTACCTGGTGGTCACGTTCTCGATCACCTATCTGAAGGTTCAGGTGGGCGCGGACACCAGCTCGATCCTGTGGTACCTCCTTGTCGCGCACGCGGTGCACTTCGCCGCCGTCCCCGTGGTCGGGTACCTGTCGGACCGGCTGGGACGGCGTCCCGTGTACATGGTGGGGGCGATCCTGGGCGGCACCTGGGGCTTCTTCGCCTTCCCGATGATGAACAGCGGCAACTTCGTGATCGTCACCACCGCGATCACACTCGGCCTGATCATCCATGCGTTCATGTACGCGCCGCAGCCGGCGATCATGGCGGAGATGTTCCCCACCCGGATGCGGTATTCGGGTGTCTCCCTTGGGTATCAGGTCACCTCGATCGTGGCGGGGTCGCTGGCGCCGCTCATCGCGGTGAAGCTGCTCGAGATCTACGGCTCCCCGGTGCCGATCTCGATATACCTGGCCGCGGCCTGCGCCATCACGCTGGTCGCGGTGCTGTTCACCAGGGAGACCAAGGGTATCGACCTGGAGTCTCTCGACATCGCCGACGCGGAGGCGGTGGCTTCCGAGCGCACCCGGGCCGGCGTGTGATGTCGGACCTGACGGGTCGTTCGGCGCTGGTCACCGGAGGGGCGAGCGGTATCGGTGCGGCATGTGCCCGCGAACTGGCCAGTAGGGGCGCGTCGGTGACCGTGGCCGACGTCGATGACGCGGCGGCCAAGACGCTTGCCGATGAGATAGGCGGAACCGCATGGGCGGTCGACCTTCTCGACGTCAAGGCGCTGGAGGATCTACAGCTGCAGGTGGACGTGCTGGTCAACAACGCCGGCGTGCAGACCGTCGAGGAGATCACCGCGTTCGACCCGGCGCGGTTTCGCTCCATGCTCGCACTGATGGTCGAGGCACCCTTCCTGCTGATTCGCGCGGCCCTGCCACACATGTACGCACAGCGCTTCGGCCGGATCGTCAACGTGTCCTCGGTGCACGGTCTGCGGGCATCGGAGTTCAAGGTCGCCTACGTCACCGCCAAACACGGTCTGGAGGGACTGTCCAAGGTCACGGCGTTGGAGGGCGGACCCCACGACGTCACCAGCAACTGTGTGAACCCGGGCTACGTGCGAACCCCGTTGGTGGCCAAGCAGATCACCGATCAGGCCCGGACCCACGGCATCACCGAGGATGAGGTGCTCAGCAAGGTGTTGCTCACCGAGAGCGCCATCAAGCGACTCGTGGAGCCCGAGGATGTCGCGGCGCTGGTGGGCTGGTTGGCCTCACCGAGTGCGGGCATGGTGACCGGCGCCTCGTACACGATGGACGGCGGCTGGAGCGCCCGCTAGCGCTGAGCTGCCAGCCAGGGGCCCATGCGGCGAAGCGACTCGGAGATGTCGGTGGCCGCGCCGGCGAAGGACAATCGGACGTAGGAGCCCCCGTGGACGGTGTCGAAGTCGATCCCCGGAGCGATCGCAACACCCGTGTCCGCCAACAGCTTCGCGCAGAAGGCCAGGGAGTCCGACGAGTAGTCGGAGATATCGGCGTACACGTAGAACGCGCCGTCGGCGGGTGCCAGCCGGCCCAACCCGATATCGGGTAACCCGGTCAGTAGCAGTTCCCGGTTCACCGCGTACTCATGGACCAGTGCGTCGGCCTCGGCGATCGCCGCAGGCGTGAACGCCGCGACGGCGGCCTTCTGCGGCAGCGTCGGCGGGCAGATCGAGAAGTTCCCGGTCAGACAGTCCACGGCGCGCAGTAGTGGTCGCGGGACCAGCAACCAACCGAGCCGCCAACCGGTCATCGCGAAGTACTTCGAGAAGCTGTTCACCACGATCGCGTCGCGCGATGTCTCCCACGCGCAACTCGTCTGCGGCGCACCGGGATACACCAAACCCTGGTAAATCTCATCGCTGATCAACTGCACACCCGAGGTCTCGCACCATGATGCGATCGCGGCCAGCTCGGTGGGCGGGATGACTGTGCCGGTCGGGTTGGCCGGGCTCGCGATCACGACACCCTTGATGGGTGGGCTGATCTCGGCGAGCATCTCGACCGTCGGCTGGAATCGGGTGTCGGGCCCGCATGGCACCTCAACCACCTCGCAGCCGAGCGCGGAGAGGATGTTGCGGTAACAGGGGTAGCCGGGGCTGGTCACGGCCACCCGGTCACCGACGTCGAAACAGGCCAGGAACGCGAGCAGGAAGCCACCCGAGGACCCTGTGGTGACGACGACCTCGTCGGGGTCCACCGCGACGCCGTACCGTGCGTCATACGATGCGGCGATCCCCTCGCGCAGTTCGGGGATGCCCATCGCGACGGTGTAGCCCAGGTTGTCCTGCGACAGGGCCCGCGCGGCCGCCTCGATGATCGGGCTGGGCGCCTTGGCGCTCGGCTGACCCGCTGACAGGTTCACCAGGTCGCCGTGCGCGCGTTGGCGCTCCGCGGCGGCCAGCCAGACGTCCATGACGTAGAACGGCGGTATCCCGGCTCGTAACGCGACGCGATTGCTCACCCGAGCCAGGCTAGAACAGGTCGGCCTCGAGCCGGCGCAGATGGTCTCGCGGCGGTCCGAGAAGCTGCGCGCTGCCGTGCGCACGCTTGAAGTACAGCTGGATGTCGTGCTCCCAGGTGATCGCGATGCCACCGTGCATCTGGACCGCCTCGGCGGCCACCGCGCTGAACGCCTCGCTGGCCGCGACACGTGCCAGCGCGGCCGAGGTCGGCGACGGATCGGCGATCGCGTCGTTGACCACCGCGCGTGCCGACTGCACCTTGACGTACATATCGGCCATCCGGTGCTTGAGCGCCTGGAAACTGCCGATGGGCCTGCCGAACTGCACCCGGTCCTTGGTGTACGCGACGGTCAAGTCCAGGCAGTGGGCCGCCGCGCCGATCTGCTCGGCGGCCAACAGGATGGCCGCGGTGTCCGCCAGCGCTGGGTTGGCGCCCAGCGGTGCGGTCTCCTGCGGTGCGAGCTTGGCCAACCTGCGCGTCGGGTCCATCGTCGTGATCGGCTCGGCAGTGAACGTCGTCCACCGCACCAGGGCGTCGCCGTCAACCGCGACCACCACGTCGGCCACGTCGCCGTTGACGACGTAGTCGGCATCGAACACCACGGCCCCGATGGACGTACCCTCCGCCAGCGCGCCCAGCACGTCGGTGTCGGGTTCGTCGGCGGCCAGCAGTGCCAGTTCGGTCAGCGTCGTGCCCAGTAGCGGTGTCGGCACCAGACGCCTGCCGAGTTCCTCGAGCACCACGGCCGCGTCACCGAGTTCGCCGCCAGCACCGCCCAGCTCCTCGGGCACCACCAGCGCGGCCGCGCCGACCTGCTCGCACAGCAGCTTCCAGAGTCCCTCGTCGTAGCCGCGCTCGGACGCCATTGCCGTACGGACGGCCTCGGGCGAGGCGTGCTTGTCGACCAGTGCGGCGACGGTGTCGCGCAACAGATCCCGCTCTTCACTCATGCGCTAGTCAGCCTCTCCAGTACCCGGTGGCGGTGCCACGTCGCGTCGCCCCACGCCGAGCGCAGCGCCTGCACGCGCAGCAGCAGCAGGGACAGGTCGTGCTCCTGGGTGAACCCGATGGCGCCGTGCGTCTGCAACGACGACCGTGCCGAGAGCAGGGCGGCATCCGACGCGGCGGCCTTCGCCGCGCTGACGTCACGCTCGGTGTCGGGCGAGGAGTCGGCCAGCGACAGTGCGGCGCCGTACACCAGGGGACGGGCCAGCTCGACGGCGATGTGCACGTCGGCCAACTTGTGTTTGATCGCCTGGTATGACCCGATCAGCCTGCCGAATTGGCTGCGCTGTTTGGCGTATGCCACCGATGCGTCCAGCATCGCCTGGCCCGCTCCGACCAGTTGGGCGGCCGTGATGAGCGCACCGAACTCGAAGGCGCGGGCGGTGTCGGCCTGCTGGGACTCGCCGCTCGCCGACACATCGAACAGGGTGCGGGCGGGGTCGACGGACTCGTGGGCCTGCCCTGCGATCCCGTCGCGGACGCCGCCGTCGTCGGCGACCAGGAGCAGGCCTGCCTTGTCCGCGTCGACGGCGCGCGGGGTGTGCGGAGCCATCGCGACCGTGGCGATCAGCGCACCCGAGGCCAGACCGGCCGCACGCTCGTCGTCGGCGAGGAGCACCGGCGCGACGGCGATGGACTCGGACACCGGTCCGGGAACACCCCAGTAGCCAAGACGTTCGGCGGCGACCACCAGATCGACCGGATGCGCGCCGATACCGTCGAAGCGCTCAGGCACGGCCAGTGCCGTCACGCCCAGGTCTGCCAGGGTCGCCCACACCTTGCGGCCGGGGTCAGCGTCGCCCGCCGACCAGGCCCGCACCGCGGCGGGTACGTCGGCCGCGCCGAGAGCCGCGTCGATGCTCGCGGCGAAATCGCGCTGCTGTTCGTCGATCTCGAAGTTCACAGTTACTGCCCCTTGCTCTCGCGAGGCAGACCCAGCAGCCGCTCGGCGATGATGTTGCGCTGAATCTCGTTGGTGCCCGCGTAAATCGGACCGCCCAACGCGAACAGCAGGCCCTCGGTCCAGTTGTAGCCTTCCTCCTCGCGTCCGGGGAAATCTGCCAGCTCGGCGTCGGGACCCCGCAGGTCCAGCGCGGTCTGGTGCAGCGCGACGTCCAGGTCGGACCAGAACACCTTGGTGACCGACGACTCGGCGCCGAGTTCGCCGCCACCGACCAGGCGCGTCACCGTGCCGAATGTGTGCAGCCGGTACGCCTGTGCCTTGATCCAGGCGTCGGCGACGCGCTCGGCGTATGCCGGATTGCGGTCGGACTTCCAGAGGTCGACGAGTCGCTCGGCCGGTGCGAGGAATCGAGCCGGGCTCCGCAGCGACATGCCGCGCTCATTGCTCGAGGTGCTCATGGCCGCGCGCCAGCCGTCGTTGACGCCGCCGATGACGTCCTCGTCGGGGACGAATACGTCGTCGAGGAAGACCTCGCCGAATCCGGTGTCACCACCGAGTTGGGCGATGGGCCGCACGGTGACGCCGTCGGCCTTTAGGTCGAACATGAAGTAGGTCAACCCCTTGTGCCGCTGGGCCTCGGGATCCGAGCGGAACAGGCCGAACGCCCTGTCGCCGAAGGGGGCCCGGGAGCTCCAGATCTTCTGACCGTTGAGCTTCCAGCCGCCGTCGGTTCTGGTGGCGGTGGACCGAAGGGATGCCAGGTCGCTGCCCGCTTCGGGCTCTGACCACGCCTGCGCCCAGATCTCCTCACCGCTGGCCATCTTGGGCAGGATTCGGTCCAGTTGCTCGGGCGTTCCGTGCGCGAACAGGGTCGGCGCCAGCATCGAGGTGCCATTGGCGCTGGCCCGGCCGGGTGCGCCCGCGCGGAAGTACTCCTCCTCGTAGACCACCCACTGCAACAGCGTGGCATCGCGGCCGCCGTACTTCTCGGGCCACGCGATGACCGACAGGCCCGCGTCGAACAGCACCCTGTCCCAGTGCCGGTGCTGCTCGAAGCCCTCGGCGATGTCGTAGGACTTGGTCGGGAAGTGCGCGGTGTTGGCGGCGAGGAAGTCGCGGACCTCGGCCCGGAACTCCTCGGTCGCTTCGTCGAACTGTAAGTCCATCAAATCATCTCTCGCAGTTGGGGTTTTACGACCTTGCCGCCGGCGTTGCGTGGAAGCGCGTTCACGAACGCGACAGCACGCGGCGTCTTGAAATTGGCCAGATGCTCGCGGGCGCGGGCGATCACGGTCTGTTCGTCGAGTTCGACACCCGGCTTCACCACGACGAACGCCTTGCCGACCTCGCCCATGCGCTCGTCGGGCACACCGATCACGGCGGCCTCGGCGACTCCGTCGATGCGGGCGAGCACCTGCTCGACCTCCGCCGGGTACACGTTGAAACCGCCGCTGATGTACATGTCCTTGAGGCGGTCGGTGATCCGCAGATTGCCTGCCTCGTCCAGGTTTCCGATATCCCCGGTGTGCAGCCAGCCGTCGGCGTCGATGGCTGCCGCGGTGGCCTCGGGGTCGTCGAGGTAGCCGAGCATGACGTTGGGTCCCCGCAGCAGCACCTCACCGGATGCTGGTTCGTCGCCGCCTGTTGGCGCCGCGTCGATCCGGAGTTCGAAGCCGGCGATGGGACGCCCGCTGGTGGTGGCGACCGTGACGGCGTCATCGTCGGATCGGCACATGGTGCCGAAACCGCTTGCCTCGGTCAGCCCATAGGCGGTCAGCACGATGTCGATATCGAGTTCGGACTGCATCCGTTCAATGAGGATCACCGGAATGGTGGCCGCCCCGGTCACGGCGAATCGCAGTGATGTCAGGTCGTACTCGGCGCGCTTGGGATGGTCGAGCAGCGTCTGGTAGATCGTCGGGGGGCCGGGCAGCACCGTGATGCGGTGCTCCTGCACCGCGCGCATCGCCCGCTCGGGGTCGAACGTCAACTGCGGGATGAGTGTCGCACCCCTCTGCAGGCAGGTCAGGATGCCTGCCTTGTAGCCGAAGTTGTGGAAGAAGGGGTTGATGCACAGGTAGCGGTCGTCGCTGGTGAGTTCGGCGCAGTCGGCCCAGGCCGCAGGCGCATCGAGCGACTGCCGGTGCGCGCACAGCACACCCTTGCTGCGGCCCGTGGTGCCCGAGGTGAACAGGATGTCGGACACGTCGTCGGGGCGAACGGCCGCCGCGCGGGCATCGGCCGCGGCGACGTCGGTGCCGCGCGCGATGAACGCGTCCCACGATGCGGCCGAGTCGACGTCACCGTCCTGCACGGGCACCCGCACAACGTGGTGTAGGTCGGGCAGGGCGCTCAGGTCGAGTTCGCCAACTCGGTCGGCGCCGAGGAACTCGCCCATGCCGATCAGCAGTGGCGCCTTGGTGCGGGCCAGGATGTCGGTGGCCTCACTGGCGGTGTAGCGGGTGTTCAGCGGTACGACGACCCCGCCTGCGTAGGTCGTGGCGAGGCTGGCGACGACCCAGTGCCAGGTGTTGGGTGACCAGATCGCCACGCAGTCTCCTGGGCCCACGCCGAGGGCGATCATCGCCGCCGCGGCTTGCCTGACCTCGTCCTTCAGGCCGGCGTAGGTGAGCACGCGATCGTCGGTGACGACGGCAGCGCGGTCGGGAAACTCGCCGGCTATCCGGTGCAGGGTTGCGGGGATGGTCCTGGGCTGCGAGGACTCCAAGTCGCTGCGCTCCTGCCCGCCAGGCGTCGTCATTGATGCTCCTCTAACAAAGCAAGTGCTTGGTAGGTTAGCCTACAAGAATGTTGGAAGTCGAGGAGTTCCGGACCGAGGTCCGGCAATGGCTCGCCGACAACTTGGTCGGTGAGTACGCGGCACTCAAGGGTCTGGGTGGGCCCGGACGTGAGCACGAGGCGTTCGAGGAACGGCGCGCCTGGAACCAGCATCTCGCGAAGGCGGGGCTGACGTGTCTGGGCTGGCCGGTGGAACACGGCGGTCGTGGGTTGTCGGTGGCGCACCGCGTTGCGTTCTACGAGGAGTACGCCAAGGCCGACGCGCCGGACAAGGTCAATCACTTCGGTGAGGAACTCCTGGGTCCGACGCTGATCGCCCACGGCACGCCCGAACAGCAGAAGCGCTTCCTGCCCAAGATTCTCGACGTCACCGAACTCTGGTCACAGGGCTACTCCGAGCCCGGTGCCGGTAGCGACCTCGCCAATGTGTCGACGTCGGCCGAGCTCGACGGCGACGCCTGGGTGATCAACGGGCAGAAGGTGTGGACGTCACTGGCGCACTGGGCGCAGTGGTGCTTCGTGATCGCCCGCACGGAGAAGGGCTCCAAGCGGCACGCCGGACTGTCCTACCTGCTGGTGCCTCTCGATCAGCCGGGGGTGGAGATCCGTCCGATCGTCCAGCTGACCGGCGACTCGGAGTTCAACGAGGTCTTCTTCGATGACGCCCGCACCGACGCCGCGCTGGTGGTGGGGGAGCCGGGCGACGGTTGGCGGGTCGCCATGGGCACCCTGACCTTCGAGCGTGGCGTCTCCACGCTCGGTCAGCAGATCCGTTACGCACGTGAGCTTTCCGGCCTGGTGGAGCTGGCCAAGCAGACCGGCGCGATCGACGATCCGCTGGTGCGGGAACGACTCACCCGGTCCTGGGCCGGTCTGCAGACCATGCGGTCCTACGCGCTGGCCACGATGGACGTCGAGCAGCCGGGTCAGGACAACGTGTCGAAGTTGTTGTGGGCCAACTGGCATCGCGAACTCGGCGAGATCGCGATGGACATTCAGGGGATGGCGGGCCTGGCGCTCGTCGGCGGCGAGTTCGACGAGTGGCAGCGGCTCTACCTCTTCTCCCGTTCGGACACGATTTACGGCGGTTCCAACGAGATTCAGCGAAACATCATCGCCGAGCGCGTGCTCGGCCTGCCACGAGAGGTCAAGGGCTAATGAGTCTGGCGGTTGCGCCCAAGGAGATCGACGGCCACGGATTGCTCAAGGGCAAGGTCGTGCTGGTGACGGCAGCCGCGGGAACCGGCATCGGTTCGACGACCGCACGGCGGGCGCTGCTGGAGGGCGCCGATGTCGTGGTGTCCGATTTCCACGAACGCCGCCTCGGTGAGACGCGCGACGAGCTGGCGGGTCTGGGCCTGGGCCGTGTCGACGCGGTGGTGTGTGACGTGACATCGACCGAGGCTGTCGACGCGCTGATCTCCACTGCCGTGGAGAAGATGGGCCGGCTCGACGTGCTGGTCAACAACGCGGGCCTGGGTGGGCAGACACCGGTCATCGATATGACCGACGACGAATGGGACCGCGTCGTCAACGTCACGCTCACCTCGGTGATGCGCGCGACCCGCGCGGCGCTGCGCTACTTCCGTGACGTGGACCACCGGAGCCGGGCCGCCGGCGACATCAGCCGGGGCGGAGTCATCGTCAACAACGCGAGTGTGTTGGGTTGGCGCGCACAGCACTCCCAGTCGCACTACGCGGCGGCCAAGGCCGGTGTGATGGCGCTGACCCGCTGCAGCGCAATCGAGGCCGTCGAGTTCGGCGTCCGCATCAACGCGGTGTCCCCGAGCATCGCGCGACACAAGTTCCTTGAGAAGACCAGCTCGACTGAACTGTTGGACCGGCTCGCCGGCGATGAGGCCTTCGGCAGGGCGGCCGAGCCATGGGAGATCGCGACCACTATCGCGTTTCTGGCCAGTGACTACTCCAGTTACCTGACCGGAGAGGTCATATCGGTATCCAGTCAGCGCGCGTGAGCCCCGTACGCTGGGCGGCGTGAAGCGACTGGCGTTGGCCCTGGCTGTGGTGGCGGTACTGACCGGATGCTCGGGCGCCAGCAACTCGGGCGGCCGCACAACATGCGCGGACTTCCTGGCAATGCGCACCGAGGACCAGGACGCGACCGTGGCCAGGTACCTGAAGGAGCGCGACGGCAAGAACTCGTCGACGGGTGACATCGTGTCCCAGCGATCCGCCTTCGCGAAGCTCTGCACGCCCGAGGACAAACAGGACGTCAAGATCGGCGACCTCGGCTGACGCCAGCCTTTCTCCACCGTATCTTCACAACTGCACCCCGGAAGCACCACACCAGGCACTTACAGTCTGGAGTGTGAAGCGAATCCTGGTGGTCGACGACGAGCCGACCATCCTGGCGGCGGTGGCCGCTCGCCTTCGTGCCGAGGAATTCCTGGTGGAAACCGCCGTCGACGGACCGTCTGCGGTAGCGATGGCTGCGGCGACCGATCCCGACCTGGTGGTGCTCGACGTCATGCTGCCCGGGTTCGACGGCCTGGAGGTGTGCCGGCGCATCCACGCCGTGCGCCCGACGCCGGTACTAATGCTCACGGCCCGCAGCGACGAGACCGACATGCTGGTGGGCCTGGGCATAGGGGCCGACGACTATCTGACCAAACCCTTCAGCATGCGCGAACTCGTCGCGCGCGTTCGTGTGTTGCTGCGCCGCGCGGATCGGACGAGCGAGACATCACCGGTCTCGGTCGGTGACTACCGAATCGACGTGCAGGCGCGTCGTGTTCACCGGGCCGATGAGGAAATCCACCTCACCAAGCTGGAATTCGACGTGCTGGCCTTCCTCGCGGGGAGGCCAAGGGCTGCGGTGCCCCGTGAGACGCTCCTGGAGCATGTCTGGGGCTGGGCCTCGGGGGTGGAGACCCGCACGGTGGACAGCCACGTGAAGGCATTGCGGCGCAAGCTCGGAGCGGAACTCATCCGCACGGTGCACGGCGTCGGCTACGCGCTGGAGCCGCCACGATGAGCGGGCTGGCCGCCGTATGGGACCGTCTGCCGCGCCCGTTGGACCCGTTCGCCTCGTTCAAGGTCAAGATGGGTCTGCTGGTTGTCAGCGCCATCACCCTTATCGCGTTCACGTTCCAGATCGGCGCGGGGTGGCAGCTCCGATACACGCTGCTCGCCGCGCTCGTCGTCTCGCTCGTCTTCACTCAGTTTCTCGCGCACGGGATGACCTCCCCGCTGCGTCAGATGACCGCGGCAGCCCGTGCCATGGCGCGGGGTGACTACAGCGTGCGTGTGCGCGCCACGTCCAGGGACGAGGTGGGACAGCTGGCTACGGCCTACAACCAGATGGCGGCCGATCTGGGTGCCGCCGACGAGTACCGGCGCGGGCTCATCGCCAATGTCTCGCATGAACTCCGGACACCCATCGCGGCGTTGCACGCGCTGCTGGAGAACGTCGTCGACGGTGTGGCAAAACCGGATGCCGAGACCATGCGGTTGGCGTTGTCGCAGACCGAGCGACTCGGCGAGCTGGTGACCAACCTGCTTGACCTGTCGCGGCTCGAGGGCGGTGCGATCTCGCTGCAGCAGGGCCCATTCCGAGTCGGCGAGTTTCTCGGCGAGGCGATCGCGCACGTCGCGGTGTCGACACCCGATGTCGAGATCGTGGTGCGGGTGTCGCCGCCGAACCTGATCGCCGTCGCGGACCCGGCGCGGCTTCGGCAGGTCGTCGTCAACCTGGTGGACAACGCGATTCGGCACAGTCCAGCTGGGGGTCGCGTGTCGGTCGACGCGAGTGCCGCCACGCTCACGGAACTGCGCCTGGAGGTGTGCGACGAGGGCCCGGGCATACCGGCTGCCGAACGTGAACGGTTGTTCCAGCGCTTCACCCGTGGTGCGACGTCGGCGGGAGGCACAGGCCTCGGGTTGGCGATCGCTCGGTGGGCGGCCGAACTGCACGGTGGCGCAGTCGAAGTCATGGACACCAGTACCGGCTGCCGCATAGCGGTCACCATCCCCCAGACGACCGAGGAGTTCATATGACCGTGCTGGTTCCTGGCCGGCAGGCAGCGCCATCCCCACCCCTGCCGCCGCTGCTGGGGCCCGCGCGCCCCGGCTACGGCGAGCCCGGCTGGACCGTCTGGCCGCACCGCGTGTGGCCCCTCGATCCGCTGGCGCGGGCGCCGCGCCGGCTCCTGGTGGCCGCCCTGGTGGTCGGCGCACTCGGTGCCGTGGTGTGGCGGCCGATGGTGCTGAGCATCGGCTACCTCGTCGTCGGCGTGCTGGTGTTCGGCGTGGTCTACGGCATCGGTGAGCGTCGGCCCGGTCGCGGCGATTGGCTGGGCATGGCGGTGACGCTCGCGCTGCTGTCGGTGCCGGCCGTGCTCGCGGCGGAGTGGCTCGGCGTGCTCTGCATCATGGCGGCATGGCTGGTCGGTTGGTGCACGCTAATCGGCGGTCGCACCTGGACCGCGGTGTTCGCGGCGCCTTTCGTGCCGTGGCTGCTGCCTGCCCGGTTGACTGGTTGGGTGCGACGGTCGGCGCCCGAGTTGGCGCCGCACGCGGTGGGTCGGGCGAAGTTGACCCGCGCCGCGGCCGTCGTCGGGATCACGGTGACGCTGGTGCTGGTGTTCGGTGGTCTGTTCACCGCTGCGGATCCCGCGTTCGCGCACCTGATCGACAACGTCATCCCCACTCTGGACCTCGACAGAGTCGTGCCGCGTGCTCTGGTGTTCGCGCTCGCCGCGGGATTCGTGCTCGGCGGTGGCTATCTTGTGCGCTTCGCGCCGCGGCTGGACGCCCTGGCGCCCGCGGCGATGCGACCCGTGCCGAGGTGGGAGTGGGCGGTGCCGCTGGGTGTGCTCGACGCGTTGTTCGTGGCGTTCGTAGCCGTACAGGCGACGGTCCTCTTCGGAGGCCACCGCCACGTCCTCGAAACCGAGGGGCTGACGTACGCCGAGTACGCGCGGCAGGGGTTCTGGCAGCTGCTCTGGGTCTCGGCGCTGACACTGCTGGTGATCTCCGTCGTCGTGCGGGTGGCGGCCCGCGTGACCGATGCCGACCGGCGGGTGTTGCGATTGCTTGTCGGGACGACGTGCGTCACCTCGGTGGTCGTGGTGATCTCGGCGATCCACCGAATGTGGCTCTATCAGGAGGCGTACGGCTTCAGCGTGCAGCGGCTAGTGGTCATCACGATCGAGGTGTGGCTCGGCGCGGTGTTCGTGCTGATTGCGCTCGCAGGCGTCGGCATGACGGCACGTTGGCTGCCGCGCGCGGTCCTGGTGTCCGGTGCCGTTGCGCTGCTCGGGCTGGCGGCGATCAACCCGGAGCGGCTGATCGCCGAGCGCAATATCGACCGCTATGAGCAGACGGGGCAGCTGGACGCCTCGTACCTGCTGTCGCTGTCATCGGATGCCGAGTCCGCGTTGGCCCGGCTGCCCGAGGCGATGCGGCAGTGCGCGGACTATCGCGCTGACGCGCCGGACGCGTGGTACGAGTTCAACCTGTCGCGGTGGCGCGCCAGCGGTGATGACCCGGCGACCGCCACCTGCCCGCAGTACGTCGAGTAGTTCGAGCCGGTCCGTTCACGAAGGGACTCACCGGCGGACCGGGTCAGCGGCCGGCGACATGGCACGCATGAGATCGGCGGTTGTCGGTGCGCCCTGCCAGTCACCGGGCACAGTGCAGGCCAGGGCTCCGCACACTGCTGCTGCCGCCAAGCTCTCCGGGACGGTATGACCCGTCATGGTGTGCGCGAGATACCCGGCGACGAAAGCGTCTCCGGCGCCGACGGTGTCGACTGAGGTGACCTGGTGCGGGTGTTGACGGTGGAATTCACCGCCGACCGATGCTGCCGCCCCCTCCTCGCCCAGCTTGACCACCGCGTAGCCGCGTGCGAGCGCAGTCATTGCCTCGCACGTTGCGCGTAGATCTCGGGCGCCGGTGAACATGTGGGCCTCGTCGAGGCCGGCGAAGACGATATCGGCCTGGCCGAGCATCGGTGTGAGGATCTCTGCTGCGGTCTGCTGATCCCACAGTGCGCTGCGGTAATTGACGTCGAACGAGATGGGGATGCCGCGAGCATGGGCAAGCGCGAGGATGTGCTCGACCGTGGCGCGGCAACTCTCGCTCAGCGCCGGTGTGATCCCGGAGAGGTGGACATATGTCGCGCCGTCGAGCACGCCTTCATCAATATCAGCTGGCGTGAGCGCGGTCGCTGCGCTTGTCGAGCGGTAGTAGAGAACTTCGGTGTGCGTTATCGAATGCCGGTTCTTGATCATCAGGCCGGTGGGTCGGCTCGGCTCGCGGCACGCGACGACACGAACGTGCTCAGCTGTCAGTTCGCGCTCGATGAGATCGCCGATGGCGTCTGCGCCCAGCCTCGATATCCAGGTCGAGCGTATCCCCAGGCGAGCAACCCCGATCGCCACGTTCGACTCGGCACCGCCGATGGACAGGGCCAGGTGGGTTTGGTGTCGCAGGGGGCCGGGGGAGGGGGAGGCGAGCAGGCCCATCGTCTCGCCGACGGTGACCAGAGAAGGAATGCGTTGCGTCATCGGCTTGCGTTTCGCACGGCAACTGCGGCGCGGGTACGTAGGCCCGCGTCGTCTCCGCTTCGGTGATAGTCCCCCTGCAATACCGAGCCGAGGCCGACCGCCCGGGCCCCGGCATCGAGCCAGTCGCCGATGTCCTCGAGTCCGATGCCGCCGGTGGGGATGAGAGGGATGTCTGGCAGCGGCGCCCTGATGTCGCGGAGGTAGCCGATGCCGAGCCGGCCGGCCGGAAACAATTTCACCGCCGTCACTCCGGCTGCCCAGGCGGCGCACACCTCGGTGGGGGTGAAAGCGCCTGGGTAGACCTCGAGGCCAAGAGCAGTCGCCGCGCGTACGACAGCCAGGTCGGTGTGGGGCGAGACGACGAATGACGCTCCGGCGCTTGAAGCCTCGTGCACTTGGGTTACGGTCGTGACCGACCCGGCGCCGACGACGACGTCGTCGGGTGCAGATTCCCGGATGCTGCGGATGGCGTCGATCCCGCCTGCCGTGGACAGGGTGACTTCGATACGCCGGAATCCCTCGTCGACGAGAATGGCGGCAAGAGTGGGAAACGACTCCGCAGTGGGAGCTCGAAGGACTGCGAGGAGTCGATCAGCGGACTGGCTCATGATGCGAGGTTCCGTTCGGATTGGGGCGGACTGTCAGGCGCCGGTGAAGCGTGCGTGTCGCTTGTGGACGAAGGCGTCGATACCCTCGCGGCCGTCGGCGCTGTCGAACAGACGGCCGAGCGCGCTCTGCTCGGCGGTCAACGCGGCACGGCGATCACTGACGATTCCGTCATCGATCACCCGCTTTGCCTCCCGGACCGCACGTGGCGCACTGGTCGCCAGAGTGGTTGCGAAATCGATTGCGCGGGGCAGCAATTGCTCGGCGTCAGTGACCTCGATCAGGAGATCGCGCCGCAGCGCCTCATCCGGTCTGATGGTCCGACCCGTCATCACGATCTCTTTGGTGAATCGGGCACCCGCGCTCTGCGCAAGGCGCTGCGTCCCACCGCCCCCGGGTATCAAGCCGAGTTTGACTTCGGGTAGGGCGAAGCGCGCGTGCTCGGACGCGATGATGAAGTCGCAGCACAGGGCCAGCTCGAAACCGCCGCCGAACGCGTAGCCGTTGACTGCGGCGACGGTGGGCTGCGGTAGGGCCTCCAATGACTCGAACACGCGGCGGGATGTGAGCTGATACTCGCTGAACTCCTCGACGGAGGCCTGAAAGTACTCGCCGACATCGGCGCCTGCGATGAATCCGCGCCCGGTGCCGGTCAGTACGACCGCTCGGATGGTGCGGCTGCTTCTGATCCGGGCGATCTGTACGCCTAGCGCGGCCACCAGGTCACCCGAGAGAGCGCCGAGCTTCTCTACCCGGTCGATACGCAGGACACGGATGGCAGCGCCGTCTTCGACACTGTGGTCTTCGACTGCCAGGTGGGGGTGGGGGTACTCAATGGTGTTTGAGGTCATGCCTTTCCCCTTCCGAGAAGCTCTGCGGTGTGTTCACCCACCCGCGGCGGTGACAGGCGCTGCTGCCACGGGGTTGCACTGAGTTTGATGGGGCACCCGACGAGCTCGATCGGGGTGCCCGCTGGGCCATCCACGGTGACGAGTAGGTCGGAGTCGATATCGCGCAGCTCGTCGACGGCCTCCTTGGTGGTGCGCACCGCGGCGGCCCAGATGCCCGCGGGGACAAGGATGTCGAGCCAGTGTCGGGTGGTGTTCGTTCGGATCGTCCGCTCGATGCTCTGCTTGGCGATATCTCGTTCGGTCCAGGCGTCGAACCCGGCCAGTTCGGGCTGTTCCAGTGCGGCGGCGATGTCCTCGAGTGGCGCCATTGCGATGGCCATCCAGCCGTCGCTGGTCTCGTATACCCCGAACGGGGCGGACAGCCACGACTGTCCGATCCCGGATTCGGATCGTTGGTACTCGGTGTTCTGGTTGACCTGCGCCGAGATCTCCTGGCACTGCATGGCGATGGCGACCGAGTACAGGTCGACCTCCACCCGCTGGCCGACCCCATGGGTGTCTCTGGCGATGATCGCCGCGAGGATTCCGTTGGCGAGCGTCAGCGCAGTGGCGTGATCGACGATCGCGGTGCCGGCGGGGGTTGGCGGATCGCCGCGCCGGCCCGTCGAGGCGGCAAGCCCGGACATGGCTTGGATCAGCAGATCTTGTCCGGGCCGACCCTCCCTGGCCAGCGCGGTGTCCTGGCCCCAGCCTGATCCCGAGCAGTAGATGATGTCGTCCCTGACGGCCTTGAAGTCGTTGTAACCCAGTCCGAGACGGTCCATCACGCCCGGTCGGAAGTTCTCGACGACGACATCGCAGGTAGCCGCCAGTTCGAGAAGTGCCGCGCGGGTGCTGGGCTGTTTGAGATCGAGAGCGATCGAGCGTTTGTTGCGATTCATCGCGAGGAAGGCGGCCGACTGCCCGGAAACGTAGCCACCCATCATTGCCAGGTCGCGTTCCCATTCACCATCGGGCCTCTCCACCTTGATGACGTCGGCACCGAGGTCAGCGAGCAGTTGGGTGGCGAACGGGCCCAGCATCATCTGAGTGAAGTCAAGGATGCGGATGGAGTCGAGTGCTTGCATGGCTCAGTCCTTCTCTGGTTGGGACAGGCGATTCCGCAGCGCGGTGCGGTCGAGCTTGCCGGCTGGATTGCGTGGGAGTTCGTCGACAACGTGCACGGCTACCGGCTTCTTGTAGCCGGCGATGCGCCGGGCGCACGCCGCGGCGATACGGTCTGACAGCGATTCCGGGTCGAGTCCACGTGACGCCGGCTCGAGCACCACGGCAGCGGTGACGCCTTCTCCCCACACGGGGTGGGGCAGCCCGAGGACTGCTGCCTCGCGCACGTCGTCGAGCGCGGTGAGCACGCATTCGACTTCGGCGGGATGGACATTGAAGCCGCCGCTGACAATCACGTCGGTGCTGCGGCCGAGCAGGTGAACGTATCCATCGCTGTCGATTCGGGCCAGATCACCGGTGCGAAACCAGCCGTCAGACAGCACTTCTGCGGTCAGTCCGGCCCGGTTCCAGTATTCGGGCATCACGGTGTCTGCCCGAACGACGACCTCTCCGTCGACTATGCGGAGTTCAACACCCCTGCAGACGCGTCCGGCAGAACTCAACCTGTTGGGATCGGTGGTCGAGTGATCCTCTGGTGTCAGGACCGTCAGGGGAGCGAGCGCTTCGGCCAGACCGTAGAACTGGACCAGTGTGCCGGGAAAAGTGTTGTGTGCCAACCGCAGCACCTCGAGTGAGATCGGTGAGCCACCGTAGGGTATCGCGCGAAGTCCGGCCGGTGCCCAGTGGGATTCCACCGCGGCTCGGGTGATGCGTTCGAGCATGACGGGGGCCAGCGGCAACACGGTCACCCCGAACGAGTCGATCGCCTTGAGCACCACATGGGGGTCGAACTTCGACATGGTCACCGTCGCCGCACCGCACACCGCGCTGTCAAGTCCGATGGAACCGCCGAAGTGCGTCATCGGGGCGACCGCCAGCACCACATCGTCTGGACTCAATGGTGGCAGCTGATCAAGCGCGCGATTCGTCTGCGCTACCCACGTGCGGTGGGTGACGACGGCGGCCTTTGGCCTTCCGGTGGTCCCCGAGCTGTACATCAGCATCGCGATGTCATTGGGCTCCGGCGCGGGCCAGGAGATCTTCGAAGCTGACGGCTGACCGCTCAGCGACGAGGGCGACAGTACGCCGGGACCTGGCTCGTCATCGCATACGAAAAGGACCGCAGAACATCGCATCTCGTCGAGCGCGGCACGAATAGCGTCATGCGCCTCGGCTGTGCAGCAGACTGTGCTGGCCTCACAGTCGATCGCGATGGCGGCGACCTCGCGTGGATGCAACCGCGGTGACAGCGCCACCCTCACCAGCCCGGAGCCGAGGACTGCACGTTCCAGGATTCGCAGGATCATGCTGTTGGACAGCACCAACATGACCCGATCGCCGGGTACGGCGCCGTGTGCGGCCCAGAGCGCGGTGGCGGCTCGGGCGAGTTCAGCGACATCGTTGAACGTCAGCGCGTCGCTGGATCCGGTTGCCGAGCACAGTGCACGGTGATTGCCATGCAGCCCTTCGACCGCGGCAAGTTGCGCTGCCACCGTGGCGGGGCCCTCAGCTGTGGACATGCTCGCGCCACAGTCGATTGATGACGGTTACCACGTCACCGGCGGGGGTGCCAGCAGTGATCGATGCGTGCACAGCGTGCGAGGCTGCGTGTTGGTATGCCGGGTATCCCCGGAGCCGCGGCCGCAGAAAGGCCCGGTCCATCGTGGCCAATGTGCCGCGGTAGAAATCGCTTACCTGCTCGTTGATGCGGCTGTCGGTCCACACCGAACGGCGGCCTGCCTGACCGCCTGCTGCGCTGTACAGACCCTGCTGAATCGGACCGGACGTTGCATAGCGAACGAATTCAGCTGCCTCGGAGCCGAATTCCGATCCAGCCGATACCGACAGCCCAACTCCCCCCGTCAGGGTGCCGACGGATGCGTTGATGCAGCCGAGGGTCGGGGCGTCAGTGAATGTGACGACCTCTCCACGGTCCGTGGGCTGCGAGTAGGTGATGTATCCGAATACCAACGGGCTGTAGATGGCGACGTCGGTGGGATCCGCCAGTCGCTCGAGCACGGTGATCGGATCGCACCGCAGTGATTCCGGTGCGCAGTGCCGTAGCACCGCCGCGGTGTGCCCGAGCGCCGCGGTGAGCACGCCGGTGTCGATCCCGGAATCGCTGAACCAGTCCGGACGGCCGTCCGCGCGCCGACTCCGTTGGTGGCTGGAATCGGCGTCGGCGACGGCTTCGCACACGGATAACAAGGTGCCCCACAGATGCGTGGGATTTGCGGCAATTAGTACCTTTTCGCGTCCGTGGTGGTGTGCGAACTGCTCCACCGCGTCCCAGTGCGTCGGCACCTCGGCGATTTCCACGCGATCCTGCTGATGCGCGCTGACCATGCAGGCCGCATCGACCGCACCGCCCCACAGTCGCCCGTCCCACTGATAACTGGCGTGACTGGGTCCTGCCGAATCGTTCATACGATCCGCGATGTCGTCGGGTGACCAGAAGTCATCGAGCGCGGCCAACGCGCCGCCCGCCACGGCGTCACCGATGAATGGATGGTCGAGCGCCACCAGGTCGTAGTCACCGGCGAGGTCGACGATGGGAACCTCTTCAAATGCCTTGAGCGGCCGGGGCGTCCACTGCACCGCGATGCCGGTCTCGCGACGGAACTGCGCTGCGCACGCGGAAAGCGCGGCGACTCCGCGGGGATGATCCCAAGTGATTCCGCGAAGCGGTCGGCTTCCGGCGCCGGACCGGCGGGACTCCTGCACAGCACAACCTCCTCAGTTGGTAATACGATTTACCACCGGGGAAGGATTTGTCAAGACGAGTGTGGTGAACCCAGTTAGCGGCCGGGTCGGGGTGGCGCGGCGGACGCGCGTACCACCAGGGCCGGCGCCGGATCGGCGATGCGCTCGTGGCGCGCTGGCCCATCGTCCAGTTGCTCGAGCATCAAAGTGACAGCGCGCACGCCGAGTTCGAACAGGGGGAGGCGGACCACCGTCAATGTGGGACGAAGGAACTCGGCCAAGGCCATGTCGTGCAATCCGATGACCGACAGATCGCCCGGAACATCGACCCCGGCGTCGTTCGCCGCAGCCAGGGCGCCAACCGCGGAGAACGAGTTCGCGATGAACACCGCGGTGGGCCGGTGGGGCGTCGCGAGCAGCGTGCTCATTCCGCGGTACCCCGCCTCCGGTGTGTGGCCACCAGCGACGACGCGCGTGTCAGGTGCGGGAAGTCCGGCTGCCGCAAGCGAATCTGCCCAGCCTTTGCGCCGTGGGCTGGTGCGGTTCGCCGGCCCGTCGACGTGCAACAGGCCGATGTCGCGGTGGCCGAGTTCGATGAGATGCGAGACGGCGAGCCGGGCAGCGCCGTAGTCATCAACCGCCACGCTGCCGATGGTGCCGCGGGAGCGGTCATTGAGCAGCACAGTCGGCACCCGTTCGGCGGCGATCTTCGCCACCGGGGCGTCGGACGCGGTGCCGGCGCGTTGGAGTAGAAGACCGTCGATCGCCCCGCTGGCCACGACACGCTGGAACAGGGTGCGATCGGTCGCCAGGGCATCGACGTCGGCCAGCATCAGGGCATAACCGGCTCGGGTCGCCTCAGCCTGTGCCCCCGCGATGATCTGGCTGTAGATCGGGTTGCTCGCGTCGTGGACCGCTAGGCCGATCACCCCGACCTTGGCCTTTCGCAGTGCTCGGGCGGCGAAGTTGGGTGTGTAGTCGAGCTCAGCGGCGGCCTGGCGAACTCGCTGTTTGGTCTCCTCGCGGGCCCGCAGCGTCTCGTCGCCATTGAGAAGTCGGGACACCACACCGGGCGACACACCGGCCAGTCGTGCCACGTCGGCCGCGGTAGCCGTCGACCCTCTTGAAGGTGTCGCCACGCGTTGCCTCCCGATCGATCTAACCCTGGTCCGGCGAGCTTTACCTTACGGTGGGCGACCCGCGGCTTCCCGACCGAACCTGACGATTCGCTTCGCGTCCGGACACCGGCGGCGGGTTGTGCGTCGCACGCATGGCGTGAATTACCAAGGCGCAGAACGATGGCCACGATCGGCGGCGCCGGAGGCCTGAATTTCATCGGGTCGTTGACAGTGATCCGAGTCATATCGTAGGGTCTGGTAAATCGTATTACCAACCAGGCTGAGGTGGCCGCGTAGCCGTCGCAGCCCGCACCGCCTATCGTCGCCACTTCCATAAGGAGGCCTGTGAACACCGCAGAAACCACCCCGCGGCCAGTCGGAAAACCCAAGATCATCGCCGCGGCGGCCGCCGGCAACTTCGTCGAGTGGTACGACTTCGCGATCTACGGCTACTTCGCGCCCGTTCTCGCCGAGGTGTTCTTTCCCAAATCCAATGGCTTGAACGGATTGTTGGCCACCTTGGCGGTATTCGGTGCGGCATTCGTGCTGCGCCCGATCGGGGCCCTGGTGTTCGGCAACCTCGGTGATCGCAGAGGCCGGCGGTGGGTGCTGTCGGTCGTCATCTTGACCATGGCAGGCGCGACCACGCTGATCGGACTGCTGCCGTCGTATGACGCTGTCGGCGTCCTCGCTCCACTCGCACTCATCGTGTTGCGCCTGGTCCAGGGCTTCTCCGCCGGTGGCGAGTTCGGCGGCGCGGCGTCGTTGCTCTTCGAACACTCGACACCGGACAAGCGGGGTCTTTTCGGATCGGTTCAGCCCGCCAGCATCGTGGCCGCATTAGCCGTTTCTGCCGGGTTGGGCACCGCCCTGACGTCGAGCATGTCCGAAGAGTTCCTTCACTCGACGGGGTGGCGCATCCCGTTCCTGCTCGCGCTTCCCCTTGGCATCATCGGTTGGTACATCCGGCGCCACATCGACGAGACGCCCGCGTTCGCCCAGATGCGGGACGAGGGCAGGGTCTCCGAACATCCCGTGCGAGACGTGTTCCGAGGGCATTGGCGAATGATCCTGGCCGGTACGGCAGCCATAGTGTCGTGGACCGCGGGCGGATACGCCACCCTGCAGTTCCTGCCCGCATTCTTCGGCGGCGTCCTGCACCGGCCGTTGTCGGAAGGGCTGACGGCATCGCTCGTCGGTTTGACCGCCTACGCGGGATTCATCGTTCTCGGCGGCTGGCTTGCCGATCGCATCGCCCGGTGGAAGGTCATGACTGTCGGCGCGGTCGGACTGGCCGTGGTCGCAGTTCCGGGGTATTACCTGCTGATTCAAGGCGGAGCGATCCGGATTGGTGTCGCGGTCGTGCTCTTCGCGATCTTCCTCGGCCTCACCGCCGGCCCCACCACCGCGATGCTGTCCGAACTGATACCCGACAATGTGCGGGCCTCATATCTGTCGATCGTCTACGCCGTAGCCAATGCCGCCTTCGGTGGCTTCGCCCCCTATATCGTCACGGCACTGATCTCCTCCAGTGGAAGCCTGCTTTCACCGGCCTGGTATCTCATCGCACTGCAGCTGTGCGCTGTGGGCGGCCTGATCGCAGTCGGGGTTCATCACCGGAACCGGGCCCGAACGCCAGCGGTCCCCGTGGCGTAGGGAGTCGAGCTAGCCGAGCAAGCGCTTGGTTGATACTCTGGGTGGGTGGAGAAGGCGCCGCTCAGCCGCCGTGACGAGTTGTTAGACCTCGCCGCGACGATGTTCGCCGAGCGCGGTCTGCGCGCCACCACCGTGCGCGACATCGCCGACTCGGCGGGAATCCTCTCCGGCAGTCTCTATCACCACTTCAAGTCCAAGGAGCAGATGGTCGAGGAGGTCCTGCGCGACTTCCTCGACTGGCTGTTCGCGCGCTACCAGCAGATCGTCGAGACCGAACCCGACCCGTTGGCGCGTGTCACGGGGCTCTTCATGACCTCGTTCGAGGCGATCGAGCACCGCCACGCCCAGGTCGTCATCTACCAGGACGAGGCTAAGCGCCTGTCGTCGCTGCCGCAGTTCGACTTCGTCGACGAGCGCAACCGCGAACAGCGCAGCATGTGGGTGGACATCCTGAAGCAGGGCGTCGCGCAGGGCTGTTTCCGACCCGACCTCGACGTCGACCTCGTCTACCGCTTCATCCGCGACACCACCTGGGTCTCGGTCCGCTGGTATCAGCCAGGCGGGCCGCTCACGGCCGAGCAGGTCGGCCGCCAGTACCTCGCCATCGTTCTTGGCGGCATCACGACAGAAGGAGTCTAGAAATGGCCGAGGCGTACATCATCGACGCTGTGCGAACCGCGGTTGGTAAGCGCAATGGATCGCTGGCCGGCCTGCACCCCGTCGACCTCGGAGCCACCGTCTGGCGTGGGCTGTTCGAGCGCAACGACGTCGACCCGGGTGCCGTCGACGACGTGATCGCCGGCTGCGTCGACGCCATCGGTGGCCAGGCGGGCAACATCGCACGGCTGTCGTGGCTGGCCGCGGGCTTCCCCGAGGAGGTGCCCGGCGTCACCGTCGACCGTCAGTGCGGGTCGAGCCAGCAGGCCATCTCCTTTGGCGCACAGGCGATCTTGTCGGGTACCGCCGACGTCATCGTCGCCGGTGGCATGCAGAACATGAGCCAGATTCCGATCAGCTCCGCGATGATCGTCGGCGAGCAGTTCGGCTTCACATCGCCCACCAACGAGTCCAAGAGTTGGCTGCACCGCTACGGCGACCAGGAGATCTCGCAGTTCCGGGGCTCCGAGATGATCGCCGAGAAGTGGAACCTGTCGCGCGAGGAGATGGAGCAGTTCTCGCTGACCAGCCACCAGCGTGCGCAGGAGGCCATCCGCGCCGGGCACTTCGAGAAGGAGATCATCTCGGTAGACGGCTTCGTCACCGACGAAGGTCCGCGGGATACCTCGCTGGAGAAGATGGCCGGGCTCAAGACCCTCGTCGAGGGCGGCCGCCTGACCGCAGCGATGGCGAGCCAGATCTCCGATGGCGCCAGCGCGGTACTTCTCGCGTCCGAGAAGGCGGTCAAGGAGCACGGGCTGAAGCCGCGGGCTCGCATCCACCACATCAGCGCCCGTGGTGCCGACCCGGTGTTCATGCTGACCGGCCCGATCCCGGCGACGCACTTCGCGCTGGAGAAGACCGGGCTGTCGATCGACGATATCGACACCATCGAGATCAACGAGGCCTTCGCGCCCGTCGTGATGGCATGGCTCAAGGAGACCGGCGCCGACCCGGCGAAGGTAAACCCCAGCGGCGGCGGTATCGCGCTCGGACATCCGCTCGGCGCGACCGGTGCCAAGCTGTTCGCCACCATGCTGAACACCTTGGAGCGCACAGGCGGTCGCTACGGCCTGCAGACGATGTGTGAGGGCGGCGGCACCGCCAACGTCACCATCATCGAGCGCCTCTAGGTTTCCCGCCGAGTCTTCGCGCCGTTGTGAATCTGACGACGTTTCGAGGCCGATTTCGTCGTCAGATTCACAAACGAGCGGCGGTTGGCCGAGGCGTGCCTGTGGATAACCGCGACGCGGGGACTTAACGCGTCAGACCTCGCACGCAGGCTGCGAGGCGTGGGCGACATACCGTGGCCGTTCGTCGGCGCTGAGGCGTTATCCAGCGCCGCCATCCCCGAGCGCGCGATGCGCAAGTCCTATGAGCCGCTGTATCCCGGCGTGTACGTGCCGCGAGGTGTCGAAGTCTCGGCACGACAGCGCGCCGAGGCCGCGTGGCTGTGGTCGAAGCGCCGCGGTGTCGTGGCGGGCCAGTCGGCCGCCGCGATGCTCGGCGTCAAATGGGTCGACGGGAGACACCCAGCCGAGCTGATCCATGACAACCGGAAGTCGCCGGCGCGGCTCGTCGTCCGCACCGAGTCGCTCGCACCGGGGGAGACGCTGAACCTCGGCGCGATGGCTGTAACCACCCCTGCCCGAACGGCATTCGATACCGGTCGCCACACCGCCGGCCGCGTTCAGGCCGTGCAACGTCTCGACGCGCTGGCCAATGCGACCGGTGTGAAGGTCGTCGATGTCGAGGCTGTCATCGCTGCCCACCCGGGAGCCAGAGGCCTGCCGCGTCTACGGCGGCTGCTTCCGCTGATCGACGGTGGCGCCGAGTCGCCGCAGGAGACAGTCGCGAGGCTGGCGCTCATTGACGCGGGACTGCCTGCCCCGCGAACCCAGGTGGAGATCTTCGATGAGTTCGGCGGATTCGTCGCGCGTGTCGACATGGCCTACGACGACGTGAAAGTGGCGATCGAGTACGACGGTCCGCAGCACTGGAGCGAACCCGCCGTACGACAACGCGATATCGACAAGCAGTTCGAGCTGACCCGGCTGGGCTGGTGCGTGATCAGGGCCAGCCGCGACTTGCTCAAGTTCCGGCGTGCGACCTACGTGTCACGCGTCGAGAACGCGCTGCTCGAGCGGGGCTTCACGTGGTGAGACGGCGCGTTTGTGAACCTGACGACGCTGAGCGGCCGATTTCGTCGTGAAATTCACAAATGGTGGTGTGGGTCAGTGGTCGTGAATGACGACGCCGCGGATGTTGCGGCCCGCGAGCATGTCGTCGTAGGCCTCGTTGATGTCGTTCAGCTTGTACTCCGCGGTCACGGCTTCGTCGAGGAGTAGCTTGCCGTCGCGGTACAGGCTGAGTAGCCGGGGGATGTCTGCCCGCGGGTTGGCCTCGCCGTAGAGGCTGCCCAGCAGGCGCTTCTGGAAGAGCGTGAAGAACGCCATCGGCAGCGTCGGCGTGACGTCGGCCATCGACGCGATCGCCGTCAACACCACCGCGCCGCCCTTGCGGACGATGTCGAGCGCCTCGCCGATCATCGGGCCCTCCGCGACGCCCACCGTGAGCAGGGCGGAATCCGCCATCACGCCCCGCGTCAGGTCGGCGACCAACGCCATTGCCTCTGGCATCGACGTGACGAAATGGGTGGCTCCGAACTGGAAAGCCTTGTCGCGCTTACTTTCCACGATATCGACCACGACGATCTTCTCTGCGCCTGCAAGCTGGGCACCCTGGATCGCACCGCTGCCGACGCCGCCGCAGCCGATCACAACAACCGTGTCACCGGGGCTGACCCGCGCGGTGTTGACTGCCGATCCCCAACCGGTGGTGACGCCGCAGCCAATCAGGCACGCCCGAGACAGCGGGATGTCGTCGTCGATCTTGACCAGCGAGGTCTCCGACACCGTGCCGTACTGCGCGAAGGTACCCAGCAGGGAAGCGGCGCCGACGTCTTGGCCCCGCACGTGTCGGCGGTACGTGCCGTCGACCTGGGTTCCGGTCAGGATGAGCGCGCCGAGGTCACACAGGTTCTGATGTCCGCTGGCGCACCAGCGGCAGCGGCCGCATGCCGGCAGGAACGAAGCGACGACGTGGTCGCCGGGTTTCAGGTCCCGGACGCCGGGGCCGACCTCTCGCACGATCCCGGCGCCCTCGTGGCCGCCGATGAACGGAAAGGGCGCGGGGAGGTCTCCGGTTCGCGCGTGGTGGTCGGAGTGGCAGAGCCCGGTCGCCTCGAACGACACCAGGACCTCGCCCTCCTGCGGGCCGTCGAGTTCTACCTCCTCGACGCTCCAGTCGGTGTTCACGTCCCACAACACGGCCGCATTCATCTTCATGTGCTCGTCCCCCGCACAGTTGTCCGTGAGCCGAGTAGTAGGAACGCCGCGGGCCCGCAGAGCCGTTTTCGCAGCTTCGAGGTGTCAGTGCGTCGCGGCGACCAAGGCCAGGCTGCCGAACGCCAGGATCCAGCTGGCAAGGCTGCCTACCAGGAAGTACTCGGTGACGTCATCGATTCCGACGCGCTCGGCGTTGCCGTCGCGGTCGCGCTTGGAGCTGATCTCGGGGAACCGGATGATGCTCTTGGCCGCCACCACCGCCGACGCCATGGTCAGTTGGCCGGCCAGGCCCAGCCCGACGATGAGGAGACGCTCCATCGGACCAAGCAGCCGGCCGCCCTTCAGCTGATCCGATGCCTGCGGCTGGCCGGCGGGCTTGACCGCGCCCACCGAACCGAGGACCAGTCGTACCACCTGATTGGCCGTCGCCAGTTGCACCAGCAGCACGCCGAGCACCATCAATACGCGGCCAGGTGAGGCATCCAGTCCCACCCACGACGTCCAGCGGCCGATGAGGCCACCGACATCGGATGCCCAGCCGGACAACAGGATCAGCACCGCGATAGTCATCCCGAACACCACCAGCGGCGTCGCCTGATACCGACCGGTCCGCTCGGCGCGCTCGCATGTCACCTGCCATCCGACGCACGCGATGGCCGCGATCGCAAGCAGCACAAGGTCACCGAGGTGCCAGAGCCCGGCCGGCAGCGCAACGCCCACCAGGACTGTCATACCGATCAGCGGCGGCAGCCACGTCGTGCGGATCAGCCGCCGGCTGATGTCACCAACGCCGACGGCGATGAGCAACACCGCCAGCATGCTCATCGGATCTCCGAGAGGTATTGCGAGGCAAGCACGATGAGGTCCAGACCGTCGCGGCTCACGCGCTGGGAGACCGCCGACGGGCTGATCTTCTCCGCGGCGGCGAGATCCTTCTTCGACCGGTTGGACATGAGACCTCTCAGGATGCGGATGGACCGTTCATCGAGTGATCCAAACATGTGGTCCCGACACATCAGTGCGGCGTTGACGGTGTCGGCGGACGGTCCGTCGCTCCCGACGTTGCGGTAGGTGATGCGCACCAGGGCGAGTCCCGGTTGCCGTTGCGCGTCGGCGGTCCACTCGATCGCGGCCCGTGCCGACCACCAGCCGGGGCCGTCCTGGATTCCGGTGGCCTCGTCGAGCACGCTGACCGCGCCCCACCCGATACCGAATCTGACGTCCACCTCGGGGGCGACCGCGAGACGCACCGCCCATGCCGCGGCGATGGCCTCGCCGACGGTGGCGTAACTGCCCTGAAACTCGTCGCCGACTGTGAACGCCGGGGCGTCGATCGCGTTGTGGGCGACGGCGCGCAGGACTGCGGTCAGGTCGTGGTGCAACGCGCGCCGGTCGGCGGAACCGCGTGAGTCCACGACGTCACCGATCAGCGTCGCTCTCGATGAACCTGACGGCTGCACATCGGCCATATGAAGACAATAGCTTAATTCGGATCAAATGAAGCTATTTACTTCACTATGGCTGAATGAAGGAGGACGCTTCAGTCAAGTGCCTCACGGCGTCGGCCACGATCGAGTCGATCAGCTCGGCGCACGACGGCAGGTCGTCGATGATGCCCGCCACCTGCCCCGATGCCAGCACACCGGCGTCGGTGTTGCCCTCGACGAGGCCGGCCTTCAGCAGCATCGGCGTGTTACCGGCCATCACGACCTGCGACCAGGTCAGTTCCTTGCCGTGCCGCATGGCCAGTCCGTCGCTGATCATCGATTTCCAGCTGCGGCCGGACATCTTCTTGAACTTCTGGGCGTTGCCGATCGCGGCGGTGAAACCGCGCACGGGTGATCCGCTCTCCAGCTTCTCGACCAGGCCGGTTCGCAGCACGCGGTGCGGCATGCCGTCGACGCGGGTCGACACCACGGTGCCGTCCAGGCCGGCGTCCAGGTAGCGCCGCTTGACCGCGTCGGGCACCGTCGAGTCCGACGTCAGCAGGAACCGGGTCCCCATGCCGACGCCGGCCGCACCGTAGGACAGTGCGGCGGCCAGGCCGCGGCCGTCGAAGAAGCCACCGGCGGCGATGACCGGTATCCCGGTGTCCTTAACGGCATCGAGCACCGAGGGCAGCAGCAGGGTGGTGGCGACCGGGCCGGTGTGCCCACCGCCCTCGCCGCCCTGCACCATGACCGCGTCGGCGCCCCAGCTGGCCACCTTCTTGGCGTGCTTGGCCAGCCCGACCGACGGGATCACCACGACGCCCGCATCTTTGAGCTTGGCGATCAGCTCGGGCTTGGGTGCCAAAGCGAAGGAGGCGACTTTGACTCCTTCGCGGATCAGAAGGTCGACGCGATCATTGGCGTCGCCGAGGTCGGCACGCATGTTGATGCCGAAGGGTTTGTCGGTGGTGGCCTTGACCTTGGTGACGGCGGTCTGCAGCTCCTCGAGCGTCATGGTGGCTGAGGCCAGGATGCCCAGTCCGCCGGCGTTGGAGGTCGCAGCGACCAGCCGCGCACCCGCGACCCAGCCCATACCGGTCTGCACGACCGGATGCTCGATGCCGACCAGCTCGGTCAGCGGTGTGCGCAGCTTGCCCATGATCAGACCTTGACTTCCTTGTCCCGCAGCGACTTGGGATCGATGACCTCGCGCAGCAGCCTCTGCTCTTCGTCGGTGGGCAGGCGCGTGGTGTCGGCGGAGTCCAGGCCGTGCACCTCGAAGCCGGTGTTCTCGGCGACCTGCTGAGCGTCGACGCCGGGGTGCAGCGACACCGCCCGCATCTGACGGTCGGGACCGTTGAAGTCGAACACGCCGAGGTTGCTCACCACCCGGAACACGTTGACGAACCGATAGGCGGGGTTATCGGGGTCAACCTTGTCCCAGCCGATGCCCGACACGATGTCGACGTTGTCGCCGAACACGCGCGCCGAGTGGTTGCCGACCCAGTAGCTGGTGGCGTGGTTGATGGTGTTGCCGGGCGCGCCACGGACACCGAACATCTGACGCTTCGGGTGCTGAACCGGGCCGAACGCCGACAGGTTCTGATTGCCGTAGCGGTCGATCTGGTTGGCGCCCATGACGACGTGGCGCCGACCCCAGGCCAGCGTCTCGAAGACTCGGCCGAACGGCATCCAACCCTCGATGGCGCCGGTCGCGCCGATGGCGGGGGTATCGGCCAGCAGTCGGGCCTCGCCATCGCTGAGCACGATGTCGGGGGAGAACGTCAGCCGGGCCAGGCGAGCACCGACCGACACGATGGTCGTCATCGGGCTCACCATGATCTCGCCTGCATCGCGGAACAGTTCGGCGCACGCGACGGCGCACACCTCGGCTCGGGTCACGGAGATCACTTGGACGCCTCCTTTGCGGCGGCTTGCTCTTCGGCGAACTTGCGGACTGCGGCCTGGTAGTCGGCCTCGCTACCGGACAGGTAGGTGGCGACGAACTCCTGCCACGTCTCGTCGGAGCCTGCGGCTTCGGCGTAGTGGCGTTGGAACTTCTCGTCCCGCTTGTAATCGGGTTCGGCGGTGGTGAAGTGGGCTCCACCGGGTGCCTCGACGACGGAGTCGACCATCATCCGGTTGATCAGGAGTGCTTGCGGCGGCACCGACTTGATGAGTTCCTCGGTGGACACGACGCGCTCCACGCTCAGGAAGCGACGTTGCGCGGCCATCAGGTACAGGTCGTCGAAGTACGGGTCGATCCCGGTGTAGGCCGCATTGCCCTGTGCGTCACCGAGGTTCATGTGCACGAACGCCGCGTCGAGGTTCAGCGCGGGCATCGCGATCAGTTCCTCGAAGTGCCCATCGGTGGGGTAGGGCGAGGTGACGGTCTTCAGCTCGTCGCCCCAGAACGCTCGGACGTCGCTGCCGAGTCCGGCGCGGATCGGCAGGAACGGCAGCCGCTGTGCCGCGGCCTGCAGTCCGCACCGCACCATGCCCTCGTCCATCTCGCGGGCCTCGATCGCACCGGTGGTGCGGGCCTTGGCGAACCAGGGGTCGTAGAACGGCGGCGAGTCCAGCGAGACGAAGCCGTAGTAGGCGCGCTTGACCTTGCCTGCCGAGCACAGCAGTCCGAGATCGGGACCGCCGTAGGTCACAACGGTCAGATCGGTGACGTCGGTGCGCAACAGAGCCCGCACGAAGGCCATCGGCTTGCGCCGCGATCCCCAGCCACCAATACCGATGGTCATACCGCTCTCGATGGACGAGACGGCCTCGTCCAGAGTGGTCCGTTTGTCTGCCATTACTTCCCCGCTCGCTTCGCTCGTGCCCGCCGAATCATTACTTCTCGGATCCCTTCTTCGTTCCAGCGAACGCGTCGCGGTGCTCGTCGGACACCCCAGCCAGGTTGAGTTCGAAGGTGAAGCCCTGCTCCATCCGGTACCTGGCGTTGACCGGCTGGACGTCGATGTAGTTGAGCGCCTCCTTGGCGGCGCGGATCACCCGGGTGTCCTTGCTGGCGATGTCGCGAGCCACCCGAAGCGCGGACTCGTCGAGGTCTGCGCGCGGCACGACCTCGTGCACCGAGCCGAAGTGATGCAGGGTCTGCGCATCCACGGTGGCGGCTGTGTAGAACAGTCGCCGCATCATGTGCTGGGGGACGAGGCGCGACAGGTGGGTGGCCGCGCCGAGTGCGCCGCGTTCCACCTCCGGCAGCCCGAACGTGGCGTCATCGGAGGCGACGATGACGTCGGCGTTGCCGACCAGTCCGATACCGCCGCCGACGCAGAAGCCGTTGACGGCCGCGACGACCGGCACCTCACACTCGTAGACCGAGCGGAACGCGTGGAAGCAGCCGCGATTGGCGTCGATGAGCGCTGTGAAGCCCTCGGTGTTCTGCATCTCCTTGATGTCGACGCCGGCGTTGAAGCCGCGGCCCTCGGCGCGCAGGATCACCACGTGGGTGCTGCGGTCGCGGCCCGCCGCGGTGATGGCGTCGCCGAGTTCGAACCATCCCCGTGACGGGATGGCGTTGACCTTTGGATAGTCGACGGTGACCGAGACGATGCCCGGTTCGACCGTTTTGGTGGTGATCGTCATGCGAATACCTCAGCTACTCCGGGGGGTGGCTACCTAAGCAAGCACTTGCTTGGTACGCTAGCACAGTGACCGACGGGGCTGGAATCAATCTGCAACTGGGTGGCCGGGTAGTTCTGGTGACCGGCGGCGTACGAGGGGTCGGCGCCGGTATCAGTGCCGTGTTCGCCGATCAGGGGGCGACCGTCGTGACGTGTGCCCGACGCCCCGTCGAAGGCTCGCCCTATGAGTTCCACTCCTGCGACGTCCGTGACGACGACTCGGTGAAAGCGCTCATCGACGCCATCGTCGGTAAGCACGGCCGCCTCGACGTCGTGGTCAACAACGCGGGCGGATCGCCCTACGTTCTGGCCGCCGACGCGTCGGCGAAGTTCAACAGCAAGATCATCGAACTCAACCTCCTTGGCCCGCTGTCGGTTTCGCAGCATGCGAACGCTGTCATGCAGAACCAGGACAGCGGCGGGACAATAGTCAACGTCTCTAGCGTCAGCGGAGGCCGGCCAACCCCGGGCACCGCCGCCTACGGTGCGGCCAAGGCGGGCGTGGACAACCTGACCAAGACGCTGGCCGTGGAGTGGGCGCCGAGGGTTCGGGTGAACTCCGTCGTCGTGGGGATGGTCGAGACCGAGCAGTCCGAACTCTTCTACGGCGATGCCGACTCGATCGCGGCGATCTCACGCAACGTCCCCCTCGGCCGGTTGGCCAAGCCGACTGACGTCGGCTGGGCGACCGCGTTCCTGGCCTCTGACGCCGCGTCATACATCAGCGGCGCATCGCTCGAGGTGCACGGCGGTGGCGAGCCGCCGCACTACCTGTCCACAACCACTGCTGACATCAAATAGCGCATCTTCGAACATATAGGGAGACAACGAATATGGGACTGCTTGACGGACGTGTGGTCATCGTGACGGGCGCGGGTGGCGGCCTCGGCCGGGCGCACGCCCTGGCATTCGCCGCCGAGGGTGCCCGTGTCGTGGTCAACGACATCGGCGTGGGACTGGACGGCTCGGCCGCAGGTGGCGGTAGTGCCGCGCAGGGCGTCGTCGATGAGATCGTCGCCGCCGGTGGGGAAGCCGTCACCAGTGGGGCGAACGTCGCCGACTGGGCGCAGGCCGAGGGCCTGATCCAGACCGCGGTCGACGCGTTCGGCGGGCTCGACGTGTTGGTCAACAACGCAGGCATCGTGCGGGACCGGATGTTCGCCAACACCAGCGAGGAGGAGTTCGACGCCGTCACGGCGGTTCACCTCAAGGGACACTTCGCCACGATGAAACACGCTGCGGCGTACTGGCGGGCGCAGTCCAAGGCGGGCAACGCGGTCGACGCACGCATCATCAACACCAGCAGCGGTGCGGGTCTGCAGGGCAGCGTGGGGCAGGCCAACTACAGCGCCGCCAAGGCGGGTATCGCCGCGCTGACACTGGTGGCCTCCGCCGAGATGGGCCGCTACGGCGTGACCGTCAACGCCATCGCACCGTCGGCACGCACCCGGATGACCGAGACTGTGTTCGCCGACATGATGTCGACGCAGGAGTCCGCGTTCGACGCCATGGCGCCGGAGAACGTCTCACCCCTGTTGGTGTGGCTGGGCAGCGTCGAGTCCCGCGAGGTCACCGGCCGCGTGTTCGAGGTCGAGGGCGGCATCATCCGCGTCGCCGAGGGCTGGGCCCGCGGGGGCGAGGTCGACAAGGGCGCCCGTTGGGACCCAGCCGAACTGGGCCCCGTGGTGTCGGACCTGCTGGCGAAGTCGCGGACGCCGCTGCCGGTCTTCGGCGCCTGACCTGGGCGCTAGGCCACGTCCGAACTGGCAACGACGTACACGCACAACAGCCAGAGCACCCCGGCCGTCGCCCCGAACAGTCCGGCGGTAACGCGTGTGATGACGGCGATCATTCCTGCGCCGGGTCATCGGTGCAGGTGGCCAGGAACGTCTTGCCGTCCTGTTCGGCGACCTGAGCGGGGTTGAGCCAGCCCACATCCTGGAACCAGTAGGTGTCATTCGGATGGTCGGCTGACCCGTCGATCACCTCGGCGATCTGTGCGGTGGAGCCCCATCCGCCGTCGCCTCCGTAGACAGAGATGCGTACCGAATCCGCACTGCGCCAGTCGAAGTCAGCGGGCAGCGGTTTGGTGGCCTGCAACCCCGGGTAGGGGCCACCCACCGTGAGGTGCTCAGCGTCGAAGGCCGCGTTGCCCGGTGCGCGGAGTTCGAGTTCAACCTCGCCCGGCTCGAAGTACAGGCTGAACGCCGTGGCTCCAGGACATGGAGAACCCGTCCAGATCTGTAGGTTGCCGTCCGTGACACGCGCGCCGAATGCCGGCCGCAGCGACGGGGCGAACGGGGCCGTCTGTTCCCAGCTGTCCTGACCACAGCCAGCGACGAGCGCGACGATCATCGCGATCACCGCAGCAACACGACCCATCAGTGATACCCCCCGTCGGACAGCCCGGCGTCCTCTTCGAGTCTGTTGGTCTTGCCGAGGACCTTCTCGCGGAAGATCTCCCAGCCGTACTCCCTGAGCATGGTGCCGTAACCCTTGTCGGCCCACTGCTGTGAATGGCGTTCCTCGTGATGAAGAATCCGATCGAGATCGAGCCGGCCCTGGCTCCCATTGCCGTCCTCCGCCGGGTACCACATCTGGCCGGACTCGGCGACCTGTTTGAGTTGCTGCGCGGCATCACTGGGGTCATCGATGTTCAGCATGAAGATGTCACCCCAGGTGGAGCCGCCTGCCTCGCTGTACAAGTCCTGTAACTGGTTGCCGCCGAGCCCCATTAGCATTCCGTTCGGCGTGGTCATCAGTCGACCGCCGTTGCTGTCCACGAAGCCGACGTCCTTGTCGTAACTCCAGGAGTTCGCTTCCTGCCGGTCAATGATCCGCTGCACCTCGTCGGCGGAGTACGGGGTCTCCGCGAAGTCCTTCGTGCCCGGTGAATCGCCATAGTCGGTGCCCACGTTGAGAACGTAGGTCATCAGGGCCGCCTTGCGTGCGTCCTCACCCGAGGTCCCCTTGGGGATGAGGAAGAACGACTTGCCGTCCTTGTCGGTGACCTTCTCCATGCCGTTGAGCACCTTGAAGCTCTCCGGGGTGATGTTGTGTCGGCGGGCGATGTCGACGATGACCTCCGGTGGCACACCCTGGCGTTGGGCGTTCTCGAGCCATTCCCGGTAGTAGCCATCTGGCGGTGGGCCGTCGAGCAGACCCGCCTCGCGCAGGGCCTTCTCATAAGGGTTCTGGGGTTCGGCGGGCTTGTCACCGTCCTTGCCGTGCTGATCGCCACCCGCGAACCTCTGGTCGCCCAGTGCCCGGTACTCCGCATCGAGGCCACGGATTCCGGCACCGATGGCGTTCAGTTCGCCGTTGGACCGCGAGACGATCTGGGCCACCTCGCCGAGGCCCTTCTGCACGATCGGCAGCAGCATCCGCTCGCCGGCCGCGTTGCGGGGAATCGCGCTGGCCGCATCAAGCACCCACTTGCGGACCGCCTCGAGGTCGGCCCGTCCGGCGGTGACCACCGCAGCTGTCCTGTCGATCTGAGTCCGCAGGCGTTGGTCCAGGCCGCCGAGTTCGCCGATCACCCGACGGTGCTCGGTGTTGACCGCGGCATAGGCAGCGGACGCCGATCCAGTCCACCGGGATCCGGGCGCAGCGGCGCTCAGGTCGGATTCGAGTTGGCCGAGTTGGCTGCTGGCGTCGAACGGTTCGCCCGTCTGCGGTGTGCCCTGACCGAAGGTTGTCCGAGCGTTCGACCAGGTCGACGTGAACGCATCGAGCACACCCATGCGCGCCTCCCCAGCCCGCCGTGGCGATCGGTTCGCCAGCGATCCCATTCTCCCATGGGCCGCGGCGCCGGAAAGCGCGAATCTGGTGCGCCGAACTCAGGGTTCACAGACCACCAGCGGGACCACCCGGTCGGCGGCGTCACGATAGTTCTTGTACGGCGGATACATCTTGATCAGCACCGGCCAGTACCGCCTGCGTTCCTCGTCGGTCGCGTCGCGGGCCGTCATCGCCCGGTGCTCGTCGCGAACCTGTACCTGCACAACGGGATTGGCCTTCAGGTTGCGGTACCACATGGGGTTGCCGTCACGACCGCCGAATGATGCGGGCAGCACCACCTTCTCGCCGTCGCGAAGATAGAGCGTCGCGGTGGTTCTCGGCAGACCCGACTTACGGCCCGTCGTGGTGAGCAGTGCGGCTGGGAACCACAGGAGTTTCGCGCCGACCCTGCCATTGGTGCGCCGGTACACGGCGATGTGGGCACGCCCGAAGTACTTCATCGCCCGAGCCAGCAGTGTCGAGTTCCGGATCCGATCCGCCGTGCGGCCCATCTCCCGAGCTTAGCCAGGGGAGGCACTTCCCAAACGCGCTACTTCTTGGTGCGCCGGCTGCCGCCGTGCCAGTCCTCCTGTGTGCCGACCGCGTCGGCGTCGACACCGAAGCTGGCCAGCTGCGGCCGCTCGCGCAGGCTGCGCTTGATCTCTGCGAAGCCGGGAAACGATGCCAGCCCGACGACGTGGTCCCACAACACGCCCGCGTCGGCCTCATCGGGCAGTCGACTGATCACCGGACCGAAGAACGCGGTACCGGCGGGTGGTTGAAAGTGCAGGATCGGGGTTCCGACGTCGCGACCCGTGAGGGCCAGCGCCTCCTCCGTTTCGGCGCGAATCTCGTCGTCGAGACCTGTGTCATCGAGCGCGTCGGCCAGATCCGTTGGCAGGCCAACCGAACTCAGGAGGGGCTCCAACATGTGCCGTGCACCCTGATCGGATGCCGACAACGGGTCGACGGCGCGCGATGTGTCGAAGATGCGGGTGCCGATTGCCTCATACAGGGGGCCGACGGCACCGCGGCCGTATTCGGCGCGCACTCGTGCGGCCACTCTAAGCAGCCGGAGTCCTGCGGTGTGCCCGGCCTCGTACTCGGGTGGGAAGTGCGACGCGTAGTCGATGTTCGCGTTGAGGATCCGCAGCGAGATGAAGCGCCAGTCCACCCGATAGTCACGCTGCGCGGCGACCACCCGCACCCACTTGCTCGTGAGCCAGGCGAACGGGCAGACGGGGTCGAAGTAGAAGTGCAGATCGGCCTGAGCTTCGGCACTCATGCCGGCTCGCAGACCACCAGCGGGATCTTGCGCTCGGTCCAGGACTGGTAGTCGTCGTATGTCGGGTACATCGCGACGAGCTTGGGCCAGTACAGGTTCCGCTCATCCTCGGTGGCCTCGCGTGCGGTCAGGACGAGCTTCTCGTCCTTGATCTCGACGGTGACCTTCGGGTTGTCGCGTAGGTTCAGGTACCACATGGGGTGTTTGTCGCTGCCGCCCTTGGAGGCGGCCACGATCACGCGGTCCCCGTCGCGAAGGAAGTACAGCGGGCTGACGCGTGGCTCGCCGGTCTTGCGGCCGATGGTGGTCAGCAGCGCGACCGGGATGCCCTGAAAGTTGCCGCCGAGGCCCTCGCCCTTGTTGCGGCGGTACATGAAGGTGTTGATGCGAGACATCCACTTCACGGCGAAGTCGCCGAATGCGGTGTCCATGTACTTGGGGCGTGATTTCGGCATGGCGCGATCCTAATCGCGTTACGCGCGGTGCAGGAAGGGGTGGAACCGGACCCGGATGTGGTGGATCAGCCCGTCACTCGCCGGGATGAGGAACGTCTCGTCGACGTGTGCCGCCACGCGTGTGCCGCCCACCGAGAACTTGGTGAGCACGTCGTAGCGGGCGTTCACCTCATCGCCTTCGATGGTGTAGTCGGCCGGGGTAGTGGCCCCGATGACGCGGTACTGCGGACCGCGATTCAGGCTGCGCCGCAGGTGGTTTCCCGAGAATCCGTTCTTCATGCCCTGCTCGATCCGAGTGCACTGCGGTGCGAACGGAACAGCGTCCCCGTCGTGGGTGACGAGCGCGTCTATGTAGGCCTTCGCCGCAGCGATGCGCTCGGCATCGGAAACGGGCACGGGTTAGATTCGCTCGATGATCGTGCCGGTGGACAGTGCGCCGCCCGCACACATCGTGATGAGCGCGGTGCTCTTGTCGGTGCGCTCCAACTCGTGCAGCGCCGTCGTGATCAAGCGGGCCCCGGTGCTGCCGACCGGGTGACCGAGTGCGATGGCACCGCCGTTGACGTTCACCTTGTCCATATCCGGGTTGTGCACCCGGGCCCACGACAGGACGACCGATGCGAAGGCCTCGTTGATCTCGACGATGTCGATGTCGCCCATCTTCATACCGGCCTTCTCCAGCACCTTGGCGGTCGACTGCACCGGCCCGTCGAGGTGGTAGTAGGCCTCCGAGCCGACGTTGGCCTGGCTGACGATGCGGGCGCGCGGCTTCAGCCCGAGCGCCTTCGCCTTGTCCTCGTCCATCCACAACACGGCTGCCGCGCCATCGGAGATCTGCGATGACGTGCCGGCGGTGTGGATGGCGCCCTCCATGACGGGCTTCAGCGCGGCCAGGCCCTCAAGCGTGGTCTCGCGCAGCCCTTGGTCGCGGGTGACGGGCGCCCGCTCGGACGTCGGCCGCTTGTTCTCGTCGAGTACCGGCGCGACGATAGGCGAGATCTCGCGGTCGAACCGGCCCTCGGCCCAGGCCACCTTGGCCTTCTGCTGCGAGGCGAAGCCGAACGCGTCGATCTCCTCACGGGTGATACCGCGCCGCTTGGCGATCCGCTCGGCGGCGGTGAACTGATCTGGCATGTCGATATCCCAGGACGAGGCCCGAATGATCGAGCGGTCCGGTCCGGCGTTGGCGCCCAGGCCCACCCGACTCATCGCCTCGATGCCGCAGGCGATGCCGATGTCGATCGCGCCGCCTGCGATGAGGCCGTGGACCAGATGGTTGGCCTGCTGCGCGCTGCCGCACTGGCAGTCCACCGTGGTGGCGCCGACGTGCTCGGGCAGGCCCGCGGTCAGCCAGGCGACCCGGGTGATGTTGTTGGACTGCTCACCGAACTGGGTGACGCAGCCGCCGATGAGCTGCTCGACGTCACCGGCGTCGATGCCGGCCTTGGCGACTAGAGCCTTCTGGACCTCGCCCAGGAGTTCGGTCGCGTGCAATCCGGATAGCCAACCGTTGCGCTTGCCGATGGGGCTGCGAGTGGCTTCGACGATGACAGGGTTACCCATCTCGCCAGGCTAGAACACGTTTCATAAGTCTGACAAGCTGCGATGTCGCCACGCCTTTGATCTGCGGTGAACCCATGTTTTACTGGCACTAGAACACGTTGCAATTGAGGAGAGCACCCCTATGGCACCCCCCATGATTCCGGCAGACTTCGACTTCCTCGACGCGAATCTGAACCTCGAGCGCCTTCCGGTCGCCGAACTCGCCGAGTTGCGCAAGTCAGAGCCCGTGCACTGGGTCGACGTGCCGGGCGGAACCGGCGGATTCGGGGACAAGGGCTACTGGCTGGTCACCAAGCACGCCGACGTCAAGGACGTGTCCAAGCGCAGCGACGTCTTCGGCAGCTCACCCGACGGAGCCATCCCGGTCTGGCCGCAGGAGATGACGCGCGACGCCATCGACCTGCAGCGGGCCGTCATGCTGAACATGGACGCGCCGCAGCACACCCGTCTGCGCAAGATCATCTCGCGCGGTTTCACGCCGCGCGCTGTTGGGCGGCTGGAGGCCGAACTCGCCGAGCGTGCCCAGAAGATCGCCGAGACCGCGGCGGCCGCGGGTTCCGGCGACTTCGTCGAGCAGGTCTCCTGCGAGTTGCCGCTGCAGGCCATCGCCGGTCTGCTGGGCGTGCCGCAGGAGGACCGCGACAAGCTGTTCCGCTGGTCCAACGAGATGACCGCCGGTGAGGACCCGGAGTACGCCGACGTCGACCCGGCGATGTCCTCGTTCGAACTCATCACCTACGCGATGAAGATGGCCGAGGAGCGCGCCAAGAACCCCACCGAGGACATCGTCACGCAGCTGATCGAGGCCGATATCGACGGCGAGAAGCTGTCCGACGACGAGTTCGGCTTCTTCGTCATCATGCTCGCGGTGGCCGGTAACGAGACCACGCGCAACTCGATCACCCACGGCATGATCGCGTTCTCGCAGAACCCCGATCAGTGGGAGCTCTACAAGAAGGAGCGCCCGGGTACCACGGCCGACGAGATCATTCGCTGGGCCACGCCGGTGTCGGCGTTCCAGCGCACCGCTCTCGAGGATGCCGAACTCTCGGGTGTGCAGATCAAGAAGGGCGAGCGGGTGGTGTTGTCGTACCGCTCGGCCAACTTCGACGAAGAGGTCTTCGACGATCCGCACAGCTTCAACATCCTGCGCGACCCGAACCCGCAGGTCGGTTTCGGCGGCACCGGCGCGCACTACTGCGTCGGGGCGAACCTGGCCCGGATGACCATCAACCTCATCTTCAACGCGATCGCCGATCACATGCCGGATCTCAAGCCGATCGGTGAGCCCGAGCGGCTGAAGTCGGGCTGGCTCAACGGCATCAAGCACTGGCAGGTCGACTACACCGGCGCCAAGGCGTAGACAGCACTTACGCTTTCAGGGTCGCCGCGCGCGGACGTGGCGCACGAATCAAGGAGGATTCGGGTGGACTTCAGTCCAGACGAAGGTCAGCAGGCCGTCACCGACGTGGTGGCCTCAGCGCTCGGCCGTGACAACAGCTGGAACGCGCTCGTCGACGGCGGTGTCATCGCGTTCGGTGTTCCCGAGCGGCTCGGTGGTGACGGGCTTGGCCTGCCGGAGATCACCTCGGCGCTCACCGAGATCGGCAGACATGGCACCGTCAGTCCAGCACTGGCGACGCTCGGCCTGGGGCTTCTGCCGCTGCTCGATCTGGCCTCCTCGGAACAGCAGGACCGCTTCCTGGCCGGCGTGGCCAAGGGCGGCGTGCTCTCGGCGGCGCTCAACGAGCCTGGCGCGTCACTGCCGGAACGGCCGGCGACTGTTCTGGCCGACGGCAAGCTGTCGGGCACCAAGATCGGCGTCCCCTTTGCGGCACTTGCAGATTGGCTCGTCGTCACGACCGACAGCGGTGTCGTCGTCGTGTCGCCCAAGGCCGACGGCGTGACGCTCGCCCAGTCTCCGACGTCCAACGGATCCGATGAGTACTCGGTGACGTTCGCCGGGGTGGCTGTGCCCGACACCGACGTGCTGGCCGGCGCGCAGGTGCACCGGGTCAACCAGCTCGCACTGGCCGCTATCGGTGCGTTCGCGGCGGGCCTCGTCGCGGGTGCGCTGCGGTTGACCGCCGACTACGTCGCCACCCGCGAGCAGTTCGGCAAGCCGTTGTCGACGTTCCAGACCGTCGCCGCTCAGCTGGCCGAGGTCTACATCGCATCGCGCACGATCTCACTGGCCGCGACGTCGGTGGTGTGGCGACTGGCGGAGGGGCGTGACGCCGAGGAGGACCTCGACGTGCTGGGTTACTGGCTGGCGTCGCAGGCGCCGCCGGTCATGCAGATCTGTCATCACCTGCACGGCGGCATGGGTATGGACATCACCTACCCGATGGACCGCTACTACTCCACGATCAAGGATCTGACCCGGCTGTTGGGCGGTCCCTCGCTTCGTCTGAATCTTCTTGCGGCCTCCAATCTGGTGGGAGCGTAATGCACATCGAACTGACTCCGGAGCAGCGTCAGCTGCAAGCCGAACTGCGACAGTACTTCTCGACTCTCATCTCGCCCGAAGAGAATCAGGCGATGGAGTCCGACCGGCACAACGAGGCCTACCGTGCCGTCATCAAGCGGATGGGATCCGACGGCAAGCTCGGCGTGGGCTGGCCCAAGGAGTTCGGTGGGCTGGGGCTGGGGCCGGTCGAGCAGTCCATCTTCGTCAACGAGGCCGCGCGCGCTGATGTGCCGCTGCCCGCGGTGACACTGCAGACCGTCGGCCCCACGCTGCAGGTGTACGGCAGTGAGATGCAGAAGAAGAAGTTCCTGCCCGCCATCCTGGCCGGCGAGGTGCACTTCGCGATCGGCTACACCGAGCCCGAGGCGGGCACCGACCTGGCGTCGCTGCGCACCACCGCGATCCGCCATGGCGACGAGTACATCGTCAACGGCCAGAAGGTGTTCACCACGGGTGCACACGACGCCGACTACATCTGGCTGGCGTGCCGCACCGACCCGGATGCGGTGAAGCACAAGGGCATCTCGATCCTCATCGTCGACACGAGGGATCCGGGCTACTCGTGGACGCCGATGATCCTGTCCGACGGTGCCCACCACACCAACGCGACGTACTACAACGACGTCCGGGTGCCCGCAGACATGGTCGTCGGCGAGGTCAACGCGGGCTGGCGCCTGATCACCACGCAGCTCAACCACGAGCGCGTCATGCTCGGCCCCGCAGGCAAGGTGGCGTCGATCTATGACCGGGTGCACGCGTGGGCTTCCAAGCCCGGCGGCAACGGCGTGACGCCCATCGACAATGACGACGTGCTGCGTCTGCTCGGCGAGATCAAGGCCATCTGGCGGATCAACGAGCTGCTCAACTGGCAGGTCGCCGCGGGCGGCGAGACCATCGAGGTCGCCGATGCCGCAGCCACCAAGGTGTTCGGCACCGAACGCATCCAGAAGGTGGGCCGGCTGGCGGAGGAGATCGTCGGCGCATACGGCAACCCCGCCGAGCCCGAGACCGCAGAACTGCTCAAATGGCTTGACTCACAGACGAAACGCAATCTGGTCATCACCTTCGGTGGCGGTGTGAACGAGGTGATGCGGGAGATGATCGCCGCGTCGGGGCTCAAGGTTCCGAGGGTTCCGCGATGAGCGCTTGCGCGAAGAGCCGAGGAGCCCGATGAGCGCTTGCGCGAAGAGCCGAGGAGACCGATGAGCATCGACGAGATCCAGGCTGCGGCCGAGCGGGTCAAGGCCGAGGGCAGGAGCAAGCCGCGGGTCGGCAGGCACCCGGTCAATCAACCGATGGTCGACCACTGGCTCGACGCGATCGGTGACAAGAACCCCATCTACGTCGACGAGTCGGCCGCCAAGGCGGCCGGTCACCCCGGGGTCGTGGCACCGCCCGCCATGATCCAGGTGTGGACGATGATGGGTCTCGGCGGTGTCCGGCCCGACGACGATCCGCTGGGCAAGATCCTCGAGTTGTTCGATGACGCCGGCTATATCGGTGTCGTAGCGACCAACTGTGAGCAGACCTACCACCGCTATCTGCGTCCCGGCGAGGAAGTCAGCGTCGCCGCGGAACTGACTGACGTGGTCGGCCCGAAGCGGACCGCATTGGGTGAGGCGTTCTTCATCACGCAGCGCATCACCTGGTCGGTCGGCGACGAGGATGTCGCCGAGATGATGTGGCGCATCATGAAGTTCATTCCGGCTGACCATGAGCAGGCGCCGTCGTCAGTGCCAGATGACCTTGATGCCGATTCCGCCATGCGTCCGGCGTCTTCCAAGGACACCAAGTTCTTCTGGGACGGCGTCAACGCGCGCGAACTGCGTGTCCAGAAACGCGACGACGGCTCGCTGCAGCATCCGCCGGTGCCGGCGCTCTGGCTCGACAAGGAGCAGGAGACCGATTACGTCGTCGCCTCCGGCAAGGGCACCGTGTTCAGTTTCGTGGTGCACCACGCGCCAAAGGTGCCGGGTCGCACGCCCCCGTTCGTCATCGCCCTCGTCGAACTCGAGGAAGGCGTGCGGATGCTCGGCGAACTACGCAACGTCGACCCCTCCACCGTGGAGATCGGAATGCCCGTCCGCGCAATGTATATCGACTTCCCGGCCAACGACGTCGGGCCGGCTTGGACCAACTACGCATGGGAGCCGGACCTGTGAGCGCACCCGTCATCGAGGTCGGCACCACGCTGCCTGAACTCAAGCTGTACGGCGACCCGACGTTCATCGTGTCGACCGCGATCGCCACGCGCGACTATCAGGACGTGCACCACGACCGGGACAAGGCCCAGGCCAAGGGTTCCAAGGACATCTTCGTCAACATCCTGACCGACACCGGTCTGGTGCAGCGCTACATCACGGATTGGGCGGGCCCGTCCGCGGTAATCAAGACCATCGGTCTGCGACTCGGGGTGCCGTGGTACGCCTACGACACAGTGACGTTCGCCGGGGAGGTCACTGCGGTGGAGGACGGTTTGATCACGTTGAAGATCGTGGGCAGCAACAGCCTTGGTGATCACGTCATCGCCAACGCGACCCTGACGGTGGGTGTCTGATGGGAGAGCTCTCCGGTAAGGCAGCGATCGTCGGCATCGGCGCCACCGACTTCTCGAAGAACTCGGGGCGCAGCGAGTTGCGACTGGCCGCCGAGGCGGTCCTCGACGCGCTCGACGACGCCGGTCTGACACCCGCTGACGTCGACGGTATGACGACGTTCACCATGGACACCAACACCGAGGTCGCTGTCGCGCGGGCCACCGGTATCGGGGACCTGAAGTTCTTCTCCAAGATTCACCATGGTGGTGGGGCGGCTTGTGCCACCGTGCAGCAGGCGGCTGTCGCGGTGGCCACCGGTGTCGCGGATTGCGTTGTGGCGTACCGGGCTTTCAATGAACGCTCCGGCATGCGGTTCGGCCAGGTGCAGATGCGGCTGGTGGAGAACGCCGACTCAACCGGTGTCGACAACTCGTTCTCCTACCCGCACGGTCTCTCCACGCCGGCAGCGCAGGTCGCGATGATCGCCAAGCGCTACATGCATCTCTCCGGAGCTACCAGCAGGGATTTCGGTGCGATCTCGGTGGCGGACCGCAAGCACGCTGCGAACAATCCCAAGGCGTACTTCTATGAGAAGCCGATCACCATCGAGGAACATCAGGCCTCGCGATGGATCGCCGAACCGCTCCGACTGCTGGACTGCTGCCAGGAGACCGACGGCGGTGTCGCGCTCGTCATCGTCTCGGCCGAGCGGGCCAAGGACCTGAAGAATCGGCCGGCGATCATCGAGGCGGCCGCCCAGGGGGCGAGCCCGGACCAGTATTCGATGGTGAGCTACTACCGTCCCGAACTCGACGGCCTGCCCGAGATGGGGTTGGTGGGTAAGCAACTCTGGTCTCAGTCTGGCCTGAAGCCCGCAGACATCCAGACCGCGATCCTCTACGACCACTTCACGCCGTTCACGCTGATCCAGTTGGAGGAGTTGGGCTTCTGCGGGTGGGGTGAGGCCAAGGACTTCATCGCCGACGGTGCCATTGAGATCGGCGGCAGGCTGCCCATCAACACCCACGGCGGGCAACTGGGCGAGGCCTACATCCACGGCATGAACGGTATCGCCGAAGGTGTTCGCCAGCTGCGCGGTACGTCGGTCAACCCGGTCCCGGACGTCGAGCATGTCCTGGTCACGGCGGGTACGGGCGTGCCCACCTCGGGGCTCATCCTCGGCTGAGGTCTCGCGGCAACCTGAGATTGCCGCCTTCGAACCGCGTGCTGCGGCGGTACTGTCTAGAACGACACTCGGACACGCGTAAGGGGAGCCGCGTCATGGGACTCCAGCAGGATGTCAGCCCGTACGGGTCGCAGACGGTTATGGGACCTGGTTGGCCCAACGTCGACGAGGACGCGCTCGCGGCTTCGGCGGCCCAGTACGAGGCGTTGGCTGCAAAGCTGACCGGATCGGTCGTACCGCTGCAGCAGAGCCAGTTGATGTCGCTCTCGGACAGCTGGAAGGGCGGGGGAGCGGTCGCCGCGGCCGGTGAGGCCACCACGATCATCGGTGGGCACGAGGCCAATGCCGCCCAGGCGGCCTCGATCGCGCTGAAGCTGCGCAGTATGGAGGTCACCGTTGCGCGGACCAAGGCACTGGTCAACGCGACGGCGATGGAGACGCAGCGGGAATGCGAGGCCATCCAGGCGATGCCTATCAGCAACACCGCGGAACTGATCCAGAGTCGGCTCAAGATGGGTCTGGCGCAGAACACCGCCTACGTCAACGCCAACACCGCCGAACTCGCCAACGGCCTCGGGGTGTCTCCCACCCTCCCGCCGACCGGAGCCCCCACCGCGCCCATGCAACAGGGCGCCGAGAAGGCGGCCAAGGCGGGTGAGGAAGCCGGTGGGATGGGCTCGGAGCAGGGCATGCAGATGATGATGCAGATGGCCTCGATGGGCGCTCAACTGCCGCAGCAGATCGGCGGGATGCTGACGCAGGCCCCGCAACAACTCATGCAGCCGCTGCAGCAGTTGGCGCAGCCGCTGCAACAGCTGACATCGATGTTCGGCGGCAAGGGGGGTTCCGGCGGCGCTGGGGCCATGCCCTTCTCATCGTTCTCGAACCACCCGTTGGCCGGCGGATCGGGCGCGGGCTCCGGCGGCGGCATGGTCAAGGCGGCGTCGCTGCCGGGTTCCGGCGGTATCGGGGCGCAGACCCCGATGATGGCGAGTCTGATGGGCACCTCCATGGACGCCTCCGCCATGCGCGCCGGTGCGGGCGGAGGCGCGGTTGGCGGTCTGGCCCCGGTCGGGGCCGGGGGCATGGGCGGCATGGGCATGATGCCCCACCGCGGGGAGTCCGGCGGTGGCTCCTCCTCGTCGCTCGCGGCGCCTGCCGCTCTCGAGTACGACCTGGCCGAGGACGACGTCGACGATGACTGGTGAACGACGATGACTTGTGAACGGCGGTGCGCCACAAGCGAATCGATCAGAGGAGTTGAGCGCTGATGTCAACGTTCGAAAAGCCCCAGGGGATCAGCTGGGACCCAGCCTCGGTGGAGCTTCCCCCCGTGCCGATGCTGCCGCCCGGGCAGGACGCCATGAGTATGACGATTTCCGCTCTGCTTCCCATGCTCGCCGCTCCGCTACAGGCGAGTGTCGCCTCATTGCAGGCGAAGGAGACGATGTTCTCCGGCAAGTTGGGCGCAGCACAGGCGGCCTATGAGGGCGCCGACGAGTCCGGAGGGCAGTCGGTCGGACAACTGAGCAGCATGCTCGGCCAGATGGGCCAGATGGGCCAGCAGGCGGGCCAGGCGGGCCAGGGTGCGGGCGGCGGCTCCGGCATGTTCGGCCAGATGATGCAGCAGGCCATGCAGGCCGCGCAGGGCATCGGTCAGCAGGGCGGTGGCTCACAAGGTGGTGGATCTCCGCAGGGCGGCGCCCCGCAGGGCGGTGGCGCGCCCGCCTCGATGGGCCAGGGACAGGGTCCGGCCGGGGCTCCCGCACAGGCACCGCGCGAGGAGAACCCCGGTGACAGGCAGGAGCGCGCCGAGGCTCGCGAAGATCGCGAGGAACGGCGCGATGACGTGGTCGAACGGCCCCCGGTCGAGCAGGGACCCGTAGGCGCGTCGGGACCCGAACCCGGGAGCCACGGAGTGGGTCCCGCACCCGTCGAGTCACCGCAGCCGCCGCGTCAAAGCGGCGAGGACGACCTCGCGCGCCGGATGTAGCGCCGCTGCGGAGACGCGTTCTGCGCGCGACCCGCGCCGGGCGCCTTCAACTATTACCCTCAGTACCGCGGCCCGGCTAGGTTCGGGCTGCAGTACCGCAGCCCGGCCCGCGCCGGGATGTGCCAGGAGGGCCCCAGTCACCACCCGGGGGCGGATTGCAGGAGTTGTGAAGTGATGGCGAGCCATACCGAGGTGCGGGCGTGACAGTGCCCCCACCATCGGATCCGCGCCAGCCAGACTCGCTGGAATCGGATGAAGACAACCCCAATAGCGACGTCCACGAAGAGAGCGGCCACGAAGAGGGCGGCCACGAGGACACCGGGCCCTTACGCGTTCCCGCGGAACCGCCTCTCGAGCAACCTGATTGGGAGGTCGTGGAGGACGAGTGGCATGCCGAGTCGGGGGTTGACCAGCTGCCCCCCGACGTGCCCACTCCAGACCCCGCACCCGAGTTCGGCCACCGCGTAGAGCATCCGTCGCGACCCATCCGTCGCTTCGAGCCGCATGACGATGGCCCGTGGTCGGGTGGGTTTGCACCGCCACCGCCTCCGGTGATCCCGCGCCAGGTGCCGATCCGGGTCAAGCCCAGTATCCCCGTGCGGCCCATCGCGATCGCGGCCGCGGTCGTCGTGGTCCTGGGTGGACTTGGTTTCTGGATGTTCGGCTCGTCCGACGACGACGCATCGCCGGCGGAGCCGAGTACGACCACGGTGTCGGCATCACCGGTCGCCGACGCCCGGGAGCGACTGCGCACGCTGCTGCCCCCTGGCTACTCCGATGCGGCCTGCGAGCCCGTCGCGACCCCGAAGGGCGCCGTGGCCAAGTTCGGCTGCGAGCGCAACCTCGATGAGGGCGGTCCTCCGTTGGCGACCTACACGCTGGTCCCGGACAAGGCGGCGCTCAAGGCCGCGTTCGAGGACATCATCAAGGGGTCCAACGTGGTTGTCTGCCCGGGCTCGATCCAGTCACCCGGCCCCTGGCGGCGAAATGCCACCCCGCAGAAGGTCGCGGGCACGCTCTTCTGCGGATACCAGCGGGACCTGCCGCTCGTGGCGTGGACCGATGACGCCGAACTGTTGGTCAGTGCGATCCGCGGCGACGAGAAGGGGCCGACGCTGCCACAGCTCTACACCTGGTGGACATCGCACTCCTGATCCGTGCCCATATCGGGCCCCATATGACGGGCCTGATACGACGATGGCCGCCGACCTGCCCGGAGGCAGATCGGCGGCCACTGTAGGTGTCGCGTCGACGAGGATCAGCTCGGCGGCGGTACCACCACGGTGGTGCTGGGTGCGATCGAGGCCGGCGTGCCGTGCGACACGGGTGCATCCGACTGGGCCGGAACCTCTTGGGCCGGAACCTCTTGGGCCGCAGCGGGAACCGGTGCGGGCTCACCCTGTACGCCCGCCGGAAGCGGTGTGCCCTGGCTGCCTGCGGGGACCGGTGCGCCCTCGGCCGCCGGGACGGCTGCGGGTACGCCAGCGGTGGCCGGCGTGCCCTCGGTGGCTGGGACGGCGGCCGGAACACCTGCGGCGGCCGGCGTGCCCTCGGCGACCGGGACGGTCTCCGCCAGTGGAGTTCCCGAGCTGCCCGCCGGAAGCGGCGCGCCGGGAACGGTACCGGCGCTCGCGGGAAGCGGAGCGCCCTCGGTCACGGTGCTTGGCTCGACGATCGTGCCTTCGGGCTTGGTCTCGACTGAGGCGGGCGAGGCCGCCGGGGTCGACGCGGTCTGTCCACCCCGCGTGGACGGGGAGGACTGGGTGGGCTGCGGAGCCGGAGGCGTCCACACCAGCAAGTCATGGCCACCTGCGTTGTACACCACGCTGTCCGGCTGGGCGCCGGTCACGTCGAAGTAGATCTTGCCGCTGGTCTCCTGGCCCTGGGCGAGAGTCGACGGGTTGACGCCCTCGGGGGTGGCGACACCGAACAACGCCCGGTAGGTCTGGCCGTCCTTCGCGCGCGCATTGAAGTTCGACACGAATGGAGTGGCGCCGCCCTCGATGGCCTTGTCGGTGGCGGTGACCTCCCAAAGCGTGCCTGCCGCCTGGTACGGAATGACGTCGGTGCTCTGCTTGAGGCCCGTCACGGTCCAGCCCTGAACGACGTTGCCCTCCACCAACTTGCCCTGGGAGCCGATCGGTTGGGTGGTGGGGGCTGCTGCGGCGGCACCCTCTGCGGCTACCTCTGCGGCGGCGATGCCAGCGCCGGCGACGCCGATCGCACCTGCGGCGACCGCAGCGGCGGCCAACTTGGTGATCGTCATGGTGTACTTCACGGTTTCGTGCCCTCCTGAATCGTTTCGTCAGTCATTTCGACTGGCGTCATCCCCCGACGGGAATAGTCACGTCAGTCGAAACTAGCAGCTTGACGCCGTCGGCTTGGGGGTACTCGTGAGTCCGTTGGATACCCCACAAGCCAGTGCGCGACAGCCCAATACCCAATTGGCTTTCGGTCAAAACCTCGCTTGAGGTATTGGTTTTTGATGCTGTGCGCATTCATCGCAAAGGCGGGGCGGCATCGGTGACCAGCGCGAACGGGAGTAGCTTTCGAATTCGTCGGCCGCAGCAAGAGCCGCTGAATTCGCCAGCGCACCCCACGTCACCGTCGGGTACTGCGATGGCGGAGCCATCGCCGCAGGGCACGAGGTTAATTCAAATCCCGCAGAGCTAAGCGGGAATCAACTCGACGCCGGCGAGCGCCACCGCATCATCGCGTTCGGGTGCGGTGACGACCGCTTGGAAGCCGTCGCCCGCCTTCCAGATGCTCACCTTGAGTGTCTCGCCCGGGAACACGACACCCGCGAACCGGGCGCCGTAAGTCCCGACCCGCGACGTGTCACCGTCGAGGAGCAAGTCGGTCATCGCCTTGGCGGTCATGCCGTAAGTGCAGAGGCCGTGCAGGATTGGCCTTGGGAATCCTGCCGCCGAGGCGAACGCCGGATCGGAGTGCAGGGGATTGCGGTCTCCGCACATCCGGTACAGCAGCGCCTGTTGCGGTGAGACCGGGATGGTCAGCTCGAAGTCCGGTGCCCGCGCAGGAGGTTCTGATGACGTGGAAGGCCCGCGCTCGCCGCCGAAGTCGCCCTCGCCGCGAGCGAAGATGGACCGCTTCTGGGTCCACAGCACAGCGCCCTCGGGTGACTTCACCGTCGTCTCCGACCAGATCACCGCGGCCTTGCCCTTGTCCCAGATGTCGGTGAACCGGGTCACGGCGATACCCGTTCCCGACGCCGGAATGGGACCCGGAACCGTCACGGCCTCGCTGCCGTGCAGCACCTTGCTCAGCTCGATGTCGATGCCCGGGAACTTAACCGCCGGAGGCTCCGTCACGTGGAAGGTCTGCGCGACGTTGCCGAACGTCGGAAGCACCTGCGGCTTGTCGTCGATCAGGTAGCGCAACTCGCGCGGATCCATGGGATCCGAACCTGCACCGAGGCCGAGGTGGTAGAGCTGCACATCGCTACTGGTCCAAGAGAATTCGGCCGGGGGCAGCTCCGCGCCCAGTGCAACGTCGAGGTCGATTGGCACCGTTACTCCTTGCCTGCGAGGTGAAGCGCCGCCAGATATCCGAAGGCCATCGCGGGCCCAATCGTGCCGCCGGGTCCGGGGTAGGTGTGCCCCATCACCGGCGAACTCACGTTGCCCGCAGCGTACAACCCCTCGATGATCGAGTCGTCGTCTCGTAGCGCGCGGCCGTGCACATCGGTGCGGACGCCGCCCTTGGTGCCCAGATCGCCCGGCACCATCTTCGCCGCGTAGTACGGGCCGTGGCTGATCTCGCCGAGGTTCGGGTTGGGCTTGTTGGTCGGATCGCCGTAGTAGCGGTCATAGGCGCTCTCGCCGCGCTTGAAGTCCTCGTCGACACCACTGCGGGCGAAGCCGTTGAACCGCTCCACGGTCGCCTTGAAGGCGTCGGTGGGTAGCCCGGTCTTCTCGGCGAGTTCCTCGAGGGTGTCGGCCTTGACGATGACACCGGACTCCAGCCACTTCTTCGGAATCCGTTGGCCGGGCTGCAGTCCCGCGAAGATGAACCGGTCGCGGTACTGCTGGTCGAATATCAACCAGGCCGGGATGTTCTCACCCGGTCCGGGACCCTGGCCGTGCTCGCCGCCGTACATGTGGTGGCACGCCTCGACATACGGCATGGACTCGTTCATGAATCGCTTGCCCGCCATGTTCACGATGATCGAGCCGGGGGAGTTGCGCTCGGAAAGGGCGAACCAAGGTGAGTCCACGAGTGGCACTGTCGGGCCCCACCAGGCGTCCTCCATGATCTCCAGTGCCGCACCGAGCTTCTCGGCCGCCAGGATGCCGTCACCGGTGTTGGCCACCGCGCCAACGGTCCACTCGGTGGTGATCGGGGCGCGCTGGTACTTCACCCGCATCTGCTCGTTGTGCTCGAACCCGCCGCTACCGAGAATGACACCGCGGCGGGCCTTGATCAGCTGGGGCTCAGCACTTTCGGGGCCATTCGTGTCACGTACGTAGATGCCCTTGACGACACCGTTCTCGACGTAGAGGTCGGTCAGGGCGGTGTTCAGGAGGACCGGCACGCCCGCCTTCTGCAGCCCGACTCGCAGTGGCGCGATGAGCGCGCGACCCATGCCGACCAGGTTCTTGCCGGTGGCCTTCGCCCACGTCGCCCTGATTCCGACCTTGAGACTGCGGGCCAGCCCGCGGGGGTGGCGCTTGAGCTGGTTGAGCCGGACGTAGTCCTGCTGCATCACGACCATGTTCATCGGGACCTTGCCGTACGGCGGCTCCAGGCCCTTCTCGTCGGGACCGAGCTTGCGGGCGTTGAACGGCTTGGGCTCGACCGACCTGCCCGTGGGCTTGCCGCCCGCGGCCTCGGGGTAGTAGTCGGAGTACCCGGGCACCCAGCACAGCTTGAGCGGCGAGTGCTTCAGCACGAACGACAGCATCTCGGGTCCGCGATCGAGATATGTGTCGATCTTCTCCGCCGGGACGGCGTCACCGATGATGGTGTGCAGGTAGGTACGTGCGGCTTCAGCCGTGTCCTTGACCCCGTCTCGCCGCAGAATCTCATTGTTTGGGATCCACACACCGCCACCTGACCGCGCAGTGGAACCTCCGTAGTGCGGGGCCTTCTCAACGACTACTGTCGAGAGTCCCTGGTGGGCGGCGGTGAGGGCAGCGACCATGCCGGCCGCGCCACTGCCGACCACGACGACGTCGTACTCCTGCTCAGTCATGTAGAACACGTTATAGAATTGCCCGGCCGACCCACAACTGTGCCGGTCGAACAAACGAGGGGACTTCACGAATGCTGTCCTTTGAGGTGCGCGACGAGCTGGCCGCCGAGCTGGCCCAGGCCGAGCGCAGCAAGGTGCCCATGAAACCGTTGACCGACGGGGTTCCTGGTATCGACGTCGTCGACGCCTACGAGATCCAGCTCATCAACATCCGGCAGCGCGTTGCCGAGGGCGCCCGCGTCATCGGCCACAAGGTGGGCCTGTCATCCGAGGCGATGCAGAAGATGATGAACGTCGACGAGCCCGACTACGGTCACCTGCTCGACGACATGGAGGTCTTCGAGGATGTCCCGGTCAAGGCGGGCCGCTTCCTCTATCCACGGGTCGAGGTGGAGGTCGGGTTCATCCTGGCCGACGACCTCCCGGGCGAGGGCTGCACCGAGGACGACGTGCTGGCCGCGACCGCCGCGTTCGCGCCGTCCATCGAGTTGATCGACACCCGGATCACCGACTGGAAGATCAAGTTGTGCGACACCATCGCCGACAACGCCTCGTCGGCGGGCTGGGTGCTGGGCAAGGAGCGCGTGTCGCCCAAGGACATCGACATCCGCAATATCGACGCCGTACTGAAGTGCAACGGCGAGGTCGTCGCCGAGGGGCGAAGTGACGCCGTGCTGGGTAATCCCGTGACCGCCGTGGCGTGGTTGGCCCGCAAGGTCGATCAGTTCGGGGTGCGTCTGAAGGCCGGCGACATCGTGTTGCCGGGGTCGTGCACGCGTGCGATAGATGCACGTCCTGGCGACAATTTCGTAGCAGATTTCGACGGACTGGGTTCAGTGCGTCTTTCATTCGAGTGATGTTTCGAGTTTAGGAGCCGAACAATGGCTGATAAGGCATCTGTGGCGATCGTGGGGTCGGGCAACATCAGCACCGATCTGTTGTACAAGTTGCTGCGTTCGGAGTGGCTCGAGCCGCGTTGGATGATCGGCATCGACCCGGAGAGCGAGGGCCTGGCCCGGGCGCGCAAGCTGGGCCTGGAGACCAGCCACGAGGGTGTGGACTGGCTGTTGGGTCTGGACGAGAGGCCCGACATGGTGTTCGAGGCCACCAGCGCCTACGTTCACCGCGCCGCCGCGCCGCGATACGAGGAGGCGGGCATCCGGGCCATCGACCTGACCCCGGCCGCCGTCGGCCCCGGCGTGATCCCGCCCGCGAATCTGCGTGCGCACCTGGATGCGCCGAACGTCAACATGGTCACCTGCGGTGGGCAGGCCACCATCCCCATGGTCTACGCGGTCAGCCGCGTCGTGGACGTGCCCTACGCCGAGATCGTGGCGTCGGTGTCCTCGGCGTCAGCGGGTCCGGGCACACGGGCCAACATCGACGAGTTCACCAAGACCACCAGCAAGGGCGTCGAGGAGATCGGTGGTGCCGCGCGCGGCAAGGCGATCATCATCCTCAACCCCGCCGAACCGCCGATGATCATGCGCGACACCATCTTCTGCGCCATTCCCGAGGACGCCGATCAGGACGCGATCACCCGGTCGATCAAGGAGGTGGTGGCCGAGGTGCAGACCTACGTGCCCGGCTACCGATTGCTCAACGAGCCGCAGTTCGACCCACCATCGGTGCACTCGGGTGGCTATGCGCTGGTTACGACGTTCGTCGAAGTGGAGGGTGCGGGCGACTACCTGCCGCCCTACGCTGGAAACCTGGACATCATGACCGCCGCGGCGACCAAGGTCGGCGAGGAGATCGCCAAGGAACGGGTTACCGCCGCAACCGCTGGAGGCCAGGCATGAGCATCAGCGAAGAGATCTTCTTCAACCCTGTCTGGGACGTGCGGATGACCGATACGTCGCTGCGCGACGGTAGTCATCACAAGCGTCACCAGTTCACCAAGGACGAGGTGCAGTCCATCGTCGCGGCGCTGGACGCCGCGGGTGTCCCGGTCATCGAGGTCACCCACGGTGACGGCCTCGGTGGGTCGAGCTTCAACTACGGCTTCTCCAAGACGCCCGAGCAGGAACTGATCAAGCTGGCCGCCGAGACGGCCAAGGAATCCAAGATCGCCTTCCTGATGCTGCCCGGTTTGGGCACCAAGGACGACATCAAGGAAGCCCAGAATAACGGCGGGTCGATCTGCCGGATCGCCACGCACTGCACCGAGGCCGACGTCTCGATCCAGCACTTCGGCCTCGCGCGTGAACTCGGGCTGGAGACCGTGGGCTTCCTGATGATGTCCCACACCATTCCGCCGGAGAAGCTGGCCGCGCAGGCCCGCATCATGGCCGACGCGGGATGCCAGTGCGTCTACGTCGTGGACTCGGCGGGTGCCCTGGTGCTCGAAGGCGTGACCGACCGGGTCGCGGCATTGGTCGCCGAGCTCGGGTCGGATGCGCAGGTTGGCTTCCACGGCCACGAGAACCTGGGTCTGGGCGTGGCCAACAGCGTGGCGGCCGTGCGTGCGGGAGCCAAGCAGATCGACGGCAGCACTCGTCGGTTCGGCGCTGGTGCGGGCAATGCGCCGGTGGAGGCCATGATCGGGGTGTTCGACAAGATCGGCGTCAAGACCGGTATCGACTTCTTCGAGATCGCCGACGCGGCCGAGGACGTGGTGCGGCCTGCGATGCCCGCCGAGTGCCTGCTGGACCGCAATGCGCTGATCATGGGCTATTCCGGGGTGTACTCCAGCTTCCTCAAGCACGCCATCCGCCAGTCCGAGCGCTACGGCGTCCCGGCGCATCAACTGCTGCACCGCGCGGGTCAACGCAAGCTCATCGGTGGCCAGGAAGACCAGCTCATCGACATCGCCCTCGAGATCAAGCGCGAGCAGGAGGCCGCGGCCGCGGCTGGATAGCCGGCCTCGGTGCAAATCCTGTGCCCAGTGTGAATCTGACGACGCTCCGATAGGTAATCGCGTCGTCAGATTCACACTCGGGATGAAAAACTTTCGGTCCTCCGACACGTGAGCTGACCTGGGTGGACGCTTCTTCGTCCGCTCCGGGACTGGCACGGGGTGGTTTAGCCGACCCCGGTTCGCGGTTAGGCCTAGGACTGCGATCACCGCATCGCAGACCGAAGGGAGGGTCGAATGACCCAGTACAAGATGACCGAAACGACCGTGCGACGCGGCCTGTACGGCATGCTCGCCGGCGGCCTGCTCAGTGGCATCGCATCCGCAGCCATCGCCATGCCGATGGCCAACGCCGAGCCCGCCCAGCCCACAGAGCCCGCCGCCGGTGCGTGCTCCGTGAGCGATATGGCCACGACGCAGAGTTCAGTGTCGGCGCTGATGAGCACATACCTGCAGGCGCACCCCCAGACCGACCAGGAACTCTCGGACATCGCCAAGCAGCCGGTGTCGGAGGCCACGCAGTCCTACCGTGCGTACTTCGCGGAGAACTCGCAGGTGGCCGATGAGTTGCGGGATATCCAGCAGCCCGTGACAGACCTGGTCAGCCAGTGCGGCACCCAGGTGACACCGAATCTGGTCACCGATGCGCTGAAGACCGCCTAGTCGCTGACCGCATGTCCTGAATGAGTTCAGGAGGAGCCCACCGCGTCGATCCCTCTAGACGCGGTGGGCTCTTTCGTGTCCGGACACTGGACGGCGAGATGGCAGCGTTTTCAATTAGCTGTTTGGCGGTTCCATCTTGACCTGGCCGGGGTGAATAGTGTTCCCTGGTGTCATGTCACAACACCGTCGGCCTGGTAAGTCCATGTTGAAGACCGTTTGCCGCTCCGGCAGTGTTGGGATCGCCACCTTCGGTGCAGGAGCGTTGCTGCTCGGTGGGCACGGTGCCCTCGCGGCCGAGCCTGGCCAGCGCGCCATGCCGGAGGTCCAGCCCACGGCGAACGCCAGCTTCTACCGCCTCTTCCCGTGGGCGGTCGCGCCGTCGCCGTCGACGAGCACCACGGGTGCTGCCGCCGTGTCGGCAGTCGTCACCGACGCCGCCGCCGGAGTGCGGGGCGCACTGCAGACCGTCAACCAGCTCGGTCCGGTCAAGTTCGATCTCGACTCGCTGAGGTCGTTCAGCGCCAGTGGACCACCGCCCGGCAGCACCGCCGGCACGGCCAACTACACCCAGATGGATCAGTGGATGGCCGGCGTCACCGGGTTGATCAGCAGCACCGGCGCGCTGGGCTTCACCGACAACGCTGTGTCCTACGACCCCTACGTCGCCACCCACGCCGGCGTCCTGCAGATGGCAAACAGAGTCGGCCCGTTCGTCTTCGACCTCAACGTGCTCAAGGCCATCGGCTTCACCCAGGCCCCGACCGGCCAGACCGGTGTGAACGGTCAGCCGGACAACTTCAGCTCGGTGGACATCGGGCGGTGGACGGCCGGAATTCCCGGAGTGTTCACCAATTCCGGTACCACGGGCTTCGTCACCTACCAGGACTTCGCCAACGGACCCTTCTACGACTACCGCGTCGGTGGCCTGCACACCGTCACCCAGATCGGTCCGATGACCTTCGAATTCAAATTCCTGCCGTACATCAAGACCGGTCTCCTCCTCCCGCCCACTCTCTCCTTCGGACTGGCGCCCGGCATGACGGCCGCCAACACTCCGTTCGCGCTCTTCACCCCGCCGACACCCGGGGTGGTCCAGCCCAATGGCGGACTTCCGGTTCCACCAGCCGTTGCGCCTGCGGCTCCCGCACCGGCACCAGCAGCAGCACCGGCGGCTGTCGCCGCAGCGCCGGAGCCAGCCGAGCCCGCTGCGCCAGCCGAGCCCGCTGCGCCAGCCGAGCCCGCTGCGCCAGCTGAGCGCGCCGCGACCGGCAGCGAGGCGTTGGCGCAGGACTCCGTTGAGGAGACCGCGGCATCCGAGACCACCCAGACCTCCGCCAAGAAGCCGGCGACCGTGATACCCGGTGTCAACGGGGCCCCGCTGGCCAAGCCGCCGACAACCGCGAAATCCGGTGCGCCTGGGAGCAACCCGTTCAAGCCGATCAAGGACATGATCACCAACGGAATCGGCGCCATCACCGGCAAGCGCCCGGCGGCAGCACCCAGCGGCACCGCCACGTCAGGCCCTCAGGGCTCGGACGGCGGCTCCGGTGCGGGTTCGGAGTCCGGCGGCGGCACGGACTCCGCAGCCGAGTGACCTGAGCTGCTGGGTTCTGACCCCGTCGGACCGAGCGGGCAGGATGGCCTCATGGCGACCCGCGAACAGGCTCAGACCCTCCTCGAGCAGTTGGCCGGGCCACAGGCGACACTGCGAGACGACCAGTGGACGGCCATCGAGGCGCTCGTCGTGCACGGTCGCCAGGCGCTCGTCGTCCAGCGCACCGGCTGGGGCAAGTCCGCGGTCTACTTCATCGCCGCGAAGCTCCTCCGTGCGCAGGGCCGCGGCCCGACGGTCATCGTGTCGCCGCTGTTGGCGCTCATGCGCAACCAGGTCGTCGCCGCTGAGCGGGCCGGTGTGCGCGCGGCGACCATCAACTCGAGCAATGTCGCAGACTGGCAGGATGTGCACCGCGCCGTCGGGGCGGGTGAGCTGGACGTGCTGCTGGTCAGCCCGGAACGGCTGAACAACCCGGACTTCCGCGACCAGGTGCTTCCGGAGTTGGCGCGTGACGCGGGCCTTGTCGTGATCGACGAGGCGCACTGCGTGTCGGACTGGGGTCACGACTTCCGACCCGACTACCGGCGCATTCGCACGCTGATCGGAGAGCTGGGCAGCGGTATTCCGGTGTTGGCGACAACCGCCACGGCTAATGACCGAGTCGTGGAGGATGTCCGAAGTCAGCTCGGTGTCGGCGGGCGCGACACCCTGGTATTGCGTGGTGGCCTGGATCGCGAGTCGCTGAGGCTGGCCGTCGTGAAGGCGGGCAACCCCGCGCAACGCGCGGCATGGCTTGCCGCGCACATCGACTCGCTGCCGGGTTCGGGAATCATCTACACGCTGACGGTGGCGCAGGCCAACGATGTCGCGGCCATGCTGCGCGACCGTGGGCACGCGGTGGCCTCCTACACCGGTGCCACCGAGGCTGCCGAACGCGAACAGCTGGAATCCGATCTCCTCGACAACAGGGTCAAGGCGCTGGTCGCCACGTCCGCGTTGGGTATGGGCTTCGACAAGCCCGACCTCGGCTTCGTCGTGCACCTCGGCGCGCCGCCGTCACCGATCGCCTACTACCAGCAGGTGGGCCGCGCCGGCCGCTCCACCGAGAGCGCTGAGGTCGTGCTGCTGCCCGGCGCCGAGGACCGCGACGTGTGGCGCTTCTTCGCCTCTGTGGCGTTCCCGTCCGAGGCCATGGTGCGCAACGTTATTCGTGCATTGGAGCCCGACCGGGCACAGTCCACCCCTGCGCTCGAGCCCCTGGTGGACATGGGCAGGACGCGGTTGGAGATGGTGCTGAAGGTGCTCGATGTCGACGGTGCTGTGCGTCGTGTGAAGGGCGGTTGGATCAGCACCGGCGAGTCTTGGGACTACGACGAGGACCGCTATCGCAGGCTCGACGAGGCGCGCACCAGGGAGCAGCAGGCGATGCTCGACTATCTGGACACTGATGAGTGCAGGATGACGTTCCTGCGCAGCCAGCTCAACGATCCCGAACTCGCAGCCGACGATCGCTGCGGCAGGTGTGACAATTGCGCGGGCGCGCACTACGACGCCCACGTGGACCCGTCTGCCGCGGAGGACACACGGGCGCGGTTGATGCGTCCCGGTGTCGACGTCACGCCACGCAAGCAGTGGCCGTCAGGTCTGAGCAAGCTCGGAGTCACGTTGAGCGGCAAGATCTCCGACGGTCCCGCCTCGGGTCGGGTGATCGGCAGGATGACCGATTTGGGCTGGGGTGCGCGCCTGCGCCAGGTGCTCGATGAGCCCGACGCCGACGTTCCCGACGACGTGGTGCGCGCCGCGGTGGGCGTGCTTGCGGCGTGGAAATGGGAGACCAGGCCGACGGCGGTCATGGGGCTTGACTCCGAACGGCACCCGAAGCTCATTGCCTCGCTGACACGGCGGCTGGCGGAGGTGGGCCGGCTCGAGCACCTGGGCGTGCTCCGCTACGGCGTCGAGCGCAGACCAGTCACTGCAGCCAACTCCGCATATCGAGTTGCCGCCCTCACTGGTTCATGGGATCCGCCGGACGCCGGCCTGCTTGCGACGGTTGAGGGTCCGGTGCTGCTGGTCGACGATCTGATCGATACCGGCTGGACCATGACGATGGCGACGCGTGTGCTGCGCCAGGCCGGCGCAACCGAGGTTCTGCCGTTCGCCGTGGCGGCGGTCAGCTAGCGAGTACTGGCGGGCATTGGGACCGCAGCGCCGGCCCGCCCGTCGGCGCCGAATTTTGTTTGCGGACGCAAAATGCGTTGATCATTTGAAAAAACTGTTAGTCCGCTGCCGGTTCGGTGTGACTGGCTAATAGTTTCGATTGCAATTTGCGCCAACTATTTGCGAATAGAAATCTATTTCGGCTTAGCTCGCGTTTGCTCCGCCATCCGAGAGGCTGCGCGATGGGCGCCCTCGCTGGGCCGCGACACGCCCAGCTGGATGTGCGCCCCATCCACCGTCTCGGGGGATGGGAACTCCCGCAGATGGCGCAGGACTCGGCAATGGCCCGCAATCCATTCGTGTGGGCATCGCTCCTGGGCGCCGACTGCGGTTCACGCTTGCTCCGAGAGCCACTCCGTCGTGAAGTCCTGCATCGCAGAGATGTTCTGAACCAGTAGTCGGCCCACGATGCCTTCGACCTTGCCGCCGATCAATGGAACCTTAACGCCCACGGTTGCATTGCATTTCAGCCGCGATCCGCTCCTCGTCGGCGATATCAAGGCGGTGCCGATCCCGGACATCGGCGCTCCGTGGGAGATGACGCTGACCTCCCCGCTCATCCGGCCCTCACACACCGGATTCCACTTCTCGTTCTGTACCACCCGCCACTCGCGGGGAAAGAACTTGGCGACCGGCCCTGGTAGTCCGTCATGGCGCAGCGCCGTGACGACGACCGCGGTCACCAAGCCATCGGAGTCGACGCTCAACGAGTCAAGGCTGCCGAGACCGCCGAATTTCGCCAGTCGCGCCCGCCAGTAGTCCTCGTCGGCAAAGGCCAGGTGGATTTGCTCGACGGTCGACGACGAGTCAACCGAGAAGTCGAATGACCGCGGCATAGCAACAGACTATGCCTGGCTTGATGATTTCGACACTCCCGTCGGATAAAGTGGATATGCTGACGATCTGCAATAGGAGCGTCATAGCTGGGTGGGGCCGCCGAGGCGGACAGCGTGGTGCAAGGCATTGGGGGCAATCGCCTTGTATCCGGGAGCGTTGGTCAGTTTCACGGTCCACCCTAGGTGGGGAGGATCGCGTGAGTGTTAATCCGTTTGACGACGACAACGGCACCTTCGTCGTTTTGATCAACGACGAGGAACAGCACAGCCTGTGGCCGACCTTCGCCGACGTGCCTGTCGGCTGGAGGGTGACCTATGGCGAAGCGGACCGCGCTGCGTGTTTGGACTTCATCGAACAGAACTGGCCGGATATACGGCCCAAGAGTCTGCGCGACAGGCTGGCGCGCGGGCCAGGCGTCTAACAGACAGGCCGGGGGGCCTAACAGGTGAGGCCATGGGGGGCCATGGACATTGAATCTTGCGGTGGGGGAATTCGATGCAGCTGGATGACTGGTCACTGCCCGTAACACGTGCACAGCTAGACATCTGGCTTGCGCAGGAAAAGGGCCACTCCGGCACGGAGTGGCAAATCGGGCTGTTCGTGAGAATCGAGGGGCCGGTCGAACATGACGCCCTTCAGTGGGCGATTCGTCGGGTCATAAAGGAGGCCGAACCCGTCAGAGCCGCCTTCTTCGAGGTGGACGGCCAGGTTTTTCAGAGGCCGGTCGATTACCCCGATGTCGAGCTGGCGTTCCATGACCTGAGTGGCTCATCCGATCCCGTGCAAGAGGCCCGTGAGCGCGCGGCCGAGATGCAACGCACACCAATGCCATTGACTGGCCCATTGTTCAAGTTCGCACTGTTCCAGACTCAAGTCGACGATTTCTGTTTGTTCGCGTGCTGCCACCACATCGTCCTGGATGGATCCGGTATCGCCCTGGTTGGCCGTCGGGTCGCTTCTGTCTACTCGGCGATCATTGCTGGTGAACCAATCACACCTCCATTGTTCGGCTCATTGGCTGATCTGGTCGACTGCGAGCTGGATTACGAAGCATCCGATGATCATCGTGAGGACCAGGAATACTGGAGCCGCAACCTTCCCGGCGAACGTGAACCGGATCAGCACCTACCCCAAGCCGCAGTAGCCGACAATGAATGTTGGCCCTCTGTGCCAGTGCCATTGGACTCAGCTGTGCTTCGCCGGGTTGAGGCGTTCTGCGAGGAATGGAAGCTCCCTCGATCGGCGGTCCTCACCGCGGCGTGCGCACTTCTGGTACGTGGATGGGGTACTGAGGGCTCAGAGGTGGTGCTCGACTTCCCGGTCAGTCGGCGCGTGCAGCCGGAGTCGAAGACGCTCCCGGCGATGGTCGCCGGGGTCGTGCCCCTTGTACTGAAGGCGTGTCCGCGATCCTCGGTTGCAAGCTTCTGTCAACATGTCGACATCCGTATCCGGGAAGCGTTGGAGCATCAGCGCTTTCCGGTGCATGGCCTTGAGCGCCGAGTCAACTCCCGGGCGGCAGGCCGGTTGACCAACAGGGTCAACGTCAACTTCCTTCCATCCACGTTCACGTTGGATTTCGGTGGTTCGGCAGCGTCGGCGTCCCTGACCAATGCTGGCCTGGTGGGCGGTTTGGGGCTGATCTTCTCGGGCGCAGGCACTCAACTCCTTCTCAGCACGATGGGTACTGGGCAGCCGTTTCCGAATGTCGAAGTCGCTGAACTGGCGAAGCGGTTGGAGCGGGTGTTGGTGGCGATGGTGGTTGATCCGTTGCGGTCGTTGTCGTCGGTGGATGTGCTCGATTGTG
>NZ_JBVAXF010000006.1:0-522999 GCF_055419205.1 Mycobacterium sp. IDUB_39
TCGGGATACCGAAACCGAACCCCACCCATCACACAACACCCTTCAATCAGGTGTTGCGATCACCACTTGAATTCGCCGCGACTTTTTCGCAGTGCGTGCACGTTCGGCGTAGTGGTGACCGTATTGACGACCTGGCATCGACAGTCACATGTTCACCCGCATTAGTGGCTCAGGACACTAACCGGGTCGGAGCGCCTCGATGAGATGCCGAGTGGAGTGCGCCACGAACGGACCGTCCGATTGGATGCGCCGGTGCAGGTCCCACAGCCGGTCGCGGTAGCGCTCGACGGTGAAGTCCGGCACCCACCAGATGACCTTGCGCAGTAGGTAGACCACCGCGGCGACGTCGTGAAGCTCAATTCGCGTCCGCGCCACTCGAAGATCGACGACGTCCAGACCCGCCGCGCGCGCCGACGCGGCCTCGTCGTCGGGGTGGCGCTTTGCCCGGCCCTCGGGCAGTGGGCCGAGGAAGAACTCAATCAGCTCGAAAACGCTTGCCGGACCGACGTGCTGGGCGAGATATGAGCCGCCCGGCCGGAGTACGCGAGCGATCTCATCCCATCGAACCGTCGCGGGATGGCGGCTGGTGACGAGGTCGAACGACGCGTCGGCAAAAGGCAGCGGTGCGTCCTGGTCCGCCGATACGACGACCACGCCGTGGGGGTGCAGCAGCCGGGTCGCGGTGGCCACGTTGGGAGGCCACGCCTCGGTGGCCGCCGCGACGAGCGGGACCTCGACGGCGTGCTCAAGAGCCTCTCGCAGCACCTCGCCGCCTCCGGTCTGGACGTCGAGCGCGGCCCCGGCCCCACCGAGCCTCGTCGCGAGCAGGCGCGCGTAGCCCCACGGCGGGCGCTGTTCGGTGGCGCGGCCCTGCAGCCAGGAGAAGTCCCACCCGGTGATGTCGGCGCTGGCGCCGAGTTCGACTAGGTTCTCGAACGCCGGATCGGCTGCGGGGTCGGGTGAGGTCACCCGGCCAGTGTCTCGCGTTCGATGTCCCCTGAGACAATGAGGCCGTGACCCAAGTTCTGCCATTAGGTGTGTGGATCGCGATTGCGGTCGTCGCGGTGCTCATCCTCGTCGCCCTGGTCGTCGGGCTGATGCGCTATCGGCGCCGCCGAATCAGCCTCGCGCCACCCGATACCACCACGTCGCTGGACAAGTCCGGCGGCTACAACGCGTCCTCGGGGATCACGTTCAGTCAGTCATCGACGACCACGGCACCGCCTGCCGGGCGGCTGGACACCAGCGGTCTGCCCGCAGTCGGTGACGATGCCACCATTCCGCGTGATGCGCCGAAGCGTCCGATCGCCGATGTCGCGCTACCGGACCCCGTAACGACTCCAGAGGCTCCGGAAGCGCCCCCTGCGGAGCCCGCTTCGGAGCCCGCTGTGGATACCCCGGCCGTCGAGACGGTGTCGGCCCCGCCCGCCGATGCCGTTGTGCCCGCGGTGGAGGAGATCGCGCCCGCCGAGGGCCGGCTGGAGCGTTTGCGCGGACGGCTCGCCAAGTCGCAGGGGGCGCTGGGCCGCAGCATGCTCGGCCTGTTGGGTGGTGGCGACCTCGACGAGGACTCCTGGGAGGCGATCGAAGACGTCCTGCTGATGGCCGACCTCGGCCCCGTCGTCACGGAGTCCGTTGTGAAGGCCCTGCGCTCGCGGATGGCGAGCGCCAGCGTGCGCAGCGAGGCTGAAGCCCGTGCCGTGCTGCGCGAGGTGCTCATCTCCGAGCTTCACCCCGAGATGGACCGGTCGATCAAGGCGCTACCGCACGATGACAAGCCGTCGGTGCTTCTGGTGGTCGGGGTGAACGGGACCGGCAAGACGACAACCGTCGGGAAGTTGGCGCGGGTCCTGGTGGCAGATGGCAGGCGGGTCGTCCTCGGTGCCGCAGACACCTTCCGCGCCGCCGCTGCCGATCAGTTGCAGAGCTGGGCGGCCAGGGTCGGAGCCGAGGTGGTTCGCGGGCCGGAGGGCGCCGATCCGGCATCGGTGGCCTTCGACGCCGTGGACAGGGGTGTCGCCTCCGGGGCCGACGTGGTCGTTGTCGACACCGCGGGGCGCCTGCACACCAAGACCGGCCTGATGGACGAGCTCGGCAAGGTCAAACGGGTCGTCAGCAAGCGCGCCGCGGTCGATGAGGTGCTGCTGGTGCTCGACGCGACGATCGGGCAGAACGGGCTGCCACAGGCCCGCGTGTTCGCTGAAGTCGTCGACATCACCGGTGTCGTGCTGACGAAGCTGGACGGAACGGCGAAGGGCGGAATCGTCTTTCGCGTGCAACAGGAACTCGGCGTGCCCGTCAAGCTGGTCGGGCTCGGGGAGGGCCCCGATGATCTGGCACCGTTCGAGCCCGCCGCGTTTGTCGACGCACTCCTCGGTTAGCCGGGAAACACAGGTGTAACAGGTACGGCCGATCCGTTCACTTGGACGAAACGCACGTGAACCACGGATGAAACCGCGGCCGTCGAGTCTCATCGGGAGGCCGATTCGCGTCGGCGCCATTCTCGAGGAGGTTCACGCAAAGTGGTCTTAGCCTTACCTGACGAAATGTTCGCGCCCTTCGGCGCGGGCGACGGCATGCTGAGTTCCGGGGATACGGCCTGGGTCCTCACCGCGGCCGCGCTGGTGCTGTTCATGACACCGGGCCTGGCGTTCTTCTACGGCGGCCTGTCGCGGCAGAAATCCGTCCTGAACATGATGATGATGTCCTTCGGGTCCCTGGGCCTGGTCAGCGTCATCTACGTGTTGTGGGGCTACTCGATGTCCTTCTCCTCGGCACACACCGGAGAGAGCGATATCGCCGGAGTCTTCGACAATCCGTTCTCGCTGTTCGGTGTGAGCCAACTGCTTGAGTCCAAGGAACTCCCCGACGGGACGACTGGTTTTGTGACCGGCGGTTTCGGCACCGTGCCGGCCATTGTCTGGGTCGGCTTCCAGTTGACGTTCGCGGTCATCACCGTCGCACTCATCAGTGGTGCGGTCGCCGAGCGCATGAAGTTCGGCACCTGGATGCTGTTCGGTGGCATCTGGGTCACGCTGGTGTACTTCCCTCTGTCGCATATGGTCTGGGGCGGCGGTCTCCTCTCGGGTAGCGAGAAGGGCATTGCGGCCAAGTTGTTCGGCGTCGACGAGGAGGGCGCGGCCAACGTGGCGCCGATCGACTTCGCCGGTGGCACCGTGGTCCACATCAACGCCGGTATGGCCGCACTGGTTCTGGCAATTCTGCTGGGCAAGCGCGCAGGTTTCGGCAAGACCGCCTTCCGGCCGCACAACATTCCGTTCGTCATGCTTGGTGCTGCCATCCTCTGGTTTGGCTGGTTCGGCTTCAACGTGGGCTCGGAGGGCGCGGCCGACATGATCGCCGGTCAGGTGTGGGTCAACACCACCGCGGCCACCGCCGCGGCGATGCTCTCCTGGTTGGTGGTTGAGCGCATCCGCGACGGCCACGCCACCAGCGTCGGCGCCGCCTCGGGTGTCGTCGCCGGGCTGGTCGCCATCACCCCGGCGTGTGGCGCCCTGACGCCGGTCGGCTCGTTGATCCTCGGTGCGGTCGCCGGTGTGCTCTCGGCACTGGCCATCGGCCTGAAATACAAGTTCGGCTATGACGATTCGCTCGACGTCGTCGGTGTTCACCTGGTCGCAGGTCTGTGGGGCACCATCGGCATCGGGTTCCTGGCCTACTCCGCCGATGGTTCACCGGGCCTGTTCTATGGTGGTGACTACAAGCAGTTGGTCGTTCAGACAATCATCGCGCTCGCTGCGGTGACCTTCACCGGCATCATGACCGTGATCATCGCCTTCATCGTCAAGCCGCTTGGATGGCGGGTCGCGAAGGAAGACGAGCACACCGGGATCGACGAGACCCAGCATGCGGAAACTGCTTATGAACTCGTCTGATCGGGAATCATTCACAGGAGCACACAAGGTTATCCGGGAAGGGATCGACTAAATGAAGCTGATCACAGCGATCGTCAAGCCGTTCACACTCGAGGATGTCAAGACTGGCCTCGAGCAGACCGGCATCCTCGGGATGACCGTCAGTGAAGTCCAGGGTTACGGACGTCAGAAGGGCCATACCGAGGTCTACCGCGGCGCGGAGTACTCCGTGGACTTCGTCCCGAAGGTGCGAGTCGAGGTGCTGGTGGACGACTCCGCCGTCGACAAGGTGGTGGACGTCATCGTTCAGGCCGCCCGCACCGGAAAGATCGGTGACGGAAAGGTCTGGGTCAGTTCCGTTGACACCGTAGTGCGGGTCCGCACCGGTGAGCGGGGGACCGACGCCATCTGATGCGCCGTGAGATTCTCTAGCTCCGTCTCCCGGACGGGCACGAGCGACAACTGACCGCACGTCCGGGGAAGGATTGAGATGGCAAAGCAGACACCAGATCCCGCCGCCGGGGCCTCTCGTTGGGAGGCTCCGCCGGCGGGATCGTCGCGTCCAGCCAACGATCTGACCGCCGCAGCCGAACAGTTGCTCACCGGCGGTGCCAGGCAACTGGATTCCGGTGCTCTGCGCCAGGCACTGCTCGATCTGCACGAGTTCTGGCTGACCACCAAGGCGGCTGAGATCGGCATCACCGACACGAGCGGCTTCGCCATCGTCGCCACCGGCGGGCTGGGGCGCGGCGAGTTCCTGCCCTACTCGGATCTGGACCTGACGCTGCTGCACGACAACATGCCACGCGAGATCGTCACGCAGGTCGCCGAACTGCTCTGGTACCCGTTGTGGGACGCCAACATCTCACTCGACCACAGTGTGCGGACGGTGCCGGAGGCGCTGCATGTGGCCAGTGCGGACATCTCCGCCGGCCTGGCCATGCTCGACGCCAGACACATCGCGGGCGACGCCGACCTGTCGGCGTTGCTCATCGGTGGCGCCCGACGTCAGTGGCGCACCGGAATCGCCTCGCGTTTCGATGAACTGGTCGAGCACGCCGAATCTCGTTGGCAGCGCAGCGGTCAGATCGCCCACCGCGCCGAACCCGACCTGAAGAATGGTCGCGGTGGGCTGCGCGACGTACAACTCCTCAACGCGTTGGCCATCGCGCAATTGGCCGACGTGTATCCCAGCCGGTCACTGGCCTCCCCGACCGGAACGCTGGGCGGAGCCCATCTGTCGCTGCTGAACGTCCGCACCGAACTCCACCGCGTCTCGCGCCGCGGACGCGAGATGTTGTTGGCGCAGTACGCCGATGAGATCGGTGCGTCGTTGCACATCGGGGACCGATTCGACCTGGCTCGCACGCTGAGCGACGCGGCCCGCACCATCAGCTACTACGTCGACGCAGGGTTGCGCACGGCGGCCAACGCGCTGCCGCGCCGGGGTTTCGCCGCCCTGCGCCGGCCCGTCCGCCGGCCACTCGACGAGGGCGTCATCGAGTTCAACGGTGAGGTCATCCTGGCCCGGGATGCACGACCCGCACGTGATCCCGGCCTGATCCTGCGCGTCGCCGCGGCATCGGCCACCACCGGGCTGCCGATGGCAGCCTCGACGCTGAGCCGGTTGTCCGAGGCGGCACCGGAACTGCGCACACCGTGGCCGCGGCCGGCACTCAAGGATCTGCTGGTGATGCTCGCAGCCGGGTCACCCGCTGTGGCCACCATCGAGGCGCTCGATCGAACCGGACTGTGGGGCAGGCTGTTTCCCGAATGGGGTGCGGTGCGCGACCTTCCGCCACGCGACGTGGTGCACATCTGGACCGTCGACCGTCACCTCGTCGAAACCGTCTCCCGCGCAAGTGCGTTCACGACGCGGGTGTCACGACCAGACCTGCTGGTGCTCGGGGCCCTGTGCCACGACATCGGTAAGGGGCGCGGCGGAGACCACAGCGACATCGGTGCCGACCTGGCGACGCAGATCGGCACCCGGCTGGGGCTGTGGCCCGACGATGTCGAGCTGCTGTCCAAGATCGTGCGCTACCACCTGCTGCTGCCCAACACCGCGACCCGACGCGATCTGGGTGACCCCAAGGTGATCTCGGGCGTTGTCGACGCACTCGGCGGTGATCCGGTGCTGTTGGAGCTGTTGCACGTGCTCGCGGAGGCGGACTCGTTGGCGACGGGGCCCGGGGTGTGGGGGGACTGGAAGGCCTCGCTCATCGGGGATCTGGTGCGCCGGTGCCGCATGGTGATGGCCGGTGAGCCGCTGCCGCAGCCCGATCCTGTCGAGCCGCGCTATGTCGCGTTGGCCGCCGACGGTGGCGTACACGTCGACATGGTTGTGGTCGACGCCCACGTCTACAACGTGACGATGATCGCCCCGGACTGTCGCGGCCTGCTGTCCAAGGCAGCCGGCATCCTGGCGCTGAACTCGCTACGGGTGCACTCGGCGTCGGTCAACAGTCGCGACGGCGTGGCCATCAACACCTTCGCGGTCTCGCCGCGCTTCGGTGAGCCGCCAGCGGCCGAGCTCCTGCGCCAGCAGTTCATTCGGGCTCTCGACGGCGACCTGGACGTGATCGGCTCCCTCGATCAGCGCGACGCCGAAGCCGGTGCGATCAACACCACCCGCGCCGGCGATATCCCCGCCGCCGTGCCGGTCACCCCGGCGCCCGCGCCGCCCCGGATCCTGTGGTTCGACGGCACCTCGCCGGGGGAGTACGTGGTCCAGATCCGAAGCGTGGACAGGTCCGGTCTTCTGGCCAGGCTCACGGCCGTCATCGATCGCGACGGACTCGACATCGCCTGGGCCAAGGTCACCACGCTGGGCTCCTCGGTCGTCGACGTCTTCGGGCTCGTCGTGCCCAAGGCGAGCCCCGACGCGGCGGCTCACCACCTGGAGGCTCGCGAGGAGTTGGAGCGCGAGATGTATGCGGTGCTGCCCGCTCCGCCGCCGGCCAAGCCGGTACCCGAGGCCAGCTGAGGCGTGCTGATCCTCTCGACTCCTCTCAACGGCCGGCCATCGAGCGCGTCACGTTAGGCTGGTCGGGTGTTTGAATCGCTGTCTGACCGGTTGACCGGGGCGCTCACGGGCCTGCGTGGCAAGGGGCGGCTCTCTGATGCCGACATCGACGCCACCGCTCGCGAGATCCGACTGGCACTGCTCGAGGCCGACGTCTCCCTGCCCGTCGTCCGTGAATTCATCAACCGGATCAAGGAACGTGCCAAGGGCACGGAGGTCTCCGGCGCGCTCAACCCCGCCCAGCAGGTTGTCAAGGTCGTCAACGACGAACTCATCGGCATCCTCGGCGGGGAGACCCGGCAGCTGACGTTCGCCAAGACGCCGCCGACGGTGATCATGCTGGCTGGCCTGCAGGGTTCCGGTAAGACCACGCTTGCCGGCAAGCTCGCGAAGTGGCTCAAGGCGCAGGGCCACACGCCGCTGTTGGTGGCGTGTGACCTGCAGCGGCCCGGTGCGGTCACGCAGCTCAAGATCGTCGGCGAACGGGCCGGCGTCGCGGTGTTCGCACCGCATCCCGGTGTGTCGCCCGACGGCGAGACCATCGAGCAGATGACGGCGGGCAACCCCGTCGAGGTCGCCGCGGCAGGCCTGGCCGAGGCCAGGGCCAAGCACCACGACGTGGTCATCGTTGACACCGCCGGCCGCCTCGGCATCGACGAGGAACTGATGAGCCAGGCCGCGGCTATCCGCGCGGCCGTCAATCCCGACGAGGTGCTGTTCGTCCTCGACGCCATGATCGGCCAGGACGCCGTGGCGACCGCAGGCGCGTTCCGCGAGGGCGTCGGGTTCACCGGTGTCGTGCTGACCAAGCTGGACGGCGACGCCCGCGGTGGCGCCGCGCTGTCGGTGCGCGAGGTCACCGGGGTGCCGATCCTCTTCGCGTCCAGCGGTGAGAAGCTCGAGGACTTCGACGTCTTCCACCCCGACCGCATGGCCAGCCGGATTCTCGGCATGGGCGACGTGCTGTCGCTCATCGAGCAGGCCGAGCAGGTGTTCGACGCCGACCAGGCCGAGGCCGCCGCGGCGAAGATCGGCTCGGGCGAACTCACGCTGGAGGACTTCCTCGAGCAGATGCTGGCGATCCGCAAGATGGGTCCCATCGGCAACCTGCTGGGCATGCTGCCGGGCGCGGGGCAGATGAAGGATGCGCTGGCCGCTGTCGATGACAAGCAGCTCGACCGTGTGCAGGCCATCATCCGGGGCATGACGCCTGCGGAGCGCGATGACCCCAAGATCATCAACGGGTCGCGCCGGCTGCGTATCGCCAACGGGTCGGGCGTGAGCGTTGGTGAGGTCAACCAGCTCGTCGACCGGTTCTTCGAGGCACGCAAGATGATGTCGTCGATGGCCGGTCAGATGGGTATGCCGTTCGCCCGCAAGAGCGCCACGCGTAAGGCTGCGAAGGGCAAGAACAAGAAGGGCAAGAAGGGCGCACGTGGGCCGACGCCGCCGAAGGTGCGCAGCCCGTTCGGCATGGACCCCGGCGGCATGCCCGCAGGGTTCCCCGATCTGTCGAACATGCCCAAGGGCCTTGACGAGCTGCCGCCCGGTTTGGCCGACTTCGATCTCTCCAAGCTGAAGTTCCCCGGCCAGAAGTAACGTGACGGCCCTCCATCTGCGGGGCAGGGGGCTGCCCGACGGCGAGCCCGTTGAGTGGTGGGTGACCGACGAGCGCTCGCGCGAGGGGCATGGGTACCGCGGTGTTCTGAGCGCGGAGCGGATCAACAACGCCGACACCGTGTTCGACGGCGGCTGGATCATTCCCGGCCTCGTCGACGCGCACTGTCACGTGGGGCTCGGGCACAATGGTGCAACGGATTTCGACGAGGCGATCAGCCAGGCGCAGACCGAACGGGACGCCGGGGCCCTGCTACTGCGCGACGCCGGTTCGCCGTTGGACACCCGCAGCCTCGATGACCGGGACGACCTGCCCCGCATCATCCGCGCCGGCCGACACCTGGCCCGACCCAAGCGCTACTCGCCGGGTCTGCCGATCGACATCGAGGACGAGTCGCAGTTACCCGCCGCGGTCGCCGAGCAGGCCCGCTGGGGTGACGGCTGGGTCAAGCTCGTCGGCGACTGGATCGACCGCGGCGTCGGGGATCTCGCGCCGCTGTGGTCGGATGACATTCTCGTCGAGGCGATCGCCGCCGCGCACGCGGAGGGTGCGCGGGTCACGGCCCACGTGTTCGGCGAGGACGCGCTGCCCGGTCTGATCAACGCGGGCATCGACTGCATCGAGCACGGCACCGGGATCACCGATGACATCATCGCGCTGATGCTCGAGCACGGCACCGCGCTGGTCCCGACGCTCATCAACATCGAGAACTTTCCCGGAATCGCCGACGCCGCAGGTAAGTACCCCAACTACGCCAAGCACATGCGTGACCTGTACCGGTCTTGTCATCATCGGGTGGCCGCGGCGCACGACGCGGGTGTGCCGATCTACGCGGGCACCGACGCCGGCAGCATGGTCGCCCACGGCCGAATCGCCGACGAGATCGCCGCACTACAGACCGTCGGCATGAGCGCGACCGATGCGCTGGGAGCAGCGTGCTGGGACGCCCGCGCCTGGCTGGGCAGGCCGGCACTCGAGCACGGCGCCTCGGCGGATCTGGTCTGCTACGCCGAGGACCCCCGGACCCCGGGCGTGCTCGACCACCCCGATCTGGTGTTGTTGCGCGGCAGAGTCTTTCGCTGACGTCGTGTGTTCGCGGGTTAATTCCTGCGGGCTTCGAGCGCGTCGAGAATCAGATCGAGGCCGTAGTCGAACTCTCCCGTGTGGTCGTAGCCCGGCTGTAGGGCGTGGTCGACGATCATCTCCCTCAGATAGGGCCACTGGTCGGGCGGCAGGTGCTCGAGGATGCCGCCCGCCACCTCCTCGACATCCTCAGGCGTCGTGATCGGCAGACTTGCCTCCTGGAGGACGTACCCGCTGATGTAGCTGTCGATGAGGGAGACGGCGTGCGCGGCGATCGGCAGCGTGAAACCCGCTGATCTGAGGACGCCGAGGACGGCGTCGTGATGACATAGCGTGGCCGGCCCCGGGTTGCGCCGAGAGTCCATCAGGCCAAGTGCCCACCTGTGCTGCGACAGAACCACACGCGCGGAGGCGGCGCGGGCACGGATCGCGTCGCGCCAGTCCCCGCATCCGGCAGGGGGTAGCTCGATGGCCGCGAACACCATGTCGACGACCCCGTCGAGAATCGCGTCCTTGGTGGGCACGTGATGGTAGAGCGACATTGCCTCCACGCCCAGCTCTTTCGCGACCCGCCGCATCGTGATCGCCTCCACGCCACCGTGATCCGCGACACGAATCGCGGCTTCCAGTACGCGATCACTGCTGAGCGGTAGCGCTGGACGTGACACGGCAACTCCCGATGTGAACGTGTTGACAGCCTTACGGGTGTAAGCCTACCTTACAAGCGTAAGGCTGATCGTGCGGATGCGAATCAGCGTCGCTGGGGTGAGAGGAGGAGGTCGCAATGCCGATGCCGAGGTGGTGGGGGCATGTGAACAAGCGGGTGTTCAACCCGCGCGCAATCGCGGGAGGGAAGTGGCCGGTGCTGACACACGTCGGTCGCACCTCTGGCGCGGAGTACCGCACGCCGCTCGATGCCCATCCGGTCGACGACGGCTACCTGTTCATTCTGGTGTACGGATCGGGCTCGGACTGGGTGCAGAACACCGTGAAGGCCGGCGCCGCACAACTCCGGATCGGTGGGCGCGACGTGAAACTCACCGCCCCACGCCTGGTCTCCAAAGTCGAGGCGTTCCAGGCCCTCTCCGACGAGGTGGCGCGTCCGCCGAGGCTGCTCCGCATCACCGAGTTCCTCCGGATGGATCTGGTCGCAGGCTGAAGAAGGCGCCCGGCCGCCAGGGCGCTAGTAGACGTCGCGCACGTACCGGTGGGTCTTGATGAGGTCGTTGACGTAGGCGTGCGCGGCAGCGGCGTCCATGCCGCCACAACGCGCCACGATATCGTGCAACGCCGCATCGACGTCCTTGGCCATCTGCTTCTCGTCACCGCACACGTACAGGTGTGCACCGTCCTGTAGCCAGCCGAAGAACTCGTCCGCGTTCTCATGCATGCGCTGCTGGACATAGACTTTCGAGCCGTCGGCGCGGTCGCGTGAGAAGGCAGTGTCAAGCCGGGTGAGAGTGCCCGACGCCGCGAACGCCTCTAACTCGTCGCCGTAGAGGAAGTCGGTGGCCCGGCGTCGATCGCCGAAGAACAACCATGACCGCCCCGTTGCGCCGGTGGCCTCGCGCTCCTGCAGGAACGCGCGGAAGGGGGCGATGCCGGTTCCCGGTCCCACCATGATGATCGGCACGTCGGAGGCGGGCAGCCGGAAACTGTGGTTGGGACGCAGGTGCACGCGCAGCTGGTCGCCGCGCTCGGCCAGGAACGTCGAGGCCACGCCGCCGTGCTGACGGTCACCCGCGTCGTACCGCACGGTCGCCACCGTCAGGTGCACGTGATCGGGATGCGTGACGGGGCTCGACGCGATGGAGTAGTCACGGAACTGCAACGGCCGCAACGTGTCCACGACGTCGTCGACACTCAGGTCGGCCAGCCGGATCAGGTCAAGCACGTCCTTGCCGTAGGCCCACGATCCCGGCGCCGCGACGGCAGGCTCGGCACCGCCGAGCGCGGCCGCGGCATCGGTGTCGCTGGTGCGCGCCGCCACCAGCGCCTGCAATGCACGCGACGGTGTCCGGATCTCCAGCCGCTCGGTGAGCAGGACACCGAGTGGCTCGTCGTGATCGGGGACCGCGTGGTCAGCGCCGACACCCAAATGGGTCAGCAGGGCATCGACGAGCGCGGGATCGTTGGTGGCGTGCACGGCGATCGAATCACCTGCGTGGTAACTGATTCCGGAGCCGGCCAGGTCCAACTCGTAGTGGCGGACCTCCTTGTCGGATTCCGGCGAGTTGAGCAGCCGGTTCACGACCAGGCGCACGTCAACCGGTAGATGGCGCTCCCGGGCCGACGGCTCGGGGACGCCGACGGCGACAGGGGTATCGGCTGTTTCGGCGGACGCGGCGCCGGCCATATCGGACTGCAGCACCTTGATGACGTCGGCGGTCCATGCGGCGGCGGGTTTCTCGTAGTAGCCGTCGACGTCGACGCGGTCGACCATCCTGGTGCCGCCGAGTGCCCCGAGGCGTTCGTCGAGAAGCTTGCCCGCGTGGCAGAACAGTTCATACGAGGTGTCTCCGAGCGCGAGGACCGCGAATCTCAGGTGCTCAAGCCGATCCGTCTCGGCGCTGATCGCCTCCCAGAACAATGTCGCGTTATCCGGAAACTCGCCCTCGCTGAACGTCGAGGTGACGACGACAAAGTGGGTCGCGGTGCTCAGGTCGGCGAGTTCGACCTGGTTGAGTTCGATCGCCTCGACATCAATGCCGATGGGGGCGACGGACTCGGCGAACGTCATCGCCGCGTCCTCGGCGTTGCCCATATCGGTGCCGTAGCCAACGATCAGCGACACATCGCTCTGGCCAGTGATGATCGTCCCCCTCGGTGAAGATTTAGGGTGACCTTACTTGTGTGTGGGCGGTGGTGGGGGCGTCCCTCTGGCACGCTCACTGACATGGCTGACCATCGCGCCCACTTCGACTTCGAGATCCACTTCGCCAATGGCGGGGACCTGACCGGCACGGGGTTCCGGCTGGACCTGCCCTCGGCTGATCTCGACACGACAGCGATCGGCCGGCTGCTGATCGCCCACCTCGGCCTCACCCTCGTCGACACCGTGGAACTGCGCGAGCTTCGGATCGTGGAGGAACCCCACCGCGGCAGCCGCGGGGTGAAACGGGAGCCCGCCGACTCGTCGACCCGCGTCATCGACCTCAGCCACCCGATCCGCGCGGGGTTGATCACCTATCCGGGTCTGCCGGCCCCCGTCATCGCACCGCACCTCACGCGGGTGGACTCACGGTCGAAGTACGCGCCGGGAACCGAGTTCGCCATGGACGTCATCACCATGATCGGCAACACCGGCACCTACCTCGACTCGCCGTTTCACCGCTACGCCGATGGTGCCGACCTGGCCGGGCTGGACCTGACGACGCTGGTGGGGTTGCGCGCCGAGGTATTTCACCTGACCGACGCGTGGGACGCGACACGGCGTGGCATCGGTGCCCAGACGTTGGCCGATCGAGACGTGTCCGGCGCCGCGGTGCTGCTGCACACCGGATGGGACCGGCACTTCGGCACACAGGCCTACGGTGTCGGCGCGCCGTTCCTGACCGCCGAGGGCAGCCAGTACTTGATCGACGCGGGTGCGGTGCTGGTCGGCATCGACTCGGTCAACATCGACGACACGGAGTCGGGCGGTGAGCGCCCCGCGCACACCCTGCTGCTCGGTGCAGGTGTCCACGTCGTCGAACACCTCACCCGTCTGGAGGCGCTGCCTCCCCGGGGCGCACGGTTCACGGCGGCGCCGCCGGCCATCGAGGGATTCGGGACGTTCCCGGTCCGTGCGTTCGCCGAGGTGCAGGGCGACTAGCGGGACTGGGAGAAGCCCCAGTCGAACAGGCCGATCGCCTGGCCGTACAGGTCGCCCGTGCCGTACATCTGCACGATGACCAGGCGGCGGTTACCGCGCTGCGCGGCGCCGACGTAGGTCTTGCGGGCGAGATTGGTGTAGCCGGTCTTGCCGCCGAGGTCGCCCGGGTAGCGCGCCAACAACTCGTTCTGGTTAGTGATGACCTTGCCGGGAAACTCGGCCGAGGGTTGCCGCAGGATGTGCGCGATCAGCGGATAGCCCAATGCTGTCCGGAAGATCACCGCGAGGTCATGGGGCGTGGTGATCGATTCCCAGCCGGGCCCGTCGAGACCCGACGGCGACGATGCCCTGGTGCTGGTGGCGCCAATGCTGGCGGCCTTGCGGTTCATCGCCGCGACCGCGACAGGTTGTCCGCCGAGCATGTCGGCCAGCATGTTGGCGGCGTCGTTGCCCGACACCATCAGGAGGGCTTCCAGTAGTTGGCGGGTGGTGTAGGGCTGGCCCGGTTTCAGGCCCACACACGAGCACTCGATCTTGGTGTGCGAGGCATTGGGACGGGCGAAGTCACCGGGCCGCAGGTTGTCGGCCACGACCATCGCCAGCAGAACCTTGATGGTGCTGGCCGGCGCATACCGGCCGGTGGCGTTCTTCGCCGCGAGCACCTGACCGGTGTCGAGGTCGGCGACCAGCCAGGCCTGGGCGGGCCCGTCGGGCGGCGCGCCGACAACCCCGACCGCCGCCACGTCCGGCGCAGCCGTGGCCGGAGGTGCGGTGGACACTGTCAGCGCCGTGATGAGGGCGAGCGCCGTCGCCGCGAACAGTCCTCGCACGAAATGCGAGCGTAGGGCTGCCAGGACTCGGACAGCGCGCGATCAGGTCTCCGTCAGGTATCGAGCGCGGTCACGTGGTTGACGCGAGATCTACACAATGGTTGTTGTGGGGCGGCGGATCACGACCACTTTGTAGGTCTCGGCGACGGCAACCGCTAGAGCGCGCCGATGCTCACCGAGCGGTCCTGGGCGAAGCCCCAGTCGAGAAGCGCGGTCGCCTGATCCCAGTACGTGGGCCCACCCTCTTTGACCAGGCCGAACATCATCGCGACGACGAGGCGTCGACCATCGCGCTGCGCGGCGCCGACATAGGTCTTGCGGGCGACGTCGGTGAAACCGGACTTGCCACCGAGCATGCCGGGATAGCGGAACATCATCTCGTTCTGGTTGACCAGCGTCGCCGGTCCCGTGTCGCCCGGGAACGGCGCCGAGTGCGCCGCGGTGATCGCGGCGAAGACCGGACTGGCGAGCGCCGCGCGGAAGATCAGCGCCAGGTCGTGCGCCGTCGTGTAGCCATCGATGCCGGGGCCGTTGAGTCCCGACGGTGACCCCGCGTGGGTGGCTGCCGCACCCAGCGCGGCGGCCTTGGCGTTCATCTTCGCCACCGCCGCGTCCCTGCCGCCGAGCATGTGCGCCAGGGTGTTGGCGGCGTCATTGCCCGAGACCAGCAGCAGACCGTCCAGCAGTTCCTGAGTGGTGTAGGTCCGGCCCGCCTCCACGCCGGCGCAGTTGCACTCGACTGTGGCCTCGGCCTCGTCGGCGACCACGGAGGCGGTCAACGGGAGTTCGTCGATGGCGACGAGCGCCAGAAGCGTCTTGATCGTGCTGGCCGGTGCGTGCGTGACGTACTGGTCGCGGCCCGCCAGGATCTGCCCGGTGTCCAGGTCGGCCACGATCCACGCGGGTGCGGGCCAGTCGGGCATCGGAACGGATCCGACGGGCGTCACCTCCACATCCGCCGAGGCCACCGGGACGGCGAGGGTGAACACGGCTGCTGTGGCGGCCAGGACTGCGGTGACGAACTTCCCCATGGAGACAGGAGCCTAACCCGCTTACCTGTGTGTGACGCAGATCGTGTTTGGGGCCGCCGCCAACGGGCTACGTAGTGGACGCGGGCGACGTTTCTGGGTACCACCATGGCTTGTCGCCCCCGAACGAGAGGGTGACTGGACACCATGTGCGGCATCGCTGGAGAGGTCGCCCGCGGGCGTCCCGCCAATCTCGCGGCAGTAGCCGCCATGACGGACTCGATGGTCCCGCGCGGACCGGACAGCTCCGGCATCTGGGCCCGCGAGGATGTTGCTCTGGGCCACCGCAGGCTGGCCATCATCGACTTGTCCAGCCACGGGCATCAGCCCATGCACGACCCGGAACTCGGCCTCACCGTCGCGTTCAACGGGTGCATCTACAACTACGCCGAACTGCGCCGCGAACTCTTGGGCAAGGGTTACCGCTTCTTCTCACACAGCGACACCGAGGTGGTCCTCAAGGGCTACAAGGAGTGGGGCGACCGCGTCGTGGAGCACCTGTTCGGGATGTTCGCCTTCGCGGTGGCTGAGACCGACAGCGGACGCGTCCTGCTGGCCCGCGACCGACTCGGGGTCAAGCCGCTGTACTGGTCCGATGTCGTCGACGGCAACGGTACGGGCGCGTTGCGGTTCGCCTCGTCGCTGCCTGCGCTGGTGGCCGCCGGGGGAGTCGACACCGACATCGACCCCGTCGCACTGCATCACTATCTGAGCTTTCACTCCGTGGTTCCCGCGCCGCGCACGATCCTGCGGGGTGTGCACAAGCTGCCGCCCGGCACCATCATGCGCATCGATCCGGATGGCACACGTACCGAGAAGACGTGGTGGGAGCCGGTTTTCGAGCGGTCATCCGAGCGGGACGGCTGGTCGGAACGCGACTGGCAGGACGCGATCCTGGCGTCGCTGCGCACCGCGGTGGAGCGCCGCCTGGTCGCGGATGTGCCCGTTGGCTGCCTGCTGTCCGGTGGGCTGGACTCCAGTCTCATCGTCGGCCTGCTGTCGGAGGCGGGACAGCATGGCCTGAAGACGTTCTCCATCGGCTTCGAGGCGGCGGGCGGCGAGGAGGGTGACGAGTTCAAGTACTCCGACGTCATCGCGCGCCACTTCGACACCGATCACCATCAGATCCGCATCGACACCGCGCGCATGCTGCCTGCGCTCTCAGGCGCCATCGGGGCCATGAGCGAGCCCATGGTGAGCCATGACTGCGTGGCGTTCTACCTGTTGTCCGAGGAGGTCAGCAAGCAGGTCAAGGTTGTGCAGTCGGGGCAGGGCGCCGACGAGATCTTCGCCGGCTACCACTGGTACCCGCCGATGGCGCACGCCGCGGATGCGGACCCGGATGACGCGCTCACTCGCTATCGCGCGGCGTTCTTCGACCGTGACCACGATGCGACGAACGCGCTGCTGCAGCCGAGTTGGCGTCTCGACGACGACGTGGCGGGACAGTACGCGCGAGCGCACTTCAGCCATCCTGGTGCCGCCACGGCCACCGATCGCGCGCTGCGACTGGACACCACGGTGATGTTGGTGGACGACCCGGTAAAGCGCGTCGACAATATGACGATGGCGTGGGGGCTTGAGGGCCGGGTGCCGTTCCTCGATCACGAACTCGTCGAACTGGCGGCGACCTGCCCGCCCGAGCTCAAGACCGCGTTCGGCGGCAAGGGTGTGCTGAAGGAGGCTGCCCGCCAGGTCATTCCGGCCGATGTGATCGACCGCCCCAAGGGCTACTTCCCGGTGCCCGCGCTCAAGCATCTGGAGGGGCCGTACCTCGATCTCGTCCGCGATGCCCTGCACTCAGACTCGGCGCGAACCCGCGGACTGTTCGATTCGGGTACGGTCAACTCGATGCTCAATGAGCCCAATGGAAATCTCACCCCACTGCGCGGAAACCCGCTGTGGCAGTTGGGTTTGTTGGAGCTGTGGCTGGCCCGCCACGTGGACGGGGCCGCTCTAGCGTGATATCCGAGGCCGTGCGCGAAGAATCCACCCAAGGTGTGATCCAAGACCTCGGCTGGGGAAGGCTGGTGTTCGGCCAGACGTTCTCCGACCCCGACCAGTTCGGCAATGCGTTGCGGGCCGAGGGCAGCGGTAGACGCGATATCGGCATGTACCTCGACGCGCCGCATGTCTTTGTCGCGCTGCATCCGCACGAGTTCTTCATCGATCCGAGCTTCACCTACCGGCTGCGATTCGATCACCCAGGCGAGTACCGGCCGGACGACGTGCCGGGAATGTCGGTGCGAGCGGTCAGTTCGCCCCAGGACTGCTCGGCGATCAATCACATCTACCTGCAGTGCCGAATGGTGCCCGCCGACGTCGATCTGATGTGGCGCAACTGTGAGTCCGAACCGCACATGGTGTATCTGGTCGCGGTCGACGATGAAACCGGTGCGGTGGTCGGCACCGTGACTGGCATCGACCACCGACAACTCTTCGGCGACGAGGAGAACGGCTCCAGCCTGTGGTGTCTTGCGGTCGACCCGACGGTGTCACGCCCCGGGGTCGGAGGGCTGCTGGTGCGGTCGCTGGTCGAGGAGTTCGTCAGGCGTGGCCGCGCACAGATGGATCTCTCGGTGCTGCACGACAACGAGGGCGCCATCGCGCTGTACGAGCGAATGGGTTTCGAGAGGGTTCCGGCGCTGGGTATCAAGCGCAAGAACGCCATCAACGAGAAGTTGTTCGCGCCCGTGCAGGAGGAGGAGGGTCTGGCTGAACTCAACCCGTACGCCCGGATCATCGCCGACGAGGCCATCATGCGCGGGATCACCGTCGAGGTGCTCGACGGCAGGGGCGGCTACCTGCGCTTGACTCACGGCGGCACCAGCGTGGTCACCCGGGAGTCGCTGTCGGAGCTGACCAACGCCGTCGCCATGAGCCGCTGTGACGATAAGCGAGTCGCGCGGAAGGTGGTGGCCGAAGCGGGTATTCGCGTACCCCGTGGCCGCGACGCCACCTTCACCGACAAGGACTACGAGTTCCTCGCCGAGGTCGGCTCGGTGGTGGTCAAGCCGGCCCGCGGTGAACAGGGCGCGGGCATCACCGTCGGGGTGAGCAGTCCCAAGGACCTGGACCGCGCGCTGGCGTGGGCCGCCAAGCATTGCCCCGAAGTGATCATCGAAGAGCGTTGCGAGGGTGAGGATCTGCGGGTCGTCGTGATAGGTGGCAAGGTGATCGCGGCCGCGATCCGTCGTCCACCCGAGGTGGTCGGCAGTGGCAGGCACACCATCCGCCAGCTCGTCGAGGCGCAGAGCCGTCGGCGATCGGTGGCCACTCAGGGTGAGTCGGTGATCCCGGTCGACGACCTCACGCAGGACACCGTCGCCGAGGCCGGGTGGACGCTGGACGACGTGCTGCCGACCAACGAACACCTGGTGGTGCGGCGGACGGCCAATCTGCACACCGGTGGCACCATCCGCGACGTCACCGACGATCTGCACCCCGCGCTGGCCAAGGTGGCGGTCGACGCCGCCGACGCCATCGGCATCCCCGTCACCGGCATCGACCTGATGGTGCCCAGCGTGGAGGGTGAGGAGTACGTCTTCATCGAGGCCAACGAGCGGCCCGGGCTGGCCAACCACGAGCCGCGGCCCACGGCCCAGGCGTTCGTGGATCTGCTCTTTCCGCGGACTGCCGCGACACCCTGGGCGTGGCAACCCGGTCCCGTCGATCACGGCTGAGTAGGGGTCGCGCCGTTGGTTGTGCAAGATATTGAGTTGAGTCGGAAGACCTCTGACCGTGACACCCGAAGGGAGAGCTGTGCCCGAGATCGCTGCGATGCCCGTGGAGGACCGCACATGGATGGTCGACACGCTGCTCGCGCTGTTGCAGACGCCGAGCCCCTCGGGGCGCACCGATGCGGTGATGCAGCTGATCGGCGATCTGCTCGACGACATGGGCGTGCCCTTCCTGCTGACGCGCCGCGGTGCCTTGATGGCCGAACTGCCCGGTGAGTCGGACACCACGGATCGTGCGCTCGTCGTCCACGCCGACACCATCGGCTGCATGGTCCGAGCGTTGAAGGACAACGGGCGGCTCGAGCTGATCCCGGTGGGCACCTTCTCGGCGCGGTTCGCCACCGGCGCCCGGGTGCGCATCTTCTGCGACGATCCTGACGAGTTCATCACCGGAACCGTCATGCCACTCAAGGCCAGCGGACACGCGTTCGGCGATGAGATCGACACGCAGCCCACCGACTGGGAGCACGTCGAGGTCCGCGTCGACCGCAGGGTCTCGTCGCGCGAGGACCTCGAGCGGCTCGGGGTCAACGTCGGTGACTTCGTCGCGTTCATCACGAGTCCCGAACTCACCGAGGACGGGTTCATCGTCTCGCGACACCTTGACGGCAAGGCCGGTGTCGCGGTGGCGCTCGCGCTGGCGAAGAACTCCGCCGAGGGCAAGCTCGTGCTTCCGCACCGCACCACCATCATGGTGACCATCACCGAGGAGGTCGGGCACGGCGCCAGCCATGGGCTACCGCCGGACGTCGCAGAACTCATCTCGGTGGACAACGCGGTGTGCGCTCCCGGGCAGCACTCGATGGAGGATGGCGTGACCATCCCGATGGCAGACCTGCACGGCCCCTTCGACTACCACCTCACCCGCAAGCTGTGCCGGCTCGCCGACGAGCACAAGATCCCCTATGCGCGCGACGTGTTCCGCTATTACCGGTCCGATGCGGCTGCGGCGATCGAGGCGGGCGCGGAGACGCGAGCCGCGCTCGTCGGGTTCGGGTTGGACGGCAGCCACGGCTGGGAGCGCACCCACTTGGAGTCACTGGAGGCCACCTACAACCTGCTGCACTGCTGGCTGCAGACGCCGCTCACGTTCGCGAAGTGGGACGCCCACCCGACGGGCAACCTGCGCGACTTCCCGTCCTCGAAGCAGCCCGCGCCCAGCGAGCAGTGGGTACCGCTGGCGCGTGGCGAGCACGCCGAGCCGGGTGACGTGTCGCCAGGGGAGCACTGGCCGCCGGCGGAGGGCCCGCAGGCCTGATTGTGGCGCAGGGCACAATCGGGGAGTGCTGAGCCTCGAAGAGATCTCCGACCGCCTGGAAATTCAGCAGTTGCTCGTCGACTACTCGACTGCGATCGACACTCGCAAATTCGACGATCTCGACCGCGTCTTCACCGAGGACGCCTATATCGACTACCGCGCGATGGGCGGTATCGACGGCCAGTTTCCCGACGTCAAGGCGTGGCTGGCAGAGGTCCTGCCGAACTTTCCCGCGTACTCGCACCTGATCGGGAACTTCGACGTGCGAATCTCGGGGGACACGGCGTCATCGCGGGTGATCTGCTTCAACCCGATGACGCTCTCGGCCGACGGTCAGATCCTGTTCTGCGGGCTCTGGTACGACGACGAGTTCGTCCGCACCGATGCAGGCTGGCGGATGACGCGCCGGGTCGAGACCAAGTGCTTCGACAAGATCGTCTGAGCGCCGGCGCAGGAGCCTGGTCGCGATTTCTCTTTGACCAGCACGCTCTGGCACAATGGGCGGCTGTCCGCCACTCGACCCGTTCTGAGCGATCCGCCTTCGGCTTCTCGCTGGGCGCTTGGGTGCCGGTCACACACGCAAGGCAAAACCGGACCGTGCATCCCGCACGTGTCGCTTGAATTGCAAGCGTGGCAATCACAGGAGAAGTAGCCCGATATGGCTGTCAAGATCAAACTCGCCCGCTTCGGCAAGATCCGTAACCCCCAGTACCGCATCTCCGTCGCTGACGCGCGCAACCGTCGCGATGGCCGGTCCATCGAGGTCATCGGCCGGTACCACCCGAAGGAAGAGCCGAGCCTCATCGAGATCGACTCGGAGCGCGCGCAGTACTGGCTGGGCGTCGGCGCACAGCCGACCGAGCCCGTGCTGGCCCTGCTGAAGATCACGGGTGACTGGCAGAAGTTCAAGGGCCTGCCGGGTGCCGAGGGCACGCTGAAGGTCAAGGAGCCCAAGCCCAGCAAGCTCGACCTGTTCAACGCCGCACTCGCCGCAGCCGATGACGCGCCCACGGGTGACGCGACCACGGCCAAGAAGAAGAAGGCTCCTGCCAAGAAGGCAGAGGAAGCCGCTCCTGAGGCCGCAGCTGAGCCCGCCGAGTCGGCGGCTGCCGAGTCCGAAGCACCCGCCGCCGAATGAGCACGGTCGTCGTCGACGCCGTTGAGCACCTGGTGCGCGGAATCGTCGACAACCCCGACGACGTTCGGGTCGACTTGGTGACCAACCGGCGTGGCCGGACCGTCGAGGTGCATGTGCACCCTGACGACCTGGGCAAGGTGATCGGCCGTGGTGGCCGTACCGCGACCGCACTGCGCACGTTGGTGGCCGGCATCGGCGGCCGCGGCATCCGCGTCGACGTGGTTGACACCGACCAGTAGTACGGCAGGCAGTGGACCTCGTCGTCGGGCGAATCGCAAAGGCACACGGCATCACCGGTGAGGTTGTCGTCGACATCCGCACCGATGATCCCGCCGCACGTTTCTCGGCCGGGGCGACGTTGCGCGGCAGGGCCGCTCGCAACGGTCCCGAGCGCGACTTCACCGTCGAGTCGGTCCGAGAGCACGCGGGACGGTTATTGATTCGTCTGGCCGGGGTGGCCGACCGCAACGCCGCCGAGGCGTTGCGCGGCACCCTGTTCCTGGTTGACTCGACGAGTCTGCCGCCCATTGATGACCCCGACGAGTTCTACGACCACGAACTCGAGGGTCTGCTGGTGCGTACCGTCGCCGGTGCGGACGTGGGTGTCGTCGCCGAAGTGCTGCACACCGCGGCGGGGGAGTTGTTGTCGGTCAAGAACGAGGCCGGCGCCGAGATACTCGTGCCGTTCGTGGGCGCGATCGTGACGTCGGTGTCCCGGGAGGACGGCGTCATCGAGATCGAACCGCCCGACGGTCTGCTGGACCTGGACTCGATCTAGGTGCGCTGCCATGCGTATTGATGTCGTCACGATCTTCCCGGACTATCTCGATCCGCTCCGTCAGTCGTTGCCGGGCAGGGCGATCGAGGCGGGCATCGTCGATGTCGCCGTGCACGATCTGCGGCGCTGGACGCACGATGTGCACCGCTCGGTGGACGACTCGCCGTACGGCGGTGGTCCCGGCATGGTGATGAAGGCGCCCGTGTGGGGTGCGGCGCTCGATGAGATCTGTTCAGAGGAAACGCTTCTCGTCGTCCCGACACCGGCGGGCCGGCTGTTCAAGCAGGCCGACGCGCAGCGCTGGAGCACCGAGAGCCACCTGGTGTTCGCCTGTGGACGCTACGAGGGTATCGACCAGCGGGTGGCCGAGGATGCCGCACGCCGCATGCGGGTCGAGGAGGTGTCGATCGGTGACTACGTGCTGCCCGGCGGCGAGTCTGCGGCGCTGGTCATGATCGAGGCGGTCGTCCGGTTGATGCCTGAGGTTCTCGGCAATCCCGCTTCCCACCAGGACGATTCACACTCCGATGGTCTGCTCGAAGGGCCGAGCTACACCCGGCCACCGAGTTGGCGGGATCTCGACGTGCCCGCCGTACTCCTATCGGGTGACCATGCGAAGTTGGCGGCGTGGCGCCGGGAGCAGTCACTGCAGCGCACGCGGGCTCGTCGCCCGGATCTGTTGGATCAGAGCCCGGATCTGCTGGACTAGACGTGCCCTTCGGGGAACATCGTCCTGACGGCCTGGGTGATGGTCTGGCGCGCGACGTCGGCGCTGGCGGGCTGCATGGAGCCGATGACCATGACGTAGCGGCGGCTGGGGCCGATGACACCGGTGGACAGGTGCATCCAGTCGGCGCCGACACAGCACATCCAGCCCTGTTTGACCGCCACAGGTTCGCCGGGCAGGCCCTCGGGAATGCCGAACCGCTGCGGGTACACACCGCCGGGCACCATTCCATCGACTGCCGTCGGCGTCGAGGCCGCCAGATTGGACAGGATGATGCTGGCCTGCTCGGGCGGTAGACCGCCGGTGCCCGCCATCAGCATGTCGTAGTAACGCACCAGGTCGGTGGCTGTGCTGACGGTGTTGAACCACCGCCCATTGTCCGGCGGACGCGTGGAGTCCAGCCCGTAGCGGGCGACGACTCGGTCGATGATCGCGCTGCCGTCGCTGCGGTTCCAGAACACCTCGGCGGCGCTGTCGTCGGACGCTCGCAGCATGACGTCGAGCGATTTGCGGTCCTCGGGCGAGAGCGTGGTCTCGCCCTTGGACACCTGCAGCAGCAGGTCATCGGCGATGAAGAGCTTGACCACCGAGGCGATGGCGATCGACATGTCGTTGCCGTTGGTCACCAGCTGCCCGGTATTGCGGTCGAGGATCGCGGCCGTGATCTCGGCGCCGGCGTCGGCCGCCTCGTCAGTGGCCAGCTGCTCGCGTTGCGCCAGGCCGTTGAACGTCGCAGCCGGCTCGTCGGGGGGTGCGTCGGGAAGCGGGGCCATGCTGCCCAGCGGCGCGACGACGGTCAGCTGCGGTGCTTCGGGGTTCAGCGGCGGATTGCCATACACCTTGGCCTCACACCCTGCGGCCACCGTGACCACGGCTACCGTCGAAGCAGTGACCATCAGCAGCTTTGACGGCCGCCGGAACATGGTCCTCCTCGATTGAGTGTGTGGTCTTCACGTGACGCGAGAACTTCCCTGAGCCTAGCCGTTCGAACATGGCGCCGCGCTTCAACCTCGGGGTGTTGGACAGCCTGCCGGAACGGTGCGATTTCGCCGGTGGGGGGGCCGTCTGGCACAATTGGGCAGTTGTCTGCGCACGACTAGGGCCAATTGGCCACGGTGTGCTGCGGAATGCATCTCGAACGTACGCCCAGGAGATCGGCTAGGTGCTGCGTCGCAACGCGACGAGCGACAGCCGGACCCACCACAACAAGGAAGTGTCCCCGATGAACACGCTGGACTTCGTCGACCAGACGTCGCTGCGCGACGACATTCCGACCTTCGGCCCCGGCGACACCGTGAACGTTCACGTGAAGGTCATCGAGGGCTCCAAGGAGCGCATCCAGGTCTTCAAGGGTGTCGTTCTGCGCCGCCAGGGCGGCGGTGTGCGCGAGACCTTCACCGTGCGCAAGGAGAGCTACGGCGTCGGCGTGGAGCGCACCTTCCCGGTGCACTCGCCCAACATCGATCACCTTGACGTCGTCACCCGCGGTGACGTCCGTCGCGCCAAGCTGTACTACCTGCGCGAGCTGCGGGGCAAGAAGGCGAAGATCAAGGAAAAGCGCTGACGTCGTCTTCCCACGGTCTTGACCGTTGGGTCGCAGGAGCGACTCCTACGGCTCATGTCGCCGCCGGAGCGACTCCGGCGGGGCGCATCGCCCCGCCGGTCACTCTGACTACTCTGATGGCGTGACCGGACCCACCGACGCTGCCGATACAGCCGACACTGACGACACCAAGGGTGTCGACGACGTCGGCGAGGATAAGAGCGTCGACGACACGGACGGTGTCGAAAACACGGACGGCGAGCCACCGAAGAAGAAGCACGGTGCGCTGCGCGAAGCCGCGATCCTGCTGACCATCGCGCTGGTCCTCTACTACGTGATGCTGACGTTCGTGGCGCGGCCGTACCTCATTCCGTCGGAGTCGATGGAGCCGACGCTGCACGGATGCCCCGGATGTGTGGGTGACCGGATCATGGTCGACAAGATGACCTACCGGTTCTCGTCGCCGGAACCGGGTGACGTCGTCGTCTTCAAGGGACCGCCGGCATGGAACGTCGGCTACAAGTCGATTCGCTCCGACAACCCCGCCGTCCGCTGGGTGCAGAACGCGTTGTCGTTCGTCGGCTTCGTGCCGCCCGACGAGAACGATCTGGTGAAGCGCATCATCGCCACCGGTGGGCAGACGGTGCAGTGCCGCGCCGACACTGGTCTGACCGTCGACGGCAAGAAACTCGTCGAGCCCTACCTGGATCCCGCCACGATGATGGCCGACCCCACGGTCTACCCGTGCCTCGGCAACGAGTTCGGCCCGGTGACCGTGCCGAAGGATCGCGTGTGGGTGATGGGCGACAACCGCACGCACTCCGCGGACTCCCGGGCGCACTGCACCAACCTGCCCGCAGACGCTCAGCGCGGTCTGCTGTGCACCGGTGACCCGATGTCGGGCACCGTCCCGGTGGAGAACGTGATCGGCAAGGCGCGCTTCATCGCATGGCCCCCGGGGCGTTGGGGTGGCGTCAGCTCCTTCAACCCCCAGACGGCCGAAGCCCAGACCGCCGAACCCCAGCCCGCGCAGTAGGAGAGACCGCTTTGCCGGCGAACTGGCCGCCCCGAACGGTGATTCGCAAGTCAGCGGGTCTCCGAACGCTCGAGTCGGCGCTGTATCGGGGTGGTCTCGGACCGGTGGCCGGTGTCGACGAGGTCGGTCGCGGTGCGTGTGCGGGTCCGCTCGTGGTGGCGGCCTGTGTGCTCGGGCCGAATCGGCTGGAGAGCCTGGCCGCACTCGATGACTCGAAGAAGCTCACCGAGCGCGAGCGGGAGCGGCTGTTCCCCATCATCCGCCGCTATGCGCTGGCCTACCACGTGGTGTTCATCCCCTCGGTTGAGGTGGATCGTCGAGGTGTGCACATCGCCAATATCGAGGGCATGCGGCGTGCCGTCGCGGGCCTGTCGCTGCGACCGGGGTACGTGCTGAGCGACGGTTTCCGCGTGCCCGGTCTGCCCGTGCCGTCGCTGCCGGTGATCGGCGGTGACGCGGCGGCTGCGTGCATCGCGGCGGCCAGCGTGCTGGCCAAGGTGAGCCGGGACCGGCTGATGGTCGAGATGGAGCGTGAACACCCTGGTTACGGGTTCGCCGAGCACAAGGGTTACAGCACCGCCGCGCACACTGCCGCGCTCGCCGAGCTGGGTCCCTGCAGGCAGCACAGATACTCGTTCATCAATGTCCGCAGGATGGCCGTCATCGGGGCGGACCCGGCTATGGTGCCCGAAGGTGTGTCCGGCACCGGGTCGGGTGGGCCCGCCTCACCGGGTGGAGGAAAATCGGGAAAGATGAACGCCACACCGACAGAAGGATCGCGTAACCGATGAGTGCCGAGGATCTCGAGAAGTACGAAACCGAGATGGAACTCTCGCTGTACCGCGAATACAAGGACATCGTGGGGCAGTTCAGCTACGTCGTGGAGACGGAGCGAAGGTTCTACCTGGCCAACAGCGTGGAGATGGTTCCCCGCAACGCCGACGGCGAGGTGTACTTCGAGCTGCGACTGGCCGACGCGTGGGTGTGGGACATGTATCGCCCCGCCCGGTTCGTCAAGCAGGTACGGGTGATCACCTTCAAGGACGTCAACATCGAAGAGGTGGAGAAGCCGGAGCTTCGGCTTCCCGAGTAACCATGACCTTTGACGATGACAGCCGCGTCGCTGTGGTCACCGGCGCGAGCCGGGGCGCCGGCCGCGGTATTGCGAACGCGCTACTGGCCTCCGGGTGGCGCGTCTACCTGACCGGCCGCACCATCACCGACACCGGTGACGGCGGTATTGCCGTCGCAGTGGACCACCGCGACGATGCGCAGGTCGCCGCGCTGTTCGAGCGGGTCGCCGACGAGTCCGGCAGGCTGGACCTGCTGGTCAACAACGCCGCCGCGATTCACGACGAGTTGACCGGCTCCGAGCCGTTCTGGCGCAAGCCGCTGACGTTGGCCGATGTGCTCGACGTCGGCCTGAGATCCGCCTACGTCGCGTCCTGGCACGCGGCACCGCTGATGGTCGACCGCGACCGCGCACTGATCGCGTTCACGTCATCCCCGGGATCGGTGTGTTACATGCACGGCCCCGCCTACGGCGCACAGAAGGCCGGTGTCGACAAGCTCGCCGCCGATATGGCCGTCGACTTCAAGGGAACCGGCGTGTGCACGGTGTCGATCTGGATGGGCATCCTCCTGACCGACAAGTTCCGCAGCGCCTTCGACGGGCACCCCGAAGCGCTGGCCAAGACCGCGCAGCACGCCGAAACCCCGGAGTTCACCGGCTATTTGATCGATGCGCTGTACCGGGACCCGGCGCTGGCAGAGCTGACCGGGCAGACCGTCATCGGCGCCGAACTCGCGTCGCGATACGGCATCACCGACGCCGACGGTCGCCAACCACCGTCGCACCGGGACGCCCTCGGCAGCCCACGGACACCGTCCACAGTGGTTATTCGCTGACATCCGGGTGAGGATTCAAGCATGCGCACCACACCGCAGTGCTGGCTCACCGATATGGATGGCGTCCTGGTCCGCGAGGAGCACGCCCTACCCGGTGCGGCCGAGTTCCTTCAGACGCTGACCGACAAGCGGCGGCCGTTCCTGGTGCTGACCAACAACTCGATCTTCACCCCGCGCGACCTCGCGGCCCGACTGGCGCGATCGGGTCTGACGGTGCCGGAGTGGGCGATCTGGACCTCGGCGCTGGCGACGGCGGCGTTCCTGCACGATCAGCTGCCGGGTGGATCGGCGTACGTGATCGGCGAGGCCGGTCTCACCACGGCACTGCACGAGGTCGGGTACACGCTGACCGATATCGATCCCGACTTCGTTGTGCTGGGGGAGACGCGGACCTATTCATTCGAGGCCATCACCAAGGCCATCCGGCTCATCCTCGGCGGTGCCCGCTTCATCGCGACCAACCCCGACGTCACCGGGCCGTCCGCTGAGGGACCGCTGCCCGCCACGGGTTCCGTCGCCGCACTCATCACCAAGGCCACCGGACGCGAGCCGTACTTCGTCGGCAAGCCCAACCCGATGATGTTCCGCAGCGCGCTCAACCGCATCGAGGCGCACTCGGAGAACACCGTCATGGTGGGCGACCGGATGGACACCGACGTCGTCGCGGGCATCGAGGCGGGCCTGGAGACCATCCTGGTGCTGACGGGTTCGACGGACGTCGAAGATATCGAGCGCTACCCGTTTCGACCCAGCCGTGTTCTGGATTCGATCGCCGACGCCATCGATCTCGTGTGACCGATCTCGTGTGACGTCGCGGGCGTGGGGGTGGCGACACGGCCCGGGACGTGCCCAATATCGTTGGGCGCATGACTGACGGATTGCACGGCAGTGGACCGCTGGCCGGGGTACGGATCATCGAGATCTCGAGCTTCGTCGCGGTGCCTCTGGCCGGGATGACGCTGGCCCAGCTCGGCGCCGAGGTGATCCGCGTCGATCCGGTCGGTGGTGCCGCCGACTACAACCGCTGGCCGGTGACCGACGACGGTGACAGCATCTACTGGGCCGGGCTGAACAAGGGCAAGCGGTCCGTTGCTGTCGACGTGCGATCGGCAGAGGGACAGGATCTGATCCAGCGGCTGATCGCCGACGCCGGGATTCTGATCACGAACGTCGCAGGCCGACAATGGCATTCCTACGACACCCTGGTGAGGGTGCGGCCCGACCTGATCCACGTCGAGGTGTCCGGTCGTGCGGACGGCGGCACCGGGGTCGACTACACCGTCAACGCAGGCGTCGGGTTTCCCTCGGTGACCGGACCCGCCGACCTGGCCGCCCCGGTCAACCACGTGCTGCCCGCGTGGGACGTGGCATGTGGCGTCTACGCGGCGTTGGCCGTCGTCAGCGCGCTGCGGCATCGCGACGCCACAGGGGAGGGACAGCGAATCTCCATCCCCTTGGAGAACGTCGCGCTGGCCACCGCGGGCAATCTCAGCTTCCTCACCGAGGTCATGGTCAACGGCACGTCGCGACAACGGATCGGCAACTCGATCTACGGCCAGTACGGCCAGCACTTCACCAGCGGTGACGGCGAATCCTTCATGATCGTCGCGCTGACCGGGCGGCACTTCCGGGACCTGACCGAACTCACCGGTACCGAGAAAGCCGTTGCCGCACTGGGTGACTCGCTCGGTGCGGATTTCTCCGATGAGGGTGACCGCTACCGGCACCGAGATGCGCTGACGGGTCTGTTCACCGTGTGGTTCACCGATCGCACGGCCGAGGAGGTGTCCCAGGCGCTGTCGGGGACGTCGATCCTGTGGGAGCGGTACCGCACCTTCGCCGACGTGGTGGTTGACCCGAAGGTGACCGACAACCCGCTGTTCACCGAGTTGGATCAGCCCCGGATCGGACGCTATCTGGCCCCCGGGCTGCCGCTGTCGATCGACGGCATCTACCCGCCGGCCGTACCGGCGCCGGCGCTGGGCGATGACACCGTCGCCGTCCTGCGCGACCGGTTGGGGCTGCGCGACGATGAGGTGCAGCACCTGTTGGATGCGGGGACGGTGGCGTGAGCGCGCTGCTGGATCTGCTCGACGTCAGCGCGGATGAGGGCACCGGTAACTGGGTCGGCCCCGCGAGCGGTCCGGCGGGCAAGCGTTCGTTCGGCGGCCAGTTCATGGCGCAGAGCCTGGCGGCGGCGGCCCGCACGGTCGACCCGGCGAAACTGCCGACCAGCATGCATCTGCAGTTCCTGCGCGGCGGTGAGGCGGGCGAGGTCGTCGACTACGCCGTGACAACCGTCTTCGACGGGCGCACCGCGGCCGCACGCCGGGTTGACGCCAGCCAGGCGGGTCGGCTGCTCACCACGGCCAGTGTGTCGTTCGCCGCGCCCATGGCCGGTCCCGAGCACGGCGTGGCGCCGCCGGGGGACCCCGAGGCGCTGCCTCGCACCGGACCGGCGGGGCCTGCTCCGTCGATGCCGTTGGATGAGATCGACATTCGCATCTCCGATGACCGCCGCGACGGTGAGTTCGTGCGACGGTTGTGGTGGCGGGTCACCGTCCCGGTACCTGACGACGCACTGCTGCACACCGTCGTCGCGGCCTACATCACCGACGTCTACATGATCGACCCGGCACTACAGGTGCACGGTCACTCGATGGCAGGCCGCACGCATCGCAGCGGCACCACCGACTCGTCGATCTGGTTTCACCGTCGGGTGCACGCCGACCGGTGGAATCTGTTGGAGACCCGGTCACCGGCCGCGGCGCGCGGGCGGGGCGTGATCACCGGGAGCCTGATCGGGGCCGACGGCGTCATCGCCGCGACCCTGGTCCAGGAGGGGCTCATCGCCGAGCGCGAGCCCGCGCCGCACGTCTGACCGACCGCGTGTGCGACGGCGGTTCCACGTCCGCACGAGGGTGACGAGCTGGGTCAGGAGCACCCCGACGATGACAGAGGCCGTCACGCCCAACACCTTGTGGTCGCCGAACAGCGGATAGACCTGGTAGTGCGTCAGGTAGATGAACAGTGACGCCTCGGCGATGGTGCCTGCCGCCACGGTGAACGCCGACGGGCAGCGGATCGCGGGCAACCAGATCAACAACGCCAGGCCCACGAACACAAGCGCCTCGCGGTCGGGGTTGCCGAAGTAGCCGATGATGCCGATGGCGAGGATCAGCGTCACCGCCGTGCGCTGCCACGCGGTCGTGGACTTCGCTGCGGCCCAGCCGATCGCGAAGAACCAGAACGCCAGCACGGTGAACCACGCGTCGCGGCCCAGCCCGAAACCGAAAACGTCCCACCGCAACGCCAGGCCCAACCCCAGAAATGCCAGCGCGATCCCGAAGGGCCAGCGCCGCTCGGCCCGGTCGAAGATCGGTGTCCAGCACACCAGTGACAACGCGACGAGGGTCCACACCATGATCTCGACAAACCACAGGCGTCCGGCCGTCATGCTGTCGGCCGGCCCGAGGAACTTGTTGGCCAGCAATAGGTTCGACGCGGTGTAGTCGTTGGTGATGATCAGGGCAACGGCCACCCAGATGATCGCAGGCACGGCGATCCACGCGATGGTGTTGCGCAGGTGACGCGTACGGTCGCCGCGTGGGAGGGGCGTGAGGCAGAACCGGCCGAAGTTGTAGCCGGCGATGCCGAGCAGTATGTGCGCACCGCCCCACACCGTGTACAGCTCGGCGTGGGAGATGACCACGAGGACGATCGCCGCGGCGCGCAGCGCGACGCTGGTCTCCAGCGTCGCGCCCCACCACCGTCGGGGGCGGGTGGTGGCCTGCAGGTCCCGCAACGAGATCCGCTGCCAGTCCGAAGGTAGGTATCCAAGTGCTCGTTCCAGGCGCACCGACATGGCGACGTAGGACAACGAGTTGCCACCCAGATCGACGAAGCTCTGGCCCGGATCGATCGACGCCTCATCGATCTGCAGTACGTCGGCGAACAGACCGCGCAGGTCCAATTGCTGTGCGTCGGGTGCTGTGCGGTCGGAGGCGAGTTCGGCCAACCGTGGGTAGTCCGGCTTGCCGGAGGACAGCCGCGGCACCTCGTCGACGTCGACGACGCGGATGGCGGCGCGCGGCAGACCGGACGCGTTAGCGGCCAGCTGCGCCACATCGATGCCGCGGGGCTGCACCGCCGCCGTGCACGTTGGCCGCACCGCGGCCGTGCACATGGGCCGCACCGCGGCGACCAGCAGCAGGCCGTCGCCGTCGGTGCAGATGGCCTCGATGTCGGCGGCCTGCAGCGCCGACTCCACTCGCTGCAGGTCGATCCGCAGCCCGTACAGCTTCACGAAACGGCTGCTGCGCCCGACCACTTCGTAGACTCCGTCTGCGCCCGCGCGGGCGATATCGCCGGTGCGCAGTTCCTCGACGGTACGGCCCAGGGCCAGATCGGCCGTTTCCTGTGCATAGCCCAGCATGACGTTGGGACCCCGATAGATGAGCTCGCCGACGTCATCGGCCATACCGTCGACCGGCTCAATGGAGAACGACCCACCGGGGATCGGGATGCCGATCGATCCGGGATGATCATGGGCGAGTTCCGGTGGCAGATAAGCCATCCGCGCAGTGGCCTCGGTCGCCCCGTACATGACAAACAGCTGCCAACCCCGGGCCCGGCCGAGCGCGGCGTATCGGCGAACTAGATCGGGTGCCAACCGACCACCGGCCTGTGTGACGTAGCGCAGATGCGGCAGCGCCATGTCCTCGAAGCCGATCCGTTCGAGCAGGTCGAAGGTGTGCGGTACACCCGCGAACGACGTTGCGGCATGGCGTTGCAACAGATCCCAGAACCCGTCGTCCACGACAGAGTGTTCGCTGAGGATCAGCCCGGCGCCGCGAAGGAGGTGGCTGTGGATCACCGACAGGCCGTAGCAGTACGACATCGGCAGCGTCGTCATCGCCCGATCGGTCGGGCCGATGTCGAGGTACGTGGCGATCGCCTCGGCGTTGGCGCTCAGGTTGTCGCGCGATAGCCGCACCAGCTTCGGTGAGCCCGTACTGCCCGATGTGGACAGCAGCAGCGCCAGATCGGGATGGAGGTCATGCCGCGGACGGTGGCGGTACTCGACGGTGCCGTCAGCCACGATGGTGTCGGGATCGTATACGTCGATCACCGCCGTCACGTCGCCGTCGGCCGGAATCGGCAGCACCACATGCCTGCCCGCGAGTGCGCCCAGATAGGTGACCAGCGTGGGCAGATCGTTGCGGGTCTCGAGCAGGAGCAGTCGGCGTCGACGGCCGAGTTCGGCCGTCTTCGCGGCGACCCGGTCCGCGAGTTCGGCGTAGGTGAGTTTCCCGTCGTTGATGTGGGCCTCGTCGGTGAACACCGCGATCTGATCGCCGAATGACGCGAGGTGCTCGACGAGCCGGTCGAACATCATCACGGCTGGTGGTCGCCGAACACGACTGCGGCACCGTTGACATGGATGCGGACCTTGGCGTCAACCGATGGCGGGGCGACGCTGTGCTGGCGGACCGTGACGGGTTCGGTGTCACCGCCGAGATCGACGGTCAGCAGCACGTCATGACCGCGGAACTCCGAGGCGAGCACCGTGGCCAGGCCGACGGCCGGTGCCTCGTGGTCGGAGACCACGGTGGCGACCAGCTGCTCCGGGCGCAGCATCAGCGTGGCCGGGCCGTCGACGCCCGTCGAGCGCACCGGCAGACGGCCCAGCACACTCTCCGCGGTGTCACCGGACACGGTGCACGGCAACAGCACGCAGTCGCCAAGGAACTCGGCGGTGAACCGGTCGTGGGGTTCGAGGTAGACCTCTTGTGGCGTACCGACCTTGGTGAAACGCCCGTTGCGCATCACCGCGACCTGGTCGGCGATTGACAGGGCCTCCTCCTGGTCGTGGGTGACCAGTAGTGTCGTCACACCCGCATCGGAGAGGAGCTTCGCGACGGCCTTGCGGGTGGACGCGCGCAGGCCGGTGTCCAGGGCGCTGAAGGGTTCGTCGAGCAGCATGAGCGCGGGCTGACGGGCCAGCGCGCGGGCCAGTGCGACACGCTGCTGCTGACCGCCGGACAGTTCGTGTGGCCTGCGCCGCGCGTACGACCCGTCGAGCGACACCGTGGCCAGTAGTTCGTCGACTCGGGTGGTGGCGTGGCGTGCGGGCCCGTCGAGCCCGTAGGCGATGTTCTGGCCGACCGTGAGGTGCGGGAACAGCGCGCCGTCCTGGGCGACGTAGCCGACGTCGCGCCGGTGAGCCGGCACGCACAGGCTGGAGTCGGCCACCTGACGTCCAGCGATGGAAATGCTTCCCGCATCGGGTGTCTCGAATCCGGCGACAAGCCGCAACAGCGTGGTTTTGCCGCATCCGGAGGCCCCGACGACGGCGGTGATGGTGCCCGTGCGGACGGCGAGGTCAACCTCGTGCAGCACGGTGTGGCCACCGAACGACTTGGCGAGCCCCGTCACCTCCAACGCGTTGTCGTTCACAGGGCAGCCGCCTTCGTCGATTGCTTGAACAGCACGACCGTCACCGGGACGGACAGTGCGACCATCAGGAATGCGTACGGTGCCGCGCCTGCATAGTCCAATTCGCTTGAGAGTGACCAGAATCGCATCGCGAGGGTGTTGGTCCCGGTGGGCGCCAACAGCAAGGTGGCCGTCAGCTCGGTGGCGACAGCGACGAACACCAGCGACGCACCCGCCGCGGCCGCCGGTGCGGTGAGTCGCATCGTCACCCGCAGGAACGTCCACGTCGGCGACACCCCGAGGGACCGAGACGCCTCCTCCAGACCCGGTGGCACCTGCGCCAGGCCCGATCTCAGGTTCACCATGGCGCGTGGCAGGAACAGCAGCACATAGGCGGCCAACACCAGCGATACCGTCTGATAGAGCGGCGGGGCATACCGAATCGCGACCGTCACCAGGGCGAGTGCTGTGACGATGCCGGGCATCGAGCTGGTGATGAAGTTGGAGCCCTCGACGAAGCGGGCGAAGAACCCGCTGTAGCGCACCGCGACCCAGGCGAACGGGAAGGCGAGCACGGTGGTCAGCGCTGCGGCCACGGCGGCCAGGCCGACCGTCTGCAGGGTGGATGTCACGACTTCGCTGGACGTCCAGGCCGCCGCACCGCCGATCCACAACCACCGCATGATGGTCCATACGGGCACGCCGAGCGCGAGCACGGCGAGTGCGATCAGGCCCACGTTGGCGGGTATCGCCCACGCGCCGAGGTGGCGTGGCGCCGACGCGCGTTGTGCGCCGGAGCCGATCCGCGCGTAGCGCGCGTTACCACGCGCCGCGGACTCTCCGACGATGAGCACCAGGCACAGCAGGATCAGCACGCCGGCCAGCGTGCTGCCCGCGGCACCGTTGAAGGTCGCCTGGAACTGCTCGAAGATCGCCGTGGTGAACGTCGAGAAGCGCAGCATCGCGAACGCGCCGTACTCGGCGAGCAGGTGGACGGCGATGAGCAGCGCACCGCCGAGAATCGCCAGCCGCAGCTGGGGGAGCACGACGCGCCAGAAGACGGCCACCGGGCTGGATCCCAGTGCGCGTGCGGACTCCTCGATGGCCGGGTCGAGGCGACGCAACGTGGCCGCCACCGGCACGTAGGCGAACGGGAAGTAGGACATGCTGGCCACCAGCACGCCGGCCCAGAAACCGTGCAGCGTCGGCACGACGCTGACCCAGGCGTAGCTGTTGATGAAGGCGGGAACCGCCAGCGGTGCCACGAACAACGGTCGCCAGATCGCGCGACCGGGCAGATCGGTGCGCTCCACCAGCCATGCGGTGGCAACACCGAGGAACAGGCAGATCGGCACCGTCACCACGACCAGGCCAACCGTGTTGACCAGGAGTTCGCCGACGCGCGGCCGGGCGAGTAGTTCGTAGACCTGGGCCGGTCCCATCGACACTATCGACCACGCGACGAAGCCGATGGGTACGAATGTCGCGAGCACCAGGAGGACGACGCCCGCGGTGATGACCGGGCCTGGCCGTGAGGAACCGGACGCGGCGGTCGGCGCTGTGTCGGGAACCGTCTCGGCGGTGACCACCTAGGAAACCATCTAGAGCAGGCCAGCCTTCGTCATCAGGTCGGTGACCTTCTTCGAGTCGAGGTTCGACGGGTTCACCGCAGGCGCCTGAAGGTCGGCGAGCGGGACCAGCGCGGGGTTGGCGGGGACGCCGCTTGCCACCGGGTACTCGAACGAGGTGCCCTTCTCCAGAACCTCCTGGCCGGCCTTGCTGGTGATGAAGGTCAGGAACTTCTGCGCGTCATCCTTCTTCTTGCTCGAGTCCAGGATGCCGCCGCCCGAGATCGAGACGAACGCGCCCGGATCCTCGTTGCGGAAGTAGTGCAGTGCGGTGTTGTTGCTGATCTCCTTGGTCTTTGCCTGATCGCGGAACCAGTAGTAGTGGTAGATCACGCCACCGTCGACCTGACCGTCGTTCACGGCGCGCAACGTCGCGATGTTGTCGGAGAAGATCTCGGCATTCGTCTTCATGCCCGCCAGCCAGGCCGAGGTGGCCGGCTCACCGGTCAGTTCCAGCATTGCCGCGACGATGGCCTGGAAGTCGGGCTTGACGGGCGGAGCGCCCCAGCGACCCTTCCACTCCGGCTTCTCGAGATCCATGATCGAGCGCGGCAGCTGGTCCTCGGTCAGCTTGGACTTGTTGTAGGCGAACACCGTTGTCCGCGCGGCGACACCGGTCCACTTGTTGGTGGACGGACGGTACTGCTCCGGCACCTGCGCGATGGTCGCCTGGTCGATGTCGGTGAAGAGGCCGGCATCCTCGACGGCCGCCATCGCCGGTGAGTTCTCGGTGAGGAACACGTCGGCGGGCGACGATGATCCCTCGGCGATCAACTGGTTCCCCAGCTCGGTGTCACCGCCCTGGCGGTAGGTGACCTTGATCCCGGTCTCCTTGGTGAAGGCGTCGATCCACTCCTTGGTCAGCGACTCGTGCTGCGCGTTGTAGATCAGCAGCCCGTCGGCCTCCTCGGAGGACGAGGAGCAGGCGGTGAGGCCAGCGGCCAGCGCCACAGAGGACAGAAGTGCGGCCATTCGAGTCCAGCGGGATGCCATCGACGGGTCCTTTCGCGACTGAGGATTGCCTAGCCAACATACTCGTCAAGCCTCGCGGTCAGGGCGGCGACGGTGACATGTGGGTTCACAGGTTGCGCGCCCCGGTTACGCCGTCCTCCCAAGGACCCGCCACGTGCCGGCGGGCACTTCAAGTTCGGGACGTCGCTCGTGGTCACGCAGGTGCACCAGTCGCGTCGGGGCGTGGAGGTCGACATAGAGGTCACCGTCGGCAGCGATGATCTTGTCGAACGCGTGATCACTGGCGAGTACGTGGTGCGGACCCGACGCGCTGCCGCCGACGATGCAACTGGTGACTTGTTCGGTGGCGCCCGCCGGTGCGGACCTCACCGGAAGCAGCAGGACGTCTCCGTGACGGATGGGCGAGTGCATCGACGATCTCCTCGAGGTGTGGTGCTGGGGGACGTGGCGACGGTCCGACGCGCAACCTAGCGCGAGGGTGTGACAAGTTGGACAGCGAAATCGGTTGTGCCGGTTAATCGGTGGGAGAAACCCGCGGCCGAGGCCGCGCCCAGGAAATCCGAAATGCGGTTTTGGGAGCGTGGATCGGCGCTACGTTAGCTGTCGGTACGGGGAATCCTGTCGAGACACATGCAAGGGAAGACAATGAAGACGATCAGAACATCCGTGCGTCGGGGAGTCGCCGGCGTGCTGGGCACTTGTGCCCTCGGTGTGGTCGCCGGTGCTGTCGCGATGCCTGCGGCCAGTGCGGCACCGTGCTCGGCCAGTGGCTTCGCCACCACCGCCAGCGGCGTGCTCGGAGCGGCGGGTGGCTACCTTGATGCGCATCCGGGGGCCAACGATGTCCTCACCGCCGCAGCCAGCCAGCCGGCCGGGGAGGCGGAGACCTCGGTGCGGGCCTACTTCACCGCACACCCGAATGAGTACTTCGACCTTCAGGGGATCGTCGCCCCGCTCAAGGATCTGCGCGGGCAGTGCGGCGTCTCGGTGACACCGAGTCAGCTGGCAGTGCTGTTGGACGGGATCTAGTAGTCGTCACCACGCCCGCCGCCACCACACGTTGCGGCGGCGGGCGTGGCGATCAGAAGCCGGGAATGCCGCTCAGCCCGGACAGGCCGGGCAGGTTCATCTGAGCGGCCTGGCCCAACCAGTCGCCGTTGGCGATCGAGGCCATCATCTGTGGGCAGTACATCGAGATCGCGATGCTGGTGAACAGGCTCGACATACCGGGTGAGACACCGTTGGTGCCGCCCATCTGGGACGCGATGGACGCGAAGTCGCCGCCCGGTTTGACGAGCATGGGACAGATCGATTGAGCCATGCTGACCGCCGTGCCGGGATCGCCGTATGACACGCCGGAGTCCGCGAGCGCGGCCAGGAATCTGTCACTGACCACGTCGGCATTGGCCGGGGCGGGGGAGACGGCTGCGACGGCAACGATGCCGACCGAGAGTGCCACCGCCGCGGTGGCTCGTGCGGAAACGTCCAGTAAGACCGGAATAACGTTCATGGGTCCTACTCCCTTGTTTGAATCACGAATTGAAATCACTGCCGTAACTTCTGGAACACTGCTGTACTTCTGTAACATTTGGAACACGACGCGGACACGATTTGCACGCTATGCGTTTCGTGAGCGGAGCCTGACTGTCCTCATGTGAAGATGCCTCACCTCCGATACGGGCCCATATCGACGTCGGTGAGGTGGCGTGTTCTCGAATTAATTCGATATGCCGCAAGGATATTCGTCACTAGGCTGTCTCGGATATGGATGTGCAGCGTGGGAGGGCCCTAGGCGCTGGAGTCGCACCGCCGGAGCGGATCGACCTCGGCGACATCGTGCTGCGCCGCTGGCAGCCCGGCGATCTGGCGGCGCGGTTCGAGGCCATCACGAAGTCCTACGTGGCCATTCATCCGTGGATGGAATGGCTCGCCGAGCCGGCCACACTGGAGCGCCAACGCGCTTTCGGCGCGACAGTGGCTGAGAGCTGGCCCGACGCTGACGGCGGGTGTCACTACGGAATATTCGATGGTTCTGGTGCCGTGGTCGGGGCAATCGGCCTGCACGACGATATTGGGCCGCGAGCGCTCGCGATCGGGTACTGGTGCCACATCGTCTACGCGGGGCGTGGGTTCATCACTCGCTCGGCCTCGCGTCTGACCGACATCGCGCTGTCACTGCCGGGCGTAGAGCGGGTGGAGATCCATTGCGACGAGGCGAACATTCGCAGCGCGGCCGTGGCGCGCCGACTTGGCTACCGCTTGGACCGTGTTGAGCCGCGGCCGGTGCGCGCCCCGGCCGAATCCGGCCGGGGAATGGTGTGGATCAAGCACGCGAGCCGCGACTGAGGTGTGCGGCGGGCCCTAGGTAGGTTGCCTTCTCCGGGGTCTGGGCCCCGTATCAAGTACCCCCAGGGGGTACTTGCGCATCGCCAGCGGGCGCTGTAGCGTGGGCCTGGTCAGATACCCCCAGGGGGCATGGCTGCTGACAGAGGGAGCAGCTGACGACCTCGACGACGGGCTGGCCGATGGCATCCACACCGGCCTCTCTCCACACCGTTGACCCATCACGGCTCAGCGTCGCGAATGAAAGGGGCCCGTCATGCCGAACTCGACTGACCTGTCCGCTCGTTTCGACCGCGATGTGATCCCACTGCTCGACCAGCTCTATCGCTCTGCGATGCGGATGGTCGGCAATCGTGCCGACGCGGAGGACCTACTCCAGGATGCAATGCTCCGCGCCTATAAGGGATTTGGGTCCTTCGCCGAGGGCACGAACATCAGGGCGTGGTTGTACCGCATCCTTACCACTACCCACATAAACAGGCACCGTAGCCGGCAGCGTCGACCAGCGGAGTGGCTTACCGACCAGCCCGCGGACTGGCAGATCAGGCCGCAGCAGCCCATGCCGCCCGGGCTGCGTTCGGCGGAGGTTCAGGCCCTGGAAGCGCTACCCGACGCACGGATCGTCGAGGCACTGCAGCAATTGCCGCTGGCCTCTCGGATGGCGGTCTACTACGCCGACGTCGAGGGTCTGCGGTACGCGGAGATCGCCGAGATCATGGGCACTCCGGTCGGAACAGTGATGTCGCGGCTGCATCGCGGCAGACAGAGACTTCGGATTTCGCTGGTCGAGGTCGCTCGCGAGCGCGGGTTGGCACACGCGGCGGACGCAGCGGCCGGCTCGCGGCAGTAACTGGAGACGCCGACCTGTGGATGAAATCGCGTCTGGGGATAACCGCTAGCGCAGACGCCTGTTCTGTCGGGCCCGCCCCTGACTGTGGTCGTCATGACGCAATCACGGACCCGCGCCCAGATCGGGGCGCTCGGTGAACAACTGGTAGTCGATCACCTGTGTGCGCTGGGCTGGCGGGTGTTCGAGCGCAATTGGCGGTGCCGGTATGGCGAACTCGACGTCATAGCCTTCGATCCTGGGGCGGCCGCGTTGGTGTTCATTGAGGTCAAGACGCGCACCAGCGATCAGTTCGGTGGTGTCGCGCAGGCCGTCTCGCCCGACAAGGTGCGCCGTCTGCGCCGCCTCGCCGGGTTGTGGCTCGCTGGCCAAACGCGGAGTTGGTCCCAGATTCGGATTGACGTGCTGGGGGTGCGGATCGCGCCCGGCGCGGCCCCGGAGATATCGCACGTGCAGGGGGTGGGGTGATGGCGCTGGGCCGGGCGTTCTCGGTGGCGGTGTGCGGGTTGGAGGGCCATCTCGTCGAGATCGAGGCCGACATCACCTCGGGGCTGCCCGGGGTGCATTTGGTGGGGCTGCCCGACGCGGCGTTGCAGGAATCGCGCGACCGGGTGCGTGCCGCGGTCACCAACTGCGGAAACACCTGGCCGCAGGCGCGCCTGACGCTGGCGTTGTCGCCGGCGACGCTGCCCAAGGTTGGATCGGTCTACGACATCGCGCTTGCGCTGGCCGTGTTGTCGGCAGACCGCAAGAAGGCGTGGTCGCGGCTAGAGAAGACGGTTCTACTGGGGGAACTGGCGCTCGACGGACGGGTGCGTCCGGTCAAGGGCGTGCTGCCCGCAGTGCTAGCAGCCAAACGCGAGGGCATCCCCACGGTGGTGGTGCCACGGGCCAACCTCGCCGAGGCCAGCCTCGTCGACGGCATCGATGTCTACGGCGCGGGCACTCTGGGTCAGTTGCAGGCCTGGGTGGAGGGCAAGTGTGCGCTCGACGACCGGATCGAGGCGCCGCAGACCGCGCCCGAGACCGCCGCCGATCTGTCCGACGTCGTCGGCCAGTCCCACGCCCGGTACGCCGTCGAAGTCGCCGCAGCGGGTGCGCACCACCTCATGCTCACCGGGCCGCCGGGCATCGGCAAGACAATGCTGGCACAACGGCTTCCGGGTCTGCTACCGCCCCTGACTCATGGTGAGTCGCTTGAGGTGACGGCCATCCATTCGGTGGCCGGCCTGCTATCGGGTAGCGCACCGCTGATCACCCGGCCGCCGTTGGTGGCGCCGCACCACACCTCGACTGTGGCCGCCATGGTCGGCGGCGGTTCGGGCATGGCCAGACCGGGTGCAGTGAGCCGCGCCCACCGGGGTGTGCTGTTCCTCGACGAGTGCGCCGAGATCGGCGGCAGTGTGCTGGAGGCATTACGAACACCGTTGGAGGACGGCGAGATCCGGCTCGCGCGACGCGACGGCGTCGCGCGGTATCCGGCGCGCTTCCAACTGATCCTGGCGGCTAATCCCTGCCCGTGCGCGCCCGCCGATCCACGCGACTGCGTGTGCTCGGGCTTGGTCAAGAGTCGCTACCTGGGCAAGTTGTCGGGCCCGCTTCTTGACCGTGTGGATCTGCGCGTTCAGTTGCATCCGATTCGATCCAGCGCGTTCGCGGCAGGGGAGGGGGAGGCCACGGCGACGGTGCGGGACCGCGTCGCTGCCGCACGTGGTGCCGCTGCCGCACGCTGGGCGCCGCACGGCATCCGAACCAACGCCGAGGTCAGCGGCCCCCTTCTGCGAAGGCGGTATCGCCCCGCGCCCGCGGCGATGGCGCCGTTGCGCATGGCACTTGACCGGGGCGCATTGAGCATCCGAGGTGTCGATAGGACTTTGCGCGTCGCGTGGACATTGACGGACTTGGCCGGGCGGAACTCACCCGGGCTGGGCGAGATCACCACCGCCCTGAGCTTCCGCCAGGCAGGTGCGTGATGAGCGATGACGAGCGCCGCGCGTGGGCCTACCTGTCCCGGGTCGCGGAACCGCCGTGCGCCCAACTGGCGTCGTTTGTCGTCGAGGTGGGTGCGGTAGATGCGGCCGAGCGGGTGCGACGTGGTGCGGTGGGCGCCGATCTGTTGGTGCTGACCGAGGCGCGTCGTGAGATCGACTGCGCTGTTGAGGATCTGGCTGTTCTGGATCGGCTCGGTGGCCGGCTGCTGACACCCGACTGCCAGGACTGGCCGCTCCTGGCGTTCGCCGGTCTGGGTCGTGCGATGGGTCGGCCGAAGCCGCAGAGCCAACCACCGCTGGTGTTGTGGGTGAACGGGCCCGAGCGGCTCATCGACGTCGCCGAACGCGCCTGCTCAATCGTCGGAACACGGGCTGCCACCACCTACGGCGAATTTGTCGCCGGAGACCTCGCGACCGGGCTCGTCGAACGCGATGTCGCGGTGGTCTCCGGCGGCGCCTACGGCATCGACGGCGTCGCGCACCGTGCGGCGCTAGCCGCCGAGGGCAGCACTGTCGCGGTCCTAGCCGGCGGTATCGACGTGCCCTACCCCGCGGGCCACACTGCATTGCTGCGACGCGTGGCCGAGCAGGGCGCGGTGGTCAGCGAGTATCCGCCGGGAGTTCGGCCGGCGCGCTACCGGTTCCTCACTCGCAACCGTCTGGTCGCCGCGTTGTCCGGGGCGACGGTGGTGGTCGAAGCCGGTCTGCGCAGCGGTGCGGCCAACACCGCGGCTTGGGCTGCCTCGATAGGCCGACCGGTGTGCGCGGTACCGGGGCCGGTCACATCATCGGCCTCGGCGGGTTGTCACGTGCTGCTGCGTGGCGGCGCGCAGCTTGTCACGCGAGCCGCCGAGGTCGTCGAACTGATCGGCAGGATCGGTGAGCTCGCGCCGGAACTCGATCGGCCCGCCACCCCATTGGACAATCTGGACGATGTCGAGCGGCGGGTGTACGAGGCGCTTCCCTCCCGTGGTGCGCGCACCGCCGACCAGATCGCGGTGGCCTCGGGCATCCCGGCTCAGCAGCTGTTCGGCCCGTTGACGGTGCTGGAGCTGGCGGGTCTGGTGATCCGGCAGGAGGGCCGCTGGAAGATCGCGCCACGGTAGACCACCACCTCTCATGGCCCGCTCGTATAGTCCAAGGCGTGGCTGGACGACCGATTCATACATTCGAAGTGATCCGCAGCGAGCAGCTGACCCCGCACATGATCCGGCTGGTGCTGGGTGGTGACGGCTTCGACACCTTCGTACCCAGCGAGTTCACCGATTCCTACGTAAAGATTGTGATTGTGCGCGACGACGTCGACGTCAGCGAGCTGCCCACGCCACTCACGCTGGACAGCTTCAACGAACTGCCCGAGGAGCGCCGTCCCGTCGTGCGGACCTACACCGTCCGCAGTGCCGACACCGACAAGCGCGAGATCACGATCGACTTCGTCGTCCACGGCGAGCAGGGTGTCGCCGGTCCGTGGGCGGCCTCAGTGAAACCCGGCCAACCCGCATACCTGATGGGTCCCAGCGGCGCTTACACACCGGATCCGGAAGCCGACTGGCACCTCTTAGCCGGTGACGAGGCCGGATTGCCCGCGCTGAGTGCGGCGCTGGAAGCGTTGCCACGCAATGCCGTTGGACAGGCGTTCATCGAGGTGAGCGGCCCTGACGACGAGGTGCCGTTGGCAGCGCCCGATGGTGTCGAGGTGCGCTGGATCTACCGAGGCGGTCGTGCCGACCTGGTGTCCGATGACATCGCGGGCGACAACGCGCCGCTCGTCGCGGCGGTCACTGAGGCGTCGTGGCTGCCCGGCCGGGTGAGTGTGTTCATCCACGGCGAGGCGCAGGCTGTCATGCACAACCTGCGGCACTACATCCGCAAGGAGCGTGGCGTTGGTGCGAAGTCGGCGTCCATCTCGGGCTACTGGCGTCGTGGCCGCACTGAGGAGACGTTCCGTCAGTGGAAGGCTGAACTGGCGAAAGCAGAATCCGGCACCGACGGCTGACCATCAACTGGCACCCTTAGGTCATGGCGTTCGGTGACTATCAGTTAGAGATCTACCTCCAGGGCCTGTCCGGCATCGTGCCCGCACTGCCGATGTCGTTCGAGGATCTGGAGGGCAGGGCCCAGTCGGCGATGTCGCCGTCGCTGTGGTCTTATGTCGCCGGCGGCGCGGGGGACGAGCGCACACAGCGCGTCAACGTCACCGCGTTCGAACGCTGGGGCGTGATGCCCCGCATGTTCGTCGGGGCCAAGGAGCGCGACCTCTCGGTGGACTTGTTCGGCCTCACGCTGCCCTCACCGGTGTTCATGGCGCCGATCGGTGTGATCGGGCTGTGCGCACAGGATGGCCACGGCGACCTGGCGGCCGCACGCGCGGCGGCACGCACCGGGGTGCCGATGGTGGTGTCAACGCTGACCGAGGATCCCCTCGAGGACATCGCCGCCGAATTCGGTGACACCCCAGGGTTCTTCCAGCTCTACACGCCCACCGACCGCGACATGGCGGCGAGCCTGGTGTCACGTGCCGAGGCCGCCGGATACAAGGGCATCGTCGTCACGCTGGATACATGGGTACCGGGTTGGCGGCCACGCGATCTGTCGACGTCGAACTTCCCGCAGCTCCGCGGCAAGTGCCTGTCGAACTACACCAGCGATCCGGTCTTCCGCGCCGCGCTGGGGCAGTCACCGGAGGAGAACCCGCAAGCCACGGTGCTCCAGTGGGTGTCGTGGTTCGGTAATTCACTGTCGTGGGAGGACCTGCCCTGGCTGCGATCCCTGACCACATTGCCCCTCCTGGTGAAGGGTATCTGTCATCCTGATGACGCACGCCGCGCCATCGACGACGGCGTCGACGGCATCTACTGCTCCAATCACGGTGGCAGACAGGCCAATGGGGGACTGCCCGCGATCGACTGCCTACCCGGTGTGGTCGAGGCCGCCAACGGAGTGCCGGTGCTGTTCGACTCGGGTATCCGAAGCGGCGCCGACATCGTCAAGGCGCTGGCGCTCGGTGCGACGGCCGTGGGCATCGGGCGGCCCTACGCCTATGGCATGGCTTTGGGTGGCACCGACGGAGTGGTGCACGTGCTGAGGTCACTCCTCGCCGAGGCGGACCTCATCATGGGCATCGACGGCTACCGTTCGCTCGCCGACCTCACACCGGATGTGTTGCGGCCCGTCACCTAGACGGGGTCGCCGTCTTGGTCGTCGTCCTCGGGTGGGTGCAGCATGCGTTCGGGGTGGTGCAGGTCGTTGGTGCGGGCTTGGCCGGTGTCGAGGTGTGGGGGTGGGATCCATTCGGTGCGGCCGTCTTTGCGTTTTCGGGTGATCCACTGGGTTTGTTCGATGAGGCGGTTGTCGGGTCCGCAGGCCAGTGACAGTTCGTCGATGTTGGTCTGGCCGCCGTTCTTCCAGTCCGTGACGGCGTGGTGGGCTTGGCATTTGTAGCCCGATGCTGTGCAGCCGGGGCGGGTGCAGCCGCGGTCTCTTGCGTAGAGCACGACGCGTTGTGCGCCGGTGGCGCAGCGGCGGGTGCGCCCGAGGTAGAGGGCCGCTTCGGTGTGCTTGTCGAACACCGCCAGATAGTGGAAAGAGTGGGAGGCCTGTGCGATCAGGTCGCGCATGGGTAGCCGGGTGCCGCCGGCGGTGATGGCGTGGCCTGTGCCGGATTCCAGTTCCTGCAGGGTGGTGGTGACGATGATGGTGGTCGGTAGCCCGTGGTGCTGACCCAACTGTCCTGAGCACAGCAGGTTGCGGCCCATGGCGAGTAGGGCGTCGTGGTTGCGTTGGTATTGGGTGCGGTCATCGGCGTCGATGGAGGCGTCGGTGGGTTCGCCGTCGATGGTGGGTGTGGGGTCGTTGGGGTTGCACATGCCGGGCTTGCCCCATTTGGCGAAGATGGGTTCGAGGGTGGCCCGCGCCTGTGGGGTGAGGTGTCCGCTGATGCGGCTCAGCCCGTCGGCGCCCTGGTTGCCGATCGAGATGCCGCGGCGGCGGTCGCGTTCGGTGTCGGTGTAGTCCCCGTCGGGGTGTAGCAGCGCCAGCAGCAGAGCAGTGGCACTGCGCAGACCCTCGGGGCTCTGTTTGACGGCCACTCGCACCAGATCGGTCTCGGCGTCCTGGCGAGTGTGGGTGTCGATGTGCTCGGGTAGGTCGGCGAAGAACTTGCGGATGATCGCGATGTGTTCGGTGTTGATCTGGCCGCGGGCCTGGGCGGCGGCGGTGTGCTCGAGCACTGGTGGCAGGGGTTGGCCGGTCAGGGTGTGGCGCGGGCCCAGGTCGGCGGCGCAGCGGATGCGCTTGCTGGCCTCGTTGACGCTGATCCGCAACCGGAATGCCACCAGCCTTGGCAGGGTGGTGTCACCGAGTTCGAGCGGGTTGGCCTCAGCGGCCAGCCGGTTGAGGACGCGCTGCTCGGTGACGGGCAGTCTGCGGTTCACCCGCTCCAGGCGGTCCATGACGTCGAGGAGTCGGCGGTGGCTCATCGTGTCGAGGCAGGCCTGGTCCAGGTCATCGAGGGCGGTGTCGAGGACGTCGAGGGCCGCGGCGACCGGGCCCTCGTAGTCATGCAACTCCGCCACTGACATATCTCGAACACTAGTTCGATGCACCGACAGGTTTGGCCTGGTTTGTGACTAGTGAAACCAAAGGGACAGAAGAGTTTTCGCCAATTTGGTGAGCGCGCGCAGAGTCGGATCTGAGACCGGCGTGTCGCCCGCAGACACGCGCACTCGCGGGTGGGCGTGGCATGGGAAAGTCTCGAAACCATCACACCCCCGACCGCCTCACGCGGTCTCGGGCGAATCTCTGCAACGGTGGTGAGGTGACGACGGTTCAGGTCGAGGCGGTGCTCGAGGAGTTCGACGAGTACCTCGCGCTGCAACGCGGCCGATCCGAGCACACTCGCCGTGCCTACCTCGGCGATCTCAGGGCGCTGTTCACATTCGTACGAGAGCGGAACCCCAACGGCGGGCCGGCAGAACTGACGCTGCCCGTGCTCCGCTCCTGGCTCTCGGCACAGGCCTCCGGCGGCGCGGCTCGTACGACGCTGGCTCGGCGCACCTCGGCGGTCAAGACGTTCACCGCGTGGGCGTCGCGATGCGGCCTGCTCGACACCGACCCGGCGACGCGCTTGCAGGTGCCCAAGGCGCATCGGACACTGCCCGCGGTGCTACGCCAGGACCAGGCGCTCGACGCCATGGATGCCGCGACCTCAGGAGCCCAGCAGGGCGACCCGCTCGCACTACGCGACCGCCTCATCGTGGAGATGCTGTACGCCACCGGAATTCGTGTCAGCGAGCTGTGCGGTCTCGACGTCGATGACGTCGACTCGTCGCGGCGGCTGCTGAGGGTGCTGGGCAAGGGCAACAAGCAACGCACCGTGCCCTTCGGTGAGCCAGCCGGAAGAGCCTTGGCGGCATGGCTTTCCGACGGCAGGACCGCGCTGGCCACCCCGGCGTCCGGCCCAGCCCTGCTGCTCGGCGCCCGCGGTGGACGTATCGACCCGCGTCAGGCGCGCACCGTCGTGCACCAAACCATGGCTGCGGTAGCCGGTGCGCCCGATATCGGCCCCCACGGTCTGCGGCACAGTGCGGCAACCCACCTGCTCGAGGGCGGTGCCGACCTGCGCGTCGTTCAGGAGCTCCTGGGCCACTCGTCGCTGGCCACCACCCAGCTGTACACGCACGTCACCGTCGCTCGGCTGCGCGCCGTGCACGACCAGGCGCACCCACGCGCGTAATCGCGCAGCAGCACTCAATTCCGCAACAGTGCAATGACCTTCGCGAGATCGGGCAGCGCCGAGGCGCGTCCGGGCAGCTCGTCGAACACCGTCCAATAACTGATGCCGAACCGCCGCTGCCGGTCGGCGAGTGTCTGTGCCATCTGCTCGTGCGTGCCGATCAGGACGAACGGCGACTCAAGTAGCAGCTCGGGCGCGGTGCCATCAACCGTGGCGGCCAGCTCCGCGGCGGCAGCGCCGCGATCGTCGGTGGGCACGACGAACTGGATCAGTGCATTGAGTTCGATGGCATCGAAGCGGGACCCTTCCGCATCCCGCACGACCGCGATGCGGTCCTCGAGTCCCTCGGGGTCGAAGTGGGTCAGCCGCACACGCGAGGCGTCGTGGTTGTGGGTGATGCCCGCGAGCCCGGCGATGTCGGCGATCCGCCCCGCGAGCGCAAGTACGCGGGTCCCGTTGCCGCCGATCAGGATCGGGACCCGCGTGGGCGGGGCAGCGACCAGGGCGCCGCCCGGTGCGTGCACCCGGTAGTGCGTGCCGTCGACGTCAACGGCATCGCCGTCGAGCAGCGAGCGGATCACCGCGACAGACTCCTCGAGGCGCGACACCCGGACACCGCCTACGTCGAACGGCAGGCCTGCGGCGTCGTACTCCGACCGCATGTGACCCGCGCCAAGGCCCAGTTCGAAGCGGCCGCCGGAGACCGCCGCAAGGGTGGCCGTCTCACGCGCCACGTCGACGGGATGGCGGAAGTCGTTGTTGAGCACCAGGGTCCCGGTGTGCAGGGTCGTGGTCGCCATGGCCGCGGCGGTGGCACCGACGAACGGCGACAGCGTGGGACGAGGTGATCGGCGAACGTCATGACGTCGAAACCGGCTGCCTCCACCGACACGGCGAAGTCACCGAACTCGCGACCGCGCGGCAGCGCCGTGGTCAATCCGAAGCGCATCGGACGAGAGGTGTGCGACTGCGATGCCGAGCCCATGTCTCGACGGTAAGCCCGCGTAGGATCACGGGGGAGCAGAGGAGCCCTCTATCAGCGTCATTCGGTCCACTATCGATATGTCCTGGGGTTCGGTTTCGGCCCTTGAATGGTCATCCGGGAGTCCGCAGGCGCCGGCGGTCATGTTGTTGCACGGTGGTGGAGTCGACAACGCGTCACTGTCATGGGGTGGCGTCGGACCACGGCTCGCGGCCGCAGGCTACCGCGTCATTGCCCCCGATCATCCGGGCTTCGGTGAGAGCGCCTCCGCGCCATGGCAGGTCACCCAGGAGCGCCTCGTCGGCTACGTCGGGGAGCTGGCCGACGCGCTGGCGCTGGACTCCTACGTGCTCGGCGGCCTCTCGCTGGGCGGCGGTATGACCATCGGCCACGTACTGGACCGGCCACACCGGGTCGCCGGCGCGATGCTGCTCGGCAGCTACGGGATCATGCCGAGGTTGTCCGATGGACCGATGTCGCTACCGCGACAGATGCTGACCTGGGCGACACTGCGCACCGGACTGCTCGGTGCGACAACGCAATGGATGGCGCGCAGCCCGCGGGCCATGGCGTGGAGCATGACGGCGCTCATCGGTGACCCCGCGCAACGAACCGACGCGCTGATGGCGGAGGTCGCGTCGGCGGCCGCGCGTGGTGATGGTTTCGAGGCGTTCGAGAGCTGGCAGCGAGACCAGGTGCGATGGAATCGACTCGCGACCGACTACACCGCGCAACTGCCGAGCTTCACATCCCCGGCCCTGATCATCCACGGCAGCTGCGACCCAGGCGTGCCGGTCGCCCACGCGGTACAGGCGGCGTCGCTGATCCCCGACGCGGAACTCAACGTCGTCGCAGGCGCCCGTCATTGGGTGCAGCGGGACCAACCCGATGTCGTCGTCGACGCGATGCTCGGCTTCCTCGGACGACTAGGGATGTAGGGGTTTCAAGCGAACCCGCGCCGTGGCGAGTAGTCCCAGCGGATTGAGGTAGTCCGCCCGCGCCGCCGGACCCCACATCGCGCCCCAGTGCAGGCACGCCGATACCGGGCAGCCCGCGTGACCGGCGATCAACTCGCCGAGCGAGGTGCCGGCGGTGACCAGCGTGCCGGGTCGCACCGACGCGCGCACCGGCTCATAACTGGTCCGCAGCCCACCGGGGTGTGCGATCGACACCACCGGCCGACCGGCGAGTTCTCCCGCGAACACCACGGTCCCGGGGCCGGCGGCGTGGACGATCTGACCGGCGGACCCGGCGAGGTCCACACCACGGTGGCCCCGCGTCCAGTTGGGCGACGGTGCGTCGAACTCACGGACCACCGCAGGCCGGGGCCGCAGCGGCCACTCCAACCGTCCGTCGGACGCCCAGGCCGGGGTCGCGCACACCAGGCAGAGCAGCCAGCACAGGGCTAGTATTCGCATAGTCCCAGTTCAGTGGGTGCAGACAGCGATGCCAAGGGCCGAAACCGCCCGCTGTGGACGAATTCGCCACTGTGGATATCGCCGTGGCAAAAGCATGCACGTCAACGGTGTAAACTCAGTCCCGCAATCCGCAACTGTGGATTGACTTCGCGCGCCTGCACCGCAGCCCCGTAGTTCCAGGGTTCGCATTCGCACGCCGGGCGGTCCCGCCTCGAACGATTCGAGATGGGTCCGGCTTGCAACAGGCGCCAGGGTCCGGCGTCACCCCGACTCCGGACGACAACCGACAATGAAAGCTGGACTAGACATGGCCGTAGTGACCATGAAGCAGCTGCTTGATAGCGGCGCACACTTCGGGCACCAGACCCGTCGCTGGAATCCCAAGATGAAGCGGTTCATCTTCACCGACCGCAACGGCATCTACATCATCGACTTGCAGCAGACGCTGACCTTCATCGATCAGGCGTATGAGTTCGTCAAGGAGACTGTCGCCCACGGTGGCAGCATCATGTTCGTCGGCACCAAGAAGCAGGCGCAGGAGTCGATCGCTGACGAGGCGACCCGCGTCGGCATGCCCTACGTGAACCAGCGCTGGCTGGGCGGCATGCTCACCAACTTCTCCACCGTGCACAAGCGTCTTCAGCGTATGAAGGAGCTTGAGGCCATGGAGCAGACCGGTGGCTTCGAGGGACGCACCAAGAAGGAAATCTTGATGCTGACCCGCGAGAAGAACAAGCTTGAGCGCAGCCTCGGCGGTATCCGCGACATGGTCAAGGTGCCGTCGGCGATCTGGATCGTCGACACCAACAAGGAGCACCTCGCCGTCGCGGAGGCTCGCAAGCTGAACATCCCGATCATCGCGATCCTGGACACCAACTGCGATCCCGACCTCGTCGACTACCCGATCCCGGGTAACGACGACGCCATTCGCTCCGCTGCACTGCTGACCAAGGTGGTGGCCTCCGCGGTCGCCGAGGGTCTGAAGGCACGGGCCGGCGCGGGTGCCAGCGACAAGTCCGACGCCGCGGTGGTTGAGCCGCTCACCGAGTGGGAGCAGGAGCTGCTCGAGGGCGCTACCGCGAGTGCCCCCGCCGAAGCGGAGGTGGCTGCTGCCCCCGAGGCCGCCGCACCCGAGGCCGCTGCTGCAGCGACCGAAACCCCGACCGAGCCGACCCCGGAGAGCTGAGAATGGCGAACTACACCGCTGCCGACGTCAAGAAGCTTCGCGACTTGACCGGCGCCGGCATGCTGGACTCGAAGAACGCACTGGTCGAGGCCGATGGTGACTTCGACAAGGCCGTCGAGTTGCTGCGCATCAAGGGCGCCAAGGACGTCGGCAAGCGCGCTGAGCGTGCCACTGCCGAAGGTCTGGTCGTCGCCAAGGACGGCGCGCTGGTCGAGCTCAACTCCGAGACCGACTTCGTCGCCAAGAACGCCGAGTTCCAGGCGCTCGCCGACCTCGTCGTCACCGCCGCAGCCGCGGCGAAGGCGACCGATGTCGAGTCGTTGAAGGCGGCCAAGGCAGGCGACTCGACGGTCGAGCAGGCCGTCGCGGCGCTGAGCGCCAAGATCGGCGAGAAGCTCGAACTGCGGCGTGCCGCGTACTTCGACGGCCAGGTTGAGACGTACCTGCACAAGCGTGCCGCCGACCTGCCGCCCGCGGTGGGTGTGCTCGTCGAGTACACCGGCGATTCCAAGGAGGCCGCACACGCGGTCGCTCTGCAGATCGCCGCGCTGAAGGCCAAGTACCTGACGCGTGACGACGTCCCCGCCGACCTGGTGGCCAACGAGCGCCGCATCGCCGAGGAGACTGCCCGCAACGAGGGCAAGCCCGAACAGGCGCTGCAGAAGATCATCGAGGGTCGTATCACCGGCTTCTACAAGGACGTCGTGCTGCTCGACCAGCCGTCGGTGTCTGACAACAAGAAGTCCGTCAAGGCACTGCTCGACGAGGCCGGCGTGACCGTGACGCGGTTCGTCCGCTTCGAGGTCGGCCAGGCCTAGGAGCCGAAACGAACTTGAGCGGCGCACCAACCGCTCAACACGGAAAACCCCGCGCCAACCCCGGTGATCCCGGCGGCGCGGGGTTTTCTAGTTTCACCGACGCGTGTCGACGCCGATCGGCGCGGCTGTCTCGGCCATCGCGGTATCGGAGACAGCCCCACGCAGTGCAGCGGCGGTGTTCTCGATCAGTTCCTCTGCGCGCCCTCGCGAGATGATGCCGTCGACGTAGCCGAGGTTCAACGACAGCTCGTCGCGTCCCACGGTGGCGTACAGCATGAGGTAACCGCTGATGGACATCCCGGAGACGACCTGAACGCCTGACAGCGACCAGTCGCCGAGGCGCGCGGGAAAACCGCTGGTGTCCACCACGCTGGTGCACAGGTTGCCCGGGCCGTGGCCGTCCAATCCGGCGACGACCCGGTCGGTGTGCTTTGGCGTAGCCGCCGCCATGGCGCCAAGCAGCGGGAGGTTGGCCAGATGGTGGCGTGCGTCTATCGCGGTGCGCAGCCGGCCATCGAACGGTGTGGCGGTCTGCCACAGTGACCGTCCCGGTGCGCACGCAACGGGCAGCGCCACCATGGCCTGGTAGCTGCCAGTCGCATCGGGGTCGGGCAATTTCGTCAGATGGGCTCGGAACGGCACCGAAACGCTGACCGCGAAACCTGCTGAGGGGGCGTCGGTGTCGACCGCCGCCGCCATCGCGAGCGCCGTCGCGATTGCGGCCTCGGGCAGGATGCGTCGAGTGCGGCACCCTTCGAGAAAGGCCGTGAACTCGTCGCCGCTGATGACGCGATTCGCCAGCCGGGTGCGCCTGTCGCGCGGTGGCACGGATGTCTCGGCGGGCAGCCGTTCCATCGAGACGCCGCCGCTCCCGGCGGTGGCGTCGGCAGCCATCCTGCCCAGGGCGCGGCACTTTCCGCGAAGTCCCCGAAACGGGTTGGGCATCAGGTCTTCTGGGCCGGCAGGTGCGGCGATCTCGGGTCGCCAGCCACCGGGGTCGCCGTCGGTGGCGAGTTCGAGTACCTGACGGCACAGCGCCACGATGGAAATCCCGTCGGCCAGCGCATATGTCGACGTGAGAATCAGATCGTGCACATCGGGTTCGACGGTTATCAGCGTGGCGCGCAGCAGTGGGCCGTCGGCATCGAGTGGCTCGCGCAGCTCGTGGTCCACCTCCGTGCGCCACGACCCCTCGCCGACGAGGCGCAGCGGAACGGCACGCGGCACCCCTGGGACGAACGAAAGGCCGCCCTTGCCAGGGCGAACCGCCGCGCGCAGCAGCGGGTGGCGGCGCACCAGCGCGTCCAGAGCTGCGCGTACCTCGGAGGGGTCGACGCGACCCTCGATACGGACCCTGGCACCGATGTTCAGCGGCGATACCCGGTCGGCCGTCCAGTGCCAGCGCTCCAGCGTCGACAACGGGCGCGGAAGGCCCGCACCCGGACCACCGTCGCCGAATCCGGGCCACGTCATCGGTTTCGACATGAAGTCGAGCACCCTGCTATCAGGTGCATGCCGGATGATTCGGCTGCGGGTGGTGACCGTAGCGCGGTTGCTGCTCTGCTCGATGCGCCCCAGGGACAGCGAACCGTCGACGAGATTCGTCGTCCGGGGGAGCCGGCGCCGTTCGTAAGCCTGCAGAGCCGACCGGGGATCGCGGTGGCTGGCCAGCGCGTGCCCGAGCACCACCGCGTCCTCGATCGCGGAGTTGGCCCCTTGCCCGAGGCTCGGCAGCATCGGATGTGCGGCATCACCGAGCAGCGTCACTCGGCGGGTTCCCCACCGGCTCAGGGGTGGGCGATCCAGGGCAGGCACCGCGAGGATAGCGGATTCGTCTGTGCGGGTGATGATCTCGTTGACGTCCGGGCACCAGTCGGCGAAGCGACGCTGCAGGTCATCCTTGCCATGCGGCCAGTTCGCCGCGAGCTCGGGCTCGGCCGGCATGGTGGCCCACCAGTAGATCGAGTCGTTCCCGCAGTCGTGCAGGCCGAACCGCGAACCGCGTCCCCAGTAGTGGATCGATTCGCCCTCGCGCAGAGAGGTCGGCATGAAGGGTGCGAGTGCCAGCCAGCAGACGAACCCGCCGGGACGCGGAGCCGCGGTGCCGTGCAATTGCGTGCGGATCACCGAGTTGATGCCATCGGCACCCACCAGAACATCGGCCTCCAGCGCGCGACCGTCGGCCAGGTGCAGTACGACGGCGTCATCGGTCTCGGTGAAACGCACAGCCTCGGCACCGGCCTCGACTCGCAGTCCGCTGCCCGCGTCCCGCAGGAGGATGTCGTGAAGATCCTTGCGCGCCAACACCACCGAAGGTGCGCCCAGCGCATCGTCGATCGGGGTCAGGTCGAGCCGCCGCAGCAGCTTTCCCTTGGTGTCTCGGAAGCTGAACGTCGTGACCTGCCCGCCTGCCCGCAGCATCTCATCGTCTAGCCCGAGGTTCAGGGTGCGCAGCGCGTGCATCGCGTTGCTCTGCACCGCCAACCCGAACCCGGCGGCCCGCAGGTGGGGGGAGCGTTCGCACAACGTCACCTTGAAGCCGGCCTGCCGTAGAGCCACCGCAGCGGTCAGCCCGCCGATGCCTGCGCCGACCACGATCGCCGAACGGTTGCCCGCCGCGTTACTCAATTCGTCACTCCGAGGTAGTTCGACTGCCGCTCCACGTGATCGGCGAGATGGGCTGCCAGCACCGCGACGTGCGGCTCGGTGACCATGGTGAGGTGATCACCGGGCACGTCGATGACGTCGAGGTGGCCGCCGACCAGGGTGTCCCAGCCGTAGGTGGGCTCGGCATAGCGGGATCCACCCACGTCATGGGCGGAGCGCAGTATCTCGGGCAGCGGCTCGCAGGCGCGCAGCAGTGTCACGTCCAACGCGATCGGCGTGGGTCGGTAGGCCGCCCCCGCCCGCCAGGCCGCGCGGAAGACATCGAGCAGTCGCCGAACCAGTTCTCGAGATCCTGTGCGCGGTAGTACACCGTGATCGGCCGCGCGGGAGATTATGACGTCGAGCGCGTCGTCGTCGGACTCGAGGTCGTCTGGGAGCGGGTTGACCGGGGTGTCGGCGCCGAGCGTGCCCCACAGCAGCTCCCACAGGAAATAGGAGTACAGCTTGGACGCCGGAAGTTCGGCTGACGCCTCCGGTCGCATGGTGATGGTGTCCAGCAACACCAGCGAGCCCTTCTCGGTGCCGGCTTCCTCCAGCTGGCGGGCCATCTCGAAGGCGATGAGACCGCCCAGCGACCAGCCCGCGAGATGGTAGGGGCCCTCGGGCTGGATGCGCCGGATCGCCTCCAGGTAGTCGTGGGCCATCTGTGGAATCGATTCGCTGGCGATGGTGCCGACCTCGATACCGGATGCCTGCAGGGCGTAGAGAGGCTGATCGTCAGGAAGTGCGCGCCCGAGTTCGTTGTAGCACAGCACATTTCCGCCGATGGGGTGTACCAGGAACAGTGGCGGACGGTCTCCGGTCGGCTTGACGGGAACCACGGGGTCGAAGGCCGAGACGCGGCGGTGCGCCACCCGCTGCGCCAGCTCCGCCACAGTCGATCCGGCGCTGAATGTCGACATCGGGATGCTGATTCCGTACCGCTGCTCGATTCCGACCACCAACCGAATGACCGAGAGCGAATCTCCGCCGAGGGCGAAGAAGTCGTCGAGCACGCCGACCTCGCTGACGCCGAGCGCGTCGGCCATCAGTGCGGCGATCACGGTTTCGTGTTCGTCGCGTGGTGCGACGTGATCGACATGTCGCGTCGCCATCGCCTTCGCCATCGTGGCGAGCGCACGATCGTCGCGCTTACCGCTCGGCGTGTGTGGCATAGTGTCGAGCCACTCGAACCGGGCGGGAATCAGGTAGCCGGGTAGGACGTCGCACATCGCGGTGCTGATCGCGGTCACCACGCCGTCGTCTGGGCGGCCCACCAGGTATGCGATGAGTTGGGTTCCGGCGCTTGATCCGTCGCTGCTGGGTCGGGCAACGACGGCGACCTCGGTTACACCGCTGTGCGGAGCCGCCGCGTGGCCCACTGCCAGCTCGACTTCCATCGGTTCGACGCGATGTCCGCGCACCTTGACCTGGGTGCCGAGCCGTCCGCCGATGACGAGGGCTCCGCCGGGCAGGCGGCGTCCGATGTCGCCGGTGCGATACATCCGGGTCCCGTGGAGCGCCGGAACTGTCTGGAACGCCTGGGCGGCGAGATCGGGGCTGCCCAGGTAGCCGTCGGCCAGGGCAGCGCCAGCGACCCAGATCTCGCCGGGGACACCGTCGGCGACGGGGTGGCCCTCGGAGTTGAGAACCACTACCGCGACATTGTCGATGGGTACGCCGATCGGTGGCAGCGCCGGGAACAGAGCCGCGTCGCCGGTCATGGTGTGGTGGCTGACAACGTGAGTCTCGGTGGGGCCGTATTGGTTCTCGACGATGAGGCCTTCGCGATCGGATCCGCCGATGCCGGTGCAGAGCGCCCGGATCTCGTCGGTGATCCGCAGTTGTTCCCCGGAGGAGACGATGATCCGCAACCCGGCGGGCACCACTGCGCGCGCCGCGGCGATCTCAGCGAGCGACTGCAGCGCCACGTAGGGCAGGAAGACCCGTTCGGTGCGGGTGTCGTCGAGCGTGTGCAGCAGTGTCGGAAGGTCGTGACGGTCATCCTCCGACAACAGGATCAACCGACCGCCGCCACACAGCGTCGAGTAGATCTCCTGGAATGAGACGTCGAACGACAAGGGGGCGAACTGCAACGTCGACGGTGCCCCGTCGGAGTCCCTGCTGCGCCCGCTGCTGGTGGACAGTTGCCAGGTGATCAGGTTCGCCAGCGCGCGGTGCGGCATCACGACGCCCTTGGGCAGGCCGGTGGACCCGGAGGTGAACAGCACGTAGGCGGGTCGCTCCGGATTCACGGCCGGCAGCGCCACGGGATGTGCACGGCCGGTGGCGAGGAGCGCGTTGATGTCAGCGTCGGCAATGACGGTGACACGCCCGGCCTGGGCGAGCATGGCAGCCCGTCGCGCGGCCGGATAGGCCGGATCGACCGGCACGCAGGCCGCTCCGACGCGTGCGATGCCGAGCACGGCGGCGATCTGTTCCGGGCCGCGGGCCGCGGTCAATGCCACCAGGTCGCCCGGGCGGGTGCCGTGTTCGACCAACCCGGCGGCGACAGCCGCTGACATCTCGGCGAGTTCGCCGTAAGTAACGGTGCGAGTGCCGAATTCGAGCGCGATGGCCTGCGGGTGGCGGTTGACACGGTCGAGGAAGAGGTCGACGACGGTGTCTGTGACACTGCGAGTGACAGCGCCGGCGACCTCATCTGCTACCGCGGGTGCGAGCTGCGTGAATTCGATCGGTGCGGCGGGATCGGCGCAGATGCTCGCCAGCGTGGCCAGATAGGTGGCACCGATGAGGTCGAGCTGTTCGCCCGTGTACATCGCCGGGTCACCGTCGAGCTGCAGCGTCATCGTTCCGTCGCGGGGATCCCGAAACACCGTGACCAACAGGGCGAAGTTGGTGTCCTCGTGGGCTTCGACGTTGACCAGTTCGATGTCCAGTGACTGCACCAGCGCGCCGGCCTGGTGGTAGTTGACGTAGTTGAATGCCACGTCGACGGCCAGGTCCGCATCGCGCTGGATATCGGCCAGCGGGTACGCGGTGTGGGCGGCACTCTCCCGTTCCTGCTCGAAGACGGCCTGGACGACTGCGCGCGACGTCGCGGCGGCCGTGTCGACGCGCACCGGTACGGCGTTGAGGAACAGGCCTGCGGTCAGTTCGGCGTTGGTGAGCTGGGGACGTGCATGCGTCACAACGCCGCAGGTGACGTCGGAGTGTCCTGCGAACAGGCCGACGACGAGCAGGTTCGCGGCGAGGTACACGGCCTTGACCGGCACGTGCTCGACGCCCGAGTACCGGACGGCGTCGGCGGCCAGTGGCGCTGGGATGACCATGGCGCGCCGCACCCGGGAGTCGGATTCGCCCACGCCGCGAGGGATGTGATGAACCATGCCGGGAATTCGGGTCGGCGTGGCATCGGCGAGCAGGTCCGACCAGTAGGCGCGGTCGTGTGTGTCGTCCAGCGAGAGACGTTCCGCACGAACGTATTCGGCAAACGACGGCAGTTCCGCGGCGATCGCGCCGGCGACCCCCTCGTCGCCCATGCAGTGGTACTCGTGGAGCAGTTCGGCCAGCAGGGTGGAGACGCTCCAGCCGTCGAGGATCGCGTGGTGGAATGAGAACACCACGTCGATGTGGTCGGGTAGCAGGAAGACACCGAAGTGGTGCAGTCCCGGCCGATCCAACCGGTACCCAAGGTGACGGCGCTGATTGATGTGCGCGTGCACAATGGATTCCGAGTCAATCTGAGAGTTGTTGCGCAGATCGACGATATCGACATCCGGGGTGACGAGCGGGTGCACGAGTTGCAGCGGCTCGGTGAAGCCTGCGAGCTCGAATGACGTGCGAAGGGCAGGATGCCGCGCGATCAGCCTCTCCAGTGCCATCCGCCACGCCCGCTCGTTCCACGTCATGCGCAGGGAGTAGCGGAAGACGTCGTGATAGAGCGGCGAGTGCTCCGTCTCATGGCTGTGGAACAGCATGCCCAACTGCAGCCGAGTCAAGGGGTAGGCGTCGGTGACGTGGCCCAGTCTGGGCCGATCGACTGACGTGACGAGTTCGAAGGGGCGGACCGGAGGTGCCACCTCAGTGCCGTCGTCGCCGAGAACACTGACGTAGTCGGATAGTTCGGCGATCGTCGGGTGGTTGGCGATATCGCGGGTATCCAGTGTCAGGCCACGGGCCTCGACCAGCGCCCGGACGCGCAGGGTCAGGATCGAGTCGCCACCGAGGTCGTAGAAGTTGTCATGGATCGACACCGACGCGACGTCGAGCGCCTCCTGCCAGACCGCGACGAGGGTGGCCTGCACATCGGTACGCGCCCCGGCATGGCGTGGCCCTGCCGCCGTCCTTCGGGTGGCCAGCAGTGCCGGTCGGTCCACCTTGCCGCTGGAAGTGACGGGAATGTGCTCGACTGCCAAGAGCTGTGCGGGAAGCATGAAGTCCGGGATTCGCCCAGCCAGTTGCGTGCGCAGGGCCGTTGCGTCCAGGTCCGGTGAACCCACATAGAACGCCACCAGATGCGTGCCACGGCTGGGTGTCTCGTCGGCGATCACCACGGCATCGAGCACTCCGGGAAGGTCGATGAGGACGTTCTCGATCTCCCCGGGCTCGACGCGGTTGCCCCGGATCTTGACCTGACGGTCGATCCGGCCGAGGTATTCGAGCTGACCGTCCGCAAGCCGCCGCGCCAGGTCGCCGGTGCGGTACATCCGCTCGCCGGCGTGAAATGGATCGGCGACGAACCGCTGTGCATCCAGGTCGGGCCGATTCAGATAGCCACGTGCCACACCCGCTCCGGCGATACACAGTTCGCCCGCGATACCGACCGGCTGTGGTTGATCGAACCCGCCGAGGACATACAGGCGGGTGTTGTCGATCGGCCGGCCGATGGGAACGCGCCGCGGCGGCACGTCCTGCCCGCGTGGGCAGTCGAACGATGACACGTCCACGGTGGCCTCCGTGGGTCCGTACAGGTTGATGAGACGGGGTGCCGCCTCGCCGTACTGTGCGAACGCGCGGTTCCAGCGCAGCACCTGTTGTGGGCGCAGAGCCTCGCCGCTGCAGAAGGCGAGCCGCAGGCTGGCGGCTTGGCGGACGGCGTCGGGTGACGTCTCGAGGATCTCGAGGAACGGGGTCAGCATCGACGGGACGAAGTGCAGCACCGTCACCTTGGCTGTGTCGATGGCGCGCACGATCTCGCGCGGATCCTTCTCGCCGCCCGGTCCTAGCAGCGCCACCGCGGCGCCCTGCATCGCCCACCAGAACAGCTCCCAGACCGACACGTCGAAGGAGATCGAGGTCTTCTGCAGGATGACGTCGCCGGGTCCGATCGGATAGCGACGTTGCATCCAGTCCAGGCGGTTGATGACCGAATGATGCTCGACGGCCACACCCTTGGGGTTGCCGGTGGAACCCGACGTGTAGATGGCGTAGGCGAGGTCGTGGCCTGACGGTGCGGGCGCGCCGGGCGGGGACTGGGTGGGGGAGGAGCACGGGGTGATCACCGGGATCCCGGCGAACTCCTGCACGTCGCCGCGGTCGGTGAGCACGGCTGCCGCGCCGCTGTCGCGCAGTATGAAACCGATGCGCTCGGCGGGATGGCGCGGGTCGATCGGCACGTACGCGGCCCCGGCGTGAAGGGCGCCGAGCACGGAGACCAACAATTCGGGGCCACGGTCGGCGATCACGCCGACACGGTCTCCGGTGGTGATGCCGCGTTGGTGCAGTGTGGAGGCGAGTTCGGTTGTCCGTGCGGCGAGTTCGGCGTAGGTCAGGGTCTCCGCGGAATCGGGGCCTATAGCTGCGATGGCGTCGGGCGTCGCGGCGGCCTGCGCCATGATCCGGCTGATGACGCTCGAGGTGTCGTCGTATGCCACCTCGGTGCTCCGGTTGCGGTCGATGAGCAGATCGTGCTCCTCGGCCGACAGCATCGACAGCGTCCTGGGATCGGTGTCGAGCGCGTCGAGACCGGCGTAGAGCAGCGCCTTGAGTTGGCGCTCCACCGATTCGATCGGATAGCCCTCATCGAAGACATCGGTGGCGTAGTCGAAGATCAGCTCCATCGGGCCGTCAGTGTCGAGTTCGTGGATGTGCACCGCAAGGGTGAGCACATCGGACCCCTGAGGCAGGCCCTCGACGCTCTCCACGATGTCGGACAGCCCTCTGGTCTCGGGCAGTCGGAGGTAGTTGACCGTGACGTCGAACAGCGGTCCCGACGTGTGGCCGTCGCGGCGTAGCTCACTCATGAGGTCGCCGAGGGCAAAGCGCTGCCGGGCCTTGGTGTTCTTGACGCGGCGTTGGACGTCAGCGACCACATCAGCAAGGCCGGACTGCGATCGGAGGTCGATGCGCAGGGGCAGGGTGTTCGCGAAATGTCCTCCCACAGTGCCCATCTCCGCAGGGGTGTTCCGGTTGTTCAGCGGAATGCCGACGGTGATGTCGTCACTGCGCAGCACATGGCTCAGGTAGGTGCCGACCATGGTGCACAGGTAGGGGAAGAAGGGCAGGCCCAGAGTGCGTACGCGGTTGGCGAATTCCCGTGGCAGCTGGCAGACGTACCGGTTGACCGGTGCGAGCTCCACCCCCGGCCGTTCGAACACGGCAGCCGCGGCGTCGCGGGCCTGGTCCACTAGGAAGTCCCGATCATCGATCCACTGCTGCGATTCCCGGTAAGCGTGGGCGCCGTCCACGGCGTCGCGGAACGATGTCTTGGGTAGGGGGGCCGGTTGGCCGGTGGCCTTGATGCTGGCGTAATCGGCGAGGATGAAGGCGGCGAGGGTGTACATCCCGGTCGCGTCGCTCGCGACGTGATGGGAGCGCAGCAGTACCGAGTACGCGGTTTCGCTTTCGCGCAAGACGATGAGCTGTAGCGGCACCTGGCCGTCACGCAGGTTGATGGGGGTGTTCATCTCGGCCTGGATCACGGCCTGCGCCGCGGCTGCCGGATCGGTGTGCATCGACAGGTCACGTTGGTCGATGGGCGGCATCTGGCGCGCCCATTCCTGGTACGGCACACCGTCCTCGACACCGAATCGCACGCGCATCGCATCGTGGCGCTCCCAGGCGCGTTCGTAGCACCCGATGAGCGCCTCGATATCGATGTCACCGACGATTCGCGTCTGCAGGCCCGACACATAGCAGGCCACGTCGGGGAAGAGTTCCGTGATCATCCAGAGGTCGCGTTGATAGGCGCTCAGCGCTCGACGTCCCAGGGACTCGTCGCGAGTGGGGTCGATGTTCACGATGTGCGTTTCGCTCCTTGATCCGATCCTGGATGGCACGGCTCGGATCGATCACGAGCAGAGGCCGCTCGCAGCTTAGGGTGCCCTCACCAAGAATTGGGGGCTACCTTTTTGGCTGCCTGTTTAGCTACTCGGCCAGCTGCTAACGTCGGTGCGATGGCACTTGTGTCCGCGTTCGACGACGACGCGCTGGGTGAATTGGATGCCGTCGGGGTGGTCGACGCGATCAAGTCGGGGGAGATCTCCCGCGCCGAGGCGGTCGAGGCGGCGATCGCCCGGACCCAGAAGGTCAACCCGCAGCTCAATGGTCTGGCGTACGAGGCCTTTGACAGGGCTCGCGCGCGGGCCGCGGCGCAACACTCCTACGGCGGCTACTTCGACGGGGTACCGACGTTCGTCAAGGACAACGTCCAGGCCGCGGGCATGCCGATGCTGGAGGGCACCGACGCGTGGGAACCGCGGCACGCGGCGACCGACGGCGAGTTCGTGCGCGCCTATCTCGGCACGGGGCTGACTCCGCTGGGTAAGACGCAGTTGTCGGAGTTCGGCTTCAGCGCATCAGCCGAGCATCCCCGCCTCGGCGCCGTACGCAACCCGTGGGACACCGAGCGCACCGCCGGGGCGTCATCCTCGGGGTCGGGGGCGTTCGTGGCATCCGGAGTAGTGCCCATCGCGCACGCCAATGACGGCGGCGGGTCCATCCGCATCCCGGCGTCGTGTAACGGTCTGGTGGGACTCAAGCCATCGCGCGGACGGCTGCCGCTGGACAAGGACATGCGCCAGATGCCGATCCGCATCGTCGCCAACGGCGTGGTCACCCGGTCCGTGCGGGATACCGCCGCGTTCTACCGCGAAATCGAGAAGACCTGGCGCAACCCCAGACTCGCGCCGATTGGTGACATCACCGGGCCGGGCCGCTCGCGTCTGCGGGTCGGTGTCTTCACCAAATCGGTGATCCGGGAGGCCAGCCCGGAGGTACGCGAGCGAACGCTGGAGGCAGCCGCGCTTCTTGAACAGATGGGCCATCGCGTCGAGTACCTCGACAGGCCTCCGGTGCCCGCCTCGTTCATCGATGACTTCCTGCTCTACTGGGCGCTGCTGTCATTCGCCCTGGTGCGTGGCGGCAAGCAGCGATTCGGCCCCTCGTTCGACCGCAGCAAGTTGGACAACCTCACGCTGGGCCTGGAACGGCATGCAGGCCGCAACCTGTACCGGCTGCCCGTGGCGGTCACCCGCCTGGCGTCGTTGCGACGGCGCATGCTCAAGGATGTCTCGGCCTACGACGTGCTTCTCACGCCGACGCTCGCCGAGGAGCCGCCGAAAATCGGACATCTGGACCCGATGGCCGACTATGGCCAGATCATCTCGCGGCTGGTGGACTGGGTGGCGTTCACGCCGTTGCAGAACGTCACGGGCGATCCGGCCATCTCACTTCCGCTGGCAGTCTCGGACAACGGCCTGCCGATCGGCGTGATGCTCAGCGCACGGCTGGGCCAGGACGCCACGTTGTTGGAGCTGGCATTCGAACTCGAGGCCGCCAACGCGTTCCGTCGACCGCCGTTGGTCGCGCTCTAGTCGAACAGGGGTACGCGGGTTGTGGCTGCACATCCCGCGTCGTAACCGGTTGGGTCATCGAGGAAGTCGACCGTGATCTGCTGTGCGCACGTTGAGGCGCTCAGCACGTCGTGTCCCGAACCGGCGATGCGGACGACGCGCCCGTTCGGTAGACCCTCGGCGACCACATCGGCCTGGCTGGGTGGCGTGACGGCGTCCAGCGTGCCTGCCAGCAACAGCGCGGGCACCTCGCTGCGCACCGGTGCGTGCACGGCATCGTCGGCCCTCCCAACGTTCCACTCGCGGCACTCGTCGACGATTCGCGGTGCCTGCGGCGCCAGCGACAACACCTCGGCGGGCAACTGCGGAAGCGCTCGCTGTCCCGCGGCGAGAATCGTCGGGGTATCGAGGAACGCCACGCTCTCGCGACAGAACACGCCGTACGTCAGGCCGTAGCCGACAATGTTGCGAGGACTGATCGCTGCCGCCAACAGACCTGCCGCCGGGGCGGGGTCGCCGGTGGCGATGGCATGAATTGCCTTGGGCAGGGCTGAAATGAGGCGGGTGTTCAGCGTCGAGGAGACGACCACGTTGGCCAGTGCGTAGCCGTCGATGACCACTCGCCGGTGCGGCGCTCCGGCGGTGCCCGGCACGTCGACGACGACAGGTTCCCTGGCCAACCGGTTCACCGTGGCCGTGAACTCATCGTCCAGACCGGGGTAGGAGCGTGCGCATGCGGGTTGCGCCTCACACGCGTCGAACAGTGCCGCTAGTCCCTCCGCCGCGCTGGGCCAGAACTGCTCGATCAGATTCGTCTGCGGTGGCACAAGGGAGTCCACGACAATGCTGCGGATGCCCTCGGGGTGATCGCGCAGCAGCTGCAGTGCGAGATCACTGCCATAGGACACGCCATAGACGTTCCACTCCTTGACTCCCAGCGCGGTGCGGAGATCGGCGATGTCCGCGGCGTTCTCGGTGGTGTCGAATGAGGCCAGGTCGATGCCCTCGCCGGCCAGCCGGTCGCGGCATGCCCGCACCGCGGCCAGGTCCTTCTCGGCCGTACTCGACGCCTGGATCGACATACCCAGTGAGCTGTCGACGAAGTCGTCGACCTCGGGGCAGGTGAGGGCGGGTTGTGAGTGCAGCGTGCCGCGCTGATCGACGATGATGAGGTCGCGGTCCCGGTTGAGGCCTGTCGCGACCAAACCGTTGCCAAGCGGTAGGGCAGGGCCACCCGGTCCGCCGGTGAGGTAGACCAGCGGGTCGGGGCGCGGATCGGCCGACTGGGCCTTGGCGCGGGCGACGGCGATTTTGATGGTGCGACCGTCGGGCCGGCTGCGGTTCTCCGGCACCACCAGGAAACCGCAGGAGAACTCCGGGCCGAGATCGGCCGCCGGGACGCCGACCATGTTGGGGTTCGGGCACGGTGCGGACTCGAACGTCGCCCCCGAATGCGCGGGCGTGGAAACGGGTGCGGAAGCGGGCGGTTGGGCACAGCCACCGATCAGCAGAGCGGGCAGCAGGGTGAGGGCCGCGAGTGTGGCGCCGGATCTTTGCACCAGGAAGATAGTAGCCGTGATTCGTTGTATCCGTTGTCACTTCGGTCCGTGCGCTGCTGTGCTGGTCGGGCGGTTGACGCAATGGCCGCAGAGGCGATCCTCGGTGCGGTGAGGTGTGTTCGAGGCTGGGCTCGCGACGAGATCCGTAGCCGCTGTGACACAGTGACGTAACGGTGCCATCGGCGAGTTAACCTGCGTGACACCGCTAGTCGCCACCGAGGAAACAGGATGGCCACAGTCTTCTCCGTGTGGAGACCCCTGCGCCCACAACCGTTCGATCACCGGCGATCGCCACCGCAACCTCGGGCAACACGCTGACGTGTCTGATCCGGTTTGCGCTGGCGAACATCCGCCGACGCCCCGAGCGGTTTGTGCTGTCCGTCGTCGGTATCGCACTGGCCATAGCCTGTGTGACGATCGTCCGTACCATCTCGGCGAGTTTCGCGATCACCGGTGCTGACGCCGTGACCGACGTTCTCGGCGACGCCCAACTGTGGGTTGTTCCTGCCGAGGGCGTGTACTACAACTCGGCTGCCCAGGCGTTGGTCGCCAGCGGTGCCGCACCAACGTTCACAGCACCGGCTGGCTGGACCGCCACCTGGACGCCCTCCGGTGTCACGGACATCGGTGGTGAGACGGTTTCGCTCCGCGGCAACGACGAGATCCCGAGCAAACAAGTCACATTGGGATCGCAACTGGCCGACCGACTCGGCAAGGACCCCGGCGATCAGATCGTCCTGGCAGGTGACACCCTGACGGTTGCCGTCGCCCCCGGTGGGGGACAGAGCGCCTACGTCTCGACCGCCCGCGCACAGGCCGTCGTCGGCGATCACGCGTGGTGGACGGTGCACGCTCCCAAGGGCCAGGAGAAGCGGCGCGACCTCGCCCAGGTGTTCGGCGCCGCCGTCGACCTGCCGTCCACCGCCGACCCGGCGGTCGCACCCGATCCGCATGGCGCAGGCCTGATCTATGACACCGTCGGCGGCTCCGGTCCACTGAACTTCCAGCAGATGTACTCGGCACTGTTCTCGGGAAAGATCACCAGTTCCACGTTGGGCCTGATCTCGACGATCGGCCTGATCCTCGGCTTCGTCATCGCGCTGTCGTCGTTCCTCGCCGCCGTCGCTGAGCGCAAGCGCGAGTTCGGCATCATGTCGAGCATCGGTCTGGCCGACGAGGTGCTGTACTTCTTCCTCGTCGAGTCGGCGATCGTGTTCATCGTCGCGTACGTCGTCGGGGTTGCCGGTGCGGGAGCCGCTGTCGCCCTGGTTATTCCGGACATCGCGACACCGACCGCCTGGGCCCAGGCAGCGGCGATGGTGGCGGCCTTCCTGCCCGCAATGGCCATCGTCGGCGCGCTGGTGCCCGTGCACCGGCTGTTGCAACAGCGGCCCGTTGACCTGTTGGGGGATAGATGACCGGGGCGAGCGAAGCGACGGGGGAAATATGACCGGGGCGAGCGAAGCGACGGGGGAAATATGCTGAGCAGGGGACTCGCGTACGGCTGGCTGTCGGCTCGCCGACGGCTCGGTGAGATGATCCTGCCCGCGATCACCACGGCGACCGGAGCGTTCCTCGTCGTCATCGTGTTCGGGATGGCCGACGGTATCCGTGCGCAGTCGGCAGCGCTCGGCCACGCAGATCAGATCGCGAGTGCGGTGGTCCTGATCGCGGTGACCGTTCTGCTGGTGGGCGTGGTCGAGGTGGCCGTGGCCACCACGCGCACCGTCGCACACCGGACCCGTGAGCTGGGAGTGCTTGGGGCCAACGGCATTCCGCGCGGGCCTGTCGTGGCGGCGCTTCTGGTCGAGCCCGCGATCGCCGCGGTGCTCGGTGCCGTCGGGGGAGCGGCAGTCGCCGTCATCACCGCGTTCGCGCTCAACGCGCTGGGTCTGGTTCCCACCGGTGTCGCGGTCGGCGGGCTACTGCTCGGCGTGGTGATCTCCGTCGCCGTCAGCATCCTGGCCGCACTGGCCACCAGCATCGTGCCCACCTGGAACGCAGCGTCGCGGCCACCGATCCGCTCACTCTCATCTGGAGGCTGATATGACCATCATCGACGCGAGCGTGGCTGAGGCCGCGACGCCCACGACGACGGCACCCGTCATCGAGATCTCCGACGTGTGGAAGTTGCACAAGTTCGGCGATGAGGTGGTCAAGGCGCTGGTAGCGGCCGAACTACAGGTCGTGCCGGGCGAGTTCGTCTGCCTGATGGGTCCCAGTGGTAGCGGGAAGTCGACGCTGCTGAACATCATCGGGGGCCTTGATCGTCCCACCAAGGGGGTCGTGAAGGTGGCGGGCAGGGACACCGCGCAGCTCACCGAGAGCCAGTTCGCCGCGCTCCGGCACGACACCATCGGGTTCATCTTCCAGAGCTACAACCTGATCCCCTTCCTCTCCGCCGTCGAGAACGTGGAGCTTCCGTTGATGTTCGAGCCCTATGACCGCAAGGCACTGCGCAAGCGCGCCACCGAATTGCTCGAACTCGTCGGACTCGGCCACCGGGTGAACCACCAGCCCACCAAGATGTCCGGCGGTGAGCAGCAGCGCACCGCCATCGCGCGGTCCCTCATCAGCAACCCCACCCTGGTACTTGCCGATGAGCCGACCGCGAACCTGGATCACCGCACCGGGGAGACGGTGGTGCGGATGCTGCGCGACCTGTGCTTGACGCTCGGCGTCACGGTCGTGGCCAGCACTCATGACGCAGGAGTGGCCGACGAAGCGAGCCGTGTCGTCCGGATGAGAGACGGACAAATCGTCAACTGATCCGCGTGAATCCGATTGGGAGAGAAGTCATGACACAAGAACTCGAAGCAGCCCCACCATCCGACCGCGACAAGCTCATGACCACCGAGCTGGTCCCCGAACAGATTCTGCCGAAGGTGATGAGCACGTTCGGGCTCACTGCGGCATACGTGTTCATCATCTGCTGGGTCACCGGATCGTCGATCATGGCAGCGGGTGGCTGGACGGCCATCCCGATGTGGGTGCTTGGCATCCTCACCTTCCTCATCCCCGCCGGCATGGCCGTTGTGGAACTCGGAAACCTCTGGCCCGGACAAGGTGGTGTGTACATCTGGGCCACCAGAACCATGGGCGAAACCTGGGGATTCATCGGCGGTTACCTGTCATGGGTGCCGGTGATCCTGAACGCCGCGTCGTCACCCGCGGTCGTCCTGCAGTTCCTTCTGCTGGCATTCCACACTGAACTCGGGTTGACGACCAGCATCATCCTGCAGCTGGTGATCCTATGGACGGTCATCGGGCTGGCGCTGGCGAAGCTCGCCGCCAACCAGAGGATCATGAACGTCGTCTTCGTCGTGTACTGCATCCTGACGCTGACGATCTTCATCTGCGGTCTCCTGTTCGCCGTCGAGAACGGTTCCGCCACCCCGTTCAGCTGGCACGACGCGACGATCCCCAACTTCGCCGTCGCGGGGTTCCTGTACGGCACCGTGCTGCTGTATCTGCTCGGTGTCGAGACGCCGTACAACATGGGAGCGGAGTTCCTGTCGGTGCGCCGCAGCGGTCCGAGGATGATCCTCTGGGGCTCGACTGCCCTGGTTGCCATCTACCTGATGACGACGCTGGGCACGATCATGGTCCTCCCGAGCGACGAAATCGACCCGGTGACAGGTGTCATCGCCAACCTCGGGGTGTCGGGCTTTCCCGGTTTGATGGAAATCGGCGCGGTCGTGCTGGCCGGCATCATCATCGTGGCACTGATGACCTACCAGGTGGCCTACTCGCGACTGATCTTCGTCTCGGGCCTCGAGCGACACCTCCCGCGCATCTTCACCCACCTCAACCCCCGCACCCGCAACCCGGTGTCCGCCATCCTGATTCAGGGCGTCATCTCATCGCTGATTCTGGTCGGCTTGTACTCGCAGAGCAGCATGGCCAACGTGACCATCTATCTGCAAGGCGGTCTGAGCACGGTGTGGCTGCTGTCGGGCTTCTTCTTCCTCATCCCGGTGATCGTCGCGCGTAAGAAGTACGCCGATCGCTATGCCACGGAGAAGTTCTGGCGCATTCCCGGCGGCATGGTCGGCGTGTGGATCACGGTCATCGTTGGCACGCTGGGCACGATCGGCGGCGTCTACTACTCGTTCGTGACGCCGTGGATTGACGTGCCCGCCGCCACCTGGATGACATGGGTGGGCGGCATCAGCCTGGGCATGTTCGCCCTGGGACTGGTCGTGTTCGTGTTCGGCAGGCGGTCCGCACACAAGGTAAGTCAGGAGGACGCGCTGGCACATCTGGCGGTCTTCGATCTCACGAAGGACGCGAAGTCCGACACGGAAGCGTTGTAGCAGCATGACGATGGAAGACACGGTTCTGTCCAGCATGGGTGAAGCGGTGACGCGGTATCCGCTGGACCCTTTGAACGGCGCCGAGATTCAGGCCGCGGCCTCGACCATCATGGCATCCGAATACTCCACGCCGACACTGAAGTTCGTCATGATTCAACTTGCCGAGCCGGAGAAGAATGCGGACCTGACCTTCGTCGGTCTCGAGGTCCCACGGTGTGCGTTCGCGTCCATGTACGACGCCGCGGCGAAGATGATCTACGAGGCGGTCGTCGACCTCGGAGCGCGAGTGATCGAGTCGTGGAAGTCGATCCCCGGCCGGTTCCCGTCGTATCTGGTGGAGCATATGACGGGGGTGGAGGAGAGGGTCCGCGACGACCCCCGCTGGCAGGAGGCGATGCGCAAGCGCGGCGTGACTGACTTCAGCCTGGCGATGATCGACCCGTGGCCAGCGGGCTACTACGGTGCGCAGGATCACTACGACAACGCGCCACTGGTGTGCCGTCCGCTGACGTTCATGCGGGCGGCGCCATCGGAACACGGCTACGCGCGCCCGGTCGAGGGTCTGATCGTCACCTTCAACCTCGACACGATGGAGGTCATCGAGATCGAGGACCACGGTGTGGTGCCGCTCCCGCCCACGGCAGGCAACTACGACCCGAGATTCATGTTCGAGGAGAACAACCGGCCCGCGTTCACCGAGTTCCGCTCCGACGTGAAGCCCATCGAGATAACCCAGCCCGACGGCCCGAGCTTCACCGTCGATGGTTGGCATGTGCAATGGCAGAAGTGGTCGCTGCGGATCGGCTTCAACCCGCGTGAGGGCGTCACGCTGCACGAGGTCTCCTACACCGACCGCGGAGAGACGCGGCCGATCATGTACCGGGGTTCGCTGTCGGAGATGGTCGTGCCGTATGGCGACACGTCGCCGACGCACTGGAACAAGAACGTCTTCGACATGGGTGAGGTCGGCATGGGGTTCTCGGCCAACCCGCTGACGCTTGGCTGTGACTGTCTGGGTGAGATTCACTACTTCGACGGCACGGTGAACGACTCCGACGGCAACGCGGTGACGATCCCCAACGCCATCTGCATGCACGAGGAGGACTTCGGAATCTCCTGGAAGCACACCGACTTCCGCACCGGTGAGGTTGAGGTGCGGCGTTCGCGGCGGCTGGTGATCTCGATGATCTGCACCGTCGGCAACTATGAGTACGGCTTCTTCTGGTATCTCTACAACGACGCCTCCATCGAGGTCGAGGTCAAGCTGTCCGGTGTGCTCACCACGGGTGCCATAGAGGACGGTGAGGTGCCGCGCTGGGGCAAGATGGTGGCTCCGGGGATTTACGGGCCCAATCACCAGCACTTCTTCAACTTCCGGCTGGACATGAGCATCGATGGGCCGGGAAACAGTGTGTACGAGGTGGATTCGATTCCCGAGCCTGATGCCGCACTCAATCCGCATCACAACGCGTGGATCACCCGCGACACGCTGGTGGCGTCGGAGGCCGACGGTGCGCGGGACTGGGATTGGCAGACCGGCCGGTACTGGAAGATCGCCAACCCGTCGAAGTGCAACGAACTCGGCGCCCCGGTGGCCTACAAGTTGGTGCCGAAGGACATCGTGCCGGTGATGGTGCAGGAGGGATCGCACATCTACGACCGCGCCCGATTCGTGCAGCACAACCTCTGGGTCACCAGGTACGACCAGAGGGAGATGTTCGCCGCCGGCGATTACATGTACCAATCCGCCGACCCCCAGGGCCTGCCCGAGTACGTCGCCGATGACGCGCCACTGGAGGACACCGACGTGGTGCTCTGGTACACCCTCGGCGCACATCACGTGGTGCGGCCGGAGGACTGGCCCGTGATGCCCTGCGCCTACACGGGATTCCACCTCAAGCCGGTGGGCTTCTTCGACGGCAACCCGGCACTGGACCTCCCGCCCGCACCGCCCAAGGCGTGCCACGCCAAGCACTGAGGCAGGTGCGTCAGGGTTTGACGGCGTAGTGACTCGAGATCGCGACGCGGTTGAACCCGTTGATGGCGATCGCGACCCAACGCAACGCCGCGGCCTCAGCGACGGTCAGTGCGTCGCCGTCGTCGGCGCCCGCCGCGGCGGAGGAGATGTTGGTGATCTCCTCGGCGATCGCCAGCGCGGCCCGCTCGGCGGGGGAGAAGTAGGCAGTCTCACGCCATGCCGTCAGGACAGCGATCCTGTCGGTGGTCTCGCCCTTGGCCAGTGCGTCGCGAACGTGCATCCGTAGGCAGAAGCCGCAGCCGTTCAGCTGTGAGGCCCGGATCCGCACCAATTCGATGGACAGCGGATCGACGCCGGCCTCGAGCGCGGCCGTCTCGGCCTGCTCACTGAGCGTGATCAGGGTCTGATAGGCCGTGGGTACTGCGGTGTTCAACAAGGTCCGAACCGCCATGTCGCCTCCAATTCGTCGGGTACGTCAACTAAGACGCAGTAGACACGCGATTCGTGACAGCGCCCGGCGAACCGGCCGAAGCTGGCAAGTGCCCTGAGTCGTTCGTCGGGTGCAGGTTCGAATCGATGGGTCCGCCCAGTGTGACGCCACTGCGAAGAATCGGCGATTTTTTCGCAGTGGCGGCACGTTCGGCGTGGGCACTAGCCCAACTCGGCCAGAATGCGTCGCAGGTGCCTCTGATCCTGGGCCGAGAGTGGCGTGAGAACCCTCTCCTCGGCCTCGCGTACGCCGGCATCGGTGCGTGCCAGCAGTGCGACGCCCTCACGGGTGAGTTCGGCGGGCAGCGACCGGCCGGATGCCACCGTCGCTGGCCGCGTCACCAGTCCCCGTTCCTGCAGTCCGCGCACCGTCATGTTCATCGCCTGCGGCGACACGAACAGGTTGCGGGCGAGATCGGCGTTGGAGTGGCCGGGCGTCTGCACCAGCAGTCGCATGCAGAGGTACTGCGTGAAGGTCAGACCGAGGGGCTCCAAGGCGTTTTGGGTCACTTCGGCCCGCAGGTGCGCGATGACACGGTGCAGCAGAAACCCGAGTGGGCGGTTCTCATCGTCGACCATGTCAGTTATCTTGACATATATCAACTAGGTTGATACACCGAATGAATGACGAATCCCAGTGACGAGATGTTCGATTCCGCCTACCGTGGCGACGCCGAAGCGATGGGTATGGGCGCCCGGCCGCCATGGAGCATCGGCGAGCCGCAGCCCGAGATCGCCGCGCTGATCGCCGAGGGCAGGGTTCACGGTGAGGTTCTCGACGCCGGCTGCGGTGAGGCCGCGACGGCGCTGGCGCTGGCCGAACTCGGGTACACGGCCGTGGGTCTGGACCAGTCTGCGACGGCGATAACGCTGGCTCGCGAGGAGGCGTCGAAGCGCGGTCTGACGAACGTGAGCCTCGACGTCGCCGATATCAGCGCGTTCACCGGCTACGACGGGCGTTTCGGCACCATCATCGATTCGACGCTGTTCCACTCGATGCCCGTCGAGCTGCGGGAGGGCTACCAGCAGTCGATCGTGCGCGCCGCGGCGCCGGGTGCCTCGTACTTCGTGCTGGTCTTTGACCGCACCTCGATGCCCGTGAGCAACCCGGCCCATCCCGTCACCGAGCAGGAGCTGCGCGACGTGGTGTCGAAGTACTGGGTGATCGATGAGATCAGGCCCGCGCGAATCCATGCCAACGTCGGCGAGAACGCTGCCCACTTCAAGGAGTTTGCGGGTGCGGGCGCAGCGGATGAGGGCAACGGCCGCATGTCAGTGCCCGCCTGGCTGCTGTCGGCACACCTCGACTGATTGGCACCCCTGCGTCGTCGGGCACCCTCCATGAGGCAGGATTGAGTCACCGTCCCTGGTGATTGCCGGGACGGTTGAGACTTGCCCCAATCCGGAGGAGCCCGATGACACAGGCGGCCCCCATCAGGCCGATGTACTCCCGCGTATTGCTCAAGCTCGGCGGCGAGATGTTCGGCGGCGGGCAGGTGGGCCTTGACCCCGATGTCGTGGCACTCGTGGCGCGTCAGATCGCCGACGTGGTGCGCAGCGGCGCGCAGGTCGCCGTCGTCATAGGGGGCGGAAACTTCTTCCGCGGAGCCCAGCTGCAGCAGCGCGGTATGGAGCGCACCCGTTCGGACTACATGGGCATGCTCGGCACGGTGATGAACAGCCTCGCGCTGCAGGACTTCCTGCAGAAGGAGGGCATCGACACCCGCGTGCAGACCGCCATCACGATGGGGCAGGTCGCCGAACCGTACATCCCGCTGCGCGCGCGCAGGCACCTCGAGAAGGGTCGCGTGGTCATCTTCGGCGCAGGCATGGGGCTGCCCTACTTCTCCACCGACACCACGGCGGCACAGCGTGCGCTGGAGATCGGGGCGGACGTCGTCCTCATGGCCAAGGCCGTCGACGGCATCTACACCGACGATCCGCGGGAGAACCCGGACGCTGAGTTGATCACCGCGATCAGCCATCGCGAGGTGATCGACCGTGGGCTGAAGGTGGCCGATGCGACGGCATTCAGCCTCTGTATGGACAACGGCATGCCCATTCTGGTGTTCAACCTGCTCACGGACGGCAATATCGCGCGTGCGGTCGCAGGTGAGAAGATCGGAACACTGGTCACCACCTAGCGGGCGGCTGCGCTCGCGAGGAGCAGAAACAGGAGAAGCACCGTGATCGACGAAACCCTCTTCGACGCCGAGGAGAAGATGGAGAAGGCGGTGTCGGTGGCGCGGGACGACCTCTCGACCATCCGGACCGGCCGCGCCAATCCGGGTATGTTCTCGCGGATCAACATCGAGTACTACGGCGCGATGACGCCCATCACGCAGCTGTCGTCGATCAATGTGCCCGAGGCACGGATGGTGATCATCAAGCCGTATGAGGCCACCCAGCTGCGCGTCATCGAGGACGCCATCCGCAACTCCGACCTCGGCGTGAACCCGAGCAACGACGGCAACATCATCCGCATCTCCATCCCGCAGCTCACCGAGGAGCGGCGCCGTGACCTGGTCAAGCAGGCAAAGGGCAAGGGTGAGGACGCCAAGGTGTCGGTACGCAACATCCGGCGCAAGGCGATGGAGGAGCTGGCCCGTATCAAGAAGGACGGCGACGCAGGCGAGGACGATGTGAGCCGCGCCGAGAAGGAACTCGACAAGGCCACCCAGACCTACACCGGCCAGATCGACGAGTTGGTCAAGCACAAAGAAGGCGAGCTGCTGGAGGTCTAGGTCATCGCCGACCGACCTTTAGCGACGTATTCCGTGGCAGATACCGAGATCGCTCCAACCGGGGAGCCCAAGAAGACGTCGCGGGCCGGACGTAACCTGCCCGCCGCGATAGCGGTCGGCGCATTCCTGGGATTCGGCGTCATCGCGATCCTGGTCTTCGCCCCTCTCGGCTGGATTCCGGTAGTGGCGGTCGCGATGGCCGTCGCGACCCATGAGGTGGTCCGTCGCCTGCGCACCGCGGGATACTCGATACCCATCGTCCCGCTGCTGGTGGGCGGGCAGGCGATTGTCTGGCTGACCTGGCCGTTCGGCGTGACGGGGGCACTGGGCGCTTTTGGCGGCACCGTTGTGGTGTGCATGATCTGGCGACTGCTCTCCGGCGGCCTCAAGAACGCGCCGCAGAACTACCTCCGCGACGTCGCCACAACGGTCTTCCTGGCCGCCTGGATACCGCTGTTCGGTGCGTTCGGCGCACTCCTGGTGTACCCGGACGACGGCCGTTGGCGGGTGCTCTGCCTGATGCTGGGTGTCGTCTTCTCCGATATCGGCGGGTACACCGCAGGCGTGTTGTTCGGCAAGCATCCGATGGTGCCGGCGATCAGCCCGAAGAAGTCGTGGGAGGGGTTCGCGGGCTCGCTGATATTCGGTACCGCGGCGTCGGTGCTCGCCGTGGCGTTCCTGCTCGACAAGCCGGCCTGGGTCGGCATCCCGCTCGGCATCATGCTGGTCATCACGGGGACCCTGGGCGATCTGATCGAGTCCCAGGTCAAGCGCGATTTGGGCATCAAGGACATGGGAACCCTGCTGCCGGGCCACGGTGGTCTGATGGACCGTCTCGACTCCGTTCTGCCCTCGGCCGTCGCGACCTGGATTGTCCTCACGCTGCTTGTCTGACACCCGTTTCACGCGAGATTGCCCGCCGATCTATCTGACGCCGGGTCGCTCCGCTCCTGCCCGCCGATGAGCAGGCGGTTCGCTACGTGAGCCGACAGCGTTGATACTGGACATGACATGAAACAAGAACTGGTCTTCGATGCGCCCCGTCGCGCGATGCCGCCCCCGCACTTCGCCGACCTCGACGAGGCGGCGCGGGCCGAAGCGGTGACGGGCCTCGGGCTGCCCGCGTTCCGCGCGAAACAGCTCGCCAACCAGTACTACGGACGTCTCATCGCCGATCCTCGCGAGATGACCGATCTGCCGGCCTCGGTGCGAGACAAGGTCGCCGAAGCGCTGTTCCCGGATCTGCTCAAGGTCGTGCGGACCGTCCAGTGTGACGCGGGGGAGACGCGAAAGACGTTGTGGCGCGGACACGATGGCACCACATTCGAGTCGGTGCTGATGCGCTACCCGCAGCGCAACACGGTGTGCATCTCGTCGCAGGCTGGTTGTGGCATGGCCTGCCCGTTCTGCGCGACCGGCCAGGGCGGTCTCACCCGCAACCTCTCCACCGCCGAGATCCTCGAGCAGGTCCGCGCCGCGTCGTCCACGATGCGCGCGGAGCATGACGGTCGGCTCTCCAACATCGTCTTCATGGGGATGGGCGAACCACTGGCCAACTACAACAGGGTGCTCGCAGCGGTGCGCCGGATCATCGCACCGCCACCGAACGGGTTCGGCATCTCGGCCCGCTCGGTCACGGTGTCGACAGTCGGACTGGCGCCCGCGATCCGCAAGTTGGCCGACGAACGGCTCGGCGTCACGCTGGCACTGTCGCTGCACGCCCCCGACGACGAGCTGCGTGACACCCTGGTGCCGGTCAACAATCGCTGGAACGTCGGCGAAGCCCTGGACGCCGCGCGGTATTACGCCGACGTCACCGGTCGCCGGGTCTCCATCGAGTACGCACTGATTCGCGACGTCAACGACCAGCCGTGGCGCGGCGATCTGCTCGGTAAGAAGCTGCGCGCGACACTCGGGCCGCTGGCGCACGTGAACGTGATTCCACTCAACCCCACCCCTGGCAGCGAATGGGACGCCAGCCCCAAGCCCGCCGAACGCGAGTTCGTCAAGCGGGTCAGCGACCGCGGCGTCTCATGCACGGTCCGTGACACCCGTGGCCGCGAAATTGCCGCAGCCTGTGGACAATTGGCGGCCGAGGGCTAACTTCCTAGGGGCCGAACGTGAAGAAGATGGCGAGAGATGTGCGAATCGTCGCCATCTAGTTCACGTCCGGGCCGTTGACGAACCAGACGTTGTCCTCACGCAGATGCCGGCTGCGCCAACCGTCCGCCGTGCGGACCACCTCGTGGTGGTAGTAACCACCGCAGCAGCTCAGGTCCGTCTTGCCGGGCAGTTGCATGGGGTTGTAGAACATCGCTCGCACCGTCGCGGTGTCACCCACCCCGTCGAAATCCACCTCGATGTTGGTGATGTAGTGCATGGACATCGGAATCGCGGTGAACGCCTGCCCGAGGAATTCGGCCATGTCATCGCGTGTGCCCGCGGGGATTCCGTTCGAGGAGTAGTCGATGACGGCGTCCTCGGTGAACACCGAGCGGTACAAGTCCCAGTCCTTGGTGTCGACTGCGCGCGCGTACCGCGCGAGCAGTGCCGCGATCTCGAGTTGGTCGGCGACGCGCGCCGAGTCGGTTACTCGGGCATGATTCACGGCGCCGCCGTGTCCGGCATGCCGATGGTCTTCGCCTCGAGGTACTCGCGGTAGCCCTCGTCGCCATTGCGCCGGCCCAGGCCGCTCTGCTTGGTGCCCCCGAACGGGCTGGTGATGCCGAAGTGGGACTTGCCGTTGATGGTGACGTTGCCAGTGCGCATGCGGGTGGCGATCGCGAACGCGCGGTCGACGTCTGTGCCCGACACCTCGCCGGACAGGCCGTAGATCGAGTTGTTGGCGATCGCCACGGCCTCGTCGTCGGTGTCGTACGGGGTGACGGTGAGTACGGGGCCGAAGATCTCCTCTTGAGCGATCTGGGAGTTGGGATCGACATCGGCCAGCAGCGTGGGCTGCGTGTAATAGCCGACGGGCAGGTTCTCGGGCACGCCACCGCCGGTGATTAGGCGGGCACCCGAGTCGGTACCGCTCTTGATCAGGCCGAGCACCTTATCGCGCTGGGTCTGGCTGATCTGCGGGCCCTGCATGTTGCCCGGGGTCCATGGGTCGCCGACGGGGAAGCCCTCCATCATGGTCTTGAGGATCTCGATACCCTCGTCATAGCGGCTGCGCGGCAACAGGATCCGGCTGGGCAGGATGCAGGACTGGCCTGACATCACACAGGCCATCATGGCCGCCATCGGCAGGGCGGAGTTGAAGTCGGCGTCGTCGAGCACAATGTGGGCGGACTTGCCGCCCAGCTCCAGCAGCGTCTTCTTCACCGTCGCCGCGCCTGCGGCCAGGATCGCCCGCCCGGTGGCGGTGGAGCCTGTAAAGGTGATCATGTCGACACGCGGGTCGGCCGACAGCGCCGCGCCGACGTCGTTGGAGTTGGACACCACGACGTTGAACACGCCGGCGGGGATGTCGGTCTCCTCGGCAACGATGCGGCCGTACTCGCTGCCCGACCACGGGGTGAGCTGGGCGGGCTTGAGTACCACGGTGTTTCCGGCCATCAGCGCCGGCACCGTCTCGGCGACGTTGAGGTAGAACGGCACGTTCCACGGTGTGATCGCGCCGACCACACCGATCGGCTCGTAGTGGATCTTGCGTCGCGCGGGCCCCAACTGCGTCGGGTGCACACCCGTGTCCTCGAGGTAGTTGAAGTTCCTGCCGTGCTCGGCCCAGTGCTTGACCTCCTCGATCGGACTCTCGATCTGGGAGCCCGACACCGTCACGGGGCAGCCCACCTCGGTGATCAGGATCCGTCGCAGGCGCTCCTTGTTGCGCTCGAAGGCGTCGTGCAGCTGGGTCAGGCAGTGGTAACGGAAGTCGAGGTCGCGCGACCAGTCGGTCTCGTCGAAGGCCCGCCGTGCGGCACCCACAGCGCGGTCCATGTCCGCGACGGTTCCGTCAGTGGCCTGCCCGGCCACTTGTTCGCTGGCCGGATGTATGACGTCGAACTTCGCTCCGCTGCCGGTGTGCTGGAGTTCGCCGTCGATCAGCATCCGCTCGTCGCCGGCCAGTACCCCGGAATCGCTCTCGAGTGTCGTCATATCGATAGCTTTACAAACTATCCGTCAAGTGTCATGCGTTTGGGCGTTTGGCCTAGTCGTTCGCGGGCGACTTGATACCCACGGCGTGTCGCAGCTGGGCGAGGAACTGGTCTTTGTCGTCACTGCGAACGATGTAGTGCGACACCGCGACCCGGACGGCGGTCGCGGCCTTCACGGACTTATTGGGTCCCTGCAGCATGCGTTCCAGGTGGTTCCGCACCCGCGGGATCACCGTTGTCAATTGTGCGATGACCACCTCGGGTTCGATATCGACAAGGCGCACACCCGAGTAGGAGTACTGGTAGTCGACGATGAACTTCAACGCGCCGTCGAGTTTCTCGTTGCCGCGTAGTCCGGCGGTTGCCTTGGTGATCCCCGAGTCGAACATGTCACGCTCGTAGGTCCCGAAGGCGTCGAGGAGATCGGACTTCGACGCGAACCAGCGGTAGAGCGTCGGGCGGGACACGCCAGCCTGAATCGCGACCTCCGACAGGCTCAGCTTGGTCTGACCGCTGCGTGCAAGCGCTTCGGCGGTGGCGGCCAGAATTCGTTGCCGAGTCGAGGTGTCGTCGCCGAAGTCCGGAGCGTCCCGGTCGGCTGATGCCGGTTCATTCATCTGAGCACCTCCTCGGCGCGCCTCGAGCAATACGAACGTGAGGTCGATCGTAAGGTACCCGGAGGACGCGAGGGCGGCCAACGGCGCGATCGCCGACGCACCCGAGGAGGTCGGCGATGGCCGGACCGCTGGCAGGCATCAAGGTCGTCGAACTCGGCGTGTGGGTCGCCGGACCCGCGGCGGGTGGCATTCTCGCCGACTGGGGTGCCGACGTGATCAAGATCGAACCGCCCCAGGGGGACCCGGCGCGCATGTTCGGCAGGATGCTGCAGATCGATACCGGCGAGAACCCGCCGTTCGAGATGGACAACCGGTCCAAACGCAGCATCGTCCTCGACCTCACGACCGACGACGGTATGGCGGTGGCGCTCGAATTACTCGCCGACGCCGACGTATTCGTGACGAACATCCGTCCTGGTGCTTTGGCGCGCCTCGGTTTGGATTTCGCCACGCTCGCCGCTCGCAATCCGCGGCTGGTGTACGGCCTGATCACCGGATACGGCACCGACGGCCCGGATGCCGACCGGGCCGCCTATGACATTGCAGCGTTCTGGGCCCGCTCGGGCCTGGCCGATCTGCTGACTCGCCCCGGTGACGTGCCGCCGTTCCAGCGGGGCGGGATGGGCGACCACACCGCGGGTATGACGCTGGCCGGGGCGATCTGTGCCGCCCTCGTCGCGCGGCACAGTAGCGGGCAGGGGCAGTTGGTGACCACGTCGCTGTACCGCCAGGGTGCTTACACCATCAGCTTCGACCTGAACACGCTTCTGCTGACGGGCCAGCAGATCGCAGTCGGGCAGCGCGAGACCATGGGCAACCCATGCGTGAACAACTACGCGGCGGCCGACGGGAGGCGGTTCTGGATCGTTGGACTGCAAGGGGATCGACACTGGCCCGCGCTGTGTCGCGCAGTGGGGCGCACTGACTGGCTTACGGATGACCGTTACGCGACCGCCTACGGACGATCTTGCAACGCAATCGATCTCATCGCCGAACTGGACGCCGTGTTTGTCACGCGCTCGCTGGACGAGTGGGCGGAGGTGTTCGACGCCGAACCCGACTTCTTCTGGTCGCCGATCAACTCCATCATCGACGTCCTGGCCGACGATCAGTTCCACGCCGCCGGCGGGTTGGTGCAGGTGCCCGATGGTGACGGCACCATGCCGATGGTCGCCACACCCGCCGACTTCGGTGGCACACCATGGAAGCCTCGGTCGGCGGCGCCGAAACTGGGTGAGCACACCGACGAGATCCTCGATGAGATCGCCGACCGCCGGTCGCGGCGCTGACGGTTCGGATTGCCGGGGCCGGCACGACCCGTCAGCTCGTCGGCTTGATTCCGGCGGCGTGCCGAAGTTGGGCCAGGAAGTCCTCATCGTCATCGCTGCGCACTAGGTAGTGCGACATGGCGACGCGTACCACCGTCGCCGCCGCGTCGGCTCCACTCGGTCCCGGTATGAGGCGTTCCAACCGTGATCGCAGCAGCGGGATAGCCGCAGCCAGACGCCTGATGACGTACTCCGGTTCGATCTCGACCACCCGGAGCCCCGGATAGGATCGCTGGTAGGCCACGATGGTGCGCAGCGCGGCGTCGAGACGATCCTCGATCGGCAGCCCCGCGGTGGCCTTGGCGATGGCGCGTTCGTAGGACTCGCGCTCCCACACCACGAATGCGTCCAGCAGACCGCGCTTGGAATCGAACCAGCGGTACAGCGTGGGACGCGACAGGCCTGCCTCGATCGCCACCTCGGACAGGCTCAGCTTGGTGGCGCCGCTGCGGCCGAGCACCTCGGCGGTGGCAGCCAGGATTCGCTCTCTCGTCGAGTTATCGTCCTGGTCCTCGAGCGGTTGCGATTCGGTACGCGGCGTGTGCGACACGAGCAATAGCTTTACAAATATTATGCCAAGTGTCACGCTAGCTGAGTCGTTCCGATTCGCTGGTGCAGCCCGCCGGCCATTGCAGAGGATGCGTCAATTGACCGTCGCCAGCTCGCCGAAGCAGCGTGAGTACAGCCCATTCGACATCACCTCGCACCACTTCTGGGCGCAGCCGTTCGACGAGCGGGATCGGACCTTCGCGCAGTTGCGGAGTGCCGACGGGCTGTCCTGGCACAAGCCGCTGCCCTCGTTGTTTGACCTCGTCGAGCCCGGGTTCTGGGCGCTGACCCGCCGTGCCGACGTCACCTACGTCAGTCAGCACCCCGAGTTGTTCACCTCGGCCCAGGGCGTGGCGCTGGATCCGATGCCCGCCGAAGTGCAGCGGATGGCGTCGTTCTTCCTGGCCATGGACCCCCCGCAGCACACCGTCTACCGGAAGTTGGTCAGCTCGGCGTTCACGCCGAAGAACGTCCGCCGGATCGATGAACAGATCCACGACACGGCGGTCGCCGTCGTCGACGATCTCGTCGGCGCGGGCGAGATCGACTTTGTCTCAGCATGTTCGGCTCGTCTGCCGATGCTGACCATCATGAAGATGCTCGGAGTTCCCGAGTCTGACCAGCCCGCCGTGGCCGCGGCCGCTGAGAAGCTGTTCAGCATGAGCGATGACGAGTACAGCTCGCTCGAGGAGCGCGCCGCCGACACCATCGGCGAGATCATGCTGTTGGCCAGCACGGGTGCCGAGTTGGCCAAGTTTCGGCGCGCCAACCCCGGCGACGATCTGATGACCGCGATGGTCAACGCGGAGGTCGATGGCCAGAGGCTCACCGACGAGGAGATGGGCGCGTTCCTGATCCTGCTCGCCTCTGCGGGCAACGACACCACCAAGCAGGCCACCTCGCATGCCATGCTGGCGCTATCCGCCAACCCCGAACAGCGGGATTGGCTCATGGCGGACTTCGACGGGCGCATCGGGCTTGCCGTGGAGGAGTTCGTCCGATGGTCCTCGCCGGTGCTGCAGTTTGCCCGGTTCGCCACCCAGGACACCGAGATTGCCGGGCAGCCGATCGCCGCGGGAGAGAAGGTCGGGCTGTTCTACTGTTCGGCCAATCGTGATGAGGCGGTTTTCGACGCGCCGGGGACGTTCGACCTTAGCCGCTCGCCCAATCCGCACGTCGGGTACGGCGGCGGTGGTCCCCACTTCTGCCTCGGCAACCAGCTGGCACGTACTGAGCTGCGAAACCTGTTCCGCGAGTTGCTCACCCGGCTCGAGCATGTCGAGTTCGGTGAGCCCGAACTGCTGCACAGCAACTTCGTGCACGGCATCAAGCGGCTGCCGGCCGTGGTCAAGTAGGGCCGGAGTCGATATGCGGGTAGACGTCGATCTCGGAAAGTGCACCGGACACGGCATCTGCGAGTCAATCGCCGAGGACGTGTTCGAGGTGACCGATGACGGCAGCGTCGTGATCCACGACGGTGACCGTCCAGACGACGACCTCGACCGTATGAAGCAGGCCGTCACTCAGTGCCCTGCCGCCGCGCTCCGCCTGTCGAACTGAGCGACGCCGTTCACACGCACTGATTGTGTCGTGGATCACATATCCCGCCGACGATGAACCGGCTCGGCCGCATGGGCGTACACCCTCGCAGGACACCTCGCGATGGTAGGAGCGCACATTGAAGAAGCGACCGGGACTGATCCCGCCGTCTTGGGCCACCGCCTCGATCGATCGTCGTGGGGTCCTGCTTGGCATCGCCGCGATCGGCGGTTTCCTCGCCGTTGACCTCGGTGCGACGCTGTACGCGCGCGGGCCGATCGGATCACGCGGGCGGTTGTCCCCCCAGGCATTCATCGACGCATTTCTGCACGTTTACGGGTCGCATCCGGGCTTTCGGCGCAATCACGCCAAAGGGGTGGCGGTGTCCGGGTACTTCGATGCCAACGGCAACGGGACGGAGTTGAGTCGGGCGGCCGTCTTTCGCAGTGGCCGCACACCAGTGGTCGGGCGCTTCTCACTGCCTGGCGGGAATCCGGCGGTGCCCGACAGTGCGAATGCCAGCCGGGGGTTGGGCCTGGCCTTCGGGTATCCAGGCGCCGAGCAATGGCGGACCGCAATGTTGAACAGCTCTGTCTTCCCGGACAGTTCACCGCAGGGGTTCTATGACCGATTGTTGGCGTCGAAGCCTGTAGCGGATACCGGCAAACCCGACCCTGACGTGATGTCGCAGTTTCTGGCGGCACACCCCGAAACCGCTCGGGCGATGGCGACTATCAGCCGGCAGCCGCCGACATCAGGGTTTGGGGACAGCGCGTATCACGGGCTGAATGCGTTCCTATTCATCAGCGCCGCCAATAGGGCCACGCCCGTGCGTTGGTCTCTCGCGCCGATGGATTCGACCGGCACTCCGGCCAAACCTGTGCATGGACCGAATTGGTTGTTCGACAACCTGATCCGAGACATCCGGTCTGGTCCGTTGCGCTGGCGCCTGCTGCTGACTGTGGGGGAGCCCGAAGATGATCTGAGGGACGCGACGGTCGCGTGGCCGCCCGAGCGTCGCACCGTTGATGCCGGCACCGTGGTGATCGATTCGATCGACACCGAGCGCCGTGGGAACGCCAGGGATATCAACTTCGACCCGATGGTGCTGCCAGACGGTATCGAGCCGTCCGAGGATCCGCTGCTGTCTGCGCGGTCGTCGGTCTATGCGGCGTCGTTCCGGCGCAGAGCGGGCGAAACGGGCGGGCCCTCGGCTGTCCAGGTCAACGCGGTGTCGCAATGACCCGTCCACCGAACAGCGGCCGCTACAGTTTGTCCATCCGTGTGATGCACTGGCTGACCGCAGTCCTGGTTTTCGCCGCGCTCATCGTCGGCTTCGCGCTGGCCAATGCGCTGGCGGATTACTCGGCGCTGCTGATGCTGCACAAGATCATCGGAGCGCTGGTATTCATCGTGATCATCGCCCGAGTCGTCAACCGGCTGCGCCACCACGCGCCCGCGCTTCCCGCAACGGTGGGGCGGTGGGAACGCCGGGCGGTCGTTGGATCGGAAGTCGCGATGTATGCCGCGCTGCTGGCTCAACCGTTGATGGGTTGGGCCATGCTGGCGGCCGCCGGTGTACCCGTTGTTATCGGTCCTCTCCGGTTGCCGGCCATCGTTCCCGTCGACGCGGGCCTGTATGCGCTTCTGCGGAACGGACATTCGCTGCTTGCCTACGCGTTGGTCGTCCTCGTTGCGGCGCATGTCTCGGCGGTCCTGCTGCACACCCTGACACTGCGGGACGGGATGCTGAGGCGGATGGCGTTTGGCAAGCGCAATCCCGAGGTCTGGCAAGAGCAATGAACGGCTCGGCGCTGCGCGGCGAAGATGGTCGCGGCAGGGGAAGTCCGCGGCAGTGAGAGTGTCGATCGGTCGTTTGCGTCGGGGCCGCGCCGTAGGCCCGGACCGCGGCTCTGACGGTCAGCGGCTGACCATGCTGTATTCAGCGCACGCTGATGCGGTGCGCCGATTCGTCGCCGGCTATGTCACCGACTCACAACATCGCGAGGACATCGTGCAGGAGACCTTCGTCAGGGCGTGGAAGAACATCGACCGGATCGATATCGAGCGCGGCAACCCGCGATCATTTCTGTTCTCGATCGCTCACAACGCTCTGGTCGACCAGTGGCGGGCCAGATCACGGCGCCCTGAGGTGCTGACCGACGACGATGCCACCGTCGCGACCGAGGACGGTGTCGACGCGTCGTTGGAACGGATCCTGCTCTCGGAGTCGATGCGCCGCCTCAGCGCCGAACACCGCGAGGTGATCAAGGCGCTGTACTTCGATGACATGACGATTGCCGCGGCCGCCGATCGACTGGGCGTCGCCGTGGGAACCATCAAATCGCGTAGCTACCACGCTGTCCGGGCGCTCCGGGCAGTGTTCGACGAGATGGGGCTGCTATGAACGACGAGAATATGAACGACGAGAAACCGCACGACCTGCTCGGGGCCTACGTCCTGGGAGGGCTTGACGCCAATGAGAGGCGGCAGTTCGAGGACCATCTGCGCGGGTGCTTACGCTGCCGACGTGATGTCGCTGACTGTGCTCCATTGCCTGCGTTATTGGCGAAGGTTGATCCCGCCGACCTGGCCGCCGATGCACCCGATGGCGATGCACCCGATGGCGACGCACCCGATGGCGTCAGCGGAAACTCCCGCCGGTGGTGGGCGGCGGGGGCTGCGCTGGCAGGTGCCGCTGCGGTTGCCGTCGGTATCGCCGTGGTGACGATCCCCGGTGGCTCACCGACGCCAACCACTGGCACCTACGCCGTCGAGGAGATCGCCGGACAGGTGAGCGGGCTGGTGACGTTGACGCCCAAGCCCTGGGGGACGGCCGTCTCACTGGACGTCACGAAACTGCCCCGTGAAGGTGTTTTCACGCTACGCACCATGGACGAACACGGCCGAATGGAGCAGGCCGCGAACTGGGCGGCAATGCCCAGCGGGCGCGGGGTGGTGCAGGGATCCACGTCGATTCCGATGTCGCAACTACGCAATCTCAACGTTGTCGACGCCAACAACACCGTGTTGGCCACGATGGACCGCTGACCGCCGCATCACGGCCGAGATCTGCGCTGGGACCTGAACCAAACACCTTGTTCCATCGTATATCTCACTAGACGCAGCGAGAGGAATGTCGATGAGGAAGCTCGTAGCCCGCGCAGCTGTCGCAGGCGCACTTGCGGCCGTTATGTTCGGTTCAGTGGATACTGCCAACGCGGTGCCATCCGGACCCCAAACGGTCGATCAGGTCGTCGGACAACTTCGCTCCCAGGGGTATCACGTCATTCTGAGCAGAGTCGGCACCGCGCCACTCGATCGTTGCTCTGTCAGTGCTGTCCGTCCCGGTCATACCTTCGCCCGTACAGACTCCGGCGTCCCGGGGGCCGGCAACGACCTCGTCACCACCGTCACGGACATGACGGCGTACGTCGATGTGACCTGCTAATGCAGCGCGATCGGTGTGGCGAGGGGCCGGGCCGGGCGACGGTCGATCCGTGCTGACGACGATGCCGCGCCACTGCGCGTCATCGTCACGTGTGGCCGATCAGTCGTCGTCGTGGTCCCAGTGCTTGTTCCAGTGACCGCGGCCCCGTGGGCCATCACGCCAGTCCACCCAACCGGGCACCTCGACACACGCGCTGGCGTAGCCGTATGGGCCGGTCAGACACGCCTCGGGACCTGCCGCGGCTGGAGCTGCGCCGACGAAGCCCAATCCCAGCGGCACCGCCGCCGCGACGGCCGCCACGACAGCCTTGTTGGCTAGTTTTGAACGGATCACACCCAACCTCCGGTTCGTTGTCTGCTGCGCGAAAACCCCGACCCGAGACCACTGTAATACGTTGCCTAGCTATACGAACAATCTGGTGCGCAAGCGCGCGCCGCGCGAATTGCTCAGCGGCACTGAGTGTTTCATCTCACATGCTAGATCACTTCCGTTGCTCTGCGCCGAAGTCCGCGGCGTCGCCCTGACGGCCGTTGCACGGGGTTTGCACAGGTCCCGAGTGGTCTGTCGGGAATGTCGGCCGCGGGCGCCACAACGCCGATCTTGATTGCTGTCCCTGCCCCGTCGGGTGGTAAGGGCCTAACGCGACGGCATCGGACGCACCAGGACCGACTGCTGGATGCCGCCTATCGCACCGTGCGTGTCGAACAGCGTGCCGAACGTGGTCCCGATGCCATCGGGTCCGTAGCTCGTCTCGGCCCGGATGCCGATCCACTCACCCTCGGGCACGCGGTGCACGTGCACCACCAGGTCGGTGTTCATGAACGTCCAACGCCGGATGTCGAGCTTGGTGCCGATGCCGTTCGCATCGTCGGCGACGGTGAACAGTCGCTGCAGCGGCGTCATCGTCTCGCCCTTCACGAGGTCCACGGTCGGCCGCAGCCAGGATTCCCCGGGCCCGTCGGCCATCGGCGTGGTGAGCCAGCGCCAGTCGATGCTGTGCACGTAGTTGCGATCCCAGTTCTTGGCCATATCGCGGCTCTTCGCCTGCGCCAGCGGCGCGAGTGCGGGCGCGGCCGCATGTACGACCGCTGTGGTGTCGAGTGTTGACAGCCGCCAGCCGCTGGCTTTCGCGACGGTCCGCGGTGCACCGTCGCGGTCAGGGGCCAGTAATTCCGCACTGACCAGTTCGATCTGCCTGCCCGGCCGGTCGACCTGGGCGCGCAGCCACAGGTCGCCCTCCGCGGGCACGCCGCCGATCAGGTCCACCATCACGCGGCTGAGCCTGGTGTCATCGCGCGGCGCGCAGCGTTCCAGCGCACGGACCAGCAGCGCCGACACGGGCGCACCGTGCTGGATCGAGGCATTCCACGTACCGCGCACCAGATCGGTCGCGCGGAAACGCTCGCCGGCGTCATCGGTGTCGACCAGTTCGTAATAGGAGTCAGACATCTTCAACTTCCGTCAGTGGTCGAATCGACCCGGGGCGGCCACGTCGACCATCAGCGCGTCGACCCGTGACGCCTTGGTGCCGATCAGACGTTCGGGATACGCGTCGGTGCTGGACAGCAGGAACAACGTGCGTCCGTCGGGACCGCCCAGGGCGCAGGCGATCGCGGTACGGCCCGCCATGTCGATGCGATCGGTCACCTCGCCGCCGTCGGTGATTCGCACGAACTGGTGGGCCAGCGTCATTGCCGTCCACACCCCGCCCTCGCGGTCGATCGCCAGGCCGTCGGGCGGCCCGTCGAGGCCGTCGGCGAACACCCGTCGATCGACCAGCGCACCGTCGGCGGTGACGGTGAACGCGGTGAGTCGGCGTCCCGTCGACTCGGCAACGACAAGCATGTCGCCGTCCGGGGTGATGACCATGCCGTTGGGGAAGTCGAGGTCACCTGCCACGATGGAGGCGGTGTCATCAGGGTCGATGCGGACGATGACACCCCCCTCACGGGCCTGCGATCCCACGAAGGCGGCGCCATGGGTGTCGATCACCATATCGCCGAGATTGGCGGGTGCCAGGTCGCCCAGGTCGGCCAGCACGGTCACGTGGTCACCGTCGTAGCGGAGCACCTGGCGATCCTCGGTGGAGACGATCAGCAGCGTTCCGTCGGGCCGGAAACCCAGCCCGGACGGCGCTCTACCGGGTAGGTGCAGGGTGCTGGTCGCACCGTTGAGGTCCACGGTGTGCACGGCCTCGCCGAGCATGTCTGAGAACCAGAGCAGGCCCTCGAACCACCGCGGTCCCTCACCAAAACAGAATCCATTGGCCAATGGCGTCGGGTTCATCCGACGTCGAACCGGCTGATCGACCGCGATGCTTTACAAAACACGCCCCAAGTGTCACGCTCGCTGGGTGCCACTGTCAACTATCGGCAGTGTGCGCATGACGCTAAACGGAGGTTGTTGAACCGGCCATGCGGAAGTATCACAGCCACACGCTTCTGTACCTGCACGAGACCATCGCCCTGGGTTCCGGACGCAGCGATCAGTTCACCAAGGCGTTCGACGAGATCTATCACCCGATGATGTCCGATCTCGGCGCGCGACTCTTCACGATCTGGGAGTCCACGCCCTACAACGGGCACTGGCCACAGGTCACCATCATCTGGGAGATCGACGCGTTCGCTGACTACGCGCGCATCGGTAAGGCCCAGGCACGCGGCGGAAGTCACGCCGAGGCCGCCACCACGTGGGCGACCTATCTCGCCGACACCGGTGCTACGGGAGAGGGGCGGATCATGTACGCCGCCCCGCAGAACAAGAACCTCGCCGAACTCAAGGCGGCCAGTTTCAAGGCGGGCCTGGTGATCCAGGAGATCATGCAGACCAAACCCGGGCGCCAGGACGACTACATCAAGGAACTCGAACGGTTGTACGTGCCGTGGTCGGAGAGCACGGGCAAGCGATGGTTGGGGTCCTTCACCACCACGTTCCGGTTCAACGAGGTGATCCACTACTGGGCGCTCGACGGGGACTGGGAGTGCTTCGAGAATCACTACCCGTCGTGGAAGGACCAGCCGCCCGCCGAGATCGTCACGTGGATGCGGCTCGCGCCCGCTCTACGCGACGGTTGGGAGGACTCCATTCTCCAGGCCCTCCCACCGTCGCCGCTGCAGTGAACGCCCAGATGAGAACAGAGGCGATGCAGGACTTCTCGTACGACCCATTCGATCCGGCGGTGATGGCCGACCCGTTTCCGCACTACCGGGTGCTGCGCGACCACCACCCGCTGTATTACGTCGAGAAATGGGACACCTACGCGGTGTCGCGTTTCGCCGACGTGTGGGATGTGTTGGAGATCAACGACGGAACCTTCGTGGCATCGGAGGGCACGCTACCCGCCGCGACGGTTCTGGCGCACCACAACGACGGGCCGGTGCCCGATCCGCCGGTGCATCCGATGCCGTTTCACGCCAACTTCGACAACCCGATCTACGGTGGTGTCCGGGGCGCGCACTCAAGGCCGCTGCGGCCGCGCAACGTCGCGGGACTGGCTGACCGCATCCGTGAAATGGCCAACGAGCGCCTGGATATCCTGCTGCCGCAGGGGAACTTCGACCTGACCCAGGACTATGGCGGCGTCGTAGCGGCCTCAATGGTGTGTCACCTGGTCGGTCTGTCTGACGAGCTGGCGCCCGATGTGCTGGCCACGGTGAACGCGGGCAGCCTCGCCAAACCGGGTGACGGTGTCAACACCGCGAATGCCCGGCCCGGCTATCTCGAGTACCTGACCCCGATCGTCGTTCGCCGACGCGCCGAGGGCGCCGACGGTAGCCAGCCGATCGTCGACGGCCTGATCAACTACCGGCTGCCGGACGGGTCGGCGTTCTCCGACACCGAGGTCGCCACGCAGATGCTCGGCGTGTTCATCGGTGGCACCGAGACCGTGCCCAAGATCGTCGCGCACGGTCTGTGGGAGCTGTCGCAGCGTCCAGACCAACTCGCCGCCGTGCGTGCCGATCTGGAGTCCAACGTGGCTGTCGCGCGCGAGGAGATGATTCGCTTCTGCGCGCCCGCCCAGTGGTTCGCACGCACCGTGCGCACCCCATTCACATTGCATGGCACCACGATCGAACCGGGCCAACGCATCATCACGCTGCTCGCCTCGGCCTCGCGCGATGAGCGCGAATACGCCGATCCCGACGAGTTCATCTGGAACCGGCCCATCGAGCGACTCCTGGCGTTCGGACGGGGTCAGCACTTCTGCCTTGGTGTGCATCTGGCGCGCCTCGAGATCGGCATCCTCGTCACCGAGTGGCTCAAGCGGGTGCCCGAGTTCAGCGTCGACACCGAGGCCGCGTGGCGTCCGCCGTCGAGTTTCCAGTGGGGCTGGAACAACATCCCCGTGACGGTCCAGACCGGAGGTCACTGAGCCGTGTGGTCGTACCGACTCATCGCGCCGTACACATTCGAACGCACCGAGCAGCCCGTGCCCTCACCGGAGTCGTTGGCCGACGGGCAGGTGCTGCTGCAGTTCCTGGCCGCTGGCGTGTGCGGTAGCGACCTGCCGGGATTTCGCGGCACACAGGGCCGACTGCCGGGTGACACCGGCGCGTGTGCCGCCGGGATGCACGGATTCCCGATCCACGAGATCGCTGGCGAGGTCCTCGCCAGCCGACATCCCGAGCACACCCGCGGCGACCGCGTCGTGGGCTGGGCATCGGGTTTCGACGGCCTGATGGACCAGGTCGTCGCCGACGGCGAGGGATTGGTCCGCTACGAGCCCTCGCTCACACCGGAACTCGCGATCGGTCTACAGCCGCTGGCCTGCGTGCTCTACGCGGTCGAGCAGCTGGGCGATCTCGCGGGCAGGCACGTCGCCGTCATCGGACAGGGCTCGATCGGGCTGCTGTTCTCGTACGTGGCGAAAGCTGCGGGTGCTGCTCTGGTCACCGGTGTGGACCCCGTCGACCGGGAGACCCTCGGGCCGCGTTTCGGCGTCGACCGCGTTGTGCGCGCGACAAGTGACCGCTGGATCCGCCACCTCGATCCGGCCGATCGCCCTGACGTGGTCATCGAGGCCGTGGGGCACCAGGTCGCCACACTTGGCCACGCCGTTGAGGCGGCCGCGTTCGGCGGCACCGTGTTCTACTTCGGCGTGACCGACGATGACACCTATCCGATCAGCATGCGCACCATGCTGCGCAATAACCTGACCCTGAAATCGGGTGTGACACTGGAGCGTCGGCGCATGCTCACCGCGGCGTCGGCCTTCGCCGCCGCGCACCCCGACCTGTTGGCGGAATACCTCACCCACACGTTCAGGGTCGACGACGTACAGGCGGCGTTCGAGACCGCATGCCGGCCCACACCCGGCCGCGTGAAGATCGCGATCGTGCGATGACCGGCGGAAGGCTCATCGACTCGCTCGCTCAGCGCGCCCAGGTGTGGGGCGGTTGGGTGGTGGGCCCCACCATGACGGGACCCGAGGCCTTCGCACAGACGGGCTATGACTACGTCGGATTCGACTGCCAGCACGGCTATCTCGATGACGCCGACGTCGCGCTGTTACTCAAGGGCACCGAACACCTGCCGATCGCCACCGCAGTGCGGCTCCCGTCCACCGCCCCCGCGCCGATAGGCCGGGTGCTCGATGCGGGCGCCGACGCGATCATCATCGCGATGATCGAGACGCCGGAGCAGGCCGCGGAGGCGGTCGCCGCGACGCGTTTCGCTCCGGCCGGCGTGCGCAGCTTCGGACCGCTGCGGGCCAGCCTCGGCCACGACATCGCCCTTCTGCAGGATCGGGTGAGCGTGCACGTGATGATCGAGACCGCCCGCGGTGTGGCCGCAGTCGACGAGATCTGCGCGGTCCCAGGGCTTAGCGGCGTCTATGTCGGACCGGCCGACCTGGCCATCTCGATGGGCCACACCCTGGCCGACGCTTGGCGGCACCCTGCGGTACTCGACGCGATGGGGCACATCGTCTCCCGCGTCACCGCCGCAGGCTTGATCGCCGGCGTGCACGCAGGCGACGGTGCGATCGGCCGCACCGCTGCGGCCATGGGCTTCCGCGTCATAACCCTGGCCTCGGAGTCGCAGTCCCTGCGCCTGGGCGCCGCACGACATCTCGCGACCGCCAACGAACAGACCGACGAATCGCCTTCCAACGATGGGGGATACTCCTGACCACAAGCAGGAAGAACACCAGCGAGACCACCACCGACGCGCGGGTGGCTCTGGTCACCGGCGCGGCCCGCGGGCAGGGTGCGGCGATCGTGGCCAGGCTGCGCGCCGATGGATTCCGGGTGGCCGCGTGCGACCGCAACGCCGACGAACTGCGCGAGACCACCGGGTCCGGCGACGATGTCATCGCCGTGCCGCTCGACGTCACCTCCGAGGAGCAGTGGGATGTGGCCGTGCGCACTGTGGTGGCTCGCTTCGGTGGCCTGAGCACACTGGTGAACAACGCTGGCGTCCTACACCGCGCATCACTGTCCGAGGAGACCCCTGCCGGTTTCGAGGGCAGCTGGCGGGTCAACTGCCTCGGCCCCTTCCTCGGTATCCGTGCGACGCTGGCGCACCTGAGGCAGGCCCATGGTGCCGCGATCGTCAACACCTGCAGCACCGGGGCGGTCCGACCGTTCCCCAACCACGCCGCCTACGGTTCGTCGAAATGGGCGCTGCGCGGGCTCACCCAGATCACCGCGGCCGAGCTGGCATCGTCCGGAATCCGAGTCAACGCCGTGCTTCCCGGCCCGATCGAGACCCCGATGCTCGACGAGAACACCCAGCGGCGGCTCAGCGAGATGTCGACTGGTGGGCGGCTCGGAAAGCCCTTCGAGGTGGCCGACGCCGTGGCATTCCTGGTGTCGGATGCCGCATCGTTCATCACCGGCTCCGAACTCGTGGTCGACGGTGGCCAATCGCTGCGGATCGGATGACGGGTATGGCCAAGGGGCCCTCGGTGGGCATCATCGGTGCAGGACCCGGCGGGTTGGCGTTGGGCATTTTCCTCAAGAGGGCGGGCTTCGAGACCTTCACCATCTTCGACCGTGAGGATGGCGTCGGCGGGACATGGCGCATCAACACCTATCCGGGTCTGGCCTGCGATGTGAAGTCACACCTGTACTCGTTCTCCTTCGACCTGAACGCGGGCTGGTCGAGGCTGTGGTCGGGACAGGCCGAGATTCTGGAGTACTTCGAACGTTGTGCGCGGCGGCACCGGTTGGGGCCCCACCTGACGCTGAACACCGAGGTGACCTCGGCACGCTGGCAGGAGTCGTCAAGGACCTGGCGGTTGATGACCGCGACCGGCGAGGAGCACGTGTTCGACGTCGTGGTGTCCGCGATCGGACTGTTCACCCAGCCGACGATGCCGACACTGCACGAGGAGGAGCCGTTCACCGGCACCGTGATGCACACTGCCCGCTGGGACCACGATGTCGACCTGACAGGCAAGGACGTCGCTGTGCTCGGAACGGGCTCCACCGCAGCACAACTGGTACCCGAGGTCGTCAAGGTGGCCAGGAGTGTGTACTCCATACAGCGGTCGCCGACGTGGGTCCTGCCCAAACCCGACCGCGAGTACACCGACCGCGAGAAGTGGCTGTTCGCCCACGTGCCGTTCGCCAAGCGTCTCTACCGCACCCGGTTGTGGCTGCGCAGTGAGTCCAACATCTCGGTGATCGAGCATGGCAGCGACAAGACCCATGAGTTCCGGTCGGCGGCTGCGGCCATGCTCGAGCGAACCGTCGTCGACACCGACCTGCGCAAGCGCCTCACGCCCGAGACTCCCATCGGCTGCAAGCGATTGGTGTTCTCGTCGGATTTCGTGCCCGCGCTCACGCAGTCGCATGTCGAGGTGGTGTCCAGCCCGGCGCGGGCACTGCGCGCCCGCTCGCTGGTTACCGAGGACGGTCGCGAACTCGACGTCGACGTCGTGGTGTGTGCGACCGGGTATGCCGCAGCGGACTACCTGGGCCAGATCGAGGTGACGGGGGAGCACGGCCAGACGCTGCACGAGGCCTGGCGCGACGGCGCGTACGCCTATCTGGGCATGGCGGTCCCAGGTTTCCCGAACCTGTTCATGCTGTATGGGCCGAACACCAACGTCGGTTCCAACAGCGTCATCTTCATGCTCGAGGCGCAGGCGCGCTACGTCGTCAAGGCCCTGCAGCACATGCGGCGGCGCAGGAGATCCTACGTCGCGGTGCGGGCGCAGACCATGGCCGACTTCATCGCTCGGATCGACGAGTGGATGGACGGCACTGTGTGGACGACGCGGTGCAGCAGTTACTTTCGGGCCGCCAACGGCCGTGTCGTCACCCAGTGGCCGCGCAGTGCGCGTGACTTCTGGGCGATGACGCGTCGATTCCGGGCTGGCGACTACATCTTCGAACCACCGACCGAGAGGCCCGACATCCACGTCGATGCCCATGCAGTGGCGGGCGGTGACGCACTGTGACGGCGGGCGCCGGGGCGGACGCCGACACGACGCACCGGCTGGCGTCCGCGCTGCGCCATCTGGCCGCCGCGCGGGTGGATCTGGCCGCGGACCTGCTGCCCGCCGTGCGGGATTCGATCAACGAACGACGGCAAGCGAGCGCAGCGGCCCTGGACACGTCGGGTGTGGATGTCACCGACGCCATCGCTCGCGATGAGCACGGGCGAGGAATCGGGGTCCGCATCTATCGGGGTGCGACGACGCGAGCCCCCGCGGTGCTGTTCTGCCACTCCGGTGCCTTCGTGCTCGGCAACCTCGACATCGACCACCGTCAATGCGTCGAGCTGGCCCGGCGGGCAGCCGTCACGGTGGTGTCGGTGGACTACCGGCTGGCTCCCGAGCATCCGCATCCGGCGGGGTTGGATGACGTGTTGGCGGTCCTGAAATGGATTGTGGCCGAATCGGTTGATCTCGACATCGATCCGCGCCGACTCGCCATCGCGGGCAGCAGTGCCGGCGGCGCACTCGCCGCACTATTGGCTCAGTTGGCGGCGGACGGTGACGCACCACACGTGGTGTTCCAACTGTTGCACCAGCCGGTCCTCGACGACCGGCCGACGCCGTCGAAGTTCGAGTTCGTCACCACGCCGGGTTTCGACGGGCCAGCCACATCGCAGATGTGGGACCACGTCGCGGCCGGCGAGGCCGTGCCCCCGTCCGCCGTGCCCGCGCGCCGTGACGAGCTCACCGGGGTCGCGGACGCACTCATCACGTGTTCCGAACTCGACCCGCTGCGCGACGAGGCCGTCGACTACGCGCTGCGGCTGATGTGGGCCGGAGTCGGCACCGAACTGCACGTCTTTGCCGGCACGTGCCACGGGTTCGACTCGCTGCTACCCGAGTGGGACGTCAGCCAGGCGCTTTTCGCGATGCAGGGTGAGGCGCTGCGTCGGGCCCTGCACCCCGGTCCCTAAGCGGTTGCGGCCGAGTCGAGTTCGCGCGCGATGGCGGCGTGATACTTGTCGATGTTGGCGGGGTTGACGATCTTGAAGAAGCCGTCCGGCAGAGGAGCGTCCCGGTACCCCTCGATGGTCATGGTCCGTGCGAACAGCGTTACGCCCGGCCCCGGCTGGGTGAACTGATACTGCACGGTGATCCGGCCCGGCATCCCGCCGTTGCCCTCGCGGTCGTGGCCGAGCCGCCCGACCGAGTTGAACACCCACATCTTCGGGCGCATGGCGATCGCGAGATGCCAGGTGAAGATGCGGTCGCCGTCCGGTCCCGCCTCGGTCCAGGTGTCACCGACCTTCAGCGGCAGGTCGTTGGTGACGCTGCCGACGTGGGAACTGCCCGGGTAGGTCTTGGTCCAGTTCACCGGGTTGGTGACGAAGTCGTAGATCGTCTCCGGTGACTGGGTGAATGCGGTCTCCGAAGTGGTCGTGACGATTCCCACGTGCGCTGGCCTCTCGATGGTCGATGACGGTCACGGAGTAGCTTTACAAATCGTCGCCGAATTGTCACGCTTGGTGCGAAACGAGCAGGAGGCGGCGAACGATGGTGATCCGAGCGGTACGGCTGGGCGCACACATGGGGCACGGGGTCGGGCGACTGGCCATGGACGCCGCGCTCGGGCGGGCGCGGTCCTTTCCGCGCCGCGTCGCCGACCTCGGGACCGAGGTGTTGTCGAAGGTGATGGGATGCACCGTCGAGTCGGTGACCGTTCTGGAGGGGGAGGCGGGGACCTCGTCGCGGGCTCGGCTGGCGCTGTCGGGTCGCGACGTTCCCGAGTCGGTGTTCGTCAAGCTCTCGGCCGCGACCGCTGCCACCCGGATGCTGGGCGAACTCGCCCGTCTCGGTGAGACCGAGGCCCGGTTCTACGCGGCGCTGGCACCGCAACTCGGCGCGGGCATCCCACGCTCGCACGGGGCGGCGTTCGACCCGCTCACCGGACGCTACGTGGTGGTCCTTGAGGACATGACCACGGCGCCGTGTCAGTTTCCCGACACGCTCAATCCGCTCGACGCCGACCAGATGGCCAGCCTGATGGAGGTACTGGCCGGTCTGCACGGCAGTTTCTGGGGACGATTGCCCGAGAAGCCCGGTGGCGGTGGCGCATTCGGCTGGCTTGCGGCACCGTCGCAGGATCCCGCCAACCTGCTCACCCCGGCGTTGATGAAGATGTCGGCCCGCAAGCTCGCGGACCGGACGGACGTGCCGATCGAGGCAGGCCGGTATCTGTGGGAGAACTACCAGCGCGCCACCGAGATCGTCGACGCGGGCACACACACTGTGTTGCACGGCGACTCCCATCCCGGCAACACCTACTTCCGCGACGGCCGCGCGGGCCTGCTGGACTGGCAGGTGGTGCGGCGTGGACACCCATCGCGCGATCTCACGTACACGCTGGTGCTAGGCCTTCCGGTGGACCAACGTCGCGCCGCCGAGCGGGATCTGCTCGACGTCTACCGAGGCGCGCTGGCAGCGGCCGGTGGCCCCGAGTTAGGCCGCGACGAGTTGTGGACCCGCTACCGGCAGGCGGTGACGTACGCATACGTGTCGCCGCTGACCACCGCGGGCCTCGGCGGTATGCAGACCGAGGGCATCGCGTTGGAGGGGCTGGCCCGTGCGGTGGCCGCCGTCGAGGACCTGGAAACCGTCGCGGCGCTGCGGCAGGCCGCCTAACCCCTGCGATTCGGGCGCGCTTTCGTTCGCTCACCGACGGTTAACGCGCCGAAATCGCCACAGTGGCCGGGGTGGCCCGCCGGATTGCGTTACAAACTTCATGGTAAGTGTTAGGTATAGGCGCACGCGCCCGCACTTTCCAGACAGGGGTCGACGATGGACTTCGCACATGTCGAGCTGTCCGACGAGGACAGCGCGTTCCAGACCGAACTTCGGGAGTTCTTGGCGTCGATCGTCACCGACGAGGTGATCGCGCGTGATCGCGCGACGGGTGAGAACTTCGACGAGGGAGTGCATCTCGCGCTGGCCGAACGTGGCTATCTGGAGCGGGACTACCGCCCCGCGGAGGACGGCGGTTTCACCGCGGTGCGCAGACGGATCTGGGAACTGGAGATCGGGCGCGCACACACGCCGTGGTTCCACTGGGGTACGACGGCAATGGTCGCGAAGTCCGTGGAGCAGTTCGGGTCGCGCGACCTCGTCGCGGAGGTCATGCCGGGTGTGCTGGCCGGCCGTCTACGGCTCTGCCTGGGCTACACCGAGCCCGACGGCGGATCGGACGTGGCGACCTGCAAGACCCGCGCCGTGCGTGACGGTGACGGCTGGATCATCAACGGCTCCAAGATGTTCACCTCGAACGCCCACAACGCGCAGTACGTCTTCCTCATCACGAACACCGATCCGGCAGCGCCCAAGCACAAGAGCCTGACCATGTTTCTGGTGCCGCTGGCCAGCCCCGGCGTGGAGATCCAGGCGATCCGCACCGTCGACGGCGACCGGACCAACATCACCTTTTACAGCGACGTGCGCATTCCCGACCACTATCGGGTTGGCGACGTCAACGGGGGTTGGTCGGTCCTGCGCGAGGCGCTCAACGCCGAGCACGGCACCGTCGAACGCGATGGCGAGGGCCTGCAGAAGATCGCGACCATGACCGAGCACCTGCTCCTGCTCGCCGACGGTCTCGACCGCGTCGCCGGTATCGTCGGTCGACCCGACTCGACCGGCAGACGGCCCGTCGATGACGAGTCGGTCGCCTACCGGCTGGGCCGGGCCGCCGCGCGTACCGAGGCCGCGCGCAGCACACCGGAGAAGTTCGGCCGCGTGGCGATCGCGCAGGCGCTGCGAGAGTTGGCACCTGACCTCATGGACATCCTCGGCGCGGCGGCCGTGCTGCCCGTGGGTACCGACGGGGCCGCCGACGCGGCCGACGATGGCGGTATCGAGTACCTGTTCCGGCTGGCATCCCCGATGGGCATCTACGGCGGCACCCTCGAGGTGTTCCGCAACATGATCGCCCAACACGAACTCGGCCTGGGGCGACCCAACTACACGCCCACCCTGGCGTCCTGAGAGGACTGTGTCAGTGCCTGCGACAACAAAGCCTGCAAGAACCAAGCCTGCGAAGATGCGGTACACCTTCACCCACCCGATGCACAGCCATCCGTACAACCCGGAACTCGTGGACGGCAGGGGAGTGGCCGCGGTGGCGGTCGCGGCCGAGACGGCCGGATTCAGCGGTTTCGGGTTCACCGATCATCCCGCGCCGACCCAGAAGTGGCTTGAGCACGGGGGCCACGACACGCTGGATCCGTTCGTGGCGATGGGATTCGCTGCCGCACACACCACGACGCTGCGGTTGATCCCGCATGTGGTGGTGCTGCCGTATCGCAACCCGTTCGTCGTGGCGAAGGCCGGTGCGACGCTCGACGTGTTGTCCGGCGGCCGGTTCACCCTCGCCATCGGCGTCGGCTACCTCAAGCGTGAGTTCGCCGCTCTCGGTGTCGACTTCGACGAGCGCGGCCAACTCGTCGAGGAGGCGCTGGAAGTGATCCGCGCCGTCTGGACCACCGACGACATGTCGTATGAGGGTCGTCATTTCAGCGCCAACGGGATCACCGCGCACCCCCGGCCGGTCACCCACCCGCACCCACCGATCTGGATCGGCGGTAACACCGGTGCAGCCCGCCGCCGCGCCGCAGAGTTCGGCGAGGGCTGGTGCCCGTTCCCGGCGCCGGCGATCCTGGCTCAGACCGCCCGCACCGCGGCGATGGACTCACTCGATGATCTCAAGGCCGGCATCGATGACCTTCACACCAAGTGCGTGACGCTGGGCCGTGACCCGTCGGTGCTGGACATCATGTACTCCAACAGCGTGGGCGGCAATCCCGGTGATGACGACTTCAACCCGGAGGTCTACCTCGAGGGCGTCGCGAAGCTCGCCGCGCTGGGCGTCACATGGATACAGGTGGCGGTGCCGGGCGATAGCCTCGCGCACACGCTGGAGTCGATCGAGAGGTTCGGCCGCCTCGTCATCGACGCGGCCTGAATTCGATCGGGGTTAGCGGGTAAAGCCGCGGCGACGCATCCACCAGTCGCGGGCGACGATACCGAGGATCACCACGGCGAAGAAGACGAGGAAGACGTCCTCCACGTGGCCAACGTGGTTGCCGTGCATCATCGCGAGCATGAAGAGCGCGGACAGGATGCCGCCGATGCGGATCAGCCGGGGGTTCTCCTTGGACCAACCCCAGTTCGCCGAGGGCACTTCCTCGACGTCGACGCCGGTGTGTCGTTCCACCTCGGTGTTCGCCACGGTTGCTCCTTACGGTCTGGGTCCTGCGCCATTCTGGCATACGACGCGGCGTCGTATTCGGTCGGTGTCACCGCCGGCGCGCGTCTCAGCGGATCTCCCCGTAGCGACGCAGCGCCTCGGAACGCTCGGCCTTGTGGTCGACCATCGGCTCGGGGTAGTGCTCGCTGCCGTACTCCGGGACCCAGCGCCGCACATAGACCTCGTCGGGGTCGAACTTGTCGCCCTGGGTGCTCGGGTTGAACACCCGGAAGTAGGGCGCCGCGTCCGTGCCACACCCCGCAGCCCACTGCCAGCCGTGCTGGTTACTGGCCATATCGCCGTCGGTGAGCTGCTCGAGGAACCAGCGCGCGCCCCACTGCCACGGCAGGTGCAGGTCCTTGACCAGGAATGACGCCACGATCATCCGCACGCGATTGTGCATGAACCCGGTTTCGGCGAGTTGGCGCATACCCGCGTCGACGATCGGGAAGCCGGTTCGGCCCGCCTTCCACGTCTCGAACCGGGCTTGGGCGTCATCGTCGTCATCGGTCTCGATACCGTCGAAGGACCTGTTCCAGTTCTGCCAGGCGCTTTCCGGCCATTCGTGGAGCACGCCCGCATAGAAGTCGCGGAACGCTAGTTCCCGCAGGTACGCCTGAGCGCCCGCGCCGCTACCCAGGTCCGCGGCCATCGTGCGCGGATGAATCGTGCCGAACTTGAGGTGCGCCGACATTCGGCTGATGCCGTCGGCGTCGGGCCGGTTGCGGTCGTCGGCGTATCTCGCGAGGCCGTCCGAGATGAAGTGGCGCCACTGGGCGCGTGCCGCGCTCTCGCCGGCCGGTAGGTCGAGTTCGATGTCGCCGGTGGGGATGTCGACTCCGCCGTCCACATCGGCCGGGTCGATCCACTCCGCCGACGAAGGGCCGGTCACCGCCGGGGCGCGCCAGCCATGGTCGCGCCAGGCGGCGTAGAACGGCGTGAACACCTTGTAGGGCGTGCCGTCACCCTTGGTGACGCGCCCCGGTGTCACCAGGTACGGCGAGCCAGACACCTCCAGCGGCACGTCACCGAGGGCGGCACGCACCGCCGCGTCGCGACGTATGCCGAACGGCGAGTAGTCACCCGTCACGTGCACCGAGCGCGCGCCGATCTGCTTGGCCAGGGCTGGTATTCGGGTCTCGGGGCGGCCACGGGTCACCAGCAGCCGACCGTTCAGGCCGTCGCGCAGTTCGCGTAGCGCGTCGTAGAGGTAGGCCAGCCGCCGTCCGCCCGACGACGCCTGCAACCGCGGGTCGAGCACGTAGCAGGCCAGCACCGGTTCATCGGCTGCGGCCGCGTCCAGGAGCGGCGGCAGATCGTGAAGGCGAAGGTCCCGCCGAAACCACATCAGCGTGGGCATGGATTGATCTTGCCCCGAATTTGCCGTCTGAAAACCCGGGGGGTGAGGCAGGGTGAGGGAATGCAATTCTGGTCGGGGACGACGAGTGCCACCACCGGAGCTGGACCTGGCTGGTGTCGGTCGAAGGGTGTGGTGGCGCCTGCACTGGGCGGGCAAGCGGGAATCAGTACAAGCCGTGAAGAATCTGCCGGACTGCACCTCCTCTCGTCCATCCCGGCTGTGGTCCGGCTGCCGCTGCCGGGGGCTGCGCTGAACTCACACGGCTATGACGTTAACTTGGTGTTTGACCTTCTCGACTTCAACAAGAACGACCTGATCTCTGCGCTAGGTGCGTCCTTGCCGCACGCCCGACTTTCCCCGACGCTGTGCTCACCCGACTCGTTTCACAGCTCGACACGAATCTGATCGGTGACGCCGGCATCGCCTTGGGAAACGGGACAAGAAGGTCGTCGGTGGCTTGCGCATAGGTGCGTCCCTGCGTGACCGAGTCGCGGATTCCGCGGCCGCGGGCCAGCGCGGTGTTGGCGTTGGCATTGCCCGGCCGAACAGTGACTCTGACCGGATAGGCATCCGCACAGCTCCCCTGTCATCCGTGCACTAGATCGGATCGAACGCGGAGATCAGCCACCGACCGTAGATCCGGTCAAGATTGATCCTGACGCTTGACGCGGTGTTGGTGGGCGGATCATCACCGATGGTGATCGTCTGGTTTACGAACGCCAGAACGACCGCATGATTGTCATTGACCGACACTGAAGCCGCCGCAGATACGTTGGCCATTGCCGAGATCTGCTTCTGCTTTGCCCCAGGTATCACCACATCGCGGGTGAGCGAGGTATATGAGTCCCTGAAGTCGCCGGTCAACCGGTCGCGTGCGGCGTTGAGGTCCCTCTCGGCGGTGTCGGGTTGATAGGACAATACCGCGATCGTTCCTTCCGTGGCCGCTTGGACGGATTCGTCACGGGCGACGGCCAATTCGTGCGCCGACGAATCGATCCACTTCAAGTAGCTGGCACCGATTGCCAGCAGTAGTGCCAGGGCCGGAACGCAATAGGTAACCCATCGACCCGAGACGAATCGGCGCAGCCGCAGTTGGCTACCCTGGGTCTTCGGATCACCGTGTGTTTCGCGATCGGCTTCCGCGCAGGGATCGTCGGCCTCTGCTGCGATGTCGTGTAATGCCGTCATGGTACAAATCCGACGTTGGAGATCTTTGCGCCGTCACTGACCTTTTGCACGGTGATCCGCATCCGCCATTGACGCGGCTGCTGGTCTGGGGAGCCGGCGGTGGACGTTTTCACGGCGACACCGACGAGCACCTGGGCCCGACCACCGTCGTCGGATTCCACGCCAGCCTCGGTGATGGTGCCCTGAGAAACGGCCTGGGCCTGGCGAACGACCTCGACGAAGGCCGTCGCACGCTGTTTGAAGTCCTCGTGAAATGTCCCCGTCGTGGAGTCGAGGATGCGTTGTACGTCCGCATCCGCCTCGGCGTGGTGGATCGTGGTCAGGTTCACCGCACCCTGACGCGCCACTTCCAGGAATATGGAGCGCAACCGCTCATCGTGATGGCCTTGGTACGCCTGATATCCCAGCCAGCCGCTCAACGCGCCCAATACCGCCACCGTGCTTAGGCCGAGGACGGTCGCGAGCCGTACCCCGGACCCGTGCGGGGCAGCGGTCACTTCATCATCTGATGCTTCGATGTTGTCGCTTGCCGGGGTCTGGGTGGGTACTTCCTGCGGTGGGGGGTAGTCGACCGTCTCGCTCAACTCGTCGACCGACGCTGACTCGCTCGCGGCGGCTCGGCCTTGGCGGCGACGGCGAATCCAACCGGTCAGCTTCCCGGTGGTATCAGCATGGACTGCCACGTCTTCTCCTCCAGAGGGTCCTGCGCCAGGTCTGATTGGGTGTACATCTGCCCGTCCGGGGCGACGTAGGTGCCGGTGGCAGGGTCGTACTCGGCGGTGGCCAGCGCCGGCACCGGTGGTGGGGGTGGTGGTGCATTCTGCTCGGGCGGGAGTTGGGGCACGGCCTGTCCGGAGAGCGTGGCGTTGGGGTCGCCCTTCCAGTTGTAGCCGTCGTTGAGTGGTACGTACTGTTCGTCGCTTTCGCACATCTTGACGGTGGGAGCGCGCTTGCCCGGCACCGCGACACAGGGGTAGTTTTTCGCGCCTCGGATGTTGAACGGCGAGTCTTGCGGTGTCCTGCAATACAGGTCGCCCTCTGGCCGGTCCGGGTAGTCGACCGAAACCGGGGTGCGCCGCTGTTGAGGGGGCAGGAACCCGGTGCCGCACGTCGGCGGTAGGTTAAGGTTCAGCGCCAGACTCTGATATAGGCCGCGATAGCCGCTCTTGATGTCTGCGTCGGCCATCATCGCTCCCTGCGACCCCTCGACGAAGGGCGGCAGCAGAACAAGCAATTGCTCAAGGGACGGTTGATATGTGACGGCAACTTGTCCCACCGAGACGAGGTTGGCCAGTAGCACGGGTAGAGTCGGCCGAATCCGGTCGAACAGCGCCCGCCCCTCCTCGGCGGCGGGGCCGGCCTTCTGCAGCACACCGGCCAGCTCGGCGTCGCGGTCCCGGAACTGATCGGCGATGTCGGCCACATGTGCCGACCAGGCCTGGATGTCATCGGACGTGTCGACCTGGGTGTCCAGGACCGGAGCCGACCCGTTGATGAGGGTGACCAGTGATTCGAGGTTCTTGCGGGAGTCGATGGCCAGGCGAGTGGACCCATCGACGATTCGGGACATCTCCGGCCCCATACCGCCGAAGGCGCGGTAACTTTCGTCCACGACGGTGGAGAGGTTCTGATGCGGAATAGCCTCAAGTCCGCGATTTGTGCTGTCCAGCAGAGTGTTTACGTCGGGAGGTACCGATGTGCGGTCCCGGGGTATGACGTCTCCGTCGCGAAGAGGCGGTGAATCACTGCGTGGTGTCAGGGCCACGTACTGCTCGCCGATGGCGGTGACGCTGTGCACGGCGGCGTCGAGGTCGGCGGGGACTTCAATGTCCGAGCGCAGCGACAGGACCGCCTCGACGCCCGCACCGTTGAGTCGCAGGTCGGTTACCCGACCGATTTCGGTGCCGCGGTACAAGACGTTTCCGCTCTTGTACAGCCCCGCAGCTTCCGGCAGCTCGACAATCACGGTGTAGCGGCCAACGCCGAACCACGTTGCAGGAGCGTTCAGATATCCGAAGCCCAAGATTCCGAAGGCCCCGAGCGCCACAACGGCGAAGAGTGCCAGCTGGATCCGGATCCGCGTCGTCAGATGCATTTAGGGACCTTGATTGTGCTGGTAGGGAGCGAGCAGCGGATTGGCGGCGGTGTACGGGCTTGGCAATTGTCCGATGGTCCGACCCCACTGGAGCTCCAGCTCGGTCAGATCGCCTTCCCACCGAGTGCCGGTGAGCAGTCCGGAATCGAGGCGGCTCAACGTCAGGTCGATCACCATCGTCAGATTTCCGTAGTCACCGCGGAACCACTTGGCGAGGTTCTCCTTCGGCCAGATGGTGCTGAACAAACTCGCCGAACGGGTGAGTGAGGGACCCGCATTGGCCAAAGCTTCGAACACCGGGCCGAGGTCGTTGAACTCCTTGACCAGATTGTCCTTGCTCTTGTTGAGAGTGTCGGTGGTGAGGGCGCTGAGCTGACCGAACTCGTCGAGGGCATTCGCCATGTTCGCGCGCTGGTCCTTGAGCACTGTCAGTGCGCGCGGGATGGTGCGCAGGGCCTCGTCGAAAGTGGGCTTCTGCTCGGCGAACTGGCTGGCGAGGCGGTTCATGCTGTCGCTGGCGTCGATGATGTCGTCACGTTGCACATTGAGCTGGTTGGTGAACAGGTCGATCTGCTCGTTGAACCCGCGCAGGTCCTGTTCGCGGCCGCGCAGCGCCGTGCTGAACGTGGCGGTGATGTCCTGGATCTGGCCGATCCCGCCACCGTTGAACAGAAGCGACATGGAGGCCAGCGTCTGCTCGGTTGTGGGGTAGGCGCGGGTGTTGGACAGCGGGATCAGTGAGCCCTCGTGCAGCCTGCCCGCCGGCGCGGTCGTGGTTGGCGGGGCGAGTTCGATGTGCAGTGTGCCGAACAGGCTTGTTTGACCGACCGTGGCAGTGGTGTTGGCAGGCAGCGTCACATCGCCGTCGAGCCTGATAGTCACCAAGGCATGCCAACCTTGCCGCTCGATTTTGACGACGTTGCCGACGGTCACGTCACCGACGCGGACCCGCGAGTTGGGCTGGATATTGGACACGTCCGGCAACTGGGCGGTCACGGTGTACGCCCCGGGACCGCCGCCTGCGGTACCGGGCAGGGGCAGAGAATTCAGGCCACGCCACTCGCAGCCGGACATGCCGGCGGCCAGCACGACCGCTGTCACGGTAGCGGTCAGCCGCCGAAAGCCTCTCACTGTCCACCACCCGGCGGAACCATAAGACCGGGTAGGCCCGCGGCCGGGTCGGTGCTCACCGCAGCTTCTGCGGCCAGCGGGGCACCGGCCGAGGGCTGGTCGGCCGGCGCCGGCGGCAGCGCTTCAGGCTGGTAGTCGGGCCGCATCCAGTCCTCGCTGTAGGTGATCTCGTTGGGCCGGGCCTTCGCGCCGGTGACTGGGATAGGTGCAGTGAGGCCGATGGTGGTACCGATCGGCGGAAAGTTGTACTGGCGGTTCTTGAGGATGGGCGCCAGGTATTGCACGCACAGCTTTGCCGCCTGTTCGGCGCCGAGTCGGGATGCCGCCTGCACACCACCGCAGATGAAGTTGATCGGGTTGGCGAAGTTGTTGACTGCCAGAACTGCGGCCGTCCCGCCCAGCGCCGGGTAGTAAATGCTGTTGAGGTTGCCCAACACATTGGGTGCCAGGTGCAGGGTCTGCTTGATGTCGTCGAGGCTCTCGACCAGGGCGGTGGAGATCGAACTGAACTTGTCGGTCGCAATGCCGATCGGCTCTTTGTGTTCGGCGACGAAGTCTTGGATATCGGCGGCGACCGCGTCGATATCGGCAATGGCCTGCCCGACTTCGCCGGGGTCGTTGGCCAGCACCCGTGTCACGGCTGCGAAATTCGTATTGAGTTCTCGCATCAGGACAGTGCTCGATTGCAGTGCGGAGACCAGCACCGAGAGATCCTTCACCGTGGTGAAGATGTCATCGCTGTGGTCACCGAACGCGGAAACCGCTTGCGACAGTTCGATGATTGCCGTGCGGATCTGATCGCCCTGTCCGCGCAGATTGTCCGCCGCAGTGTTGATGAATGCGCCCAGCGGGCTGGTCTGGCCCGGTTCGGTCGGTTCGAGGCTGTCACTGAGCTTCTGCAGTTGCTCGCGTAGATCGTCGTACTCGACCGGAACAGCGGTGCGCTCGCGAGGGATGACGGCGTTGTCGCCGAGCGTCGGACCGCCGGTGTACGCCGGCGTGAGTTGAATAGATCGCGACGTCACCAGCTGGGGGGAGATGATCACGGCGTGAACATCGGCGGGGATGTTGTACTTTCGGTCCACGGTGAAGGTGACCCGTGCGTGCTGCGGTTGCGGCTCGATCGTTTCGACCTTGCCGACCGTCACGCCGAGGATCAACACGTCGTCCCCGGGATAGATCCCTGTGGTGCTGTCGAAGTACGCCACCACTTGGGTACGGAGCGTTGACCTCCACAGTGATCGGGACGCTACCCCGATGCCGGCTGCGAGTACGACTGTCAGCACAACCGCCATTGCGATGGTGAGCTTACGAGACCGCCTCACTGCGCTCCTCCTGTCGGTGCCGGGCTGACCGGCGGTGCTTCACCGGGGGCAGGCACGAACACCGGAGTCGGTCCGGGAGGTGGTTCGACGTTGGCCGGTGGACCCGGCGGTGGACCGCCCGGGGGCGGCGCCGGAAGTGGTTCGCGGTATGGGTACCGGGGGTCCCCTGGGTTGCCGGTGATCGCGTCGGGCAGGTTCAGGTGGGGTTCACCACCTTGACCGGTGCGCGGGTAGGGCACCGGGAGCGCCGGTGTGGCGGCTTGGCCGGTTTGAGGATCGTGCAGTTGCGAGGGCAGCAACACGTTGGGGTCCAGGCCCAAATCGGAGAACGCCGCGTCGACGAACGGCTGGGTGAACTGTCCCGGCAGGAGGTTGGCGATGTACGGCTTGAAGAATGGTCCCGCAGAGACACTTTCACCGAGCGACAGCATGAAGGGGTTGAGTATCTTGATGGACTCCTGCAGCTTGTCCTTGCGGTTGTCCAGCAGCGTCAGGACGGCGTTGAGTCTGTCCAGTGACGGCTTCAGCGTAGCGCGGTTGTCGGTGATGAAGCCGGTCAGTTGTTCAGCCACTGCAGACACAGTCCCCGAGATGGCGTCCAATGCCGCACTCTCGCTGTGTAGCTCGGCCAGCAGCGCGCTGGAGTCCTCAATGAGACTGACGACATGATCGGTGCGGTTGGCCAACACGTGGGTGGCGGTCCGGGCGTTGGCGAGTAGGTCTCGCAATTGTTGGTCGCGGTCGCCGAGCGTCTTCGAGAAGCGTGCCACGCCGTCTACTGCTGCCTGCAAGTCGGGTGGGGTGTTGGCGAACTCGTTGGCCAACGTTGACAGTGACGCGTTCAACTCATTGGTGTTGAGGTTGGTGATGGTCGTCGACAGGTCACCCAGTGCGTCCGGCAGCTGGTACGCGGGCCTGGTCCGTTCGACGGGGATCGTCATGGTGAGCGGCTTTTCGCCCAGCGGGCTCACCTCGAGGACCTTCAGCCCAAGCAGACTGTTGGTCTTGACCGCCGCTTCTGTCCGGTCACCGAGATTGAGATTCTCGCCGAGATCGAAGGTGACCAGCACCCGGTCGCCGTCGAGGTCGATACCAGTTACTTTTCCCACAGTCGAGCCGGCCACCTGTACGTCGGCGCCGTCCTGCAGACCGCCGGCGTCGGTGAAATAGGCCGAGTACTGTTCTCCGCCTGAGAAGGACGGCAATTTGTCGTATTGCAACGCCGCCAGTGCAACTCCAGCGGTGACGCCGATGCCGACCGCGCCGATGACGACCAGGTTGCGTTCGAGGAGAGGTTTCATTGAGGTGTGCACCGTCCCGAATCTTGACCGGCCAGTTTCACATAGACCGGCTGGCCGCCTTTGCCGTTGACCTTGAGGACGAGCTCGCAGAGGTAGAAGGCGAAGAAGTCACCGTAGAGCCCCTGACGCCCAAGGACCCGGTACGCGTCTGGCAAGGTGGCCAACAGGTTGTCGACGTACTCATGGTCTGCCAACACGATGCTGTTCGCCCGGTCGGACTGTGCGACCGTATTCACGAACGGCTGGCGGATTCGTTGCAGGAGTTCGGTGACCGATGCGGCTGCGGCATTGGAGTGGGCAACGGAGTTGCTGATATCGGTCTTGCGGATGGCCAAGCCATCCACGAGTTGTGACAGCGAAGTAACTGCCTCGTCGAAGTGTTCACTCTGACCGGCCAGCGATCCGAGCACCGTGTTCAGGTTCGTAATGACCTCTCCGACAAGCTGATCGCGGTCGGCCAGTGAAGACGTCAGCTGCCCGGTCTGCGCCAGGAAGGAGTTGATCGTGGCGCCCTGATCCTGGAAGACCTGAACCAGCTGACTGCTCAATGCGTTTACCTGATCGGGATTCAACGCCTTGAACAATGGCCTGAACCCGCCGATGAGCGCATCGAGGTCGAGCGCGGGCTGGGTGCGCTGCAGCGGGATGGTCCCCCCCGGGCCGAGCGGGCGTAGACCGCCTGGGCCCTCTTGCAGTTCCAGATACCGGTCGCCGATCAGGTTGTCGTAGCGGATGAGAGCCCTTGTGCCGTCGGTTATCAGCACCGAATCGTCGGCTGTGAACGCGACGGTCGCGGTGCCGCCGTCGGTGACCGAGATGCGGTCCACCTTGCCCACTTCGACACCGGCAACCCGGACGAACTCACCCGCTTTCAGTCCACTCACGTTCACGAACTCAGCCTCGTAGGTGTTCGAGGACGTGAATCTCAGCTGGGCGAACACCATGACGAGGGCGAACGTTCCCGCCGCGCACGCGGCAGTGAACAGCCCTAGGCGCGCTGCCACGCCCGGCAGGTCACTTCTCATCGTCAGGTCCTTTGCGTTGCGGTGTCGATCACGGGTGGGGTGGTGGCATGGCTGGCCCGGGGGTGCCAGTTCCGTAGGGTGGTGGCGGATTCGGCACTCCGGGCACCGGCGGCGGTGGTATCCCCGGTGGAGGCGGCGCCCACAACGGGGCTCCGTCGGGTCCGAATAGCGGGCCGCCGTAAGGCGGGGCGCCTGGATAGGGCACCGGACCGATCGCAGGCGGCCCCATACCGCGGATACTCGGCGGTTCGGGCACGGCGCGGGTGACCGGCAAGAAGTTCACCCACCATGGGTGCGCAATGCCAGGATTGGGGCGGATATCCAAACCAGTGCCGTAGCCGATGTCCGTGACGAGATGGCGCACCGGCCAGTTCTTCGAGACGTCGGGCAATGACCCACAGCTGGGCTTGCCGCCGCCGCCGCCGGTAGCCGCTACCTTCGGCAAGTGGTTCGGATAGCGGTACGGATCGGCGGCCCATGTCATACCGATGTCGAGCACTATCGACTTGCCATTGCCGCCCGCCGCGTCGTACATGCCGCGGTCCAGCGCCACCTTGGCGCCCTGCAACAGGCAGGTGTACTCCGGGCTGTACTTCAAGAGCAGAGCGGTGGTGGGTTCGAGGATGTTGACCGCGTCCGGGAAGCTCTCCCGGGTGGCGCCTAGCACGTCGATGCCGGCGTGCGCGAAGCCCATCGTGCTGAGCAGCAGACTGTCCAGGCCATCAGCGTGGTCGGCGACCGTCGTGCTTGTGATGCTTGACGCCTCGAGCGCCGCCAGGATATTCGGTGCTGCTTCGGCATAGGTGTCAGCGAAAGCCTTCAGCGACTGCCAATCCCGCTGTGCGGCCGGCATGAGCGGGTTGACCGCCTGCAGCACCTCATTGGATGCCGTGATGGCTTCGCCGATGCGTTCACCGCGACCTCGAAATGCCTCGGACCATGCGGTGAGCACTGCGTTCAGTTTCGCCGGGTCGATGTGATCGAGCAGGTCGACCAGGTTGTCGAACACGGTGTTGACTTCGGTGCTGACGTTGCGTGAGATCAGCACCGCGCCGGCGGCCAATCGCTTGCTGCTGGGATTGTCGGGGTAGACCAAGTCGACGTATTTTGCGCCGAAGACCGTGGTGGAGCGGATCTGTGCTTCGACGTTGGCCGGGATGTGGCCGATCTGATCCGGGAAAAGCTGGAGCTGGAGGCTAACTGGCTGTCCGTCGCCCTTGATGTCGGCGACGCGGCCCACCTCTACGCCGCGCAACTTGACCTTGGCGCCCGGCTCCATGACCAAACCGGACCGCTCGGAGGTCAGGGCCACCGGCACGAACTTGCGGAATGTGCCTGCGAAGAAGGACCAACAGACGAACACGATCAGCGCGAGCACCGCGCACAAAGCGATTGACCACCACGCTGGGCGCACTTGGCGCCGACTCTGCGACTGATTCACCGGCTAGCCCGAGAAGTTGAAGTCGCCGGACTGGCCGTAGATCGCCAGTGAAACGAACATTGTCATCACGGTCGCCGCGATCAGCGAAGCGCGCACCGACCGACCCACCGCTTCACCGACACCGGCCGGGCCGCCGGCAGCGTTGAACCCGTAGTAGGTGTGCACGAGCATGATGACGATTGCCATGGTGACGGCCAACAGAAACGACCAGATCACGCTGTTGGGATTGAGAAACGTATAAAAGTAGTGGTCGTAGACGCCGACAGATTGGCCATAGAACACCGTTGTGCCCACCTTGGCCGCGACGAACGCACTCATCAGCGCGATGCAGTACAGCGGGACCACCACGATGACCCCCGCAATCAGCCGCGTGGAGGCCAAATAGGAAACCGAACGCACGCCCATCACCTCCAAGGCATCAATCTCTTCATTGATTCGCATCGCGCCGAGTTGGGCGGTCGCGCCGGCACCGATAGTGGCGGCCAGGGCTATCCCGGCGATCAGCGGCCCGATCAAACGCACGTTGAAGAAGGCCGAGATGAACCCCGTCAGTGCCTCGACCCCCACTTGGGACAGCTGGTTGTATCCGATCACCGCGACAAGGGCGCCCACTGAGACGGTGAGAAAGCTGACGATGACCACCGTCCCGCCGATCACGGCGAGTGCCCCGATCCCGAATCCCATCTGGGCGATGAGCCGCAAGATCTCTGTGGGGTAGTGCAGTACGGCGATGCCCGTTGAACGCAGCGTGTTTCCGTAAAACAGCGTCTGCAAACCCAGACGGTCCAGACCTGCCGCCCATCGGGATAGGCGGCGCTGCAGGCGGAACGGGGGAGTCGCCGTCCTCAACTCAGTACCTCGATCCCGACAGCAGAAGCGATGATGTTGATGCCGAACAGGGCCATGAACGTGAAGACGACCGTTTCGTTGACCGCCAGCCCCACTCCGGCGGGGCCGCCACCCACCGACAGACCCTTGTAACAGGCGATGAGACCGGCGCACAGGCCGAACAACGCGGCCTTGATCAAGGCAACGGCGACATCGCCAACGCCGGTCAACAGGGTCATGCCCGCGGTGAAGGCGCCCGGAGTCACATTCTGGATGAAAACACCGAAGATGAAACTGCCGACCAAGCTGACCAGGATCACCGCCGACGACAGCATCACCGCGACAAAGGACGCAGCTAGCACCCGCGGAAGGACCAGTGCTTGCAACGGGTTGATTCCCATCACCCGCATCGCGTCGATCTCGTCGCGTATCGTCCGCGCTCCGAGATCCGCACACATTGCCGTCGCGCCGGCACCGGCGACCACGAGTACGGTCACCGTTGGGCCGATCTGGGTGACCGCACCGTATGCCGCACCTGTGCCGGAGAAGTCCGCAGCGCCGAACTCGGTGAGCAGGATATTGAACGTGAACACCAGAAGCACCGAAAAGGGTATGGCGAGAAGCAATGTCGGCAGCAACGACACCCGCGCGACAAACCACGACTGCCGCAGGAACTCCTGCCAGGCAAACGGCCTGTGGGGTAGTAGCATCAGTGTGTCGATCGACATTGCGAAGAACCCGCCTACTCCTCGCAACGGCCGAGCCAGGATCGGGGTCAGCGCTGCCATGGGAACCTCGCTGTTCCGATCGCCCGCTGTCTGGCTCGGCGGCTCATCGCTCTCCTTGGGTAACCCGCTCTGCGGTTGACTGCGATCGACTGTTGTGATCGCGACCACCGGGCGGGGGTGCGGTGAACGCGATCACCAACAGAGGGAACTCCTTTGCGCCATGCTTTGTCGCGCACCTGTGCCGCACAGTGGCACGGCTCTTTTCAGCGAGTGTCAACGCCTTTGCCGGCCTGACCCGACGAGTTCGCCGATCGGTCTGACGGCGAAGCTGTTACCCGGCTGTGGAATCGTCTCGGGCTACGTCTCGCAGAATGGCGAGCACGTGGGCTATGAGCGGGGACTTTGCCCGCGGTGCATAGGCGGCCACCAGATCGATCCCGAGCCGGTCTGGAACGAGTGGTCGATAGCAGACCCCGGCGACGTCTAGCGCAGCCGTCGGCGCCGGGACGATCGCAACCCCGAGTCCCGCAGCGACAAGCGTGACGAGTGTTGAGGTCTCCTCGACCTCGTCACGCACTCGCGGCACGAAGCCCGCATCGGTACACAATGAACTCAACACCCCACTCATCGCAGAACGGCCATGGCCGGCGTGCGCTACGAACAGCTCATGCCTCAAATCCGTCACGCGCAGTTCGGAGTTCGCCGCCACCGGGTGGCCTTCGGGCAGTGCTACCAAGAATCGATCTCGGCGGACCTTCTCCACGACGAGGCCGGGCTGTTCGACAGGCGGCCGCAGCAGGGCGAGATCGATCTCGCCGGCGAGCACGGCTTCCACCTGGGCCGGTGCGAGCATCTCACCGCGAATGCGCACGTCGACCGCTGGCAGGCCTTCGCGCAGCGCGCGCACCAGCTTTGGGAGAAGCGAATACGTCGCCGACCCGACACAACCGATCGCTATGCGGCCTTCCGTGCCGCCGGCGATGCGCTGCGCCTGCGCGGCCGCGTCATCCACGGCGTCGAGGATAGAGATCACCCGGCTCAGATATGCGCGGCCGGCGGAGGTCAGCTCGACCCGCCGGGTGCTGCGGACAAGAAGCTTCACTCCGAGTTCGCGCTCGAGCTGGCGAATCTGGTGCGACAGCGGAGGTTGCGCGATGTGCAATCGGTCGGCGGCGTGTCCGAAGTGCAGTTCCTCAGCGACCGCCCGAAAGTAGCGAAGATGACGGAGCTCCATGGATTCATACTTGCAGAGTCTCAGTCGCTATCAAATGGATACTTCCCGATATCAGTCAATCGGCTTACGTTGGTCTGCGGACCACATAGCGATCGGATACCGGGAGAAGTCGTGACCCTGAACAAGGTGGTGGCGTCGGCTGCCGCGGCAGTCGCTGACATGCCCGATGGCGCCAGCCTCGCCGTCGGTGGGTTCGGCCTCGCGGGAATCCCATGGTTCCTTATCGAGGCGTTGCTCGAGCAAGGCGCCGCAGACCTCACTGTCGTGTCCAACAACTGCGGCGTCGACGGCGCCGGACTGGGCCTGCTGCTCGAAGCGCACCGGATCACCCGAGTCATCGCCTCCTACCTGGGCGACAACAAGGAGTTCGCGCGGCAGTACCTCGCCGGCGAGTTGACCGTGGAGCTCACTCCACAGGGGACCCTCGCAGAGCGGATGCGCGCCGGCGGCAGTGGGATTGGGGCCTTCTTCACGCCAACCGGCGTGGGCACCCTTGTCGCGGAGGGCGGACTGCCGTGGCGCTACCTGCCCGGCGGTGAGGTGGCGACGGCCTCGCCTGCGAAGGAAGTTCGCAGCTTCGGCGGCAAGGAAATGGTGCTCGAAGAAGCGATCGTCACCGACTATGCGCTCATTCGCGCCGCCGTTGCGGACAAGGCCGGCAACTGTCGATTCCATGCCGCGGCACGCAATTTCAATCCGCTCGCTGCGATGTCCGGACGGGTCACCATCGTTGAGGCCGAGCGTGTGGTGGAAGTCGGCGCGTTGCATCCCGACGAGGTTCACCTTCCGGGGATATTCGTTCAGCGCATCGTCGAACTGACCCCAGAACAAGCCGCGCGCAAGCGCATCGAGCGGCGCATCACGCGACAGCGAGAGGGCGCGCAATGAGCTGGACACGTGGTGAGATGGCTGCACGGGCCGCCCGAGAGCTCAACGCCGGCGACTATGTCAATCTCGGCATCGGTCTGCCCACCTTGATCCCCGACTACGTGCCCGAGGGCTCCGATGTCGTTCTGCACGCCGAAAACGGCATCCTCGGGGTGGGACCGTTCCCGGACGAGGAGGACGTCGACCCCGATCTGATCAATGCTGGGAAGCAGACGGTCTCGGTGAATCCCGGCGCCTCCTATTTCGACTCGGCCACCAGCTTCGCCATGATCCGCGGCGGCCATGTCGACGTCGCGGTGCTGGGCGCGATGCAGGTCGCTGTGAGTGGTGACTTGGCCAACTGGATGGTCCCCGGAGCTTTGGTCAAAGGCATGGGCGGGGCCATGGATTTGGTCAACGGCGCCAACCGGGTGATTGTGCTGACAGACCACACCACCAAGTCCGGTGCGGCAAAGCTGGTCACCACGTGTGACTTGCCGCTGACCGGCCGCGGTGTGGTCAGTCGCGTGATCACCGAGCTGGGCGTGTTCGACGCTGATGGCGCAGCATTCCAGATCGTGGAATTGGCGCCCGGCGTGGACTATGGCGACGTGGTCGCCAGGACGGCCGCGCCGGTATCCGATTCCGCGTTGAACTGATCTGCTCGCGGGTGATCGGCCTCCGATACATGTTGGCGTCGTCGTCGTCGCCGCCGCCGGCCAGTGCCACGGGCACAATCGGGTAGTCGCTCTCCACCGATACGCGGGCGAATCCGGCGCGGCCCTGCCAGCGCACCAGGACGTTGCGGAGACTGTATAACAGGAACTAGTTCGCCTACACATGCTAGTGATGTGAGAAGCTCATCTGAGCTTCGCGGCGAAATCCTGAAAGCCGCACTCGAATTCGCGCAGTACGGATTGGCGGGTGCGCGGATCGACCGCATAGCCCGGGTTGCCCACGCCAGCAAGGAGCGCCCCTACGCGCACTTCGGCGACAGGGAGACACTCATTCGTGAGGTCTCTGCCGCTGATGGTGCTGAGTTCTTCCGCGCGGTGACGCTGCGCCCGGACATGGTGCCTGAATTCGTCGGCGAGATCTCGATCTGGCGTGCCGCCGACCCGAGCACCTCCGCATGATCAGCTGGGCGCAGCTCGAGGGGTTCAGGCCGACCAGTTCAGAATGGACACGGGCAGCTCCCGCCCGGAGGCCGCTTGTCAGCGGACGGACTTGTCTTGGCCCGCCAGGTAACTGGGTGGCAGGGCGATGAACAGATCGTCACCGACACGGGCCACCGGATGCACGGCCACCGCCACCGCGGCCGGCGGCGACAATGGCGCGCCGGTCCTCAGACAGAACTTCGCCATATGCAGGCTGCACTCCACCGTGCAGTCCTCAACCCAGCCGTCGGCGAGTGAGTAGGTCTCATGTGTACACGTGTCATCGATACAGAAGACCTCGTCAGCCGCCGCGAACAGGGAGACCGGGGGCGTGGTGTCGATCCGGTAGCCCCCATCCTCCGGGATATCGGAGGATGTACAGGCGCGTACCCACTGCTTATCCGCAATAGCAGGAAAATTGTCGATTTCGAATTCAGTCATTTCAACTCACAGGAAGATGCTTAGGCTGGGACTCAGCAGCGTGCTCTGCTCCAACACGGCCTTGCGCGAGGCGATCGCATACGGGTAGCCGCTCGACGCCGCGTCGACTGGGCGCAGCACATCGAATCGTTCGCCGACGAACCAGTCCTGATGCCGCTCCAGCCGACTGCGGTACACGTAAAAGTTGGACGCGACCTCCAGTTCGTCAGAGTCGTTCCGACGGCTGATGCGGACGTTGGTGATCAAGCGGCGCGTACGTGACCGCGGTTCCTCCGACCATGAGATTCCCGAACTGTAGCGACGCGCGCGGCCCCGCAGGTAGAACTTGTCGTCATCAATGATGGCCGCTTCGTTCTCACCGGCGATCTCGCGGCTGAGTTCCCGATTCGCCATCGTCATCCGCGTGGGAACCCAGTAGTGGGTGTCCTCGGTGAACAGTTCCGCCCACTCCAAATAGCGGTGCTGATCAAGGAGTTCGGCCTCCGCGTAGAGAAACTGCTCGACGTCGTACTGAGTCTGAACACCGGTAGTCCGGAACGCGGGCTTGGCCGCCTCCTTGCTCTCGGATCCAGTCATGCGGTCACATCCTTTTCACTGTGCACGATTTGGGCATACACCTCGTCGGATTGCTGGATGTCTGTCCACGCCTTTCCTGCGAGCAGATCGGCCCAGCGCCGGTAGAAGCCACGGGCGGCGGTCTCAGCGTAGATATCGTTGGACAATCCCGGTAGGCCGTGGGAATCCCGTTCCTCGAATCCCAGCCCCATGGCGGTGTGGAACCGGTTCTGCCGGGCCTTGAAGCCACGCAGTACCGCCTGTATCTCCGTCCAGTTCTCTCCGTCGTCGGTCTCGAATGCGCCGGCGGGACTGAACGTTCGCTGGGTCAACCGCCGGATCTCTGCCTTCACTGTCGGAGGCGCGTCCTTAGGCAAGTAGGTCCACGCCCACACCTCAATCTGGCCGGGGCCACGTGGATGCCATACCCGAATTGTGGAATGCGCTCCAAGCCAAGAGAAATTGGGAAAGATCGTGTTGTGGGTGAAGCTGACCTTGCTCACCCGGTCGGCGCCAAGGCGACGGACCATCTCATCCTCACGGCTCTTCAGCCACTCGTACATGGTGTCGGTCGATTCCGCCATCTTCACAACCGGCTCGGGCAGGAAGAAGCCTCCGGAGCCGTGGCCATTGCCGGCGAACTGACGCCCGGGAATCTTCGGGTCGCTCAGTGGATTCGGCGGATTGGGGTCGTCGATCAAGGCCAGTAGGGCCGAGGCGTGCGACACCGGTGCGTGATACATGTCGCTGGCGAACTGCTCAGCGGCGAACTTCCAGTTGCAGTCGATGACCCACTTGGTGGCGCCGCTGACGAACTCGAGGCCGCCATCGAATCGGTCAGCGAGAGCGTCGAAGTAGTAGGCCATCTCGCCGAGGTAGTTCTCGAAATCCGGCGTTTCCTCCGACCAGGTGCCGAAGTGGAAGCCCCGGTAATTGGCCACCCGCGGGACCTTGAGGGCGCTCCATTGGCTCTTATCGATCTGGTTGTGGTAGGCGCGGTCCTCGAAGGGCACGTTGATCAGGTTGCCCTCGAGGTCGTAAGCCCAGCCGTGATATGTACAGGTGAATGTCTTGCTCGTACCCGCGTCCGAGCGACAGATCCGCATCCCACGATGCCGGCACTGGTTCAGGAACGCCTTGACTGACCCGTCGCGCTGCCTAACGACGAGCACCGGGTCCTCGCCCATGTAGGTCTGAACGAAACTGCCCGTCTTGGGCAACTGAGAATCGTGGGCCAGGAACAGCCAGCTCCTACCGAAGACGTTCTCGAGTTCACGCTCGTATATCTCCGGGTCGGTGTATATCCGTGGGCTGGTCCAACCTGTCTCGGGGTCGACAAGTTCGGTGAAATCGATCATGGTCACTCCTAACCTGCACGAGGTTTGGTCGGGGCTGGGTTCCTAAGGCTGCGCGCCCGGCCATCGATATGGCTGCGGGGCGTTCCACCGTTCGGAACCAATGCTGGCTCCCCGGGGTCGAGCGATGTCGCTAGCGGTACCGCCGAGCTTCGGGACACCGCCTACGTGCTGTGCCATGGGGCGGAACGGCTGCCTTTGCCGACGGCCCTCGACCGCGCAGCCTGGGCAGTGAACCAATCGCCCCGCGAACCGGGACGGCCACCCGCATCATGAAGGAGACATCTATGCCGCAGGACTTGACCGACGGGGGAACCGGACGGGTTGTGCAGACCAAGAACTGGCAGATCTACTGCAACGAGGCTGGTGCGGGACATCCGATCCTGATGCTGCACGGCAGTGGCCCGGGTGCCACCGGATGGAGCAACTTCAGCCCGAACATCGAGGCGCTGTCCGACAGCTTCCGCGTCATCGCCGCCGACATGCCCGGGTGGGGCCGATCCGACGCAGTCAAACCCGATGAGCGCGATCACGTTGCTGCGGCACTGGAGTTGCTCGACGCACTGGAGATCGAGAAGGCAGCGATCGTCGGCAACTCGATGGGTGGTGGCACTTCGATTCAGTTCGCGGCTAAGCACCCAGACCGGGTATCGCACCTGGTCACGATGGGCGCGCGGGCGCCGGGACCGGCGCTGTTCGGCGCCGACGGGTTGACGGAGGGGCTGAAGATCCTGGTGGCGGGTTACCAGGATCCGTCGCTGGAGACTATGCGCGCACTCGTCGAGGTGATGACCCACGACGCCTCAAATGCCACTGATGAACTGGTCCGGCAACGATCAGAATCGGCCCTGCGTCGCCCGGAGCACCTACATAACTTCCTACTGGCCGGGCTCGCCGGTATCGGCCAGGCCACCGCCGACGAAATTGCCGGCATAGCCGCGCCGGCGCTGATTTTGCACGGCAAAGATGACCGGGTGGTGCCGTGGGAGGGCTCGCTGAAGTTGGTCTCACTCATCCGCGACTCTCGTCTTGTCCTGGTGAACCGTTGCGGTCATTGGCTGCAGCTCGAACATGCTGACGAGTTCAATCGGCTGGTGGCCGACTTCATCGCCAATCGCTGATTTCAATTGCCATAGAAGAGATTACGGATCAACGAGAGAAGGACACGGTATGGCTGACGTTATGGGGCTCGGATACGTGGTCATCGAGGCGACCGACCTAGATGCGTGGGAGGCGTTCGCCTGCGACCTGCTCGGCTTGCAGGCGGTGCTGCGGACCCCGGAACGGTGTCTGTTTCGGCTCGACGAGAGGGCCTGGCGGATCGATGTCCGGCGCGGTGCCGCCGACGCGGTCTCCGTTGTTGGCTGGGAGGTCAGGGGACCTCGCGAACTCGAAGTGCTTGCGACGACGCTGCAGGTCAACGGATACTCCGTCAACCGGGCCGGCATTGACAGTGCGGCCCGCCGCGACGTCAGCGGGCTGATCGAGTTCGACGATCCCGATGGGCATCGAATCGAGCTGTTCTGGGGTATGAAAGAGCCCATCGCTCCGTTCGTCTCACCGACGGGGGCTCGTTTCGTCACAGGCGACTGCGGGTTGGGCCACGTATTTCAAATCGTTCACCAAGGTGGTGCTTTCGCTACGCTCTACCAGGACATTCTTGGGTTCCGACTCAGCGATTTCATCGACTTCGCCCCGGGCGCCAGCGCGACGTTCCTGCATGCCAACGAACGGCATCACTCGTTTGCCTTCGCGGCACTGCCCGGGTTGCCGACCGGTGTCGGACACCTGATGGTGGAAGTCGACGATTTGAACATTGTTGGGCGCGCGTGTGATAGAGCCCGTGACGGTGCCGCGCCCCTCGTGCTGGATTTCGGTAGGCATACCAACGACGAGATGCTGTCTTTCTACGTGAAGACTCCATCGGGGTTCGAGATCGAATACGGCTACGGCGGCAAGTTGGTCCACGATAGGACTTGGACGCCTACCCGATATGACGCGGCCAGCTATTGGGGGCACCGGCACACCGAGCACCGTGATCCCGACATGCCAGATGTATAGGGCGGCAACGACGCAGGGAGATGCAATGGGCTGGTTGAACAATGAGGTCGCACTCGTCACCGGAGGGGGGTCGGGACTGGGGCGCGCCATCGTTGCGCGCTTTATCTCCGAGGGCGCCTCAGTCGGCGTTCTCGAACTGAACGAGGGCAAGGCGCAAGCGCTTGCTGATCGTTTTGGTGAGCGGGTCAGCGTCGTGGTGGGCGACGCGACGAGCTTTGCCGACAACCAGCGAGCGGTTCAGCAGACGGTCGACACTTTTGGGAAGGTGGACACGTTCGTCGGCAACGCCGGACTGTGGGACTTCGGCACGTCGCTGGAAGACCTGCCCGCAGAACGGATATCCGAGGCATTCGATCAAGTCTTCGCGCTGAACGTCAAGGCGTACCTGCTGGGCGCAAAGGCCGCACTACCTGAGCTGCGGGCCACGAAAGGGGGCATCATCTTCACGGTGTCCAATGCCGGGTTCTGGCCAGGTGGAGGAGGTCCGCTCTACACGGCGTCGAAACATGCGGTGGTGGGCCTGGTGAAGCAACTCGCCTACGAGCTGTGCCCCGACATCAGGGTAAATGGTGTGGCAACTGGAGGAATGCCGAGTGATCTGCGGGGCCCACGAGCGTTGCAGCTACAAGACACGGCGTTCGATTCGCTGCCGGTGGATAGGCTCGTCGAGCGGCTATCGCCACTCGAGATCCCGCTGCGCCCAGAAGATTACACCGGTCACTACGTTCTGCTGGCTTCGCGTGCCGACGGGCGGACGGTTACCGGCGCAGTGCACAACTGCGATGGCGGAATGGGCGTCGGAGGACGCCGGCTGGCGGAGGCGGTGCAGTCCGATCTCCTCGGCTCGCGACGCTAGACCACCGTGCGTGTTAGCGCTCCGGTGGCTTTCAACAGCTGCGCTGCGAAGAGCCGCTTGTTGAACCGGGATGTAGGTGCGCTGATCGACAGCGCCGCAACTGCCTCACCGGTGCTCGGCTTGATGATTGGGGCAGCGACACAAGCCAGTCCGGTGCGGCATTCCTCGTACTCGACGGCAACTTCGTCGTCCCGGGCCAGGTATATGTTGCGGACCAACGCATCCGGCGTGTGCAGGGACCTGGGAGTCAGGCGAGGTAGTCGCGCGCTGACGACCTTATCGACTGTTTCGTCAAGCGAACGCGATAAGATCGCCTTTCCCAGGGCGGTGCAGCTGGCCGGATTGCGGCCGCCGACCATCGTCGGGATTGGCGTCGTGCCGTGTCCGTAAATCTTCTCCACATACAGAACCTGGGTACCGTGCAGGACGGCCAGATGCACCGTCTCGAGCGATGCGTGTTGAAGCTCTGCCATGAAAGGAATGGCACGCTCGCGCAGTCCCCTCGGTTCGAGGGACCGCGACCCGAGTTCGAATACCCTCTCCGCCAGACGATAACGGTTGCCGGTCCGCCGCACGAACCCGCGCTGCGCCATGATACTGAGCAGGCGGTGGGCTGTGGACTTTGGAACTCCGGCTCTAGCGGCAACCTCACTGACACCAAGGACGGTTCGTGATCCATCGAACGCACCGAGGACATCGAGGGTGCGACCGACAGCATTGGTGGGGGCTGACCCGGTCTGTGGTTCCTCCGGAGCTGCAAAATCCTCGAGGAGGAGCGCTGGTTGATTCATCGGATCCTGCCTGACTGAAAGTGCTTGAAGTCCGCCGGAAAGTGGTGAAGTATTGTGTTACACAGCATCAGTCATTGCTCCGGATAGTAACGGAACACGATGTCGGCGACGCATGCCGGCTTGTTGAAGCCATCCACCTCGACGACGCAGCGGTAGTGTGCGTCGGATCCGTCGTCGGTGGTGGAATCCACCACTTCGGCCAAGTCGACCGCGAGCCGCACAAGGGAGTTCACCGGCACGGCCTGCGGAAACCTGGCCTTGTTGACTCCATAGTTGAGGCCCATGCGCAGATGGTCAATCAGGAAGATCTCCTGGATCAGGCCACCGATCAGGGCGATTGAGTGGTAACCGTGCGCGATGGTTCCGCCGAACGGGGTTGTCTCAGCCCTCGCCGGATCGACATGAATCCAGTTGTGGTCCCAGGTGTCGTCTGCAAATGAGTTGATCAGCGGTTGGTCGATGGTGACCCATCTGCTGACCCCGATATGTTGGCCAACAAGAGATTTCAGACCTTGTATTCCATTGATGTGGCGCATTCTGCTCTCCTTGATCGATGTGCTGCGGGTCCCGTCAGAAGCGCGAACGCTCGGTCACCGGAACATTGGGGCCCATCGGGCCCCGGTCGAGCCACGCTCCGAAGGAGCTGAACCACGGGGCCAACATTGCGGCCAGTCGTTGGCGGGCTCGAAGCCGCCAGCTTGCGGCCTCCATATGCGTCAATGCGGCTGATGCAGCGTCCCGGTTGGCCAAGCCGGCCCGCCTGCGGTCTTCGGCTACCGTGGTGATCAGATGTCGGGCAGCGTCAGGGTTGGCCAACGCATTCGCGATCGCCTCGACGGTGAGTATTGCGTCCGGTACCCCCGAGTTGAGCCCGCGGCCGCCGCCGAACGGCGGGAAAAGGTGGGCGGCCTCACCGGCTAACACCACTCGGGCGTGCTTGTCTGTGTACGATCTGGCTACCGAACGATTGAATCGGTACGTTGATACCCAAGAGACCTTGTCGGCGTACTTGGCACCGGCCACCGCGCCGATCCATTGAGAACGCAGTGGTTCCTGTATCCACGGCGTGGCATCCTCGCCCGGAAGGCACTCGAGGTCGATTCGCCAACCTCCGCCGAACGGCACCATCAGCACGTTCCGCCCGCCCACGGCGGGATGCCGATAATGGAATGTTCGCGTCAGTTCCAATGGGGCCGTGGGGTCCTCGTCGACATCGGCGATGATGAAATTGGAATCCGAGCGGTCACCATCCAGCTCGATGCCGACTGCACGCCGCACGGCCGACCGAGCCCCGTCCGCCGCCACGACGTACGACGTGCTCACCGAGTTTCCATCGGGCAGCGCGAGTGTTACCCCTGTTGCCGACGACTCCACGCCGGACACCGCCGCATTCCAGTGGAATTCGACACCTTCCTGGAGGCAGCGACTGAGTAGCATTTGCTCGGTATCGCGTTGTGAGATCGAAGCTCCGAACTTTCCCGGTGTAGAGGGGGGGAACTTCTTGAAGTACACCGCTTTTCCGGCGTATGTAGTCCTCAGTGAGTGCCAACTGTTGGACCTATCGACGATCTGCGCGGTAACGCCGGGAGCGATCTGCTCCAGCAGGTCGAGCGTCTCCCGAAAGAGGAACGTGGCTCGGCTTCCGGGACGGATGCGGTCCTCGGGTTCAGCTTCGACAACCAGCACCCGCAGTTGATGATGCCGGGCGGCCAGGGCGGCGGTCAGGCCCACCGGACCGGCCCCGACGACGACCAGTGGGTAGGTTTCAGCGGTCATGCATGGTCTCCTCGCGACTGGTGGTGGCATCATGATTCTCGGCATCCGGCAGGCTGTGGCTGAGCAGCCGGCGAATACCGACGCGGTCGGGTTTTCCGTTGGCCAGCAGCGGGATCCGCTCGACGAGGTGGAATCGCTTGGGAACTTTGAACCCGGACAGTCGTTCCCGCGAGTATGACCGCAGGTCATCCTCGTGCGCGCTGGCATTCTCGGTTGGCGACCATACGGCGTGTGCCGTCTCGCCGTACTCCGGATCTGGCAGTCCAACAACTACCGCCATCGCCACGTCCGGGTGGGATTCGATGACCGATTCGATCTCGAACGGCGACAGGTTGTAGCCACCGGACCGGATCAGCAGCTTCAAGCGCCCGGTTATGACGAGGCTGCCGTCTTCCTCCTGGTGGCCGAGATCTCCGGTGTGGAACCAGCCTTCGGGGTCGATGGCCTCGGCGGTCTTGTCGGGCTTGCCCCAGTACTCGGCCATCATCCCGACTCGCCGCAGTAGTATCTCGCCGTCGCGCTGCTCGCCCGCCACTGGTCGGAATCTGACCTCGATGTCGTCGAGTGGCCGACCCACCGTCGTCATCGCCTGCGCGGGTGACACTCCAGGGTCGGTGAGGGTGATACAGCACATCTCGGACATCCCGTAGGAGGCGCCGATGTCGTCGGAGAATCCCGCCACGGTAGCCACCGTGCGCTCGGGGACTTGGCCCACCCACCAGACCAATTCGAGACTAGAGAGGTTGCGGCGATCGAGATCGTCGAGGGCAACAACGCGATTGAGCATGGTGGGAATGGCTCCCATCCACACCGTTGCACGCTCGCGCTCGATCGCCTCGGCGACCTCAAGGGCGTCGAAGCGCGGAACCTGGATCATCGTGCCGCCACTGAGAATGGCAGCGATCAACTCGTTGCCGATATACCCGATGTGGTCGATGGGCATGTCTGAGACGAGGCGCGGTGCGTGTAAGGGGTTGCGTTGCAGTAGATGCCGGTAGTTGAGCAACGACCGATGTGATAACACAACGCCTTTGGGGCTTCCGGTTGAGCCTGACGTGTACACGATGGCCAGCGGGTCAAACTGGTCGGGTTCTGGTAGGTCCTCGTCCTCATCGTGTCCGACAGACAGGAACGCCTCGAACTCGGGGGATAGCGACCCGTCCACGGTGAGCGACAGCACTAGCGGATGGGCCAGTCGGTGAGCGGCGGCGGCGGCGACCATGTCAGCCGTACGGTCGCCGAGTGCGGGGTCTGACATCACAAACGTCAGGTGCGGCCCCGCGTCCGCGCACACGTAGTCCATGTCGGCACGCTGCAGGCGGGTACCCATTCCGAGGTAGACCGCGCCAAGTTTTGCGCACGCCAACAGCACGATACCGGCCTCCGGTCGGGTCGGGCTGAGGATCCCCACCCGGTCTCCGGCGTTGATGCCGGCGCGCTGCAACGCTCTCGCGCATCGGTCGACTTGTCGAAGGGTGTCGCCCCAGGAGTGGCGGGTAGTGCGGTGTACGACGAACTCCCGCTCGGGGTGTTGCTCCGCCGCTCCGCGGAATGCCCGGTAGACGGTCTGTGCCGGCTGTCTGGATTCGCGTTCGCTCATGGCCGTCCTCTCCTGCGCGTCGAATCGGTAGAACGCCACAGTCGCATCGCGACCGCCAAGGAACATATGTACGGAATCGCCCAAAGATCGGGGGTTCTTCGTATGATCTGTACGTGACGTGCGTGATGACCGTCCCTAAGGTCGAGTCGTGATCTCGCGCTCGCGGTCGGCCGAAGGGCACCTCGACCTGCTTGCCGCCCTTCGCGATGTCGTCGCGGCGCGCGCTCCCGCCGACGTGGAGTCGGCTACGTTGGCTGCGGCCAGGTCCCTACTCGGAGCGGATGCCGCATTCTGGCTTGATCTTGTTGACGGCGCGCTTCGTATGACGGCGATCGCGGGGTTCGCGCAGCCGGAATCGCACGTGCAGTCGATAGTTCCGCCCGGCGCGGGGCTATCGGCGGAGATCGTCGCCGGTGACGTCCCGGTCGCCACCGAGAACTATGGCGCCGATGCGCGTGCCGTCGATACCTTTGCCTCACTGTTCGGCTCCGAGGGCATCATCTCTGCGGCCGGCGCGCCCATTCGGAGCCCCGATGGCGTGGTCGGCGTCCTCTTCGTCTTCACCCGTCACAGCCGGCGCTTCTCGGAGAAGGAACTGCAAGTTCTGGTCTCTATTGCGGGAATCGCGCGGATGCTACGTGAATGGCTCAGGGAGCGCGATGATCTCGCCCTGCACGTTGAACTCGAGCTGCAGCGGGCACGCGCCACCGACCGGCTTCATCGCGCTACCGATGCGCTCACCCTTGCGATGCTGCGTGGCCAGCCACTGGCTTCCGGACTCGAGGCGGCATCCGATGAGCTCGGCGTCCGCATTCATGTAGAAGGATTGCCCAGACCGGGTAAGCCAACAACGCGTGCCGCACTTCCCGAGGATCCGCCTGAGGCTCCAGTGGGCCCCTACGCACGTATTCCTGGGGCCGACCTTGCCGTTCTGCTGGCCGAAGGTGAGTTGCCCGAGGGACATCTGGAATCATTGGCCCGGCTCATCGGCATCGATTTTCATCGCCAGCGCGCCCAGGTCGAGACCGAGATTCGACTCACCGACCAATTCGTACACAGCTTGTTTGCGGGCGACACTCCTGAACTGGAGCGGATTTGGCAGCGCGCCACCCTGCTGGGGATGAACCCTGCCGTGCCGCGCGTCATCGTCAGCTTCGGTCGCGATACCCCCGCAGACCGGGCGCTGTTGGACCGGATCCAGCGTGAGATGCAGTCGCGCACCAGCGGGGGGCAGCTGACCACCTATGACGGCGAGGTGATCCTGTTGTGGCCATTGCCGACCGAGTCTGACGAGCAACAGTTGCGCGGGCACGTCGAATCGATCATCGCAGCGTGCCGACCACAGCGACTGACCGCCGGGATCGGGCCGGCATGCCGAACGGCCGCCGACTATCCGACCGCGGTTCGGGAGGCCATGTTCGCGCGGGCTGTCGCTGTCAACAGCACAGCTGACAAGACGATCGTCACAGTGGCAGAACTCGGCATGTACCGGCTGTTCGCACACGTTGGCGGCATGGATGCGCTGCGATCTGCGGTACTGGAAACGCTTGGTCCCCTGATACAGGCCGACGCACGTGACGGCTCCGACCTGGTGAATACACTGCGGGCGTACCTGGAACGAGACCGGCGCATCGCGGAGACTGCGCGCGCATTGCACCTGCATGTCAACACGCTGCGTTATCGCGTTGACAGGATCGGTCGGATTCTGCGCGCCGACTTTGATGACCCGGAGATCCGCTTCTTCACGCTGCTGGCGTTGAGGCTGCGCGGCGTCGTCGGCTGAAACATCCAACGACTGGTGAGTCGTTCGTCGCTTTCGACCGTCTCTTTCTCGCTGCCCCGCCCGCAGAATTCGAGTGACGGCGGCTGGCCATCTCTCCCCGCAACGGCAGCCGCGCGATATCACCGCCGATGCATACGAGGAAGGTGCTGAGCACGTGCCGGAATTCAAGGACGGGCTGACCGAAACCGCGCTGCCCGATTCCGTGGAGGTCGAGACCGACGTTCTCATCGTCGGGTCGGGCCCGGCGGGAGGGTCGGCCGCACTGATGTTGTCGACGCTCGGCGTCGACAACATCATGATCACGAAGTATCGCTGGACCGCCAACACGCCTAGGGCACACATCACCAATCAACGTGCCATGGAGATATTCCGGGACCTGGGAATCGAGGACCAGGTGCTGGCGGACGCGACCGAGCACGCACTCGTTGGTGACACGGTGTTCTGCACCTCGATCGCCGGTGAGGAGATCGGCCGCATCCGCACCTGGGGCACGCGTCCGGATCGCGAGGCCGATTACCAATTGGCTTCGCCCTGCCTAACGGTCGACATCCCGCAGACGTACCTGGAGCCGATTCTGGTGCGCAACGCCACCATGCGCAGCACTCAGACGAGGTTTTCCACCGAGTACCTTTCCCATACCCAGGACGAGGCCGGAGTTACGGTCGAGGTGCTTGACAGGCTCACCGGCCAGCAGTACGCGATCCGGGCGAAGTATGTGATCGGTGCAGACGGAGCGCGGTCGAAGGTGGCCGCCGATATCGGGCTGCCCTTCGAAGGTGCGATGGACGTCGCCGGCTCGATGAACATCACCTTCAAAGCTGATATCGCCGCCCATGTCGGACATCGTCCGTCGGTCCTGTACTGGGTCGTGCAGCCCGGGGCGAACGTGGGCGGGATCGGCGCGGGACTTGTTCGCATGGTGCGACCGTGGAACGAGTGGCTCATCGTGTGGGGCTACGACATCAACGAGGCGCCACCCGTCGTCGACGATGAAGAGGCCGTCAGGATAGTGCGTCAGTTGCTGGGTATGCCCGACCTGGACGTCGAGATCACCGGAACGAGCCTGTGGGGCAACAACAAGATGTACGCCACGCGTCTCCAGAGCGGCCGGGTCTTCTGTGTCGGTGACGCGGTGCATCGGCATCCGCCGAGCAATGGACTCGGATCCAACACCTCGATCCAGGACAGTTACAACCTGGCGTGGAAACTCGCTGCCGTTCTCAAAGGGGAGGCCGATGAGAGCCTACTCGGTACGTACTCGGTTGAGCGTGCGCCGGTCGCCGAAAGAATCGTCAAGCGTGCCAACAAGTCGAGCCGAGAGTTCGTCGAGATCTTCAAGGCATTGGGTCTTCTGGACGCCAAGGGCGAGGCCGAGATGGCGGCACGAATCGAGGAACGCAAGGACAACACCGCCGACGGCGCAGCGAAGCGTGTTGCACTGGTGGAGGCGATGAACCTCAAGAACTACGAGTTCAATGCTCACGGTGTCGATCTCGGTCAGTTCTACCAGTCTGATGCCGTGATCTCCGACGGCTCGCGACTGCCGACCCCGGTGCGGGACCCAGACCTGTACTACGAAATGTCGACGGTTCCAGGCTCGCACCTGCCGCATGCATGGGTCGGTGACAACACGACCAGGCTAGCGATCATGGATGTGGCGGCGTATACCCAGTGGACGCTGATCACCGGAATTGCCGGTGAGGCGTGGGCCAGCGCAGCGCACACGGTCAGCCACGAACTCGGGATCCGGATCATCCCGGTGGTGATAGGTCCGGGCCGGGACGTGACTGATCTCTACTACGACTGGGCCAGGCTTCGCGAGGTGGAGGAGTCGGGTGCCGTGTTGGTTCGGCCAGACAAGCACATCGCCTGGCGTTCAATGACATTGCCGGATGATCCTGAAGCGGTACTTCGGTCGGTGGTCGCGAAAGTCCTGGGACGCTGCTGATGGGCTTCGTCCATGAAACAAAGTCCCAACGGGTTCGGTTCGGGTCAGGAGAAGGCGGCAAGGGCCTGGCGGAGGAGATCGCCGGCTTGAGCGCTGAGCGGATCATGGTGATCGCGGCGCCGGCGGAGAATCCGCTGGCGGAATCCCTTGTTGGGGCTCTGCCGGTCACGGTCTGGCATGCCGACGTCGCCATGCACGTTCCCCTCGAAGTTGCTGACCATGCACGTAAGGTGGCCGCCGATAGGAGAATTGACGCGCTGGTGTCGATCGGAGGCGGATCCACCACCGGGCTGGCCAAAGCCGTCGCGCTGACCAGCGGGCTGCCAATTGTTGCGGTGCCAACCACCTACTCGGGTTCGGAGGCCACCAACGTGTGGGGCCTTACAGACGGGGCCCGAAAGGTCACCGGCGCCGACGATCGGGTCCTGCCACGTTGCATTGTGTACGACGCGTCGCTCACCCTGACCCTCCCTGCCGGCATCAGCGCGGCCAGCGGCCTCAATGCCCTCGCGCACTGCATGGATTCGATGTGGGCACCTCGGAAGGATCCGATCAACGCGGTGCTGGCGGAGGAGGGAATCCGCGTTCTCAACCTTGGCTTGCCGGCGGTCGTGACTGCGCCCTCTGAGCTGCCGGGGCGTGAACTCGCGCTGCAGGGTGCATATCTGTCCGCGATGGCCTTCGCATCGGCCGGTGCGGGACTGCATCACAAGATTTGCCATGTGCTGGGCGGAATGTTCAATCTGCCCCACGCCCAGACACATGCCGTCGTACTGCCGCACGTGCTTGCCTTCAACACTCCGAATGCGCCCGAGGCAGAACGACGAATTGCCCGGGCGTTTGGCGCTCCATCGGCCAACCAGGGCCTGGCCTCGCTGCGGGCCGCGTTGTCTGCGCCGATGGCATTGCGTGACCTCGGTATGCCCGAAAGCGGCATCGACGAGGCAGTCGACGCTGTGCTGGCCGCCGTGCAGACCACTAATCCGACCCGGCTCACGCGGGAGAACACTGCTGCATTGCTTCGTGCGGCATGGGAAGGAGATCTTGCACGATGACAGGCTTATGCCCGGATACCGATGGCGAACAGGAGCGTCGGGAAGCTGAACTCGTAGGACGGGTGCTCCGGTCGTTTGATGAGTGCGCCGCACCTCGACTCAAGGAACTGATGCAGGCGTTGGTACACCATCTGCACGCGTTGCTCCGTGAGGTCCGGTTGACTGAGGTCGAATGGAGCACCGCAATCGATTTCCTCACCCAGGTCGGTCATATCACCGACGACCGGCGCCAGGAGTTCATCCTGTTGTCCGATGTGCTCGGCGCGTCGATGCAGACCATCACGATCAACAACGAGGCATACCGGAATGTCACCGAAGCGACTGTGTTTGGGCCATTCTTCGTTGAGGGGAGTCCCGAAGTCGGGATCGGTGGGGATATTTCCGGCGGTGCATCCGGCGAACCGTGCTGGGTGGAGGGAACCGTAACCGATGCCGATGGTAACCCGATTCCCCAGGCCAAGATCGAGGTTTGGGAGGCCGACGACGACGGAATGTACGACGTGCAGTATGGCGATGATCGAATGGCAGCCCGAGCGCATCTGTTTAGCGACGCGGATGGCAGCTACGGCTTCTGGGCGGTGACGCCTACGCCGTATCCGATTCCGCACGACGGCCCCGTCGGCAGGATGTTGGAGGCGGTCGGTAGGTCACCGATGCGTGCTTCACATCTGCATTTCATGGTGACCGCACCCGGGTGTCGGCGGTTGGTGACCCATATCTTCGTCCACGGTGACGAATTGCTCGACAAGGATAGTGTTTTCGGCGTGCGAGAAGGGCTGGTGAAGGAATTCCGCCGACAGCCTGCTGGAACCTCGGCGCCGGGAGGCCGGCCAATCGAGGGCACCTGGTCGAGGGTCCGCTTCGACATCGTGCTGGCTCCGGCACAGGTGTGACGGCAACGGTGACGCCGGACTTGCGTCGTCGCTGAAGGCGCAGCGGGTCAGGCTCAAGGGGAGGGTTTCGTGACGAGCGCGCGACGAGCCTGTATTACAGCACCTGTTTCGATGTACTGAGAAGTGCCGCTGAACCAACCGGGTTCAACAGCGATGTTCTGCAACCCTAAGCGATTGGCCGACATGCCCGGCACGAGCTACTGGGGCGGCTGCTCGTAGCACTATGATATCTTCCCCACTTCCGACGGGTGGCGCAGCCGCAACCGGGGAGACGAGGGCTCTGGCTCACGAACGCACCGAGTGCACAAGGGTTTTGAGGTTGACTTCGGGGTCAGCAAGTTGCGCCACGTCGACGTTGATCCCACGGGCGATCATCCGCCGGCCGACGCCGATACTGACCGGATCATTGACGGCGGCAACGGCGACAACGCTGCTGCCGCACAGGCCGAACACCGCCACTCGGCCGTCGGACCTGTCCCCGCGGGTAATGGTCTCCGTTGCCGCGGCCATGTGGCCGACGGCTTCGACGTGGAGTCCATGTCGGTCACTCCAGAACCACGGTGGCCGTACCGGCGGTGGTGGAGTCCCCAGGATAGTGGCCGCGGCACGCTGTGCCTGTTGAATCGCGGCGTCCCAGTGTTCTGTTCGGGCAGCCAGTGTGCCGCCGTGGCGGACACGGACGGGGTCACCGACCGCCAGTACGGCTGCGACGGAGGTCTGCTGGTTGGTGTCGACGATGATTCCGTGATCGGCCTGCAGTCCGGCGGACTCTGCCAGCTCCGTCTGGGGTGTCATGCCCACAGCGAGCAGCACGCGGTCGAATGTGACTGCGGCGTCGGCACCTTCGAACGTCGCCGATACGCCGAGCGGCGAATTCCTGAGTTCGCTGACGGGGGCGTTGACGGTCTCGATACCGTGGCGCGCGTGCGCTTCGTGCAACCAGGTCGCCAGATCGAGGCCCACAGCACGGGCCAGCGGAGGCAGCGTCGGTTCGGCAAGCACCACCCCGCACCCGAGGCTCACCGCGGTGGCTGCGACCTCGGCGCCGATCAACCCCGCGCCGATCACTAACAGGTGGGTCCCGGGCTGTAGCCTTTCGCGCAAGCTGTCGGCATCATCGACGGTGCGCAAGACGTGGACGCGGCTGTTCGCGATTCCTCGGATTGGGGGACGGGCGGCTTTGCCGCCCGTGGCCAGAACGACGCGGTCTGTGCGCAACGCGGTACCGGTTGACAGCATGACCTCGCCGGTCCCCGTGGAAAGCGCAGTCACGCTGGTACGGGCGATCAGTCTGACCGCGTGGTCGGAGTACCAAGAGGGACAACGAAGTGCGATCTGATCGGCATTGCGCTCTCCGGCCAGATAGCTCTTGGACAGTGGTGGCCGGTCATAGGGGAATTCGCCGTCGTCGACGATGGTGATGTCACCGTCGTAGCCCGCTGTGCGGAGCGCCTCTGCGGTGGTCACGCCGCCGATGCCGCCGCCCACGACGACTACGCCTTGCGGTGGTGTCATGCGGTATCCCTCATGACACTAGGAAACCCGTTGCGCCAACAGGTTTCCCCAAAAGCTTTCCACAGTGCGGAACGTAACGGGCGATCAGCTGCACAGGGCGGGGCCACAGTTGTACGCATGCCCGTCTCCGATCGACGAATCAGCACCCGGGAATGCGTGGTGGCCGCGCACAGGTTGGCGCGCGCCGCGCAGAGTGGGGTGCCGTGTCTGCCAGTCCGGGACCTCCTCGGAGCAGCCAATGTCGAACGTGCGTACGAAGTTCAGGATCTGCTGGTGTCCGAAAGGGTCGCGCAGGGGGCGGTTGTCGTCGGCCGCAAGATCGGTCTGACGTCGCCAGCGGTACAGCAACAACTCGGTGTTGATCAGCCTGACTTCGGCGTCCTGTTCGCGGATATGGATGTGTCGGCAATGGACCGCGTCCCTCACGACCTCCTGCTGCAACCGAAGGTCGAGGCCGAGGTGGCCTTCGGATTGTCCAAGGACCTGGACTTCGAGGACCTCGACTCGAACTCGGTGCGCGATGCAGTGGCGTGGGCGGCGGCCGCTCTTGAGATTGTGGATAGTCGAGTCGCGAACTGGGACATCACTATTGCCGACACCATTGCCGACAACGCATCGAGCGCCCTGTACGCGGTGTCCGAGCATCGACTCCCGCTCAGTGAAGTCGAACCGGTTGCCGTCGAGATGCGCATGTGCGTCAACGGCGTGCAGGTGTCCGAGGGCAACGGATCGGCCTGCCTCGGAGACCCGCTGCTGGCGCTGACCTGGCTGGCCCGGACCGCCCGTCGGTTTGGCCGCCCGCTGCGCGCCGGTCAGGTGGTGCTCTCGGGCGCGCTGGGGCCGATGGCGCCGGTCCCACCGGGGGCTGAGGTTGTTGCCGACATCACGACGCTTGGCCGGGTGTCGATCCAGTTCACCGATCAGAAGGGGCACTGACCGTGACCACTGTTGCAATCATCGGCTCCGGCAACATCGGCACCGACCTGATGATCAAGGTACTGAGGCTTTCCGACAGTCTTCATGTGGGTGCCGTGGTGGGCATCGATCCTGAATCGGATGGGCTGGCCCGAGCACGGAGGCTGAAGGTGCCGACCACGCACAATGGCGTCAACGGGCTCATTGCCCTTGACGGATTCGCCGAGATCGACATCGTGTTCGATGCGACGTCGGCGCATGCACACGTCGCAAATGCCGGGAGGTTGATCCCGTTGGGCAAACGGATGGTCGACCTGACGCCGGCAGCTATCGGGCCGTTTGTCGTACCGGCGGTCAACATGTCCGACGAACTCGACCGGGGCGCCGACAACGTGAACATGGTGACCTGCGGCGGGCAGGCGACTATCCCGGTTGTGGCCGCGGTATCCCGAGTGACTCCGGTGGCCTACGCCGAGATCGTGGCGTCTATCGCGTCCAGGTCGGCGGGGCCGGGCACGCGGGCAAACATCGACGAGTTCACCGACACCACTGCGAAGGCCATCGAGGCCGTCGGCGGCGCTGCTCGCGGTAAGGCGATCATCGTTCTCAACCCGGCCGAGCCGCCGCTCATCATGCGCGACTCGGTGTTCTGCCTGGTTGGAGACACCGATCAGGACGCGGTGCGCACTTCGATCGAAGCCATGGTCAGCGAGGTGGCCCGGTACGTTCCCGGTTACCGGCTCAAGCAGCAGGTTCAGTTCACCCCGGTCGACCGCGACGATGTACGGTCCCTGCTGCCGCCCGGTGCGCCACCGGTCACGACGCAGATCTCGGTGTTCCTCGAGGTCGAGGGGGCAGCGCACTATCTGCCTGCCTACGCAGGCAACCTCGACATCATGACCTCGGCGGCGCTGCGCGTGGGTGAGGAGATGGCGCGACGGATCACTGGGGAGACGTCTGGCCTCGACAAGGCGGTAGAGGCGTGACCGAACGGTTGTACATCCAGGACGTCACGCTCCGCGATGGCATGCACGCCATCCGGCACCGCATCGAGCCAAGCCTGGTCGCACAGATCGCGTTGGCTCTGGACCGGGCGGGGGTCGACGCGATCGAGGTCGCCCACGGCGACGGCCTTGCCGGTAGCTCGCTCAACTACGGACCGGGCAGTCACACCGACTGGGACTGGATCGACGCTGTGGCCGAGGTGGTCACCAACGCGACAATTACCACCCTGCTGCTGCCGGGGATCGGCACGATCGCTGAACTGCGGGAGGCCCATGAGCGCGGGGTCCGTTCGGTTCGCGTCGCCACGCACTGCACCGAAGCCGACATCTCGGCCCAGCACATCGCAACGGCACGCGAACTCGGGATGGATGTGAGCGGCTTTCTCATGATGAGCCATATGGCTCCACCCGCGGAGCTGGCTCGGCAGGCTAAACTAATGGAATCCTTTGGCGCACAATGTGTGTACGTGACCGACTCCGGTGGACACCTTACCGTTCCAGAAGTGCGCGAGCGTGTTCGCGCCTACCGCGACATACTGGATCCGTTGACGCAGATCGGGATTCACGCACACGAGAACCTGTCACTTGCGGTTGCCAACAGTTGCGCTGCGGTCGAGGAGGGGGCCACTCGGGTCGACGCCTCGCTAGCCGGGCTAGGCGCGGGCGCGGGCAATTGTCCAATTGAGCCGTTCGTTGCGGTAGCCGATCTGTACGGCTGGAAACACGACTGTGAGTTGTTCGCTCTGCAGGACGCTGCCGACGACATCGTCCGTCCCTTGCTGGACCAGCCCGTGCGGGTCGACCGAGAGTCACTCATTCTGGGCTTCGCCGGCGTGTATTCGAGCTTTCTCCGTCATGCGGAGGCCGCGTCGCAGCGATACGGCGTTACCACCCGGGCGATCCTGCTTGAGGTTGGCCGCCGCGGTCTGGTCGGCGGTCAGGAAGACATGATCGTCGACGTTGCACTTGACCTGGCCCGAGGCGGGACAGTCGAAAGCGGGTCAGCATGATCTTGACATGGATGGTGACCAAGCCGGTCATCTCTGCGGGTGACCTCTTCGCCATGGAGATGAGCACCCTGGTCGCGCTTGTCGGGCTCAGCCTCGCGGTCGCATTGACGGTTGATGCAGCGAATGTCGACCGAGCCCAGGAGCGGTAGTGGTCACGATCGGCACCTTCGGAAAGCGCATTCGCGACCGCCGCCGGTGCTGGCAAGACCCGAGCACAACCCCTACCAAACTCGTCTCTGCAGTATTCGCGACCCTCGTTGTCACGCTGGTGATTTCACGACAGAACTCACCCTCCTCGACGAGGACAAGTGACAACCACACGACTACTACTTCACCATCCCGGAGGTTAGCAACCTGCGGGGTAGTGCGAATGCGATGAATGGGTTTACCGCGTATGAATCGTTCAACGATCCCGACAAGGGCCTGTTCGTCGAACCTCCGATCTGATGACTCAGAGCGGTGAGCGCTGCAGCAACGTGGTGGAGCCCCGAGTCGACTTCGAGGTGTTGGATGACAGTGTCTCAATCAATGAATCACGTCGTGATGATCGGGCGGCTATCGACAAGGCGTTCAGCCTGTTGGTCGCGTTCGGCGATCAGGCCCGTACCGGGTTGGGAGTCAGCGAACTCGCTCGACGCGCGAATCTGAGTAAGTCCACGGCGTTTCGGGTGCTGGGTATGCTGGAACGCAACGCCATGGTGGAACGGATCGGCAAGAACTATCGGCTCGGCCCGCGGCTGCATGAGCTCGGGATGGCGGTTTATGCGCCACGGCAGGACCGGATTCGTGATCAATTGATCCCGTTTCTGACCGAGCTGTTCGAATTAACCAAGCAGACAGTTTGTTTGGCGACGCTGCACGGCGCCGATGTGGTGTGCCTGGCGACACTGCGCAGTCATCGGTCCGCGCCGGCACCGTCGCGCATCGGCGGCCGGCTACCGGCGCACTGCACCGCAGTCGGTAAGGTACTGCTGGCCTACGACGCCGAGGCTGTCGAGGCCGCCCTGGCAACACCGCTCGTTGAGCTGGCCGGGCAACTGGCGCGGATCCGTAGCGAGGGTGTGGCAGTCGACGGCCAGGAGAACCGGCTCGGCCTGACCTGCATCGCCGCACCGATCATGGGACGCAACGGCAAACCGCTGGCTGCCCTCTCGGTCTCAGCATCTTCAGGATCAGACGTCCACGCGCTCACCCTGGCCCTTCGCAAGGTCTGCGCCGCCGCCAGCCAAGCGATGCCGCGCCACGCTCTGGTCTAGTCAATCCTGGCTTCCATGCATGAAACGGTCCCGTGCCTGCGGCTGGTCGTCATCGCCAAGGTGCGCTGAAGCGTTGACGCCCTCAGGCGGGGTCGAACCTGAACACCGCCAACCGTCCGGCCAATGCCTCGAACTCGTCGGGTGTGCCGTCGTCGACGAGTCCGCTGCGTTTGGCGAACCCGACCCCGACCGGAACCTTGCGTGCGAAGGCCCGCAACACCGGCCTCGACTCGGCAGCGGACAGCTCGATGATCCGCACCCGGCGCGAGCGTCGGCCGCGCGTGAGCGTGCCCACGCCCGCGGCGCGGGCATTGGCCGCCCAGTCGGCACCGGGGTAGCCCGCCACGGTGTACAGGCCGCCGCCGTGGTCGAACGGCGTCATCGGCGTGCTCCGGAGTTGCCCGGACTTGCGTCCCGGCACCGTCAGTACCTGCGACGGGCCGGCCGGAACGCCGAGTCGCCCCATCGCGAGCACCAGTTTGTTCATCTGCTTGAGCCAGCGCGGCGGGCTCGGATCAGTTGTACTCGACATGTGTTGACTCCCTTGTTAGTTGAACAGGTGCCGATGGTCGGACACCCAACTGGCGAACGATGTCGCCGGACGCTCGAGGATCTTCTCGACGTCGGCTGTGACCTGCGCGGGCTGCTGGACCGTCTCGGCCAGCAGGCCCATGTAGGCGTCGGCGAAGGCCTCGGGAAAGCCGATGTCGGCGAACCGTTGGCGCACCAGGTGTGGAGGCAGTTCGTGGTACTCGAGCGGCCGCCCCAGTGCCGTACCGATCGTCTCGGCGAGTTCGGCGTTGGTGAGCGCCTGCGGCCCGGTCAGCGGGATGCGTTGGCCCACCAGGTTGTCGGTCATCAGAGCGTGCGCCGCGACGGCCGAGATGTCGGCGTCGGCGATCGGTGCTACCGACGCCGACGCATATGGCCCGCTGACGATGTCGCCACCACGGATCTGCGGCGCCCACATTCCCGCGAAGTTGGACGCGAACACGCTGGGCCGCAGGCTGACCCACTCCAGCCCCGAGCCGGCGGCGAGTTCGTCGACCTCCTTGTTGCGGTCACCGCGGACGCGCGATGGCTGGCGGGCGAAGTCGTCGTCGGCATTGATCGCCGACAGCGCGACCAGCCGCTGCACTCCGGCAGTGCGGGCCGCCTCGACGGTGGCGCACAGTCGATCGCCGAGCGCGCGCGAGTTGAGGAACACCGCGTCGGAGCCGGGCAGTGCGTCGAGTGCGGTGCGGTAGACGTCGACTCCCGGTGGGAGGCCTGCGCTATCGGGGTTGCGGGTGACCGCGCGGACGTCGACGCCTGCCGTCGTGAGTTGGGTGACCAGGGGGCGGCCGACGTTGCCGGTTGCGCCGGTGACGAGAATTGTGAACATGAATCAAGGACGGGACGGGCGTGCAGAAAGTTACGCACCGCTACCTGTAACTTTTCCGGGCTCCGTTCCGTCATAAGACCATGACCGAGCTGAGCGCCGCATGGCGCGCGCACCGCGCCTACCTCGTCAACCTGGCCTATCAGATGCTGGGCGACATCGGAGAGGCTGAGGACGTCGCGCAGGAGGCGTTCCTGCGGTTGTCGCGTGCCGACGGCATCGATGACGAGCGAGGGTGGCTCACCGTCGTGGCGGGACGGCTGTGCCTCGACCAGCTCAGGTCAGCGCGAGCCCGCCTGGAGACAAGTCTGCCGCCCGATCGTGAGATCGCCGTCGAACCCGCCGTCACACCAGACCCCGCTGACCGAGTGACCCTCGACGACGAAGTCAGCCGGGCGCTCATGGAGACCCTGGGCCGACTCAGTCCGGGGGAGCGGGTGGCGTTCGTGCTGCACGACGTGTTCGCGCTCCCGTTCGACGAGATCGCCGAGACCGTCGGTCGGCCCGTCGGAACCTGCCGACAACTCGCGCGCCGGGCCAGGGCCAAGTTCACCGGGGCGGCCCCGCGCACGGTCGATTCTCCTGATGCTCCTCGCGTCCGCGCCGTCGCCGCCGACGAACACCAGCGCGTCACCGAGGCCTTCATCGCCGCATGCGCCACAGGGGACCTCCAGGCGCTGGCCTCGGTGCTCGATCCCGCCGTGTGGGGTGTTGGCACGGTGCTCGCCGATCCGGCACCGCCGCCGCAGGTCAACCACGGGCCGCGCGATGTGGCCACCAACCTGCTGCGCTACCTGGGACCGGGCGCCACCGTGGTCGCCGGCGCGCCGGGTGAGCCCGCGCTGCTCGCGTTTGCCGAGGGCCGGTTGTTCGCCGTCGTGGTGCTGACGATCCGCGGTGGGCTGATCGTGAAGATCGAGGCCACCGCGGATCCGGCCGCGCGCGTCGCGCCGCATTGATCGCTGATGCGCCAACCGCTATCGAGGCATCAGGACCGTGTCGATCAGATAGACGGTCGCGTTGGCGGTCTGCACGCCGCCGCACACCACTCCTGCGTCATTGACCTTGAGATCCTGGCCGCCGCCGGAGACGGTGACGGTGCCGCCCTGAACCGTCTCGTGGTTGCCGACGACCTTCGCCGGATCAGCCTGACCGGGCACCACGTGATAGGTCAGGATGCTGGTCAGCAGCGGTGCATCGGTCTTGAGCTTCTCGACGGTGGCCGGATCGAGCTTGGCGAAGGCGGCATCGGTCGGTGCGAAAACCGTGAACTGTCCACCGTTGAGGGTGTCGACGAGGTTGACCTCCGGGTTGAACTTGCCGGACACGGCGGCGGTCAACGTGGTGAGCATTGGGTTGTTCGACGCGGCGGTAGCCACGGGATCCATCGCCATACCCGCGACCGATCCCGGTCCGTCGGGTACCTGCGCTGCATACGCAGAACATCCCGGCCCCACCAGCGAGGCGGCGGGATCAGCCTGTGCGATGGCGGCCGATGAGAACAGCAGTCCTGTGATGGCGACGGCGGCGAGCGCGGAACCCGAGATGGTCTTGGCGTTGTGTTTCATGGTGTTTCAACTCTCTGTCTGTGATTCGGGTGGATGGATGAGATGACATGAGCGGTGCCCCGGCGCGAGCACGGGGGATGTCAGCCGGGGCGCCGCTCATGTGTTCAGGGGGCCGCTACTCTCAGGCGGCCGGCGGCATCATGACGGTGTCGACCATGTACACCGTGGCGTTGGCGGTCTGGACGCCACCGCACACCAGGGCCGACTTGTCGAACGTCAGACCCTCGCCCGTGCCGGTGATGGTGACGTCCTGCCCCTCGACGGTCTTGTGGGTGCCCGGGACCTGGTCGGGGCTCAGCTGACCGGGGATCACGTGGTAGGTCAGGATGCTGGTCAGCAGTGGTGCGTCGGCCTTGAGCGTCTCGAGCGTGGCGGGGTCGAGCTTGGCGAAGGCGTCGTCGGTCGGCGCGATCACGGTGAACTCGCCGCCGTTGAGGGTGTCGACGAGGTTCACGCCAGGATTGAGCTGACCGGAGACCGCCTGAGTCAACGTCTTCAGCATCGGATTGTTCGAGGCGGCGGTGGCCACGGGATCCATCGCCATACCCGCGACCGAGCCCGGACCGGCCGGGACCTGTTCGGCATAGGCGGCGCAACTGGCGCCGACGAGGTTGGCGGCGGGATCGGCCGGCGCGCTGGTCGGCGCCACCGCCGACGTGGCTGCCGCACTCGGGGCGCTACTGGCTGTGGCGCTGCTGGACGCCTCGGTGTCCGAATCACTCGAACATGCCGCCGCGCCGAATACGGCGAGTGCGCTCAGACCTGCTGCCGCCACCACTTTGCGTTGAGCTGAATTCATGACTGTTCCCATCCCGTGTGTCTGGGGCGACGTTGCCGGCGCCCGAGGTCGATGACATCGGGTATTCGCGGTGATCTCGAATGCGGATGGGTCAGGTGGCCCCGCGTCAGATTGGCGTCACATTTGGGTGTCGCGACGTGCGGACTGGGTGCCGGGCCGACCTGCGCGGCACAATGGAGCGGTGAGTCCTGATCGTCTACGCGTCCTGGTGCTTGGCAGTACCGGGTCGATCGGTACCCAGGCGCTCGAGGTGATCGCCGCCAATCCCGATCGGTTCGAGGTCGTGGGCCTGGCCGCAGGTGGTGGCAATGCCGACCTGTTGCATCGTCAACGCGTCGAGACGGGTGTCACCAAGGTCGCCGTCGCCGACCCAGAGGCCGCCGACCGGATCGGCGAGGTGTCGTACTCCGGACCCGACGCCGTCACCCAGCTCGTCGAGGACACCGAGGCAGATGTCGTGCTGAACGCGCTTGTCGGCGCGTTGGGGCTGCGACCCACGCTGGCGGCCTTGGCATCGGGCGCCCGGCTGGCGCTGGCCAACAAGGAATCGCTGGTCGCCGGTGGCCCGCTGGTACAGAAGGCCGCGGCGCCGGGGCAGATCGTGCCGGTGGACTCCGAGCACTCCGCGCTGGCGCAGTGCCTGCGCGGCGGAACGGCGGACGAAGTGGCCCGGCTGGTGCTCACTGCGTCCGGTGGCCCGTTCCGTGGCTGGTCGGCCGCTGACCTCGAGGGCGTCACGCCCGAACAGGCCGGTGCACATCCCACCTGGTCGATGGGCCCGATGAACACGCTGAACTCGGCCTCACTGGTCAACAAGGGGCTCGAACTCATCGAGACGCACCTCTTGTTCGGCATCCCGTACGACCGCATCGACGTCGTCGTGCACCCGCAGTCGATCGTGCACTCGATGGTCACCTTCACCGATGGCTCCACCATCGCTCAGGCCAGTCCGCCCGATATGAAGCTGCCGATCGCGTTGGCGCTCGGCTGGCCCGCCCGGGTGCCGGGCGCGGCACTGGCGTGCGACTTCACCACGGCCTCCATGTGGGAGTTCGAGCCGCTGGACGACACCGTGTTCCCCGCGGTCGACCTGGCCCGCCACGCCGGAAGCCGGGGTGGGTGCCTCACGGCGGTGTACAACGCCGCCAATGAGGAGGCCGCCGAAGCCTTCCTCGCCGGGCGCATCAGCTTCCCCTCCATCGTGGCCACCGTCGGCGAGGTGCTGCGCGCCGCAGACCAGTGGTCCGCGGAACCGGCTACCGTAGAGGACGTACTCGAAGCGCAGGACTGGGCCCGGGACCGGGCACAGGGTGCCCTCAAAGCCCATGTGGGCGCCGCACAGGAGGTCGTAGTCACCCGATGATGTTCGTAGTGGGCATCGTGCTGTTCGCCCTGGCCATTCTGATCTCGGTGGCTCTGCACGAATGTGGACACATGTGGGTCGCGCGAGCGACGGGCATGAAGGTGCGGCGCTACTTCGTCGGCTTCGGTCCCACACTGTGGTCGACGATGCGACCCAACAAGCTCGGCCAGACCGAGTACGGCATCAAGGCCGTGCCCCTGGGCGGATTCTGCGATATCGCCGGGATGACGGCCGTCGAGGAGATCGCGCCAGAGGATCGTCCATACGCGATGTACCGGCAGAAGGTGTGGAAGCGCGTCGCGGTGCTATTCGCCGGTCCCGCGATGAACTTCATCATCGGCCTGGTCCTCATCTACGGCATCGCGATGGTGTGGGGACTGCCCAACCTGAATCCGCCCACCACCGCCATCGTCGGCGAAACTGCTTGCGTGGCATCCGATGTCGCAAAGGGTGAGCCGGGTCAGTGCACCGGCTCGGGACCTGCAGCGGCGGCGGGTATTCAGCCCGGCGACACGCTGGTCAAGGTTGGGGACACCGACGTGGCCACGTTCGATGAACTGGTCGCCGCGGTGCGCAAGCTCGACGGCCCCACCCCGTTCGTCGTGCAGCGTGACGAGGACGGTCAGGTTCGCGAGTTCACGACCACCGTTGACGTGACGCGAGCCGAGCGCTGGATCAGCAAGGACGCCGCCGAACCGACGGCCGTCGGCGCCGTCGGCATCGCGCCCGCGCGGTTCGGACCCACCCAGTACAACCCGCTGTCAGCGGTGCCCGCGACATTCGCGTTCACGGGCGACATGTCCGTCGAACTCGCCAAGGCCCTGGCGAAGATCCCGACCAAGGTCGGCGCTCTCGTCCACGCGATCGGCGGTGGCGAACGCGATATCGAGACCCCGATCAGCGTCGTCGGCGCCAGCATCATCGGCGGGGACACCGTCGATCAAGGCCTCTGGGTGATGTTCTGGTTCTTCCTGGCCCAGTTGAACTTCGTGCTCGGGGCGGTGAACCTGCTGCCGCTGCTGCCCTTCGACGGTGGTCACATCGCGATCGCCACATACGAGAAGCTGCGCAACATGATCCGCAGGGCACGCGGGATGGTGGCCGCGGGGCCGGTGGACTACCTCAAATTGATGCCAGCCACGTACGTCGTGCTTGCCGTGGTGGGCGCTTACATGCTGTTGACCGTCACTGCCGACTTGGTCAACCCCATCAGGATCTTCCAGTAGGAGCCCTCGTGACCACCTCCATCGGACTGGGTATGCCGGCACCGCCTGCGCCCACCCTCTCGCCGCGGCGCAAGACCCGCCAGCTCATGGTCGGCGACGTCGGCGTCGGCAGCGATCACCCGATCGCGGTGCAGTCGATGTGCACCACCAAGACACACGACATCAATGCCACCCTGCAGCAGATCGCCGAGCTGACGGCCTCGGGCTGCGATATCGTCCGCGTCGCCTGTCCCAGGCAGGAGGACGCCGACGCGCTGCCCGCGATCGCCAAGAAGGCGAACATCCCGGTGATCGCCGACATCCACTTCCAGCCCAAGTACATCTTCGCCGCGATCGATGCCGGTTGTGCGGCCGTCCGGGTCAACCCGGGCAACATCAAGGAGTTCGACGGACGGGTCAAGGAGGTCGCCAAGGCGGCCGGCGCGGCGGGTATCCCCATCAGGATCGGTGTCAATGCCGGTTCGCTCGATCCTCGGCTGATGAAGAAGTACGGCAAGGCCACCCCCGAGGCGCTGGTCGAGTCCGCGCTGTGGGAGGCGTCGCTGTTCGAGGAGCACGGCTTCGGCGATATCAAGATCAGCGTCAAGCACAACGACCCCGTCATCATGGTCGCCGCCTACGAATTGCTCGCCGCGCAGTGTGACTACCCGCTGCACCTCGGCGTCACCGAGGCCGGACCGGCATTCCAGGGCACCATCAAGTCCGCCGTCGCATTCGGTGCTCTGCTGTCCAAGGGCATCGGCGACACCATCAGGGTCTCGCTGTCTGCCCCGCCGGTCGAGGAGATCAAGGTCGGCAATCAGATCCTCGAGTCGCTGAACCTGCGGCCCCGCGGCCTGGAGATCGTGTCGTGTCCCTCCTGCGGGCGTGCCCAGGTGGACGTCTACACGCTCGCCAACGAGGTGTCGGCGGGTCTGGAGGGCATGGATGTGCCGCTGCGAGTGGCTGTTATGGGCTGCGTCGTCAACGGGCCGGGGGAGGCGCGCGAGGCCGACCTCGGCGTGGCATCCGGCAACGGCAAGGGGCAGATCTTCGTGCGCGGCGAGGTGATCAAGACGGTTCCCGAGTCGATGATCGTGGAAACGCTGATCGAGGAGGCCATGCGGATCGCCGCCGAGTCGGGTCCGGAGGCAAGTGCAAGCGGTTCGCCCGTGGTGACCGTAAGCTGACAGTGTCCCTGTGAGCGGGGTCACCGCCACCGCGCTTGCCGCAGAAAGAGTCTCCATGTCGGCTCCACCGCTGTTTCGCCTCACCGACGAGCGACGCGTCACGGTGGTGCGTGATGCCGCCGAGGTGCAGCGCGTGCTCGATGATGATCCCGTCGGCACGTGCATGGTGGCGGCCCGGGTCGTCGACCACGGTGTGGACCCGACGGCGATCGGCGGGGAACTGTGGACGTGTCGTGAGCCCAGTGAGTCGCTGTGCTTCGCCGGCGCGAACCTGATTCCACTGCGCGGCGGTGTGGCCGATGTGAACGCGTTCGCGGACAAGGCGATGAGTTCTCCGCGGCGGTGTTCGTCGTTGGTGGGTCACGCCGAGTTGGTGCTCCCGATGTGGGATCGCCTCGAATGCGGTTGGGGCCCAGCGCGTGACGTCCGTGAGGAACAACCCCTGATGGCGCTGGATCGGGCGCCCGAGTGTGCCGTGGATCCCGCGGTGCGCATGGTCCGGATGGACGAGTTGGACGCCTACCTCGTCGCGGCCATTGACATGTTCATCGGTGAGGTCGGTATCGACCCGCGGCTCGGGGACGGCGGGCGTGGCTACCGCCGTCGGGTCGCGGGGCTCATCGCGACGGGTCGGGCGTGGGCCCGGTTCGAGCGTGGCGAGGTCGTGTTCAAGGCGGAGGTCGGCTCACAGTCGCCGGCGGTGGGTCAGATCCAGGGCGTGTGGGTGCACCCCGAGTGGCGCGGTCGCGGTCTCGGTGCGGCGGGCACCGCCGCATTGGCCGGCGCGATCGTGCGCGGCGGCCGGACCGCGAGCCTGTACGTCAACGCGTTCAACACCATCGCCAGGTCGACCTACACCCGGATCGGTTTCACCCAGGTCGGTACGTTCGCCACTGTTCTGCTCGACTGACGCGGCACCCCTGCAGGGCGACCCGGAGCGGCACCGTCCTGCGTGCCCGGCTCGACCTCCGCGCCCGCACTCGGCTCGTTTGTGAATCTGACGACGATTCTGGCGCTGGAGCGTCGTCAGATTCACTTTTGGTGAGGGAATCTCGAAGTGATCACGGTTGGATCTCGGTGCGCCTCCGCAAGAACCGCTCGTCACACTCTTAACATCAGCCCCAATGGCATCGCGAACCTCATCCGTATCACGGGCCGCAGCCCTGCTCGCGGTCACCGTCGTCGTCGGCGCGGCCGGCGCGCTCACTGCGTGCACGCCCAAGCCCAACGGGCCCGAACCCGTCGCCGAGGCGTTCTTCGCCGCACTCGCCTCCGGTGACACCGGGGTCGCCGCCGAGTTCGCCGACAAACCCACAGACGCCAGGACTGCGCTCACCGAGGCATGGGCGGGTCTACAGGCCACCGGTCTCGATGCGCAGATCATGGGCTCGAAGTACGCCGAGGACACCGGCAGCGTCCTCTACCGCTACACGTGGCACCTGCCGAAGGACCGCACCTGGACCTACGACGGCCGGCTCAACATGATCCGTGACGAAGGCCGCTGGCGCGTTCGGTGGAGCGCCGCCGGGCTGCACCCGGACCTGGGGGAGAACCAGACCTTCGCGCTGCGGGCCGAGGCACCGCGCCGCGCGTCGGTCAACGAACGCGGCGGTTCCGATGTCCTGGTGCCGGGCTACGTCTACCACTACTCCCTGGACGCCAGGGCTGCGGCGGGCGATCTGATGCCGACCGCGGTCGCCGTCGTCGACGCGCTGCGCCCGTTCGACAACACGCTGGACCCCCAACGCCTCGCCGAGCTGGCGAGTTCGTCTGCCACGCCCATGAGTCTCATCACGTTGCGCAAGGACGATAACGACCGGGTGTCGGCGGCGATCGGCAAGCGGCCCGGCGTCGTCATCACACCGCAGCCCGAGATGGTGGCCACCGACGACCGTTTCGCGCCCGCGATCATCAACCAGGTCAAGCAGTCCGTGACCGACCAACTCAACGGCCAGGCCGGATGGCGCATCGCCAGCGTGAACCAGAACGGCGTCGAGGTGGATGTGCTCAACGAGGTGCCGGGCGCGCCGGCGCCGTCGATCACGATCAGCCTCGACCGCTCAGTGCAGAACGCCGCGCAGGACGCCGTCAACATGGTCGGCAGGAAGGCGATGATCGTCGCGATCAAGCCCTCGACCGGTGAGATCCTGGCCGTCGCGCAGAACGCCGCCGCGGATGCGGACGGACCGACGGCGACCATGGGGCTCTACCCGCCGGGGTCGACGTTCAAGATCGTCACAGCGGGCGCGGCGATCGACCGTGACATGGCCACACCCAACACGCTGCTCGGGTGCCCAGGGACTCTGGACATCGGCCATCGCACGGTGCCGAACTATGGCGGCTTCGACCTGGGCACGGTACCGCTGTCCCGGGCATTCGCGAGTTCGTGCAACACCACCTTCGCAGAACTGGCCAGCAAGATGCCGCCGCGAGGGCTGACCACCGCGGCCGCGCAGTACGGCATCGGGCCGGACTACATGGTGGACGGCATCACGACGGTGACCGGCTCGGTGCCGCCGACGGTGAACCTGGCCGAGCGCACCGAGGATGGCTTCGGTCAGGGCAAGGTGCTGGTCAGCCCGTTCGGGATGGCACTGGTCGCCGCGACCGTCGCCGCCGGGAAGACCCCTGTGCCGCAACTGATCGAGGGACGACCGACGGAGATCACCGATCCGGGCGCGCCGATCTCGCCGAAGATGGTGGACGGTCTGCGGCCGATGATGCGACTCGTCGTCACCAATGGCACCGCCACCGACCTCGAGGGAGTCGGCGACATCCGCGGCAAGACCGGTGAGGCGGAGTTCGAGGGCGGCTCACACGCGTGGTTCGCCGGCTATCGCGGTGACCTGGCGTTCGCCGCCCTGATCGTCGGCGGCGGTAGTTCGGAGTACGCGGTCCGGATGTGCAAGGACATGTTCAGCGGGTTGCCCCCGGACTACCTCGCCTGACCTGGGTCTGAATCCAGGCAATGAGCACCCGGGGTGCCGCGCGGTAACGTTGAGCACGCCATGAACGGGATGGACGAGGAATACGCGCGCACGCAGGGCGTGGTGAGTGCCGACGTGCTGCGCATATCTGACGCCGACCGCAACGGCACATTGCGCCGCCTGCACAACGCCGTGGCGCTCGGGCTCATCGACATCGATGAGTTCGAGGAGCGCTCCATCGCTGTCAGCAGGGCCCGCCTGCAGGCCGAACTCGCCGCCCTGGTCGGCGATCTGCCCGGGCCGGGTGCCATCGTGACCACGGCTACCGACCGTGTCGAACTCCGCGGCGTGATGGGATCGCTGAAGCGGCAGGGGGAGTGGGTGGTCCCCACCCGACTCGCCCTGGTGCGCAGGATGGGATCGATCGACCTGGACCTCACCAAGGCCCGGTTCGCAGGTGCCATCGTGGTCATCGAACTCGACATGAAGTTCGGGTCACTGAACATCCGGCTGCCCGACGGTGCCAGCGCGTCGATCGACGATCTCGAGGTGATCGTCGGCAGCGCGCGGGACCACCGCAAGGACGCCCCCGCCGAGGGCAGGCCGCACGTGATCCTCACCGGACGCAGCGTGTGCGGCTCGGTCGACATCCGGGGTCCGCGACGACGGGCCGTGATGAATCGGTTGCGGCGCGGCTAGCGCTTACCGATTGGTCTGCTCTTCGCGCAAGCGCTCATCGGCGTTCCAGCACGGCGAACGTCAGCGTCGCCTTCGCCGCCAGACGGTCCCGGCCCGCGTCGAAAACGTCGACCGATGTGACGATCAGGCGGCGGCCCGCACGCACCACAGTCGCCTCCGCCCGCGCGGGACCCTCGATGATCGGCGCAAGGAAGTGCACGTTCATGTCAGCGGTGGTGACATCGTTGCCTGCGCCGGAGACGTTGCCCGCCAGGCGTCCCGCCGCGATGTCGATCAGCGTCGCCACCAGGCCGCCCTGAATGGCGCCGCGGACGTTGACGAGGTCAGGGCGGTTGTCCATCTCGATGACGAGCCGCTGCGCGGTGTCCTCGACGTCTCGCATCTCCAGCCGCTTCAGCAGGTGTTCCGGTTCGGTCACCGCCGTACGGTAACACCATTACCGCTGGTCGAGGCGGCGCCCGCTACTTCAGCGCCTCGGTGGGAACCCCAAAGCGCTCCTGGTAGGTCGCGACCTGCGCGCGAACCTCATCGGCGTCCAGCCCGGTGTCCGCCCATGTGTAGCGGGCGCCGCCACGGTCGCCGGGGTTGGCGGCGAGATGGTCGCGCATCCGCTGCTCGGCAACAGGTGTGAGGTCACGGCCCAGCGCGGCGTACAGCGCGTGGATGGTCGCGAACGGGTCGGCGATGAAGTCGGCGAATTGCACGTCGACGAGCTGGCCTGGGCTCAGCACCCCAGAGTCGCGGACCTTCATGGAGCGTTCCAGCCCGACGACGATCTCCTCGCACGACTGCTGCGCGCACTCGCGGATGTCGTCGTGCTCGGAGGCCAACCGGCGCACGTGCTGGGTGAGCGCGGCAATCGACGATATGACGTTCAGCGGGTCGCGGTGGGTCTGAACGATCACGGCGTCGGGATACTCACCGATCAGGGTGTCGAGCTGCCACAGGTGCGCTGGTGACTTCAGAAGCCACTGGCCCGGAACCCCAGACTGTAAGTGCTGGAGGAAGATTCGGTGATACCGGTAGGCGTTCCGATGGTCGGCCTCGTGGAGTAGCCACCGGTAGTAGGTGGGCAGTCGGTACTGCACCGAGAAGATCATGCTGCAGAACTGGGCGGCCGAGATGCGCACACACTCCTGGCCGACCAGCGCGCCCATCGGATGGCGGGCCAGGAGTCCGGGCACCAGCTGCTCGGACATCTCGATGTTCGCCTGCGTCGCCGCGATCCTGGGATCGGTGGCATAGGTCTCCGGTCGTGGGAGGGGCCACGGTGCGTCGACCTCCCACGTCAGCGGGGGCCTAAGGTCGGGGTCCTGGGCCAGCAGGTCGAACAGGATCGTGGTGCCGGTCCGGGGCTGGCCGACGATGAAGATGGGCCGTTCCACAGGTGTCGCGGCGACCGCGGGATTCTCCTTGCGCCACTGCGTGATCCGCAACCGATTGGTCAGCGGCCCGACGATGTCCATCACCGCTATCTCGACGCCCAGGTCGGACAGCTTGGCCTCGTTGACGAGCCCGTCGCACAGCATCTCAAGGTCGGCGCGCCAGCCGTCGGGTTCGCCGAAGTCGTCGCTGCCCGCCGCATCACACGCAAGGGCGATCAGTGCTTCGGGTTCGAATCTGTTCGTCATTTCGCTGCACCCGTGTGCACGGTGACGGTCACATCGGGAGCGTCCGGATTGTCCAGCCAGCGCAGCACCACGAAGCCGCGGTGATGACCGCCGGTGTCGAGCCAGTGTCCGTGGCCGAAGTCCCTGGCGCCGATGGCGATCCGAACCCTTCCGTCAGCGTCGGCGCTGACGCCCTTGTTGGTTACCGAGCTGTGTCTGCGCCGCGGTTCGATGCACTCGTGCCAGATGTTCTCCAGCGTGACGTTCCAGTACCGAGTCTCGGGTGGCGCGAATTCGAGCACAAGCGTCTCGTCCTCGCCGAGCCCGAACGTGCCGATCATGTACAGGTTGTCAGGCGTGGTGTCTGCGGCACCGAGGTCAGCGGCCTCGGCGGTCAGCAGCACGTTGGGTTGCGTCAGCAGCTCGGGCTTGATGGTGCGGTGCAGGGTGGCCAGCTTGAAGATGGTCCACGCCATCGCGGTGAACTGTTCGGCCACTTCGTCATCCGTCAGAACACGCGGAGCCGCGGCGCCGAGCGTCGCGATGTGCAGCGTGGCGGGGGCCTCGGTAGCGGTGTCGCCGACGTACTCGCGGACCACGATCGACGCGGCGTCCGCGGGAATCTGGAGCCACTGCGCACCGTCGAGTTCGGCGGGTGAGGGTTCGTCCGCGGACACCACAACGGCGAACGCGTCCCCGTCGAGGTGCAGGTCGGTATCGCTGAGATAGGCCGCCATGCGGCGTGGCGTCATCCCGGTGCCCGCGAGTACCTGCATGCCGAGGTACGCGGTGCCGCCGCGTGTTCCGGTGACGCGGTAGCGGCGGTCACCGCGGATCATGGCGAGCAGATAGCGGCCGTCGGGGTTGGGGCCGCCGACAAGCCGGGTTGGCGAGCACATGTCGAAGAACCACGGCAGATCCGGGTCGGCCTCGACCGACAGCTCCGAGCACAGGGCCGTCACGCGCGACACCACCCGCAACCCGTCCAGCAGCTCCCGTTCATCGCGCGCGTCGGCGGTCACGACGGCCGTGACGTCATCGATCATCTTGCGGACGAACTGCCAGGCTTCCAGCGCCTTCGGGGCGCGATCTTCGCTCATATGAGACATAGTCTCATATGAAACTACGTCTCGCGGGTCAATTGAGAGCCCGTAGACTCATCAACGAAATGAGCGAACCGATCGCACTCAATGTGCGCAAGCGTCAGGTCACCCGCAATCGCATCGCGGCGGCCGCCGCCACGCTGGTGGCTGCGGACGGGCTCAGTGCCACCACGGTCGAGCAGATCGCGGCCGAGGCTGAGGTCGGCCGCGCGACGTTCTTCCGGTACTTCTCCTCCAAGGAGGACGCCGTCGCCGATGGCATGACGCGGCACTGGCTCGACGTCATCACCGCGCAGTTGGCCGCCCAGCCTCCGGAGATGTCGGCCCGCGACGCGGTCGCCGCGGCGTTTCACGACCTCGGCGACGGTTTCGGCGCCATCAGCGCCCAGGTTCGAGAGCTCGCCACCTTGACCCGCTCATCGCCGGCTCTCAGTGCGTGGACGCTGCAGATCTATGTGGGCTACGAGGTCGCGATCGCCGACCTGGTGGCGCCAAGGCTGCGCGACCTGCGCCCCGACGATCCCCGGCCGAGACTCATCGGTGCGCTGGCGATGGCCTCGGTGCGCATCGCCCTCGACGACTGGCTGCGCCACGGTGGGTCGCTGCCGGACCGCGTGCGCACCGCGCTGGCCGCACTGACGGTCGGCTGACCATTTAGGCTGGTCCCATGTCCGTCCGCACTGCCCTTCGCTCTGGTGAGCTGTCCGCGACCCTTCCCGTACCCGCCTCGATCCCCAGGCCGGAGTACGCCTGGAAGCCGACGGTGGTCGAGGGCAGCGAACCCTGGGTGCAGACGCCCGAGGTGATCGAGAAGATGCGCGTCGCAGGCCGGATCGCGGCGAACGCATTGGCGGAGGCGGGCAGGGCCGTGGCCCCCGGCGTCACCACCGATCACCTGGACCGTGTGGCGCACGAATACATGCTCGACCACGGCGCCTATCCATCCACGTTGGGCTACAAGGGCTTTCCGAAGTCGTGCTGCACGTCGCTCAACGAGATCATCTGCCACGGGATCCCCGACTCGACAGTGATCCAGGACGGCGACATCGTCAACATCGACGTCACCGCCTACATCGACGGTGTGCACGGTGACACCAACGCCACCTTCCTGGCCGGCGACGTGTCCGAGGAGCACCGTCTGCTCGTCGAGCGCACCCACGAGGCGACCATGCGGGCGATCAAAGCCGTCAAGCCGGGGCGCGCGCTGTCGGTCGTCGGGCGCGTCATCGAGTCGTACGCGAACCGGTTCGGCTACAACGTCGTTCGCGACTTCACCGGCCACGGCATCGGCACCACGTTCCACAACGGCCTCGTCGTCCTGCACTACGACCAGCCAGAGGTCGAGACCATCCTCGAACCCGGGATGACGTTCACCATTGAGCCGATGATCAACCTCGGCTCGCTGGACTACGAGATCTGGGACGACGGCTGGACGGTTGCGACCGTCGACAAGAAGTGGACCGCGCAGTTCGAGCACACGCTGGTGGTCACCGACGACGGCGCGGACATCCTCACACTCGCCGAATGAACCCGCGAGCAGACACAAAACTGCCCATTTCTCGCGTAAATAGGGCAGTTTTGTGTCTGCTCGCGGGGGAACGATGAGTGGCTCAGCGCTGCTGATCGCGGGGACGACGTCGGACGCGGGCAAGTCGATGGTCGTCGCAGGCCTCTGCCGGTTGCTGGCGCGCAGGGGTATCCGCGTCGCGCCGTTCAAGGCGCAGAACATGTCGAACAACTCCGCGGTCACCGCCGACGGTGGTGAGATCGGCCGCGCGCAGGCGATGCAGGCACGCGCGGCGGGGTTGGCGCCCAGCACCCGGTTCAACCCAATCCTGCTCAAGCCGGGATCCGACCGGACATCGCAGCTCGTCGTGCGTGGCAAGGTGACGGGGTCGGTCAGCGCCGGCGACTACTTCACTCACCGCAGCCGGCTCGCCGAGGTGGTGATCGACGAACTCACCTCGCTACGAGGCGAATTCGACGCCGTGATCTGCGAGGGTGCGGGTTCACCGGCAGAGATCAACCTGCGCGCCACCGACCTGGCCAACATGGGTCTGGCGCGTGCCGCGGAGCTGCCGGTGGTGGTGGTCGGCGACATCGACCGCGGCGGACTGCTGGCGCACCTGTTCGGCACCGTAGCGGTGCTCGAGCCCGAGGACCAACGGCTCATCGCCGGCTTCATCGTCAACAAGTTTCGCGGTGACGCCGCACTGCTCGCACCCGGCCTTGACCAACTGCGTGACCTCACCGGCAGGCCCACCTACGGCGTGGTGCCCTACAGCGAGGGCCTGTGGCTGGATGCCGAGGACTCACTGTCGGTGCACGCTCACCGTGCCGTGGGAGTGCCCCAGGCGCCGCGCGGCACGGGCTGGCTGCGGGTCGCCGCCATCAGGCTGCCGCGCATCTCGAACACCACCGACGTGGAGGCGCTGGCGTGTGAGCCGGGGGTGCTGGTGCGGTGGGTCACCGACCCCGCCGACCTCGCCGATGCCGACGCGGTGGTCCTTCCGGGAAGCAAGGCGACTGTGTCCGATCTGACCTGGCTGCGGGAGCGGGGCCTGGCCGACGGCGTCATCGCGCACGCCGCCGCCGGCCGGGCGGTACTCGGGGTGTGCGGCGGCTTTCAGATGCTGTGCCGCCGGATCGACGACGCCGTCGAATCCGGCCGCGCCGATGTCGCCGGTCTGGGCCTGCTGGACGCCGATATCGTGTTCGACCCGGTCAAAACCCTGCAGCACTGGGATGAGCCGTTGTCCGGGTACGAGATCCACCACGGTCAGCTCACCCGTCACGCCGAGGACGACTGGCTGTCAGTGGGGATTCGGCACGACCACGTCTACGGCACGCATTGGCACGGGCTGCTTGACAACGACGAGCTGCGCCGTCGGTGGCTGACCGACGCGGCACAGGCGGCGGGCCGCGACGACTTCGAGGTCGCCGCCGACATCGACGTCACCGCGCGTCGCGACGGTCAACTGGACCTGATGGCCGATCTGCTCTGCGAGCACGTCGATGTCGACGCCCTCATGGGCCTGCTGAGCGGGGGCCCACCGCCACGGCCGGTGATCACCTCGGCGCTGGGTTAGCCTGGCGTCATGAGCGCCCTGCGGGTGGCTGTCATCGCGATCATCGCCTTGGCAACCGGCAGCTGCGCGAATTCGGTCGAGGGAACGGCGACCTGGCCCGGCGCCCGCATCGAGCAGGCCGTCCTGACTGCGGACGACTTCCCGCCGGGTGTGACCTATGACCGCATGAACAAGGACCCGGCCGCCTCCGACGCGTCGGGCGGGCTGCCCGCGATGCTGTCCAGCCCGAAGGGATGCTCGGACGGGCTGAGCCGGGTGATCTCCGCGTCGGCTGAGCGCGGTGCGGGCAGCGCAGTCGAGTACGTCGTCGGCTACGACGGCGCCCGCATTCTGATGACGGTGTTGTCGTGGCCGCTGGACCTCGACGGGCTGGCCGCAGAGGCGGAGCGGTGCGCACGGTTCGAGACGTTCTTCGACACAGCGTCCCCGGGCATTCCGATGGCGACCACCCGGTTGGACACCTCGCGTGAGCAGACACTGGCCTATCGGCAGACGATGACACTGGGCTCCGGTGACAGCAGTGTCTACTTCTGGTTCGCCAACGCTGGGGAGTCGGCGGTTTTCGCCGTTGCGTTCCCGACTCCCAACCCGACGATCGCCGTCAAAGCCGCTTTGCCGCAGACTTTTCTGGATATCGCGGCAAAGCAGACCGACCGTCTCGCGGACCGTTGAGCCCTGGGCGAACGCACGCCGAAACCAGCCCCCAACATGATCAGTTTCCCTGTAGCGTGGCCGAATGCCCTCGACCGTGATGACCGTCGACGGGATACCCGCTGCCGTCGATGTGTCCGGCCCGGACAACGGGGCCGTCGTGGTGCTGCTCGGGGCGGCCCACCAGGGACCGGCGGCGTATGACGGCGTGTGTCAGCGGCTGCACACCGCATCGCTGAAGACTGTCGTGATTGGGCCGGATCCACGCCTGTCGGCAAAGGCGGTGATCGGCATCCTCGACACGCTCGGCGTCCGGTGGGCATTGCTGGTGGGCGACCGACTCGGTGGTGAGCTGGCCTGGGAACTCGCCGCGACCCGCCTGGACCGCTTCATCGGGCTGGTGGTCGTTGACCGGGGTCACCCACGCGTGGCCGATCAGACCGGCCTGATCCGCGACAATGCCTGTCCACCGGTCGAGGTCAACACGACCGCCCTGGTCAGCTCCCCGGCGGCACGTTCGGTCGCGAAGGCGAGCCAGCGTTTCGTGTACGGCGACTACCGCGTGGTCGAGCTGCTCGGGCGTCGCAGCGCGCAGGAATCCACGGCCCAGTTGGCGGCCGAGATCGTGATGCGAACCAGCACCTGGTGAGGGTCAGCGGGCCGACACTACTGAACGATCAGCGTGCCGTGCATCGATGGGTGATACGTGCAGTGAAACGGATACGATCCGGGCTCGGTCGGTGCGGTGAACGATCCGTCGGCGTTGCCCTCGATGTGGACATCGAACGCGCCCGCGGTGTCGGAGGTGACGGAGTGTTCGGCCGAGTCATTGTTGGCCACGCTGATCTGTGCTCCGGGCGGCACGGTGATCGGGTCACCGAAGCTGTGGCTGGCAATGGTGATCTTCGCCGCCGACGCGGGGGTTGCGGTCGATCCGTAAGTGCTGGCGGGGCCCGACGATCCACACGCTGCGGCGAGGACCGTAGCAAGGCACATCACCGCCCAGAGCGCACGGCGCCGGACGAGCGGGAAAGTCATTCGTGACCTCATGTGAGAGACACGGTCGGGGGGTCGAAATGGTTCAGTTCCCCAGCGCCCTGTCCTCACGAATTATCGAGGATGACCTCTTCGCCGGTCGGTGTGATCTCGACCTGCTTGATCGGCCCGGTGAACCACTTCTTCACCGACACGTGCCAGTAGATGTAGAGCAGGATCAGGACGCCGCCCACCAGCAGCGGGGTGTAGTTGACGTACTTCCACTCGAAGGAGTCGCCCCAGAACACACCACCCGAGGACGTCGGGAACATGGCGATGGCCGAGGTGATGATGATCTCGACGACCGCGACGGGTGCCATCCACTTGTGATGGCCGCGCAGGTTCCACTTGCCGACCTGGAAGTCGTCACCCATTCGCCAGCGCAGGTAGATCGGCACCGCGAAGCACAGGTACAGACCGACGACGCCGATTGAGACCACCGCGAAGAACGCCACGGGCACCGGTGCGCCGTTGATGTCGACCTCGACGAGGGCGGGCAGGGTTATCGCGGCCGCGAGCACCGCCGTGACGACGACGCCGTTGGCGGGCACCTTCTTGGCACTGACCTTCGACCACAGTTGGTGCCCGGGCACCGCGCGGTCCCGGCTGAACGCGAACAGCATGCGCGATGCGCTCGTCTGGCACGCCGTGGTGCAGAAGAACTGGCCCGCAGTCGAGATGAGCAGCACGATCACCACCCACTGGGAGTCCAGCGCCTGATTGAAGATCCCGACGACGGCACCGCCGCCCGCCGACACCGCCTCGGCGTCGTTGACCGCGAACAGGAACGACAGCAGCAGGATCCAGCCGCCGATCGCGGAGTAGAAGATGGACCGCCAGATGCCCTTGGCCGCGCCGTCGGCTGCGCTCTTGGTCTCCTCGGACAGGTGTGCCGACGCGTCGTAGCCCGTGATCGTGTACTGCGTCAGAATCGCCGAGATCGGCAACACGAATAGCAGCACGCCGATGCCGGACATCTCACCGCCGAACATGCCGCTGTTGTTGATGGTCTGGGTGAACACATCACCGAAACTGGCGTGCTGTTCGGGCAGCAGGAAGAGGATCAGGATGACCGCGGCCGCACCGGCGACGTGCCACCACACCGAGACGTTGTTGATCACCGCCAGCAGGTGCGACGAGAAGATGTTGATCGTCGCCGAGACTGCCAGGATGATGACGAACAGGATGAAGGTCCTAGTCAGGCTGTATCCAGCCAGCCAGGTCTCGCTGAACGTGCCGAGCGTGAGGTCCAGGAACGTGGCGCAGCCGTAGGACACCGACGCCAGGATGGCGATCAGGCCGATCAAGTTGAGCCAACCGGTGTAGAAGCCTGCCTTGGGGCCACCGAGCTTGGCCGCCCACCAGTAGATTCCGCCCGACGTCGGGTACGCCGACACCAGCTCCGACATGCACAGGCCGATGATCAGGATGAACACCGAGACGATCGGCCAGCCCCACGCGATGGCAGCGGGCCCGCCGTTGTTCCAGCCGAGGCCGAACGACGTGAAACAGCCCGCCAGGATCGAGATGATCGAGAACGAGATGGCGAAGTTGGAGAAGCCGGACCAGGACCGGTTCAGTTCCTGCGTGTAGCCCAGCGAGGCGAGGTGTAACTCGTCGTCATTCAGTGCTTCGTGACCCTCTGGCACGGTGATCTCCTTTTAGGCGGCACATGATCTAGGGGGACAATAAGGCTCCATTGGTCTGGTGTCCTACCTTTGGCGGTGACAGTTGTGTAAATCCGCTTCATCTTTAATGGTGGGATGGGATCCAATGGTTGAATTTCCGGCATGTCTGACAGGGGAGCGCACGTGACGTCGAAGACGAGCACCGGCAAGGGCATGCTGTCGCAAACCGAGCTGGAGGGCCTGATCGCGGCCGGTGACGTGGACACCGTGGTCGTGGCGTTCGCCGATATGCAGGGCCGGCTCACCGGTAAACGCATCTCGGCGCGGCTGTTCGTCGACGAGGTCGCTGCGCACGGAGCGGAGTGCTGCAACTACCTGCTCGCCGTCGACGTCGACAACAACACCGTCGACGGGTACGCGATCTCCAGCTGGGAGACCGGGTACGGCGACATGGTGATGACACCGGACTTCTCGACATTGCGGCTGCTGCCGTGGCTGCCCGGCAGCGCGCTCGTCATGGCCGACCTGTCCTGGACTGACGGCACCACGGTGACGCAGGCGCCGCGCAGAGTCCTGCGCACGCAGCTCGACCGGCTCGCCGAGCGGGGCATGGGTGCGGTCGCCGCCACCGAACTCGAGTTCATGGTGTTCGACGACACCTATCGCGACGCGTGGAAGTCCGATTACCGCAACCTGACGCCCGCCACCGACTACAACGTCGACTACGCCATGCTCGCCTCGACCCGAATGGAACCGCTGCTGCGCGATATCCGCCTGGGCATGGAGGGTGCGGGCATGTACTGCGAGGGTGTCAAGGGCGAGTGCAACCTGGGGCAGCAGGAGATTGGGTTCCGGTACGACGACGCGCTGGTCACGTGTGACAACCACACCATCTACAAGAACGGCGCCAAGGAGATCGCCGATCAGCACGGCAAAAGTCTGACATTCATGGCGAAATACGATGAGCGCGAAGGTAACAGCTGTCACATTCACATCTCGTTTCGAGGCATCGATGGCGACGCGGTGTTCGCCGACGAGTCCGATCCGCTTGGCATGTCCAAGATGTTTCGCAGCTTCATCGCGGGCCAACTCGAGACATTGCGCGAACTCACGATGTTCTATGCACCGAACATCAACTCCTACAAGCGGTTCGCCGACGGAAGCTTCGCCCCCACCGCCGTCGCATGGGGCCTGGACAACCGCACCTGCGCGCTGCGCGTGGTCGGACACGGGAGCGGTCTGCGGATGGAGTGCCGCGCGCCCGGAGGTGACGTCAATCAGTACCTGGCCGTGGCGGCGCTGATCGCGGGCGGACTGCATGGCATCGACGCGGGCCTCGAGCTTCCTGACCCGTGCGAGGGCAACGCGTACACCAGTGGTGCAGAACGTCTTCCGACGACCCTGGCCGAGGCCGCCGAACTCTTCGGGTCATCGGCAGTGGCACGCGCGGCGTTCGGTGACGACGTCGTCGACCACTACCTGAACAACGCGCGCGTCGAACTCACCGCGTTCAACTCGTCTGTGACTGACTGGGAGAGGCGCCGTGGGTTCGAACGTCTCTAGGCCGGTTCTGGGTCTCACCACCTATCTGCAGCAGGCGCAGACCGGCGTGTGGGACGTGCGCGCCAGCTTCCTGCCCGCCATCTACGTCCAGGGCGTCACCAATGCCGGCGGCATCGCCGCGCTCCTGCCGCCGCAGCCTGTCGACGACGACATCGCAGGCCGGGTGCTCGACGGTCTCGACGGACTCGTCATCACGGGAGGCCGCGACGTCGACCCCGCCACGTACGGTCAGGCGCCGCATCCGACGACTGACCAGCCGGCAGACGATCGGGACGCCTGGGAGTTCGCGCTGTTGCGGGGTGCGCTGGCGCGTCGTCTTCCGGTCCTCGGAATCTGCCGCGGCGCACAGGTTCTCAACGTGGTGCTCGGCGGTACGCTGCACCAGCACCTGCCCGACGTGGTGGGACACACCAGGCACCAGGCGGGCAACGCCATATTCACCACCTCGAGTATCAGGACCGTGCCCGGGACCCGGGTGGCCGGGCTCGTCGGTGAGTCCATCGATGCCCAGTGCTACCACCACCAGGCGATCGCCACGCTCGGTCGCGACCTCGTGGTCAGCGCCTCGGATACCGTCGACGGCGTTATCGAGGCGGTGGAGATCGACACGACAGCCCACCCGGACTCGTGGGTTGTCGCGGTGCAGTGGCATCCCGAAGAACGACTCGATGACCTACGGCTGTTCGCCGGAGTCGTCGAGGCAGCCCAGACGTATTCGATGAGGAGAGTGAACGCATGACGGCCACCCAGGTGATCAACCCGGCGACCGAGGAGGTGCTGCAGACCGTCGAGCACCTTGACGTCGAGGCCACCGACGACGCGATCGCCCGGGCCAAGGTCGCCCAGAGGGCCTGGGCCAAGCTCGCTCCCGCCGAGCGTGCCGCGGGACTGCGTGCCTTCGCCGCCGTCGTCGACGCGCACGTCGACGAACTCGCGGCGCTCGAGGTGGCGAACTCGGGCCACCCCATAGGCAACGCGGAGTGGGAGGCCGGCCACGTCCGCGATGTCCTGCAGTTCTACTCGGCGAGCCCAGAGCGCCTGACCGGCAAGCAGATACCGGTCGCCGGTGGCCTCGACGTGACGTTCAACGAGCCGCTCGGCGTGGTCGGCGTCATCACACCGTGGAACTTTCCGATGACGATCGCGGCGTGGGGTTTCGCGCCCGCGCTTGCGGCGGGTAACGCCGTCCTGGTCAAGCCCGCGGAGTGGACGCCGCTCACGACCGTCCGGCTCGCGGAACTCGCTGCCGAGGCCGGGTTGGATCCAGATCTCTTCCAGGTACTGACCGGTCGCGGGTCGGTGATCGGGGAGCGGTTCGTCACCCACCCCGATGTGCGCAAAATCGTCTTCACAGGTTCCACTGAGGTGGGCACGCGAGTGATGGCAGGCGCGGCAGCCCAGGTCAAGCGGGTCACTCTGGAACTCGGTGGCAAGAGTGCCAACATCGTGTTCGACGACTGCGATCTCGAGCGAGCGGCGGCCACCGCGCCCTACGGCGTTTTCGACAATGCCGGCCAGGACTGTTGCTCGCGCAGCCGGATCCTGGTGCAGCGCAACGTCTACGACCGCTTCATGGAGCTGTTCGAGACGGCGGTGAAGGGTGTTGCCGTCGGCGACCCCACGGCTCGCGGCACCGAGATGGGCCCCCTGGTGTCCAAGCCGCACTGGGAGTCCGTCGCTGCCTATGTTCCCGACGATGCGCCCGTGGCGTTCCGCGGTTCGGCACCGACGGGGCCGGGCTACTGGTTCCCACCGACCGTTCTGACGCCGCAGCGCAACGACCGCACCGTCACCGAGGAGATCTTTGGACCGGTGGTCACCGTGCTGCCGTTCGACGACGAGGCCGATGCCATCGAGCTGGCCAACGACACCCCGTATGGTCTGTCGGGTTCGATCTGGACCGAGAACCTGTCCCGCGCGGTGCGGGTGTCGCGGGCCGTCGAGGCCGGGAACCTCAGCGTGAACTCGCACTCATCGGTGCGATACAGCACGCCGTTCGGCGGCTTCAAGCAGTCGGGGCTGGGCCGCGAGCTCGGACCGGACGCACCGTTGCACTTCACCGAAACCAAGAATGTGTTCTACGCGATCGGAGAGAACTGAATGGACCTGACCCAGCGACTGAAGGACAAGGTCGCCGTCATCACCGGCGGCGCCAGCGGCATCGGACTGGCGACGGCCAAGCGCATGCGGGCCGAGGGCGCCATCGTCGTCATCGGTGACGTCGACTCGACCACAGGCAAGTCCGTCGCCGACGACTTGAACGTCACCTTCGTCCAGGTCGACGTCTCGGATCAGGTCGCGGTCGATCGATTGTTCGACACCGCGGTCGAGGTGCACGGTGGGGTCGACATCGCCTTCAACAACGCCGGCATCAGCCCGCCGGAGGACGACCTGATCGAGAACACCGGCATCGACGCGTGGGACCGGGTGCAGGACATCAACCTCAAGTCGGTGTTCTTCTGCTGCAAGGCCGCACTGCGGCACATGGTTCCGCAGCAACGCGGCTCGATCATCAACACGGCGTCTTTCGTCGCGGTGATGGGATCGGCGACGTCGCAGATCTCCTACACCGCGTCGAAGGGCGGGGTACTGGCCATGTCGCGTGAACTCGGGGTGCAGTACGCGCGTCAGGGTATCCGGGTCAACGCACTGTGCCCGGGTCCGGTGAACACCCCGCTGCTGCAGGAACTCTTCGCCAAGGACCCCGAGCGGGCCGCTCGTCGACTGGTGCACGTTCCGGTTGGGAGGTTCGCCGAACCCGAGGAACTCGCCGCCGCTGTCGCATTCCTTGCCAGCGACGACGCCTCGTTCATCACCGCGTCGAGCTTCCTCGTCGACGGTGGCATCAGTGGTCACTACGTGACGCCGCTCTAGCACCATGACCAATCCCGATCCGATGCCCAGCTCTGAGACGCTGCTGCGCCCGGTGCGGCTGGGTAACGCGTTCGAGGACACGGTGGGTCGGCTGCTGGAGACCATCAGGCTCGGTCTGCTGGCGCCCGGCGAATCCCTGCCCCCGGAACGTGAGCTGGCCGTCCGGCTTGGTGTCAGCCGCGACACTGTCCGCGAGGCCATCAAGTCGCTGGCCGAGGCGGGCTACCTCGTCTCTCGGCGCGGTCGGTACGGCGGCACGTTCCTGGCCGAGGAACTGCCCTCGACGAGCGCGGAGGGCATCCGGTTCAGTCGCGCAGACATCGACGATGCCCTGCGGCTTCGCGAGATCCTCGAGGTGGGCGCGGCGCGGATGGCGGCGAGTCGAACGCTCACCGCCACCGAGCGCGAGACGCTGTGGACCCGGCTGGCCGACGTGCGTGACGCCGAACCCGAGGACTACCGCAGGCTCGACTCGCGGCTGCATCTAGCGATCGCCGAGGCGGCGGGGACGCCGTCGGTCGTGCCATTGGTCGCGGACAACCGGATGCGCCTCAACGAGCTGCTCGACCAGATCCCGCTGCTGGCCCGCAACATCGCCCACTCCGACGAACAGCACGAGGCCATCGTGATGGCCATCCTGGCCGGTGACGGTGAGCGAGCCGCGGAGGTGATGACCGCCCACGTCTGGGGTTCGGCAGCCCTGCTGCACGGTTTCCTGGACTAAATTGCAGGTGTGGCGGATCGGACGGTGGTCAAGCGGGCCTCGTCGGCGCTGGCCGACGTCGACACCGGCGGCTGGGCACAGCGTTTCGATCTGTTGTCCGACCCGCACCGTCTGGAGATCCTGCTCAGCCTGCACCGCGCGCCCGGCATATGCGTCAGCGATCTCGCTGCCGCGCTGGGCAGGTCAGAGAACGCCGTGTCGCAGGCCCTCCGGGTGCTGCGCCAGCAGGGTTGGGTGACCAGTACCCGGGTGGGCCGTTCGGTGGCGTACCGGCTCGATGACGAAATCGTGCACGACCTGCTGCATTGGATCGGTGCGCGGCACGGCTGACACACCCAATCTGATTTGGCGGGCGGGGTGGCGAGTGATGTCATCTGTTCACCTAGACAGATGTGGTGCATGGTCTTAGTGTCGGATTGATGAGCGCCCAGGTCAGCGCAGTCAACCCCACACCGCGCGAATCAGCGTCGACTCCGAGCTTCCAGCGGGCGGACTGGACGTCGATCGCTGTGATCGGTGCCGTCGTCCTCCTGCTGCATCTCGTCGGATGGGGTGTGCTGGTCCTGGCCGTTGCACCGCAACACATCACGCTCGGATCGGCGGGAGTGTTCGGCGTCGGCCTTGGGGTGACGGCCTACCTGCTCGGAGTGCGCCACGCCTTCGACGCCGATCACATCGCCGTCATCGACAACACCACCCGGAAACTGGTCGGCGAGGGCAAGCGCTCGTTGAGCGCCGGATTCTGGTTCTCCCTAGGGCATTCCAGCGTTGTGTTCGGTCTGGCGCTGCTGCTCGCTCTCGGAGTGCGCGCTCTCGTCGGTCCGGTGCAGGACCAGGGTTCGCCGATGCTGCAGACCCTCGGGCTCATCGGGTCCCTGGTCGCCGGGACGTTCCTCATCCTGATCGGCCTCACCAATCTGTTCGCCGTGTTCGGTATCGCCAAGGTGCTGCGCACGATGCGCACCGGCGAGTTCGACGAGGCCGAACTCGAACGGCAGCTGCACAGCCGCGGCTTCCTGGCCCGGTTGCTCGGCCGGGTTATGCGGCGCGTCGACAAGCCGTGGCACCTCTACCCGGTCGGTCTCCTGATGGGTCTGGGCTTCGACACCGCCACTCAGGTGGCGCTGCTGGTGCTGGCGGCGGGCACGGCGGCATTCACGTTGCCCTGGTACGCCATCCTCGTGCTGCCAGTCCTGTTCGCGGCGGGTATGAGCCTCTTCGACGCGCTCGACGGCATCTTCATGGCCCGCGCCTACGGCTGGGCGTTTCTCAAACCGGTCCGCAAGGTCTACTACAACCTGACTGTGACAGTGCTGTCGGTGCTCGTCGCACTCGTCATCGGCGTCATCGTCCTCGCGGGACTGCTGGCCGATCGTCTCGGCGTCGAGACTGGGCCATTGGCGTTCGTGGGGTCAGCCGACCTCGAGATGGTCGGCTTCATGATCGTCGGGCTGTTCGTCGTGGCCTGGCTGATCGCCTTGGCCGTCTGGCACTTCGGTCGGATCGAGGAACGGTGGAGCCCGCCCGTCACCTAGCCGAGGTCGCGGCCCCAGGATTCGTATCACGCACACTATGTAGATATGGAACCGCTGAAGCGGACGGACTGGAGCCTGAGGCTAGAACCGGATGCCGCACGGTGACGAATTCCAGTGAGACTGACTGTGTAACAACATATCTCAACTACACCTGTACCGTTCTGGGTCGCGATGTTGAATCGGGTGGCAACGGGTGGGGTCATGAACGGTGGACCGCCCGGCAACCTGCCTGTCGCCCTGAAACCGCAACGGGAGCAGGCATTTCTGTGAAGTTGCTGTGATGCCGTGGACCCAGGTCCGCATTGCTGCTACATAGTGCGCGTGATATAGGTACGGTATGCAAAATTCGCCGACAGATGGCGGCGCCAGCGAATGCATCGGCGGATTTCTGGATGAGGCGGTGGACCTGACGGTGCGGTTCCTAGCCGACCGTGCCGAATTGAGCCCGTCCGCGGCGTACGCGGTGAACAGGGTGTGTCGGGAGGGCCCGATCCGGTTGACGGCGCTGGCGGCCAAGGAGGGGATCAGTCAACCGTCGATGACTCAGCTGGTCCAGCGGCTGGAGCGGCAGGATCTGGTCACCAGGCTCGCCGACCCAGACGATGGCCGCGCAGCCCTCATCGGAATAACCGAGCATGGCCAGGAAGTTCTGGACGCTCGGAGGCAAGTCCGCCGGGAACGCCTGGGGGAGTTGTTGGCGACGCTGACGCCCGAGGAGGAGAGCGCATTGTGGCTTGCCGCGCGGGTCGCATTTCCCCTTCTCGTTCGGCTGGCCGCCGAGGCCGACGGTTGTCCCGAAGCCGAACCAGCCACCAGCGGAAGGCATTCCGATGGGTAGCGTGCTGAAGAAGGTATGGATTCCGCTGGTGCTGGTCGTCGTATTCGCGATCTCGGGCTTGGTCGTCTCGCGATTGCACGGCAAGTTCGCCTCCGAGGATCTCAACGCCAACGCCGGTGCCGGCATCGAGATCGTGCAGTTCAACCCGAAGGTCATGGTCTACGACGTGTACGGCCCGCCGGGCACCACTGCCCAAATCAGCTACTTCGATCCCGACGCGAATGTGCATCTGGTCAACGTGCCGCTGCCCTGGTCGGTCACATTGTCGACCACGTTGCCCACCGTCAGCGCCAATCTCATGGCACGCAGCGACGGCGACGAGATCGGTTGCCGCGTCACAGTGAACGGAGTCGTCCGTGAGGAGAAATCAGCCAATGGGGTCAACGCCCAGACCTACTGCCTGGTGAAGTCCGCATGACCCATACCACGCCCCCGGCCGTCGCTGCCGACCAACACAATCGGCCACGCTTCGCGCACGCGCTGCGCATCCTCGCAGTGCCGATCATCCTGTTCTGGATCGCCTTTGCCGTCGTCGTGAACGTTGTCGCGCCGCAACTCGAGGTCGTCGGTGAGCTCCATTCGGCTCCGATGGCGCCCGAGGACGCGCCTTCGATGAAGGCGATGAAGCTGATGGGTGCAAACTTCGGCGAGTTCGACTCCAACAGCACGATCATGGTGGTCATCGAGGGCCAACAGGCACTCGGCCCCGATGCTCACCAGTACTACGACGAGATCATCCGCAAGCTGCGCCAGGATCCCGAACACATCCAGCACATCCAGGACTTCTGGGGTGACACGTTGACGGCGGCCGGTGCACAGAGTGCCGACGGCAAGGCCTCCTACGTGATGCTGAACCTGGCCGGCGAGCAGGGGCAAACACTGGCCAACGAGGGCGTTCAGGCCGTTCGCGAGGTCATCGCCGATACGACGGCACCGCCAGGCGTGCAGGCCTACGTCGCGGGTCCGGCATCGCTCACCGACGACCTACACGTCATCGGAAATGCCAGCCTGGCAACGATCACCCTGCTCACCCTTGTAGCGATCGCCGGCATGCTGCTGGTCGTCTACCGCTCGATCGTCACAACGCTCATCCAGCTGTTCCTCACGTTCCTCGGACTGCTGACGGCGCGCGGAGTCGTGGCCGTACTGGCCAGTCATGGCGCGTTCGGACTGACGACGTTCGCGGGCAACATCCTGACGATGCTGGCGATCGCGGCGGCCACCGACTATGGCATCTTCCTGTTCGGCCGCTACCGCGAAGCGCGCGGTATGGGGGAGGACCGCGAGGACGCCTACTACACCACGATCAAGTCGGTCGCTCCCATCATCGTGGGCTCGGGTCTGACCATCGCCGGGGCCACGTTCTGTCTGAGCTTCGCGCGGCTGCCCTATTTCAGCACCATGGGCGCACCCGTCGCGATCGGCATGATCGTGGTCGTGGCGATTGCCGTCACGCTCGGGCCGGCCGTCCTCTTTCTCGGTAGCCGGGCGGGACTGTACGAATCCAAACGCCCTCCCCAGAGCCGGTTTTGGCGGCGCATCGGCACGGCCGTGGTCCGCTGGCCAGCACCCATCTTCGTGGCGAGCCTCTTCGTGGTGCTGATCGGCTTGGTGGCCATTCCGGGCTACAAGCCGGCCTATAACGACCGCTACTACCTGCCACAGGACGCTCCGACGAACATAGGCTTCGCCGCCGCCGACCGGCACTTCTCACAAGCCAGGATGAACCCGGACATCCTGATGGTCAATGCCGATCACGACATGCGGAACCCCGCCGACATGTTGGTGCTGAACGCGGTGGCACGCAACGTCATGCACACCGAGGGCATCGCCATGGTGCAGAACATCACCCGGCCGCTTGGGATTCCGATCCAGCACAGCTCGATTCCGTTCCAGACCAGTGTTCAGGGACAGACGAACAATATGAACCTGCCGTTCCAGCGGGACCAGCTGGCCAACACGCTCAAAATGGCTGACGCAACGCAGGTCTCGATCGACATCCTGGAGGAGCAGTACCAACTCTCGCTCAAGCAGACCGCACTCACGCAGGACTCGGCGGCCAAGTCGCAGGAACTGCTCGCGATCACCGCGAAAGTACGAGACAACATCGCGAACTTCGATGACCAGTTCCGGCCGATGCGGAACTATTTCTACTGGGAGCCGCACTGTTTCGACATCCCCCTGTGCGCTGCGGCGAGGTCGCTTTTCGATTCCCTCGACGGGATCAGCGAACTGACTGACGCGACGGGGGCGGTGCAGGGCAACACCGACCAATTGGCGGCGCTGGCTCCTCAGTTGACGGCACTTCTGCCACAGACCATCGCGTCGATGAAGACCAGTAGAGACCTGTCGCTGGCGTCCTACAATTCGCAGAAGGCGCTGCTCGACCAGTTGGAGGCATCCAACGACACCGCCTTGGCGATGGGTGCGGCGTTCGACGACGCAAAGAACGACGACCTCTTCTATCTGCCCCCGGAGGCCTTCCAGAACCCCGACTTCGAGCGCGGGCTCAAGATGTTCATGTCACCGGACGGCAAGTCAGCGCGAATGTTCATCACGCACGAGACCGATCCCGCGACAACCGAGGGAATCAGCCGGATCGACTCGATTCGCAAGGCCGCGCAGGATGCCTTGAAGATGACGTCGCTGTCGGACGCGAAGATCTACCTCGGCGGGGTGGCCGCGACCTACAAGGACATGTCGGACGGCGCCAGGTACGACCTCATGATCGCCGTGGTGTCGTCACTGACGTTGATCTTCATGATCATGCTCATCCTGACCCGAAGCGCGGTGGCATCGCTGGTCATCGTCGGCACGGCGGCCAGCTCGATTGCCGCGTCATTCGGTATCTCGGTGCTGATCTGGCAGGACCTGTTCGGTATCCAGGTGCAGTGGCTCGTCATGCTGATGTCCGTCATCATCCTGCTGGCGGTGGGATCGGACTACAACCTGCTGCTGGTCTCGCGATTCAAGGAGGAGATCCACGCGGGCCTCAAGACCGGCATCATCCGCTCCATGGCGGGTACGGGTGGTGTGGTCACATCAGCCGGGCTGGTGTTCGCGGCCACGATGGCGGGGATGATGGGCAGCCAGCTGATCGTGCTGGCCCAGATGGGTTCCACGATCGCCATCGGACTGTTGGTCGACACGTTCATCGTGCGTTCTCTGCTCATGCCGTCGATCGCGACACTGTTGGGCCGGTGGTTCTGGTGGCCGCAGGTCGTGTATCCGCGGGGTGACAACCACTTTCGGAAGTCGCCGCCGTCGCCACCTCCCAACGATGACGTGGACACAGCGGCACTTCCGGTGCAAGCGTAGGCGCGCAGGCTGGTGTCGTGAGTCGCTGATTGGTCGGAATGCTCGACTGGGCCTTCCAACGTGACGCCACTGCGAAAGAGTCGCGACTTTTTCGCAGTGCGTTTACGTTCGGTGGCGTGATCCACTCATGAGTAGGCGGGAGCTAGTCGAGGCCCAGCAGCGCGTTCTCGACGACCTCGGACAGCGCCGGGTGAATCCAGTACTGGCCCTTGGCAACCTCTTCGGCCGTCTGGCCCAGGCTCATCGCCTGGATGAGCGGCTGGATGAGCGAGGACGCCTGGTAACCCATCAGGTGCGCGCCCAAGATCAGGCCGGTCGAGCGGTCGGCGATCACCTTGGCGATCCCGGTCTTGTCCTCCATGGCCCAGCCGTAGGCGGTGTCGCCGTAGTTCTGCACCTTGACCGCGATATCGACGCCTTGCTCACGGGCCTGCGCCTCGGTGAGCCCGACCGTGGCGATCTGGGGGTCGGTGAACACCGCCGACGGGACGAAGCGGTGATCGGAGGCGACCATCGACGCGGTGTCGTCCCAGTCGAGGAGCAGATTGCGTCGCACGACCCGCATCTCGTGGTTGGCGACGTGCTTGAGCTGGTAGGCCGACGACACGTCACCGAGTGCGAAGATGCCAGGCGCGGTGGTCCGCTGGTACTCGTCGACCACCACCATGCCGTTCTCGTCGACTGCCACACCGGCAAGGTCGGCGTCGAGCAGATCGCCGTTGGCGATGCGCCCGGTGGCGACCAGGAGCATGTCGGCGGTGATCGTGTCACCGTCATCGAGTTCCAGGACGATGCTGTCCCCGTCGTGATGTGAGCCGACGATGTTCTCGCGGGTGCGCACATTCCACTTCGCCTTCGCGAGTTCGGTGAACCGGTGACACAGCGTCTCGTCGCAGTGGGTGAGCAGGCCGTCGCCGCGCACCACGATGGTCACCTGCACGCCGAGCGCGGAGAACACGTGCGCGAACTCCGCGGCGACGAATCCGCCGCCGACTATCACCAGATGTTCGGGCAGCTCCGGGATCCGCATGATGGTGTCGCTGGTCTGGTAGTCGACGCCGCAATCGACGATTGCCGGGGGAACATTGATGCGCGAGCCCGCGGCGATCACCACCTTGTCTGAGGTGAACTCCTCACCCGCGTCGGTGCGCAGCGTGTATCGGCCGTCGGGCTGGGTGGGTCCGAACCGCGTGTGGCTGCGGTACAAATCGACGCCTGGCAGACCGCGTTTGTAGTCTTCGCCGCCCTCGGCGATCGGATCGATGCGGCTGAAGACCCGCGACACGATATCGCGCCACCGCACACCGTCGATGGTCGCGTCGATGCCGTAAACCTTTGCGTGCCGGATGGTCTGGGCCACCTCGGCGGCGTACACGAACATCTTGGTGGGGATGCAGCCAACGTTGAGGCAGGTGCCGCCGAACGTGCCCTGCTCACAGATCGCGATCCGCATGTCGGCGTAGCGCGGGTCGGCGGCGGGATCGGGAATGCTGTTGCCAGAGCCGGTTCCGATGATGGTCAGGTCGTAGTGCTCCACGCGTATCAGCCTTGTCCGGTTTGAGTGCAGGGGGGAGAGATGGTTTCGTCGGGTTGGTCGTCTCTTGTGTCGTCGCGGCCGGTGTCGAGGAAACGCTGCAGCCACCGATCCAGCTCGCGGTAGGCGGCAGCGCGTGGCTGCGCCAGCGAGAGAAACACATCGTGCTTGGCATCGACGATGGGGGCGACGGTGGTGTGGTTTCCGACGCAGCCGGCCCATCGTGCGATCTGTGTGACGTCCAGGACGGCATCACCGCGCTGGATTGCCTCGGGATCGGGCGCCTCGGCAACGCTGTGGCCCGAGCGCAGAATCAGGTTCGGGACGCCGACGTCGAGCCCGCGGTGCAGCCGGGCCTGACCGCGACGGACCGCATTGATCCACCCCAACGTGACGGGGAAACCGCCGAGTGGTTTCCACTCCAGGTCGTAGTCGAACTCGCCCGCGTAGTCGCGGTGCAGGCTCGTCCCGTACCCACCCTCGGTTGGTTTGCGGATGATGTGCAGCTTCCGCCAGCGGGCCAGCGCGGCGAGCGCGGCCGACGTGGGCGCCGACCGCAGGATCGCGGGCCCGTGCAGATCGAAGAACGGGCTGTTGAGCACCAACCCGTCGACATCGGTGGATGCGGCGCGCTGGCGAACCCGGTCGAGGAACAGCGACGCGATCAAACCACCCGCCGAGTGCCCGTACATGCACACCTGCGCCCCAGCGGTGTCGGTCGCGATGGCGTCGAGTGCACGGAGCAGTTCGGCGTCGTAGCTGGCCAGGTCGGTGGTGAAGTGCGGGGTCTGCCCGGTGCGCCATGATCGGCCGCACTTGTGCAGGTCGAGGGCGTAGAAGGTGAAGTCACGTTCGGCGAAACGGTCGGCGAGTTCGGTGTTGAAGAAGTAGTCGGTGTACCCGTGCAGTGCCAGGACGGCTCGGCGCGCAGTGCCCCCGTCGCCGCGGCGCACCAGCGTGGCGAAGAGATCTCCCTCACCATCGGGATCGATGCCGAGCGCAATGGTCTGTTGCCAGTAGCCGGGCAGCACATCGGGCTCCCACCGTGTCACGACAGCCACCTTAGCCGCGGGGAGTGTCGTCGCGGGGTACGGCAGGGCCGGTGGGCGGTGGGAAGCAGCGGGCGGCGGGATAACCTAGTGGTTACTGAGCCGTATTGATACGGGTGCGCGATCACGAAGGGCCGAAGAACAGGTGACTGAGGCAGCCAAGACAGCGAAGACCGACGTCGTACTGGTGGGCGCCGGCATCATGAGCGCCACCCTCGGCGCGCTGCTCCGACTGATGGAACCCGACTGGTCGATCACGTTGATCGAACGCCTCGACGGCGCCGCCGCGGAGAGCAGCGACCCGTGGAACAACGCGGGGACAGGTCACTCGGCACTGTGTGAGCTGAACTACACGCCGCAGCGCTCCGACGGCACGATCGACACCGCCAAGGCCGTCCACGTCAACGAGCAGTTCCAGGTGTCGCGCCAGTTCTGGGCGTATGCCGTCGAGAACGGTGTGCTGCCCGACGTCCGCAGCTTCCTCAACCCGATTCCGCACGTGAGCTTCGTGCACGGGGCAGGCAATGTCGACTATCTGCGCAATCGTCGCGAGGCACTGGTCACCAACCCCCTGTTCGCGACCATGGAGTTCATCGACGACCGCGACGAGTTCGCTCGCCGGCTTCCGCTGATGGCGGCCAAGCGGGACTTCTCCGATCCCGTCGCCCTGAACTGGACGCAGGCCGGCACCGACGTCGACTTCGGTTCGCTGTCAAGGCAACTGATCGGCTACACCGCCCAGCGCGGTATGACGACCCTGTTCGGCCACGACGTGCGTGACCTGCACAAGGAGTCCGACGGCACGTGGACGCTCGATGTGATCAACCGGCGCACTCGGGGCAAGCGGAAGATCAACGCCAAATTCGTGTTCGTGGGCGCTGGCGGTGGCGCGCTGCCGCTGCTGCAGAAGTCGGGCATCAAGGAGGCCAAGGGATTTGGCGGCTTCCCCGTCGGCGGCGAGTTCCTGCGCACCAACAACCCCGTGCTGGCCGCCGGTCACCAGGCCAAGGTGTACGGCGCTCCGCCGCTGGGTGCCCCGCCGATGTCGGTGCCGCACTTGGACACCCGTGTCATCAACGGCCGCTCGTGGCTGCTGTTCGGGCCGTTCGCGGGATGGTCGCCGAAGTTCCTCAAGCAGGGCAAGGTGACCGACCTCCCGCTGTCGGTCAAGGCCAACAACCTGGCATCGATGCTCGGTGTCGGTCTGACCGAGGTCAGCCTGGTCAAGTACCTGGTCAGCCAGCTTCTGCTCAGCGAGGACGACAGGGTCAAGGACCTGCGTGAGTTCGCTCCGAGCGCGACGGCCTCGGACTGGGAGCTCGATGTGGCTGGCCAGCGCGTCCAGGTGATCCGCAAGAAGGGTGCCGGCGGTGTGCTGGAGTTCGGCACGACGGTGCTGTCGGCCGAGGACGGCAGCATCGCGGGTCTGCTCGGTGCGTCCCCGGGTGCATCGACCGCCGTGCCCGCGATGTTCGACGTCATGGAGCGCTGCTTCCCGGATCGCTTCGAGACATGGCGGCCCAAGCTCAAGGAGATGGTGCCGTCCTTCGGTACCGAGCTCTCGGGGGCGCCGAAGCTGTACGAAGAGGTCTGGGACTGGGGCACAAAGGTGCTCAAGCTCGACGAGCCCAAGGCACAGGTCGCCGCAGCCCAGGCCGCGGCGTCGGTGTGATGGTCACCACGTGACGATCGCTCCGAGGCGTAGTTGGGCCAAGGACCTCGACGCGGCAACGCTGTACGAACTACTCAAGCTGCGCGTTGAGGTGTTCGTTGTCGAGCAGGCCACGCCGTATCCAGAACTCGATGGCCGCGACCTGCTGGCCGAGACGCGGCACTTCTGGTTGGAGGACACCGACGGCCGCGTGGTCTCGACGCTGCGGCTGATGGAGGAGCACCCGGGCGGTGAGAAGGAGTTCCGCATCGGTCGGGTGTGCACCAAGCGCGCCGAGCGCGGGCACGGACACACCAGCCGTCTGATGCAGGCCGCGCTCGCCGAGGTTGGCGACTACCCCTGCCGCGTCAACGCACAGACCTACCTCGAGGAGATGTACGCCAAGCACGGATTCATCCGTGACGGTGACGAGTTCCTCGACGACGGAATCCCGCACGTTCCGATGTTGCGCAATGGTGGTTCCCATGGCGGCTGAACCCGGTTACCCGTTCAGCGCGTTGGTGGGCCAGGACCGACTGCGACTCGCGCTGGTGCTCTGCGCGGTGCGACCCGAGATCGGCGGCGTGCTGATTCGCGGGGAGAAGGGCACCGCGAAGTCGACGGCGGTGCGGGCGCTCGCCGACGTGTTGTCCGCCATCGACGAGGACGCCAGGCTGGTCGAACTGCCGATCGGCGCCACCGAGGACCGCGTCGTGGGTTCGCTGGACCTGCAACGGGTTCTGCGCGACGGCGAGCACGCGTTCTCGCCGGGTCTGCTGGCCCGAGCACACGGTGGGGTCCTCTACGTCGATGAGGTCAACCTGCTGCACGACCACCTCGTGGACGTGCTTCTCGACGCCGCGGCGATGGGCCGGGTGCACGTCGAGCGAGACGGCGTCTCGCACAGTCACGATGCGCGGTTCATGTTGGTGGGCACCATGAATCCCGAAGAGGGAGAACTGCGTCCGCAGTTGCTCGACAGGTTCGGACTGACGGTCGACGTGCGCGCCTCGCGCGACGTCGACGTGCGCGTCGAGGTGATCCGGCGCCGGATGGACTTCGAGGCCGACCCGGCGGAATTCGCGTCGCGCTATGCCGACGAGGACGCGCAGCTCGCCAAATCCATTGCCGAAGCCCGCGCGTCGGTCGCCGATGTCGTGCTGCCGGACAGTGAACTACGTCGCATCGCAGCGCTGTGCGCGGCCTTCGACGTGGACGGTATGCGCGCCGATCTGGTGGTGGCCCGCACAGCGGTGGCTCACGCGGCGTGGCGCGGCTCTATCGCCGGGGCGAGCGAAGCGACGGGAAAAATAGTCGTTGAGGAACAGGACATTCGCGTGGCAGCCGAACTCGCGCTGCCGCACCGGCGTCGTCGCGATCCGTTCGACGACCCAGGTCTGGACCCCGATGTGCTCGACGAGGCCATGACGCAGGCCGGTGAATCGGCGGATGCCCCCGAGTCCGACCCCGATCCTGACCCAGACCCGCCCGGCGGTGGTGGCGCCTCCGAGCCCTCGGCCGGAGAGCCTCCCGCGGAAGGCAACTCGACTCGGCCGGGGTCGTCGGGATCGCGTCCGAACGCGCCGGCGTCGTCGACGTTCAAGACCAAGGCACTGGTGGTGCCCGGCGTCGGTGAGGGTGCCCCCGGCCGGCGTTCACGGGCGCGCAACCGCACCGGTACGACCGTGGCGGCCACCGAGGATCCTCGAGCCGGTCACGGCGTGCACCTGTTCGGCACGCTGCTGGCCGCGGCGGGGCACCAATCGGGCGCGGGGCGGATGTCGGTATCGCCAGACGATGTGCGGCGAGCGATCCGCGAGGGCCGCGAGGGCAACCTGGTGATCTTCGTGGTCGACGCCTCCGGTTCGATGGCAGCGCGCGACCGGATGGCAGCCGTCGGTGGCGCCACCCTGTCGCTGCTGCGCGATGCCTACCAGCGCCGCGACAAGGTCGCGGTGATCACGTTCCGCGGTCAGCAGGCACATGTCGTGCTGCCGCCGACGTCATCGGTGCACATCGCGAGCCGCCGCCTGTCCAACTTCGACACCGGCGGTAAGACGCCGCTGGCGCAGGGTCTGCTCACCGCGCGCGATCTCGTCCTGCGGGAGAAGGCGCGCGACCGTGCCCGGCGTGCGCTGGTGGTGATCCTCACCGACGGCCGCGCCACCGGGGGTGCCGATCCGCTGGGCCGCAGCAGGGCTGCCGCGGGGCTGCTGGCCGCCGAGGGCACCGCGGCTGTCGTGGTCGACTGCGAGACGTCCTACGTGCGACTGGGTCTGGCCGACGAACTCGCCCGACAACTGGGTGCGCCCGCGGTGCGCCTGGCACACCTGCGCGCCGATTCGCTCACCCGGCTGGTCACGGCCGGGACCGAACTCGCCGCCTGAACAACCGGTAGGGGAGACGCTGATGCCACAGGGCCAACCGATCGAGGTGCCCGCCGACGGGTTGACCACCAAGGCGCGCCGCAACGCCCCGCTGCTCGCGGTGCACACCGGCCCCGGCAAGGGGAAGTCGACCGCGGCGTTCGGGATGGCGCTGCGAGCGTGGAACCAGGGGTTCGACATCGGGGTGTTCCAGTTCGTCAAGAGCGCCAAGTGGAAGGTCGGCGAGGAGGCCGCCTTCGCCGAACTCGGCCGCCTGCACGACGAGCGCGGCGTGGGCGGTCCGGTGCAGTGGCACAAGATGGGTTCGGGTTGGTCCTGGTCGCGTAAACAGGGATCCGACGTCGACCACGCGGCCGCCGCCGCCGACGGCTGGGCCGAGATCACCCGCAGGCTCGCCGAGGAACGGCACGGGTTCTACGTCCTCGACGAGTTCACCTATCCGTTGAAGTGGGGGTGGGTCGACACCGACGAGGTCATCGAGGTTCTGGCCGCCCGACCGGGTACCCAGCACGTCGTCATCACCGGCCGGGACGCCCCGCAGCGGCTCCTGGACGCCGCCGACCTCGTCACCGAGATGACCAAGGTGAAGCATCCGATGGACAGCGGCCGCAAGGGTCAGCGCGGCATCGAGTGGTGAGTGGGCCAGCGTGGTGAGTGGGCCAGCGTGGTGAGTGAGCCAGTGTGGTGAGTACCTCGTCTGCAGCCCCCGCCGTCGTCATCGCGGCGCCGTCATCGGGCAGCGGTAAGACCACCGTGGCCACCGGACTGATGGGCGCGTTGCGGCGAGCCGGGCAGCGCGTCGCACCTTTCAAGGTCGGGCCCGACTTCATCGACCCCGGTTACCACGCGCTGGCCACCGGCCTACCGGGGCGCAACCTCGATCCGGTGCTGGTGGGGGACTCGCTGATCGGTCCGCTGTACCGGCACGGTGCCACTGGCGCTGACGTCGCTGTCGTCGAGGGCGTGATGGGGCTTTTCGACGGCCGAATCGACCCGGCCTGGGCCGGTGCGGCCCGCGGATCCACCGCTCATGTCGCGGGCCTGTTGGGTGCGCCGGTGGTGCTGGTCGTCGACGCGCGCGGCCAGAGTCACAGCATCGCGGCGCTGCTGCACGGGTTCTCGACGTTCGACGAGACCGTCCGCATCGCCGGCGTGATCCTCAACCGGGTTGGCTCGCCGCGCCACGAGGAGGTGCTGCGCCAGGCCTGCGATCAGGCCGGGGTGCACGTGTTCGGCGCCATCCCACGCGCCGACGAACTGTCGGTTCCGTCACGGCATCTGGGCCTCGTGACGGCGGTCGAACACGGAGCGCTGGCACGGCGCGCGGTCGAGGCGATGACCGAACTGGTGGCCCGGCACGTCGACACGGGCGCGGTGCTCGCCGCTGCCCGATCGCACGTACCGGGTGCGCCATGGGATCCGGCGGTCGCCGAACCCGTGACCGGCGGGGTCGTCGTGGCGGTGGCCGCGGGCCGCGCGTTCAGCTTCGGCTACCCCGAACACATCGAGCTGCTGACAGCCTCCGGCGCAGAGGTGGTCGAGTTCGATCCGCTGCTCGACCCGCTCCCGAGCGCCGTCGACGCGCTGGTGCTGCCCGGCGGCTTCCCCGAGCAGTTCACCGCCGAGCTTTCCGCCAACGACATTGTGCGAGGGCAGATCTCGGCGCTCGCGGCCGCGGGTGCCCCGGTTCACGCGGAGTGCGCCGGGCTGGTCTACCTCGTCGACGACCTGGACGGCACACCGATGTGCGGTGTGCTCGCGGGGACGGCGCGGTTCACCGACAAGCTCACCATCGGCTACCGCGATGCCGTCGCGACGTCTGACTCGTCGGTGCACCCGACGGGTGCGCGCGTCGTGGGCCACGAGTTCCACCGCACCAAGGTGACGTTCGCCCGAGACTATGACCCCGCGTGGGTATTTCGGACGGGTGGCCAGGCGCGCGGGGCCACGGCCACCGACGGTGCGGTGCACGCCGGAGTTCATGCCGCCTATCTGCACACCCATGCCGCGGCGCATCCATTGGCGGTGACCCGCTTCGTGGCCGCGGCGGCAGCCTCTAAGCTCGCCGGGTGACGCGCACGCGAGGAGCAACGTGACTGACAACGCCTATCTCGTCGGACTCCGACTGTCCGGCCGGAAGGTGGTCGTGGTCGGCGGCGGCACTGTCGCCCAGCGCCGGTTGCCCCTTCTGTTGGCCAACGGCGCCGACGTCCACGTCGTCGCCCGGGCTGCGACGCCCGCCGTCGAGGCCCTGGCCGACCAGCAACCCGGCATCACGCTGGAGGTGCGCGACTACCGCGACGGTGACCTCGACGGCGCCTGGTACGCCATCGCCGCCACCGACGACGCAGAAGTCAACGCGGCCGTCGTCGCCGAGGCCGAGCGCGGGCACGTGTTCTGCGTGCGCGCCGACGCCGCACGCGACGGCACGGCCGTGACACCCGCCTCCTTCGAGTACGAGGGGCTGTCGGTCGGAGTGCTGGCCGGCGGCGACCACCGCCGATCCGCGGCGATCCGCAACGCCATCCACGAGGCCCTGCAGAGCGGCGTGCTCACCGACGAGGTCACCGAGGCGATGCGCGGAACGGTCGCGTTGGTCGGCGGTGGCCCCGGGGACCCCGAACTCATCACCGTGCGGGGCCGCAGACTGCTCGCACAGGCCGACGTCGTGGTCGCCGATCGCCTCGCGCCTCCGGAGTTGCTGGCCGAACTCGCGCCGCACGTCGAGGTCATCGACGCCGCGAAGATCCCGTACGGCAGGGCCATGGCGCAGGACGCCATCAACGCGGTCCTCATCGACCGTGCCAGGGCAGGCAAGTTCGTCGTCCGGCTCAAGGGCGGCGATCCGTTCGTGTTCGCGCGGGGCTATGAGGAGGTCCTGGCGTGCACCGAGGCGGGGGTTCCCGTGTCGGTCGTGCCCGGTGTGACGAGTGCCATAGCGGTGCCCGCATTGGCCGGTGTTCCGGTCACCCATCGGGCCGTAAATCACGAATTCGTGGTGGTCAGTGGGCATCTCGCACCTGACCATCCGGAATCGTTAGTGAATTGGAATGCGCTGGCCTCGCTGTCCGGCACGATCGTGCTGCTGATGGCCGTCGAGCGCATCGAGCTTTTCGCGAAGGTCTTGTTGGAAGGCGGCCGACCAGCGGATACACCGGTGATCGTCGTACAACACGGCACCACAGCCTCACAGCGGACCCTGCGCACCACCCTTGCGGCCGCGGGCGAGGACATCCGCGCCGAGGGCATCCGACCTCCCGCGATCATCGTGATCGGGTCCGTCGCGGCCTTTCGCCAGATAAAGGGTTCTTAAGATTACTGTAAGGTAACCCGGTATGACCGCTCTCAGCGATGAAGAGCGCGCCGCGGCCCGAAATGACGCCGAAGGCGCCAGCAAGCGGGCCCTTCCAGTCCGCGTGCAAGCCGATGAAACGAAGCGAAGCAGCTGGTACCCAGCCTGGCTGCCATCTCAGCGGTTCCTAGCTGCCGTCATCGCGATCGGCGGCATGCAGCTGCTGGCGACGATGGACAGCACCGTCGCCATTGTTGCGCTCCCTAAGATTCAGGACGAGCTCAACCTGTCGGACGCGGGCCGTAGCTGGGTGATCACCGCCTACGTGCTGACGTTCGGCGGGCTGATGCTGCTCGGTGGCCGCCTCGGCGACACCATCGGCCGCAAGCGCACCTTCATCGTGGGCGTCGGCCTCTTCACCATTGCCTCGGTCCTGTGCGGTATCGCGTGGGACGAGTCCACCCTGGTCCTCGCGCGTCTGCTGCAGGGCGTCGGCGCGGCGATCGCCTCGCCGACCGGCCTGGCGCTGATCGCCACCACGTTCCCCAAGGGTCCGGCGCGCAACACGGCCACCGCGGTGTTCGCCGCGATGACCGGCGTCGGGTCGGTGATGGGCCTCGTCGTCGGCGGCGCCCTGACCGAGGTGTCGTGGCGCTGGGCGTTCCTGGTCAACGTGCCCATCGGCCTGGTCATGATCTACCTGGCGCGCAAGACGCTGCGCGAGACGAACCGCGAGCGGATGAAGCTGGACGCCGCGGGCGCCATCCTGGCGACCCTGGCCTGTACGGCCGCCGTCTTCGGCTTCTCGATGGGGCCTGAGAAGGGCTGGTCGTCGAGCCTCACGCTCGGCTCCGGATTGGCGGCGCTGGTCTTCTTCACCGCCTTCGTCTACGTCGAGCGCAACGCGGTCAACCCCGTCGTCCCGTTCAGCCTGTTCCGTGACCGCAACCGGGTCGCCACGTTCGCGGCGGTGTTCCTGGCCGGCGGCGTGATGTTCACGCTGACCGTGCTGATCGGACTGTATGTCCAGGACGTCATGGGCTACAGCGCCCTGCGCGCCGGCATCGGCTTCATTCCGTTCGTCATCGCGCTGGGCATCGGGCTCGGGTTGTCCTCGTTCCTGGCGTCGCGGTTCCCGCCGCGGGTGCTGGTGATTGCGGGCGGCGTCCTGGTGCTGGCGGCGATGATCTACGGCTCGACGTTGCACGGCGACATCCCCTACTTCCCGAACCTGGTGATCCCGATCACCGTCGGTGGACTCGGCATCGGCATGATCGTGGTGCCGCTCATGATCTCGGCCATCGCGGGCGTCGGCTTCGACGAGATCGGCCCGGTCTCGGCCATCGCCCTGATGCTGCAGAACCTCGGCGGACCCGTCGTGCTGGCGATCATTCAGGCCGTCATCACGTCGCGCACGCTCTACCTGGGCGGGACCACCGGTCCGGTGAAGAACATGGACGCCGCGCAGCTGCACGCCCTGGACCAGGGCTACACCTACGGCCTGCTGTGGGTGGCGGCCGTCGCGGTCGTGGTCGGTGCGGTGGCTCTGTTCATCGGCTACACCGCTGAGCAGGTCGCGCACGCCCAGGAGGCCAAGGACGCCCTCGACGCCGGAGAGATCTAACTCGACCACGGCGTTGTCGCCAATAGGTGTCGTCACCAATCGGTAGTGTCGCAAGGCATGTCTGCCGAGCGCAGTACCGCACCGCTGTCCTCGTCGGTGCTCGGCACAGCCATCATCGCGATCACCGGCATACAGCTGATGTCGACGCTCGACGGCACCATCGTCATCGTCGCGCTGCCGCAGATGCAGGCCGACCTCAACCTCTCCGACGCAGGCAAGAGCTGGGTCATCACCGCCTACGTCCTGGCGTTCGGCGGTCTGCTGCTGCTCGGCGGCCGTGTCGGTGACGCGATCGGGCACAAGCGGGCCTTCCTGTCTGGTGTCGGCGTCTTCACCATCGCGTCGCTTGTGTGCGGGCTGGCCAACGACGAGTACACGTTGATCGCCGCGCGTGCGCTGCAGGGCATCGGCGCGGCTGTCGCGGCGCCGACGGGACTGGCGCTGATCGCCACGACCTACGCCGTGGGCCATGCGCGCAATCAGGCCATGGCGGTGTCGGCGGGTATGCAGGCCTGCGGGTCTGTCCTCGGCCTGGTGCTCGGTGGCCTGTTCACCGTCATCTCCTGGCGGCTCGCGTTCCTGATCAACGTGCCGATCGGCATCGTCATCATCGCGATCGCGGTGTTCAAGATCGCCGAGACCACCCACGAGCGGCTCAAACTCGACATCACGGGCGCGCTGTTGGCCACGCTGGGCTGCACCTCGGCCGTCCTGGTCTTCACCCAGGGCCCGCCGCGCGGTTGGGTCGACCCGTGGGTGATCGGTGCCGCGGTGGCCTCGGTGTGCTTCTTCGTCGCGTTCTTCGTGGTGGAACGCACCGCCGACAACCCGCTGGTGCCGTTCTCGGTGTTCAACGACCGCAATCGGGTGGCGACGTTCGCCGCGTGGTTCCTCGGCGGCGGGGTGTTGCTGACCGTGACGGTGATGGTCGGCCTGCTGGCTCAGGACGTCCTCGGGTACTCCGCGCTGCGTGCCGGGATCTGCTTCCTGCCGTTCGCGGCTGCGGTCGGCGTCGGCAACGTCCTGGCCACCAGGCTGGCGCCACTGTTCGCGCCGCGCTGGCTCATCATCGGCGGCGGCCTGTTCGTCCTGGCGGCCATGCTCTACGGCTCCACGTTGACCCGCGACATCCCGTACTTCCCGGACCTGTTCGGGCCGATCGTGGTGGGCGGCTTCGGAATCGGCATCATCTCGGTGATCCTGCCGCTGTGCGCCGTCGCAGGTGTCGGGCCGAGTGAGATCGGGCCGGTTGCGGCGATCACGCTCATGGTGCAGAACCTCGGTGGACCGCTGGTGCTGGTTATCATCATGGCCGTGCAGACCTCCCGCACGCTCTACCTCGGCGGCACGACGGGACCGGTGAAGAACATGACGCCCGCCCAACTCGACGCGCTGGGACAGGGCTACACCTATTCGCTGCTGTGGGTGGCGGGGGTTGCGATCCTGGTGGGTGTTGCCGCGTTCTGGATCGGCTTCTCCGCCCGCGACATCGCCCGCGCGCAGCACACCCGTGAAGCGGTCGAGGCGGGCGAACTGTGAGCGACGCGATGCCGACCCGCGGCCAGATATCGCAGATCGGCGATCCGCTGGGCTGGCGGTTGATCCTCGGTGTGCTCATCACCCACGTGGCTGTGCCGTCACTGCCCGCCGCGGTGCGGGCCGCCGCCACCGCGGTGGACGCCGTCGGCGATGAGGGGGACGGGCACCTGCGCGTCGATCTGCACGCCGACCGGGTCGTGCTACACCTGCAGACACTCGCTGCCGGACGGGTCACCGACCACGACCTGTCTTTGGCGCCACGCATCACGGCCGCCCTGGCCGAACGGTCCCTGGACACTCGCCCCGGCGAGGGGTCGGTGACGCCACAGGCGATCGAGATCGCCATCGACGCGCTCGACATTCCCGGGATCCGGCCGTTCTGGCAGGCCGTGACCGGCTATATCGACGAACCCACGTCGGTTGACCTGCCGGAGGGCGCGCTGTGTGACCCGCTGCGGCGCGGGCCGACCATCTGGTTTCAGCAGATGGACGCCCCGCGTCCCCAACGCAATCGGATCCACATCGACGTCGATGTTGCACCCGAGGTGGCCCAGCCGCGGATCGACGCCACGCTGGCCGCCGGCGGCACGCTGGTCAGCGCCGATGCGGCGCCCGCATTCTGGGTGCTGGCCGATCCGGAGGGTAACGAGGTGTGCGTGTGCACCTGGCAGGGACGCGACTGACGGACGCGACGAGCAGCGACCCCACCGGACATCGCTAAGGTTGTCGGCTGTGATCACCCGCATGTCCGAGCTTTTCCTTCGCACCCTCCGAGACGACCCCGCCGACGCCGAGGTGCCCAGCCACAAACTGCTGATCCGCGCCGGCTATGTCCGGCCCGTCGGTCCCGGGCTGTACAGCTGGCTGCCGCTCGGGCTGCGCGTGCTGCGCAAGATCGAGGCGATCGTCCGCAGCGAGATGAACGCCATTGGGGGACAGGAGATCCTGCTCCCGGCGCTGGTGCCGCGCGCGCCCTACGAGAAGACGAACCGGTGGACCGAGTACGGGCCCAACCTGTTCCGGCTGCAGGACCGTCGCCGCAACGACTACGCGCTCGGGCCCACCCACGAGGAACTCTTCACGCTGACGGTGAAGGGGGAGTACTCCTCCTACAAGGACTTCCCGCTGCGGCTCTACCAGATCCAGACCAAGTTCCGCGATGAGGCGCGTCCGCGCGCGGGCATCCTGCGCGGCCGCGAGTTCGTGATGAAGGACTCGTACTCGTTCGACGTCGACGAGGGCGGGCTGAAGGACGCCTACCACGCCCATCGCGAGGCCTACCAGAGGATCTTCGCGCGTCTGGGCGTGCAGTACGTGATCGTGTCGGCGGTCTCCGGCGCGATGGGCGGCAGCGCGTCGGAGGAGTTCCTGGCCGAGAGTGAGGTCGGCGAGGACACCTACGTGCGCTGCGTGGAATCGGGTTACGCCGCCAACGTCGAGGCCGTGATCACCACGCCGCCCGCGCCGATCCCGTTCGACGGGCTGCCGGAAGCGGTCGTCCACGACACCGGTGACACGCCGACCATCGCCACGCTCGTCGACTGGGCCAACGGTGCGGGCCTCGGCCGCGAGTTCACCGCGGCGGACACGTTGAAGAACGTGATGATGAAGGTCCGCGAGCCCGGCGGTGAGTGGGAGCTGCTGGCCATCGGCGTGCCTGGCGACCGCGAAGTGGACGACAAGCGGCTTGGCGCGGCTCTCGAGCCGGCTGAGTACGTGATGCTCGGTGATGCCGACTTCGCCAAGCATCCGTTCCTGGTGAAGGGCTACATCGGCCCGAAGGGACTGCTGGCCAACGGTGTTCGCTACCTGGTCGATCCGCGGGTCGTGGACGGCACGTCGTGGCTCACCGGCGCCGACGAGCAGGGCAAGCACGTTCTGGACCTGGTGGTCGGCCGCGACTTCACGCCCGACGGCACCATCGAGGCGGCCGAGGTCCGCGACGGCGACCTCTCGCCCGACGGCAGGGGCCCGCTGGTGTCGGCGCGCGGTATCGAGATCGGCCACATCTTCCAGCTCGGCCGCAAGTACACCGACGCCTTCACCGCCGACGTGCTCGGTGAGGACGGTAAGCCGGTGCGCCTGACCATGGGCTCCTACGGTGTCGGGGTGTCGCGCCTGGTCGCCGTCATTGCCGAGCAGCACCATGACGATCTCGGCCTGCGGTGGCCCAGTGCGGTCTCGCCGTTCGACGCCTACGTGGTGATCGCCAACAAGGACGACGACGCCAGGACTGGCGCGACGGAACTGGCCGGTGCACTGGATCGGCTGGGGCTCGAGGTGCTTCTTGACGATCGCAAGGCCTCACCCGGCGTGAAGTTCAAGGACGCCGAACTGCTCGGGGTGCCGTGGCTCGTCGTGGTCGGCCGCGGGTGGGCCGACGGCGTGGTCGAGTTGCGCAACCGGTTCACCGGTGAGAACCGCGAGATTCCGGTCGACTCGGCTGCCGCGACAATCGCTGAGGCACTGGCCGGCGGTACCTAGCTACTCGGTGCCTCCGGGGAACGCGACGGTGCTCGGTGAGGTGCCGAGTACGGCGCGCCATTTGGCCGCGGTGACCGCCGCCTGCGTCAGCGCCGTCACGGCAAACGTGCGGTCCTCGGTGGTCGTTGCCTGTTCGAGAACCGCTCGCCATGCGACCGCGCTGTCCTCCTCCATCCGCGTCGCCAGCTGGGCCGCGTCCTGCGGTGTGTTGACCTCGATGGGGATCTCGTAGCCGACGGCGGGCAGGGGCGCGGTGACATCGCGATCGGTCAGCCGGGCGATCGCGTCCTCACGTAGCTTGCGGTGCCCGGCCATCGCCTCGGCGACGATGTCGTTGACGTCGGGTGCGGAGTGCGCCGATACCAGGCCGTACCCGTAGATCACGCCGTGCTCGGTCGCGACGGCGTCGAACAGCGCCGCGTCGGGTCCGTCGCTGGGGCGTGCCGGGTCAGTGGTCCGGCTCGTCGGCGACTCCGAGGTGGTCGTCGTCGGTTGAGTCGTCGTGGTGGTGCTGGGCGGCTCAGTCGTCGTGGCCACGGGCGGGGCCGGGGGCGGGTTGCTGGTGGCGGGCGGCATGGACGTCGTGGTCGACGCGGTCGTGGTCGACCTGGTGGTGGGCGGCACCGGCGTGGTGGCTGATGTGGTGCCCGGTGCGGTCGTCGCCGGTCCGGGCAGCGGCCCTGTCATGGCGCCACCTCGGCCAGGGCGACGGTGTACGCGGCGGTGCACGCCGCCGCGATGGAGCCGAGTAATCCGGCGCGGTAACCCGCCTGTTCGGCGGCCGCCTGGGCGGCGCTGCCTGCGGACTTCGCGAGAGCCACGACGACGTCCTGCGGTGTTGGAGCGGCCACGGGCGCTCCCGGGGTGGGAGGCGGTGACGTAGAGGTCGCGGAGGCGCTCGAGGACGTCGGTTCCTGGCCTGTCACACGGATGATCTCCTCGGTGAGCGCCTCGGCGTGCGCGGCGCGCTCGGCGGCGACGACGGTCAGTGCCGCGGCGACGGGCGCCGGGGTGGCCGCTGCTGCGTCCGCGGCCAACTGGCTGTCGGCCCGGGCGAGGTCGATCTGGGTGACCAGTGAGCTGAGATCGGCTGGGGGGGTCTTGGACCCGCAGGCGACCGATGTGGTGCTCAGCAGCGCCAGGGCGGCAGCACCAATCAGGACATGCCGCCTGCTGAGGGAGGGAGTGCTGGTCACGTTCGACATCGTGGGTCATCCTGCCATCCCGCGCGATCCGATCAGTCGGCCGTGCGTTCGACCGGCTGACCTGTCGTTGGCCAATCGGGCGTCCGGGACTGGCGTATCGTTGATACTCGATCCCGAGGGTCAGTAGCCCGGGATCACGTCCGCACAACTCAAGACGAGGAGCTCGCCGTGGCATCGGATCAACCGCTACGGTCCCCGCACTTGCCGACTTCTTCGCAGGTGACCGAGCTACTCGAGGCTGAGTTCGCGCGTCGCGGGTACGACGTCGAGGATGTTGCCGTTCAGCCCGTGTCTCGGCCGCCCCGCATCGTGGTGGTCGCCGATGGCGAGGAGAACCTCGATCTCGAAGACGTCGCGGAGTTGTCGCGTGTCGCATCTGAGCTGCTCGACGCGTTCGAATCGTCGTCGGGGGAGTTCGACCCCTATGTTCTGGAGGTCACGTCGCGGGGCGTGGACCGTCCGCTGACCACTGAACGGCACTACCGGCGTGCACGCGGTCGCAAGGTGGCGCTGTCGATGTCCGACGGTTCCACTCTGGAGTGCCGGTTGGGCGAACTCGTGGGCGACACCGTGAGCGTGGTGGTCGCCGACAGTCGGCGCGCGAAATACGAGGTGCGTGACATAGCTCTTAGTGAAATTGTCAAAGCTGTTGTACAAGTGGAGTTTTCACCACCAAACCGGCGAGAGCTCGAGTTAGCCGGCCATTCCGGAGAGGAGGTCGACGAATGAACATCGATATGGCTGCGTTGCATGCCATCGAAGTGGATCGGGGGATCGCGGTCGATGAGCTGTTGGAGACGATCAAGACCGCGCTGCTGACCGCGTACCGCCACACGGAGGGGCACGAGGCCGACGCCTGGATCGACATCGACCGCAAGACCGGCGTCGTGCGGGTGATGGCCCGCGAGACCGACGCCGACGGCAACCTGATTCAGGAATGGGACGACACCCCAGAGGGTTTCGGCCGCGTCGCCGCGACCACCGCACGGCAGGTGATGCTGCAGCGATTCCGTGACGCGGAGAACGAGCGCATGTTCGGCGAGTTCTCCGCCCGCGAGGGTGATATCGCGGCGGGTGTCGTGCAGCGTGATGCACGAGAGAACGCGCGGGGCAACGTCGTTGTGCGCCTGGGCACCGAGAGCAAGGGGTCGGAGGGCATGGTCAGGCCCGCCGAGCAGGTCCCCGGCGAGAGTTACCAACACGGTGATCGGTTGCGCTGCTACGTGATCGGGGTCACCCGCGGTGTTCGTGAGCCCAGGATCGAGCTGTCGCGCACCCATCCCAATCTGGTTCGCAAGCTGTTCTCGCTCGAGGTTCCCGAGATCGCCGACGGATCGGTAGAGATCGTCGCCGTGGCCCGCGAGGCCGGGCACCGCTCGAAGATCGCCGTGACATCGCGGATGCCGGGCCTCAACGCCAAGGGAGCCTGCATCGGGCCGATGGGCCAACGGGTTCGCAATGTGATGAGCGAGTTGTCGGGCGAGAAGATCGACATCATCGACTACGACGAGGATCCGGCACGGTTCGTCGCGAATGCGTTGTCACCGGCCAAGGTGGTGTCGGTCTCGGTCATCGATGAGGCGGGTCGTGCCGCGCGTGTCGTGGTGCCCGACTTCCAGCTGTCGCTGGCGATCGGCAAGGAGGGGCAGAACGCACGTCTCGCTGCCCGTTTGACCGGTTGGCGGATCGACATTCGCAGCGACGCGGCGCCCACGCCGGAGGGTCCGCCGCACTCGGGGGCGGCCCACGGCGCCCAGCGTGACAGGTAGCGCGACACGCGATTCTGTCTGGGGCAACGGGTGAGGCTAGACTGAGCCGTGATCCAGCGCGAGACTCCTGCCTCGGCGCGCGAGAGTACCGATCGGCCCCTCGGCCCGGTGCGAACGTGTGTCGGTTGCAGGAGGCGAGAGTTGGCTGTCGACTTGCTGCGAGTAGCCGCTGTGTGTGACGGGAATGGCGATCACGCCGTAACCGTTGACTCAGCGGGTAACCTGCCGGGGCGGGGTGCGTGGTTGCATCTCGACCCGCAGTGCCTCGATGCGGCGATCCGGCGGCGGGCTTTCACCCGAGCGTTGCGCATCACCGGTCCGCCGGACACATCCGCGGTGGCCGAGTACTTCGAGGGATTGAAGGACACGGCCGCCCGGCAACAGAACAGGTAGCGAAGAACATGAGCACACCGTGAAGTCTCGATGACCATGCGTCATAGCTAAACCCGAGGCGCGGCCTACCACCGCTGTCGCCTCCAGACAGGAGTAGTAGTAGTGGCAGGTAAGGCCCGCGTGCACGAGTTGGCTAAAGAACTCGGTGTCACCAGCAAGGAAGTTCTCGCCCGTCTGAGTGATCAGGGCGAATTCGTTAAGTCCGCATCCTCCACAGTGGAGGCTCCCGTGGCGCGCCGGTTGCGCGAGGCATTCGGTGCAGGCAAGCCCGCCAAGGCCGCGCCGGCACCGGCGAAGCCCGCAGCCGCAGCCGCTCCGTCCGCATCGGCCGGGCCCAAGCCCGGTGCCGCACCCGCGGCAGCCGACGGTGGCGTCACGACCTCGGCACCCAAGCCCGGCGGTCCGAAGCCCGCACCACCGGCACCTCCTGCGCCGCCCGCGGCTCCGGCTCCGGCTCCGACACCGGTGCAGACACCCGCCGCCGCGGCACCAGCACCTGCCGCGAGTGCACCGGCCCAGCCCGCCGCACCGGCAGGTCCGACACCGGGTCCCCGACCTGGTCCGGCGCCAGCCACTCCCGGCGCCCCCAAGCCCGCACCGCGCGCCCCGCGCGTGGGCAATAACCCCTTCTCGTCGCAGCAGCCGGTCGAGCGTCCGGCACCGCGTCCCGCTGCCGGTCCCGGTGGCCCGCGTCCCGCGGCAGGCCCAGGTGGCCCGCGCCCCGGCCCGCGTCCCGGAGCCACACCCGGCAACATGCCGCCACGTCCCCCAGGTGCCCGACCAGGCGCGATGGGTCGTCCCGGTGGCCCGCGTCCCGCCCCCGGCGGCCGTGGTCCCGGTGGCGGCGGTGGTCGTCCCGGCGGTCCCGGTGGTGCCGGTGGCGGTGGTGGTAACTACCGCGGCGGTGGCGCTGGCGGCGGTGCCGGAGCCCCAGGCGGCGCACCCGCAGGTGGCTTCCGCGGACGCCCAGGTGGCGGTGGCGGCGGTGGTCGTCCCGGCCAGCGCGGCGGCGCGGCAGGTGCATTCGGTCGTCCCGGCGGCGCAGTCCGTCGTGGCCGCAAGTCGAAGCGGGCGAAACGCGCCGAGTACGAGAGCATGCAGGCACCGGTCGTCGGTGGTGTGCGGTTGCCACACGGCAACGGTGAGACCATCCGGTTGGCCCGCGGCGCGTCGCTGGTCGACTTCGCCGACAAGATCAACGCCAACCCGGCCTCGCTGGTGCAGGCGCTGTTCAACCTCGGCGAAATGGTCACCGCGACTCAGTCGGTAGGTGACGAGACGCTCGAGCTGCTCGGCAGCGAGATGAACTACGTCGTGCAGGTCGTGTCCCCTGAGGACGAGGACCGTGAGCTGTTGTCGACCTTCGACCTCACCTACGGCGAGGACGAGGGCGACGAGGACGATCTGCAGTTCCGTCCGCCGGTCGTCACTGTCATGGGTCACGTCGACCACGGCAAGACCCGCCTGCTGGACACGATCCGTAAGGCCAATGTCCGCGAGGGTGAGGCCGGTGGCATCACCCAGCACATCGGCGCCTACCAGGTCCTCACCGAACTGGACGGCAACGAGCGTCTGGTCACCTTCATCGACACCCCGGGTCACGAGGCGTTCACCGCCATGCGTGCCCGTGGCGCGAAGGCCACCGATATCGCGATTCTGGTGGTCGCTGCCGATGACGGCGTCATGCCGCAGACGGTGGAGGCCATTAACCACGCGCAGGCCGCTGACGTGCCGATCGTGGTGGCGGTCAACAAGATCGACAAGGAGGGCGCCGACCCGGCGAAGATCCGGGCGCAGCTCACCGAGTACAACCTGGTGGCCGAGGAGTACGGCGGCGACACCATGTTCGTCGATATCTCCGCCAGGGAGAACATCAACATCGATGCGCTGCTCGAAGCCGTGCTGTTGACCGCTGATGCCTCGCTGGATCTACGGGCCAACCCCGACATGGAAGCCCAGGGTGTGGCGATCGAGGCGCACCTGGACCGTGGCCGCGGCCCCGTGGCCACCGTGCTCATCCAGCGCGGCACGCTGCGGGTCGGCGACTCGATCGTGGCCGGTGACGCCTACGGGCGTGTCCGACGCATGGTCGACGAGCACGGCGAGGACGTCATCGAGGCCCTGCCTTCGCGTCCCGTCCAGGTCATCGGCTTCACGTCGGTGCCCGGTGCCGGTGACAACCTGCTGGTCGTCGACGAGGACCGGATCGCCCGTCAGATCGCGGATCGCCGCAGTGCACGCAAGCGCAACGCGCTGGCCGCACGTAGCCGTAAGCGCATCAGCCTGGACGATCTCGATGCAGCGTTGAAGGAGACTTCTCAGCTGAATCTGATCCTCAAGGGCGACAACTCCGGCACCGTCGAGGCGCTGGAGGAGGCCCTGCTGGGCATCGAGATCGGCGACGAGGTGGAGCTGCGTGTCATCGACCGCGGCGTCGGCGGTGTCACCGAGACCAACGTCAACCTGGCGTCGGCCTCGAATGCCATCATCATCGGCTTCAACGTCCGTGCGGAGGGCAAGGCCACCGAGCTGGCCAACCGCGAGGGTGTCGACATCCGGTACTACTCGGTGATCTACCAGGCCATCGACGAGATCCAGAGCGCGCTCAAGGGCATGCTCAAGCCGGTCTACGAGGAGAAGGAGCTCGGCCGCGCCGAGATCCGGGCGATCTTCCGGTCGTCGAAGGTCGGCAACATCGCCGGCTGCCTCGTCACCTCGGGCATCATGCGGCGCAACGCCAAGGCACGGTTGCTGCGTGACAACGTCGTGGTTGCCGAGACCGTCACCATCTCGTCGCTGAAGCGCGAGAAGGAGGACGCCACCGAGGTGCGCGACGGCTACGAGTGTGGCCTGACCTTGACGTACAACGACATCAAGGAAGGCGACGTCATCGAGGCGTACGAACTCGTGGAGAAGGAGCGCACCTAAATGGTTGACGTGGGTCGCGCACGACGGCTCTCCAAGCGCATCGGCACGGTCGTCGCGTCAGCCATCGAGTTCGAGATCAAGGATCCCCCGTTGGCCTTCGTGACCGTTACGGACACGAAGGTGACGGGTGACCTGCACGACGCCACAGTGTTCTACACGGTTCGTGGCGAGACGCTGCAGGACGAACCCGACTACGACGGAGCCGCCAAGGCACTCGAGCGTGCCAGGGGCATCCTGCGGAGCAAGGTTGGCGCCGCCACGGGTGTGCGCTTCACCCCGACGCTGGCGTTCGTGCTGGACAAGGTGCCCGACACGGCGCAACACATGGAGGAACTGCTGGCACGCGCGCGTGCCGCCGACGCCGATGTGGCACGGATTCGTGAGGGTGCCACACCGGCCGGTGACGCTGACCCGTACCGTGTGGTCGGGGGCGAGGAATCGGGCGACGAGCCTGATGACGATTCCGACGCTGAGGACACCGGTGACAACGATCGAACCGACGACTGAGCTAGTACCCGAGGCTGCGGCCGCACGCGTCGATGCGCATGGCGCGGCGGCACTGCTCTCCGGTGCAGCCAGTGTGGCGGTGTTGTGTCACGTCTATCCCGATGCCGACACGATCGGCGCCGGGCTGGCGCTGGCATTGGTGTTGGAGCGCGTGGGCAAGGCCGTCGAGGTCGCGTTCGCCGAACCAGCCGATCTGCCGGAGTCCCTGCAGTCGCTGCCGGGTGGTCACCTGCTGGTGGCCGCGGACGCGATGCGGCGTGACCCCGATCTGGTCGTCACAGTCGACATCCCCAGCGTCAACCGGCTGGGCGCACTGCGGGGTGTGGCCGACTGTGCCCGGCAGGTCTTGGTGATCGACCACCACGCGTCGAACCAGCTGTTCGGCACCGCGAACTACGTCGATCTGTCGGCGGACTCCACCACGATGCTCGTCGCCGAGCTTCTCGACGCGTGGGGTGAGCCGATAGACGCACCCGTCGGGCACTGCCTCTACGCGGGCCTGACAACCGACACCGGATCGTTCCGGTGGGCCACCGCCCGGGCGCACCGCCTCGCCTCGCGGTTGCTCGAACTCGGGGTCGACAACGCCTCCATCAGTCGCACCCTGCTCGACACACACCCGTTCTCGTGGCTTCCGATGCTGTCGCGCGTGCTGGCGTCGGCACGCCTCGCGCCCGAGGCGCTGGGTGGACTCGGTTTCGTGTATGCCGTTGTGCCCCATCAGGAGTTCAGCGCCGCCCGGCTCGAGGAGGTGGAGAGCATTGTCGATATCGTGCGCACCACTTCGCAGGCCGAGGTGGCCGCGGTGTTCAAGGAGATCGCTCCCCAGCGCTGGTCGGTGTCGATGCGGGCGAAGGCGGCGGTGGACCTCACAGTCGTCGCAGGCCGATTCGGCGGAGGTGGGCACCGGTTCGCCGCCGGCTACTCCGCGACCGGCCCGGTCGAGGACGTGGTGAAGGCGCTCGCTGATGCGCTTGGCTGACCGCGTCAACGCGCGCCTTGGCTGATTCGCCGGAGCAGCCGGCACCGGCGACCGGCAGGCGAATCGCCGGTCTTGCGTTACCCGCACTGGGCGTACTGGCCGCTGAACCGCTCTACCTGCTGTTCGACCTGGCCGTTGTGGGTCGACTCGGAGCGCTCGCGCTCGCGGGGCTCGCGATCGGCGGACTCGTTCTGGCGCTGGTGTCCTCGCAACTGACATTCCTGTCGTACGGGACGACGGCGCGCGCGGCCCGGTTCTTCGGGGCGGGGGACCGGCGTGCGGCAGTCGAGGAGGGCGTGCAGGCCACCTGGTTGGCGATCGGCCTCGGGTTGGTGGTCGTCGCGGCGGTCCAGGCGGCCGCGGTGCCGCTGCTCGCGGTCATCGCAGACGGCGGAGAGATCGCCGAGGAGGCGCTGCCCTGGCTGCGGATCGCGATCCTGGGCGCGCCGGCGATCCTGATCTCCTTGGCGGGCAACGGTTGGATGCGTGGCGTGCAGGACACCGCACGGCCGCTGCGCTACGTGGTGTCGGGCTTTGCGGTGTCGGCAGTGCTGTGTCCGCTGCTGGTCTACGGGTGGCTGGGACTGCCCCGGATGGAGCTGGCCGGTTCGGCGGTGGCCAACGTGGTCGGACAGTGGCTGGCCGCGGTGATGTTCTGCCGGGCACTGCTGGTCGAGCGGGTCGCGCTGCGCATTGACTTCGCGGTGCTGCGCGCTCAGGTCGTGATGGGTCGCGACCTGGTGGTGCGCACCCTGGCGTTCCAGGCGTGTTTCGTCTCCGCCGCGGCGGTCGCCGCGCGTTTCGGGGCGGCGGCGGTGGCCGCGCACCAGGTGGTGCTGCAACTGTGGAGTTTCCTTGCCCTGGTTCTGGATTCGCTGGCGATCGCCGCCCAGTCGCTGGTCGGTGCAGCGCTGGGAGCGGGTCAGTTGGCGCATGCCAAGTCGGTGGCGTGGCGCGTGACCGTGGTCTCGACGCTGGGTGCGGCGGTGCTGGCGGCGGCGTTCGCGGTGGGCTCGTCGGCGCTCCCGGCGCTGTTCACCTCGGACCGCTCGGTGCTGGACGAGATCGGCGTGCCGTGGTGGTTCCTGGTCGCGCAGTTGCCGGTGGCGGGCGTCGTGTTCGCGCTCGACGGCGTGCTGCTCGGTGCCGGGGATGCGCGGTTCATGCGCAATGCGACGCTGGCCAGTGCCCTGATTGGGTTCCTGCCGCTGGTCTGGATGTCCCTGGCATTCGGGTGGGGGTTGCTCGGCATCTGGTCCGGTCTGACCACGTTCATGGTGCTGCGCCTGGTGTTCGTCGGGTGGCGGGCGTGCTCCGGTCGCTGGCTGGTGGCCGGGACGGGGTAGTACCCCGTCGCCATGCGGGTACGGACGGGGGCCGAGCTGGCACCTCCCGGGTAGGGCTAACTGAGCGCTCACCGACCCGGCGGCCACCTCGACTTCCTCGTCGCGAGTGGGTGGGTCATCGGCGTCGCCGCTGTTCGATGGCCCGCGGTATGGAATTTGGTCCCCTCAGTGGGTTGACATGGGACCACCGTGCGAACGAGACCCGCTGGACGCCAACCCGACTGCCACCTCGAGTTCGGTGAGTGACTGTTCAGTCATCGATATCAGTGAGTCGATGTTGGGAAGTGCATCACAGCCGGCGACGTATCCGAAGCCGATGCGATCGGCGTAGGAGCAGGTCGTCACGTTCAAAGCCTGGCCGGCATATACGGCGGACACGGGATAGATGTCCTCGACATGCGCACCGTGGTTGAGTTCCGCCATGAGTCCGACGCTACGACCGCGTCCCGTAGACGCGAAAGGGACTTCGCTCCCGAGTGTTGAGGACCAATTTCTCCAGCCGAGTCGAGCGCCGGGGCATCACCGCATTGTTGCGGAACTGACAACGGGCGCCCGTGTTCGGGGATTCAGTCCCTGCCACCGTGATCGGACCCGTGATGACTCAGTGCCGTGGCTGGAGTACCGCCTGACGCGCCGGCCGCTCAGGTGGTGTGCCGATGGTCCGCCGCGTAGGCCTTGATGACGGCCGCGGTGTCTCCGTCGAGTTGCAGGAATTCTTCGGCGAGAAGTCCGGCGAGGCTGTCGACTGCAGCTGTGATGAGAGCGCCCGCCATACGGGTCTGCGGGTGCGCACTCCCGCGGGCCTCATCAGCGAGTTGGGCCGCGTACTGAAGCGAGAATGCCAAGGAAGCGTCCGTTTCAAGGTCGCGAAAGTAGTACGTCGCTCCGTACTGGGTGAAATCGTTCCGAGCCTCGACGACAGCGGCGGCGATCCCGGTGAGAACGGCAACGGGAACGCTGTCGATCCCCAGAGCTGACTGTTCGCGGCGCGCCTCGCGCAGTGTTGACAGCTGCAGCGCCAACACCCGTCTGCGATGAAGAGCGGGGTAGATCTGAAGAACCCAGGACACGGCGGCAGTGAGCAACATGAACCCGAACAGGGCCTCGAGCGGAACGATCAGGCGAAACCACGGTGATGTCGGCACGATATCGCCGAAGCCAAGCGTGCCGATCGTGACCAGTGACAGATAGATCGAATCGAGCACGTCGTTGCGTGCAGCAGGATTGAGTTCCGTACTGTAGGCAAAACCCGCCGGCATCTGAGCGAAGTACAGCATTGCCCAACCCCCGGCGGCCAACACGCCCCAGATCAACACAACCAGGGCGATACCCAGAGGGCCCGTCAACGACGCGATCCGACGATCGGGATGGGCCAGCCGAAGTACCCACCACACGAATTTCATCACTTGTGGCGCGATGCTGCCGTGGCCTATCGGGTGAAAGAGCGTGTGGAACACGTCGCGCACCACCACTGCGACGAGCACGCCCCCGACCACTGCGACCACCCAGTTCATCACATCATTCCTCCCAAGCTCAGCGGCGCGTCAGCAGGCAGTGCTCTGGCTGATGGTGGCGCACTCGCCGGCCTTGCGGCGACGGAGTCCGACGTGGACTCGTCTCCCGTTGGCGGACAGTTGAACTGGCGCCGACTCCTGCACGGCAGGTGAATGAGATCGGTTGGGTTGGCACGTTCGATTGCGCTGGTCGGTCTTCGCACGTCGTGATCGCAACATCGTGGGCCACCGCCCGCTAGGGGCCAAGGTCACTGCAGTCTGCTGACATCAGCCTGACGTGTGGCGACGGCAGGGACCGTTTGGCAGCCAACGCGGGACTTTCGGCGGTATTGCGGTGGCCGCCGCACCGAATAACGTGGCGGCGCAACACCCCACTAGGAGAAGGAACCAACATGACGAAGGCCACCGAATCCCCAGCGTCCGCCCCCTCGAGCGAGCTGCTCGAGGAGGTGCGTGAGTCGGCCAGGGTCGGTCAGCACGCCGCAGCCGAAGCGTTGCGGAAGTTCCGTCGCACGCTCGACGAGGTCATCCCCGAAGCCGTCCACCCGCTCCGTACAAAGATCGTCGACGCCGCCATCGAACTGGCCGACACCCTGGCCACCGCGCAATATCAATTCAACCGCAACCTGATCCGCAGTACCGACCGTGCGCTGAGCACCTCGGATGGCGAGGAGAAGTGACGCTGCGACTCCCACGATGCTCTGGCGGGACCACAGCATTCGCGGCGGTCTGAGTTCATCGACTCGTTCCTCTGCCTGTTTCAGGACGGCATCGCGGTATTGGCGCAAAGGAACAGAATGACGAGTGGCGATGCTGTCCAATCCCGACGTGTGTTTCGAGGTCGAGTGCGTGGACGACCTGACGAATTGGCGAAGCGTCATCGCGTGGGGTCAGTTCGAAGCGCTCACTGGTGTGGCCGCCGAGGAGGGCATGCGGTTATCCGACTCGACGAGAAGACCGGGCGATATGAAAGTAGGCGGGCACCAACGCAAGACACGGGGGTGTCACCGTAGTTGGCAGCGATGGCGCAGGCGGTGGGCAGCAGTGGTCATGCGGGACGACCGGACCAGGCCGTCGCGGAGCACTCCGTAGATGCCTGAGGCCGCTGACCCCTCATGAGCCTACGCAGCGACAGCCTCGACCAGTTCCAGACATCTCACCGCAGTGGTAATCCGAGAACTCTCATCGGCCGCGAACGGAACGAGCGCGATCTCGTCGATCGGCAACCTACACAGTTCACGCAACTGCGCCAGCACCTCACCGGGATCACCGGCTACGGCAAATCGCGCGGTCAGCTCGGCCGAGACATGTTCCGCGTGACCCGCGCTAGTGGACATGTGCTGGTAGTAGTCGTAGCGGCGCCGTAGTTCGGATACCTCCTGGACCAGCTCGGCAGGCAGCGCCACGGGGTGTGGCCGTAGTGCGGTCCTGGCGACATGCGGCCGGACCAGTCGTCGGGCCTGCGAGGAGTCGTCCTCCACCGCGATGGGTAGCCACAGGACGCGATACACAGACCCCGCTTGCCTGCCTGCGGTGATCTCTCCGCTGGTAACCCGTGCCAAGGCCTTTCGGATCGCATCCGGGTCTGCGCCGGCGAGCAGTACCACGCCGTCTGCGACCCGGCCGGCGAGATCCAACATCTTGGGTCCCGATGCCGCGAGGTGAACTGGGACCGCGGTACGGGCTGAGGCGTAGGTGATGCGGACCTGCGCAGGTCCAGTGTCAAGTGTGACCCCTTCCCCCGACGTCAGCGATCGCAGCATGCCGACGGCGCGTTCGAGGTCGTTGGTGCGCATCGGTGCTCTGCCGATGGTGGCCAGTGATGAATCTCCGGTCCCCAACCCGGCGATCACGCGACCCGGGGCCATTTCCTGTAGTGAGGCGAACCCGCCCGCCACCGTCGCCAGGTGGCGGGTAACCACATTGCTCACCCCTGTCGCGATACCGATCCTGTTGGTGCTGTGTGTAATTGCGCCCATCGCGGTGAATGACTCGCGCCAGATGTTCTGTGAGTCGCCGATCCATAGTGTCGAGAAGCTGTGATGTTCAGCGACTTTCGCAGCCTTGACCATATCGTTGATGGGTTGGGTCGGATACAGGGCTAGGCCGACACGTGGTGTGGTGCCGCTCATCGGGCGAGCAGCGTCGACGGCTTGTCACTGATGGAGCCCGGACCGCCGACAGCGGTGGTCTGCTGTTCGTTGAGGAACAGCGTGGCGATGAATGAGACCACCCCCACCGCGGCCATGTAGCCCGCGATGGCGGGCCAGCCGTCGGTGCGATCCAGCAGAAAGGTGCACACGATCGGTGCGGTCGCACTGCCGAGGACGGTTCCGAGTGTGTAGCCGAGCCCCATTCCGCTGTAGCGGACATCGGCTGGGAAGCAGTACGCGAAGAAGGTGGGCATGGCGCCGTAGTTGAAGCAGTAGGGGATGTAGACGAGGACAAAACCGAGCAGCATCCACGGCGTCGATCCGGTGGTGAACAGCGCGAACCACGCAACCGGCATGACAGTCAAACCGGCGATGCCGAACAGGTACAGGCGCTTTCGATTGATGCGGTCCGACAGCCAGCCGACATAGAGTGTGCCCGAGACCGCGACCACGGTGACCGCCATGACCATCCACAGCACGTGCGACCGGTGCAAGCCAAGGTGGTTTTGCCCGTACGTCAATGAGAAGACGGTCGCAGTGTAGAAGAACGTGCCGTTGATCATGTAGGAGAACGCCATCGCCAGTACTGTGCGCCGATGGTCACGCAGCACTTCGAGGATCGGCTGTCTGCGTACCTCGTTCTCGTCCTGTAGCTGCGCGAACGCCGGGCTCTCCTCGATGTGCAGGCGCATGTACATCCCGACGAAGACAAGAATGGCGCTCGTCAGGAACGGGATTCGCCAGCCCCACTGCGCGAACGAGGAGTCACTCAGCGAGGACAGCAACAGGAAGATGCCGTTACCCAGCAACATGCCCCAGGATGCCCCGGTGTTGATGACCGCGCCGTAGAGTCCGCGCTTTCCCGGTGCGGCGTGCTCGACGCTCATCAGAACGGCACCGCTGTACTCGCCGCCGAGCGACAGTCCCTGGATGAACCTCAGTGCCACCAGCAGGATTGGCGCGGCAACCCCGATCGTGGCGAAGCTCGGCAGGAGACCGATTGCGAACGTGGTGGCGCCCATGACTGTGAGGGTCAGTATGAGTATTCGCTTGCGACCGATGCGATCCCCGAAGTGCCCGCAGATGACGCCACCGATGGGGCGGCTGATGAAGGCGACAGCGAATGTTGACAACGACAGCAGAGTGCCGATGAGCGGGTCGAATTCGGGGAAGAAGACCTTGTTGAAGACCAACGCAGCGGCGATACCGTAGACGAAGAACTCATACCACTCCAGAGTCGTGCCGACCAAGCTCGACATGAGTACTCTGAGGGCTGGCGTGCCGTCGTTCCGCACTGTCATACGGAACTCCTTTCTTGTTGGATACTGCGCCTATTCGTTCTGGACCGGTCAGTGGGCGACCAAGTCCTCGCGTGGAAACTGCGGCACCCGCCGCGGTGGAGCCGTGTTTCGGCTGCGCCGCACCACGATCTCGCCGCCGGCGATCACGGCGGCCACCGCCGGGGTATCGCCAAGCGCCAAAGCAGCGGCCATATCGTCGGCCCTGCTGCCGTCGGGGGCGTCGGCGACGACGAGGTCGGCCCGCTCGCCGACACGAAGCCGGCCGCCGGGTATCCGTCGGACCCGGGCGGTGTTGCCGGTCGCGGTCGCGACGGCGACTGCCGGCGGCACATCGGCCATCGAGCACATCGTGGCCATCAGCCGCAGCATTCCGCCCGCGGCGATGCCGGCGCCCGCTGGTGAGTCCGTCCCGAGCACTAGCCGATCGAGTTCGCCACTGTCGGCAAGCATCCGTGAGACCTCAACGGCAGCAAGTTGATTGCCGTTGTAGACCAGCTCGACTGCGGCGCTTGTCTGGTCGAGGATGGTCCGCACATCGTCCAAGGCCGGTGCCGTGGGGCCGCCGTTGACGTGTGCGGCGACGTCAGGCTTGACCAGTGCGCAGAACGCGCCGTCGATGGTGCGGCTGGTCGGCACGGATTTCCCGCCGACGTGGACCATCACGGTCATCCCGGCGTCCTGCGCCCATCCGGTCATCTCCGCGGCCTGCTCGGGGTCCTGTACGCCCGAGATCCCAATCTCGCCGACGAGGTGCACGCCCGCGGCGGCCATCTCCACGAAATGCTCACGGGTCAGGCCATTCTCGAGGAGGACGGCGCCCCCGTACACGCGGATTCCACCGGGCCGGAACTTGGCGAAGGCCTTGTGGGCGAGCACCGCCAGTGCGCAGGTGCCGGCCGGATCGGTCGGTCGGCCGGGGGTGTGCACCTCACCCGCAGAGACCGCCGAGGTGACGCCGCCGTGCACGAACCCGCTGAGGAAGTCGGCTTGTGACTGCCGCGGGGTGTAGTCGCCGACGACGGGGTGGATGTGGTTGTCAATGAGTCCCGGAAGCACAGTGGCTCCCGCCGCATCCAGCCAGCTGTCGGCGGAGAAGTCAGCGCGCGTGCCGACTCCGGTGATCAGGCCGTCAACGATGAGAACGGTGTCGGCCTCCGCAATCGGTGCCTCGATGTCCCCGGTCATCAGCGTTCCGATATTCGTCACGGCCAGCGAGTGGCTCATTCCTGCTCCTTCTTGGTGTCCGGTGCGTTGTCGGGTCCGGGATTGTGGAGTGGGCGCGCCAGCGCCAGTAGGTCGTTGACCCAAAGCGATGCGCGAAAGCGTGACGTTGGACCTGCGATCGAGACTGATGCGACGATCTCGCCGCCGATCACGATCGGCACCGCGGCCGCCGAAACTCCGGCCCGCCACTCGTCCTCGCTGGTTGCGTAGCCAACCTCACGTGCGGTGGCGAGTTGGCTGAGCAATTCCGTGCGGCTGCCAACGACATTGCTGCCCTGCACAGGCAGTGATTCGTCGGGGAACATCGTCATGAGTTCCTCGTCGGTGAGGCCCATCAGGATGGCTTTCCCAGCTGCAGAGGTGTGCAGGGGCATTCGGGTGCCTTCGCGAATACTGGTACCCAGCGCGTGTGACGTTTCGAAACGCTTGACGAACAGAACTTCGTCCGCGGTCCGGACGCCGAGCGACACGGCTTCTGACGACCGTGCCGCGAGTTCGCTCATGGGGTCCGAGAGCGCGGTGACCAGGCGGGAGTTATCGCGGGCGGCCCCGCCCAACTGAGCGGCCGCCAGACCGAGTCCGTAGCGCTCGGTACCCGGATCCTGCACGACGAAGTTCATCGCGCGCATCGTCTGCAGGCTCAAGTACACCGTGCTCTTCGAGCAGCCGGTGCGTCGCGACAAGTCGCTGATGCCCACTGGGGAGTCGTCTTTGGCGAGTTCGCAAAGGATGGACAAGGCACGCTCCACTGATCGAGACCGGGGTGGGTTGTTGTTCGGCACTGCTGAACACCATTCTGTTTGACGGAACGAAGCATGGCAGACCAACCGTGTGAGGTCAACCACATGCATTTGGCGCAATTGATCGCTGTGCCAACGAATGTTGGTTGACCGACGCCGGAAGTGCATGCCATGCTCTGGTTGTAATTAGAACAGTGTTCAGTATAGCTGAACGATAGGTATCGAGTGTCAATTCTCGAGTGGATTTGATGTCGAATTGCCTATGGCGTTCTGAGCACCCGCACAAGAGAGGGATCAGTGAAAGTGTCCACCGCCGAGAAGCTGCTGACCGCGACAGAGGCCATGAAGACTCATAACGCGCCGATCGTCCGTCGTCCTGACGACACAGAACCGAAGATGGGCCGGTTCAAGAACACCACCCAGATGGTGTTCCACCCCTCGGATGAGGATCCGACTCAGCCCAATGCCGGCATCATCAACTACCTTCCGGGGTCGGGATTCCCGCTGCACAAGCACGATTTCGCACAGATGTGGTACGTCATCGAGGGGGAGTGCGAATACGGCGAGACGGTCCTTCGTGCCGGCGACCTGGTGTACATGCAGGACCCGCACTTCGAGTACGAGATGAAGACTGAGAACGGGTGTCGGATCTTGTTCCTGCAGTACCAGGGTCCAACGACTGGTCAGGGGCCGATCTATGAAGGCCGCTTCAACGTGGCCGAGGTGAAGGAAGTCGCCGCGGCGGACTTGGAACGCTAACGGGCCCAGGCCAAGCCGCCGTCGCACGCCGCGGCGGCGGCTTCGGCATTGGCCTGCGGTCCCGTGGCGGGCACAGGCTAACGCGCCTGGTTGCGCCCGCGCTCCATCACCGCAGAGCGGCTCGCGGCGATATCGTCGCCGCTGGTCTCCCGCATCCACTGCGTGGCGGACTTGGCCTCGATCCACAGTCCGGCACTGGTCTGCTGTTCGTCGATGCGGTGGTAGGACTCCAGCAGCGCCCTGACCGCACGCTGGTTATTGCCGACGATCGAGGCGGCCACGGCCCGCGCGGTCGGCAACAGGTCGTCGTGGGAGACGACCTGGGTGACCAGACCGGCGCGCAGCGCGTCGTCCGCCGACAGGTAGTCACCGGTCAGGCTCATTCGACGCGCCATCCCGATGCCGACCTTCTGAGGGAGCCGAACGCTCAGCCCCCAGGTGGGCAGCAGGCCGACGCGGGCGTGCGTGTCGGCGAAGCTGGCCTTCTCCGAGGCGATCAGGATGTCGCAGTACAGAGCGAACTCGAGCCCGCCCGTCACCGCGGCACCGTTGATGGCACCGATCACCGGTTTGCGCATCGCCGGCCACTTCGGGGAGATATCGGGCAGTTCGGTGCTGTCGCCGAGTTCCTTCAGATCCAGACCGGCGCAGAACACGGGGTCGGCACCGGTCAGGATCACTACGTCGACATCGTCATCAGCCTCCGCGTCGCGCAGCGCCGCGAAGAACGCGGTGCGCAGATCCCTCGACAGGGCGTTGCGAGACTTCGGGCGATTCAACGTCAGCGTGCGCACGCGGTCGGTGGTGTCGATCAGCAGGACGGGATCGGTCATCTGCTCACGGTATCCGGCATCTCGAGCTGGCCTATCCTGGGTCCCATGTGCCGGAACATCACCGAATTGCGTGGCCTCGAGCCGGCCGCGACCACGGAGGAGATCGAGGCCGCCGCGCGTCAGTATGTCCGCAAGGTCAGCGGTATCACCCGTCCGACCGCGGCCAACGAGGATGCGTTCGAGGCTGCCGTCGCGGAGGTCACCGCGACGACCATGCGCCTGCTGTCGGTACTGCCGCCCCGACGGCAGCCGCCGAAGACGGTGCCGCCGCTTCGCCGCCCCGAGGTCCGGGCGCGGATCGCCGCCAGGGGCTAGCACCCAGGTGAGCACGCCTGCGCTCAAAGAGTGGAGCGCGGCAGTCCACGCGATGCTCGACGGCCGCCAGACGGTGCTGCTCCGAAAGGGCGGCATCGGGGAGAAGCGCTTCGCCCTCGATGCGTCGGAGTTCCTGTTCTTCCCGACGATCGCCCACGGCCACGCAGAACGGGTGCGTCCCGAGCATCGCGATCTGCTCGAGGCGGCCGCACCGGACAGCACCGAGACCGCAGTGACGGTCCGGGCCGGTGCAAAGGTCGTTGCCGCCATCAGCGTCAACCAGCCCGAGCGGATCGCCGAGATCGCCGACCTGCACATCTGGACACCGGAGTCGGTACGCGCCGAGCGGCTGGACTTTCGGCCCCGACACCGGTTGACGGTGCTGGTCGTCTCGGCGATACCGCTACGCGCGCCGCTCATCCTGGAGCGCACGCCCGCCTTCGCCGGGTGCACGAGCTGGGTGGACCTGCCCGTCGAACCGCAGTGGGGCGAGCCGGTCCACGACGACGACGCGCTGCAGGCTGTCGCCGACCGGGTGCGTGACTCAGTCGCCTGACGGGAGCATCGAGCCCGACGGCAGGACTAGGCGTGACATTCCGCCCTCGCCGTGGTGCACCCTGTGCGTCGCGGTTTTCATGGCGCTGCCCGAGGATGGCGGCTCATCGGTGCCGAGGTTGCGGGCGAAACGCGGGTGGGAGCCGCCCGCCACCAGAATCCTGATCCGCGAACCAGCCGAGAAGCGGTGCGCCACGGCGTCGAGTTCGAGTCGGACTGTCCCGGAATCGGTTGTGAGCCTGACGTATCCGTCGCTGACATTGCGGGACCGACCCTTACCGTCGACCTCGCTGAGCCGGACGAAGACATCGTTGAACCGATTGTCACAGGAGTGTGCCAGTTCCACGACCGGCGAGCCGGCCACGTACAGGTCGGCTGGTAGCGGGTCCCCGGTGAAATCCACGACGTCGGCCCGCCGGGCAAGCGCACTGTCGTCGCGGTAGCCGGCGTCGGGGGAGAGAAGCCTGCCGCCGATGGTCGGTGTCGGGTCGGCGGGGTCGAAGGTGAACGTCGACGGCGGTGTGCCGGCATCTGGCTGATTCTCCGAAAGCCGGTGCGCGGGTTGCAGGTACAGCACCGACTCGCCCATCGGAGGCGGCCAGTCGGGGAGTTCGGTCCAGCCGGTGGCGTTGACGTAGGCGCGCACCGGGCTGCGTGACACCGCGGGCCCGCCGGCGAGGTGGGTGTCCAGCCACGCCAGCGACTCGCGCAGGACCGTGGGGGCACCCTTCGTCGTCAGGTGGGCGTGCGTCCACGGGCCCACCGTCAACGCGGTGGGTACGCCGCGATCCCGGAGGCGCGTGTACTGCGTCAGGGACTGCTCGAGGAACGGATCCTGCCAGCCGCTGAACAGCAGGACCGGGACGTCGACACGGTCCAGAGCCGCGCCAAGTCGCATGGGTTCCCAGAACTCGTCATCTGAGTCGGAGTGCTCCACCCAGGACTCCCACCAGGGCGCACCCGCGGCGAGCAGGCCGCGGCCTGATGCGCCCATCGGTACCTGGCTCGCGGTCCTGGCGAGGTCGCGACGTGACCTCACCCGCCGTACGAACTCGGCGAAACCGGGGTCCTCCTGGTGGGAGACGGCATCGCTCCAGCCGAGGAAGTCATTGAGGGCGAACGATCCGGTGCCCCACGTCGCGGCGTTGAAGTCGTGGGGACCCACGCAGATCACGGCGGTCGTCAGCTCCGGTGGTGGGTCCACCAGCAGCGCCCACTGGGTGAAGCCCAGGTAGGACAACCCGATGGTCGCAAAGGATCCGGTGAACCACGGCTGTTCGCGCAGCCACGCGACGGTGTCGGCGCCGTCGGCCACCTCGTTGACCATCGGCGTGAACTCACCGCCGGAGCCGAACGTGCCGCGCACGCTCTGGAACACCACGTGATATCCGCGCGCGGCGTAGACGCTGCCGAACAGCGCCGAGAACGGAAACCCGCGACCGTAGGGACAGCGCGCCAGCAGGGTCCCGGCGGGGGTGGCGGTGTCGGGTACGTAGTGATCGGCGAGCAGTGCCACCCCGTCGCGCATCGGCACGCTCACCCCGCGGCGCACGGTGAACCCCGTCGTCTGCGGCGGGAGGCGAAGAGCCCGGCCCAGCGCGTGAAGGGCGACGCTCTTGGGGCTCATTCGCGACGATCAGAACTTGTAATACGGCACCAGTTCGTTGGCGCGCTGCAAGTTGGTCTGGAGGCAGTCCACGTCGGTGGCCGAGTAGTCCGGCGCGTAGAACAGCGACTGCTGGAGAACGCCGTAGCTGGTCTTGAAGGCGATCATGCAGGTCACCCAGAAACGGTCGTTCCAGTCAGTCGGCTTCATGATCCAGAACTGGGCGGCGCGGTGGCCCTGGATGTCGAGCTGAACCGCGTCGGCGGGCAGTGTCTGCTCGAAGGTTCGCCAGACGAACGCCTCGACCGCCATCTGGTAGTTGCCCGCGTCGTAGTGGCACCGCAGCCCGTCCTCGGGGATCGGCGGCGTGAAGCCCAGGCCGATGCGCCCGATCACGTCGAGCGGGATCTCCTTGCACGGATCGAACGGTTTGGGGTCCACCGTCTCGATGACCGGCCACTTGATGGTTGCAGAAGCGCCGGTCAGGGGTATGGACGTGGAACGCAGATCGACCCCGTCGGCGATGTTCGCGGCGGTCGGCTCGGTCTGCCAGACCACGGCCACCGCCGCGATCAGCGCACACATCGCTGACAGCAGACGCAGTTTGGTGGTCATTGGACTCCCTCGCGCTGGTCGGTCACTGCGGGGAGTCTACAAGTCTGTAGGCGCCGCAAGGTGAGTAAATCAGAACATGTTCTAGTTGCCCGGTGAACACGGGCTGCGCGCGCAAGTAGGCTGAGCAGTTGTGTCTGCGACGTCACGGGAACACCGTCACCCGACTCTATGGGCGATCAGCGACCTTCACATCGGGCACACGGGCAACAAACCCGTCACCGAGTCGCTGTTTCCGGCCACCCCCGACGACTGGCTGATTGTTGCCGGTGACGTCGCCGAACGCACCGATGACATCAGGTGGTCGCTGGACCTGCTGCGCAAGCGGTTCGCGAAGGTGATCTGGGTGCCTGGCAACCACGAGCTGTGGACCACCAACAAGGATCCGATGCAGATATTCGGCCGGTCCCGCTACGACTACCTGGTCAATATGTGCGACGAGATGGGCATCGTCACTCCCGAGCACCCGTTCCCGGTGTGGAACGAGGAGGGCGGACCGGCCACCATCGTGCCGATGTTCCTGCTCTACGACTACACGTTCCTGCCCGAGGGCACGGCGACGAAGGCCGAGGGGCTGGCCGTGGCGCGTGAGCGCAACATCGTCGGCACCGACGAGTTCCTCCTGTCGTCCGAGCCCTATGCCACGCGTGACGCCTGGTGCCGCGACAGGGTCGCGACCACCCGCAAGAAGCTCGAAGAGCTGGACTGGATGACGCCGACGGTCCTGGTGAACCACTTCCCGATGGTTCGTGAACCGTGTGACGCGATGTTCTACCCGGAGTTCGCGCTGTGGTGCGGCACCACAGCCACCGCCGACTGGCACACCCGATACAACGCGATCTGCTCGGTCTACGGCCATCTGCACATCCCGCGCACCACCTATTACGACGGTGTGCGGTTCGAGGAGGTCTCGGTGGGTTACCCGCGGGAGTGGCGGCGTCGCAAGCCCTATCGCTGGATGCGTCAGATCCTGCCCGACCCGAAGTACCCGCCGGGCTACCTCAACGACTTCGGCGGACACTTCGAGATCACGCCGGAGATGCGCGAGAACGCGCAGAAGATGCAGCAGCGGATCTCGAACCGGAGGTTCGGGCAGTGACGAGCAGGCTGCTGTCCGGCGTGCTACCCGATGTGGTCGTTGCTGCCGAGTTGTACTCCGACCCCGAGGGTCTGGCGCCACTGCCCGAGGAGGAGCCGCTCGTTGCGCGCTCGGTCGCCAAGCGGCGCAACGAGTTCGTCACCGTGCGCCACTGCGCGCGGCAGGCGCTCGGTGAACTCGGTGTGCCGCCGGTGCCGATCCTCAAGGGGGACAAGGGTGAACCGTGCTGGCCCGACGGCATCGTCGGCAGCCTGACGCACTGTGATGGCTTCCGAGGCGCGGTGGTTGGCCGCGCGGGAGAGATTCGATCGGTCGGCATCGACGCCGAACCGCATGGCGAACTGCCCAAGGGTGTCCTCGACGCCGTGAGTCTGCCTGTCGAACGCCATGAGCTGGCCGCGCTGCCCACCGAACTGCATTGGGATCGAATCCTGTTCTGCGCCAAGGAGGCAACCTACAAGGCCTGGTTCCCGCTGACGCATCGCTGGCTTGGCTTCGAGGACGCTCACATCAGCTTCGACGTGGAGGGCTCGGGTGCGGCGGGAACGTTTCACTCCCGTGTCCTCATCGACCCCTCCGCGGAGTCCGGACCCCCGCTGAACACGCTGCGTGGACGCTGGTCGGTGCGTGAGGGTCTGGTGCTGACGGCGATAGTGCTGTGAGCGCACCCGAACCCGGTCTGGTGATCGTCGACAAGCCCGGCGGTATGACCAGCCACGACGTCGTCGGGCGGTGCAGGCGCATCTTCGGCACCCGCAAGGTCGGGCACGCGGGCACGCTGGATCCCATGGCGACAGGTGTTCTCGTCGTGGGCATCGAGCGCGCCACCAAGATCCTCGGCCTTCTCACCGCGACCGACAAGTCGTATGCGGCGACCATCAGGCTCGGTCAGACGACCTCGACGGAGGACGCCGAAGGCGAAGTGCTGCAGACGGTTCCGGCGGGTCACGTCACCGACGCGGCGATCGGTGCGGCGGTCGCCGCACTCCGCGGCGACATTGCGCAGATCCCCTCGGCCGTGAGCGCGATCAAGGTCGATGGTGAGCGGGCCTACAAGCTGGCACGCGAGGGCAGGACCGTCGAGCTGGCGGCCCGCCCCGTCCGGATCTACCGTTTCGATGTGACCGCCATTCGACGGGCGGGCGATTTCGTCGATGTCGACGTGGACGTGGACTGCTCCTCGGGCACCTACATCCGGGCGCTGGCGCGTGATGTCGGCGCTGCGGTGGATGTCGGTGGCCACCTGACGGCGCTGCGGCGCACCCGCGTCGGCCGGTTCGGCCTGGGGGAGTCGCGCACGCTCGAGGACCTCGCCGATGGACCGCGGTTGAGCTACCCGCTCGACGAGGCCTGTCTGCTGGCCTTCCCGCGCCGCGAGCTCACTGCGCAAGAGGCGGAGTCGGCGCGGCATGGCAGAGCGATGACCCCGGCGGGCATCGACGGTATCTACGCGGCGACGGCACCCGACGGCGACGTCATTGCACTGCTGCGCGACGACGGCGCGCGCACCAAGTCGGTCGTCGTGATCCGCCCCGCCACGCTGTAGCTCAGTTTCTGGTGCGGGGAGTCAGACGTACAGCTCCTCGAACTTCTTGATCGAGCGTTCGATGTCGCCCTTGACCGCGCGGGCGGCCGCCATGCCGATGGGGCCGAACAGCGGTGCGCCGCCGAGGTCGATCTTCACGCTGAAGGTGGAACCCTCCTTGCTGGGGGTCACCTTCAGAGCCAGCTTGTACTTCGTGCCGCCGACGCCGTCGCCCGTGATCTCCAGCAGCGCTGGGGGATCGAATTTCTTGATGGTCCACGTGACGCGGTTGCGCATACCCTTGGCGCCCGCCACCCCGATGATCGTCGTGCCGATCTCAAGCTCGGTGGGTAGTTCCGAGCGCCACCCCTGGTGCATGCACAGCCAGTCGCCCAACTCGGCCAGATCCGAGGCGTGGGCCCACGCCTGTTCGGGGGAGAGGGCCAGCTTGCGGGACAACTCGAGTTTCGCCATCCACGGATCGTAGGGGGTTAGGCGATCACCCAGATGGCCTCGGCGGCGGGATTGCCCAGATCGACTGTGGTGGCATCCGCCCCGTCGGCGGGCTCGATGGCGACCGAGATCATTCCGGCGAAGTCGCGGCGGGCCACCACCCGCAGCCGCGAGTCCAGGCTGATGCCGACGCTGTCGAAGTAGCGCAGCATCTCCGGATCGGAATCGGATATCCGCGCGACGGTCCCCGCGTCGCCGTCGCGGCACACCGAGAGTTGGCGGGCGTCGGGGGTGGGGACGCGGCCGTCGGCGGCGGGGATGGGATCGCCGTGCGGGTCGCGGGTCGGATAGCCCAGCTTGGCGTCGATGCGGTCCAGCATCAGGTCGGACACCGCGTGCTCGAGGATCTCGGCCTCGTCGTGCACCTCGTCCCAGCCGTAGCCGAGCTCGTTGACGAGGAAGGTCTCCATCAGACGGTGGCGGCGGACCATCGCCAGCGCGGCCTGCCGGCCGGCTTCGGTGAGCGTGACGGCGCCGTACTTCTCGTGATCGACAAGGCCCTGATCGGCGAGCTTTCGGATTGACTCGGATGCCGTGCTGGCCGACACCCCGAGACGCTCGGCCAGCATCTTGGTGCTGACCTTCTCGCGGGACCACTCCTGGGCCGTCCAGATGACTTTCAGGTAGTCCTGTGCGACCGACGACAGGTCGCGGGGGTTGCTTTCAGGACTCACGATTGATGAGTTTAGGCAATCATCACCTCAACGGGGGGATCCAGCGCGCCCACCGACACCATTGAGCCGTACCCTTGTCGATGTGCAGCGCTGGCGGGGGCAGGACGAGATCCCCACGGACTGGGGCAGATGCGTCGTCACCATCGGTGTGTTCGACGGAGTTCACCGTGGACACGCAGAACTCATCAACCATGCCGTGAAGGCAGGCCGGACGCGGGGTGTCCCGGCCGTGTTGATGACATTCGATCCGCATCCGATGGAAGTGGTCTTCCCCGGAAGCCATCCCGCCCAGCTCACCACTTTGACCCGGCGCGCCGAGTTGGTCGAGGAACTGGGGGTTGATGTCTTCCTCGTCATGCCCTTCACCACCGACTTCATGAAGTTGACGCCGGAGCGCTACATCCACGAGCTGCTCGTCGAGCGACTGCACGTCGTCGAGGTCGTGGTGGGGGAGAACTTCACGTTCGGCAAGAAGGCCGCGGGTGACGTCGCGATGCTTCGCCGGGCCGGTGAGCGGTTCGGCTTCGCCGTCGAGGGCATCTCGCTGGTGTCCGAACATCACCGCGACGAGACGGTGACGTTCTCGTCCACCTATATCCGCTCGTGCGTGGACGCGGGCGACATGGCGGCGGCCACCGAGGCGCTGGGTCGCCCGCATCGCGTGGAGGGCGTCGTCGTCCGCGGCGACGGTCGCGGCCGAGTGCTGGGGTTCCCCACCGCGAACGTCGCACCGCCGATGTACTCGGCGATCCCCGCTGACGGGGTGTATGCCGCCTGGTTCACGGTGCTGGGGCACGGACCCGTGATGGGCACCGTGACGCCCGGCGAGCGCTACCAGGCCGCGGTGTCGGTGGGTACCAACCCGACGTTCTCCGGCCGCACCCGCACCGTGGAGGCGTTCGTTCTGGACGCTGAGGCCGACCTGTACGGCCAGCACGTCGCCGTGGACTTCGTGGCCAGGATCCGCGGGCAGGAGAAGTTCGATTCGGCCAAGGACCTCATTACCGCGATGGACGCTGATACCGCCCGGGCCAGGTCGATCCTGCGCGATTCCTTCTAATCGCCAGGTCGCTGTTAGACTTTCCGGCGACCCGGCACGTGCTGCAGTTCGCGGTGGCCGTGCCCTTTTCACAATCCCCTCGCGGACCGATAGATGGAGTAGTTTCGTGTCGCTCACAACCGAGCAGAAGAAGGAAATCCTGGCCTCGTACGGTCTGCATGAGACCGACACCGGTTCGCCTGAGGCGCAGGTGGCGATGCTGACCAAGCGGATCTCCGACCTGACCGAGCACCTCAAGATGCACAAGCACGACCACCACTCGCGTCGTGGGTTGCTGCTCCTGGTGGGTCGCCGTCGCCGCCTGCTCAAGTACGTGGCAAAGGTCGACGTCGCGCGCTACCGCTCGCTGATCGAGCGCCTGGGCCTGCGTCGCTGACACAGTTGGCTCCACGACACCTGCGCACAGTCGCAGCGGCGCTCGCCGCCGCAGTGGTCGTTGCCGTGCTGCCCGGTTGTTCATCGGCTGCGGCGGCGGACATGGCTGTGGGTGACTGCCTCAAGGTCGGTGGACCCCCTGACCGTCCAGAGACCAGCAAGGTGGACTGCGGCAGCCCGGCATCGAACTTCAAGGTGGTGGCCACCGTCGACAACACCGACGGGTGCCCCGCCGACGTCGACTCCTACTACTCGACGCGTAGTTCGTTCAGCGGCTCCGGGCCCACGATCTGCATGGACATCGACTGGGTGGTCGGTGGCTGCATGAGCATCGACCCGGAGAACGCCACCGACCCGGTGCGCGTCGACTGCGATGACGCGTCGGCGCCGAATCGCCAGCGCGCCACGCAGATCCTGCACGACGTGGCCAGCGCCGACCAGTGCACCAGCGGCCTGGGCTATCCGTACGACGAACGCCAGTTCACGGTGTGTGTCGAGGATGTGGCCTGAGCCGGTCGGTCTTCGACCGACACCGCGGGTCGGGCAATTGCCGCGGTGTAACATAGACGTGTTTTGGGCCGCAATGCGGCTCGAACATAGAGGTGCGACTCGCGCATGATCGCGCGACCGCTCCAGTGCGTCACGACGAGCGCCCGCTCGCATGGGCGGTCTTCGGTAGTGGCTGCCGGTGCCTGTAACCGGCCGCTTCGATCGACGGCCGTCAGGATTCCCGGGTTCTCGTACGTGATGACGCGAAACAGATGAACACGAGAATCAAAGAGGTCTGACACACGTATGTCTGCAACTGAAATCGAAGACGGCGTCTTCGAAAGCACCGCCGTCATCGACAACGGGAGCTTCGGCACCCGCACCATTCGCTTTGAAACCGGTCGCCTCGCCAAGCAGGCCGCCGGCGCCGTCGTCGCCTACCTGGACGACGAGACCATGCTGCTGTCGGCGACGACGGCCAGCAAGCAGCCGAAGGAGCACTTCGACTTCTTCCCGCTGACGATCGACGTCGAAGAGCGCATGTACGCCGCGGGCCGCATCCCCGGCTCGTTCTTCCGTCGTGAGGGCCGCCCCTCCACCGACGCCATCCTCACCTGCCGCCTGATCGACAGGCCGCTGCGCCCCACCTTCATCTCCGGGCTGCGCAACGAGATCCAGGTCGTCGTCACCATCCTGAGCCTGGACCCCAAGGACCTGTACGACGTGCTGGCGATCAACGCCGCGTCCGCGTCGACCCAGATCTCGGGGATTCCCTTCTCCGGCCCCGTTGGCGGCGTGCGCGTCGCCCTGATCGACGGCCAGTGGGTCGCGTTCCCGACCGTCGAGCAGCTTGAGGGTGCGGTGTTCGACATGGTCGTCGCCGGCCGCAAGACCGCCGACGACGTCGCGATCATGATGGTCGAGGCCGAGGCCACCGATAACGTCATCGACCTCATCGCGGGCGGTGCCGGTGCGCCCACCGAGAGTGTCGTGGCCGAGGGCCTCGAGGCTGCCAAGCCTTTCATCGCCGCGCTGTGCGCAGCCCAGCAGGAGCTGGCCGACGCCGTCGCCAAGCCGACCGCCGACTACCCGGTCTTCCCCGAGTACCAGGACGACGTGTTCTACGCGGTGTCCTCGGTGGCCACCGACGAGCTGTCCAAGGCACTGGCGATCGCTGGTAAGGCTGACCGCGACGCCCGCACCGACGAGATCAAGGTCGAGGTGCTCGAGCGCCTGGGCGAGACCTACGCCGGGCGTGAGAAGGAGATCGGCGCGGCCTACCGCTCGCTGACCAAGAAGCTGGTTCGCCAGCGCATCCTGACCGACCACTTCCGCATCGACGGCCGTGGCGTGACCGACATCCGTGCGCTGTCGGCCGAGGTCGCCGTGATTCCGCGGACACACGGCAGTGCGCTGTTCGAGCGCGGCGAGACCCAGATCATGGGTGTCACCACGCTGGACATGGTCAAGATGGCCCAGCAGATCGACTCTCTGGGACCAGAGACGTCCAAGCGCTACATGCATCACTACAACTTCCCGCCGTACTCGACCGGTGAGACGGGCCGCGTCGGCTCGCCCAAGCGGCGCGAGATCGGCCACGGCGCGCTCGCCGAGCGTGCGCTCATGCCGGTGCTGCCGAGCATCGAGGAGTTCCCGTACGCCATCCGTCAGGTCTCGGAGGCGCTCAGCTCCAACGGCTCGACCTCGATGGGCTCGGTCTGCGCGTCCACGCTGTCGCTGCTGAACGCCGGTGTGCCGCTGAAGGCACCCGTCGCGGGTATCGCGATGGGCCTGGTGTCCGATGACGTCGAGCTTGAGGGCGGCGGCACCGAGCGGCGCTTCGTCACCCTGACCGACATCCTCGGAGCCGAGGACGCGTTCGGCGATATGGACTTCAAGTGCGCAGGCACCAAGGAGTTCGTCACCGCGCTGCAGCTCGACACCAAGCTCGACGGCATCCCGTCGCACGTGCTGGCCGCCGCGCTGGCTCAGGCCAAGGACGCCCGCATCACGATTCTCGAGGTCATGGCCGAGGCCATCGACGAGCCCGACGAGATGAGCCCGTTCGCACCGCGGATCACCACGATCAAGGTGCCGATCGACAAGATCGGTGAGGTCATCGGGCCCAAGGGCAAGATGATCAACTCGATCACCGAGCAGACCGGCGCCTCGATCTCCATCGAGGACGACGGCACGGTGTTCGTCGGCGCGTCCAACGGCGAGTCGGCGCAGGCCGCGATCGATCTGATCAACGCCATCGCCAACCCGCAGCTGCCCAAGATCGGTGAGCGTTTCCTCGGAACCGTGGTCAAGACCACCGATTTCGGTGCGTTCGTCTCGCTGCTGCCGGGTCGCGACGGGCTGGTGCACATCTCCAAGCTCGGCCGCGGCAAGCGCATCAACAAGGTCGAGGACGTGGTGAAGGTCGCTGACAAGCTCCGCGTGGAGATCGCCGACATCGACAACCGCGGCAAGATCTCGCTGATCCTGGTCGCTGAAGACGATGCTGCCGCCGCCCCCACGGATGGTGCAGGCGAGGTTGAATCCTCGGATTCGGCTGCAGCGCCCGCAGATGCCGCGAACGCAACCAACTGATTCGGTACGACGCACAACCCTCCCCGGAGGGTTGCGCGTCGTCACCGAATTCCTCCCGTCGGTGCACTCGGCATCTGTCGGGCTGTGGGTGGGCGTCGGGTCACGCGATGAGGGACCAAGCGTGGCCGGCGCCGCCCACTTTCTCGAACACCTGCTGTTCAAGTCGACGCCGACACGTTCGGCCGTCGACATAGCGCAGTCGGTCGACGCCGTCGGCGGCGAGCTGAACGCGTTCACCGCGCGCGAGCACACCTGCTATTACGCGCACGTGCTCGACACCGACATCGAACTCGCGGTCGACCTCGTCGCCGACGTCGTGTTGCGTGGTCGTTGTGCGGCCGACGACGTCGAGGTCGAGCGTGACGTCGTGCTCGAGGAGATCGCCATGCGCGACGACGACCCCGAGGACACCCTGGGGGACGTCTTCCTGTCGGCGATGTTCGGCGAGCATCCCGTGGGCCGGCCCGTGATCGGCAGTATCGAGTCGGTCTCCGACATGTCCCGGGCGCAGCTGCACTCGTTTCACGTGCGGCGCTACACCCCGGAGCGGATGGTTCTCGCGGTGGCGGGCAACGTCGACCACAATCACGTTGTCAGGTTGGCGCGCAAGCACTTCGGCGAGCGACTGGCCGGTGGTCGGGATCCGGTGGCCCCCCGTAAGGGTGTTGGTCGAGTACCGGGCACACCGAGCCTGCACATGGTCGGTAGGGACACAGAGCAGACCCACATGTTCCTCGGGGTCCGCACCCCCGGCAGGCACTGGCAGCACCGCTGGGCTCTGTCGGTGCTCAACGGAGCCCTCGGTGGCGGCCTGAGTTCGCGCCTGTTCCAACAGATCCGGGAGACACGCGGGTTGGCGTACTCGGTGTACTCGACAATCGACACGTTCTCGGATGCCGGCGCACTGTCGGTCTACGCGGGCTGCCTGCCCGAGCGGTTCGACGAGGTGGTGCGGGTAACCACCGACGTGCTCGAAGAGGTTGCGCGCGACGGCATCACCGAGGACGAGTGCCGGATCGCGAAGGGCGCGCTGCGCGGTGGACTGGTGCTCGGCCTGGAGGACTCGGGTTCACGGATGCATCGACTGGGTCGACTCGAGTTGAACTACGGCAAGCACCGCAGCATCCCTGAGTCACTGGCGCAGATCGACGCCGTCACGCTGGACGACGTCAATCTCATTGCCCGCCAACTGCTTACCCGTCCATACGGCGCTGCTGTGTTGGGGCCGCACCGCGGCAAGCGTTCACTTCCCAAGCAACTGCGGGCCCTGGCGAGCTGATGCAGGCATCGCGGCGCAGCCTGCTGATCGGCGGTGGTGCGCTGGTCGCGCTCGCCGCCTGCTCGACCTCGACGGAGCCGACGCCGACTAAGCCCGCTGCGCCGCCCCCTGGAATCGAGGAGCAGATCGGCGCGCTGGAGGACAAGTACGACGCCTATGCGGGGGTGTTCGCCACCGATCTGGGCTCGGGTCGCTCGGTGGCGCACCGCGCCGATGACCCCTTCGCGATGTGCTCGACGTTCAAGGCCTACGCCGCCGCGCGGGTTCTGCAGAAGGCACAACACGGTGAACTGAACCTCACCGACGAGGTGACCATCGAGGACTCCGACATCCTGCCGAACTCGCCGATCACGCAGACCCGGGTCGGCGCGAACATGACGATCGCGCAACTGTGTCAGGCGGCGCTGCAGCGTAGTGACAACGCGGCGGGTAACTGGCTGTTGCGCATCATCGGCGGCCCTTCGCGCATAACCGATTTCGCGCGCACCATCGGCGATGACGCCGCCCGACTGGACCGCTGGGAGATCGAGTTGAACTCCGCGATCCCGGGCGATCTGCGCGACACCAGCACTCCGCGCGGACTCGGTACCGGATTTGCGAACCTACTCACCGGCGACGTGCTCGCTCTGCCGCAGCGCGACCAACTCGAGGCCTGGATGCGCGCCAACGAGACCTCGAGCATGCGCGCGGGGCTGCCGCAGGGGTGGACGACCGCGGACAAGACCGGCAGCGGTGACTACGCCAGCAGCAATGACGTCGGCATCGCCTATGGGCCCGACGGCCAGCGCTTGCAGGTGGCGATCATGACGCGAACCCGTACCGATGATCCCGACGCGGAGACGTTGCGGCCGATGATCGGTGAGCTGACGGCGCTACTGGTGCCTCATCTCATCCAGTCAGGTGCGGGCTAAACCTCGCGGGGCTAACGCAGGCGAAGCGAGTCGTCGCGCCGCAGCACGAAGAAGTACGGACGGCTCAGGCCGCGCAGATCCATCGCGCCGATGACCGCATCGGACCCAGCCACACCGTCGAGCCTGCGGAAGACGTCGTTGATCGGCAGCTGGTCGTAGATCATCGTCGCCGTGTCGACGTCGCGGTAGCGCGTCGTCCGCAGCCGCGCCTTCGCCGTACGCGTCCTGAGGGCAGGGGAGAGGGCGTTGATCAGACCTCGGAGGTTCTGGTTCTTCACCGCCGGGATTCGGGTCGCCAGTCCCAGGCCACTGAACGCCAGAACCGGGTTGACTGCCCACAGTGCCCCGCGGTCCCTCGTCGGAAACAGCAGCGGGTGAACGTTTTCCCCGTCGACAAACTGCTTGCCCCACCAGCCGCTGGCGGCAAGCATCCCGTCCAACGGATGATCGGTGGGCATTTCGTCACCATGCCAGGTGCCGAGCATGAACTCCGTGCTGACGGCTGGCGAGGCGTCGAAGAGGTCAAGGGCGTCCGCGGTGGTGGTCGGCGCATCGGGCAGCACGTCTGCGAGGGTCATGCTCACACCGTACTTGACAGGTGTCAAAAAGGTCATCGCCCGGCCGGTGCCACGTGGACACCGACCGGGCGAGGCGGAGAGAAGGCTCAGGCCAGCAGGCTCGCCGGATCGGTGAACGGCATGTTGAGGTCGGCGGCGACCTGCTCGGACAGCAGCGCACCCTCGTGCGTCGAGAGTCCCCTTGCCAGCGCGGCGTCAGCGGCGCAGGCGGCCTTCCAACCCTTGTCGGCGAGTTTGAGGACATATGGCAGCGTCGAGTTGGTCAACGCATAGGTCGACGTCCGCGGCACTGCACCCGGCATGTTGGCGACGCAGTAGAACACGGTGTCGTGCACGGCGAACGTCGGGTCGTCGTGCGTGGTCGGACGGGAGTCCTCGAAGCAGCCCCCCTGGTCAATGGCGATGTCCACCAGCACGGCGCCCGGCTTCATGTGCGAGACAGTCGAATTGGTGACGAGCTTGGGCGCCTTCGCACCGGGCACCAGGACCGCGCCGATCACGAGATCGGCGTCCTTGACCGCGTCCTCCAAGTCGAGGCGCGACGAGTAACGCGTCTCGATGCTGCCGCCGTACTCGGCGTCGATCTTGCGCAGCGTGTTGATGTTGAGGTCGAAGACGGTGACGCGGGCACCCATACCCTTGGCGACGGCAGCGGCGTTGTCGCCGGCCATGCCGCCGCCGATCACCACGACGTTGGCGGGCGCGACTCCGGGAACGCCGCCCATGAGGACGCCGCGGCCACCGTGCGTGCGCATCAGGTGGTAGGCGCCGACCTGCGCCGCGAGCCGACCCGCGACCTCGCTCATCGGTGCCAGCAGGGGAAGCGCGCCGTCGGCGGTCTGAACCGTCTCGTAGGCGATGGACGTGGTGCCGGACGCGATCAGGGCGTCGGTGCACGGCTTCGATGCCGCAAGGTGGAGGTACGTGAAGAGCGTCTGGCCCCCGCGCAGGCGGCTGTACTCGGCCTCGATGGGCTCCTTGACCTTCAGTAGCAGATCCGCCTCGGCCCACACCTCGTCGGCGCTGTTGATCAGCTGCGCACCGACTCGCTTGAAGTCGGCGTCTGAGATCGCCGAACCCTCGCCCGCGCCGGCCTGGATCAGCACCTCATGACCACGGTGGGTCAGTTCGGCAACACCGGCGGGGGTGATGGCGACGCGATACTCGTTGTTCTTGATCTCGGTCGGGATTCCGACGCGCATGATCGCTCCTTGGATTTGACGTTGAACTTCCTAAATTGTGAAGAAACATCGACCGTGTAGCAATAGGGATGATGAAACTTCGATAAACTTGTGTGATGAGTGAACGATCATCGGATTCTGTCGGCGGCGAGTCTCGTGCATCGAAGGATGTTCGACCGGCTGACCTCGATGACACCGACCGTCGCATCCTGACCGCGCTGCACTTCGACGCCCGCATGTCGAACAGCGCACTGGCCGAGGCCGTCGGTATCGCCGCCTCGACGTGTCACGGGCGGGTGCGAAGGCTCCAGGACCTCGGCGTCATTCGCGGTTTCTATGCCGACATCGACCCCGCCGCGATCGGATTGTCGCTGCAGGCGATGATCTCGGTCAGCCTGCAGGCCAACGCGCGCGGCAAGATCCGCAGCTTCATCGAGAACGTGCGGCGGCGTCCGCAGGTGATGGACGTCTACTTCCTGGCCGGTGCCGAGGACTTCCTCATCCACGTGGCGGCCAGCGATACCGACGATCTGCGCGCGTTCGTGGTGGAGAACCTCAACTCCGACGCCGACGTGGCGGGCACCCAGACGTCCCTCATCTTCGAGCATCTGCGCGGTGCGTCACCGGTGTGATGGACGTGCGACGCGACCAAGATCAGGCTCTCGCCGAGGCTAAATAGCGCGGGCGATCCCGAGTCGGTAGCGACTGCTCAGGTGGGCTTTACGTGGGGGATCAGCCTCAGCCCCGAGGCCGCCCAGCCGACCTGCCCGGCGTCGTTGCGCACGAACGGGATGATCCCGCCGCCGACTGTGCCCGCATCCCTCGCGAGGAATTCGAGCGCTATCGGAGTCTTTGGCGGCTGCGGACCCACGGCGGGCGCCATGCTGTTGGGCACCTTCTTGAACTCCGACTGCAGGGTGAGCTTTCCGTCATCCACGGTAAAAGTGCTCACAACGCCCGGATCGGCGAACCGGCCGGTGTAATCGGCCAGTTCGGCCGCAGGCAGGGTGATGGTCTTCGCGCCGGCCGGAGCCATTGCCGCACGGGACAGTCCGGCCTTGCCCACCAGCGGCGCGAGACCCGGATAGGCGCGCATGGCGGCGTCGATGGTCGCGAGTTCGGCGGGTACTCCACCGGACAGGCTGTTGGTGAGTAGGACCAGAGCGAAACGCTGCTCGGGTATTGCGATGAACACGGTGTGCTGACCGAGTGTGTCGCCGTTGTGGATGATGACGCGGACGCCGTCGATGTCCTGCACGAACCAGTTGCGCCCCATGCTGATCGGCAACCCCGGGACTGGCATGACCGGTTCCTGCATGCTCCGTTGGGTGTCGGCGGACAGGAGTTCAGGCTCGCCGTCGACTGTGTCGCTGAGGTGCATCCGGGCGTACCGCAGTACGTCGCGGGTGTTCGACCAGAGCCCGCCGGCCGGATCGACGCTGCGTGGGAGCCACAGCGGCGTCTGCACCGTCACACCGTCGGATCCGTTGATATCGCCCGCGAAGTGCCCATCGGCGTAGGGGTGCGCCAGCACCGTTGGCCGGTCGAAGGTGCTGGCGGTCAGCCCCAGCGGGCCGAGCAGCAGGTCGTTCATGGCCGTCTGGTAGGGCTTTCCAGTGACCTTCTCGATGACGCGGCCAAGGACGATGAATCCGGAGTTGTTGTAGGAGAAGAACTTTCCCAACGGGAAGATCTGCGGCAACTGCGGCAGGCGTTCGGCCACGAACCGGGCGATCGCGTCATCGTCGTCGCCGGTGTCGGTGCCCTCATCGCCCCACCAACCGCCCGAGTGGTCGAGCAGGTTGTTGACGGTCACGGCCGCGGCGGTGGCCTCGTCAGCCAGGCGCAGCTCCGGGATGTAGGTGCGCACCGTCGCATCCGGGTCGATGGCGCCCTGCTCGACGAGGCGCCAGATCGCGGTTGCGGTGAATGTCTTTGCCAACGAGCCTATTTGGAAGAGGGTCTCGCCGCTGACCGGTGCCAGGGTGTTCGCGCTGGCGACACCGAAGGCCGCGTGCTCCTCCCGGTCCCCGGACAGGATGCCCAGGGCGGTGCCGGGAATACGGTTGGCGCGCATTGACTCGATGACCGCGTCGGCCACCGCCCGGAACTCCGGCGACGCATCGGCCGGCACCGTCGCGGGCAGCGGTAGACCGCCACCCGGGGTGGTCGTCGCCACCGTCGGGGCGCTCGCCCCGGTGGATCCCGCCGGTGCGGCAGCCTCGCCATTGTGGCGTGTCGGCAGGATCGCCGCCGCTACCGCGGCACCGCCTGCGATCGCCCCTCCGGCGACGGTAAGGGCTTGACGTCGCGAGACGTGCACACCCCTGCGCTTACGCTGCGGGTCCGACGTCGCGTCGTCGTGCTCGGTCACAAGACATCCCTAGAACGAGTGAAGATCACTGCACCCCAATGCTTTCTGCGTGACGACGGTCGTGATGGCCTCGCATGCACGCGGGTAGCGCGGATTGGGAGGGAGTTATTTTCGTTGGACAGTACCAGCGAGAATGCCCGTGACCGGGCGTTGTGTAGCACTAGGCTTCGGCCATGCGAGTCGTGCGGTGAACGTCGACAAGGATCTCGACGAAGACCTCGACACCCTCTACGGCGTGCGGCCAGAGGAGTTCACGGCGCTGCGCAAGGAGTTGGCCGCAGCGGCGCGCAAGCGTGGGGACTCCGAGGCCGCAAAGGTCATCGCCGCAGCGCGTCGGCCCACGGTGGCGGCCTGGGTGGTGAACCACTTCATCCGTTGCGACCCCGCCGCGCAACACCGGATGGCTGAGCTGGGCGATGCACTCCGGACCGCGCACGCCGAGATGAACGGCGCGCAGATCCGCGAACTGAGCAGTGTGCACCGGAGACTCGTGCACGAACTGGTGGACGGCGCGTTCGCGTCGGCTGACATCGCGGTCGTCTCCGCCGCGCTCCGCGACGACGTCACCGCGACACTGCAAGCAGCAATCGCCGATGCGGAGGTGGCGGGCCGGTTGGGTCGACTCGCCAAGGCCGAGCAGTGGTCGGGATTCGGGGATTTCGGGGCGTCCGAGTCCGTCTCGTCATCACCGCGAAATGCGCCGGCCCCCTCGCGAAAGCCGCGTCCGCAGGCAGCCGACGCCGGCGGGAGCAGCGAGGTGGAGCTCGAGGCCGCCAGAGCGCGGCGCGACGCCGCGGCCGCCGAGATCGAGGTGGCCCGGGCGGCCCAAGAAGGTTCGCGCCTCACCGTCACTGACAGCGAGAGGAAGGTCGCCACGGCCCGCCGCCACTACGAGGAACTGCTGGAGAAGCTGGCCGCAGCCGAGCACGAGGTCAACGCGGCCGAGCACGCACTCGACGCCGCCACCCGCGCCGCGCGAACGACTGCCGACCGGGTCGAGGCCGCGACGGCCGAACTGGGCGAGGCGCAGGCGGCCGTCGTCGAACTCGGCGGGCAGTAGCCGCGAGGCAGCAGCGTCAGTCAGCCACCAGTTCGGGGTGGAACTTCGTCACCATCCGCCTGATGCCGTCACGCCAGTCGACGGCGCTCGGCCCGGCGAGGTCGCGCAACAAGGTGGTGTCGGTGGGGCCGCCCCGCAGCGCCTGGTCACTGACTTCGAAGATGGGTTCCCGGCCGACGAGCGAACCGATGTAGTCGCACCACTCCTGCAGGCTGACGGTCTGCTCACCGCACCAGTTGACGGTGGTCGCGGGCACCGACGCGGCCTCGAGCAGCCTCGGCAGCATCGCGATGATGTCGTCCTGGTGGATCGGGTTGTATCGGGCCGGACCACCCGGCGGCACCGGGATCGGGACGCCGGCGAGCATCATCTCCATCTGGTAGAACGGCCACCCGCCGTTGTCGCCGTACGGGACATTGAGCCGCGCGATGATCGTGGGCACGCCGAGCGCACGCGCCATCGTCCGCGCCACCACCTCACCCGCGATCTTCGAGATCGAGTACGTCGGGAACAGCGCCTTGTGGTTGTCGCCGAGCGCCGCGTTCTCGGTTCGCGGCTCGTCGTCCGGCGGGTCGTAGACGGCCGCCGAGGAGCAGTGCAGGAACGCCGTCGCGTCGGCGCAGTGGGCCATGAGCAGCCCCACCGACTCCGCATTCGCGGCCAGGTCCTTGTCCCACCTGCCGCTCTTGGCCACGGCGAGGTTGAGCACGTAGTCGAAGTCGGACGGGATGCCGGAGAAGTCGCCCGCGGCCAGATTGACCGTTTCGCACCGAATTCCGGCCCGTTCCAGTTCGGCGCGCGCGGCGGAGTCGGTGAAACGGGCTATGCCCCACACCTCGTTGTCCGCGGCCAGCGCCATGGCGAGGGGAGCAGCGACCTGCCCGGTGGGGCCTGTGATGAGGATCTTGGAGCCACGCATGCGGTGATGCTAGGGCGGATCGTCACAGCTGGGCGGACAATCGGTGCGACGGGCTGGTTGGAAGGTCTGGGGAACTCCGCCCGCGCCGCCGACTAGGCTCGCAGTCATGCGAGTGGGTGTGCTGGGCGCAAAGGGCAAGGTCGGGGCCACGATCGTGGACGGCGTGCAGGCCGCAGAGGACTTGACGTTCTCGGTGGGTGTCGACGCCGGTGACCCGCTGAGCGGGTTCACCGAGAACAAGACGGACGTTGTCGTGGATTTCACCCACCCCAGCGTCGTCATGGACAATCTGAAGTTCCTCATCGACAACGGGATTCACGCGGTTGTGGGCACCACCGGGTTCACCGACGAGCGCATCGCCCAGATCGAGCAGTGGCTGGCGGCCAAACCCGGGACATCGGTCCTCATCGCCCCGAACTTCGCCATCGGCGCGGTGCTGTCCATGCAGTTCGCCAAGCAGGCGGCCCGCTTCTTCGAGTCGGTCGAGGTCATCGAACTGCATCATCCGCACAAGGCCGATGCGCCCTCGGGTACCGCGACCCGGACCGCGCGGCTCATCGCGGAGGCCCGAAAGGGGATGGCGCCCAACCCCGATGCCACCAGCACGGGGCTCGAGGGCGCTCGCGGCGCGGATGTCGACGGGATTCCGGTGCACTCGGTGCGGGTGGCCGGTCTCGTCGCGCATCAGGAGGTCATCTTCGGTACCCAGGGCGAGACGCTGACGATCCGGCACGACAGCCTGGACCGCACGTCGTTCGTGCCCGGCGTGCTGCTCGCGGTGCGCAACGTCGCCAAGCGGCCGGGTCTGACCATCGGCATAGAACCGCTCCTCGACCTGTCGTGAACTCCGACGGCGCGCGGGCCCTGCGCATCCAGATCCTGATCGGTTTCATGTGTCTGGCGCTCGTCGTCTACTTCGTGTTCCTCGGACGCACGGGTGTGCTCCTGATCGCCTCGGGTGAACCCGCCGCGATCGGTCTCGGTGCCGCGATATTCCTCATGCCCATAGTCGGGCTGTGGGCCATGATTGCGACCCTGCGCGCAGGGTTCACCCACCAGCGGCTCGCGCGCGAGATGCGCGATGAGGGAATGGAACTCGATGTCAGTGACCTGCCGCGACGTCCGTCGGGGCGGATCGAGCGACAGGCCGCCGACGCGTTGTTCGACTCGGTGCGCGCCGAACTCGAGAGCGACCCCGACAACTGGCGACGGTGGTATCGGCTGGCACGCGCCTACGACTACGCCGGCGATCGGGGCCGGGCGCGCGAGACGATGAAGAAGGCGGTCGAGATGGAGCGCGGCGATGAGCGCTTGCGCGAAGAGTAGAGGCTGCGCCGAGTGAAGACGCTGCTGATCGTGCACCACACGCCATCCCCGCACTGCCAGGAGATGTTCGAGGCAGTGCTGGCCGGTGCCACCGACCCCGATATCGAGGGTGTCGATGTCGTGCGGCGTCCGGCGCTCACGGTGTCACCCGTCGAGATGCTGGAGGCAGACGGCTACCTGCTTGGTTCCCCGGCCAACCTCGGGTACATGAGCGGCGCACTCAAGCATGCGTTCGACGTCTGTTACTACCCCTGCCTCGACTCGACGCAGGGGAGACCCTTCGGTGTATGGCTGCACGGTAACGAAGGCACTGAGGGAGCCGAGCGCGCGTTGGCGGGCATCACCGGCGCGTTGGGCTGGGAACAGGCTGCCCAGACGGTCGTCGTGTCGGGTAAACCCTCGAAGGCCGACCTTGAGGCGTGCTGGAACCTCGGCGCGACGGTCGCCGCCCAGTTGATGGATTGAATTGCTCGGCCATGTGGAGGTGAGCGCGGGGCCGTTCCATCCGCGCCGTCAATCGCCCCTTCTGATCTCCAAGCACATGACCACGATTGCTGCTTCGCCCGGCGGGGGGCTGAAATGCCCACGGCTGATGAAGGCTATGCGGGCTCGTTGTCGGCGGGGGAGTCGTCTTTGGCCAGGTGGTGCAGGACTCGTTCGTTGAGGGCGGCGAGCATGTCGAGCTCAGCCGGGGTGAACAGGTCGATGAAGTTCCGGCGGACGTCCTCCACGTGCCTCGGTGCCGCCTTCTCGATCGCGGCGAGGCCAGCCGGCAGCAGACAGACCATCGTGCTGCGCGCGTCGTTGGGGTTGGGCTCGCGGCTGATCAGCCCGTCCTTCTGCATGCGCCGCACCTGGTGGGAGAGACGGCTCTTCTCCCAGCCCAGTGCGTTGCACAGCGCGTGAGCGGGCATGCGGTCCCCGTCGAGAGCCGAGAGCACCGCCAGGACCGAATAGTCGGCTCCGGACAGGCCCGATTCCTGTAGTCGACGGTTCAGATGGACCTCGATCTGATCATGCGCGTGTATGAAGGCGCTCCAGGCGCGGTCTTCACGAGCGTTCAGCCAATTCGGTTCCACGACCCGCATACTACCCGGGTTGGTTGACTCCTCATCCATTCCGGGTATGGTTGAGGAGTCAACCTTTCCGTTCCAAGAGGGGATACGAAATGAGCAGCATCAGCATCATCGGCCTGGGCAACATGGCCAGCGCCTTAGCCGACCGGGCGCTGGCAGGCGGCAACACAGTCGAGATCATCGGCCGCGACCCGGCCAAAGCCAACGAATTGGCCGCCGCGCTCGACGGCGCCATTGTCGGTGCGGCCGGCGATGCCCCGGCGGGGGACATCGTCATCATCGCCGTGCCGTATGCCAGCGCGGCGGTCGTGGTCAGCAGGTACGGGGACGCACTGAAGGGCAAGGTGATCGTCGACATCACCAACCCTGTCGCCCCCGATGCCAAGGGCTTCGTCACCCCCGACGGCAGTTCCGGGGCGCAGGAGATCGCCAAGGCTGCCTCATCCGGCGCGCATGTCGTGAAGGCGTTCAACACGCTGTTCGCCGATGTTCTGGCGGCCGGCTCAGCCGAGGGTCGCCCGTTGGACGTGTTCATTGCCGGCGACGACGAGGAGGCGAAGTCACAGGTCTCGGCGTTCATCGAGAGCCTGGGACTGCACCCGCTGGACGTCGGTGACCTGCCGATGGCGCGCGCACTGGAGAACGTGGCCCTGCTGGAGATCAGCCTCGTCGCGCACTCTGTCAAGCACACCAACTTCGCCCTGAGCGTCAGCATCCTCAGCTGAGCGCCCCTACCCTCAAAAGGACAGTCACATGCGCGTTTTCGTCACTGGCGGGACCGGCCATTCCGGTTCGTACATCATCCCCGAGCTCATCGCCACCGGGCACGAGGTCACCGGCCTTGCCCGGTCGGAGTCGGCCGCCGCGGCCCTGTCCGCGCAAGGCGCGACGGTGCGTCGCGGCGACCTCGAAGATCTAGACGGGCTGAAGGAGGCGGCTGCGAACGCCGACGGCGTCATCCACGTCGCGCACAGGCAAGACCTGCTTCCCTCCGGCGGCATGGACGCCGTGGCCGCCGCGGAGCTGCCGATCATGCTTGCCTACGGCGAGGCACTGGAAGGGACCGGAAAGCCGCTGGTTGCAGCTGGCAGTATCGGCTCGCCTGGAAGCCTGGGCCGACCGGCCACCGAAGAAGACCCGGCCCTTCCCGGCGGGGAGGAGCACAAGGGCACGCTGCGTGTTCGTAACGTCGTGGAACGGGCTGTAGTTGGCCTCGCCGAGCGGGGAGTGCGGTCTTCGATCGTGCGGCTTCCGCTGATCGCGCACAGCACGACCGATAGTGCCGGCTTCCTTCCAGGGCTCATCGCGCTCGCGCAGGAGAAGGGCTTCGTCGGCTACCCCGGAGACGGCATGAATGCGTGGAACGCCGTACACATCCGCGATGTCGCATCCGTGTTCCGCCTGGCGTTGGAGAAGGGGCCGGCCGGTAGATATTGGCACGCGGTTCAGGATGGGGGCATCCCGTTCCGCGAAATCGCGGAAGCCATCGGCGTCCGTCTCGGCCTGCCCGCCGTCAGCATTCCCGCGGACGTGCTGATGCTGCCGGGATACTTCGGAATGTTCACGAATCTGGTCACCATGGACCTCCCGGCGTCCAACCTCATCACGCGCCAGGGCCTGGGGTGGGAACCAACTCAACCCAAACTGCTCGCCGATTTGGACAACGGCCACTACTTCTCTGGAGTAAGCGCGTGACCACTTTCGCCCCGCACCGCGACACCTTGGAGTCCTTCGTCGACTGCATTAACGGCGGCGCAGACAAAGGCACCCTTACCCGTTTGCTCGCCGAGGACGTGGTGCTGTTCAGCCCGTTCGGCGATGAGCCAGTCACCGGCCGCGAGGTAGCCGTGGACACCATAAAGACCGTCAACGGACTGTCGTCCGACGACACCTATATGGAGGTCCTTAGCGGCGAAACCCACCACGCCGCACACTTTCGGCTGCAAGTCGGAGACGCCGCAGTCAACGGCATATTCTTCGTCCTGCTCGACGCGGACGGCAAGATCGCAGAGGTGAGCATCTTCTACCGCACACTGCCGGCCGGCGTCGCGCTGCAGCGCAATCTTGCGGACGTGATCGGCATGCAGGCCTGGGAATTACGCACGAACGGGGAGTGACAAGGAGGACGTGCGTAACGCCCGGGCACTCGGTGCATTCATCGAATTCCGCCGGCGTCGAGATCTTTCCCTCCTACCCCCGTCGTGCGCCGGGGGAGTGATGCCCACTTCTGCAGTGCCGGCGATCCACGAAAGTTGTTTTATGCCAGCCAGATGGCGCCGCTAGGCTCGGCTGTTTTGCAGACAGCCTGAGCTGATCGTTGGATCAAACCAGCCGCCGCGTAATCCCGAAATCGGGGTGGTGACGTAGCCTGGGGCGCACTTTGAGGAGCCTTGTCATCATCTCGCACCCCATCACCATCGAATTGTTTCGCGGGCTCGCAGATCTCGAAGACACGGGCCGCGGCTGGCTATCGGAAGGCGTTGGCCGAAATGGCGGGGCTAACTACAACTTCTCGCTCGGCGTCAACTTCGGCTGAGCTCGCCACCGGATCCGGCGCGCGGCCTCGTCCCAGACGACAGGCTCGCGCCTGTGGCGGACGGTGCCGCTGCGACGGGGATGGCGTTGTCGACGAGGACGGCTGCGATGGCGGCGGCGGTGGCGAAGGTTTCGGCGTTGAGGACTCGGTTGCGGGCCGAGGCGCCATCCAGGAGCAGCGCCAGTTGTTCGCCGAGTTGTTCGGGGTTGGCGGCGCCGGCCTCGCGGGCGGTTTCGGTGAGCCGCGAGGCAAAGGCCGTCTTGTAGTCGCGGGCGTGCACGCGTGCGGGGTGGCTCGGGTCGTGGATTTCGACGGCCGCCGCGATGAACGGGCAAAGCGGCGCGTGGATGTCGAAGGCGGCCAGGAGCCGTTCGCGAGGTGTGAGGTCGGTGCGGTCGAACACTTCGGGCAGGATGTCGGGATCGAATCGGCGTAGGTGTTCGGCGATCAGCTCGTCCTTGCCGGTGAAGTGCTGGTAGAACGTGCGCTTGGACACCTGCGCCACCGCGCAGAGCTGGTCCATGCCGGTGTTGTTGATGCCTTGATCGCGGAACAGCTGCTGCGACGCGCCGAGGATGCGCTCTCGTGCGCCCCTGCCGCGGCGCAGGCCTCGCGGCCCTTTCTCTAGCTCCGTCATACCGCCAGCCTAACCCAGTTGGGTACTGACCGGTGTGCATAGCTTGAGTTCCGCGCAACCGTGCGATACGTTAAGTACGCAGAACGGTGTACATAAGATCGGCACTACCGAATGAATGGAGTCATCATGGGAAAACTCGATGGCAAGGTTGCGGTAATCACCGGCGCGACAAGCGGTATGGCGCTGGCCGGTGCCAAGTTGTTCGTTGACGAGGGGGCCCACGTCTTCATCTCGGGCCGACGAAAGGACGAGCTGGACCAGGCCGTCGAACTGATCGGTCGGAACGTGACCGGCGTGCAGGGCGACTCGGCCAACCTCGACGATCTGGACCGGTTGTTCAACACGGTCCAGCAGGAAAAGGGTGCCATCGACGTGTTGTGGGCAAGTGCCGGGACTGGCGCGCAGGCCAAGCTCGGCGAGATTACCGAGGAGGACTTCGATGCCGCCTTCGGGCTGAACGCGCGCGGCACGCTGTTCACGGTCCAGAAGGCGCTGCCGTTGTTCAACGATGGCGGCTCGATCTTCATGACCGGGTCGAACGCGTCGCTGCGGGGCTACCCGAATTGGAGTGTGTACGCGGGAAGTAAGGCCGTGCTGGCCGCCTATGCACGGGTGTGGGTGTCGGAGTTGAGGGATAGGAAGATCCGGGTGAACGTGCTGACCCCCGGCCAGGTCGCCTCGCCGATGTTGGCGGAGGTGATGGACGAGCAGATGAAGGCGCAGTTCGAATCGGTGATCCCGCGGCGAGAGATGGGCCGCCCCGAGGAGATCGCTTCGACCGCGTTGTTCCTCGCCTCCGACGACTCGAGCTATGTCAATGGCATGGAGCTGGTGGTCGACGGCGGCACCACAGTGATCTAGTGAGCGACAACGGCTGTCTGCCGACAACGACGTCGTCGCGCCCCCGGCCGTGGCCACCAGTGCAGAGGGGTACCGGCCTTCCGATTTCCGGTAATCCGTTGTGGTCGTCCGGTATTCGGGTCATCGATTAGCCGCGCCGTTTCGACCACCGCCCCGGGCCTGGCGACCTCGCGAGTCCGGCTCCGCAGTGAGGTTGCCGCGACCCGCGGTCACTCAGCTCAAGGCCCATGCAACCACTGACTATGGCGCTAGCGGGAATCGACGAAATTGATTCCTAGTTGGCGCGTTCGTCTCACCCTTCACGGTCTGGGCACACCGACGCGAACGGGCAGCCCTGCCGATCAGGTCTCACACGCCACAAGCGAGAACACAACAGGGAGTAGCCATGACCACCTTCGCCCCGCACCGCGACACCGTGAGATTCTTCGTCGACTGCATGCACGGCGGCGCAGACAAAGACGCTCTTTCCAGCATCCTCGCCGAGGACGTGGTGATGTACGGCCCGCTCAGCGACGAGCCAGTCACCGGCCGCGAGGCAGTCCTGGAAGCGATGCGAGAGGTCGGCGCGGCGGCCGACCTCACTTACAAAGAGGTCCTCAGCGGCGAGACGCACCACGCCGCGTACTTCCGGCTGCAGATCGAAGACACCGTGGTCAACGGGATGGACAAATTCCTGCTCGACGAGGACGGCAAGATCGCCGAGGTGACCATATGGTGGCGCCCGCTGCCTGCCGGCGTCGATATGCAGGGCCACCTTGCGGATGCACTCGGCACGCAGCCCTGGGAACTGCGCACGAACGAGGAGTAACGACGAACGCCGTGCCCTCGAAGGCAGACCTTGAGGCGTACTGGAATCTGAGTGCCACGGTCGCGGCGACATTGATGGGCTGAGCCGAGCAGCGCTATTATCTGCGTATGAATGCAGATACGGGTGCTTGTACCCGGCGGCTGCCCGATGATCAAGTCGATCTGGTTGTCGAGGTGTTTCGGATGCTGGCCGATGCGACCCGCGTCCAGGTGCTGTGGGCATTGACGAGTCGGGAGCTGTCGGTAAATGACCTGGCCGCGCATATCGGCAAACCCGCGCCGTCGGTGTCGCAACATCTCGCGAAGCTGCGAATGGCCCGATTGGTCCGCACCCGCCGCGAGGGCACGACCATCTACTACAGCCTCGATAACGAGCACATCGGGCAACTGGTCACCGATGCGGTCTTCAATGCCGAGCACGCCGGCCCGGGTGTGCCGGGTCATCACCGCAACGCCGCCGAACTCGCGGCGCTGCACCCCGACACGATGAACGGCGAGGGGCGCCAGTCATGACCCACGAGGCCCGGGTGGCCGCCGCAGGCCATGGACACGACCACGACGGTGGCCATGCTGATGGCCACTCACACGCTCACCGCGGTGGTCTGAGCGGAGTGGTCAAGGAGATCTTCGCGCCGCACTCCCACGACAGTGCCGACAGCGTGGACAGCGCCTTGGAGTCGTCGGCAGCCGGCATCCGCGCCGTCAAGATCAGCCTGGTGGTGCTCGGCGCCACCGCCGTCGCTCAGATCATCGTCGTCGTGATCTCGGGGTCGGTGGCGCTGGCCGCCGACACCATTCACAACTTCTCCGACGCACTCACAGCAGTGCCGCTGTGGATCGCATTTGCCTTGGGCACGAGGGCCGCGACCCGTCGATACACCTACGGGTTCGGCCGCGCCGAAGACCTCGCCGGACTCTTCGTCGTTGCGATGATCGCTCTGTCCGCGATCGTCGCGGGCTATGAAGCCGTGATGCGGCTGATCCATCCGCAGCCGATAGAGCACCTCGGGTGGGTGGCCGTGGCAGGGCTCGTCGGCTTCATCGGCAACGAATGGGTCGCGCTCTACCGGATTCGCGTCGGGCGTCGCATCGGCTCGGCCGCCCTGGTCGCCGACGGCCTGCACGCGCGTACCGATGGGTTCACGTCCCTGGCCGTGCTTCTGAGCGCCGGAGGTGTTGCCCTGGGGTTCCCTCTGGCCGACCCCATCATCGGCTTGCTGATCACCGTGGCGATCCTCGCGGTGCTGCGTACCGCGGTGCGTGATGTGTTCCGCCGCTTGCTCGATGGTGTGGACCCGCGACTGATCGAGATCGCCGAGGAAACGCTGGCCGCCCGCCCCGGTGTCCGGTCAGTCCGCAGTGTGCGGATGCGCTGGATCGGCCACCGGCTGCACGCCGATGTCGAGCTGGACGTGGACCCCGAGGTCAACCTGGCAGAGGCGCATCGCATCGCTCACGATGCCGAGCACGAGCTGACCCACGCGGTCCCCAAGCTGGCCACTGCCCTGATCCACGCGTACCCGGCGCACCACGGCTCACCTGTTAACTGACAGACACTGATCGACAGGACCGCAGGGCGCGCCGCCGCCGACAGGGCGAAATGGCCGCGCTTCTTCGATACGGTCGAGTTCCGCTGGTGTACTGACGGAGGAGACCCATGCCCGGTATCGCAGAACTCGCCATGGCCGGCGCCCCAATCGCCGGTGGAGCCCTGCTCGGCATCGCCGCGGGGAACCTACGTCCACCGGACGTGCGCGGCATGATCAAGAAGGACATGGATCTGCTGGAGAGTCTGCCGCCGGAACAGGTGGAACGACGTGCGGAACTCCAGCGCGTGATCGACCTGCGCGTCGACGACATCATCGCGAGTGTCGACAAGAGCCGGTCGATTCGCGAGGTCGCGATGTCCTATCAGGGCAACTGGCGCGACATCGTGGTGTTCATATGCGGCATCCTGTTCACGATCGTGTGGTGGAACGTTCCGCACAGCCGCTCCAACTGGCTGCTGATGTTCATCGTGATGATCATCGCGTCGGTCCTGGCCGGGCTGTACGCCAGTCGGGGAATTGCGCGGGCGCTACGGTCGCTCAAAAGCCAGCGCGACGATCAGTAGTGGTAGGTGTCCGAGGGGGCGGGCACGTGATCGGGGTCGTCGCCGAACTCGGACTCGTGAATGCCGTATGCGGTGGCCAGATCCAGGATCTTGTTGGCGCGGGCGATCCGCGGCAGGTCCGACCCGTTGCGGATCTCGCCGCCGTCGCGCTGGAACTCGGCGAAGAACTCCTTGGCCCAGGTGATCTCATCCTGTGAGGGGGAGAGGCCCTCGTTGACGGTGGAGCACTGGTCGGGTGTAAGGCAGATCTTGCCTGTCATGCCGAACTCGGCGGACACCGCGGTGGCCTCGCTGAGCTTGAGCGCGCTGGACCCGACCGTCGGCCCGTCGATGGCGCTGGGCAGATGCGCGGCCTTGGCGGCGATGGTGAACCGTGACCGTGCGTAAGCCAGGGTCGCGGGGTTGTCGCCGAACCCGGTGTCGCGGCGGAAGTCGCCGATGCCGAACGCCAGCCGGAAGGTGCCCTTCGCCGCCGCGATCTCGGTGATGCGCTCGAGGCCGCGAGCCGTCTCGACGAGCGCGACGATCAGCACGCCCGGCAGCCGCTTGGCGGTCTCGGTGACGTGGTCGACGGACTCGACCATCGCCAGCATGACGCCCCCGACCGAGGTGCCGGCTAGCATCGCCAGGTCGTCGGCCCACCAGGGCGTGCCGAAACCGTTGACGCGGACCCAGTCGGAGTTGCCGTCGCTCAACCAGCGCGTGACGTTGTCGCGGGCGGCAGTCTTGTCCTTGGGGGCGACGGCATCCTCAATGTCGAGCACGACGATGTCGGCACGGGAGTGCGCGGCCGGAGCGAACCGGTCGTACTGTGTGCCGTTGACCAGCAGCCAGCTGCGGGCCAACACCGGGTCGATGCGAGAACCGGGTTCGCCGGGCTCGGGCTGGGTGAAGTTCTGGTCGTACACCCGTCAATGGTTGCGTACCGCACTCCGGCGAGGCAAAGCGGTGGGTCCGATGCCGTCTCGCAGGGTGGTCCACCGCGCCGCGGCTAGCGCAGGTTCGCGCCGAACACGCTCTCCATCGCCTGCCAGTGCCGCTCGGCGGCGGCCTCGTCGTAAGGGCCGTTGTCCGGTACGGCGAAGCCGTGTCCCGCGTCGTAGATCTCGATGGTGTGCTCGACGTCCGCCGCGGTCAACGCCTTGTCCAACGTCTCGGCCTGCTCGGGGGTGAACGACGCGTCATCCTTGGCGCCGCCGACGTAGACCGTCGCACGGATGACGTCGGCGAGCAGGTGCGGGCTGCCGGCGTCGTCGGAGGCCAGGCCGCCGCCGTGGAACGACATTGCGGCGGCCACCCGCTCGGGCACCCGGCCCGCCACCACGAGAGACGTGCGCCCGCCCATGCAGTAACCGGTTGTGCCGAACGCGCTGCCGCTGACATCGGGTCGGCCCTGCAGGTAGTCGAAGAACGCCGCCGCGTCCGCGGCCATGATCTCGGGTGTGACCTTGGAGATCATTCCGAACAGGCGTTTGCGCTCATCGGCGTCGCCGAACACCGTCGTCATCTCGAACGGCGCCCAGCCCGGGTCGCGGTAGTAGACGTCGGGCACCAGCACCACGTAGCCAAGGTCGGCGAGTCGCTGCGCCATCTCGGTGAATGTCTGGCGTGCCCCACCGGCGTCGGGGTACATCACCACGCCCGGCCACGGGCCGTCGCCCTCGGGGGTGGCCACCGTGACGGGGCAGGATCCATCGGTTGTCGTGATGGTGTCGGTCATCGTCGGCATGGCATCCGTTCTACTCCCATGCCCTGAGGCGGTGGTGGACGGTGTCGGACGACACTCCGGCCCAAGCCCCTCGCCGAACGTGAAGAAATGAGCGAGATCCAGTCGGGATCTCGCACATTTCTTCACGTTCGGCGAGGGGTTAGGTGTCGGGCGCGCTGCGTCAGTGCTTCGACGTAAGCTGATCCGGTGCCCATCCTCACGCCCTACGAGGACCTGTTACGGCTGGTACTCGAGACCGGGACGCCGAAGGCGGATCGCACCGGCACCGGCACCCGCAGTCTGTTCGGTCACCAGATCCGCTACGACCTCGCCGCCGGCTTCCCGTTGCTCACCACCAAGAAGGTGCACACCAAGTCGGTGGTCTATGAACTGCTGTGGTTCCTGCGCGGTGACTCCAACATCGCCTGGCTGCATGAGCACGGCGTCACTATCTGGGACGAATGGGCCAGTGCGACAGGAGATCTCGGCCCCGTCTACGGCGTGCAGTGGCGATCCTGGCCGACGCCTTCGGGGGAGCACATCGATCAGATCAGCGCATCGCTGGAGCTGCTGCGGCGCGATCCCGATTCGCGGCGCAACATCGTCTCGGCGTGGAACGTCGGCGAGATCTCGCAGATGGCGCTGCCACCGTGCCATGCGTTGTTCCAGTTCTACGTCGCCGACGGCAAGCTCTCCTGCCAGCTGTATCAGCGCAGCGCCGACCTCTTCCTCGGCGTGCCCTTCAACATCGCCAGCTATGCGCTGCTGACCCACATGATGGCTGCGCAGGCGGGCCTGGAGGTCGGCGAGTTCGTCTGGACCGGCGGCGACTGCCACATCTATGACAACCACGTGGAACAGGTCACGCTCCAGCTCAGTCGGGATCCGCGTCCATACCCGGAACTTGTTCTCGCACCGCGTGATTCGATCTTCGACTACGTCTACGAGGACGTGGCGATCGTCAACTACGACCCGCATCCGGGAATCAAGGCTCCGGTGGCGGTGTGAGCCTTGGACTGATCTGGGCGCAGTCCACCTCCGGCATCATCGGTCGCGACAACGGCATCCCCTGGCGGCTGCCCGAGGATCAGGCGCGCTTCAAGGAACTCACTCATGCCCACACCGTCGTCATGGGTCGGCTGACGTGGGAGTCACTGCCGGCGAGGGTGCGGCCCCTGCCGGGGCGCAGAAATGTCGTAGTGACTCGGCAAGCTGACTACGTGGCCGATGGAGCGACGGTGGTAGCCGACCTTGACGACGCACTGACCGATGAGCAGACGTGGGTGATAGGTGGCGCACAGATCTATGCGCTGGCCCTGCCCCTGGCGACGCGATGCGATGTCACCGAGGTGGACGCGGACCTCCCACGCGAGGACGGTGACGCCATGGCTCCGGTCCTCGACGAGCAATGGGTCGGCACCCAGGGCGACTGGCTGACCAGCGCGTCGGGGATTCGATACCGGTTCTGCAGCTACTCGCGCCGGTGAGGCTGTCGGCCGACGCGGCGCGCCGCACCGCTATCGCTGCCCAGGGTTTCGGCGATGCCAAGCCCGCTGGGGCGATCACGCGAGCCCATCTGCGCAGGCTCGTCTCGCGCATCCAGGTGCTCCAGCTCGACTCGGTGTCGGTGGCGGTGCGCGCCCACTACGCGCCGGTGTTCAGCAGGCTCGGACCCTATGACCGCGACGTTCTCGACCGGGCGGCGTGGAGCCACAGCGCGCGCTCACCGAGGCTGCTCGTCGAGTACTGGGCCCACGAGGCGGCGCTGATGTCGGTGGACGACTGGCCGCTGCTGCGGTGGCGCATGCGGGAGTACGAGCACGGCCGGTGGGGCACCGAGATCGTCAAGAAGAACGCGAGACTGGCCGAGAACATCGTCACCGCCGTCGCCGAACTCGGCCCCGCGACCGCGGGTCAGATCGAGGCACACCTCGAGACCGAGCCGCGCGGAAGGAAGGGTCCTTGGTGGGATCGCAGCGACACCAAGTGGGTGGCTGAGGCGCTGTGGTCATCGGGCGTGCTGACCACGGCGACGCGGGTGGGTTTCGCCCGCCACTACGACCTCACCGAACGTGTCCTGCCCGCCGAGGTGGTGAACCGCGAGGTCGACGACCGCGAGGCGGTCCGCGAGCTCGCGCTGAGGGCGGCGACCGCACTGGGGGTGGCCACCGAAGCCGATATCCGCGACTACTTCCGCCTGGCGGCCAAGCAGGTCAAACCCGCGATCGCGGCTCTGGTGGCGGCGGGCGAACTTGAGCCCGTCGAGGTTGACGGGTGGGGTGCTCAGGCCTACCTGCGCGCCGGTCAGTCCGTCGCGCGGCGGGACCGTGGCACCGCGCTGCTGTGCCCGTTCGACCCACTGATCTTCTTCCGACCGCGGGTCGAGCGGCTGTTCGACTTCCACTACCGCATCGAGATCTACACACCCGCCGCGAAGCGACGGTTCGGCTACTACGTGTGGCCGTTCCTGCTCGACGGTCGGCTGGTCGGGCGCGTCGACCTCAAGACCGAGCGCATCCGCGGCGCGCTGCACGTCGTGGGGGCCTTCACCGAACCGGGTCAGGACAGCGCTCACGTGGCGGGGGCATTGGCCGCTGAACTGCGCTCGATGGCGTCGTGGCTGGGCTGCGACGACGTCACGGTGGGCGAGCGCGGCGACCTGGCGGCCGCGCTGCGCGCGGCGCTGCGGCTCGGTATGGTGCCAGTCTCGTGAGGCTCACTGCGGCGATGGGGTGGTGGCGGCAGACGGATCAGTTCGACTGGTTCAGCATCTACCTGCACGACCGCGGGCTGCAGTTGCAGTGGCGGCTGGCCACATTCGCATTCACGGCGATGCTCGGCGCGGTGCCGCTGTTGATGCTCGGCAGCCCCCTGGGGCCGGACAACTCCACCGCAAGGGGCGTCGCGATCGTCGCCGCGGTGTGTGTGTTCGGCGCCGCACTGCTGTGGTTGATCCGGTGGCCGACTCGTCGACAATCCCTGGTCTACAACGTCGTTTGTTCGGCGAGTACGGCGGCGACCTGTCTGGTGGTGTCCAGCCCCTACGCCGGTCTGATGGGATGCACGATATTCGCGGTGATCGGCGGGTTCCTCGCCTACTTCCACGTGATGGCCCACGTCATCGGAAACTTCGTCTTGGCGTCGATCTGCGCCGCGATCACCGCGAGCCGGCTGATCGTCGCCACCGGCGACACCGCGCTGACCATCGCGTCGGTCCTCACCGTGGTCGCGCTCAATTTCGGAGTGCCGTTCGGAATCCACTTGCTGGTGCACACTTTGCGTATCGACCTGCGAAACTCCGATCGCGACCCGCTCACAGGTCTGCTCAACCGGCGCTCGGTGTACAACGCGGTCCACGAGATCGCGGTGGCCCAGCAGGGCTTGGACCATGTCCGGCTCAACATCACGATGATCGACCTCGACGAGTTCAAGAAGCTCAACGACACCCGGGGGCATGCCGTCGGTGATGAGGCGCTGGCCGACGTTGGCGCCGTCCTACGGGAGAACTGCAGCGGCGATGCGGTCATGGGCCGACTCGGCGGCGAGGAGTTCGTCATCGCCGACAGTGAGCCCGCGCCCGAGCACGCCAAGACCGTCGAACGCATCCGCGCGGGGATCGCCGCCACGCCATTTCAGATCACCGCGAGCCTCGGCACGTGCAGCGTGATCGTCGAACCCGGCACCGCGATGAAGCATCCGGAGTTCGTCGACCGGCTCATCCATGTGGCGGACGCGGCGATGTACCGGTCCAAGCGGGCAGGCGGCGATCGTATCCAGTACGCGCATCTCGATCAGGTTTCCGCGGAGTGAGGCGATCACTCACGCGGCCGCGTTCGCTGCACTGATCGATCCGCCGGTCGCACCTTGGCGAAGCCGCCGCGTCAGCACCGCCGTGAGAGTCCAGTGCGCGATCCATGCCACGATCGCGAGCGCCCCGCCGATGAGCCCGACGGCGCCGGGCAGCAGCGACACGATCTGCGCCGCGGCCCAGGCGATTCCCAACCGCCACCACCACGTCACCGTCAGCCTCGGGGTGCGGCCGTCGGCACGCAGGGAGGCTGCGATGTCGGTCACGATCTCGAAGTCCTCGACGAAGTTGAACGGGATCGCACACATCAGCCAAATCGACCTCGGGCTGCGCGCGCGGGCTGACGCGGGGATCGCCCCAAGCATCCGCTGCAGGCTCATGACGAACAACGCGACCAGACCGAAGAAGACGGCGATGGCCGCAGACCCCCAGACGATCCCCAAACCGGCGAACTCGCCGAGGACGCCCGCACCCCATTGAGGCGCCCACAGGGGCTGGGTGAGGAGCGCGGTAACCGGAATTGTCAGAACGATCGTCCGACCACGCACGTCTTCCTCCTCGGCATGGATCTGTCGGTGGGTGGACCTCAAGGCTGAACGGGCGGCGCGCTCAGCTCAGCGGAATGTCGTGTTCGCCCTTGGACTCCTGGTACCGATCCGACAGCGCCTGGTAGCGCTCCCGGATGCGCTGCGCGTGCGCGCGCAACTGGCTGCGTAGCGGCTCGGGTTCGGCGTCGGCGAGCGCGGTGATCGAGTACGCCGTCCAGAACGCGTTGACTCTGCGATAGCCGCCCGGGTCGAGCCCGAACAGTTCCTTGAGGATGACCAGATCGTGCGGGATGGCGAAGGCGTCCCGAGAGTCCTCGTGGCTGTAGAAGTAGTAGAAGTTGTCGAACCCGGCCCAGGTGATGGCGGACATGCACAACGTGCACGGCTCGTGGGTGGTGACGAACAGCAGTTCCGTGGTCGGCGGCCGGTCCGGCAGTAGGTAGAACTGGTTGAGCGTGTTGACCTCTCCGTGCAGCAGCGGGTTCACGGTCTCGTCATTGGTGCCCGCGAGTACCAGCGACAGATCGGACTTGCGCAGGATCGCCGCGCCGAACACCTTGTTTCCCTCGGAGACTCCGCGCTCGGTCAGCGGCAGGATGTCCTGATCGATCACGTCGAGCAGGCGCGAGGCGATGGCCGGAGTCGCCATCGAAGAAGTCATGCGCAACCCTACCGCCGCCCGTGCGCGTACCGCGCTCGCAAAATGGCGAGCCGTAACGGGTAACCTTGACACCCGTGACCGCCAGTGGATTCGACGTCAGCGCACGTCTGGGCACCGTGCTGACTGCCATGGTGACGCCGTTCGGCCCGGACGGCTCCCTTGATCTGGCCGTGGCCAAAAAGCTCGCCACACACCTGGTTGACACCGGGTGTGACGGCCTGGTGGTCTCCGGCACCACAGGTGAGTCGCCCACCACCTCAGACGACGAGAAGATCGCCCTGCTCGGCGCGGTGTTGGAGGCCGTCGGCGACCGCGCCCGCATCATTGCCGGAGCCGGCTCCTACGACACCGCGCACAGCGTGCACCTGGCCAAGCGGTGCGAAGCCGAGGGCGCGCACGGCCTGCTCGTCGTGACGCCCTATTACTCACGGCCGCCGCAGGCGGGTCTGTTGGCGCACTTCACCGCGGTTGCCGATGCGACCGCCCTGCCCAACGTGCTCTACGACATCCCGCCGCGCTCGGCGATTCCGATCGAGTGGGACACCATTCGATCGCTGGCGGCGCACCCGAACATCGCCGCCATCAAGGACGCCAAGGGCGATCTGCACGGCAGCGCGATGATCATGGCGGAGACCGGCATCGCGTACTACTCGGGCGATGACTCGCTGAACCTTCCCTGGCTGGCGATGGGCGCTTCGGGCTTCATCAGCGTCTGGGGTCACTTCGCGGCGAGCCAGTTGCGGGACATGTACTCCGCCTTCAACTCCGGCGACATCGCCACCGCGCGCAAAATCCACGTCACCCTGGGCCCGCTCAACAACGCCCAGAACAGACTCGGTGGCGTCACGTTGAGCAAGGCGGGGCTGCGATTGCTGGGCGTCGAGGTGGGGGACCCCCGCCTGCCGCAGGTCCCGGCCACCGCGCAGCAACTCGAGGAGTTGGCCGCCGACATGCGCGCGGCCACGGTACTCACGTGAGCAGCCCCGGCGCACCGCTGATTCCGCCGAAGCCACTGGCGCCGGGTGGCCTCCGCATCACCGCGCTCGGTGGAATCGGCGAAATCGGCCGCAACATGACCGTTTTCGAACATCTCGGCAGGCTGCTCATCATCGACTGCGGGGTGTTGTTCCCCAATCACGATGAGCCCGGCGTCGACCTGATCCTGCCCGATATCCGGCACGTGGAGGACCGGCTCGACGAGATCGAGGCCGTCGTCATCACGCATGCCCACGAGGACCACATCGGGGCCATCCCACATCTGCTCAAGCTGCGGCGCGACATTCCGATCGTCGGATCCAAATTCACCCTGGCGCTCATCGCCGAGAAGTGTCGTGAGCATCGGATCAAACCGGTGATGGTCGAGGTCGCCGAGGGGCAGCGCAGCACGCACGGCGTCTTCGAGTGCCAGTACTTCGCGGTGAACCACTCGATCCCCGGCTGTCTGGCGGTCGCCCTACGCACAGGTGCCGGGACGGTCCTGGCCACCGGTGACATCAAGCTCGACCAGATGCCCCTCGACGGCAGGCCCACCGATCTGCCTGGCATGTCCCGCCTCGGCGACGACGGCGTCGACCTGTTCCTCTGCGACTCGACCAATGCCGAGCATCCGGGCGTGAGCCCGTCCGAAAGTGAGATCGGGCCCACCCTTCACCGGCTGATCCGCGGCGCCGACGGCCGGGTGATCGTGGCGTGCTTCGCGTCGAACGTCGACCGGGTGCAGCAGATCATCGACGCCGGCGTGGCATTGGGGCGGAAGGTCTCCTTCGTGGGGCGCTCGATGGTGCGCAACATGGGCATCGCGCGAGAACTCGGGTTCCTCACGGTGTCCGATGACGACGTGATCGACATCGGTGCCGCGGAGGAGATGCCGGCCGATCGGGTCGTGCTGATCACCACCGGTACCCAGGGTGAGCCGATGGCGGCCCTGTCACGCATGTCGCGCGGCGAGCACCGCAGCATCACGTTGACCGCGGGCGACCTGATCATCCTGTCGTCGTCGCTGATCCCCGGCAATGAGGAGGCCGTGTACGGGGTCATCGACTCGCTGGCCAAGATCGGCGCGCGTGTGGTCACCAATGCTCAAGCGCGCGTGCACGTCACGGGCCACGCGTATGCGGGTGAACTGATGTTCCTCTACAACGGCGTGCGGCCGAGCAGCGTCATGCCGGTGCACGGCACCTGGCGCCACCTGCGGGCCAACGCCAAGCTGGCCGTACTCAGCGGGGTGCCGGAGAAGAACGTCATGCTGGCCGAAAACGGCGTCAGCGTCGATCTGGTCAACGGTGCCGTCTCTATCGCGGGCGCGGTGCCGGTGGGCAAGATGTTCGTCGACGGTCTGGTCACCGGGGATGTCGGCGAGTCCACGCTGGGTGAACGGCTCACGCTGTCATCGGGATTCATCGCCATCACCCTCGCCCTGCGGCGGGGTACCGGCAAGCCCGCTGGCCCACCGCACCTGCACTCGCGCGGATTCTCCGAGGACCCCAAGGCGCTCGAGCCCGCAGTGCGCAAGGTGGAGGAGGCCCTCGAGGCCCTCGCAGCCGAGAAGGTCACCGACCCGACCCGCATCGCTCAGGCCGTTCGCCGCGCCGTCGGCAAGTGGGTGGGGGAGACCTATCGCCGGCAGCCGATGATCGTGCCGACGATCCTCGAGGTCGACTGACCGCCACGCCTGAGCTCGCCACGGCCACGAAACGCCGTGCGTGGGGTTGACCCATCGCCATGCTGATCGCATAGAGTATCCAATATCAGCTGAAAGCGAGGGCCGATGCCACCGCGCACCGACACCAAGCGCTCGAACGCCAAGAGCGCAGCCAAGGGCACTCACTCCGGTGACGCCGTCCGAGGTCAGCGATCGGACTTCGTCCGGCCAAAGACCGCGCAACAGGCCGTCGCCGAGGCGCTTCGCCATGACATCACCACGGGCAAGCTCGCGCCCGGCAGCTGGATCGTCCAGGAGAGCCTCGCCGAGCAGTTCGGCATGTCGCGCATCCCCGTGCGCGAGGCACTCAAGACGTTGGAGGCCGAGGAATACATCACCTACGTGCCGCACAGCGGCTACCGGGTGGCCAAATTGAGCCTCGACGATCTGGTCGAGGTGTTCAAGCTTCGGGCGATCCTGGAGGAGGCCCTGATTCGCGATGCGATGCCGGGTGTCACTGACGGGATCGTCGACGAGATGCGCACATGCAATGCCGGGATGGAGGCGTCGACCGCTGCGGGTGACCTGATCGCCGTCGGTGTCGCCAACCGGCAGTTCCACTTCCTGACCTTCCAGGGGAGCGGAATGGCGCGCACCAAGCGCATCGTCACGCAACTGTGGAACACGGCCGACGCGTACCGGCCGCTCTACGCGCCGCTGCTCGACATGTCGAAGGTCGCGGGCGAGCACGTCCTGATGATCGACGCGATGGCCGACCGCGACGTCGAGCGTCTGGTGGCCCTCAACCACGAACACCGTTCGCATGCCATCGAACCCATCCATCGCATCCTCGGCGCGGAAGCCGCGGAGGCCGCGGAAGCGCAGCAGTGACGGCCACCGCCCGGCTCCAAGAGCTGGGCCTGGTGATCCCCGCTCCCGCGCCGCCCAAGGGCGCGTACTACCCGAGCCGCCGGAGCGGCGATCAGCTGTGGGTCTCAGGTGCCACGGCGCGACGCGACGGGACGCCTGCACTGCGCGGCGTCGTCGGCGCCGATGTGACCGTCGACGTGGCTCGTGAGCAGGCGCGACTGGCCGCACTCAATCTGCTCGGTGCCATCGACGCCGCGATCGGCATCGACTCGGTGGGCGCCGTCGTCGCGTTGCGCGGGTACGTCCGTGCGGTGCCGGACTTCGACACCCACCCAGCTGTGATCGACGGAGCGTCACGTCTGTTGCTCGACGTGTTCGGCGAGGACGTCGGCGCGCACGCCCGAACGGCCATCGGGGTGGCCTCGCTGCCAGGTGGGGCGTGTGTGGAACTGGACCTGGTGGTCAGCCTCACCGAGGCGGGCAGCTGAGACGATCCACGGACCGCCCGATCGCCAAGCCGAGCGCAACGCCGGCAATTGCGGTGAGCGCCAACGTCATCCGGTCGGATCGGGCCCAGTCGGATCGGGGATAGTCACTCGGCGACGTGACCGACGCCGGGGCCACGGGTTTTCCGGTGCGGCCGGCGGGCACGGCTGTGTCGTCACCGGCGATCAGGGCGTTGAGACGCGCGACGAACTGCCCGATGATTCGGTTGCTCACCTGGGTGATGACACCCGTCCCGAACTGTGCGATGCGGCCACTGAGTTCGAGATCGGTGGTCACGGTGACCACCGAGCGGCCGGCGTCGTCACGCGCGACCATGCGCACCGTGGCCTCAGTCGACCCGTTGCCCTTTCGGTCGCGCGCATTGCCTCGGACGACCATCTGCCTGGTCTCGTCGTCGCGACTGAGCAGAGTCGCCATGCCCGCCAACGTCATTCCCACGGGCCCGACCTTGATGGCGACGTGAGCGTGGTAGTCGTCGCCGTCGACGCTGTCGAGTTCGGCACCGGGGATGCACTCGACGACCTTGGGGATGTCGGTCAGGACCGACCAGGCGACGTCCAGCGGTGCATCGACCGAGAACTCGTTGACGAGTCGCATTGTCTGCCTCCCGTTTTGTGGCTAGCGGTTGTGGAACCGGAACCCATCCACCTACGATTGGATACGATATACAACGTTAGCCTACGGAGGTTCCTCGCATGCTGAGCAAGGGTGTCGGATTGTTTCCCACCGAGCCGACGGGGGCGATGTGTTCCTACGTCCGGCTGTGTGAGGACCTGGGATACGACAATGTGTGGTTCGGCGACTCGCAGAACATCTGGCGCGAGTCCTCGACGGTGATGGGCGCCGCCGCGGTCGGCACCGAGCGGATCGTCTTCGGCACGGGCGTGACGAATGCCGTCACCCGGCATCCGTCGCTGCTGGCCTCGACGTGGGCGACGCTGGCCGAGTTCACCGGCGGTCGGGTGGCCCTCGGCATCGGCACCGGGGACTCCTCACTGCGGACGATGGGGCTCAAACCCCTCAAGCTCGCCGAACTGGAGCAGTCGATCAACGACCTGCGCGCGCTCTTCCGCGGCGAGAAGGTCGCGGAGGCCACCAGTGGCGCCGAGTATCACCTGAACTACCTGACCGCCCCGATGGACATCCCGATCTACATTGCGGCCTCCGCGCCCAAGATCCTGGAGATGTCCGGGCGGATCGCCGACGGCGTGATCGTGTTGGTCGGTACCGCACCCCGGTTCATCGAGGCGGCGCTGCAGACCATCGAGAAGGGCGCGGCGCAGAGCGGTCGCACGCTGGACGACCTGCACATCGTGCTGTGGACACCCACGGCCATCGGAGATGACAGCACCGAGGCGCGCGATCTTGTCCGGGCGCACGTCTCGCGAGTTGCCATCCGGCCGCTGCCCGCACGTGTGGATCCCGCGCTGGAGAAGGTCATTGACCGCATCCGCGATGAGTACAACTACTACGAGCACATGAACACCGAGGCCGCGCACGCCGACCTGGTCCCGGACGAACTCGTCGATCTTTTCGCACTGGCGGGCACCCGGGATGAGTGCGCGCAGCGTCTGAAGGAGATCGAGGCGCTGGGCGTCGATCAGGTGTCGATCGTCCCCTTCGTGCGGCCCGGGCAGAGTCGTGAGGGAACGATCCGGGCGTTCGCCGAGATTATCGATGGTTCTCGGGCGTGACGGCTCCGGGCGCGGCTGACCAGGGCGGGTATCCCGCCCCGGGTAGTGCCACGCCTGGAGCTCCGCCACCGTTGAAGCGCGCTTTGACGCCGGCTGACGGTGTGTCGGCGGCATCAGTCAGTGGGGAGGCGGTCATCGAGCCGTCGGTACCGCGAGCGCACTCGGACGCGGCATCTGTCAGGGCGGTACCGTCGCGAGCTGGGTCGCGCCTCGTCGCGGCGGCGGCGATGTTCGGCGTGGCGGCCGGGCTGGAGATTGCCGGTGTGTTGTCGCGGTCACGGCACCGCTAAATGTTGACGTAGATCACAGTGGTTCGTATAGTGTATCCAATATTCAACGACCCTTCGGAGGCCTCCCTGATGTCACGGTTCCCCAAGCTCTTCGGTGCGGTCATCGCTGCATCGGCCCTGCTCATTGGCGGTACGGCATGCGCCGACGAATCCGCGGGCCCTGCCGGAGGTGGCACCGACACCCATACGCTGAGCATCTCGGCGACGGGTGTGGACAGCCTGCCTTTCATGGCGATCCTGCAGGTCGGAATCGACAAGAAGTGGTTCGAGGAGGAGGGCCTGAAGGTCGACCTGTTCTCCGGTGGAGGCGGCGGCAACACGCTGCGCGTGGTCACCAGCGGTGACGCCGATATGGCTATCGCGGGGAACAGTTCGGTGCTTCTGGCTGCACAGCAGGACAATTCGAACCTGAAGGTCATCGCGCCGTGGTTCCAGATGAACGATTTCTCCTGGATCAGTCCCCCCGGGCGCAGCATCGACGGGGCGACGCTGGGCTTCAGCTCGGCGGGATCCTCAACCGAGCTGTTGGTCAAGGGCCTCGAACGTGAACTCGGCGATGGGATCAAGTCCCAGGCCGTCGGTCAGATGGGGGATAACTGGACGGCCGCCAAGGCGAACCAGATCACCGCGGGCTGGGCTATGCAGCCGTTCATCGCCGAGAAGCAGGCGTCCGAGAACGCCGAGGTCCTGGTCGACTCACGCGAGGTTCTCGGTGACCTTCCTGCCGACCTGGTAGCCGTCAACACCTCCTACGCCGATGCGAACCCCGAGAACCTGAAGAAGTTCTTCAAGGTCGCCGACCGGCTGAACGAGTGGGTGGTGGCGAACCCCGACGAGGCCGCCACCGAAATCGCACCCCTGGTGGGTGTTTCGCCCGACGTGATGAAGGCGGCCTTCAAGAGCACCCCGGACCTCGCCAAGGGCTACTCACTGAAGGTCGACGCCGACGGGCTGAAGAACCTCTCGGAGCTGATGGTCGGCGCCGGACAGATCGAGGCACCCGTCGACTGGGCCACGGTGCTCGATCAGCAGTACCTGCCCGAGGACGCCCAGACGTCATTTTGATCCCACAACCACCGATCGGAGAGGTATCGCTGTGAACGCACAGGGCATCGAGATGACAGGCGTGTCAGTCGTTTTCGACACACCAGCACGCAAGGTCACCGCGGTCACCGGCATCGATCAGACCGTCCCGCATTCGAGTTTCGTGTCCATCGTCGGACCGAGCGGATGCGGTAAGTCGACGCTGCTCGCGGTGGTGTCGGGTCTGCAGAAGGCCACCACCGGCACAGTGAGTGTGGCGGGCAGGCCGGTCACCGGCCCCGACCCCAAGATCGGGGTGGTGTTCCAGGAGGACTCGACGCTGCCGTGGCGCACCGTCGAGGAGAACGTCAGCTTCGCCATGGAGATGATCGGGGGTGTCCCCAAGGCGACTCGGCGCCAACGTGCCTTGGAGACAATCCAACTCGTCGGACTCGGCGGCTTCGAGAAGTCCTACCCCTCGATGCTCTCCGGTGGCATGCGCCAGCGCGTCGCCTTGGCTCGGACCCTTGCGGTGCAGCCCGAGGTTGTCTTGATGGACGAGCCGTTCGCCGCGCTCGATCAGCAGACACGGCTGTTCCTCGGCGCCGAGGTGCGACAGATCTGGGCCAGCACCCAGCAGACCATCATGTTCGTCACGCACGACATCTCCGAGGCAATCCTGCTGTCCCAGCAGGTTTGGGTGATGTCCTACCGGCCGGGCACCATCATCGACGTCGTCGACATCGATCTGCCCGATGAGCGCGACGCGAGCGTCGTGTCGACGCCGCGCTTCAACGAACTGCACAACCGAATCTGGGGTTCGTTGCAGGCCGAGTCGATGCGCGGCTTCAAGCAGCAGGAGGTTGCGGCCACGTGACCACCTCCCTCTCGGAAACCGACGTACCACCCATGGAGGCCACGCCACCCAACGGCGCGGCACCGGAATCGTCGGCGCGGAAGCCTCGGATCGGCAGCACGGCCTACAGCGTCATCGCCACGGTGGTGCTGGTCGGGTTGTTCATCGTGTTCGCCGAGATCGGTTCGCGCGCAGGGTGGTGGAGCGATCATGTGATGCCCGCGCCGTCGGTGATCTTCGGCGCACTGGGCGGCCTTCTGACTGAACCCCAGTTCTGGCTCGACGCGCAGCGCACGGGTGTCGAGGTAGCGGCGTCGATCGTGCTCGGCTGTCTGCTGGGATTCGCCGCAGGCCTTCTGTTCTGGAAGGTTCCGCTGATCGGCAGGGTCTTCGAACCGTATCTGGTGTCGTTCTATGCCGTGCCGCTGGTGCTGTTCTATCCGGTGATGATCGTCCTGGTCGGTATCAACGCCATGTCGGTGATCATCCTGGCCACGATCATGGCGGCCATTCCGATGGCACTCAACACCGCGGTCGGTCTCAACCAGATGCCGCCGGTCTACCTGAAACTCGCTCGCTCGCTGCGGGCATCGCCGCGGCAGACGCTGTTCGCGATCGCGATCCCCGCCGCCGGTCCCTTCATCGTCGCCGGCCTGCGACTGGCCGTCGTCTACGCGCTCATCGGCACCATCGCGATGGAGTTCACGACAGCCCAGGCTGGCCTGGGCTACCGGATCCGGTATCTGTACGAGATCTTCGACAACACCGAGATGTTCGCCTACATCGTGGTCGTGCTCCTGTTGTCGTGTCTGCTCACCGTCGTTCTCGCAAGCGTCGAGCGGCTGCTGTTGCGAGGGAGGAACACATGACCGCCACAGTGCCGCAGACCACCGAGAGCCCAGAGCGATCACCGCGGCAGTTCTCCGCACGCGCGCTGCTGAGCAACCAGTTGTTCGGCGCAACCCTGGTCGCCGTGCTCATCGTCATCGGCTGGCAGGTGATGTCCGGCCTGACGTTCGTCATCCCGTCGCCGCTACAGACCCTCACGGTGCTGTTCCAGAATCTGTCCGATCCGGCCTATCTGTTCGATCTGCAGGTCACCGCGCAGTCGGTCGGAATGGCGTTCGTCATCGGGACCGCCATCGGCGGGGGAACCGGCTTGCTGCTTGGGCTGTCCCGCCACCTGCGAATGATCTTCGAGCCGCTCATCATCATGCTCAACGGCATCCCGAAGATCGTGCTGTACCCGGTGCTTCTGCCGATCTTCAGCCTGTCCGGCTCCAAGGTCGTGATGGGCGTGCTGTTCGCGCTCTTCCCGGTGCTCATCAACGTCTCGACAGGTGTTCAGGAGATCCCCAAGGTCTACTGGAAGCTGGCCCGTTCGGTGCGCGCCAACGCGTGGCAGACGCTGGTGCACATCATCTTCCCGGCCATCCGCAGGCCACTGCTGACCGGAATCAGGCTCGCCGTCAGCCTGGCCGTGGTCGGTGTTGTGCTGTCCGAGTTCTTCGCCACCCGAAGGGGTCTGGGACGCGTCGTGCTGCAGGCGTACAGCCACGGTGACTACCCATCGATGGTCGCCACCATCATGCTGCTGATCACGATCTCGTTCGGTATCTCGATCGCTCTGTGGCAGTGGGAGAAACGACTCCATTGACCCGGCAGGAATGTGAGCCTGACTCCGGCCGAGGATGGATCGGGAGTTCGGTGCGGCGTCGGGAGGACGACCGCATGCTCGGCGGGAACGGACGATTCCTCGCCGATCACGCCGCGGGCGCTCACCACGTCGTCTTCGTGCGGTCCAGCCAGGCGCACGCGAGGATCACCGGGGTCGACACCGCGGCAGCCGAACGCATGCCCGGTGTGCACGGTGTGTACGTCGCCGAGGACCTCGGGCTGGCCGGGGCGCCGATCCCGTCCCTGACCACGCCCGACCCCGACTTCACCGCGGCCACGTCACTGGTTCTCGCCGACCAGCGCCTACCCATTCTCGCCTCCGATCTCGTGCACTACGTCGGGCAGCCGATCGCGGTCGTCGTCGCGGACGACCGCTACCTGGCTGAGGACGCCGCCGAGAACGTCGAGGTGTCCTACGAAGTGCTGCCACCGGTCGTCGATGCCGAGGCGGCGCTGGAGTCGACGAGTCCCGTCCTGTTCGATCACCTGACGGGTAACGAGGCGGCCAGACTGGAGTACTCGTTCGGAGACCCCGACGCCGCGTTCGCGACGGCCCACCGCGTCGTCGAGGGCACCTATCGGATGGAGCGCCACGGCGCCGTCCCGCTCGAGTGTCGCGGAGTGCTGGCCCATTTCGACATCGCGAGGCAACGGATCGAGGTCATGACATCGACCCAGGTACCGCACATGGTGCGCAACGCCGTGTGCGGTGTGACCGGCTGGCCGCGCGAGGACGTCAAGGTGTCCGTGCCCGACGTCGGCGGCGGCTTCGGCACCAAGGCCAACGTCTACGGCGAGGAGATCGTGCTCGCCGCTCTGGCCCGGCACACCGGCGGGCGGGTGATCTGGGTTGAGGACCGGCAGGAACATCTGGTCGCCAGCGCGCAGGCCAGGGATCAGCTACACCGGGCGCGGCTAGCGGTCGACGCCGACGGACGAATCGTGGCCTGGTCGGACGACTTCCTCGTCGACATCGGCGCAGGAAGCCTCTGGGTCGCGGGCATCATCGCGAACACCGCGATCCACCTCATGGGGCCCTATCGGATTCCCGCCGTCCACGTCAGGGGTCGCGCCGTCCTGACCAACAAGACACTCGTCGCGCAGTACCGTGGCGCCGGACGCCCCGAGGCCACCTTCGCCCTGGAGCGCAGCCTGGACGCGGCCGCGGCGGCGCTGGGAATCTCCGTCGACGAGATCCGCCGGCGCAACCTGCTGACCGCCGCCGACATGCCGTATGCCCGACCGATCCCGTACCGCGACGGTGTCCCCATCGCCTATGACGGCGGTGACTACCTGGCATGCCTCGAGTCGGTCACCCATGCGCTTCCCGACTCGGAGGTGAACGCCTGCGCCGCCGAGCATCCCGATCACCGCATCGGGTACGGGCTGTCCTCCTACCTCGAGGCCACCGGCCGCGGGCCACACGAGACCGCCCGGGTGCGCCTGCTGCCCAATGGCCACTTCGAGGTGACCGCGGGCGCGGCGTCGGCGGGCCAGGGCCACGAGACGGTGTTCGCGCAGGTGGCCGCCGAGGCACTGGGGGTGTCGATCGCGCAGGTGCGCTATGTCGTCTCCGATACCGAGCGGCTGCCCGAGGGCGTCGGGACGTTCGCGAGCCGCTCGGCCATCCTCGCCGGCTCCGCTGTGCACCAGGCATGCGGCGAGCTGATCGAACTCGCCTCGCATCGGGCCGCCGAGCTGCTGGAGGTCGCCGAAACCGACTACGCGGACGGGCGGTTCACCGCGCACGCCGAGGCGATCGGCTGGGACGAGCTCGCAGCGGCCGGCCGAGTCGGCGGCGCGGGTGAGGGCGGCGCCGCCCTCGACGTCACGACGGTCTACCGCGTGGAGACGGTGACCTGGACCATGGGCGTGCACGCGGTGATCCTCGGTGTGCATCGGCGGACCGGCATCGTGAAGGTGTTGCGCTACGCGGTGTCTCACGAGGGCGGGCGCGAGATCAACCCCCGCATCGTCGAGGGACAGATCGTCGGCGGGGTGGCACAGGGGATTGGCGGCGCGTTGTTCGAGGCGTGGCGCTACTCACCGGCGGGGGAGCCGACGTCGACCAGCTTCGCCGCCTATCACCTTCCGCTGACCACCGATGTCCCCAGCGTGATCGTCCACCATCTCGAGGTCGACACCCCGGCCAACCCGATCGGTGTCCGGGGCGCGGGGGAGAGTGGCACCATCGCGGTGTACTCCGCCATCGCCTGTGCCGTCGACGACGCACTGGGCGGCGGCTATCACGTCACCACGACACCGATCGAGACGGGGAATCTCTGCCGGGCGTTGGCCGGAGTGGCCTCGTGAAGCCCGCCGAGTTCACCTATCACCGACCGGATTCCGTCGGCGAAGCCCTGCGGTTGTTGGCCGAGAACCCTGACGCGAAGCTACTCGCGGGTGGCCAGTCACTGCTGACACTGATGAACCTGCGGCTCGCCCGGCCCACCGCGGTCATCGATATCGGCCGGCTGACCGAACTGAGCAGGATCTTCGATGACACCGAGGATCTGGTGCTCGGCGCAATGGTCACCCACCGCACCGTCGAGGTCGACCCGCTGATCGCCGCACGCGCTCCGTTGCTCGCCGACGCGGCCCGCTACATAGGGCACGTCGGCATCCGTAACCGGGGCACCATCGGCGGCTCAGTCGCACATGCCGACCCCGCCGCCGAGATGCCATTGGCCACATTGGTTCTCGACGCCACCTTCCACGTCGAGTCGGCGACCAGGGGTAAGCGCCAGGTGGCCGCCGACGAGATGTTCGTGTCGTTCTACACCAGCGCCCTGGAGCCCGACGAGATGATCACCTGGATCTCGGTGCCTGCGATCCGGCCGGATCAGGGCTGGGGTTTCGTCGAATACGCCCACCAGCATGGCGATTACGGACTCGCCGGAGCGGGTTGTCTGTTGACCCTGGGGCCCGACGGCACGGTGGCGGAGGTTCGCGCCGCCGTCCTCAGCGTGGCCGACCGCCCGCTGCTGTTCGTCGGTGCTGAGGCGGTGGGCCGCGAGCCATCCGACCAGCTCTGGGAGGACCTCGCCGCGGACTGGGCGGCGCGCACGGAACCGGCCGCTGACGATGCCGACTACGCCCGCCGGTTGTGTGCGGCCGCGCTGGCTGAGGCGCTGACCGATGCCACGCGACGGGTGGCCGCACAACGAGGGGAGGCCGAAGTTGTCCGCTGACACCCCATCGCCGGTGACCGTCTCGGTGACGGTGAACGGAAGGCTCATCAGGCGATCCGTTCCGCCGCGTCTCACGCTCGCCGACTTCCTGCGCGACGAACTCGGTCTGACCGGTACCCACCTGGGCTGCGAGCACGGTGTGTGCGGTGCGTGCTCGGTGCTCGTCGAGGGCCGGTCGGGGCGTGCCTGCCTGACGCTGGCCGTTCAGGTCGACGGCCTGCGCGTCGACACAGTCGAGGGTCTCGACCAATTCGAGGAGGCCGCGCGTCTGCGGCGAAACTTCTCCGAACGCGGGGGACTCCAGTGCGGCTTCTGCACGCCGGGCTTCCTGGTGACCGCCACTGAGCTACTACGCGACCCCGACGCCGAGAAGCCGCTGACCGCCGACTCCGTGCGTGAGGCGTTGTCCGGCAACATCTGTCGGTGCACCGGTTATCAGGCGATCGTTGCCGCCGTGCTGGACGCGGCGGCGCCGCTGGACAGTGCGGACAGTGAAGAGACCTGACGGTGTCACGCCGGTGACGTCGCCACGGCGGCGCGCCGCCGATCTGCTGCGGCCGGTGGGCAGGAGCCGATGGGGGATGGCGGCCTGGCTCGCACTGGGGCTGGGTGCGATTCTCGGCGTGTCCGCAGCGCTGGGATGTGCCGAACTCGGTTCGGCGGTGGCACTGGGATTCGTGTTGACCGCGGTGCCGTCACTGCCGACGACACTGCGTCCAGCCCTGGCGGTCATCGGGATTCGTGGCCTCACCGTGCTGGCCGGTGCGACCGTGGCGGTGCTCACCGCCGGTGATCCGCTCACCCTCGGCATGGCGACTGTCGCCGCCGCGGTGTGCGGCGGCCTGCTCGAGCGCGTCGGGCCGACAGCGGGTCTCGCGGTGGTTCTGGTCGGCGTCGACGTGCATCGCGCCGGCCCTGGTGACGCGTCGGCGGCGGCGGTGCTGTGGCCGTATGCAATTGGGGTCGTGGTCGTCGGCATCGCGTGGGCGGCATGGTTCGCATGCGCTGAGGCGATTCGCGCGACCAGGCGCGATCCCCGTGCCGAGCCAGCCGCAGCCTCCCGCACGTCGTGGCAGGCGCGGTGCTCCCACGCCGCCCGGGTGGGTGTCGCCGTCGGTGCCGCGGTGGTGATCGCGGCGATGCTGCCCGCCGATCTGGTCGGCGGGCACTGGCTGATCACCAGCGTGTTGCTGACGGTGCAACCCGCGGCGGTCGACACCGGAATTCGTCTGGCACAACGGCTCTCCGGCAACGCGGTGGGGGCGTTGATCGCGGCGGTGCTACTGGGCACGCATCCCGCCGTTCCCGTCGTCGCGGTGGTCACGGTGGTGTTGTTCACCCTGGCCATGGCGCTGCGACCGGTGAACTACACGTGGTGGGCGGTGACCGGCCCGCCTGTGCTGCTGGTGATCAGCGAGTACCCGCAGCTGTTCCCGTGGTACGAGGGCGGTGTGCGGCTCGCGATGAACCTCGTGGGCGCGGTGATCGTGCTGGCGGTGGTCTTCGGGTTTCCGATGCTGGGCCGTCTTCCCTTGTTGGGCCGCATCGGATCTCGCAGAAGACCCGACGACTTCCCCGATGACGAGAATTCGGATAGTGTATACAAAATCCAAACAAGGAGTGTGTAGATGACGACGCTGCTCGTGGAGGACATCGGCCTCCTTGTGCACGGCGACCGGGCCATCGCGCCGCTCCGTGACACCACACTGGTCGTGCAGGACGGGGTCATCACCGGCATCGGTACCGATGTCGATGCGCCTGACCAGGTGCTGTCCGCGGGCGGGCTGACCGTGATGCCCGGCCTGATCGACGGCCACGTCCATCCGACCTTTGGCGAATGGACACCGGCGCAGGACGCCGTCGGATGGATTCACAACTACCTGCACGGCGGCACCACGTCCATGGTGTCCGCGGGTGAACTCCACATCCCTGGCTTGGCGTTCGACGCACTGACACCCGAACTCGTGCTCAGCATCGCGATCACCTCCAAGCACACCACGGGGCGGATGCGCCCCTCCGGGGTGAAGGTCAACGCGGGCACTGTGCTCCTCGTACCCGGTATGACCGAGGAGCACTTCGACCGTGCGCACCGCGAGGGCATCGACCAGCTCAAGTTCATCTTCTACGACTGGAATCGGTTGGGGGACGGTGAGGCCCAGCGATACATGCAGTGGGCTCACGACCGCGGTATGACGGTCAAGATGCACTCCGGCGGAGTGTCCCGGTCCGGGTCGAGCCGTGTGGCGGGCGCCGACGTGGTGCTGGCTGTCAGCCCCGATATCGTCGGGCACATCTCGGGCGGCCCCATCCCGCCGCCGGACGCCGACATTGTGGCGATCATCGCGGGTCTGCCCGACACGCATGTGGAGGTGTGCAGCTCCAACAACTATCGGGCGACCACACTGGTCGTCGACGAACTCACCCGGCGCGACGGGCTCGGCCGGCTCACGCTGGGCACCGACACCCCCGGCGGCACAGGGGTGATTCCCCGCGGAATGCTGCGCAATATCTGCTATCTGGCGTCGGTGTGCGGCGTCGACCCCGTGTCGGCCGTTGCCGCGGCCACCGGGCAGACGGCACGGGCGCACGGCTTGAACACCGGGGTCATCGCCGAGGGGATGCCCGCCGATCTCCTGGTGCTCGGCCCCATCACCGGCTCGACCGCGACCAACGCACTCGAGTCGTTCGCGCTCGGCGACCTGCCCGGTATCGCGTCCGTCCTGGTCGACGGTGTCCCGCTGGTCGCAACCCGCAGTGAGCAGACGCCACCACCGAGCCGGTCGGTCACATGGCGCGGCGCCGAAGTGCGCCAACAGGCGGCGTGCCCTGTCCCGGTGGGGGCCCACTCGTCCGGCTGCTGCTGAGCTGTCAACATCCAACGATATTAGGAGTCAACGTGTCTCGAGCTTCAGTGCAGGAGTCCGGCCCGACCAGCCCCGACGTCCTGCTGCGCGTCGACAGTCTGCTCGACGACGAGGAGCGTCAGATTCGCGACGCCGTGCGGACCGTCGTGAAGAGTCGCATCGCCCCGGAGATCGCGACGTGGTATGAGAGCGGCGAACTGCCTGTCCGTGAACTTGCCGTCGAACTCGGCGAACTCGGTGTCCTGGGCATGCACCTGCAGGGCTACGGCTGCGCGGGCACGTCGGCAGTGGCGTACGGACTGGCCTGCCTGGAACTCGAGGCGGGTGACTCGGGAATCCGGTCGCTGGTCAGCGTGCAGGGGTCGCTGGCGATGTTCGCATTGCACGCCTTCGGCAGCGAGGAGCAGAAGCAGCAGTGGCTGCCCGAGATGGCCGCCGGCCGCAAGATCGGGTGCTTCGGGCTGACGGAGCCCGACTTCGGCTCGGACCCGGCCGGAATGCGCACGCGCGCCACCCGGTCCGGCGATGACTGGATCCTCAACGGCACCAAGATGTGGATCACCAATGGCTCGGTGGCCGACGTCGCGATCGTGTGGGCCCGCACCGACGAGGGGATCCGCGGTTTCGCGGTCCCCACCGACACGCCCGGCTTCACCGCACACACCATCAAGTCGAAGATGTCGCTGCGGGCATCGGTGACCAGTGAACTGGTCCTTGAGGACGTCCGCCTTCCTGAGAGTGCCCGGCTGCCAGGCGCCATCAGCCTGCGCGCGCCGTTGAGCTGCCTCAACGAGGCCCGCTTCGGCATCGTGTTCGGTTCGGTCGGCGCAGCCAGGGATTGCCTCGAGACCGCGCTCACCTACGCCCAGACCCGAGTCCAGTTCGACCGTCCGATCGGCGGATTCCAGCTCACCCAGCAGAAGATCGCCGATATGACGCTCGAGTACGGCAAGGCGTTCCTGTTGGCGATGCACCTCGGCCGGGCCAAGGACACCGACGGGCTGCGCCCCGAGCAGGTCAGCGTCGGCAAGCTCAACAACGTGCGGGAGGCCATCGCGATCGCCCGCACTGCTCGCACCATTCTGGGTGCCAGTGGCATCACGGGGGAGTACCCGGTGATGCGGCACGCCAATAACCTGGAGTCGGTGTTGACCTATGAGGGCACCAGCGAAATGCATACTCTGGTAATCGGGCAGGCCCTCACCGGCACCGCCGCGTTCCGCTGACCGAGTCGGGAAGGGTCAGAAGAGTAAAGTGGCCGAATCAATCGATGAGTACTTCACCGCGACGATCTCCGAGCTGACAGGCCCCGAGACCGCGGATCCCTCCGTGCTGCAAGGACTGTCACCGCAGCGCTGCCTGGACGTGTTCGATGCACAGCTGGGTAGCAGGCATCTGGACCTGGCGGCACGCTGGTTGCGGTCACACGGCAAGGGTTTCTACACCATCGGCTCCTCAGGCCACGAGAGCAACGCGGCGGTCGCCGCCGCGCTGCGGCCCACCGATCCAGCGCTGTTGCACTACCGTTCGGGTGGCTTCTTCCTGGCCCGCGCGAGCCAGGTGCATGGCAGCGACCCACTGCGCGACGTCCTGCTGGGGTTGGTCGCCGCTACCGAGGAACCGATCTCCGGTGGCCGGCACAAGGTGTTCGGCCGCCACGACCTCAACGTCATCCCGCAGACGTCGACGATCGCCTCCCACCTTCCGCGGGCACTGGGCGTCGCGTTCTCGATCGCTCGGGCGCGCAAGTTGCGCGTCGAATGCCCGTGGCCCGCCGATGCACTCGCGGTGTGCAGCTTCGGTGATGCGTCGGCCAACCACTCCACGGCGGTCGGCGCCATCAACGCCGCGATGCACACCGCGTATCAGGGTGTGCCTATGCCACTGCTCTTCGTCTGTGAGGACAACGGCATCGGCATCAGCGTGCGAACACCGCAGGGTTGGATCGCGCGGACCTATGGAAACCGAGACGATCTGCGGTACTTCGCCGCCGACGGCACCGATCTGCCGTCGGTCCTCGCGACGGCGGAGCGGGCCGCGGAATACGTACGGACACAACGTCGTCCCGCATTCCTTCACCTGCGCACCGTCCGGTTGATGGGACATGCTGGCTCGGACTACGAGCCGGCCTACCGCAAACCTGACGAGATCACCGGTGATTTCGACCGCGACCCGGTGCTGTGCACCGCGCGACTGCTCATCGATGCGGGGGTGCTCGATCCGCAAGAGGTGATCGAGGCCTACGAGGCCAAGCGGACCGAGATCCTGGAGATGGCCACCGAGGTCGCCGACCTCGCCCAACTCGACGGCCCGCGCGCGGTGATGACGCCACTGCGCGATGCTCTCGAGGAGGCCGTCGGTGCCACCGAGGCCGCCGCGGCACCGACGCCCACGGCAACCCCCTCGGCGCCGATCACGGTGGCCCAGGCCATCAACCGCGCGCTGCAGGACGTGCTGGCCACCGACCCAGGGGCCGTCGTGTTCGGCGAGGACGTCGGCCGCAAGGGTGGCGTCTATGGGGTGACACGCGGGCTGCAGGCCAGGGCGGGTACGGCCCGCGTCTTCGACACACTTCTCGACGAGCAGTCCATCCTGGGGCTCGCGTTGGGCGCGGGAGTGTCAGGGCTGCTGCCGATTCCGGAGATCCAGTACCTGGCCTACCTGCACAACGCCGCCGATCAGATCCGCGGCGAGGGCGCCACGCTCCAGTTCTTCTCCAACCGGCAGTACCGCAATCCGATGGTCGTCCGAATCGCCGGCTACGGCTACCAGAAGGGATTCGGCGGACACTTCCACAACGACAACTCGATCACCGCGATCCGCGACCTCCCTGGTGTCGTGATCGCTTCCCCCGCCCGGCCCGACGACGCCGCGGCGATGATGAGGTCGTGCGCCACCGCGGCCCGGTCGGCGGGCGTGGTCTGCCTGTTCCTCGAGCCGATCGCGCTGTACCACACCCGTGACCTGTACGACGACGGCGACGATCTCTGGCTCGCCGACGACACCGGTGGCGTGGTGCCGGTCGGGCGCGCACGCACCTACGGGGACGGCCGTGATCTCACCATCCTGACGTTCGGCAACGGCCTGCGTATGAGTCTGCGCGTGGCGCGCAGGCTGGCGCCGCTCGACATCGCCGTGCGAGTGGTCGATCTACGGTGGCTCGCCCCACTTCCGGTGGACGACATTCTCGCCGAGGCCACGGCAACGGGCCGGGTGCTGGTCGTCGACGAGACGCGTGCCAGTGGTGGTGTCAGCGAGGGCGTGCTGACAGCGTTGATCGATCACGGTTACACCGGTGGCATGGCCCGGGTCGCGAGCGATGACAGCTTCATACCGCTCGGTGACGCCGCCCTGGCGGTGATGCTGTCCGAGGACACCATCCTCGAGGCCGCGGTCAAACTGGCGCGCACCGCTCCGATCTAATTGGCGGGCACCGCCACGCGCTAATCGATCTTCTCGGCGTACGCCGACCACTCGATCTGTGACGCCGTGAGGTTGCGGCCGGCGGGGCGGATGTAGCGGTCACGGATCTCGTCGGGGCCGAGCTGCTCCCGCAGCCGCCAGCCGTAACCGGCGAGGAACGCCGCAACGTCCTCGGGGTGCATGCCGAACTTCCAGATCTCGCGCTTGCGAACGAACTTGCGGTGCAGTGTGTCCGCGCCGTAGAGCGCGGCACCGGAGAGGAAGTCGGATCGGACGTAGGTGAAGTTGATCCGGCTGCCCGCCGCGACTGAGGACAGTCGGTCGAACGTCGCGCGCACCGCCGACTCGGTCAGGTACTGCGTGACACCCTCCCAGACGAAGAACGTTCGACTCTCGGCGTGGTAGCCACTGCCTGCCAGTGCGCTGAGCAGATCGTCGCGCTCGAAGTCGACTGGCACCAGGTGTACCGACGGGGGTGGGACGCCGAGAACCTTCGCCACGATGTTTTGCTTGCGCGCGATGTTGATCGGCAGATCGACCTCGAAGACCGGTACGTCGCTGCGGCGGGCCAGCCGGTAGGCCCGACTGTCGAGGCCTGCGCCGAGGACCACCACGGCGTCGACGTCACCGAGTGCAGCGGTGAGGTTGTCGTCGATGTAGCGCTTGCGGCAGGCGATATTGGCCCACAGCCCCGGGCCGTACCGCTCCGATGCGCCGATCACGGCTCGGCGCACGGGCGTCCAGCGTGTCGCGGCGACGACGGCCTGCAACGGTAACGGGAGGAAGGGCGCCGCCAGATCGTCGTCGACCAACCGTCGCTCGGGTGGCTCGCACTGCTCCACCGCGGACAGGACCATCGGTCCGAAGGCCGTGCCCGCGGCGGGGTTTCGCGACATCGCTACCTCTTGTTGACGTAGCCCGCGTCGAGCGGCAGCGTGATCCCGGTGACGTAGCGAGCGGCATCGGACACCAGCCACAGCACCGCATTGGCGATGTCCTCGGTTTCCAGGGTCTGTACCGGCAACGCGTTCCGCATATCCGGTCCGCCGCCCGCGCTCTTCTGGGCCATGCCCTGGAGCCAACTGCGGGTGAAGTCGTTGTCGATCATCGGGGTGTCGACACCGGCGGGGTGAATCGAGTTGACCCGGATGCTGAATGACGCAAGGTGATTGGCGTACACCCGCATCAGTCCCACGATCCCGTGCTTGGCGGCGGCGTACGCGACCGAACCCGCCACCGGTGATGCCAGGCCAACCAGGCCCGCCACCGAGCTGGTCAGGACGATCGCTCCGCCGTTGCCCGCCTTGATCATTGGTCGCATCGCCACGTCGACGGTGTGGTAGACGCCGGTGAGGTTGACGTCGAGCACGTCACCCCACGCGTCCTCGCCGTCCATCGGGGCGATCCCCGCGTTGGCGATCACGATGTCGAGGCGTCCGCCGAGTTCCTCGACGCCGGCCTTCAACGCCTCCTTGAGCGCCGCGCGGTCACGAACATCAGCCTGCGACGCGACGATTCGCGCACCGGTCTCCTCGACGAGCTTGACCGTCTCTGCCAGGTCATCCGGTGTGGCCAGGGGATAGGGCACCGAGGCGATCTGGTCACAGAGGTCGATGGCGATGATGTCGGCGCCCTCGGACGCCAGTTTGACTGCGTGCGCGCGACCCTGGCCACGGGCGGCGCCGGTGATGAAGGCGACTTTTCCGGTGAGCGATCCCATATCAGGTTCCGCTAGCTCCGCAGCTGACCCTTGGCCGGGTCCCCGGCGACCACCGGCGACAGCATCTTGATGTCCGGCGCGCCGTCGAGGTGCTCGCCCACCGCGCCGAAGAGTGCGCCAATCGCGGGTGCGGTGCTGTGTGCCTTCAGCGCCTCCTCGTCGGCCCACTGCTCGACGAAGACGAATGTCCCGTTGGCCTCGTGCAGCGAGTACAGCTCACAACCGGGCTCGGCGTGCACTGCCTCGATGGCGTTCTTACATGCCTCCCGCACCGTGTCGACGGACTCGGGCTTGGCGGTCATGGTGGCGACAACGACGACGGGCATAGTGCTCCTCGGACTGCTCGATGAGTGATTCAGCTCACGACATTACTGCGCACACTTGCCGGTCACCTGGCCACCTCCTGGCGATTTCGGCGCGCTTTCATTCGCCCAGCGAACAAAACCGCGCCCAAATCGCCCATTCGAGGCGTCTGCGCAGGTGAGGCGCACGCTGTCTACCTGCAGCTTTCGTTGTCGGATGGTTAGCGAACTGTTACCTGTGTGGCTGATGGTGCAAATGGGTCTACTGCGACTAGGCTTACCCGCATGGCAAGTAAGACCGTCAGCCGATCTGGCACGCGAAATACCAGGTCAGGGGCGGCTTCGAAAAGCGGCAGCGCCCCGAAGCGTCCTGCGTCCCCGCGTCGAAAGGCGCCGGCTCGGAAGCCGCCCGCCCGCAAGGCGCGCGCATCGGGTGCGGGTTCCGCGGGCGCGGCCGTCGGGCGCGGTGCGCGCGCCGGTTGGTTGATGCTGGCCAAGGGGGCGGGCAGCACCGCACGATCGATCGGTCGTGCGCGTGACCTCGAACCCGGCCATCGCCGCGACGGTATCGCCCTGGCACTGCTCGGTATCGCCGTCGTCATCGCGGCCAGCTCGTGGTTCGACGCGGCCCGGCCGGTCGGCGGCTGGATCGACGTCGCCGTGCGCACGGTGATCGGTTCCGCGGTGATCCTCGTCCCGTTGCTGCTCATCGGCGGCGCGGTTGTGCTCATGCGCACCGAACCCCAGCCCGAGTCACGCCCGAGGCTGATCCTCGGTTCCACCATGATCGCGCTCCCGGCCCTCGGGCTCTGGCATCTGTGGGCCGGCTCGCCCGCCGACCCGATCGCACGCCGCAGCGCCGCGGGCTTCACCGGCTTCGCGATCGGTGGCCCGCTGTCCGACGGTCTCACGCCGTGGATCGCCGCACCCCTGTTGTTCATGGGAGTCCTGTTCGGCGTCCTGCTGGTCACGGGCACCACGATCCGTGAGGTTCCGGAGACGGTGCGGGCGCTGTTCGCCACCGGATACCGCGACGACGATGACTACTGCGACGACGACGAAGACGAGTACGACGAAGACGAGTACGACGACCGTCCGGGCGAGCAGGCCGAGGACTTCTCGGACGGCTACTACGACGAGCCCGCCGGCTACAGCGAGGACCCCGCCCCGGCGTGGACTGCCGCCGAGTCGCCCGAGCCCGCCGGAACTCCGTTCGACAATTACCCGCTGGCCGATGAGACCCCGACGGTCCCCGAGCCGGTTCGTCCTGCGCGGCGTAAGAAGGAGCCGAAGAAGCCCGAGGCCGAAATGACCGCGGTGCTCGACCGTGTCGTCGAGGGGCCCTACGCACTGCCGCCACTGGACCTGCTCGTCGCCGGCGACCCGCCGAAGCTGCGCACGGCCGCCAACGACAAGATGATGGACTCGATCAACTCGGTCCTGCAGCAGTTCAAGGTCGACGCCGCCGTCACTGGATGCACCCGCGGACCGACCGTCACGCGCTACGAGGTCGAACTCGGCCCCGGCGTGAAGGTCGAGAAGATCACCGCGCTGCAACGCAACATCGCCTATGCGGTAGCCACCGAGAGCGTGCGCATGCTCGCGCCCATCCCCGGCAAGTCGGCCGTCGGCATCGAGGTGCCCAACGTCGACCGCGAGATGGTTCGCCTGGCCGACGTCCTCACCGACCCGGCCACCCGCAGCGACCACCATCCGTTGGTCATCGGTCTCGGCAAGGACATCGAGGGCGATTTCATCTCGGCCAACCTGGCCAAGATGCCGCACCTGCTGGTCGCGGGTTCGACGGGCTCGGGCAAGTCGAGCTTCGTCAACTCCATGCTGGTGTCGCTGCTGACGCGGGCCACGCCGGAGGAGGTCAGGATGATCCTGATCGACCCCAAGATGGTCGAGCTGACGCCGTACGAGGGCATCCCACACTTGATCACCCCGATCATCACGCAGCCGAAGAAGGCTGCGGCAGCGCTGACGTGGCTGGTCGAGGAGATGGAGCAGCGCTACCAGGACATGCAGGCGTCACGGGTGCGGCACATCGACGTGTTCAACGAGAAGGTCCGCTCGGGTGAGATCACGACGCCGCTGGGCAGCGAGCGGGTCTACAAGCCCTACCCCTACATTCTGGCCATCGTCGACGAGCTCGCCGACCTGATGATGACGGCTCCCCGCGATGTCGAGGAGGCGATCGTCCGGATCACGCAGAAGGCGCGCGCCGCGGGCATCCACCTGGTGCTGGCCACGCAGCGCCCGTCGGTGGACGTCGTCACCGGCCTGATCAAGACCAACGTGCCCTCGCGGCTGTCGTTCGCCACGTCATCGCTGACCGACAGCCGGGTCATCCTCGACCAGCCGGGCGCGGAGAAGCTCATCGGTATGGGTGACGGGCTCTTTCTGCCGATGGGGGCCAACAAGCCGATCCGTCTGCAGGGTGCCTACATCAGCGACGAGGAGATCCACGCCGTCGTCGAGGCCACTAAGGCGCAGGCCGAGCCGGAGTTCGTGGAGGGCGTCACCAAGGCCAAGCCGACCGGGGACCGTTCCGACGTCGACCCCGACATCGGCGACGACATGGACGTCTTCCTGCAGGCCGTCGAACTCGTCGTGTCCTCGCAGTTCGGTTCGACCTCGATGCTGCAGCGCAAGCTGCGGGTCGGGTTCGCGAAGGCCGGCCGATTGATGGACCTGATGGAGACGCGCAACATCGTCGGGCCGTCAGAGGGCTCGAAGGCGCGTGAGGTGCTGGTCAAGGCCGACGAACTGGCGGGCACGCTGATGCTGATCCGCGGGGGTTCTGATGCCGCCGGTGGCGACGCCGACGACGACGACGAACCCGACTTCTAACTAGTCCCCGACTTCTAACTAGTCCTCGCCGAACGTGACACCACTGCGAAGAATCCGTCGGATTCTCGCAGTGGCGGCACGCTCGGCGAACTGTCGGCGGTCGTAGGCACACTCCCCATATGGGGGAGCCATTCATCGGTACGGAGGCGGTCGGCGCGGGCAGGCTGACGCCCTACGCGTTGCGAAGCCGATTCGTCGCCGTACACCGCGATGTCTACATCTCGCGTGGGGTCGAGCTGTCGGCGATATCGCGCGCCAAGGCGGCGTGGCTCTGGTCCGGCCGCGCGGGTGTCGTGGCCGGTCAGTCGGCGGCCGCGCTGCATGGTGCGAAGTGGGTCGACGCATCGGCACCAGCCGAACTCCTGTACCCAAACCGCCGCCCGCCGCCTGGCATCCGGACGTGGTCGGACCGCGTCGAGGATGACGAAGTCCAGGTCATCGGCGGTATCGCGGTGACGACCCCTGTTCGGACTGCATTGGACATCGCCCGGCGGTACGACGTCGATCGCGCCGTCGCCGCGCTCGATGCAATTGCCGGAGCGGCGAGACTCAAGCCGGCTGACGTTGAGCTGCTGGCGGAGCGGTATCGCGGCAGGCGTGGCATCCGCGCAGCCGCCAAGGCGATCGATCTGATGGATCCAGGCGCGGAGTCGCCCCAGGAAACCCGGATTCGACTCCTTCTCATTCGCGCTGGCTTCCCGCGTCCCGAGACGCAGATCCCGGTGTACGACGAATGGGGTCGACGTGTCGCCGTGCTCGACATGGGCTGGCGCGACGTCATGGTCGGCGTGGATTACGAGGGCAACCACCATTGGAGTACCCGCCGCGAGTTCGGCCGGGGGATCAGGCGCCACGACACGGTCACTGGACTGGGATGGATCGACGTCCGGGTGACGGCCGAGGACACCGACGCCAGCATCGTCGAGTGGGTGCGGCAGGCGCGCGCACGCCGAAACCGCTAGAGCAGCAACAGCATCCGGGTGTTGCCCAGGATGTTGGGCTTGACGTAGGACAGGTCCAGGAACTCGGCGATGCCGATGTCGTAGGACCGGCACATCTCCTCGTAGACCTCGGCGGTGACCGGCGTTCCGGCGATCTCCTCGAAGCCGTGCCGTCCGAAGAACTCCGTCTCGAACGTCAACACGAAGATCCGCTCGAGCCGTAGCTCGCGGGCCACGTCCAGAAGCGCCGCGACCACCGCGTGCCCGACACCCCTGCCGCGGACCTTGGGGTGGGCGGCGACTGTGCGCACCTCGCCGAGATCCGACCACAGCACGTGCAGCGCGCCGCAGCCCACCACCTCGTCGTCGATCTCGACCACCCAGAACTCCTGCACGGCCTCGTACAGGGTGACGAGGTTCTTCTCCAGCAGGATCTTTCCGGCATAGATGTCCACCAATTCCTTGATGGCGGGGACGTCGGAGGTCCGGGCGCGCCGAACCGACATGGGCTCGTTAAGAGGCGCTGGGCTCACAGGTGGAGAGTATCGGTAGGTGCAACGGATATTCTGTGTCGGTGCCAGGGCCACCAGATACCGATCCCGTGGTTCCGCGCGTCCATGTGCTGAACGCCGCCAACGCGTTGACGGCGCTGCGAATCGTCCTCGTCCCGGTGTTCCTGGTCGCCCTGTTCGTCGGTGACGGCCATGAAACGTTCTGGCGAGTAGCGGCATTCGTCGTGTTTGCGACGGCCGTGATCACCGACAGGCTCGACGGCGAGATCGCGCGCAGCTACGGGCTGGTGACCGAGTTCGGCAAGCTGGCCGATCCGATCGCGGACAAGGCCCTCATCGGTGCCGCGTTGATCGGTCTGTCGGTGCTCGAGGTCCTGCCGTGGTGGGTGACGGTGGTGATCCTGGCGCGTGAGGTCGGCGTCACGCTGCTGCGCTTCGCGGTGCTGCGCCGCGGTGTCATTCCCGCCAGTCGCGGGGGAAAACTGAAGACCCTGGTGCAGGCCGTGGCGATCGGGCTGTTCGTGCTTCCAGTCTCAGGTGCCTGGCTGTCGTTGGCGTGGATTCTGATGGGAGCCGCGATCATCCTCACCGTCGTGACGGGCGCGGACTACGTGGTCTCGGCGGTCAGGCAGTCGCGACGCCGACCCGCCATCGGGTGATCTGTCGGGTTTCGGGAACCAAATCGAGGCGCGTCTGCGTTCTTCGTGAAGTGACCGCCGAGTGACCCAGAGCAAGGAGCCCACCATGACGGCATTGCTGCGCGAAGTGATCGGTGACGTGCTGCGTCAAGCCAGGACCTCGCAGGGTCGGACCCTGCGCGAGGTGTCCGATGACGCCCGCGTCAGCCTCGGCTACCTCTCGGAGGTGGAGCGGGGACGCAAAGAGGCCTCCAGCGAGCTGCTGGGTGCGATCTGCACCGCGCTCGACGTGCCCCTGTCCCGTGTCCTGACCGACGCGGGCCAGCAGATGGAGCGCAGGGAGGCCGGGCGGCTCGCGAGCGCGATCGGCAATATCGACGTCGCCACGAAGGTCGTCATCCCGCAGGCCGTCACGATGGCGGTCGCATAGGCCTTTCGGTCGCGCCACGGACCGAGAAATCGCCTGCAGGGGTGTGGTGGTCTGCGCGAAACCGATAGGTTGGCAGCTAGCGCGAACACAGGCACGCGGCCGGCCCCCAGCGGGTGGGCATCGAAACGACACAAAGCATCGAATAGACACGAAGGCGGAACGAACTCATGGCCAATCCGTTCGTCAAGGCGTGGAAGTACCTCATGGCGCTCTTCAGCTCCAAGGTTGACGAGTACGCCGACCCGAAGGTGCAGATCCAGCAGGCGATCGAGGACGCGCAGCGCCAACACCAGGCTCTGACTCAGCAGGCCGCACAGGTGATCGGCAACCAGCGGCAGCTGGAGATGCGACTGAACCGCCAGCTCGCCGACATCGAGAAGCTCCAGGTCAACGTGCGTCAGGCACTGACGCTGGCTGATCAGGCCACCGCTGCCGGCGACGCGACCAAGACCACCGAGTACACCAACGCCGCCGAGGCGTTCGCCGCTCAGCTGGTAACCGCCGAGCAAAGCGTCGAGGATCTCAAGAGCCTCCACGACCAGGCGCTGCAGGCCGCGGGCCAGGCGAAGAAGGCCGTCGAGCAGAACGCCATGATGCTGCAGCAGAAGATCGCCGAGCGCAGCAAGCTGCTCAGCCAGCTCGAGCAGGCCAAGATGCAGGAGCAGGTCAGCGCCTCGCTGCAGTCGATGAGCGAGTTGGCCGCCCCAGGCACCACGCCGAGCCTCGACGAGGTGCGCCAGAAGATCGAGCGGCGCTACGCCAACGCGATGGGCGCCGCCGAACTCGCACAGAACTCCGTGCAGGGCCGGATGATGGAAGTGCAGCAGGCCAGCGTGCAGATGGCCGGGCACTCTCGGCTCGAGCAGATCCGCGCGTCCATGCGCGGTGAGTCCTTGTCCGCAGGCGGCGCCGCCGCCCCGGCCACGCCTGCGGCGAACCCGCCCGCGGTTGCGCCGGAAAACCCACTGTCGCAGTAACTCTCACGATCATGGCAGCGGATTACCGAAGCGGACGGCATGAGGCCTGGCGCACGCTCGCGCAGCGTGGCGTCGACACCGCGGCTGAGATGTCCGATGTGCTGGCGCAGAAGCTGGGCGCCGCCGCCGACCCGCGGGCCAAGTTGCTGCGCAAGCGCAAGTGGGCGTTTCGGACGGGGATGTTCCTCGCGTTCTCGTCCGGCTTCTGGATCGTGGTGACCGCCGTGCTGGCGTCCTGGGAGACCCCGGCGTGGGCGCTTCTCATTCCGGCCCCCATCGCGGTGGGTGCGGCGTTCCTGTCGACCCTGGCGTTCCTGCGCTACCGCTGGCTCAAGCGGGCGCCGCTGCCTGCGGAGCGAAATCTGCGACGGCTGCCAGCATGGGGATCGGCGGCCCGTCAGCCGATGGCCGCACTGGCGTCATCCGAACGTGGGCTGTTCTCACTGCTCGGCGTCATGGAACGGGGGCACATGCTGCCCTCAGACGAGCTGAACGAGGTGGTGATGGCCGCTAACCGGACAGCCGCCACCATGACGGCCACGGCCAACGAGATCGTCTCGATGGAGAGGGCCGCGCATGCCGCGCCGCAGTCACGCGCCCATCTGGCGTCGACCATCGCGAGCTTCGCCGCACAGCTCGATGCCGGTAGCCGCCAGTACGGCGATATGGTGACCGCCGCGGCGCAGCTGGTGTCCGCGGCGAACTCCGGATCGATGTCGAGTTCCCCGATGTCGGCTCAACGCCAACGGTACGAACTCAGCGCCGCGACCGACCGCCTGGCCGGGTGGGCGCAGGCGTTCGACGAACTCGGACACCTGCGCGGCGCTTAGGGCTTGTCCGGCGGGCCCCTGCTGGGCCGCACCAAGATTAGGTCGGACAGTCACATGAGCGACGGCCACCGATCGGCGGCCCACTCCAGCCATCCTGACCACCCAGGAGGCGGATCTCCAACCTCATGTCCGTCAAGTTCCTCGGCGTCGGGCTCCTCGAACAGCGTCCTCCAGTGCAGGAGGTCCGTTTCGCTCATCGGGAACGTCTGATCCGGGGTGGCCGACTGGCGTTGGGCGATCCGAGCATGTTGGGTCTCCTGGTCCACCGGCACGTAGACAAGGCGGCAGGACGCGCCCAAAGACTCCACCCACCAGCGGATCGCGGACCTCTCGTCACGAGACCAGCATCCGAAATCCAGGACCACGTCCGTGCCAAGTCTCAGCGCCTCCAGGCCAAGCCAGAGCAGTCGTCCTTCGAGCACGTCGCGCTTCCCATCCGCCTCCGGCCCACCGAACAGTGGAATCATCCACTCATCCGGCGTCAGCCGCAGCGCGCTGTGCTCCTTGGCGAGCAGCCGAGCCCTGGTGGTCTTTCCTGCCCCGGGCAGGCCGACGATCAGGTACAACGTGGTCACACCCAGATCGTGCCAGGGAGACCAACTGGTGGACGACTGCTTTGACAGGCGCTAGGCCCCAGGCCCGTCACATGGACTTGCGCAGGGCGGGGACCGCGATGCCGAGAACACCCCGGACGGTCGCCTTCAGCATGTCGAGGAAGTCAAAGTAGTCCCGCCACAGCGTGATGCGGCCGTCCTCGACCTCGAACACACCGCACACCCAGAACTGCACCCGCAGCGGGCCGAGCACAATGGCGTCGGTCCGCTCGTTCAGCACGGTGGAGCCCTCGGCGACGTTGCGGTGGAACTTCACCTCGAAGCCCATCTTGCCCTCCATGCCGCGCAGCAGCTTCACCACGCGGGAGCGGCCGCGGATCGTCGGCAGGCCGACGTTCTGGTAGACCACGTCATCGGCCAGGAGTGAGTCCAGGGTCTCGAAGTCCTGTGTCTGCAGTGCGTACAGGAAGGTCTCGACGGTGCTCGCGTTGATCGCGCCCGTGACATCTGGTGTCTGCTGAGTCATGGCGTCAGCTTAACTATTTGCTCTTCGCGCGAGCGCTCATCGCCGTAGCGGCGGGGGCCTGTGGCAGGGTAGTGCCGATGCGCATCGCGGTGGTGGCCGGGCCCGACCCAGGACATGCGTTTCCGGCGATAGCACTGTGCCTTCGCTTTCTCGCCGCCGGTGACCATCCGACGCTGCTGACCGGTAGGCAATGGCTCGACACGGCCCGATCCGCCGGTGTCGACGCGATCGAACTCGACGGCCTGGACCCGACCGATGACGACGACGACACCGACTCGGGTGCCAAGCTTCACCGGCGAGGCGCCAGGATGGCGGTTCTCAACGCGCCGCGGATCCGTGACCTGGCACCTGACCTGGTGGTATCCGATGTCATCACGACGTGCGGCGGTATGGCGGCTGAACTCCTCGGTCTTCCGTGGGTTGAACTGAGCCCGAACCCGCTGTACCGGCCGTCGCGCGGGCTTCCGCCGCTGGGTAGCGGCTTGGCGCCCGGCGTCGGATTCAAGGGCCGCCTGCGCGACAGCGTGATGCGTGCGTTGACCGCGCGATCAATCCGGCGCGGCACCGTCGAGCGGGACGCGGCACGAGCTGGAATCGGCCTGCCGTCGGACGATCCCGGCCCCCTGCGCAGGCTCATCGCCACACTGCCTGCCTTGGAGGTGCCGCGGCCCGACTGGCCGGATGAGGCCGTGGTCGTCGGTCCACTGCACTTTGAGCCGACGTCGTCGGTGCTCGAGGTCCCACCCGGCGATGGTCCGCTGGTAGTTGTCGCGCCCTCGACGGCGACCACCGGTGCCGAGGGGCTGGCGGAGGTCGCGCTCGCGGCGCTGATACCGGGGGAGACGTTGCCGACCGGTGCGCGGGTCGCGGTGTCGCGGCTGGGTGGGCCCGACACCACGGTGCCCCCCTGGGCGGTCGTCGGCCTGGGTAGACAGGACGAGCTGCTGACGCGTGCGGATCTGATGATCTGCGGGTCTGGACACGGCATCGTCGCCAAGACACTGCTGGCAGGCGTGCCGCTGGTGGTCGTACCGGGTGGTGGCGACCAGTGGGAGATCGCGAATCGAGTTGTCCGACAAGGCAGTGGCCGTCTCATCCGTCCGTTGACCGCCGATGCGGTGGCGGCCGCGGCGGCCGACGTGCTGTCATCGCCGGGCTACCGCGAGCGCGCGCTCGCGGCGCGTGCCGGTGCCGACACGGTCGCGGATCCGGTACGGGTGTGCCATGAAGCGCTCGGCGCCTCCGCGTAGGTTGGTCGGATGCGGCTGACGGAATTCGCCGAACTCGTCAACGGACGGTTCGGTTCGGTGCGAGGGTCATCGTTGTTGGTCGACCACGTGCTGACCGCACTGGGCGGTCGCACCGCCGCGCAGGCCATCGAGGACGGTGTCGAGCCCAGGGATGTCTGGCGGGCGCTGTGCGCCGACTTCGACGTCCCGAAGGACCAGTGGTGAACCCGCTTATCTCCTCGCCGCGTTGACGATATCGAGGGCCACCTGTGTCGCGGAGGCCAGCGCCGCGGCTTGATCATCGGATAGCGTGCCGCACACCCAGTCCCAGTGCGCCGACACCGTCGCGCCCCGCGCCGGTCTCGGCGCAAGCGACACGCCGTCCCTGCGCCAACGCACCCGGTCTTCGACGGGGTCGCCGAGTGCCAGGGTGCCGTGGACGAGTGCCAGCGGCCGTGCGGCGAGCACCACGTGGTCACCCTGAACCGACTCCACGACGCCCCAGCGGATCCGGCAGTCACCCATGACCTGGACCGGTTTGACGGGGTCGCGGTCCAGGAAGCGGATCCAGGGGTAGACGGCGAGAACGTGAAAGTTGTGGTGGGCCAGCGCCTGCCGGGCCGCCAGGTCATCGAGTATTCCGGTGACCTGCCCGGTGAAGGCGGCCCGCAGCCTGCTCAGCAGCACGTCGGGGTTCACCGCCGCAAGAAGTGGGCCGCCGATCCAGTACGTGCGCACCACCTCGGGATCCAGCGGGTCGGTGATGCGCGCCGCGTCCGCAATGGCATCCAGGTAGGGCCACGCGCCGTCGAACTCCCTGGCGTGGGCGGCCAGCTCGGCGGAACTTCGGCGCAACGGATCGCCGGCGTCAGCTGGACCGCAGTAGCCGAGTTCGTTGGGCGGGAAGGCGTACCGGGCGAACTCCTCGTGGCCCACCCGCAGGCGCGCGGTCGACGTCATGGATGTCAACAGATTCGCGGAAGCTGTTCACCGATGGGCAGATCGACCACTCGGGTGCCGCCCAGGGCGGTCCGTGCGACCACGATGCCGGGGTGCTCCGCGACGCAGGTGCCGATCACCGTCGCCCTGGCGCCCAGCGGGTGCGCGTGCATGGCGGCCAGCACCCGATCGGTGTCCCCGGCCGGGACGAAGGCCACCAGCTTGCCCTCGTTGGCGACCTGTAGCGGATCGAGTCCCAGCAGGCCGCACGCGTCGCGCACATCGGCGGGGATGGGGAATGACCGTTCGTCCAGCGCGATGCCGAGCCCGGCCGCCTTGGCGAGTTCGTTCAACGTCGCCGCCACGCCACCGCGGGTGGGGTCACGCAACACGTGAACGTCGGCGCCCGAGTCGATCATGGCGGCCACCAGTCCGTTCAGCGGTGCGGTGTCACTGGCGACCGTGGTGGCGAACTCGAGCCCCTCGCGGCAGCTCATCACGGCGACACCGTGCACACCGATGTCGCCGCTGACGATCACCGCATCCCCGACCGCGGCGCGCTGCGGCCGGATGTCGGCACGGGGGTCGACCAGGCCGATGCCCGCCGTGTTGACGTAGATGCCGTCGCCGTGACCCGCGTCGACGACCTTGGTGTCACCGGTCACCAGCTTCACCCCGGCCGCGAGTGCGGCGGTGCCCAGAGCCTGTGCGACACGGGCGATGTCGTCGAGCGCCGTGCCCTCCTCCAGGATGAACGCCGTCGACAGGGCGATGGGCTGGGCACCCGCCATCGCGAGGTCGTTGACGGTCCCGTTGACGGCAAGGTCGCCGATCGTGCCGCCGGGGAAGACCAGCGGCTTGACGACGAACGAGTCGGTCGAGAATGCCAGCCGCTGTGACCCGAACGTCAGCACCGCCGAGTCGCCCATGCCTGCGTCGGCGGCCGGCCCGAACGCGGGCAGGAACAGATGCTCGATCAGCTCGCCCGACATCGCGCCGCCACCACCGTGACCCATCACGATGTTCGGTGACCCGCGCAACGGTATCGGGCACACCCACTGCTCCATGTCGATGGTGGCGGGCCGGCTGGTCGTCGAGTCAGGCATGACTCACCTCGAGACGCCGGTACAGGTAGTAGGCCGCGCACGCCCCCTCTGATGACACCATGGTCGCCCCCAGGGGATTACGCGGCGTGCAGGTGGTGCCGAACGCCGCGCACTCGTGGGGTTTGATCAGGCCCTGCAGCACCTCTCCCGACCGGCAGACGGTGGACTCGGCGGTGTGGATGTCGGTGACGGCGAACCGGTGCTCGGCGTCGTAGTCGCGGTAGGCGGGCGATAGTCGCCACCCACTGTGCGGGATGACGCCGATACCGCGCCACGCCCGGTCGGTCACCTCGAACACGTCGGCCAGCATGGCCTTGGCCGGGTTGTTGCCCTCGGCGCGGACGGCGCGGGGGTAGGCGTTCTCGAGCTCATGTCTGCCCGACTCGAGTTGTAACACCGTCCGACGGATGCCCTCGAGGATGTCCAACGGCTCGAACCCGGTGACGACGATCGGCACCGAGTACTTCTCGCACAGTTCCGGATACTCGTCGGTGCCCATCACCGCGCACACGTGGCCTGCCGCGAGGAACGCCTGCACCCGGCATGTCGGTGACTCCATGATCGCCGAGATCGCGGGCGGTACCAGGACATGTGACACCAGCAGCGAGAAGTTCTCGATGCCAAGCCGTTTGGCCTGATACACGGTCATGGCGTTCGCGGGTGCGGTGGTCTCGAAGCCGATGCCGAAGAACACCACCTGCCTGGTCGGATTGTCCCTGGCGATGGTCAGGGCATCCAGCGGGGAGTACACCACGCGGACGTCACCGCCCTCGCTCTTGATGCGAAACAGGTCCTTGTCACTGCCGGGCACGCGCAGCATGTCGCCGAACGAGCAGAAGATCACATCGGGCCGTGACGCGATCTCCATCGCCTTGTCGATCATCTCCAGCGGCGTCACGCACACCGGACATCCGGGGCCGTGGATCATCTCGATCTCGTCGGGCAGCAGTTGGTCGATGCCGTGTCGGATGATCGAATGCGTCTGTCCGCCACACACTTCCATGATCGACCAACGGCGGGTGGTGACGGCCTTGATCTGCTCGATGAGCTTGCCTGCCAGGTCAGGATCGCTGAACTCGTCCAGGTACTTCATGATGACCTCGCTTCGTTGGGGTTCTGCACGCCGGCCTGTCGGGCAGCCAGTTCGAACCCGTCGCCGAACTCCTCCTTGAGCACCCCAAGATGCTCGAACTCCGCCAGCGTTGCGATGGCTGACTCCTCGTCCAGTCGCTGGATCGCGAAACCGACGTGGACGACCACGTACTCACCGACTGCAGCGTCGGGTATGTACTCCAGGCAGACGTCCTTGCGGAGACCTCCAAAGTCCACCGTGGACATCAGCGTGCCGTCACGGTCGACGATGCTGACGATCTTTCCCGGCACCGCTAAACACATGGTGTCCTCCGTTCCTATCCCGATGTCCCGACCAGGATCTGACCGAGCGCGATACCGCCGTCGTTTGGCGGGACGTGTCGGTGGGTCAGTACGTCGATTCCGTTGGTGCGCAGTTCGTCGACCGCCATCCGCAGCAGCAGCGCGTTCTGGAAGACCCCACCCGTCAGCGCCACGGTCGGCTTCTCGAACGCGATGGCGAGGTCGACGATCAGACGGGCGACGGCGCGGTGCAGCCGGGCGCCGATCAGACCGGGCGGTGCGCCGTCACGAACGTCGGCGACGACGGCCCGGAACAGCGGTGCGGGGTCGATTATGGTCGTCGGACCCTCGGCGTCAATACCGAAGGCGTAGCCGGTGGTACCGCAGTCGACGCCACGGGCAAGGCCCTCGAGTTCGATGGCCGCCTGAGCCTCGTACGCGATCACCTGCCGGACACCGGCCAGGGCCGCGACCGCGTCGAAGAGCCGCCCCATGCTGGATGTCGGGGCGCACGCCAGGCCGGTCTCCAACTGGTGGGCCAGGACGCCCCGCTCGGTGGGCGGACATGCCCGGACCGGGGCGAGGTCGGCGTCCCACGGTAGGCCCGCCGCCCAGAGATGGGCCAGCGCCATCCGGTAGGGACGCAGCACGCTGGTGTCCCCACCGGCCAGCGGAACGTATTTGAGATGGGCCAGCCTGCGGTACTCCTTGTAATCGGCCAGCATCACCTCACCGCCCCACACCGCACCGTCGGGGCCGTATCCCGTGCCGTCGAAGGCGAATCCCAGCACCTGCCGGTTGCCGTCCAACCCGTGTTCGGCCATCACCGCAGCGATGTGGGCGTGGTGATGCTGAACGGAGCGCACCGGTCGGGCACCGGCGTTGCGGTGCGCCCACGCGGTCGAGCGATAGCGCGGGTGCGCGTCAGCGGCGAGAACAGTGGGCTCGACGCCGGTCAGGGCGCAGAGGTGGCGGGCGGCGGCGTCGAAGGCGGACAGCGTGGCGAGATCGTCCATATCGCCGATGTGCTGGCTCAGCCACGCGTATCTGCCGTCGGCGACGGCCATGGTGTTCTTCAGATCGGCGCCCACGGCGAGCGTCGGCGGCACCGACACGGGCAGCGAGACCGGCATCGGCGCATAGCCGCGGGAGCGCCGGATCGGCAACTGTTGGCCGTCCCGATCCTCGGCGCCGCCGAGGCGCAGGACACGCACGACCGAGTCGTCACACGGCACCAGGATCGGCCTGTCGTGCAGCAGCCAGCCGTCGGCGAGCGGCGCGAGGCGGTCCAGGGCGTCATCGTCGGTGAAGCAGATCGGCTCGCCGCCAAGGTTTCCCGACGTCATGACCAGCGTGTCGGGACCCGGTTCGTCGCCGGGCAGCCCGAACAGCAGGATGTGCAGCGGGGCGTAGGCGAGCAGGACCCCGAGGTCGGGATTGCCCGGAGCCACCGATGCGGCGATCGGGGCGGCGGCCCGCCGTTCGGCGAGCACGATCGGGCGCTGCGGACCGGACAGCACGCGCGCCGTCGCGTCATCCAGCAAGGTGACCGTGTGCGCGGCGGCCAGGTCTGGCACCATCACCGCGAACGGCTTGTCGCCGCGGCACTTTCGTCTCCGAAGATCGCTGACCGCGGTCTCGTTGGTGGCATCGCAGGCCAGGTGGTAGCCGCCGATGCCCTTGACCGCGAGGATCCCGCCGTCGCGCAGCAGGCGCCGGGCGCTGGCGAGTGCCTGCTCCCTACGCTCGGTGTGGCCGTCGTGGTCGCGGTAGGTCAGCGTTGGACCGCAGGCGGGGCAGCAGACCGGTTGGGCGTGGAATCGGCGGTCACCCGGGTCGGCGTACTCGCGTGCGCAGTCGGGGCACATCGGGAAGTCGGCCATCGTCGTGGCGGCGCGGTCATAGGGGACCGAGGTGATGATCGTGAACCGGGGACCGCAGTTGGTGCAATTGATGAACGCGTGCCGGTGACGCCGGTCGGCCGGATCGCGTTGTTCGGCCGCGCAGTCCGCACACATCGCGACGTCGGGGGAGACCAGGGTCCGGCCACCACCGGACCGCGACGTGTCGGCGATCTCGAATCCGGTGCCCCCGACGAGCGGGATGTCGTGACACTCGACGGCCCCGATAACGGCCAGCGGCGGTGGGCTCTCGCGCAGATGCCGGGTGAACTCGTCGACGGCACGTCCGTCGCCCTCGGCCTCGATGATCGCCCCGGAGCTGTCGTTGCGCACCGAGCCGGACAACCCTAGCGCCGCCGCCGTGGTGTAGACGAACGGACGGAAGCCGACGCCCTGCACGACGCCGTGCACGCAGATCCGGGTCCGGCGGCGGGTGGTCATGGCGAATCGTCCTCCATGGGGCCCGAACCCATCAGTTCCAGGCCCGCCATAGCGGCGTCCGCGCCTGCCTCGTCGGTCTTCTCGACGACGAAGCCCATGTGGATGATCACCCAGTCGCCGGGATTGAACGTCTCCTCGGGCAGCATGCCGATGTTGACCTTCCTGGCCTTCCCGACGACGTCGACGAGCACGAGTTGATCGCCATACCCCTCGACCATGGCGATCACCCGACCAGGAATTCCCAGACACATGGCTGTTCAGCCCTCCCTCGCGGATACCGGTGCGCGCAATCGCGACAGCACGTCGTCGATGGCAGTGACGGCGTCGGTCACGGATGCGGCAACAGGTTCGGACAGCGCCATGCCCTCGCCGATGTCGGCCACTTCGCAGCCGACGACGATCGTCCTGGGCGGAGTGCCGCCCAGCGCCTTCAGCGTGCCGATCACCGCCGCCGGATCGATGCTGTGTGCTTCGAGACCAGCTGTGGGCGAAAGGGTTTCGTGATCGGCCTCGAACACGTGCAGCAGGCCCGGTGCGCCACGATCGGGCAGCGCGTCCACGAGCACCAACGCGTCCCAGTCCTCGAGGAGGTCATACGCCAGGTGCATGCCGCGGATGCCGTAGTCGACCACCGTGACGGTCGCACCCGGGAAGTCACGGTTGCACAGCGCCGATGACGCACGCCTGATCACCTCGGAACCAAATCCGTCGTCTCCGAGGAAAATGTTGCCGATTCCGGCGACCAGGATCCGTATCGTCATCCCGCGACCGGACTACATGTTCCGCATCTTCATGTATCGCTGCAGGTCGGGGATCGACCGGAGTCCGATCACCACCCCTCCGACGATGGCGACAGCGATGACACCCGTTGCGACCCAACCAACTACATCCATCATGAACTCCTATCTGGGCTGACTACTCTTGGTTCGAGCGGTTCGACTTCCTCGGGGGCGAAGTACAGGTAGCGGCCGTAGGAATCCGGCATCTCGATGTCCGGGTCGTCCTCGACGATCACACCGACGTACCTCTGGCCGTCGACGTCCTCGTGCACAGAGGTGACCCGGGCCGACTTCCCGGCGAAGAAGATGTCCTGTGCGTCGGCGCGCCTACTAGGCCGCAGCCGTACCCGGCTTCCCGCGGCGACTCGCACCCCGTCGACCAGCACGGCGTCGACGTCGGGACGTACGGCTTTGTCGGCCAGCGGATCCCACCAGTCGACCCCGTGGGGAATCTCGGGGATGAGTCCGGCGCGCGGGTCGCGCAGGACACCGTGCAGTTGCTGCATATCCTGCGGCGACATCGAGTCGCAGCGATCGATCAGCGCGGCGGCCAACGGGTCGGTGGCGCGGGCCTGCGCCTTCTCCTCGTCGGTCATGGTCATCACCCGCAGGGTCAGGATCTCGTCGATCTCGGTTGAGTCGAAGAGTGCACCCTCACTCTGTTCAGCGATCTCGGGATGGTCGTAGAGGATTATCGGCGAGATCAGCAGCAGGTCTGTGTCGCCGGGCGGCCCGGCCAGGACGGGGAAGCATCGGTGCTGAACGCAACGGGACACCGGACCCATCGCGGGCTCGGGTGGTTCGAGCAGTGAGACGAACTCGCCGCCCTCGACGTGCGCGATGATGTGCGTCCCGATAAGGGATGTGGCGATCGCGGTGGCCTTGTCGGTGGCCGCGGGCCCTGTGTTGCGGATCGTTGTCGTCACACGGAGCAGGCCCTCGTCGTGCTCGCCGGTGACACACAGTTCGGCCCGGATCGCGTGCCTTGTGCGGACGAGGCGGCCGCCGTCGACGAGTTCGGTATCGGTGCCCGCGTTCACCGTGACGGGCAGGGTTTGCGACCGCGCGCAGTCCGCGGCGTCGAGCGGTCCGAAGGTGAGTTCGCACTCCACCGCCTCGTCCCAGGTGACCCAGGACTGCGGGCCGCTCGTCAGCTCGTCGACGGGTTCGAACCGCCCGCCGCCGGCATCACGCTCGGCGCGCCGATGCTGAAGCTGGAGGAAGCGCACGACGAGGGTCAGCGCCCCGTCCCCGTCGATCAGGAACTGCGCGGACAGGGTGTCGTCCTCGCCGAACCCTGCATCGGAAGCGCCAGGTGGCCCCACCACGCCGAACTGCCAACGGGACTGGTTCTTGCTGGATGTGGCCCGATAGGGATAGAGCAGGTAGCCCTCGTAGAGCACCGCGTCGGCGATGGCGCGGGCCCGGTCCCACGTGCTGGTCATCGGACCTCCTCGGGCCGGGAGGCTTGGGTGAGCAGCGTGGTGACCGCATCCTCGAAGTCGAGCATTCCGTGGGCAGAGCGGTAGGCGGCGAGCGCGGCGACGGTGTCATGCCCGAGCCGTACCCACCCGGCGTTCGGGTAGTGCGAGCGAATCAGGTCCTGCCACACCGACGCCGGCATCTCGTGCTGCGCTTCGCATTCCCATGACACCTGGCGCACCGAGAAGCCACGCTCGCCCTGGACGAAAACCGTTCCACTGAACAGGAACAACAGCGGAATCGCACCGTCGCGCAGGGCGTGCAAATACTTCGACGCCGCAACCTCGAAGTCGTAGGTGCACTCCAACGGCATCGAGATCTCGGTGACGCCGGTGAAGCCCTGCACCATCGCGGTGCTGTGCTGCCACAGAAACGTGCGTTGGGTGTTGGCCCACCTCTCGCGCGGACCGAACAGGTCGAGCAGGCCGTCGGCCTCCTCGTCGGAGTAGGGACGCCGCAGTGGCTCGATGCGAATCTGGCAGCGCAGTGCGATGGCCTGGATCGGCTCGTCGTCGCTGGAGACGATACCGATGCGCGCGGTGAGCCGCGGCGTCGCCGAGTACGGTTCGGCGAGCACATCCAGAACGGTGAACGTCAGGCCGGTCACGAGCTGGCCACCTTGCTGCGCGTCTTGATTCGATCGAAGAAGTCGTCGACGAACGCTCGTACCTCCTGGCCACCGTCGAAGCCCCGCCACAACATTCGCAACCTGCCCACGAACTCGTAGCAGGTGTCGATTGGCACCAGGTAGCACTCGGCGGCGGCATCGGTCCCGGGGCCCACGTGCTCTCGGTCGGGCACCCGGACCAGCAGCGCCTCGACGTCATCGGCGAGCATGCTCAGGGCGAGCGACGCACCGCCGATGGTACTCCAGGAGTCGAGGTCCAACTCGGATTCGGTGGCGCCGGCCGGACCGGGATAGAAGGCCACAGTCTTGTCCATCTCGGAGTTGTGGAAGAAGAACGCCAGCCCGACGGGGATCTGCAGTGCGTCCCATGCGCGCCGGTCCAAGTCGAATTCGGCGAACGTGAGATACCGATCGGGTACAGCCCGGTAGCGCAGCTTGGCGTGCTGGTCGGCGAACAGCAGATAGCAGCCGCGGCACGTGCACATCAGTTGGCGTGCTGCAACATTCACCACGTGCTGGTGCTCTTCGGAGATCGGCTCGGCGCACATCTCGCAGCGCTCACCGACCGGCTGCGCGGGTCGCTTGTTGGCCCGAATCCTCGTCAGCACGTCGTACGCACCCGCCCCGGCCATCACATCACCCCGGACGCCTCGGCGTGTACCGCGACCGACAGCATGCCGTCGCGAGGCAGCAGCGGGATGGGGTCGAGATGCGGTGCGAGCCCCGGGCCGCCGTCCAGGCCGGCACCGGCGTGCACGACGTCGAAGTGGGCACCGCAGCGCGGGCAGCGGAGCGCGGCCTCGCCGATCGGTGCGCCCATCGGACGATGCAGTGCCGCGCCCGCCATCGACTCGTCGCAGCGCCCGCATCGATCGTGGTACGCGAAGAGATTGTCACCGACGCGGCAGGCCAGTATGGGCACGCCCGCGACCAGGAAACCGCCGACCTCACCGGGGCCGAGATTCCCGATGTCGGGTAGCGGGTGCCAGGTGGCGCCGGTGGCCTCCCTGGTGTGGACACGGCTCATCAGCGTGTCCGCCGAGATCAGACCCGACGATGCTCCCGGATCCGGTTCTGCGGCCACCACTTCGATCGTGGTGACCTCGGGTGCGGCTGCGCGGACGGCATCCTCGACGGCGAACTGCAGGGTGACCGCCGAGGACGGACAGCTCTTGCAGCTACCCGCGAACTGCAGGCGGGCCACCAGGCCGTCGGGGTCCGCGGGGTCCTCGGTGACATCGCGCAGGGAGACGTCGCCACCGTGGGAGCCCAGGTAGGGCCGCACCTGCTCCAGTGCGTCCTCGATCCTTCGTCGCACACCATGCGGATGCAGACCATGCACGAGCAGGAGACTGGCGACGAGGTCGTCGGAGGCCAACTGGCTCAGCAGATCCGGATCCGACCGGCCCGCGATCGCCATGATCCGCTCGAGCGCCGTGCCGTACAGTTCCGTCAGCTCACCAGCCAGCTGCTCGGTGCGCTCGCGCACCACCGTGCCGCTGCCCACACTGGCGTCCAGCAGGCTCTGGATGCGATCACCTGCTGTCCGCCATCGCGCGTCGTCGTCGGGTGCCTCCGGGCTTGGTCGTCCTGTCGAGGCCATATGTCACTCCCCGGTGACGGACTGCGTCGGTGAGTGCAGCTTCTCGAGCGTCTTGCCCTCACCGAGGTACATGTGGACCCCGCAGGGCAGACACGGATCGAAGCTGCGGACCGTCCGCATGATGTCGATGCCCTTGAAGTTCTCCCGATCGTTCTCCTCGAAGATCGGTTGACCCTGGACGGCGTCCTCGTACGGTCCCGGGGTTCCGTAGCTGTCGCGCGGGCTGGCGTTCCAGGGGGTCGGGGGATACGGGTGATAGTTCGCGATCTTGCCGTCCCGAATCACCATGTGGTGACTGAGCACACCGCGCACCGCCTCGGTGAAACCACAGCCGATGGCCTCGTCCGGCACGGTGAACTTCTCCCACGTCTTGGTGCGGCCGGCCCGGATCTCGATCAGGGCCTGCTCGGCGAAGTGCAACGCGCATGCCGCGGCGTAGGCCTGGAAGTAGGTACGGGCCCGGTTTCGCTCGATGGTGTTGCTGCCGTGCTGCGGGATCTTCCACTCGAGTTCGACCGGACCCTTGAGCGCCGTCTTGGGCAGGTTGATCCGCACGCTGTGCCCGGTGGACGTGACGTACCCACCCGCGTCGACGAGTCCGGCGAGTGCGGTGCTCCACAACCTCGCCAGTGCACCGCCACCGGTATCGAGCGCCAGATGGTCCTTGCCGTCGAACCAGCGCGGTGACATCACCCAGCTGTACTTGTCGTCCATGTCGCGCTTCTGCGGCTTGGGGTTGGTGTGCTGATTCCACGGGTGGCGCCGATCGACGGGGTTGCCCAGCGGATCGGTCTTGACGAACGTCTCCTGGTCGGACCAGTCGTCGTAGTAGCTGCTGCCCAACAGAATTCGGATTCCCAGGTTGATGTCCACCAGGGAGTGGGTGACCAGCTTGCCGTCGACCACCACACCTGGTGTGACGAACATCTTGTTACCCCAGTTCTCCATGTCCCGGTAGGAGAAGTTGCAGTGCTCCGGATCCTGGAAGGAGCCCCAGCAGCCGAGCAGAGTGCGTCGCAGGCCGACCTTCTCGTAACCGGGCAGCGCCTCGTAGAAGAAGTTGAAGAGGTCGTCGTGCATCGGGACGACCTTCTTCATGAACTCGACGTAGCGCATCAGTCGGGTGATGTAGTCGGTCATCAGTTGAATCGTCGCCACGGTGCCGACACCGCCCGGATACAGCGTCGACGGGTGAACGTGCTTGCCCTCCATGAGGCAGAACATCTCGCGCGTCCACCGGCTGACGACCAGCGCCTCACGGTAGAACTCGCCGGTGAACGGGTTCAGTGCACGCATGATGTCGGCGACGGTGCGGTAACCATGGGCGTCGGAGTTCGGCGCCAGCGTGTTCTCGGCCTTGGCCAACACCCCCGGATTTGTCTCGGAGACCATCTTCTCGCAGTAGTCCACGCAGACCAGATTCTCTTGAAAGATGTTGTGGTCGAACATGTACTCCGCGGCCTCGCCCAGGTTGATGAGCCACTCGCCGAGGTTGGGCGGCTTGACCCCGTAGGCCATGTTCTGCGTGTAGCACGAGCAGGTGGCGTGGTTGTCACCGCAGATCCCGCAGATCCGGCTGGTGATGAAGTGCGCGTCGCGAGGATCCTTGCCCTTCATGAAGATCGAGTAGCCGCGGAAGATGGACGATGTGCTGTGGCACTCCGCCACCTCGCGGTTCTCGAAGTCGATCTTGGTGTAGATGCCGAGGCTGCCGACGATGCGAGTGATCGGATCCCAGGACATGTCGACCAGCGTGCTCGGATCCTTCTTGGTGTGCTGGGGTCCAGGAACTGTGGTTGTCATTGGGTTCTGCCTTTCTGTGCGCCGCGCACCTACCAGGTGCGCTTCGCTCCTGTGGTCAGTTCCTTGCCCGGATGGCGCCACTTCGGCTCTTTGTCGAGAGTGCGCCCGGTGATCCTGCGCAGTGGACGGATCACCGAGCCGTACATGCCCGATGCGGTCGACGAAACCAGGCCGCCAGGTGGCTCGTCCATGAAGGGCATGAACTTGTCCGGGAAGCCGGGCATGGTGCACCCGATGCAGATACCGCCGACGTTCGGACAGCCGCCGACGCCGTTGATCCATCCCCGCTTCGGTACGTTGCACTTGACGACAGGACCCCAACAGCCAAGTTTCACAATGCACTTCGGCGATCCGTACTCGGTCGCGAAATCGCCTTGTTCGTAGTATCCGGCCCGGTCGCACCCCTCGTGCACGGTGTTACCGAACAGCCACTGCGGTCGCAGCGCCTCATCGAGCGGGATCATCGGCGCCTGACCGGTGGCCATATAGAGCAGGTAGGTCAACGTCTCGGACAGGTTGTCGCCCTGGATGGGGCAGCCGGGCACGCACACGATCGGGATGCTGGCCTTGCTCTTCCAATCCCAGCCGAGGTAGTCCGGCACGCCCATCGCGCCGGTCGGGTTGCCCGCCATCGCGTGGATGCCGCCGTACGTCGCGCACGTGCCGACGGCGACGATCGCCGTCGCCTTGGGCGCGAGCCGGTCCAGCCACTCACTGGTGGTGATGGGTTGGTCGGTCGACGGGTCGTTGCCGAACCCGCACCAGTACCCCTCCCTGTGCAGCTTCTCGTTGGGGATGGACCCCTCGACGACGAGCACGAACGGCTCCAACTCGCCGCGGTCGGCTTTGAAGAACCATTCCAGGAAGTCGTCTGCACCGCCCGTCGGTCCGCACTCGAAGTCGATGAGCGGCCAGTGCACTGCGACTTGAGGCAAGCCGGGTAGTGCGCCGAGCGCGATCTCCTCGATGCTTGGTTGGGTGGCGCCCGTCAATGCCACGGAGTCGCCGTCACAACTCAGGCCGGCGTTGATCCACAGAACGTGGATCAGTGTGTCTTCCGCTTTTCTGGCAGCTTCTGTAGGCATGCTGCAGCTTTCCGGGACCGGGCTGGGGTCCCTACGGCGCAGGAGTCGCCCTTCGGCCCACTTGCGCGTCGCTGCTTTCGGGTTTACTCGCCGCTGTTTGCCTTGTCAACGGGTCCTTGCCGGATCAATCATCGGACGGGCGTTGCGGCTGAGTGTGCGATCCACTGCAGCCAGGACTCGATGCCCTCACCCGTCGTGGCGGACAGCGCAATGGTTTGCACGTTCGGGTTGACCGACCTTGCGTTGGCCGTGCAGATGTCGAGGTCGAAGTCGACGTAGGGCAGCAGGTCGACCTTGTTGATCACGACCAGCGAGGCCGCCGCGAACATGTGCGGATACTTCAGCGGCTTGTCCGCACCCTCGGTGACTGAGATGACCACCACCATGGCGCGCTCGCCGAGGTCGAAAAGTGCTGGGCATACCAGGTTTCCGACGTTCTCGATGAACAGCAGCGTGCCGGGTTCGGGATCGAGTGCGTCGAGTGCGCGTCCGACCATGTCGGCGTCCAGGTGACATCCCGCGCCGGTGTTGACCTGGACGGCCCGGCATCCGGTGGCCCGGATCCGCTCGGCGTCGAGCAGCGTCTGCTGGTCACCCTCGATGACGGCGACGGGTCGTCGGTTGTCCCACTCGGCGATGGTGCGTTCCAGCAGTGTGGTCTTACCGGCACCCGGTGAACTCGTCAGGTTGAGGGCCAGGATGTCACGTTCGGCGAGCCGCTGACGGTTGTGCTCCGCGAGGTGATCGTTCTTTGCCAGAACCCTCTCCTCGAGGGTGATGGTCTGTCGCTCCGCCTCGTGCGAGTGCGGGTGTTCGTGTGGGTGTTCGTGGTAGTGGGAATGGGGGTGAGTGTGGGGGTGGGTCTCGCCGGCGAGCGTGACGGTCGCCGCGTCCTCACCGCAGCCGCAGGTTGCGCACATGTCAGCTCACTTCCATTGAGAGAATTCGCAGATCCCGTCCGGTCAGCACCTCGAGATCGGCGCTGCCGCAGGGGCACAACAGAATCAGGTCGGTCAGTTCGAGGTCGCCGCCACAGCCGCGGCAGTGGGCGGTCCCGGGGCGGATGTCGAGGTCGAGGCGGGCACCGTCGGCGACGGTGCCCTCGACGGCGAGTTCGAAGCAGAACGTCATGGCATCCGGTACGACGGCGCACAGCGCCCCGACCTCCAACTTCACGCTGTGCACGCGGCGACCGGCGGCGTGCTCGCACACCGCTTCGACAAGACTCTGCGTTAGCGCCATCTCGTGCATGTTCGCCCCAAGCTTCGAGGGCCTGATGTCCCCACGATAGGTCGACTCGCGCCGCAGGGGTTCGGAGCCGCGATATCGACAGGGGACCGTCACCGGCGTGTCCACTTGAATCGAACAGGTGTTCGTCTACTGTGGGGATCGTTCGACCGCGGGACGTGTCGGTGGCCTGATCTAGCGTCACGGCCAACTGATCGACACCGATCAACCGAACACACACAAGGACGGAGACACCACCATGGCGCAAGCCCCCGACCGCGAGAAGGCTCTCGAGCTGGCTCTCGCACAGATTGAGAAGAGTCACGGCAAGGGTTCGGTGATGCGGCTTGGTGAAGAGGTTCGCCAGCCGATCTCGGTTATCCCGACCGGGTCGATCGCCCTCGACGTGGCGCTGGGTATCGGAGGGCTGCCGCGTGGCCGGGTCGTCGAGATCTACGGGCCGGAGTCCTCGGGCAAGACCACCGTCGCGCTGCACGCGGTCGCCAACGCGCAGGCCGCTGGCGGCATCGCAGCGTTCATCGACGCCGAGCACGCACTGGATCCCGACTACGCCAAGAAGCTCGGCGTGGACACCGACGCGCTGCTGGTCTCACAGCCCGATACCGGTGAGCAGGCGCTTGAGATCGCCGACATGCTGATCCGTTCGGGCGCGCTGGACATCCTGGTCATCGACTCGGTGGCCGCGTTGGTTCCACGGGCGGAGATCGAGGGCGAGATGGGCGACAGCCACGTCGGTCTGCAGGCGCGGCTGATGAGCCAGGCGCTGCGCAAGATCACCGGTGCCCTGAGCAACTCGAATACCACCGCGATCTTCATCAACCAGCTCCGCGAGAAGATCGGCGTCATGTTCGGATCGCCCGAAACGACAACGGGTGGAAAGGCATTGAAGTTCTACGCTTCCATTCGCCTGGACGTGCGTCGTATCGAGACGCTCAAGGACGGCACCGACGCGGTGGGCAACCGCACCCGTTGCAAGATCGTCAAGAACAAGATGGCGCCGCCGTTCAAGCAGGCCGAGTTCGACATCCTCTACGGCAAGGGCATCTCCAAGGAGGGCTCGCTCATCGACATGGGTGTCGAGCACGGCTTCGTCCGCAAGTCCGGCTCCTGGTTCACCTACGAGGGTGAGCAGCTGGGACAGGGCAAGGAGAACGCCCGGAACTTCCTGCTCCAGAACCCCGACACCGCCGTCGAGATCGAGAAGAAGATCAAGGAGAAGCTCGGCATCGGAGCCGTGGTCACCGACGATGTCAGTGCTGATGAAGTCCTTCCCGCCCCAGTCGACTTCTGAGTCGAACAGGACTTCTGAGTCCAACGACCAAGGGGCCGCCCCCGTTTCGGCGGCCTCACGCGAGGAGCAGGCGCGGGCGGTCTGCCTGCGCCTGCTCACCGCGCGGGCACGCACCAGGGCCGAGTTGGCTGAACAGCTCACCAAGCGGGGTTACCCCGACGATGTGAGCGAGCGAGTGTTGGGCCGGTTGGTCGTTGTCGGACTCATCGATGACGAGGACTTCGCCGAGCAGTGGGTCCGTTCTCGGCGGATGAACGCGGGAAAGGGCAAGCGCGCCTTGGCTGCCGAATTGCGCACCAAGGGCGTCGATGACGAGATCATCGCCGCGGCGCTGGCCGATATCGATGCGGGTGCCGAGCGTCAGCGGGCCGAGGAACTGGTCACCGACAAGCTGCGCCGGGAACGGCTCACCGACGAGGCCGACGACGCGAAGGTGATGCGGCGGCTGGTTGGGATGCTGGCCCGTCGTGGCTACGGTCAGTCGATGGCCTTCGACGTGGTCAAGGTGGCATTGGCCGCCGAGCGGGAGCGTCGGCGCGTCTAGCGGTGTCAGGCTCAACGGCGCAGAGCGGTCTCGCTGTGCAGGTAGGTCAGCTTGTGCGGGTTGCGCACGATGTAGAGGCCGGTGATGAGACCGTCGTCGATCCGCACGGCCACGATGTCATCGATCTCTCCGTCGAGCCGGATGAGCAGTGCCGGACCGCCATTGATCTGCACCGGCTCGAGTGACATCTGGCCGGCGATCCTGGGGATGCCGGCAGTCAGCAGGCGCGCCACCTTGTCGGACCCCACGATGGGACGCAGCACGGCCTGCTTCACACCGCCGCCGTCGCTGAGCAGCACAACATCGGGCGCGAGGATGTCGACCAGGCCCTGTAGATCGCCTGTCTCGATGGCTCGTTGGAACGCCCCGAGTGCATCTCGGGACTCGGCCGCCGAGACGATGCCGCGCGGTCGGCGGGACGCGACGTGTGAGCGTGCCCGGTGGGCGATCTGACGGACCGCAGCCGGGGTCTTGTCGACGGCGTCGGCGATCTCGTCGTACTCCAGCGCGAACACGTCGCGCAGCAGGAACACCGCCCGCTCGGTCGGGGTCAGGGTCTCGAGCACGAGCAGCATCGCCATCGAGACGCTGTCGGCCAGCTCGACGTCCTCGGCCACGTCGGGTGTGGTCAGCAGCGGCTCGGGCAGCCAGGACCCGACGTAGGACTCCCTGCGTCGACGCAGCGTCCGCAACCTGCCCAGCGCCTGGCGGGTGGCGATCTGGACAAGATAGGCGCGCTGATTGCGCACCCCGTCCAGGTCGACGTCGACCCACCGCAGCCAGGTCTCCTGCAGGACGTCCTCGGCGTCTGACGCCGAGCCGAGCAGTTCGTAGGCGGCGGTGAAGAGCAGGTTTCGGTGGGCGAGGAACACCTCGGTGGCTGGGTCTGCGGGCCGCGGCGTGTCCGGCATGGGCGACTCCTCACTGTCCACTTCTCAATAGTGCCGACCACATGACACCGGCGACCGCCATGTTGTGACATCGGGGCCGCTGCCGAGTGATGTGGCGTGCATCACATTGCACGGGTGTCACGGGCATCTGTCCATCGGCGTCTCATGTCCGTCACTGCAAACACGACGAGTGAGGACGACACCATGGAACCCCGCATCAACCTGTTCACCAACGAGCTCGGCATCAAGTTCGTCAAGCGATTCGCCAACGTCGGGCAGGTGATCGAACAGTCGCCGCTGCCCAAGGCCACCCAGGAGTTGGTGAGTCTGCGCGCCAGCCAGATCAACGGATGCGGCTGGTGCATCGACATGCACACCAAGGAGGCCGCGGCCGCCGGTGAGTCCGCGACCCGGCTCAACCTGGTCGCAGCCTGGCGCGAGTCCACTGTGTTCACCGAGGCTGAGGCGGCCGCGCTGGCGCTAGCCGAGGAGGGCACCCGGCTGGCCGACGCCAGCACTGGCGTGTCCGACGATACGTGGACCCAGGTGAGCAAGCACTACGACGATGACCAGATCGCTGCCCTGGTCGTCCTGGTGGCGATGATCAACGCTGCGAACCGGCTCGCCGTGATCGTGCACCAGAAGGGTGGCTCGTACGAGGCCGGAATGCTGGCTGCGTCGCGCTGATCGCCAGGAAAACCGTGCCCGGCCCAGGGGGTTTCGATCCGAACTGCACGGCTAAACCGCCTTGGCGCCGGGCGCGCCCTCCTGTTCGACGGCCTCGATCTCGAGTGGGGCCGGTCCACGCCGGGACCGGCGCATTCGGCGTTCCAGCCGTGTCGCCAGTGCCGACAGCGCGAAGTTGAGGCTGATCATCAACAGTGCGATGACGATCAGGGCGGGTACGTAATTGCCGTACGCGGCCCCCACGACCGTGCCCTGTCGAACCATCTCGACGAACGTGATCTGGTAGCCGATGGCGGTGTCCTTGAGGACCACGACCATCTGCGATACCAGCACCGGCAGCATCGACGTGATCGCCTGCGGCAGCATGATCGACCGCATGGTCTGGCCCCAGCGCAGGCCAAGGGCCGATGCGGCCTCGGACTGGCCGCGCGGCAGGGCGTTGATACCGGCGCGGACGATCTCGGCGATCACCGCGGCGTTGTACAGCGTCAGACCGGTGATGACGCCGGCCAGTGCGAGGTACTTGGATGGGAAGACGTCGTACAGCGCGAACAGGAAGTACGCGAAGATCATCATGATCAGCACTGGCACCGCGCGGAAGAACTCCACGAAAACCGCGCACGCCCAACTCAGTGGTCTGTGCGTGGACATCCGGCCGACACCGAGCAGAAGCCCCAGGATCAGCGCCAGCACGATCGACACGGCAGCGGCTGTCAGCGTGCCCTGCACACCCGGAAGCACGTAGGTGGTCCACAGGTTCGCCGTGAGGAACGGCTCCCACTTGGCGCTGGTGAGTTGGCCCTTGCTCTCCAGCCGCCCGTAGACCACCCAGGCCACCAGTGCCGCGAGCACGACCGTGACCACGGTGATGAGCCGGTTGCGCACCCTGGCGCGGGGGCCGGGCGCGTCGAAGAGGACTGATCCGCTCAACGGGGTGCTCCGTTCTTCGCGCGAGCGCTCATCACCGCACCACCGCGAGTCGCTTGCCCAGCCAACCGAAGAGCAAGCCGAGCGGCAGCGTCAGCACCACAAAGCCCAGCGCGAATATGGTGCCGATCGCCAGCAGCGCAGCGGTGTTCTCAATCATCTCCTTCATGAGCAGCGCGGCCTCGGCCACGCCAATCGCCGAGGCGATGGTGGTGTTCTTCGTCAACGCGATGAGGACCGATCCCATTGGGATGAGCACCGCGCGAAAGGCCTGCGGCAGCAGGATCATTCGCAGGTTCTGGCCGAACGTCAGGCCCAGCGACCTGGCCGCCTCGGCTTGACCCAGCGGCACCGTGTTCACCCCGGACCGCACCGTCTCGCACACGAACGCCGCCGTGTAGACCGTCAGGCCCAGCACCGCGAGCCGGAAGTTGCTGTCCTCGATCGAGGTCATCGACTGCGCGTCCACCAGTGTCAGGCCGAGCGTCTGGGACAGGCCGAACGAGCAGAACAGGATGATGAGGGTCAGCGGAGTGTTCCGCACCACGTTGACGTAGGCGGTGCCGAGCCACTTGAGCACCGGCACCGGTGACAGCCGCATGGCGGCCAGCACGGTACCGAGGATCAACGCACCCACGGCCGAATACACCGTCAACTGAATCGTGGTCCAGAACGCCTCGAAAATCTGGCCGCGATACTCGGAGAAGACCTCCACGTGGACTCCGCTGGCTCCCGTCAGCTCTCGTCGATGACCGTCAGTTCTTGTCGACAGTCGGGGGAGTGGGCACCGCGATTCCGGCGGGCCCGAGGTTCTTCTCGAACGCGGCCTTCCACGCGCCGTCGGCCTCCATCTTCGTGATGGCGTCGTTGATCTTGGTCTGCAGTTCGGTGTCGCCCTTCTTCAGGCCGATGCCGTAGTTCTCCTCGGAGAACGGCTCGCCGACGATCTTGAACGTGCCCGGGCTCTGGGCTGCGTAACCGGCGAGGATGACCTCATCGGTGGTCACCGCGTCGACCGCACCGTTCTTCAGGGCCTCGACGCACGCCGAGTAGGTGTCGTACTGCTGCAGCTGCACACTGGGGTACTCGTCCTTGATCCGCTGTGCCGGAGTCGATCCGGACACCGAGCACAGCTTCTTGTTGTTCTGCAGCGAGTCCTTGCCGGTGATGTCGGTGTTGTCCGCACGCACCAGCAGACTCTGGCCGGTGACCAGGTACGGCCCGGCGAAGGACACCTTCTCCTTGCGCGCGTCGGTGATGGAGTAGGTGGCGGCGATGAACTTGACCTGATCGTTCTGGATCAACGTCTCACGCTGGCTCGAGGGCGATTCCTTCCACTCGATCTGCTCCGGCGTGTAGCCCAGTTCCTTGGCCACGTAGGTGGCGACATCGACGTCGAACCCGGTCACGGTGCCGTCGGGGTTCTTCAGGCCCAGGCCGGGCTGGTCGAACTTGGTGCCGATGACGATCTTGCCCTCATCGGATCCGCCTCCACCGCCACACGCGGTGAGCGACAGGGGTAGGGCGATGGCGATCGCGACGGCGGCGGCGACCCGGAATCGCAGGGTTCGGGTTGAGGGCTTGAGTGGCACAGTCAGTTCCTTTCGGCGGGCAAAATGGGGTGCTGGGCGTCAGTGGTTGAGGATCTTGCCGAGGAAGTCCTTGGCACGATCGGATTTGGGGTTGGAGAAGAACTCCTCTGGCTTGGCGTCCTCGACTATTGCGCCGTCGGCCATGAAGACGACACGGTGTGACGCTCGCCGCGCGAAGCCCATCTCATGGGTGACCACGAGCATCGTCATGCCCTCCTCGGCAAGTGACGTCATCACCGAGAGGACCTCATTGATCATCTCAGGATCGAGCGCGCTGGTGGGCTCGTCGAACAGCATGACCTTGGGATTCATCGCGAGGGACCGGGCGATGGCCACGCGCTGCTGCTGGCCGCCCGAGAGCTGCGCCGGGTACTTGTCCTTCTGATTGGCGATACCGACGCGCTCCAACAGCTCCATCGCCTTGGCCCGCGCCTGCTCCTTGGAGGCCTTGCGGACCTTCATCGGGGCGAGCGTGACGTTCTCGAGAATCGTCTTGTGCGCGAACAGATTGAACGACTGGAACACCATGCCGACGTCACTGCGTAGGTCGGCGAGTTTGCGACCCTCCGACGGCAGCTGTTGACCGTCGATCGAAATGGTGCCGGAGTCGATTGGTTCCAGCCGATTGATAGTCCGGCACAACGTCGACTTGCCCGAACCGGACGGCCCGAGCACCACCACGACCTGGCCCCGATCGACCTCGAAGTCAATATCCTTGAGCACGTGCAGGTCGCCGAAGTGCTTGTTGACCCCCTGCATTGAGATCATCGGGTGGCTGATCGAAGCCGGTTCCCTCACTGCGGACGCCGACCCGTCGCTCTCCATGCGGACAGACCTTACCCAGGGAACGCCCTGCTCGCCGGGCTCTCGGAATTCCGGCGAGTTTGACCGAATTGGGCCTCCGGACCAGCCGCCGTACCATTGGGCCGTGACTTCGACGGTGACCGACGGCGCCCCGATGGGCGTCGAAGGGCGCCCAGCGGGAGTCGTCGACCCAGCATCCGAGCGCACTGTGGCCCGCACCTATCAGGTCCGTACCTACGGCTGCCAGATGAACGTGCACGACTCCGAACGGCTCGCCGGCCTGCTGGACGCCGCCGGCTACGAGCGTGCGGCCGACGGTTCCGACGCCGACATCGTGGTGTTCAACACCTGCGCGGTGCGGGAGAACGCCGACAACAAGCTGTACGGAAACCTCAGCCACCTGGCTCCCCGCAGGGCGTCCGATCCCGACATGCAGATCGCCGTCGGCGGCTGCCTGGCGCAGAAGGACCGCGAGGCGGTGCTGTCCAAGGCGCCGTGGGTGGACGTGGTCTTCGGCACCCACAACATCGGGTCGCTGCCCGCCCTGCTCGAACGTGCCCGGCACAACCGGGTCGCGCAGGTCGAGATCGCCGACGCGCTGGTGGAGTTTCCGTCCGCTCTGCCCGCCACCCGCGAATCCGCGTACGCCGCATGGGTTTCCATTTCGGTCGGCTGCAACAACACCTGCACGTTCTGCATCGTTCCCGCGCTGCGCGGCAAGGAGGTCGACCGCCATCCCGCCGACGTCCTCGCCGAGGTGCAGGCGCTGGCCGACCAGGGCGTCCTCGAGGTCACGCTGTTGGGTCAGAACGTCAATGCCTACGGCATTTCATTCGCCGATCCGGATGTCGAGCGCGACCGGGGTGCATTCGCCAAGTTGCTGCGTGAGTGTGGGCGCATCGAGGGGCTGGAGCGGGTTCGCTTCACCTCTCCGCACCCCGCGGAGTTCACCGATGACGTGATCGAGGCCATGGCCGTCACCCCCAATGTCTGCCCGACCCTGCACATGCCGTTGCAATCCGGATCGGACCGCATTCTGCGTGCCATGCGCCGGTCCTACCGTGCCGAGCGCTACCTGGGCATCATCGACAGGGTTCGTGCGGCCATACCGCACGCCGCCATCACCACCGACATCATCGTGGGCTTCCCCGGCGAGACCGAGGAGGACTTCGCCGCGACGCTCGACGTGGTGGCCCGCGCGCGCTTCGCAACGGCATTCACGTTCCAGTACTCGAAGCGTCCCGGCACGCCGGCCGCCGAGTTGCCCGACCAACTCCCCAAGGCGGTCGTGCAGGAGCGGTATGAACGTCTGATCGAGCTGCAGGAGCGAATCTCCCTGGAGCAGAATGCCGCACAGGTCGGGACTGTCGTCGAACTCCTGGTCGCCACCGGTGAGGGGCGCAAGGACTCGAGCACGGCAAGGATGTCGGGTCGGGCGCGAGACGGCCGTCTGGTGCACTTCGCGCCCGGTGGCCGCGACGTCCGCCCGGGCGATGTGATCGTCACGACGGTGACCGGCGCCGCGCCCCACCACCTGATTGCCGACGCAGATGTAATCGACCATCGGCGCACCAGGGCCGGAGACGCACACGAGGAGGGTCGCAAGGTGACCACCAATGTCGGACTCGGCATGCCAGGTATCGGCATGCCGCGCCCGCAACCCGCGGTATCGGGATGCTCCAAGTGAGCGGCAACGGGGAGTTCGACGAGTTCAAGGGCGATATCGAGGACGCGGAACGTCGCGTCGCACGTGAGATCGACCCGGGGGCAAGGGCTCTGGTCGTGGCGGGCCTGGTGTTCGTGATTCTGCTGTCGTTCGTGCTGCCGCACACCGGCGCGGCTAAGGGGCTCGACGCCCTGTTGGGCACCGACGCCGCCGGGGAGGCAGCCGTGGCGTTGCCGTCGCGCGTGTTCCTCTGGCTGATCCTGGTGTTCAGCGTCGGCTTCTCGATCCTGGCGCTCCTGACCCGCAGATGGGCGCTGGCCTGGATCGCGCTGGCCGGCTCAGCGGTGGCGTGCCCGATCGGCATGCTCGCGGTGTGGTCGCGCCAGACCGTCGCGGAGCCTCATCCCGGACCCGGGCTGGGGCTCGTCGTGGCCTGGATCGCCGTGATCCTGTTGACGTTCCACTGGATTCGCGTGGTCTGGTCGCGTACCGCCCTGCAGCTGGCCGCCGAGGAGGCGCGCCGTCAGCAGATGGCGGAGAACCAGCGCAAGGGTCTGTTGGATGGGCCGGGCGACCACCCGGCCGCAGGTCCCAACCGTCCCGACGCCTAGCGCTTCTTGCCTACCTAGCGCTTCTTACCCAGCGCCTCCACCGCGGCCTCGGCCCACTCCCGCCACTGCGTTGCGCTCGCGCGCGCCTGCTCGGCGTCCTTGGTGCGTCCCGCGGCCTCGGCCTTCTCGGCCTGGTGCTCGAACTGCTCTGCGCGAATCCGGAACTGGTCGGCCCGGGCCTGAGCCTCCGGATCCGACCACCCTGACGACGCCGCGTCACGAACTCGCTTCTCGACGGCACGCATGCGTCGTTCGAGTTCGGCGCTGCGCTCGCGCGGTGCCTTGCCGAGGGCGTCCCACTTGTCGCCGACCGTGCGCAGAGCGGCACGCGCCGCGTCCGGGTCGGAGATGTCGATGGCCTCTGCCTCGACCAGCAGGGCCTCCTTGGCGGTGGCGTTGGCCTCGAACTCGGCGTCGCGCTCGGCGTTGATGGCGTTGCGGGCCGAGAAGAACTTGTCCTGGGCGGCCTTGAACCGGCGCCACAGTGCGTCGTCGAGGTCCTTGGACGCCCGTCCCGCGGCCTTCCACTGGGTGAGCAGGTCACGGAACGTCGAACTCGTCGGGCCCCAGTCGGTGGAATCCGACAGCGCCTCGGCGCGCTCACACAGCGCCTCCTTCGCCTGCTTGACCCCGACGCGTTCCCGGTCGAGTTCGGCGAAGTGCGATCCGCGGCGACGGTTGAACGTCTCCCGCGCCGCCGAGTAGCGCTTCCACAGCGCGTCGTCGGTCTTGCGGTCCAGTCCGGTGATCGTGCGCCACTCGTCGAGGATCTCGCGCAGCCGGTCGCCCGCCGCCTTCCACTGCGTCGAGTCGTTGGCGATCTCCTCGGCCTCGACGGCCAGCGTCTCCTTGCGGGTGGTCTGGGTGGCCCGGTGCTCGTCGCGGCGCTGACGCTCGTCGGCGGCACTGCTATCGGCCTGCCCGATGATTGCCGTCAGACGCGCTGCCAGCGCGTCGACGTCGCCGAGGACCGCCGCGGTCGGCAGCCCCTCGGCCAGCGTGGTGGCCGCGGACTTGATCTTTCGGGCATCACCGGTGCCCGACGCGAGCCGTCGCTCCATCAGCGCGACCTCGGTGTGCAAATCGTCGTACCGGCGCCCGAAGTGCGCGAACGCAGCCTCGTTGTCGCCGGCCTGCCAGGAACCGATCTGCCGTTCGCCTGCCGACGTGATCAACCAGACGGTGCCGTCGGGGTCGACGCGTCCGAACTGGTGCGGGTCGGCAGCGGGGGCGGTGACCACTGTCGGAGCAGAACCCCCGGGCCGGGGAGCCGGACGCGGTGGTCCGGGTCGGGGTGTGGGCTTAGGTGTGCTGCCTGACTCGCTGGTCGTCATGTCCGTCATCCTCATGCACTCTGCGTGGGGCCCACGCTCCTGCCGCGCAACGCGGCGCCATTTGGCTCTTCGCACGCTATTAAACAGGGTGGCGTCCGGCGTGCCCACGTCTTTGCGCGAGTCGTTGCCTAAGCTCGGGTCCCGGCGAGCACATGCGACGCCGTCCCAGAGCTGCCGGAGGTGAACGGTTGGAGGTTGCCGAGCGCCGTGGATAAGACCGATATCGCCGCCCTCCTGGCTCTGGGCGCGGCACTGTTCATCGCCATCGGCGACGTCATCCACCAGCGGTCCGCGCACGAGGTCACCGACGAACCGGTCAGTCACCTCGGCCTGTTCACCCGCCTGTTGCGAGACCGTCAGTGGTGGCTGGGCAGCGGGGTGTCCGCAGTGGGTTTCGGGCTGCAGGCCGCCGCGCTCGGTCTGGGCTCGGTGCTCCTGGTGCAGGCCATCCTGGTCACGTCTCTGCTGTTCGCGTTGCCGATCAACGCCAGAATCACCGGTCAACCTGTGTCGCGGTTCCAGTGGATGTGGGCGGCACTGCTCGCGTCGGCGGTCGTCGTCATCGTGACGGTCGGCAACCCGACCGAGGGTGTGTCGCGGGCGTCGTTCGAGACGTGGTCACTGGTCATCGCGGTGCTCGGCCCGGCGCTGGTGCTGTGCGTCATCGGGGCGCGAATCCTCCCCGGGCCGACCGGTGCGGTGCTGCTCGCGCTGGTCTCCGGTGCGTTGTGGGGCGTGTTCGCGGTATTGACCAAGGGTGTGGTGGACCGCCTCGACGACGGGGTCACCGAACTGCTGCGCACTCCCGAGCTCTACGCGTGGGCGGCCGTCGCGGTCGCAGGCACCGCGTGGCAGCAGTCGTCGTTCCGGGCGGCGGCGCTCACGGCGTCACTGCCGACCATGACCGTCACCGAACCCGTCGTGGGCTCGGTGCTGGGCGTGGTGATCCTGGGCGAGACGTTGCGACCCGGCGATGCAGGCTGGGTCACCCTCGTCGTCGCCTTCACGGTGATGGTGGTCGCGACCGCCGCCCTGGCCCGCGGTGAGGCTGCCACGGCCGAGAGCGCGGGTGCCAGCGAATCGGGTGGCCGCGATGCTGGATAGCGTGGTCTCGTGCTGAGCGCGATTGCTGTCGTACCGTCCGCGCCCGTCATGGTGCCCCAACTCGCGTCAGGCGCCGCACCCGAGTGCGACGAGCTGCGCGCCGCGGTGCTTCGTGCGGCGGGGGAGTTGCCGGACCGCTGGGTGGCGATCGGGGTCGCCGCGGCCGACGAGGTGATCGAATCCGGGTCGGCTGGCACATTCGCGGGTTACGGCGTCGATGTCCCCGTCACGCTCGGCCCTGAGGCGCTCGGCCCTGGGGCGCTTGGCCCTGAAGGGGAGGTGCGCCCGCTGCCCCTGTGCGCGCTCATCACCGGCTGGGTGCGCGGGCAGTGCAACCCAAAGGGGAGCACGCAGGTGCGGGCGTACGCCGCCAGCCATGACGCGTCCGCTGCGCTGTCCATCGGCCGGGCGCTGCGCGCGGAGATCGACGCCACCTCCGACCCGATCGGCGTTCTGGTGGTTGCCGACGGCGCCAACACCCTCATCCCGTCCGCGCCGGGCGGGCACGACCCCGCGTCGGTACCCGTGCAGGAGGCCCTCGACGACGCACTGGCCACCGCCGACGTGGCCGCGCTGGCCAGTCTGGGCGGCGGCATCGTCGGGGCGGTTGCCTTCGAGGTCCTCGCCGGACTCGCCGAACCCACGTCGTGGTCGGCGCGCGAGTACTACCGCGGTGCGCCCTACGGTGTGGGGTACTTCGCGGGTGTCTGGGTTCCGGCGGGCAGGAGCGAAGCGACCGGGGAATCGGTCGAGTGACACGGCCCATTGCGATCGTCGGACCCACCGGCACCGGCAAGTCCGCGCTGGCGCTGGCCGTTGCGGAGCAGTTGAGCGGCGCGGGTGTGGAGATCGTCAACGCCGATGCCATGCAGCTCTACCGAGGGATGGACATCGGTACCGCGAAGCTGAGCGTGCCCGAGCGCCAAGGCATCCCGCATCACCAGCTCGACGTTCTCGACGTGACGCAGACCGCAACGGTCGCCCGATACCAACAGGCCGCGGCGGCCGACGTCGAGGCCATCGCCGGCCGGGGTGCGGTGCCGATCATCGTCGGCGGATCGATGCTCTACGTGCAGTCGCTGCTCGACGAGTGGACGTTCCCGGCCACCGATCCCGATGTGCGGGGGCGGTGGGAGGGCCGGCTCGCCGAGGTGGGCGTCGCCGCGCTGCACGCCGAACTCGCCCGCGTCGACGCCGATGCCGCATCCTCGATCCTGCCCACCGACGGCCGCCGCATCGTGCGCGCGTTGGAGGTCGTCGAGCTGACGGGGCAGCCGTTCGCCGCGAGCGCGCCCACCATCGGACATCCGCGCTGGGACACCCTCATCATCGGGTTGGACTGGGAGACCGAGCGCCTCGACGAACGTCTCCAGACGCGCACCGATCTGATGTTCGCCGGTGGGCTCGTCGCCGAGGTGGCCGAACTGTGCGACCGCGGGCTGCGCGACGGGGTCACCGCATCCCGAGCCCTCGGATACGCACAGGTGCTGGAGGCCCTCGATGCGGGCGGGACGGAAGAGGCGCTGGCCCACGCCGCCGAACGCACCTTCATCGGCACGCGACGCTACGTGCGCCGTCAGCGGTCGTGGTTCCGCCGCGATCACCGCATCCACTGGCTGGACGGCGCGGCGGACGGCAACGTTGCGGCGACGCTCCGTGCGTGGCGCGGACGGCGGGCAGGAGCGGAGCGACCGGGGGATTCGTAGCGGCGGGCAGGAGCGAAGCGACCCGGGAATCCGGAACGTATCCTGATCAGGTGAAGTTCGCCAAGGGACACGGCACACAGAACGACTTCGTGGTGCTTCCCGACCTCGATGCCCGCCTGGGTCTGACGCCGCCGTCGGTGGCCGCACTGTGCGACCGTCGGCGCGGCCTGGGCGCCGACGGGGTGTTGCGGGTGACGACGGCGGGTGCCGCACTGAACGCGGGCGTTTTCGATCGCCTGCCCGAGGGCGTCGCCGCCGGCGACTGGTTCATGGACTACCGCAACGCCGACGGCTCCGTGGCGCAGATGTGCGGCAACGGGGTGCGGGTCTTCGCGCACTACCTGCGGGCCAGCGGCCTGGAGGAGAGGGATGAGTTCGTGGTCGGCTCGCTGGCCGGGCCGCGACCCGTCGTCCTGCACTCCCACGACGCGCTGAGCGCCGACATCACCGTCGAGATGGGCAAGGCCAACCAGGTGGGCGCCGGATCCGCCGTCGTTGGTGGCCGGCGTTTCACCGGGCTGGCCGTCGACGTCGGCAACCCCCACCTGGCCTGCGTTGAGCCCACTCTCACCGAGGAGGATCTGCGCGCGCTGGACGTGGCGGCCCCCGTCGAGTTCGATGCCGCGCTGTTCCCCGACGGCGTCAACGTGGAGGTGCTCACCGCCCCGGCCGACGGCGCGGTGTCGATGCGCGTCCACGAGCGGGGTGTCGGCGAAACCCGGTCATGCGGCACCGGAACCGTGGCCGCGGTCGTCGCAGCGCTGCGTCACGGCAACACCGAAACCGGAACCCTGCGGGTGCGCATCCCCGGCGGTGAGGTCGAGGTCAGCATCACCGACGCCTCCAGCTTCCTGCGCGGACCCTCGGTGCTGGTGGCTCACGGCGAGGTCTCCGAGCAGTGGTGGCGGGAGCAGTAGCAGAAAATCGGATGCACGAGGCAACCCCGAAAGGGCACCATCAGTAATTACATGACTCATCCAAGAATCCCGAGCACGGGCGAACTCGACCTCGAAGACCGCGTCGCACTGCGCCGCGTGGCAGGTCTGTCCACAGAACTCGATGATGTCTCCGAAGTCGAGTACCGCCAGTTGCGGCTCGAAAGGGTCGTCCTGGTCGGCGTGTGGACCGACGGAAGCGCCGCCGATGCCGATGCCAGCATGGCCGAACTCGCCGCACTGGCCGAAACCGCGGGCTCCGAGGTCCTTGAGGGCCTGGTCCAGCGGCGCGACAAACCCGATCCGTCGACGTACATCGGCTCGGGTAAGGCGGCCGAACTGCGCGAGATCGTCGAGGCCACCGGCGCGGACACCGTCATCTGCGACGGCGAGCTGAGCCCTGCCCAGCTCAACGCGCTCGAGAAGGCCGTCAAGGTCAAGGTCATCGACCGCACGGCCCTGATCCTGGACATCTTCGCCCAGCACGCAACCAGCCGAGAGGGCAAGGCGCAGGTCGCCTTTGCCCAAATGGAGTACATGCTGCCCAGGCTTCGCGGCTGGGGCGAGTCGATGTCCCGTCAGGGCGGCGGCGCGGGCGGCAGCGGCGGCGGAGTGGGCACGCGTGGACCCGGTGAGACCAAGATCGAGACCGATCGTCGCCGGATTCGTGAGCGGATGTCGAAGCTGCGCCGCGAGATCAAGGACATGAAGAAGATCCGCGACACCCAGCGCGGCCGTCGGGTGCAGAGCGACGTCGCAGCGATTGCGATCGTCGGCTACACCAACGCGGGCAAGTCGAGCCTGCTCAATGCGCTCACCGGTGCAGGTGTTCTGGTCGAGAACGCACTGTTCGCAACGCTCGAACCCACCACGCGTCGTGGGCAGTTCGACGACGGTCGACCGTTCGTGCTGACCGACACCGTCGGCTTCGTCCGGCACCTGCCCACCCAGCTGGTGGAGGCATTCCGCTCGACGCTGGAGGAGGTCGTCCACGCCGATCTGCTGGTCCACGTCGTCGACGGTTCCGATGCCAACCCACTGGCGCAGATCAGCGCGGTTCGCGCAGTCATCAGCGATGTGGCCACGGAGTATGACGAGGCGCCGGCAGCAGAACTGTTGGTGGTCAACAAGACCGACGCTGCAAGCGATCTCACGTTGGCCCAGTTGCGGCGAGCGCTGCCCGACGCGGTGTTCGTCTCGGCGCACACCGGCGACGGGCTGGACCGGCTGCGCACGCGGATGGCCGAAATGGTCACGCCCACCGACGAGTCTGTCGACGTCACGATTCCGTATGACCGGGGTGACCTCGTCGCGCGGGTCCACGCCGACGGACGCATCGACGCCACCGAGCACACTGATGACGGCACGCGGATCAAGGCGCGGGTGCCGAAGTCGTTGGCCGCCGGACTGCGCGAGTTCGCGACGTACTAGCCGGCGCCACTTGGGGTGACGGATACGGCAGTTCAGACCCAGGCGGCCCAGTCGGCCTTGCGGATCATGCAGTGCACGCCCTTGATCGCATCAACGACCTGGCTCACCTCGAAGTCGCCGGCCGCCGAGAGATAGGCGAGCGCGACGTCCCGTGGCACACCGAGTCGCGTGTCAAGAAAGGTGATGGCGTTGCGGACCGCGAGGCGCATCGCCTCGTCGAGGTCGGCGTTCATACCGGTAGGAATCCAGTGCGTCGCGGTCTCGACCACCGGATTGGTGAGCGCTCCGATCGCGGCCCGGGCGTCATCAGATTTCAATACGGTCAGTCGCAACGTCGCACGAAGCGACGCCTCTAGCGCCGTCAGTGCGACCTCGCCGTTTCCCTGCGCGAAGTGGGGGTCACCCGCATAGAAGTTGGCGCCGTCTACCTGCACGGGCAGGTAGAGGGTCGAACCCGTCGCGGCGTGCTTGATGTCGATGTTGCCGCCGTGGTCCCCAGGGGGCACCGATGGCACCAGATCCTCTGTCGCGCAGGCGACTCCCATGATCCCGAGGAACGGGTTGATGGGAAACTGGACGGTGCGGCCGCTGCCGGCGGACATCAATCCGACGAGTTCGCCGTTGCGCCTCTCGACCCAACTGAAGTGGCTGATGGTTCCCATCGATACGATCTGGTCGACCGCGCGCACGGGTTCGGAGTCCGGGAACTCCGGAAACTCACCCGCAAGCGCTCCGAATCCGTGCCGGTTGCTGATGAGGCCGTAGGGAACGCGCATTGCGAGGTTGAGGATCTCGACCTTGAGCACGTCACCCGGGCGCGCGTCAGCGACGCGGATCGGCCCGGTCACGATGTGTGGACCGGCATCGTCGGGGTGCGCGAGAGTGCTCGCCGCCGCGATGTCGACGACATCCCGCAGCACAGTCTCGACGCCGAACTGCGCAAGGTAGGGAACAGGGTCACGCCCCTGGTCTTCGAGGATTCCCTCGTGGCTGACGGTATCGATCGTCACGCTGTCGCCGGATGTCACGGTGAGCGCCGGCTCGTTCTGCGCGTTGGGCAGCCATCCCCAGAGCACCTCATCGGCGCGAGATGGCAGATAGTGGCGGCCACAAATGGCGCCTTCACCCGGATGGAGGGTGGGGAATGTCATGGTGCCTCCGTCTGTGCTGTTGCCGTGGTGAATCGCGGGCTGGTGAGCCCGGCGATGAGATCGATTTCGACGACCGCCCGGACCGCTAGGCCGGTGGTGCCGACGCAGGTGCGGCTGGGCAGAGGGCCGGTGAACCACTTCACGTACTCGGTGTTGAACGCATCGAAGTCGTTGAAGTCGGTGAGGTAGGCCCGCACCATGAGGGCGTCGTCGAGGCTCGCGTCGAATTGTGCGAGCACGGCCGAAAGGTTCTTCAAGACCTGGTTCGTCTGCTCGGCGACGTGGCCGTCGACGAGTTCTCCGGTTGCAGGGTCGGTGGGCATCTGGCCGGTCAGGTACAGGGTGTCGCCCCAGCGGGTCGCATGGGCGAACGGGCCTACCTGAGGCGGAATCCCTTCAGCAGCACTGAAGTTGAAGGTCTGTTTGGTGGTCATACCTCTGCTGGTCCCATCGAGTTGACGAAGCGTGCGGTGACGGCGTTCCGCGGTTGGTTGATCACCTGGTCGGAGGTTCCCTCTTCGACGACCACTCCGCCGGCCATGAAGACGACGCGGTCGGCGACGTCGAGCGCGAAGCGCAACTGGTGGGTCGCGATGATCATCGTCAGGCCGTGTTCGTGGGCGAGCCCACGAATCACCTCGAGCACCTCGGCGACGAGCTCGGGGTCGAGCGCACTTGTCGGTTCATCGAGGAGCAGAACCCGGGGCTGGGCGGCGAGGGCGCGGGCAATGCCGACGCGCTGTTGCTGCCCGCCGGAGAGGTGGCGTGGCAGGACATTGGTCTTGGCCGTCAGGCCGACCTGCGAGAGCAACGCGTCGGCGCGTTCGGCGGCTTCTTCCTTGCCGAGGTGCTGGATCCATCGCAGCGGGGCCGCGATGTTCTCCTTCGCCGTCAGGTGGTTGAACAGGTTGAACTGCTGAAAGACCATGCCAACCCGGGCCGCGACCCGAGCGCGAGCGATCTGGCCCTCGGGAAGCGGCACGCCCAGCTGGCTGTAGCCGAGCGCCTCGCCGCCGATGCGAATCGTGCCGGAGTCGACAGACTCGAGATGATTGATCGTGCGCAGCAGGGTGCTCTTGCCTGACCCGCTGGGCCCGAGAAGCGCGATGACCTCGCCTTGCCGTACCGACATTGTGATGCCCTTGAGTACGTGGTTGGCGTTGTATGACTTGTGCACGTCCGAGATTTCGAGGATTGTCTCGCCGATCTCCTGTCGCGCGGCACCAGAGGCGTATGCGACCGGGCCCTGTGGCGAGACCTCGTCGGCATCGGCGGTGGCGACGTCCGCGGTGCCTGACTCGGCCAGCGCACTCGCCCGGCGACTGAAGATCAGTCGGGAGAGCAGTGATCGGCCGTTGGTGCGGTCGAGGTTGAGAGCGTCCTCGAGAAGCAACTGGATCACACTGAGTACGGCGGTGAGGGCGAGGTACATCACCGCCGTCGCGAAGTAGATCGCGAAGTAGTCGAAGGTGGCTGAGGCGAGTTGCTGTGTGCGGAGCGTGAGTTCCGGTACGGCGATGATCGACGCCAGCGCAGAGTTCTTCATGGTGGAGATGAACTCGTTGCCGAGGGCGGGAACCATGGATCGGAACGCCTGTGGGGCGATGACGCGGCGCATGAGCGTGCGGGGCTGCAGGCCGAGCGCCTGACCGGCGAGAGACTGCCCGGGGTCCACACCCTTGACTCCCGAGCGCAGGATCTCGGAGATGAAGACGGCCTCGTTCATCGCCAGTGCGACGGCGCCGGCGGCCAACGGTGGAAGCGTGACGCCGATGTGCGGGAGCACGCTGAAGACGAAGACGAGCTGCAGGATCAGCGGGGTTCCGCGGTAGATGACGACGTAGGTGCGGGCAATCGCCGTGAGCGCCCGAAATCTCGTCAGCTGCAGCGCGGCGAGGAGGAGGCCGAGAACGAGGCCGCCGCCAAACCCGAAGACCGTGAGCTGAAGGGTGAAGAGCATGCCCTCCAGCAGCCAGGGCAGCGTTAGGTAGTGAAGGAAATCTTCCATTGTCTCTGGGTGCTCTTTCGTCCGGGGCGTTCGCGATGTCTGTGTCGCAGTGGGGGTTAGCCGACGCTGAGGATGGTCGGCTCGGCTACCGCGTTCTCGTGCAGCTTCCACTTGGCGGCGAGTTCGTCTTGCAGTCCTGTCGTCTGCACCTGCGTCAGCGCGGCCTGGATGGCGTCACGGAACTCGTGCTTGCCCTGCGGTACGCCGATGCCGATGGTGTAGTCGAGCATGACCGTTTCGGCGGAGCTGAGATCCTCGGGATGGGCGGCGATGAAGCCGATGACGGTGTTGACGTCATTCATGTACGCGTCCGCACGACCCGCGAGGATGGCTTGCACGCAGTCGGCGCTCGAGTCGAACAGGCTGACGATCGGTGCTGCGAGGCCGGCGGCCTCGCAGGCGGGACCCACGGCCTCGACGAGTGGTACCTCGACATACCCCTTGTTGAGCGCGACTGTCAGGCCGCACAGCGTGGTGTCTATTCCGGTGATTCCCTTGGGGTTGTCCTTGGCAACGAGGATTCCGTCGAAAACCTTTGAGTAGCTGATGAAGTCGACACCACCGGCCGCGCGCTCCTCCGTCGCGTAGAGGTTGGAGACGATCCAGTCGGCCTGGCCGCTCGCGACGGTCGGAATGAGCTCAGCGAATCCGACGGGGATGTAGTCGTTGCTGAAACCGAGGCAGGCACCGAGTGCGTTGCTGAGGTCGATGTCGAAACCCTGGTACTCCGTTGGATTATCGGGATTGATGGTCTCGTAGCCCGGGGTGTACGGGTTGATCGCGTTGGTGAGCGTCTTCCCGTCGAACTCTGGGTACTGGGTGCGCAGGTCGGTACAGGCCTTGGATGAGGCGAGATCGGCGTAGTCGCCGGCATCTTCTGCGGCTGACGTGCCGGCGGACGATGAGCAACCTGCGAGGAGTGCGATGGTGGCGGGGACAGCGACGGCAAGGGAGGCCAGCCGGCGTGAGCAATTCATCAGAATCTCCTTCTGTGGGGCGAGACGAGCGGAGTTGGGCGTGCTTTTGAAAGGTCGGTTGGTCGGACCAATTAGGGCGCAACGCTATCCGGCGATCGCGGCGCTCTCCACCTGAGATGCGACTCGTAACAGGGACTTATTCTGATGGAAACGTGCAGCTCGGCCCGCTATCTATGGTCCGACCATCATGCCTATGATGAACCTCTCCGCTGGAGAAGGAGCCCGAGAATGAACGCACCAGAAGCCGTGGGAATGATCCCGCCGCTGGACAGGCGATCGCAGAACGTATCCGTCGCGCTCGCAGCCCATTTCGAGCGTCTCATCGCGACTGGGGAGATCGTGCCGGGAACCCGGCTGCCGTCGGAACGCGAACTCGCCACCTCGATGTCGGTGTCGAGATCGTCGCTGCGCGAGGCCATGCACGAACTCGAGTCGAAGCACCTCATCTCGCGCACCCAGGGGCGCGGCACGATCGTGCTGGCGCCGACCGCGGGCGTGGACGAACTGCTCGCCATGTCGGTCGGCGGAACCGAGCAGGAGCACGCCGCCGAGCTACGTTCGATTATCGAGCCGTCGGTCGCGGGCCTCGCCGCACACCGTGCCACCCCGGCCAACCTTCTACAGCTTCGCGACGTCCTCGACAGGTCGCACGAGAATCTGCTGCCGGCCGAGTCCCTGCGCCTCGATGTGGAGTTTCACCTGCTTCTCGCGCAGGCCGCGCAGAACCCTCTGCTCACCGCCATACACGCGATGGCGAGCGAGTGGACCGGCGAAGTTCGCCAGTACTCACACGCCACGAAGAGGGCGCGACGCGTATCGGTTCGCGGGCACCAGGCGATCTTCGATGCCGTGCAGGCGCACGACGGACTCGCTGCGCGTCAGGCCATGGACGACCACCTGCGCGACGTGCGTGAACTCATCGCGAAGGCAACACGTCTGTGAGCGCAGACCGCGGCGGTGTCCGCTAGACGATCTCGGGCGGGATGTGGGCGCGCACCGGGGGGAGTGGATCGGTGAACGGCTCGATCTCGACCAGCACGTGCGCGCCGGTGCATCCCTTGGCCAACGATGACGTCCCGATGTCGGCCGTCAGCACGTTGGGGTTGCCATGAACACACATCGCACCCGGGTCGGTGGGGTCCTGAGGGTCGTACCAGGCGCCGGTGGACAGCTGCACCACATGAGGCCGCAGGGCCTCGTCCACCACGACGCCGGCCAGGCACGCGCCCCGGTCATTGAAGACGCGGACCACGTCACCATCGGACAGGTTGCGCGCAGCCGCATCGGCGGGGTTCATCCGGATCGGTTCGCGGCCCTGCACTTTGGAGTGCTGACTGGTGGCGCCGCCGTCGAGCTGCCCGTGCAACCGGGTCGCGGGCTGATTGGCCAGCAGGTGCAGGGGATAGCTCGTGGCCCGTTCGCCGCCGAGCCATTCCGATGGCTCATACCAGGTCGGGTGACCGGCGCAGTCGTCGTAGCCGAATCCGTCGATATCGGACGAGAAGATCTCGATGCGGCCGCTCGGTGTCCCCAATCGGTGGTCGACGGGGTCGGCGCGGAAGTCGGCGAGCAGGGTCAGACCGTCCTCGGTGGGCAGGCGTAGTGAGCCCGCAGCCCAGAAGTCATCGAAACTGGGCACTGTGAAATCCAGTTCCGCCGACCACTTGTCGTAGAGGTGCACCAGCCACTGTTGGGCGTTGCGGCCCTCGGTGAACTGCTCACCGAAACCAAGCCGCTCCGCGAGCGCGGCGAACGTCGTGTAGTCGTCGCGCGAGTCGGCGTGGGGTGCTGCGAGGGCTGGCATGGCCACCAGGAGCGGGTCGTTCCGCGAACCCGAGTAGTCGTCGCGTTCGAACGCGGTGGTTGAGGGCACCACGATGTCGGCGTGCTTGGCCATCGCCGTCCAGTAGGGGTCGTGCACGACCACGGTTTCGGGCCGCGCCAGCGCACGGCGCAGTCGCGCGATGTTCTGGTGGTGGTGAAACGGGTTGCCGCCGGCCCAGTACACCAGTCGGATGTCGGGGTAGGTCAAACGACGGCCGTTGAAGTCGAATGTCTCGCCCGGATGCAGCAGCATATCGCTGACCGCGGCCACCGGGATGAACGTCCGCACCGGGTTCATACCTTGCGGCAGGGTGGGCAGCCGGCACCGAAGCGGCGGTAGTCCCGGCTCGTTCATGGATCCGTAGCCGTGCCCGAAACCACCTCCGGCAAGCCCGATCTGGCCGAGCATCGCCGCGAGGACCAGGCCCATCCATGGTGCCTGCTCGCCGTGCCGGACGCGTTGCAGAGACCAGCTCACGGTGACGATCGTCCGGCTCGACGCCATGCGTCTGGCGAGCGTGATCAGGTCCTCGGCGCGCAGACCGCTGATGTCTGCTGCCCACTGCGGCGACTTGGGCACCCCATCGTCGAGGCCGAGCAGGTAGCGCTCGAACTGGTCGTATCCGGTGCAGTAGCGATCGAGAAACCCACGGTCGGCCAGGGACTCGGTGGCCAGTACGTGCGCGAGCGCGAGCATGATCGCCACATCGGTGCCGGGTCTCGGCGCCAGCCATTCGCAGTCACCCTCGACGTCGTCGCGCAGGGGTGAGATCGACACGATCTGGCCGCCCCGATCACGCAGGCGGCGCAGGGCATCCCGGGTCGGGTGGGCGGTGGTGCCGCCATGGTTGATGCCGGTGTTCTTCAGTGCGATGCCCCCGAAGCACACCATCAGATCGGTGTGTTCGGCGATGACGTTCCAGTCCGTGGACCGCTTGAACAGGTCGTCATGGGTGCCGACAACGCGCGGCATGATCACCCCGGTGGCACCGAGGCTGTAGGAGTGCCGCGAGAAGCTGTAGCCGCCCAGCAGATTCAGGAAGCGGTGAACCTGGCTCTGTGCGTGATGGAACCGCCCTGCGCTGGCCCAGCCGTACGAGCCGCCATAGATGGCCTCGTTGCCGTGTTCGCCGACCACGCGGCGCAGTTCGTCGGCCAGCAGCTCGGTCAGCTCGTCCCACGACACGGCGACGAACTCCTCGGTGCCGCGTAGATCGGTGGGCCCGGGTCCGTTCTCCAGCCAGCCGCGTCGCACGGCGGGCCCAGTCACCCGCGAGCGGTGCCGCAGCGACCCCGGCAGGTTTCCCAACAGGGGAGAGGGATCGGCATCGCCTGTCATCGGCCGAACCGAGGTGATCTCGCCGTCGGTGACGTCGGCGGTGAACGCGCCCCAGTGCGTGAGACTCGAACCGGAGACCATGCCGATGATCTTAGGGGCCACGACAACGGTACCGCGGGTATCAACCATCCGGTTGGGTGGGATAGGGTTGTGGGCAATTCCAGCCCGTCGATCCGGAGGTTCCTTCATGGCCGCGTCCAGTCAGGTGATCAAGTTCGAGCGCACGCTGTTCGAGCCCGAGCACGAACTGTTCCGCGACGCATTTCGTGCCTTCCTGGAGCGCCACGTCGCTCCGTTCCACGAACAGTGGGAGAAGGACAAGATCGTCGACCGCGGTATCTGGCTCGAGGCGGGCAAGCAGGGCTTCCTCGGCATGTCCGTGCCCGAGGAGTACGGCGGCGGCGGAAACCCGGACTTCCGCTACAACGTCGTCATCACCGAGGAGACCACCGTCGGCCGCTACAGCGGTCTGGGCTTCGCACTGCACAACGACGTCGTCGCGCCGTACCTGTTGCGGCTGGCCACCGAGGAGCAGAAGCAGCGTTGGCTGCCGGGCTTCTGCTCGGGCGAGCTGATCACCGCGATCGCGATGACCGAACCGGGCACCGGGAGCGACCTGCAGGGCATCAAGTCCCGTGCGGTCAAGCAGGAGGACGGCAGCTGGATCCTGAACGGTGCCAAGACGTTCATCACCAACGGCGTCCATGCCGACCTGGTCATCGTCGTGGCCTGCACTGACCCCGACAAGGGCGCGCTGGGCTTCTCGCTGCTGGTCGTCGAACGCGGCATGGAGGGCTTCGAGCGCGGCCGCCACCTCGACAAGATCGGCTTGGACGCCCAGGACACCGCCGAGCTGTCGTTTGTCGATGTGCGGGTGCCCGCCGAGAACCTGCTGGGTGAAGAGGGGTCGGGCTTCGTCTACCTGATGCAGAACCTGCCCCAGGAGCGCATCAGCATCGCCGTGGTGGCCGCTGCGGGCATGGCGGAGGTGCTGGAGCAGACGCTGCAGTACACCAAGGAACGCAAGGCGTTCGGAAAGCCGATCGGCAGCTTCCAGAACACCCGTTTCACGCTCGCCGAGCTGTCCACCGAGGCCACCGTCGTCCGGATGATGGTCGATCAGTTCATCGAACTGCACCTCGAGGAGAAGCTGACCGTCGAACAGGCCGCGATGGCCAAGTGGTTCTCCACCGAGGCTCAGGTCCGCCTCAATGACCGCTGCCTGCAACTGCACGGTGGGTACGGCTACATGCGCGAGTATCCGGTGGCACGCGCCTTCCTGGACTCCCGGATCCAGACGATCTACGGCGGCACGACCGAGATCATGAAGGAGATCATCGGCCGTAGCCTCGGCGTCTGATGGCCCGAAATCGACGCGCGAGGGGCCCGCAGTCGGCGCGCAGGTGACGCGACACTTACACGCCACGGCCTGGATATCCCTCAAGATTGACGTCGCCTGACGCAAGGTTGACGGACGCGACACTTGCAGAGAACCCTCAGTGTGTCGCGGGGAGGAACGATGACTGGGCTGCAAAACCTGCTGGGCAGGTTCGTGGGGCGCTCGAGTGTGGCGCTCGTATTGGTTGCTGCTGTCGTGGCGTTGGCCCCGATGGCCCCGATCGCGTGGGCGACACCCGAGGGTGACGCCGACGCCGCGATCACACAGGTCTGGGATGCCAACGGTGGTGACACCGGCACCTTGGGTCCCAAGGACGGTGGCGTCTATGCCGTCGGCGCTGGCTTCGGTCAGAACTTTGCCGGCGGGCGGATCTACTTCACCCCCGAGACCGGTGCGCGCATCATGCAGGGCGCGATTCTGGACAAGTATCTGGCGCTCGGCGGGCCCGCGGACGGTGATCTGGGCTTCCCGAACATCGATGAGGGTGCGGGCCGGGCGCCCGACAGTCGCAACACGACGTTCAGTGCGGTCGACAAGCCGGTCATCTTCTTCACCCCCGACACCGGTGCGCGGGTGGTTCGTGGCGCCATCAACGCGGCGTGGGACGCGCTTGGCGGATCCGCGGGTGTTCTCGGTGTGCCGACGGAGGACGAGGTCTACCGCGGTGAGGTGGTGTCTCAGAAGTTCACCGGTGGCGAGCTGTCGTGGAACCGGGCCACCAAGACCTTCACGACCACCCCGCCGGAGCTGGCCGATCAGCTCAAGGGTCTCGAGATCCCGGGCGACGCGACGTCGGAGATCAATGCGGCGCGGCGCGCCGCGGGTGGGCCGCTTGGCCCACTCGGCGCCCCCGACGGACCGCCGCAACCTGTCGGCGACGGCAATCTGGTGCAGGCGTTCGGCGGCGGCAAGATCTTCTACAGCCCCGACCACGGCGCCGATGTGATCACAGGCCAGCTGCTGGAGAAGTACGAGAGCGTGGGCGGGCCGACGAGTGACCTCGGCTTCCCGATCGCCTCCGAGGCCGATGGTGGTCTCGCCCCCGCCAGTCGCATCGCGAAGTTCGCCGCCCCCGACGAGCCGGTGATCTTCTGGACGCCGGACTTCGGCGCTGTGATCGTGCGCGGCGCGATGAACGCGGCCTGGGCCAAACTCGGCGGCGCGACCGGCGATCTCGGTGCGCCGACCGCAGATCAGACCGAAAACGGCGATGTGATCACCCAGAAGTTCGCCAACGGGGCGATCACGTTCGATCGTGCGAGCAACGAGTTCTCCACCGAGCCGCCGAATCTGGCCAACGCGCTCGCTGGTCTCGCGGTGCCCGGTCAGGACGCCCCGAGGGCCCCCCAGGCCACCGGGCCGGCAAGCGATGACGGCGGGCAGCCGTGGTATCAGAAGTGGTGGTGGGCACTCGCCCTCATACCCGTACTCGTCCTGGTGGGTGCCGTGGTCGTCGCGGTGATCCTGAACCGGCGGCGCGGTGAGGACCGCGCACCGATAGACCGCTTCGACGACTACGACGACTATGACGACGGCGATCGTGACGATCATGATCACGACGACGATCACGATCACGATGACGACGACGAGGGCAACGACTTCGCGTCCGGCCCGATGCCGTCAGCAGGCCCGACACCGGCCAGCCAGCAGCAGCCCTTCGTGCCGTTGAGCGCGTGGGCGATGCCGAAGGACGACGAGGGCGGTGGCCCCGCGACCCCGGCCGCGTCCGTGCCGCCGGAGGTTCCCGCCGCACGTTCGTTGGACGGTGGATTCTCCCTCGATCAGGACGCGATCGACACGAAGCCCAACCTCATTGTGAGCGTCGTCGAGGAGCGCGACTCCACCGACGAGGAGACCATGGAGGACTCGGAGGCCTCGGAGGTCTGGGAGGACACCGAGGCCGTCGACGATGACCTCGAGGCCGCGGACGCCGCCGAGGCGGTCGACCCCGCAGCGGTGGATCATCCAGAGGAGGCTCGCCCAGAGGAGGCGGAGGCCGTTAGTGGGCCGCCCAGCGGTCGGCATGCGGCCATACAGCTCGATGAGCCCGCACCGGCTCAGACGTCGTTGCGGCTGGCCTCCGATGAGGGTGATGGTGCCCCTGCTGGATATCCGATCAAGGCTGACACCAAGACGGGACTGTACTGGCTACCCGGCTCGGAGCAGTACGACCGGGTGAAGGCCGAGGTTTGGTTCGCCAGTGAGGAATTCGCTCTGACGAACGGCTTCGTCAGAGGCTGACGCGGCTGACCGCCGTCACACCTTGCGGAGGACGGTGACGACCTTGCCCAGGATGGCCGCGTCGTTACCGGGGATCGGGTCGAACACCGGGTTGTGCGGCATCAGCCAGACCTGTCCCCGGGTGCGCTTGAACGTCTTGACCGTTGCCTCGCCGTCGATCATGGCGGCCACGATGTCGCCGTTGTCGGCCACATTCTGCTGACGCACGACCACCCAGTCGCCGTCACAGATCGCGGCGTCGATCATCGACTCGCCGACGACCTTGAGAAGGAACAGCGATCCCTCGCCGACGAGTTCGCGCGGCAGGGGGAAGACGTCCTCCACCGCCTCTTCGGCAAGGATCGGACCACCCGCGGCGATCCGGCCGAGAACGGGTACGAAGGTGGGTTCGGGCAGCGTGTCTGAGCCGGCGACGTCGGTGGTCACGATCGGGGTCACCATGTCGTCGGAACCGCGCACGTCCACCGCGCGGGGCCGGTTGGCGTCGCGTCGTAGGAAGCCCTTGCGCTCCAACGTGCGCAGTTGGTGTGCGACCGATGACGTCGAGGTCAGGCCGACGGCATCGCCGATCTCTCGGATGCTCGGTGGATATCCCCTGGTGGTGACCGAATTGCGGATGACCTCGAGGATGGTGCGCTGACGTTCGGTCAGCGCGGCGTCACGGCGCACAGGTGTGTCGTCGCTTCCGTCTCGTGTGTCGCTGCTGTCACTCATGTTGGCGAATCTAGTCCTGTCAACTCCGATAATCAAACATGTGTTCGACGCGTGTCGGAGGCGGCGCGCGATGGCCGGAACTTGTCGGTGGTCGCCGATATCGTTTGCAACAGTTCGATCACATGTTCTATTCATCGAACACCTGATCGATTATATTTCGAACACACAAGCGAACACACGCTCCGCCGCTTCACCGAAAGGCTCGAAGATGACCATCATCACCAGGGAGAACCCGACCGATCTCATCGCTCGCCCGGTGCGGCGACGTCCCGATGTGTCGCGGGGTCCGCAACGCCGTCGGCCGGCCGCGGAGCCGCTGCGGTACCGCGGCACCGGCGTTCTGATGTCGCGGGCTTCGCACCGCCGCAAGCCCATCACACCGGTCACGACGGTGCTGCTGGCGCTGATGGCAGCCGGCATCACGGTGTGGCTCGGACTAGTGGCCCAGTTCGGCGCCCCGCCCGAGGTGCCCCAGCCCGTGCCGGGCCAGCTGGCCGTCGTCCAGGTGCAAATGGGGGAGTCGCTGCAGCAGCTTGCCCGTCGCGTGGCCCCCGATGCGCCCACCGGTGCGGTCGTTGATCAGATCCGTGAGCTCAACGAATTGGATTCCGCCGCGGTCGATGCCGGGCAGACGCTTATCGCCCCCGTGGGCTGACGTGCGCCGTGCGCCGTGAACCCTGCGCCCGTGCGACGGTACGCTCGTATGCGACCGGGTTGCCCGGGCTGGTCATAGGCGGCGAAGGAGCGGTGATGCACTGTCCGTTCTGCCGTCACCCTGACTCTCGAGTGGTCGACTCCCGTGAGGCCGATGAGGGGCAGGCCATCCGCCGCCGCCGCTCGTGCCCGGAGTGCGGCAAGCGTTTCACCACCGTCGAGACCGCCGTGTTGGCGGTCGTCAAGCGCAGCGGGGTCACCGAACCGTTCAGTCGGGAGAAGGTGATCAAGGGCGTCCGCCGGGCGTGCCAGGGCCGACAGGTCGACGACGACGCGCTGAACCTGCTGGCTCAGCAGGTCGAGGACACCGTCCGCGCCGCCGGATCACCCGAGGTTGCCAGCAATGAGGTCGGTCTGGCGATTCTTGGCCCGCTACGAGACCTCGACGAGGTGGCCTATCTGCGGTTCGCCTCGGTGTACCGGTCGTTCTCCTCGGCCGATGACTTCGAACGTGAGATCGAGGCGCTGCGCGCGCACCGCAAGGTCGCCCCCTCCAGCTGACCGGGCGAGCGGGTCAGTCGATCTGCCTGGTGCCGTCGTCGACGACCCGGCCTGCGACCTTCACCCAGCCCTGGGCGTCCCAGGACGTGCGAATGTGTGAACCCTTGCCCTGCGTGATGGAGAGATCGCGACTCAAGTAGTCCGTCATGCGCACGGCCGCCGAACCGGTGGCCTCGTCCTCGGGGATGCCGAAGTGGCTGGCGAACATCCGCGACCGGATCGCACCGGCGGCCCGATCGCTCCACGACCACACGTAGTGCTCGACGTCCTCGGCGTAGTCATCTGGATCGGCGGCTAGGACCTCGTCGATCGATGACATTTCGTAAATGGAGAACTCCGGTGCCCACTCCGCGCGCGCGGTGATCGTGGTGAACTCACCGTCGGGTGCAGACTGGTGCTCGACCTGCACCACCCCGGCGGGCACCTGCAGCGTGTTGACCGGCGTCCCGCGGTTGCGCAGCCACCAGCCCGCTCCCACGGTCGGATGCCCCGCGAACGGAAGCTCGGTCGTCGGGGTGAAGATGTGCGCTATGGCGGTGGTGGCTCCTGGTGCCGGCAGTCCGACGAAAATGGTTTCGCTGTAACCCAATTGCGTGGCGATGCGCTGGCGGTCGGAGGGGGGCACTTGGTCGGCGTCAACCACGCCCAGGGGATTGCCGTGATTGCCGTCGGAGTCGGTGAAGACGCGCAACACGGTCACGTCGATAGCCATCTGCCGATGCTACGTCGTCGGGCGGCCGGACTGGGCGGCTCTGCGACCTCAGGTGGCGCTGCGCTCGTCGGTGTCCATCGCGTCCAGCACCGCGGCCCGGGTGCCGGTGGGACCGGTCAAGTCGGCCTCGGTGACACCCGTACGCAGCAGGTTCCGAAGTGCTTCCTGGTCGTGTGTCGCGGGGGCTGTCGAGTCGATGAACGTCTCCACGAGCGCAACGAAGCGGTCCGGATCGTCGTGGAAGGGGAAGTGGCCTGAGCCCTCGAAGATCTCGAGTTGTGAGCCCGGCATCGCCGCGTGCGCCATGCGGCCGTGACTCACGGGGATCACCGAGTCCTTTGATCCCCAGATCAGTTGAACGGGAACGGATTCGGTCAGATAACATCGGTCGAGCATGGTGACCACCTGGCCCCGCCAGTCCACCACTGCACGCAGGGTGCGGGCAAAGGCGGATGACGCCGTCGGCTCCGGCAGGTCGGCCAGGATGCGCAGCATGTTGGGGATGTCGCGGCCGACACCGGTCTTGCCGAACAGGGCGCCGCCCACTCGGCCGACCAGTTGCAGGGCGGGCAACACCATGGGCAGGCGCAGCGCTGCGAGGGCCTCGCTGCCCATCGGAAGGGACGCGATGCGCAGTGCGACGTTGACGTCCTTGGTCACGCCGCCCGCGCCAACGAGGATGAGCCGGTCCACCAATTGTGGGAACTGGTAGGCGAATTGCATGGCGACCCCGCCGCCCAACGAGTGACCGACCACTGTCACTCGTTCGATGTCGAGGACACTGAGCAGGTCGCGCATGCCGTTGGCGTAGGCGGCGACCGAGTAGTCGGCGCGCGGCTTGTCCGACTTCCCGTGACCCAGCAGGTCGGGCGCGATGACGGTGAACCGCTGCGCGAGCTTGGTCTGGACCGTGGTCCATGTCGTGGAGTTGTCGCCGATGCCGTGAATCAGCAGGATCGGGGGACCGGATCCGGCCACTCGGAAGGCGCGACGGTATCCGTGGATGGTGCGGTACTCCAACGTCGGGACGATTTCACGCACGGGTCGTAGGTGGGACTTCTGGTCCGTCGTCATCCGCCAACTCCGTCGTCGGGCCCGTCAGGGCGATGCAGGTCCGTCGCGCCCGTCGGTGGGCTCGTCACCGGCCTGCTCGGCGAGGAAGCGTTCGAATTCCGCGCCCAGTTCATCGCCGCTGGGCAGATCTTCGTCCCGGGCCAGCAGTGACCGGTTCTCCTGAGCAGCGACGAAAGCATCGTACTGGTGCTCCAGCGCAGAAACCACTTGAGCGACCTCGGTGCTGGCCTCGACCTGCTCGGCGATCTTGGTGTGCACCTCCGCGCTCGCCTGACCGAGTGCCGTGAGCGGAATCTGCAGCGCAGCCGCCCTGCTGACCTCGGCCAACAGGGCCTCGGCTGCGGGCGGGTAGTCCGTTTGTGCCAGGTAGTGCGGTACGTGCACGGTGAATCCCAGGGCTTCGTGCCCGTGCTGCGACATCCGGTACTCGAGCAGATTCGACACGCTCGCGGGGACCTGAACCTCACCGACCCACGGCTGGTGCTCGGCGATCAGTTCCTTGTCGGTGGCGTGCGCGGTCATGGTGACCGGGCGAGTGTGCGGCACGGCCATCGGAATGGTGCCCAGTCCGATGACCTTGCGGACGCCGAGACGCTCTGCCAGCAGACGAACCGCCGCGATGAACCGTTCCCATTTCAGGTCGGGCTCCATGCCCGCCAGCAGCAGAAACGGCGTGCCCACGCTGTCGTGCAGGGCGTAGAGGTTCAGCACGGGATCTTCGTAGTGGGTGAAGTGATCGGTCTTGAATGTCATCAGCGGTCGCCGCGACCGGTAGTCCAGCAGGTCGTCGATGGCGAACGACGCGACGAGCTCGGTGTCGAGAGTGTCCGTGAGGTGGGTGGCGGCCAACCGGATGGCGTGACCTGCGTCGGAGAAGCCCTCGAGGGCGTGAATCATCACGGGCCCCCGACCATCGGGCAGCGATAATTGTGGTGCGGGGAACTCCAGCTCGTACATCCCGTTCTGTTCGGGCTGATACTGCTGTTCCGGGTTGTCGGCCATCGCCTTGCCTCCTCACCACGGGTCATCGACGGTCGGACCGCCACACTCCGTGATCTCTAGTGTCCCGCACGTTGGGGTATCTGCCATCGCAGGCCCACCCTTCGTTATGAACGCGACAGTGTGCTGGGCGAATTCCTAGGTACATCGGGCACCATCGTCAGATGAGGATCCGGATGCTTGCGCTGGCCGCCCTGGTGGCGCTGGCGCCGGGGTGTTCCGACCGGGCGGTGTCCCCGCGACCGGCGGTGCCCCCGCATCCGGCCGGAGTCGAGGCGACCGCGGCGAGCGCGGCGTCTGTCGAACCGGACCGGCGCATCGGTGCCGTGTTCCTCGGCAACCAGACGCTGCACACCTGCTCGGGTTCGGTGCTCGACTCCAAGGACGGTGATCTGATCATCACCGCGGCGCACTGCATATCCGACGGGATCGACGCCTACTTCGTGCCTGGTTTCTCCGATGACGCAGAGCCAGAGGACTTCTGGCACATCGACGCGGTCTACCTGGACCCTCGCTGGGTGTCCGATCAGGACCCGGTGGCGGACTACGCCATCGCCCGAGTGAGCAGGGCTGGCGGTGACTCGGTCGAGTCGGCAGCGGGTGGCGGTTTCGTGCTCGGTTCCGCGCCGCGCCAGGGTGTGGCGATCACGCTGACCGGCTACGCGCTGGGCATCGGGGGAGGACCAGTCGGGTGCAGTACCGCCACCACGGCGACCGAACGGGGATACCCCGCGTTGCCCTGCACGGGGCTGTCCGACGGCACGAGTGGCTCGCCCTGGGTGTCCGGCGCGACGATCGCGGGTCTGACCGGCGGGTTGGACGGTGGTGGCTGCGACGAGGCGGTGTCCTACTCGGCGCCCTTCGGACCTGCCGTGGCGCACCTGTTGGAGCGCGCCGAGGCGGGCGGGGAGGGTGACGATGCCCCGACGATGCTGGACGACGGCTGCTAGGCGCGGAACTGACTCAGTGCCCTGAGCTTGTTCATCACGTCCAGTGCGGCGACCTTGTAGGCCTCTGAGAACGTCGGGTAGTTGATGACGGCGTCGACCAGGTACTCAACGGTGCCGCCGCAGCCCATCACGGCCTGGCCGATGTGCACCAGTTCGGTCGCTGACGTACCGAAGATGTGCACGCCCAGGATGCGTAGGTCCTCGGTCGAGACGAGCAGTTTGAGCATGCCGTAGGAGTCACCGGCGATCTGGCCGCGGGCGAGTTCGCGGTAGCGCGACACCCCCACCTCGTAGGGGATCGAGTCCTTGGTCAGTTCCACCTCGGTGGCTCCGACATAGGAGACCTCCGGAATGGAGTAGATGCCGATCGGTTGCAGCTCGGTCATGCCCTTACACGGCTCGCCGAACGCGTGATACGCCGCGAGACGGCCCTGATCCATTGAGGTGGCGGCCAGCGCGGGGAAGCCGATGACGTCGCCGACGGCGTAGATGTGGTCGACCTTGGTCTGGTAGTTCTCGTCGACGAAGATGCGCCCGCGATCGTCGGCCTCCAGACCGGCCGCGTCGAGGTCGAGGTGATCGGTCTGTCCCTGCCGTCCCGCCGAGTACATGACGGTGTCCGCCGGGATCTGCTTGCCGCTGGCCAGGGTGGTGACGGTGCCGGCAGAGCCGACGTCGACGGCGGTCACCTCCTCGCCGAACCGGAACGTGACCGCCAGATCCCGCAGATGGAAGCGCAGCGACTCCACGATCTCCGGGTCGCAGAACTCCAGCATTGCCGCGCGCTTCTCCACGACCGTGACCTTGGTGCCCAACGCGGCGAACATCGAGGCGTACTCGATGCCGATGACCCCGGCGCCGACGACGACCATCGAGGTCGGAATGGTTTTGAGGTCCAGGATCCCGTCAGAGTCCAGGACGCGATCCTCGTCGAACTCGACGCCGGGGGGCCGGGCCGGCTTGGTGCCGGTGGCGATGACGATGTGTCGGCCCGAGACGGTGATTCGCTCGGCCCGCGACGGGTCCTCGATCAGGATGGAGTGGTCGTCGACGAAGCGGGCGTGCCCGACGTACAACTCGACGCGGTTGCGCATCAGCTGAGCGCGCACGACGTCGACCTCCTTGCCGATCACGTGCTGTGTGCGGGCCAGCAGGTCGGCGGGGGTGATCTTGTCCTTGACGCGATAGCTGTCGCCGTACAGCTCGCGCTGGCTCATACCGGTGAGGTAGACGACGGCCTCGCGCAACGTCTTCGACGGGATCGTGCCGGTGTTCACGCAGACGCCGCCGAGCATCCGGCCTCGCTCGATCACCGCGACCGACTTGCCGAGCTTGGCCGCCGCGATGGCAGCCTTCTGGCCGCCGGGACCGGATCCGATGACGACGAGGTCGTACTCCTGCGAGGAACCCATGGGTGTAGTCCTACGCCGCTTGCCTCAACCCTGCATGCCGACGGCGTCAATACCGGGTGAACACCGTCCCCACGGGCCACAGTTTCTTCCCGATGGGAAGCCTGTCAGTAGTCGGATGCCACCTCGGGACCAGACGTGCTGAGCAGGGCTCTCGATCCCGACACGCCGAGCCGTGTTGCGCCCGCCGCGATCATCGCCTGTGCCTGCTCGAGGGTGCGCACACCGCCGGATGCCTTCACCGCGAGTCCACCGCCGTGGACGGTGCGGTACATCAGCTCGACCGCGTGAGTGCTGGCACCGCCGGCCGGATGGAAACCCGTTGAGGTCTTGACGAAGTCGGCGCGCGCTGCCAGGGCTGCACGGCACACCCCGACGATCTCGTCGTCGGTCAACGCGGCCGACTCGATGATCACCTTCAGTACCGTCGGCGCCGGCGTGGCGACGCGCACCGCTGCGATATCGGCCTCGACGCGGTCGAACAAGCCCTCCTTCGCCACCCCGATGTCGATCACCATGTCGATCTCGTCCGCGCCGAGGCGCACTGCTTCGGCGGCCTCGGCAGCCTTGACCGCAGAGCTGTGCTTCCCGCTCGGAAAGCCGCACACCACTGCGACTTTCAGGCCCGAGTCGGAAGGGACGCTGATCGGTAGCATCGATGGTGACACGCACACCGAGTACGTGCCCAGTGCCACTGCCTCGGCGATCAGCGCCTCCACGTCGGCCGCGGTCGCCTCCGGCTTGAGCAGGGTGTGGTCGATCATTGCGGCGACCGCAGTGGTGGTCAGCTGTGTGTCGGTAGTCATCGGATTCGAAGCCCTTCTGTTGTTGCCTGGGTTTCAGGCGGTCTTGGTCTGACGGTCGAGGACGTAGTTCATGATCAGCGCCGCGATCAGGATGAGCCCGGTCACAAGCATCTGGAAGAACGAACTCAGCCCCAGCAGGTTGAAGAGATTGCGCAGCACCGACAGCAGCAGCACAGCGATGAATGTGCCCATCACACCGCCCTTTCCGCCGAACAGGCTGGTCCCTCCCAACACCACCGCAGCGATGGCGTCCAGTTCCAGCCCGGTGTTGGCCGTGGGTTGACCGATGGTGAGCCGTGCGGTGAGCAGCACACCGACCAGCGCAGCCAATCCGCCGCAGATCACATACGCCGCAGTGGTTATGCGCTGTACCGGCAGCCCGGATAGCCGTGCCGCCTTGGCGTTGCTGCCGACCGCGTAGATGTGTTCACCGAAGGTCGTGCGGCGCAGAACCAGACCCACGATCACTGTGGTGATGACAAAGATCAGCCCGACGACCGGAATGCCGGCGATGGTTCCTGCGCCTAAGAACCGCAGGCCGATCGGAATCTCGGCGGTTGTGGGTGTGCCGTTGGTGGTCAGGAAGGTGAGACCGCGGATGCTCTGCATCCCGGCCAGCGTGATCATGAACGCCGGCAAGGCTAGGTAGGCCGTCAATCCACCCATGATCCCGCCGAGCACCAGCCCGCTCGCGATGGCCAACAGCATGGCGATGGGCCAGGCGACCCCCAGGCCTATGAGGATCGCGACCAGCATTCCCGACAGTGCCGCAACGCTTCCCACCGACAGGTCTATGCCAGAGGTGAGAATCACGACAGTCATGCCTATCGCGACGATGCCGGTGAGGCTGGATTGCTGGAGCAGGTTCGCCAGGTTCTGTGAGGTGAGGAACTGCGGGGCGGTGACGGATGCGACGACGAACAATGCAGCGAAGATGAACAGCAGATTGAACCGCACGATGATGTTCTGGCGACGTGTGCGCGCGGTACCAGCTGTGGTGGACGGCGCGTGCGGAGTGGGGCTCTGAATGAGGTCAGTCAAGGTCGTTTCCTCCTGTGACAACGCAGCGGGCGATGTCCGCCGACGATGTGGTTCTCGGGTCGTATGCCGCGATGTTCCTGCCCTCGTGCATGACCCAGATCAGATCGCAGTTCTCGGTGAGTTCGCTCAGCTCGCTGGAGGCCATCAACACGCCCACACCGGCCTCGGCCAGCGCCTGAACCTGTTCGAACAGATCGGCTTTCGCGCCGATGTCCAATCCGCGGGTGGGTTCATCGAGCAGTAGCAGGTCAATTCCGCGGGCCATCCACTTGGCCAGCACAACCTTCTGCTGATTACCGCCGGAGAGCTCACCGACAGGCTGATCAATGCTGGAGAACTTGACACCGAGGCGCCGCAGTGGCGGCGTGCACAGCCGTCTAACAGCTTTCATGGGGTTGATGCCGAACGGCGCCAACGCCGCGATGCCGGCGTTACGCAGGATCGACTGCTCGAGGAACAGACCTTGGCTCTTGCGATCCTCGGGGACCAGGCCGATTCCGGCCAAGACAGCGCCCCGGGGGGTCTGCCGGGTGATGCGGGAGCCACTCAGAGTCAGGTCGAGCATGCCACGCCTGTCGCCGAACAGGGTCGCCAACAGCGTGGAACGGCCGGCGCCGCCCAACCCCGCCAGCCCGACGATCTCCCCGCGCCGGACAGCGATGCCCGATACGTCGATCACTCCGGGGATGGTGGCGCGGCGGATCTCGAGCAGTTCGGCTCTCTCGCCGTCCGGGCGGGCTGGGCGCGGCGTGTGGGGTTGCAGGCCACGGCCGATCATTGCCTCGACCAGTTCGTCCTTGGTCACCGTCGCGACGTCGAAGACGCCGACGGTGGCGCCGTCGCGCATCACGGTAGCGCGGTCACCGATCTCCTTCACCTCGTCGAGGCGGTGGGAAATGTAGATCACGGACTTGCCCGCGGCGGTGAGTTCGCGGATGACGCGGAACACCTCAGCGAGATCGTGATCGGTGAGCGTGGCGCTGGGCTCATCCATGATGATGACGCGGGCATCGGTGGTGAGTGCCTTCGCGATCGCCGTGAGTTGCTGATCGGACACAGACAGATTGGCCACCACATCCGACGGTGCGAAGCCACCGCCGACCCGGGTGATCGCCTCGGCTGCCAGGCGATCTCGTTCCCGGCGTGCGACGAACGGGCCGCGCAGCGGTTCGTGGCCCAGGAACAGGTTCTGTGCCACGGTCATGTCCGGGACGAGGTCCAATTCCTGGTAGATCGTGTTGATCCCGGCCCGGACACCATCGATGGGGGAGGTGAACGTGACGTCCTCGCCGCCGAGAGTGATCGTTCCCGAATCCGGCGTATAGGAGCCGGACAGAATCTTCATGAGGGTGCTTTTGCCGGCACCGTTCTCGCCGAGCAGGCAGTGCACTTCGCCCCTGGCGACCTCGAGGCTCGCGCCATCGCACGCCCTTGTTCCCGGAAACGATTTCACGATATCGGCCATCCGCAGTGCGGTGACTCGCTCGGCGTCGACAACCTGGTCCGGCGGTGTCGAACTGATGGTGTGGCTATTTGTCATATCGGTGCTCCAGCACGGCGAGTGCCGTGGGTTCGTCGGTGATGAGGACCGAGCACAGCCCGCTGGTCAGGGCGCCGTTGATGACGGGGACCTTGTGTGTTCCCGCTGCCACCGCGATCGCGCAGTTGGCGTTCTTGACGTCGTCGAGGCTGAGACCGACTGTTCGCCTGTCGATATCGTGGTAGGCGATATCACCGGTGGTGGTGATGTAGTGGGCGAGGATGTCTCCGCAGGCGCCGGCCGCGTCGAGTTGGGCGAGTTCGGCAGGCGTGACTGCACCGGACTCGACGAGGACTGACGTCGGGCCGAGCGCCCCCAGTGAGAACAGGAGCGCCTCTGCCTTACGGGCGCGGGACAGCACGTCCTCTACGAAACCCTCGGTGTAGAGCGCATCACGCGTTTCGATTCGCTCGACAATTGCCGGTACCGGCAACAGGGTGGCCCGGCCATTTCCGCTATGGGCGATGCTTGTCACGATGTTGGCCGCCTTCGTGGGATGCACGGATCGGCTGACCCCGCCGTTGGCCTGAATGACCTCGATACCGCGTGTCCATCCGTCGGGCAGCACCGCGGCTACTTGCTGCAGAGTGTTGCCCCAGGAGACGCCCAGGGTGGTGATCCACGACGAGTTTGACTTCAGGTAGTTGGCGGCGGCCGCGGCGACGTGCTCGCTGTCCGGGTCGCGGTTGTCGGGGCCCGGCACCACCACGCACTCGCGTAGTCCGAACCGGCTGCGCATCGCGACTTCGAGGTCTGTGCGGCGCGCCTGCGGGTGCACGATCCTGATCTGTACCAGGCCCACCCCGCGGGCCTCGTCGAGCAGTCGTCCCACCTTCCATCGGGTCAGGTGAAGCTCGGACCCGATGTCCTCCTGGGTGCGGCCCTGCTCGTAGTAGCACTGCGCAACATAGAGCAGCAGGCCCGTGTGGCTCTCGTCAGCGGCCGCGCTCATCAGCGCATCACCCGGAACGCGCGGCGCGCGGCCACGCCTGCGCCAGAACCGCCGTCGGCGGTGTCACACATGATCGGGCGCAGCGCGGCGGTCAGCCGCTGATAGTCGTCAAAGGTCTTGTCATAGACCGCTATTCGCTTCGGGTCGGGTTCCAGCATCCGGACCCGAGGGGCGAACAGTTGGGATCCGGCGCGCAGGCTCGGAACGATCCCGGCGGCGGTCGCCGCGATCACCGCACAGGCCCTCAGCGTGAGGTTCTCGCCGATCACCAGTTCGGCGGGTCGGCCGAGCACGTCGATCGTCACCTGCTGCCACAACGAGTTCCGCTCGATGCCACCGGAGAAGACGAGCCGTTCGCAGGGCACCCCGGACCGCTCGAATGAGTCGACAACACTGCGGGTCCCGCACGCGACGGCTTCGACCATCGCCCGGTAAAGTTCCGCTTTCGTCGTCCCCAGGGTGAGCCCGACTACGGCACCACGCAGGCGGGCCTCCCGGTGTGGCGTGCGGTTGCCCATGAAGTAATCGAGGGCTCGCAGACCATGCGCACCCGGGTCAACCGCGCTCGCCTGATCAATGAGCGCCGGAAGATCCTCGCGGCGTACGCCCATGATGGACTCACCAGTCCACTTGAGAACCGAACCGCTGGTGACCTGACCGCCCTCGACCAGCCACTTACCGTGATTCAACGCGTCGGGGTAGGGGCCCCACACCTCGTTGGAGGTGGTCGGTTCGTCCACTTCGGTGACGATGGCCGACGACGTGCCGGACACGATGGAGACGAGCCCGTCCACCTTGCCCCCACAGGCCAGCAGAGACACGTGCGCATCGATACCGCCCACGGCCACAATCGCTTTATCGTGGATGCCCAGATCGGCAGCCGCGCTCTCGGTGAGGGTGCCCGCGACACCGCCGACCTCGACGATCTCATCAGGCAGCTTGCCGACGAGGTCCTCCATGCCCAGCGCGGCATAGAGTTCCACGGGGAAACGCCCGGCGATGGAGTCGTAGTTGTACTTGCACACGGCGTTCATCTGCGAACCGACCCATCGGCCGGTCAGCCGGAACGTGATGTAGTCGACGGCCTCCACGATGCGCGCGGCCGATCGGTACGCGTCGGGATCGTGACTCTTGAGCCACATCGCCTTGGGCAGTAGCCATTCCGCGGCATCGGATCCGCCCGACCAGTCGAGGATCGGATGCTGCCCGCTCAGTTGTGCGGTTCGCTCCGATTCCGCCGCACCGCGCGCGTCCATCCAGAGGATCGCCGGGCGTAGCGGTGTTCCGGCCGCGTCGACAACGGCCACCGTTGAGGCGGTTGTCGACGCGGCGATGGCGATGACCTGGCCGGCTGCCCGACACGGGTCATTGCCCAGCAATTCACGGGTTGCGGCGGTGATCGCGGCCCACCAGTCCCGCGGATCCTGCTCGGCCCACCCCGGCCTGGGGTGGTGAGTCGAGTACGGGCGGTGGGCCGTGCCCAACGGGGTGCCGTCCTCGGTGAACGCACCGATGCGTGCGCCTTCGGTGCCGAGGTCGATCGACAGAAGAATTCCCATGACTCAGTCCTCGTTGGGCATGAACAGAACTTTTGACGAGAAGATCGAGCGGTCACCGAGCTGCTGCATCATGTCCGGCAGTGCCGACAACGGCAGTTCGTGAGTGATCATGAACTCCCACTTCAGCTTTCCTTCGGCCATCATCTGAGCCGAGGTGCGCCACTCGTCGCCGGGGAACGGTGCGGAGAATGAGTTCCACGAGCCGTGCAGGCTGGTCTCCAGCCGCATGAACTGGTTGAAGGTCTCCTTCTCCAGCGTTACCGGCGCATGCGGGATGCCGACGAAGACCGCGTGTCCGTGCGGGCCGGTCAGGTTCGCCGCCATGTCGGCTGTCGCGGGCACGCCCGCGGACTCGAGCACTACGTCGTAGCCGCGGCCACCCAGGGCGCGGGCCTCCTCGGCACTCTGCACCGCGTGGGTGGCACCAGCCTCGCGGGCCATGGCGGCCTTCTCCTCACTGAGGTCGACTGCCACAATCTGGCTGGCGCCGTGCAGCTTTGCCCATTGCACTGCGAAGAGCCCAATCGGACCTGCGCCGATCACCAGGACGCGGTGCCCGGCCCGCAGGTTCGTTTTCCACAGTCCGTGCAGTGCGATGGCGGCCGGGTCCAGCATCGCGGCTGCGCGAGGATCGATGCCCGCGGGCAGTTTCAGCAGATTGCCGACCGGGGACACGACGTACTGCGCGTAGGCACCGTCGGATCTGCTGCCGAAATAGTCGTAGTTCTCGCAGAGTCCGAACGCGCCGTCGGAGCAGAAGTCACAGCGCCGGCACGGGATCAGCGGTGGGACCGATACGAGTTCGCCGACCTCGAATCCGTCGACGCCTGCGCCGAGTTCGACGACCCAGCCGGAGAACTCATGCCCGCAGATGATCGGCATGACGTAGCCACCGTTGCGCAGCATCCGGGGGATATCGGAGCCGCACACGCCGCAGGCGGCGACCTTGAGCAGCACCTCACCGGGTGCGGGACTGGGCACCGGCGCCTGCTCGACCCGGATGTCGCCTGGCGCGTACATCACCGCCGCGGTCATGCGCTGGGGCAGAGTCTGTGGGGCCGACACGGTTGCCGGGGCGGGGGCCTCGGTTGTCATCAGAAGTTTCTCCTCGTGCATTGTCTTTGGCTGACTGAAACTCGGCTCGCTACGCCGCGGCGAACGTTGATTCGCCCTGAAGCGCTGGTGCGTTGGACTTGTTGACCAAATCGGTTCCGGCGTCGACGAACTCCGGCACGGTCTCACCGCGGGCGACCTTCACCGCAGTCTCAATCGCCAGTTTTCCCTCGGCGTTGGGATCGTTGAGCGCGGTGGCGATGTACTGGTCGCCGTTGGCGATGGCACGCACTGCTTCCATCAGGCCGTCGACCCCGAAGACCTTGACGTCGGTGCGGTTGTTCTCGGTCAACACCTGCAGAGCGCCCAGCGCCATATCGTCGTTCTGGGCGTAGACGGCTTTGAGGTCGGGATGGGCCTGCAGGAGATCCTGCATCGCTGTCACAGCCTTGGACCTGGTGTAGTCGCAGTAGGGACCGTCGATGATGGTGATGTTGGGCTGAGCCGCCACCGCCGCCTGGAATCCGTCGTGGCGATCCCGCGCCACCGCGCCACCTGCGTCGCCCTGGATCTCGATGATCTTGCCCCCGGCCGGCCCGAGCGTGCTCACGGCTGCCTCCCCAACGAGCTGGCCCATGGCCTTGTTGTCGCGGCCGACGAACGCCGCGGCGCCTGATTCGACCGGGCGGTCGACGGTGACGACTTTGATGCCCGCCGCCTTGGCTGCCGCCAGGGAGGGTGTGATGCCCTTCGGGTCGACAGGGTTGATCACCAGCACGTTGACACCCCGGGTGATCAAGTCCTGGACGTCGTTGTTCTGCTTGGTCACGTCGCCGTTGGCATCGGCGTAGAAGAACTCATTACCCTGGGCCTGCGCCTCGGCCTTGGCCGCGTCGGTGAGCGCGACGTAGAACGGGCTCTGCTGAGTGGCCTGGCTGAAGCCGATCTTGAGCGGTCCGTCGACGACGGTGGTGCTCTGGGCGGCGTCGTCACCTGGGACTGAGCACCCGGAGAACGCCATGGCCATTGCGGCTCCGAGCGCGATTCCCGAGAGGGCTTTTGCGAGTCTCACGTTTCCTCCTAGCTGTGCGCGCCGGTGGTTGGGCCGCGCATGACGACAATCACGTTAGGGAGGGAGATGTGACAGCGTCAACGGATGAGCATCATTTTGCTCATATGCGCACGCATGGTGTCGCCGAGACTCGAGCGCATGCCGACGGCGTCAATACCGGGTGAACTTCCATCCCCAGACCCGACTTCATCCACAGCTAGGCCGCCGATGCCGCCATCGTGTCGAGAACCAGACGGCAGCTGATGTCACGTTCGGCGCATGACCACATCCAATACTGGTGACTTCCACGACAACCGGCCCGGCGCCCTGATCGCCGCGTTGCCCGCGGTTCTGGGGTTCACGCCCGAGAGTTCGCTGGTCCTCGCGACCCTTCAGGACGGTGCGATGGGGTGCGTGATGCGAGCCGACCTGTCCGAGGAGCTGATCGTCACGGTCGAGGAGATCGCCGATCTCGCGGCCGGCAGCGGTTCTGACACCGCGATGGCGGTGATCGTGGACGCCGACGGCGCGGCATGCCGCATGTGCGACGACGAGCACCGCCGCCTCGCCGATGCCCTGGCGTCGGCCCTGGAGAACCGCGGGATTGACCTGGCGGAGGCGTACGTCGTGGACCGCGTCTGCGCAGGCGGGCGATGGCACTGCGCGGACGGGTGCGGTCGCAGCGGCACCGTGGACGACCCGTGCGCGTCACCGGTGGCCGCCGAGGCCGTGCTTGGCGGGCGTCGCCTCTACGGCACGCGCGCCGAACTGCTGGAGGTCATCACGGTCACCGATCCCGCTCGCGTACGGGCATTGCGGGCAGCCATCGCCGATGCGGCGTCCTCCCGCGGCGCCGAGCGGGCGGACGCGGACACTCGCGCCGACGTCGAGCACGCCATCGCCACAGCGGCGGCCACGGGACGTGGGCGTTGGCCATCGGATGCCGATCTCACCCGGATTGCGGGCGCGCTGAGTGATCCGCGAGTCCGGGACATGCTCTACGCGTTGGCGGTGGGATGTGATGCCGCACAGGCGGAGTCGCTGTGGGCGCTACTGGCCCGCACGCTTCCGGACCGGTGGCGAGTCGATGCACTGGTTCTGCTGGCGTTCTCCGCCTACGCGCGAGGCGACGGTCCGCTGGCCGGTATCGCACTGGAGGCGGCGCTGCGGGGGGATGGCGGCCATCGGATGGCGAGGATGCTGGATCAGGCGCTGCGGACCGGCATGCGGCCCGAGCAGATTCGGGAACTGGCGCGCAGCGGTTACCGGCTGGCGCAGCAGCTGGGTGTCACGCTGCCGCCGCGAAGCCTGTTCGGCACACGCGGGGCTAGACCTTCTCGACCTTGACCGCGTGGGCCATATCGTGGGGCAACTCCACCTGCTCGTGGCCGGGGATGATGATCATGACGCTGCCGTGGTCGCTGACCTCGACGGTGACACGCGCATTGGGCACCACGCCGGCGTCCTTGAGTCGGGTGATCAAGTCGGCATCACCCTGGACGTGCTCGGAGAGCAGACGCACCCGCACGGCGATCGGGAAGCCGCCGGGAAGTTCGGTGAGCCGAACCAGGTTGCCATCGTCGGGGTTGGGCAGCGCGACACCGAGTTCGGCGAGACCGGGGATCGGGTTGCCAAAGGGCGAGGTCGTGGGGTTGTCGAGCACCCGCACCAGGCGCCGCTCGACGTCCTCGCTCATCACGTGCTCCCAGCGGCATGCCTCGGCGTGCACTTCCTCCCAGGGCAGCCCGATGACGTCGATCAGCAGACGCTCGGCGAGCCGGTGCTTGCGCATGACCGAAATGGCCAGGGCCCGTCCCTTGTCGGTGAGTTCCAGGTGGCGGTCACCGGCGACGTGCAGGAGGCCGTCGCGCTCCATCCTCGACACGGTCTGGCTGACGGTGGGGCCACTCTGCTCGAGACGCTCCGCGATGCGCGCGCGCAGTGGCACCACGCCCTCTTCCTCGAGGTCGTAGATGGTTCGTAGATACATCTCGGTGGTGTCGATGAGATCGTTCATGTTGCCGCCCTCCGTCGGGAAGAGTCTACCGTTGTCGGGGCGCGAAGCGGGCTGCACCACGGTCGCGTCACGCAGTGATGCCCGCCGCACATCGCGACGGGCATCACAGGACGAGAAAGGTCAGCTCGCGTAGGAACGCAGGCGCTCCGCGCGGTCGCCGTGACGCAGCTTGGACATCACCTCGCGCTCGATCTGACGGACCCGCTCGCGGGACAGTCCGAAGAGCTTGCCGATCTGGTCCAGAGTGCGGGGCTGGCCGTCGTCCAGACCGAACCGCAGCCGGATCACCTGCTGCTCGCGCTCGTCGAGCGTGGCCAGCACGTGGCGGATGTCGGTGTGCAGCAGTTCGGAGATCACCGCGTTCTCGGCGGACATGGCGTTCTCGTCCTCGATGAAGTCGCCCAGCGGGGCTTCCTCGTCGCTGCCGACCGGCATGTCCAGGCTCACCGGGTCACGGCTGTGCTCGAGGAGATCGGCGATCTTCTCGGCGGGGATGCCCGACTCCTCGGCCAGTTCCTCGTCGGTGGCCTCGCGGCCCAGGTTCTGGTGCATCTCACGCTTGATCCGGGCCAGCTTGTTGACCTGCTCGACGAGGTGGACGGGGAGCCGGATGGTGCGGCTCTGGTCGGCCATACCGCGAGTGATCGCCTGGCGGATCCACCATGTGGCGTAGGTGGAGAACTTGAAGCCCTTGGCGTAGTCGAACTTCTCCATCGCGCGGATCAGTCCGAGGTTGCCCTCCTGGATCAGGTCCAGAAGTGGCATGCCGCGACCGGTGTAGCGCTTGGCCAGTGACACCACGAGACGGAGGTTGGCCTCCAGCAGGTGGCGGCGGGCCGCCTCGCCGTCCCGAACAATCGCCGCGAGGTCGCGCTTGCGGGTCTCGCCGAGACGTTTCTTGGTGGCCAGGACGTGTCGGGCATATAGGCCGGCTTCGATGCGCTTCGCGAGTTCGACCTCATCGGCGGCGGTGAGCAAGGCAGTCTTGCCAATGCCGTTCAGGTACACGCGCACCAAGTCAGCGGCTGGGCTCTGGCTGTCGAGATCGGACTCGATGCGGCTTGCGGTAGCACTCGCCATTACTGCCTCCTGCTCGGCTGGAACTGTCATGAACTTCAACGTCGGGACAGTCCAAAGAGTTCCCACTCGCCGCCAGTTACACACCTGCTGAGCTGCAGTTTCTCGCCGACGACCTGAGAATGTCCTGAGAAGTGAGCCAGATTTCGCTCAGTGCGGAACGTCGCGCGGTGTCTCAGCCGAATCGGGCGGCGGCACGGCGAGGGGGGCCTCTTCGAGCGCGGGCCGTTCGGCGGTGGGGAAGAGCGGAATCTTGCGCCGCGACGCGTAGCGCCGTGGCTCCTCACGCTCTCGCGGCGGTCGGTCATTGGCGATCAGCACGGCGATCCACGGCAGCGGAATGGACGCCACCAGGATGGCCAAGGAGATCAGTCCGTTGTGCCATATGCCGTAGGCGCCTGCTGCGAAGATCAGAGCTGGAACGCGAAACGACATGATCGTGAGGTACTTGCGCACACGCTCGCGGTGCTGCTCCTCATAGGGCACCGCCGCACGGGTGATGAGAACCGGCTGACCGTCGTCGTCGAAACTCAGCTCATGGCCGTGTTTCATACCTCCATCGTTCCACACCTGCGTTCGGTGTAAACCGTCGGTTCATTACCGAAGCGTGGCGATGCACAATGTAGGTATGGAAACCCAGACGATCGAGCGGACCGACGTTGACGAACGCGCCGACGACGGCACGGACGACGACGCTCCCAAGGTCTTCCACTACGTGAAGAAGAACAAGATCGCCGAGAGCGCGGTCATGGGAACCCACGTCGTCGCCCTGTGCGGCGAGGTGTTCCCCGTGACGAAGTCGGCCAAGCCGGGTTCACCGGTGTGCCCGGACTGCAAGCGGATCTACGAGGGATTCAAGAAGTAGTCGCGGTTCCCTCGTGCGGTGTGGGCGCGGCGGGCTTCTCGTCCTCGACGGAGACGCTGCTCGCGCCGCTGTCACCGTTGAGTGACTCGGCCTTCTCCTCGAGCCAGCCGCGCAACCTCTTGGCGTGCGTGTCGGGCGCCGGCCACTCCTCTTCGATCGCCGCGTTGAGTTCGGCGCCGATCATGATCGCGAAGCCCAGGAAGAACGCGAACAACAGGAACGCGATAGGTGTGGCGAGCGCTCCGTAGGTGTAGCCCGTCGCGGTGATCCAGGTCAGATACACGCGCAGCCCCACCGTCGCGATGATGAACACCGTCGCGGCCAATAGGGCGCCGAACACCAGTCGGTGCGATGGCAGCGGTTTGGGCAGTGCCACCCGGTAGAGCACGCCCACCGCGATGGCCAGGCCGAGGAACAGCACGGGGTAGTAGCCGTACTGCAGGACGTGATCCCAGCTGTCGGGGATGTACTCGGCAACCTTCATCGGCCCGAGCGCGAGGAACGGCGCGGTGACGATGACGCCCAGCAGCATGATCATGTACAGGCCCAGCGCGTAGAACCGTTGGCGCACTGGATGCCTCAGGGGAGTCTGGTCGTGCGCCTCGACGATCGAGTCGACGAAGGCCGAGATCGCCGACGACCCCGCCCACAGCGATATCACGAAACCCACTGACACCACCTCGCCGCGGGCACCCGCCACGATGTCGGAGATGGTGGGCTCGATGATCTCGTTGACGACGTTGCCCGAGAACAGGTTCGCCGCCGTTGAGATCAACTGATTCTCGATCGTCTGCAGTGTGGTGGGCCCGAACAGCGGCGCCACCCATGCCAGGCTGCCCAGCATCCCCAACAGCAGGGGAGGCAGGGACAGTGCACACCAGAAGGCGGCTTGCGCAGCCTCCGAGAAGATCGAGTCGTCCCAGCTCTTCGAGAGAGTGCGCTTGGTAACCCGCCAAATGTGGTGCTTGGACGGTCTGACTGGCTGTGGCTGGTCGCTCATGACCAGACCAGCATTACCGACGCGGACCGATTGCGCCCGCACGGGTGCCGATCGGCGGGTCTGTCAGGCGTCGACCGGGCTAACCTCGATGACGGCTGACAGTTCGACCAGCTTCGCCTCGTGCTCATTGGCGTGGTGCTGGCAGAAAAGCAGTTCAGCTCCCGACGGCAGCTTCGCTCGGACGCGAGCGGCGGCGCCGCAACGGTCACAGCGATCAGCCCGGGTCAATTCAGGGCTGGTCAGAGTTGCGTTCATGGCTCCTCCTCCGGTCTCGCGTGTCTCTACTCTGTCAGACGTTTGAGCGTCCGGGGTTGTTCCCCAAGCGTTCACCGGTGTGTCGTGTCTCACCCGATACCCGAGTTGCCGTTCCGCCACACTGGACCGATGCCTGCGGAATCGCATCAGCTGGTGCACCTTTGCACCCAAGAGGAGTGGGAACGGGCTCGCGTCACGGGGGAGCGTCGGCCGCCGTCGCTGGAGGATAGCGGATTCGTCCATCTGTCCAGCCCGGAGCAGGTGCACCTACCCGCGAACCGACTCTTCGCCGGGCGCACGGACATGCTGTTGCTGACGCTGGACCCGTCGCTACTGACCGCACCCGTGCGGTGGGAGCCCGGCGTTCCGGGCGATCCCGAGGCGATGACCTTCCCGCATCTGTACGGCCCGCTGCCGGCCCGCGCTGTGACAAGTGTCACGACGTACCTGCCTGGCGAGGACGGGAGCTTCGCGGCGATCGGTCACTCGGGGACGTAGGCGTCGGCCTCGATCTCGACCAGAAGTTCCGGCGCGATTAGGGCTGAAACCTCGACCATTGTCGTCACGGGCCGGATGTCGCCGAACGCCTCGGCGTGCACGGCCGCGATGTCTGGCCACTGCGTGATGTCGGTGACGAACATCCGGGTCCGAACGACATCGGTCATCGATGCGCCGCAGTCGAGCAATGCAGACTCTATGCGGCGCAATGCCTCCCGCGCTTGAGTCGTGGCGTCGTCACCCGGTGCGGTGGTGCCCGCGACGACGACGAGCGGTCCAACGCGCACCGCGCGCGAGTAGCCGACCTGGTCCTCGAACGGGGAACCCGACGAGACGTTCAACCGGTCGGGCATCACCGCGTCCTCACGCCGGCACCGCTTCGACAATCGACATCGGCCCCGCCGTCCCGATGACACGAGTCATCCGGAACCCGGCGCGCGCCAAAAGATCCCGGTATTCGCTCGGGGTGCGCTCGCATCCACCGGGGTGCACCAGCATCTCGAGGTCGAGCAGCATTCCGGGATGCGACGGTGCGCCCTCGGGAAGCACCAACTCGAACAGCAGAAGTTTGCCGTTCGGGGCGATCGCGGTGCGGATGTTGCGCAGGATCGTCAGCGACTTCTCGTCGTCCCAGTCGTGGATGATCGTCTTCATCAGGTAGGCATCGCCGCCTTCGGGCACCGCCTCGAAGAACGAGCCGCCCGTCTTGGTGCACCGATCCGACACCCCGGCCCGGTCGAGTTCGGGACCCGCGCCGGCGATCACCGACGGCAGGTCGAACAGCACACCGCGGGCACCGGGTGCCGTGGCGAGCACCGCGGCCAGAAGCGCCCCGTGGCCGCCGCCTACATCGACGATGAGCTTGTGGCCGGAGAAGGTGTAGGCCGGAACGGCGGCCTCAATCGCCATCGCGGACACGCCCGTCATGGCGTCGTTGAAGACCTTCGCATACTCGGGATCGGTGTCGAGATAGTCGAACACCGGCATGCCGCGCAGCTTCTCCGCCCCCGACTCGCCCGTCTTGACCGAGTACAGCAGGTTGCCCCAGTGCTCCCAGTGCGAAGGGTGGCCGATCAACTTGATCATCGGGGCCATGGATCCGTCGTAGTCCGAGCGCAGCGCTTGGCCAACGCGGGTCAGCGAGAATCGTCCGTCGCGGTGCAGTTTGAGCAACCCGTTGGCAGCCAGTGCCCGCATCAGTCGGTAGGTGGCGCCGGGGTCGGCGCCGACGGCGGACGCGATGTCGGAGCTCGAGCGTGGACGGTCACGAAGCTCGTCGGCGATACCGAGTTGGGCGGCGGCGTACAGGGCCTGGGTCAACCACGCGCCCTGGCTGATCTCCAACAGTGCGATGTTGGCGGGCACGGCCGATCGGCTGGCCGTGCCGAGGGCGTTACGGATGCGGCCAATTGTGTTAATCAGCCAGGTGGGCGGGGTCTTCGCGGTTGCGGGCACGAAGGCAAAGGATATACCTGCGTGCATCCCTGGTCGGCTTGCCTAGACTCAGCCATCATGGGAATCCTGTCGGGCTTCGTGTCGTGGGTCGTCTATTGGATACTCGTGGGGAACGTCCCCCTCGCCGTCGCGGTGTTGGTGGCGCTCGCGGTGGCGGTGGTGGCTCTGATCGTGAGCCGGGCCCGCCGTTCGACGGTCAGCTCGCTCGAAATCGGGGCCATCGGAACGTTTTCGGTGCTCGCGATCCTGACGTTCACGCTGAGTCAGACGTTCATGGAGCGCTGGATCCTGACGTTGAGCGGTGCGGGCATCCTGCTTGCGGCCCTGGTCGGCGTTCTGGTCGGCAAACCTTTCGTCCGGGAGTTCGCCGAAGCCGACCAGCCCGCCGAGGTCGTCAAGAGCGATCCGTTCGAACCGGTCACCGCGCTGGTGACATGGATCTGGGTGGCGGCCTTCGCGGTCATGACGGTGTCGTCGGCCATTCCCCCGATCGTGGCGCGCGACGCCAGCCTCGTGGACACGACCCCACTGTCGGTCGTCGGCTACTGGGTGGTCCCGGTCATCGCGCTGGGGCTCGCGGTGCTGGCCGGCCGTGTCCTCACTGACCGGATGGTGGCGGCGGCGCTGAGCCCGGACGTCGTCCGCAAGACCACGTTCGTGGCGTTTCGCGAACTCGCGATCGACGAACTGCTGTATATGGCCAAGGAGAAGGCTGATCGCGAGGTGGGCGCCGGTAAGGAGGCCTACGCCGTTCAGGTCCTCGGAAAGGGGACTCCACTCACCGGAGACGAGTCCCGGGAGTCGTGGCCGGCCTCGTACAAGGTGCGCGAGCGGCGCTGAGCGCGCCCGACGAGCCCCGGGGCAACAGTGGGTTGCTCGAAACTCGGGATCGGCATCCGGTGCTGGTGGCGGCCACGATCTCCCGGGATGCCCACGTCAAGTGGCCGCTTGTAGCATGTCCCGGATGACGGCCGGCAACGCAACCTGGCAGCATCCGGCCCCCGGCGCAAGGTTCGCCGCGACGCTGGACTACCTGGGGGAGCGCACCGATCCCATCGCCGCCCCACTTGGTGGGACCCCTTCCCTACGCGCGGAGGCAACGAACTTCCTTCGCGTGTTCCGCGCTCTGCTGGCACACAAACCGGTCGTGCTGGACAGTTCGACCGGCCGGTTCAACGTGGAATTGCTGGCGGCCGCGGCCGCGGCGCTCATTCCCCGCCGACGCCGGCCTGTAGTGATGATGGTCGGCGAGATGTGGCAGCGCGATGGCGGGCTTCGGGGTCGCCTCGAGTACGTGATCGTTCACTTGGCGCAACGGGTGATCGACCGCTTCGTCGTCTACTCATCCGAAGAGCTGACGTTGTTTCCGCAGTTGTGGAACGTGCCCGCGGCCAAGATACGATTCGCCCCGTTCTTCTCGACGATCGAACACGCCCACAAGGTCGAACCGGCACAGCGGGCCAGTGGCTATGTATTTGCCGGTGGAAATCCCTTCCGGGACTATGAGGGACTTCTTGAAGCGGCACGGGCTATGCCGGAAACCACGTTCGTGTTGGCCACCAATCAGCTGGACGGACGTGCGGACCTGCCCGCGAATGTCGAGGCCGGACCTGTCTCACACGCGGAGTTCCTGTCGCTGCTCGCCGGCGCCGATGCCGTCGTCACGCCGATACGCGCCGGGCTCACCCGGGCCGTCGGTCAACAGACGTATCTGAATGCGATGCGAAGCGGCAAGGCGACCATCGTGAGCGATGCGCTGGCAGTACGTGATCACATCGACGACGGCGAGACGGGCCTCATCGTCGAGGGGACCGTGGCGAGCTATGTGGCTGCGCTGAAGCAGGTTCTCGGCCCAGTGGGTGCGACCGAGCGCGCACGGCTTGGCGGTAACGCCAGCGTGTCGGCCCAGAACTTCACCATCGAAGGCCATGTCGAGCAGCTGCTCGCCGTCTTGGACGACGCCATCGCCGAGAGATCAGGCACGCCGAACGCATAGGCCATCAGTGGTCGGCGACGGATGTGAGAGCTAGGCCCACAACGACGAAATGGTCGCTACCAGCACGCTGGTAGCGACCATTTCGTCGTTCTCGTCTAGTCCAGGTAGTCGCGCAGCACCTGGGAACGGCTCGGGTGGCGCAGCTTGCTCATCGTCTTGGACTCGATCTGACGGATGCGCTCGCGGGTGACCCCGTACACCTGGCCGATCTCGTCGAGCGTGCGTGGCTGGCCGTCGGTGAGGCCGAAGCGCAGCCGGACCACGCCCGCCTCACGCTCGGACAGCGTCTCCAGGACGCTCTGCAGCTGATCCTGAAGCAGGGTGAACGACACGGCGTCCACCGCGACGACGGCTTCGCTGTCCTCGATGAAGTCGCCGAGCTGGCTGTCGCCCTCGTCGCCGATCGTCTGGTCCAGCGAGATGGGCTCACGCGCGTACTGCTGGATCTCCAGCACCTTCTCCGGCGTGATGTCCATTTCCTTGGCGAGCTCCTCCGGCGTGGGCTCGCGGCCCAGGTCCTGGAGCAGCTCGCGCTGGATACGGCCGAGCTTGTTGATGACCTCGACCATGTGCACCGGGATGCGGATGGTGCGGGCCTGGTCGGCCATGGCGCGGGTGATGGCCTGGCGGATCCACCACGTGGCGTACGTGGAGAACTTGTAACCCTTGGTGTAGTCGAACTTCTCGACCGCGCGGATCAGACCGAGGTTGCCCTCCTGGATCAGGTCCAGGAATGCCATGCCGCGGCCGGTGTAGCGCTTGGCCAGCGACACGACCAGGCGGAGGTTGGCCTCCAGCAGGTGGTTCTTCGCGCGGTCACCGTCACGGCAGATCCACTGCATGTCGCGGCGGTACTGCGTGGTGAGCTTCTCACCCTTCTCGGCCTTCTCCGCGAGCTGCTGCGTGCCGTAGAGGCCGGCCTCGATGCGCTTGGCGAGTTCGACCTCCTCTTCGGCGTTGAGCAGCGCGACCTTGCCGATCTGCTTGAGGTAGGCGCGGACCGAGTCCGCCGAAGCGGTGAGTTCGGCGTCCTTGCGGGCCTGGCGCAGTGCCTCGGATTCCTCTTCGTCCCAGACGAAGTCACCGGAGGCCTTGTCCTTGTCGGACGGCTCGGCGATGTCGTCGGACTCCTCGTCGGTGGCCTTGCCCGCTGTCTTGACTGCGGGGGTGGCGGCGTCGGCCGAGTCCTCGGTGTCGTCGTCCTCGGTGTCGATGTCCTCGAGTTCGATATCGGCCTCGTCGACGTCGATGTCCTCATCAGACACATCGACGTTGTCGGCGGTCGTCACATCGTCATCGACGCTCGTGGCCTTCTTGGCGCGGGTGCCCTTCGCGGGCGCCTTGGGGCCGGTCTTAGCGGCGGCCTTGGTGGCGCGCTTGGCAGGAGCGGCCTTCTTAGCGGGCGCCTTGGTGACGGCCTGCTTCACCGGCTCGTCTGTCGCCGACTTTGCCTTCGTCGCGGTCACGGGACACCCCTTACGGTCTTGCTGGATCGGGGGCGTGGGCATGCGCCACCGAAAAATTGTCGGCTCTCGAATGTTGGCGTCGATCGCAGTTCGGATACTGCCGCTATTCGTTGTGCGGCCGCCGTTGACCATTGTAACGACAGAGTGGGCGACCGCCCGCCTCGAGCGCAAAAACTCGATGTCGGCGAGCCGCGCGCGTGCTCCAGCGGGGCAGATAGGGCTGCAGTGCGCGCCACTCCGGGCAACGAGGCCGTCTCGGCCAGTTCGTAGCCAGGACCGACATCAGCCGCTCGGGAACCTCACAGATCGCCGGCCGACGGGACCATGAAGGGCTGATATGTCGTTCCGTAGGGAACTATCGGAGCGGAGTTGGGGGTGCCTTCTGCTTTGCTAGCTGCGATGATTGACGGCGTGTCGTTCGCAGCGGTCAGTAGGACGGTCGAGCTGCAGGCGGTCGACATCCTCCTGATGACGGCTGCGGCGCGCCCGTCTGCGTTGGTCATCGCGGGGGAGTCCGGCATCGGTAAGACCACCTTGTGGAATGAGGCGGTTGAGCATGCGCGGCGTGCGGGGTACCGGATCCTGTCGGCCCGCGCCGGTGAAGCGGAGTCGGTGCTGACCTACGCGGCGGTTGCAGACCTGTTGGCCGAAATCGAGCCAGACGTCCTCGACCAGCTGCCCGATCTGCAGCGCATTGCCGTTGACCGGGTGCTTCTGCGAGCCAGCGCCGAAGGCCCTCCCACCGATCAACGCGTGACCGCGTCCGCCCTGGTGTCGGTTGTCACCGCGCTGACGGTGCGCTCGCCGGTTCTCATCGCGATCGACGACGCACAGTGGCTGGATTCCTCGAGTCAGCCCGTGCTGAAGTTCGCCGCCCGCCGGCTCGCGGGCCGAGTCGGATTGGTGATCACCGAGCGCACCGATTCACAGGGCGCGACTCCCGCGCCCTGGCTGAAGCTGGGAGATCCCGGCGCGGTCAAGCGGTTGCGGGTGGGACCCATGACGCTGGGGGCACTGGACACCATCATCTGTGGGCGGTTCGGTCGTGCCCTTCCACGGCCGACGATGGTGCGGATCGCCGAGGCCTCAGGCGGGAATCCTTTCTACGCTCTGGAATTGGCGCGCGCGGTGGACGGACAGTCGGTCAGCGCAGACGCCGTACTGCCCCGCACCCTGGCCGATCTGATGCAGTTGCGCACCGGACACTTCAGCCCGGCCGTCGCCGACATGCTGCTCGCTGCCGGATGCGTGGCGGAGCCGACCGTGAAGCTGCTGGCCGAGGCCACCGGGGTGGACGTGACCCGCGTCGAGGAACTGCTCGGGGGCCCCGAGCGCGAGGGCATCGTCGTCATCGACGGTGATCAGGTGCGGTTCAGCCATCCACTGCTGGCTCGCGGGATCTACACCCAGGCCGGTCCGGCGCGCCGTCGTCGCATGCACCGCGCGCTGGCGAGCGTCGAGACGCAGCCCGAACTCAAGGCCCGTCACATGGCTCTCGGCAGTGCCAGCGCCGATCCCGAGACTCTGAACGCACTCGACACCGCCGCCAATGAGGCGAGTGCGCGCGGCGCGGCAGCCGCGGCGGCCGAGCTGACCGAGCTGGCGATCGAGTTGGGCGGCGACACTCCCGCCCGCCGACGGCGCGCCGCCAGGCACCACTTGCGGGCCCATGAGACCCGTCGGGCCCGCAAGCTCCTCAAGCCCGTCACCGAATCACTACCTCCCGGACCGCAGCGCGCGACGGCGACCATCCTGCTGGCCGGTACATGGATCTACGACAACGACTTCGGTCCCGCCAAGGAACTTCTGTCCTCGGTGTTCGAGGACGCCGAGGGCAGCCCACTGCTGTTGGTCCGGGCACACTTGGGACTGGCTCTGGCGCAGGGTTGGACCGGTGAGTATGCGGATGCGTTGCAGCACACGGCGTCGGCCGTCGAGCAGGCCGAACTTCTCGGCGCCCCGGCGGTGATCAGTCAGGCCCTGGCGATGCACGTGGCTCTGGAGTGCGGGCAGGGCAAGGGCCGCGACGAGGAGGCGTTGCGGCGGGCCCTGGAACTCGAGGACCCCGACGCCGACGTGCCGGTGCCCGCGCGGGCCCGCACCGCCGATGCCATGACGCAGGCGTGGCTCGGTCGGCTCGACGAGGCCCGGACGACCATGATGATGGTTCGTCGCCGCTGCATCGAGCGCGGGTCCGACGCGGACATGATGCAGGTGTCGCGGCACCTGTCGATGATCAACGTCTGGATGGCGCGGTTTGGGGCCGCCGAGGTGGTCGCCGACGACATGATGCAGCGCGCAGAACACCTTGGCGGGGAGTACTCACTGGTCATCGCTCGGATACAGCGAGCGCTGGTGTGGGCCTACCAGGGGCGAGAGCAGCACGCGCGAACCGAGATTCACGCCGCGATCGCCGGCGCGCACCGGTGTGATGCGCCGCAGCTGGCCGCGTGGCCGATGATGATCCTCGGCTTTCTCGAGGTCTCGCGCGGCAACCACGCCGACGCACTGGAGGCGCTCGCGCCGATCCTGGCCGGCTTCGACCCCGACGGGGGGACCGAGATCATCGCTGCGTCCTACATCCCCGACGCGGTCGAGGCGATGGTCGCGCTTGGTCGTCTCGACGACGCCGAGCCGTTGATCGGTGCACTGGAGCGCAACGGTGCCGCACTCGACCGGCCGTGGATGCTGGCCGTCGGTGCGCGGTGTCGGGCCATGATGCTGGCTGCGCGCGGCGATGTGGTGGGCGCGGAGAAGATGGCAGACCAGGCGATGGCCGAACACGACCGGCTGCCGATGCCATTCGAGCGGGCCCGTACGCAACTGTTCGTCGGTCAGCTCGCCCGCAGGCAACGCCGCAAGCAGGTTGCGGCCCAGGCTCTCACCGAGGTGGTGACGGAGTTTCGACAGTTGGGGACCAGGCTGTGGGTCGATCGGGCCCGCGCCGAACTGGCCCGGGTGAACGTGGCGCGCAACAGGGACTCCGATCTCACACCGTCGGAGATCAGCGTCGCCAGGCACGCGGCGGCGGGGATGACCAACCGGGACATCGCCGCTGCGCTGTTCATCAGCCCGAAGACGGTCGAGCACAACCTCAGCCGCATCTACCGCAAGCTCGGTGTGCGCACCCGGGCGGAGTTGGCCAGCCACTCCGAACTCATCGAGGGCTGACGGACGGCGCGAAGCCACCGAACAGCATCGAACATCGTTGTGCTGTATCGGTTTTCCGCCGCGAGATCAGGTGGTGGTGCCCTTATCGGAGGCCATTGCGGCGCCGACGATGCCCGCCGTGTTGAGCAGCGTCGCGGCGACGACGGGCGTGCGGTTCTTCAGTAGCGGAATCCACTTGTCTGCCTTGCGGCTGATGCCGCCGCCGGCGATGAAGAGGTCCGGCCAGATCGCGTTCTCGATGGTCACCAGAACCTTGGTCACCTCCTCGGTCCAGCGCTCGTAACTCCACTCCTTGCGGTCCTTCACCGACGAGGCCGCACGGTGCTCGGCCTCCTTCCCGCCGACCTCGAGGTGGCCGAATTCGGTGTTGGGCAGCAGGATTCCATTGTGGATTACCGCAGAGCCGATGCCGGTGCCGAAGGTCAGCAGCACGATGACACCGGTGTTGTCGCGGCCCGCGCCGAACCGCTCCTCGGCCAGCCCGGCGGCGTCGGCGTCATTGAGCACAGTCACCTCCTGACCGTTGAGTTCGGCCGAGATGGCGTCACGCGCGCTGGTGCCGATCCACGCCTTGTCGACATTGGCGGCGGTCCGCACGATGCCGTCGGTGACGACGCCCGGGTACGTGACGCCGAGGCTGCCCGTCCAGCCGAATTCGCGCACGACGGCGGCGACGGTCTTGGCGACGGCGTCCGGGGTGGCGGGTTGGGGGGTGGGCAGTTTGAACCTCTCGCCGATCAGCTGACCGGTGGCGAGGTCGACGATGCCGCCCTTGGTCCCGCTGCCGCCGACGTCGACTCCGAAACCGCGGTGTTGTGTGCCTTCGGTGCCCGAGTCTGCTGCAGACGTGTCGGTGGCGGTCATGAGCACTCCTGTTCCAGAGGCCGGCAGGTGCGACGCGATCCACACACTAGTGGGTCGGCAATGGTCTTGTGGGGCTGCCGCGCAACCGGATCGGCTTGTCCTGTGATCGGCTTTGGCCTTGCGATGGCTTCTGTGCTGCGATGGGCCGGTGACTGACATCGACTCTGAACCCACGACGCTGCGGACGGTTGCCGAGGACCTTGCCGCAGAAGCCGCCGACTTCGTCCGCCGTCGTCGTGCCGAGGTGTTCGGCGCTGGCAGCGCGGAGAGGGCGTCGGCGGTGCGGAGCAAGGCCACGCCGACCGATCCGGTGACGATCGTCGACACCGAGACCGAGCGACTGCTAAGGGACCGGCTGGCGGTGCTGCGCCCTGGCGAGCCGGTGCTCGGCGAGGAGGAGGGCGGGTCCGTGCACGCGGAGCCGGGGCAGCCGCTGTGGGTGCTCGACCCGATCGACGGCACGGTCAACTTCGTCTACGGGGTCGAGGCGTACGCGGTGTCGGTGGGTGTTCAGGTGGACGGCCGGTCGGTGGCGGGCGCGGTGGCCAATGTCGCGACCGGTGAGGTGTTCTCCGCGGCGCTGGGCCATGGCGCATGGCTGCGGCGTGGTACCGAGCTGACGCGATTGACGTGCACGCCGATCACGGATCTGTCGATGGCGTTGGTGGGCACCGGTTTCGCCTACGAGCGCGACGGCCGGATACGCCAGGCCGAGGTGTTTGCGCAGATCCTGCCCCAGGTCCGCGACGTGCGGCGCATCGGATCGTGCGCGCTGGACCTGTGCATGGTCGGTGCAGGCCGGCTGGACGCCTACTTCGAGGACGGCGTGCACGTGTGGGATTGGGCGGCGGGTGCACTGGTGGCGTCCGAGGCAGGCGCCGTCGTGGATCTGCCGCCCATCGACGGAAGCGGCGGTGAGCTGATCGTCGCCGCGGCGCCGGGCATTGCGGGTGATCTCGATGCCGCGCTGCGTCGTGCGGGCGCGCCGATGCGCTAGCGGCGAGTCAGCAGGTGACGGACTGGATCTTGGTCAGCAGCGATGAGTCCGGCGGCTGCGTCGCCTCCGGTCGCAGGGCGGTCAGCACCGCTTCGATGTCGTCGTTGTGGCTGAGTTCGGTGTACTCGGTGCCGATCGCCAGGTCGACGGTGTCATCGCCACGCTCGTCCTGGAACAGTTCGGTGCACGGGGCCACCAGCCACAGCGATGCCGCGGCGGCGCGTCCCGCCGGGCCGAACCGGATCTGGCCCTGGCATTGCAGTCGCTCGCCGGCGTACACCGCGTCGTTGGCGGCGGTGGGCTGGGCGAAGCCGAGGTCGCGCAGGGCGCCCGCGACCTCAGCGGCCTGTCCGCCCTGACCGCTGGCGTTGAGCACGCGGATCTTGGTGTCGGCGAGCTTGGCCGGAACCACCTCGGACATTGTCGAGGCCGTGACCCGGTCGCCGAGGGTGGGTTGGTTCGGCTCCGTCGGCGCCGGCGGAGCGTTGCAATCCGCGACTTCCTGCACGTCGGTGGGCTGGTTGAACGCGATTACCCAGACCATCAACGACACGATGGCGAGTGCAGCCAGCATCGCGAGACCGGGGACGTAGTTGCGTCGACGGAACGGACGGCCGTGTTTGTCGAACGCCGTACCGGAGGTGATTTGCGCGACCACCCCTGCACCTTAAGGGCAGGCAGTGCCGTCCTCTTCCACCTGCGTCCCCACCCGAGGAATCGGCATGTGATATAAATCACATCCATTCCGGCGGTGATCGGGGCACGAATCATTTGGCGGATGCGTTCTGCGCTGGTACAAAGCTCTGTCGCAAGGTTACGGAGGGGAAGAGGTAAATGGCTACCGACTACGACGCCCCGCGGCGTACCGAGACCGATGACGTTTCCGAGGATTCCCTCGAGGAACTGAAGGCTCGCCGCAACGAGGCACAATCCGCCGTCGTCGACGTCGATGAGACCGAAACGGCTGAGTCGTTCGAACTACCCGGCGCAGACTTGTCGGGCGAGGAACTGTCTGTCCGCGTCGTTCCCAAGCAGGCCGACGAGTTCACGTGTTCGAGCTGTTTTCTGGTGCATCACCGCAGTCGTCTCGCCAGCGAGAAGAACGGCGCGATGATCTGCACTGATTGCGCGGCCTGACGCAGGCGCCAGCCTCAGTCGCCGCGTAGCGCCGCCAGCAGGCGGTCGGGGTGACGGCTGCTGATCAGCCAGTACGGCGTCGGGTCGTCGGGGTCATCGAGGACGATGAGCACCAACGAGGGGATCCACGCCCGGTGCACGACGTAGGCGGCGGGGTCCAGTTGGCGACCCAGCGCTGCCGACTTGGCCGAGCGAGGTACCTCGGCCATGCGCGCGATGACGCTCACGGGAAGGTGCGCGGGGCCCACCCAGAGTTCGGTGTCGTCCCCACTGGCGACGACACGCACGTCAACGCGGCCCAACCATGTCAGCGCCGCGGCGGCCACCAGTGTCAGGACGACGAACGGCACCCACATGGGGATGGCCGCGATGCCGAGGTTGACCTCGAACGCGATCAGCGCCGCCAGGCCGATGCCGGGCAGCCACCACCACCACGGCACACGCAGGCGCTCGCGGTAGCGCAACGATTCGGTGGCTGCACGCGTCTCGGACACGCGCCCAAGAGTAATCTCGTGCAACGTGCCCACCTCACTGGCGGTAGTGCGACTTGATCGCGAACTGCCCATGCCCACTCGAGCGCACGACGGCGATGCCGGCGTCGACCTGTACAGCGCCGTCGACGTCGACTTGGCGCCGGGACACCGGTCCCTGGTGCCAACGGGAATCGCCGTCGCGATCCCGCACGGCATGGTCGGTCTAGTGCATCCGCGGTCCGGTTTGGCCACCCGCGTGGGGCTTTCGATCGTCAACAGCCCGGGCACAGTCGATGCTGGCTACCGCGGCGAGATCAAGGTGACGCTGATCAACACCGATCCCGAGCAGCCCATTGCGGTGCGCCGCGGCGACCGCATCGCGCAGTTACTGGTACAACGAGTCGAACTTCCCGAGTTGGTCGAAGTCACATCGTTCGACGAGGCAGGTTTGGCTGATACCAGCCGTGGCGTTGGCGGCCACGGTTCCTCTGGCGGACACGAGAGTTTGTGATGGCACTGGGTAGGCGCAAGAACACCGGCAGCGACGAGGCCACCGGCCCGGCTCCGGAGGACACGGATGTTGCGAACATGAATGCTGCGAACACTGACGCTGCGAACGTCGCTGACGACGATCTCGACGGTCCGTTCGACATCGGCGACTTCGACGATGCGAGCCACGCCACGGTCGGTCGTCATGACCTCGGCTCGGTTCTGATCCCTGAGGACGAGACCGCAGAGCTGGTCTTCGAGGTCAATCAGCAGGGCGTGCCGACCGCTGTGTGGATGGTGACGCCCAACGGGCGCTACAACCTCACCGCGTGGGCCGCCCCGAAGACCGGGGGACTGTGGCGTGAGGTGGTCACCGAGATCGCCGACTCGCTGCGCAAGGACAACGCGCAGGTGTCGATCGAGGACGGCCCCTGGGGGCGCGAGGTCGTCGGTGTCGTGACCAACGGCCCCGAACCCGTCGTCATGCGGTTCATCGGTGTCGACGGCTATCGGTGGATGGTCCGCGGTGCGGCCATCGGCCCGCCGCAGTTGGCCGACAAGATCGCGGACGAGGCACGGAAAGCGTTGGCTGACGCGGTCATCCGCCGCGGTGACACGCCGCAGCCGGTGCGCGCCATGTTGCCGCTGCAGTTGTCCGAGTCGCTGGTGGAGCGGTTGCGTGTTCGCGCCGAGCAGATGGTCGCCGCGCAGGCTCAGCAGCTGCAGCAGCAGCAACCCGAGCCGCCCGCGCCTGCGGCGCGCCGCAGTGAGCAGGGCTCGGCCATGCAGCAGCTGCGGACCATCACGGGCGGCTAGGACCGCCCGACCTAAAGAGGTCAGGCCTCCAGCAGGGCGGCCAGGCATGCGCGGCCCAGTGCTGCCGGGTCAGCGCCCATCTGCTCGAGTGTGACGGTGCGCAACGCCGCGTGCGGAGCCGCGCTGACCCACTCCAACGCCACCTCGATGGGGTGCACCGCGTCATCAGTGGCGGCCGCGACCCCCATCGGGACGGCGAGCGTCTCCATCTCATCGCTCGTCGGTGCGACGACGCCCGCCGCCTCCTCCATGGCGTCGGGCAGGGCGGGCCACTGACTCACCCACGACCTGGTCAACTCCTCGCCCAGCCACTGCGGGCTCGACGCGCGCATCTGCGCGACCGCTGAGGCCAGCCCATCCCTGCGCAGCACATGTGCGGTGTGACGCGCGGCGTGTGCGGCAGGCGCGTCGGCCGGGGACCCCGTCCACGCCGGCAGCGCGGCCAGGACGCCGAGTGCCAGGGACGGATGATCCAGCGCCCACCGCAGTGCCGCGGCCGCGCCGATCGACACCCCGCCGACCACGATGGGGCCCGAGCGCGCTGCGTCATCCAACTCGTCGCGATACCCGTCGACGAGGCGATTCGGGTTCGGCGGCGGTGTCACCACGGTGGCACCCACGTCGTGCAGGGCGGGGGCGAACACGCGGTAGATGTAGTCGTCATCGGAGCCCGTTCCGGGCAGCAGAACGACCGTCGCCCCGCTCAGATTCAGCGCCATCAGACGATCGTGCCGTGTGCGTCAAATCACCCGCGCGCAACGCCAGGAGCGACGTGGCGAATCCCTACCAAGAGGTCTACGGTGGCGAGGGGTCAGGATCCAAGGTGGATTCGCCACAGCGGTCAGGAGAGACATGGCCACGGCCGAAGGCTATCTGCGTCGGCTCACCCGTCGTCTGACGGAAGATCCAGAACAACACGACGTAGCGGCGCTCAGCGACGAGGCGGCCCAGACCGGCGCGCAGAAGGCAATCGACTGCCAGCGCGGCCAGGAGGTCACCATGGTCGGCACCCTGCGTTGCGTGGAGACCGCCGCGAAGGGGTGCGCCGGTGGTGTGCGCGCCGAACTCTTCGACGGCACCGACTCGGTGATGCTGGTCTGGCTGGGCCAGCGCCGCATCCCGGGCATCGAGTCAGGTCGAACGCTGCGCGTGCACGGCAGGATGGGCAAGCTGGAGAACGGAAGCAAGGCCATCTACAACCCGCACTACGAGATCCAGAAGTGACTCGTCCCGACAACGGGGCTGCAGACGAGACCGCATCGGACGGGCAGGACCGGCCGGAGAGCAAGCTCAACGCGCAGGCGATCCTCGAGCAGATGGGCGGCATCAGCGGCCTGATCTACTCGTCGCTGCCGGTGGTTGTCTTCGTGCCGGTGTCGTCGTTCGCCGGCCTGATGCCCGCCATCTACGCCGCACTCGGTGTGGCCACGCTCATCCTGGTGTGGCGGCTGATCCGCCGGGAGTCGTTGCAGCCAGCAGTCTCCGGATTCTTCGCCGTCGGCGTCAGCGCGCTGATCGCCTACATCGTCGGCGAGTCCAAGGGCTTCTTCCTGCTGGGTATCTGGTCCTCGCTGATCTACGCGGGGGTGTTCGCCCTGTCAGTGCTGATCCGGCGGCCCATCGTCGGCTACGTGTGGGGATGGGCCAACGGACGCGACCGGGGCTGGCGCGAGGTGCGCCGGGCGGTCAGGGCGTTCGACCTTGCGACGCTCACCTGGGTGCTGGTGTTCGGCGCGCGGTTCGTGGTGCAGAACCACCTCTACGACGAGAACCAGACGGGTCTGCTCGGCGTGGCCCGTATCGCCATGGGATGGCCGCTGACGGCCATTGCGGCACTTGTCACCTACCTCGCTATCCGGGCCGCCCAGCGCGCCGTGCACGCGGACGAGAAGGCACGGGCCGTCGAGGACGGGACGTCGGCGCAGGCGTCCGAGACGTCGAACGCGTCGGGGCCGACGCCCACCGACTGACGGGCATGTGATGCCGCGGACCGCCGACCGGCTGGTGCTCGCCGTCGCGGTGCTCGCGTCGTTCGTGGCCTTCCTGGACGGTTCGGTGGTCAATCTGGCGCTGCCCGCGATCTCCGCCGACCTCGGTGGCGGCCTCGCGCTGCAGCAATGGGTTATCGACGGCTACCTGCTGACACTGGGTGCGCTGATCCTCGTCGCCGGTGCGGTGTCGGATCAGTTCGGCAGGCTCAGGGTGCTGCGGCTGGGGGTGGTGATCTTCGCCGTCGCATCGGTGCTGTGCGCGCTGGCACCCAGCGGATGGGTCCTGGTCGCCGCGCGGTGCGTGCAGGGTGTCGGTGCGGCGTTCCTGGTGCCCAGTTCGCTGGCGATGCTCAACGCCCGGTTCACCGGCGCGGCACAGGCCCGGGCCATCGGCACCTGGACGGCGTGGACCGGTACGGCATTCGTCATCGGACCACCCCTGGGCGGGCTGCTCGTCGATGCGCTGAACTGGCGGTGGGTCTTCGGTATCAACGTGATCCCCCTGGCCGTCACGCTGTACCTCATCACCCGGCTGCCCGCCGACGAACCTCGCCGCACCGCAGGACGTATCGACGTCGTCGGCGCCGTCCTGGGCGCGCTCGGGCTGGCGGCCACTGTCATCGCGCTCATCGAGCAGCAGCGGCTTGGGTGGACCCATCCGGCCGTGCTGGTCGGTCTGGCGGTGGGTGTCTGCCTCCTCGTCGCCTTTCCGGTGTGGGAACACCGGGTACCGAATCCGATGATGCCGCTTGGGCTGTTCGCCGCCCGTAACTTCGCGGTCGGCAATCTGGCGACGGTCTTCCTCTACGCGGGGGTGTCACTCGGCACGCTTGTGGTGGCGCTGTTCCTGCAGGAGGGCGCCGGTATGTCGGCGTCGATGGCAGGCCTGGCCACACTCCCGATCGCGGTGCTGTCATTCGTTCTCGCGCCACGCTTCGGTGCCCTGGCGGGCGCACACGGTCCCCGCGTCTACATGGCGGTGGGCCCGCTGGTGGCCGCCGCAGGCTTCCTGTTGCTCACCACGGTGCGCGAGCCGTTCGACTTCTGGACGCAGATGCTGCCGGGTCTGGTGGTCTTCGGGCTCGGTCTGTCGATCACCGTGTCACCGCTCACCTCGGCGGTCCTGGCGGCCGTGGATCCCACGCAGAGTGGTATCGGCTCAGCGGTGAACAATGCGGTGTCGCGGATCGCGGGCCTGGTGGCGATCGCCTTCACCGGTGTGATCATCGGCGCGGGTGGCGATTCCGGGTTTCCGCCGGGGGAGTTCGAGGGCTTCCGCCAGGCGGCCGTCGTGATCGCGGTGCTGTTCGCGGTCGCCGGGGTCGTCTCGGCCATCGGCATCAGCAACAGCCAGTGTGACTATCGTCGCGTGGCGCCCGAGGCGTCCGCCCGATGCTTCGACCGATCGCCACCACCGCCAGCGCTCGCGCGGACGGACTGACCGCTCGGCTCGAGTGTGGAATCAGCCGGCGTTCAGGATCAGCTCGCGCAACTGCTCCTCGACTTCGGCGACCGCGACGAAGAGCAGCTCGTCGCCTCCCTCGAGGGGTTCGTCGTCCTGAGGCACGATCACCCGCGACCCGCGCAGGATCGTCACGAGTGACGCGTCGCGCGGAAGCTCCAGCCGCTTGACGGCCTTGCCGCCCCACGGTGTGTCATCGGGCAGCGTGATCTCGACGAGGTTGGCCTGGCCCTTGCGGAAGCTCATCAGCCGGACCAGATCGCCGACGGACACCGCCTCCTCGACCAATGACGCGAGCATGCGCGGCGTGGACACCGCGACGTCGACGCCCCAGTTCTCGTCGAACAGCCACTCGTTGCGGGGGTCGTTGACGCGGGCCACCACGCGGTCCACTGCGAACTCCGTCTTGGCCAGCAGGCTGAGCACGACGTTGGCCTTGTCATCGCCCGTCGCGGCGATCACCACGTCGAAGTCCTCGAGCTTGACCGACTCCAACAGGCTCAGCTCGCACGCGTCTCCGAGTCGCCACTGCGCGGCGGGAATGGCATCGACATCGAGGTGCTCGGGATTGCGCTCGAGCAGTGTCACGTCGTGGCTCTCGACGAGTTCGCGGGCTATGGACCGGCCGACTGCGCCGGCTCCTGCGATGGCGACCTTCACTGGGGCCTCACCTGGTTCTTCACTGGTTGTCGTTCGTCACTGGTCGTCGATGTCCTCGGCGGGAGGCAGGGCGGAGATCGCCATCGCCTCGGCGATGTGACCGGATACCGCGGCCAGATACACCTGGTCACCCGCCTGGATCACGGTCTTCTGGTCGGGCAGCACGCCGCTGCCGAAGCGGATCAGGAACGCGACCCGGCCGCCGGTCGCACCCTCCAGCGCGGTCACGCGATGGCCCGCCCACTCCTCGTGCAGCGGCAGCTCGGCGACGCCGACATTGCCCGACGGATCGCGCCATTTTGTGGTCTCGGTCTCACGAGTCAGCACGTTGAGCAGCCGGTCGGTGGTCCACGGCACGGTGGCCACCGTCGGGATGCCGAGGCGTTCGTACACCGCGGCGCGCTTGGCGTCGTAGATCCGGGCGACCACACGCTCGACGCCGAACGTCTCGCGAGCCACCCGTGCGGAGATGATGTTGGAGTTGTCACCTGAGGAGACCGCGGCGAAAGCGCCCGCATCCTCGATTCCGGCCCGCAGCAGGACGTCCCGATCGAAGCCCATGCCCAGCACGCGCTCACCGGGGAACTCGGGTGACAGCCGGTGAAATGCCGTGCCGTCACGGTCGATGACGGCCACCTCATGGCCGATGCGGGCCAGACCGTCCGCCAGTGACGCGCCCACTCGGCCGCATCCCATCACCACTACCCGCACGCGTCGGTCCTCCCAGCGCTATCCAGAGATCGTTGTGCCCAACATGCGCACTGACGAACGCTACAGCTATTGGGACGGTTCGCGGCACATAGGCATACCCTTGGCTCTCGTGTCCAAGCTCTCGACCGTCGCACGCCGACTGGTCCTAGGAACGCCGTTCCGCAGCGACAAGCTCGCCCACACGCTTTTACCCAAGCGCATCGCGCTGCCGGTGTTCGCATCTGACGCACTGTCGTCGGTGGCGTATGCGCCGGAGGAGATCTTCCTGGTGCTGTCGGTGGCCGGGCTCTCGGCGTACACGATGGCACCGTGGATCGGCCTGGCGGTCGCGGCGGTGATGCTCATCGTGATCGCCAGTTACCGGCAGAACGTGCACGCCTATCCATCCGGTGGCGGTGACTACGAGGTGGTCACCACCAACCTTGGCTCCACCGCGGGGCTGACGGTGGCGAGCGCGCTGATGGTCGACTACGTGCTGACGGTGGCGGTGTCGATGTCGTCGGCGATGGCCAATATCGGCTCGGCGGTGCCGTTCATCGCACAGCACAAGGTGTTGTTCGCCGTCGCCGCCATCCTGATCATCGCGGCGTTGAACCTTCGCGGAATCCGTGAGTCCGGTACGGCGTTCGCAATTCCCACCTACGCGTTCATGATTGGCATGTTCCTCATGTTGGGCTGGGGCTTCTTCCAGATCCTCGTCCTCGATCAGCCGCTCAGGGCCGAGTCCGCAGGCTTCGAGATGCACTCCGAGCACGGTGACGTGCTTGGGTTCGCCCTGGTGTTCCTGGTGGCACGGGCGTTCTCGTCGGGGTCGGCTGCCCTGACCGGTGTCGAGGCGATCAGTAACGGCGTGCCCGCGTTTCGGAAACCCAAGTCACGCAATGCCGCAACGACCCTGCTGATGCTCGGCGGCATCTCGGTCAGCCTGTTCATGGGCATGATCCTGCTGGCCAAGGCGACCGGCGTGCAGATCGCCGAACGGCCGCACGAGCAGTTGATCGGCGCGCCGGCCGACTACCACCAGAAGACGCTGATCGCGCAGCTGGCCGATGCGGTGTTCCACGACTTCCCGCTCGGGCTCTTCCTCATCGCTCTCGTCACCGCGTTGATCCTGATGCTCGCCGCCAACACCGCGTTCAACGGCTTTCCGGTGCTGGGATCGATTCTCGCTCAGGACAGTTACCTGCCCCATCAGCTCCGCACCCGTGGTGACCGGCTGGCGTTCTCGAACGGCATCCTGTTTCTGGCGTTCGCCGCGGTCGGGTTCGTTATCGCGTTCCAGGCTGAGGTCACCGCGCTGATCCAGCTGTACATCGTCGGGGTCTTCGTGTCGTTCACGCTGAGCCAGATCGGCATGGTGCGGCACTGGACCCGGCTGCTGCGCATCGAAACCGACGACGCTGCGCGCAGCAAGATGCAGCGCTCCCGAGCGATCAACACCATCGGTTGCATCTGCACCGGATCGGTGCTGCTGGTGGTCGTCGTCACCAAGTTCGCGGCCGGGGCCTGGATCGCGATCCTGGCGATGGGCGTGCTCTTCGCGATCATGAAGTTGATCCACAAGCACTACGCCTCGGTTCGGCAGGAGTTGCTCGAGGCCGATGAGGGCGGTGACATGGTCTTGCCCAGTCGCAACCACGCGATCGTGCTGGTGTCCAACGTGATGTTGCCGACCAAGCGTGCGCTGGCGTATGCCAGGGCAACACGACCAGACGAACTCGAGGCGATCCACGTCAGCATCGATGACGCCGAGGCGCGGGCGCTGAAGGGTGCATGGGAGGAGAGTGACTTCCCCTTGCCGCTCAAGGTGATTGCCTCGCCGTACCGCGATATCACGCGTCCGGTACTCGAGTACGTCAAGCGGATCACCAAGGACTCGCCGCGTACGGTAGTCACAATCTTCATACCCGAGTACGTCGTCGGACACTGGTGGGAACAGGTCCTGCACAATCAGAGTGCACTGCGGCTCAAGGGCCGTCTGCTGTTCGAGCCGCAGGTCATGGTGACCTCGGTGCCTTACCAACTGAGTTCGTCGGAGCGGTTGAAGAATCTCAAACCGCAGTCCGCTCCCGGCGACGCTCGAAGGGGTTACCTGGAATGAGTTCCACACTGGAGTTGACCGTCGGGCCGGCGGCCAACGGCGGCAGCTGCATCGCCCGTCACGACGGACGGGTGGTGTTCGTGCGCTACGCGCTGCCCGGCGAACGGGTTCTCGCGCGGGTGACCGACGAGCGCGCCAAGCACTGGCACGCGGTCGCCGTCGAGATCCTCGAGCCGTCGCAGGACCGGGTGGACTCGCTGTGTCAGATCGCCGGTGTCGACGGCTCGGGGTGCTGTGACCTGGCGTTCATGAAGCCCTCGGCCGCAAGGCATCTCAAGGGTGAGGTGGTCGCCAATCAGTTGGGACGTCTCGGTGGCTTCGCGTGGACGGGGGAGGCCGAGGAGGTCGATGCCGACGGTGCGACGGGGTGGCGCACCCGGGTGCGACTGGCGACGACGGGAGACGGCCAGGCGGGTTTTCACCGCTACCACAGCCCCGAACTGGTGACCGACCTCAACTGTGCGCAACTGCCCGCCGGGATGCTCGATGGACTCGACGGGTCGCGCTGGCCGCCGGGTGCCGAGATCCACGTCGCGCTCGATGACGACGGTTCGCGCCACGTGGTCCAGACCGGACCGCGCACCGCTCGCAAGTCAGCTCAGACGCAGGTGATCGAGGGCGAGTACGAGGCCACCCAGCGTGTTGGCGACCGGGTGTGGCGTGTGCCGGTGACGGCGTTCTGGCAGGCGCATCGCGGGGCGGCTCAGCTCTACAGCGATCTGGTCGCGCAGTACGCCATGCTGCAACCCGGCCAGACGGCATGGGACTTGTATGGCGGCGCAGGCGTTTTCGCGGCAGTCCTGGCCGACGGGGTGGGGGAGTCGGGCCGGGTGCTGACGGTGGACACCTCGCGTGGCTCGGCGCGGGCGGCGCGGTCGGCGCTGGCCGACCTCAGCTGCGTCTCGGTGGTGACGGACTCCGTGCGACGTGCGCTCACCGGCGAGAGGCGCCGTGCCGACGTCGCGGTGCTCGATCCGCCGCGGACCGGTGCAGGACGCGAGGTGATCGATCTGCTCGCCGCTGCCGACGTCCCGCGCATCGTCCACATCGGTTGTGAGGCGGCGTCGTTCGCGCGTGACGTGGGGCTCTACACAGGCCACGGCTACGCCGTCGAGGCGTTACGGGTGTTCGACTCGTTCCCGCTGACGCACCACGTGGAGTGCATCGCGGTGTTCACCCGGGGCTGACCCGCCGCGTGACTCCCGTGCCCAGTCACGGAGCGCGAGGGGCCTCGTTCTCCTCGTAGACGTCGGGTATCCCGTCGTGATCGTGGTCGCGCGTCTCCTCGATGTACACGGCGCGGTAGTGCCGGTTGCGCAGCCGCAGCAGGATCGCGGCCAGTGCGGCGGCGAGCAGTGATCCCGTCAGCACCGCGATCTTGACGTGCTCGCTCTGCTCGGAGCCCGGGCCGTAGGCCAACTCGCCGATCAGCAGCGACACCGTGAAGCCGATGCCGGCCAGCATCGATATGCCGAAAACGTCGATCCAGCGCAGTGCGCCGTCGAGCGATGCCCGGGTGACCGCGGCGAGGATCCGAGTAGTGCCGAAGACGCCGATCGCCTTGCCCACCACCAGACCGAACACGATGCCCAGCGCGATGGGATCGCTCAGGGCCGAGGCCAGCCCGTCCAGACCGCCGATCGTGACGCCGGCGGCGAAGAACGCGAAGACCGGCACGGCCACTCCGGCCGAGACCGGGCGGATGATGTGCTCGATGTGTTCGGCCATACCCGGCCCGGCATCCGGACCGCCCGCTGCCTGGCTGCGCAGCACCGGCACGGTGAAGCCGAGCAGGACGCCCGCCACCGTCGCGTGCACGCCCGACTCGTGCACCAGGGCCCACGTCGCCAGCGCCAGCGGTATCAGCAGCCACGGTGACCGGATGCGGCGCTGCACGCACAGCGCGAACAGCAATAGCGGCACAACTGCCAGGCCGAGCGCGACGAGGTTGATGTCGTCGGTGTAGAACACCGCTATCACCGTGATCGCCAAGAGGTCATCGACAACGGCCAGGGTGAGCAGGAAGGTCCGCAGTGCCCCCGGAAGGTGCGTGGAGATGACCGCGAGGACCGCGACGGCGAACGCGATGTCGGTGGCGGTCGGGATGGCCCATCCCTTCATGGCCGTGCCGCCGACCTGGGCCGTGAAGGCCACGAAGATCAGCGCTGGCACCACCATGCCGCCGACCGCGGCAGCGATGGGCAGGGCCGCGCGGCTGGGGTCGCGCAGGTCGCCGGCGACGAACTCGCGCTTGAGTTCGAGGCCGACCACGAAGAAGAAGATGGCCAGCAGTCCGTCGGCGGCCCAGGTGCCAAGGCTCAGGTTGAGGTGCAGGCCCAACTGGTCGGTGCCCACGCGCAGGTCGCCGAGCGCCTCATAGGACGCCGCCCACGGCGAGTTGGCCCATCCGATGGCCACGACGGCCGCGACGAGCAGCAGGGCCCCGCCGACGGTCTCCTTGCGGAGGATGTCGGACACCCGCGATGTCTCGGCCCACGAGCCGCGACTCAGCAGGGCTCGGGTAACCGAGCGGCGGGGTTGTTGATCGTCGGGCAACAAGAGCACCTCGTTTGGTGGTGGGTCTGGGCATGGGGCGTCCATTCGCCGACCAGACTTCCCGGCACACCTGAACGGGAGTTTAGCGCGGCGAGCACGGCCGACGTGCCATGTCGCATGTGTGACGCGCGTCGACACCGCGGACACGCCGGAACCCGGAAAGGCCGTGCTGGCAGCCGCGGTTGCGGGCGGATGCGGGGGAGCTGACCTGCGTCGTCGCGGATTCAGCCGACCGTGGCCGACCCCAGGGTGTGGCCCATGTCTAACCGCCTTGACAGGACTGCGTGAGGTTCGCGTGCGTAAACTGACGAGATGCTTGAACAGGTCCGCGGACCCGCTGATCTGCAGCACCTAACGCAGTCGCAGCTGGACGAACTCGCCATCGAGATCCGGCAGTTCCTGATCCACAAAGTCGCCGCGACGGGCGGACACCTCGGTCCCAACCTCGGTGTCGTCGAACTGACGTTGGCGCTGCACAGGGTGTTCGACTCCCCACACGACCCGATCGTCTTCGACACCGGGCACCAGTCGTATGTGCACAAGATGCTGACTGGCCGCTGCGCGGACTTCGACAACCTCCGGATGAGGGGCGGCCTGTCGGGCTACCCGTCGCGCACCGAGAGCGAGCACGACTGGGTCGAGTCCAGTCACGCCAGCAGCGCCCTGTCCTACGCGGACGGTCTGGCCAAGGCCTTCGAACTGAGCGGACATCGCAACCGCCACGTCGTCGCCGTTGTGGGTGACGGTGCGCTGACCGGCGGCATGTGCTGGGAGGCGCTGAACAACATCGCCGGCTCCAAGCGGCCCGTGGTGATCGTGGTCAACGACAACGGCCGCAGCTACGCCCCGACCATCGGTGGTTTCGCCGATCATCTCGCGGGCCTGCGCCTGCAGCCGGGATACGAGCGGCTACTCGAGAAGGGCCGCGACACGGTTCGCGGCGTGCCGTTGATCGGCGAGCTGTGCTACCAGTGCATGCACAGCGTCAAGGCCGGCATCAAGGACGCGCTGTCGCCCCAGGTGATGTTCACCGACCTCGGGTTGAAGTACGTCGGCCCCATCGACGGGCACGACGAACACGCGGTCGAGGCGGCGCTGCGCAGCGCACGCGGCTATAACGCGCCGGTGATCGTGCACGTCGTCACCCGCAAGGGCATGGGCTACGGGCCAGCCGAGAACGACGACGAGGAGCAGATGCACTCGACGGGCGTGATCGACCCGCACACCGGGTTGTCCACGTCGGTGGCGGCCCCGGGTTGGACGTCGGTGTTCTCCGACGAACTGATCAAGCGGGCGACCAAGCGCCGCGACATCGTGGCGATCACCGCGGCGATGCCCGGCCCCACCGGGCTCAGTGCCTTCCGTGACCGCTTCCCGGACCGGTTCTTCGACGTCGGCATCGCCGAGCAGCACGCCATGACCTCGGCTGCCGGTCTGGCGATGGGCGGCATGCACCCCGTCGTGGCCATCTACTCGACCTTCATCAACCGGGCCTTCGACCAGCTGATGATGGACGTTGCCCTGCACCGGCTTCCGGTGACGATCGTGCTCGACCGCGCCGGTGTCACCGGACCCGACGGGGCGAGCCACAACGGAGTCTGGGACCTCTCGATCCTCGGTGTCGTCCCCGGCATCCGGGTCGCCGCCCCACGGGACGCGGCGCGGCTTCGCGAGGAACTCGGCGAGGCCCTCGAGGTCAAGGACGGGCCCACTGCGGTGCGCTTCCCGAAGGGTGCGGTGGGCGAGGACATTCCCGCGCTCGAGCGGCGCTCCGGGGTCGACGTGCTCGCGGTTCCCGCGGACGGTCTGTCCGATGACGTGCTGCTCGTCGCGGTCGGGGCCTTCGCCTCGATGGCGCTTTCGGTGGCCGAGCGTCTGCGCAAGCAGGGCATCGGCGTGACCGTGGTCGACCCGCGTTGGGTGCTGCCGGTGTCTGACGTCGTGGTGTCGATGGCGAGGACGCGCAAGCTCGTCGTGACGCTGGAGGACAACGGCGTTCACGGTGGTATCGGGTCGGCGGTGTCGTCGGCGCTGCGCCGGGCAGAGGTCGACGTGCCCTGCCGTGACGTGGGTATGCCGCAGGAGTTCTCCGACCACGCCTCGCGCGGCGAGGTGCTGGCCGCGGCCGGCCTGACTGACCAGAACATCGCCCGCCAGATCACCGGCTGGGTGGCCGCACTGGCCAGCACCGTCGGCGAGACGAGCGTCACCGGCCGGGTCGACTGACGCCGCGGCCTAGGCTCGGTCCATGGACGCCGATCTCGAGCGCTGGAAGGCCGCCGGTCAGTACTTCGACTACCTGGGCTTCGATATCTTCTACCAGGTTGCGGGCCTGCCCCTGGGTGAGGGGCCGACGCTGCTGCTGGTCCATGGCTATCCGTTCAGTTCGTGGGACTGGTCGCTGATCTGGCCGACGCTGCTCGAGCGGTTCACAGTCATCGCACCGGACATGATCGGCATGGGATTCTCGGCCAAGCCGGTGGCCTACCAATACTCGGTACACGACCACGCCGACATGCACGAGGCGCTGCTGGCGCATCTCGGCGTCGAGCAGTGCCACATGCTCGCGCACGATCTCGGCGACTCGGTCGGCCAGGAACTGTTGGCGCGGCATGAGTTCGGCGACTGGTCCTACCGGCCGGTGCGCTTCGAGTCCATCACGTGGCTCAACGGCGGCATGTTCAACGAGGCCTACACCCCGCGCCTGATGCAGAAGCTGATGTCACGCACACCATTGGGCGACATCATGAGTCATGTCCAGGGCAGTGCGCTGTCACGCAAGCTGCTGGAGCCGACCCTCAACGAGATGTTCGGCCCCAACACCAAGCCGACACCGCACATGCTCGAGCAGTTTCACCAGATCCTGGAATTCAACGACGGCAAGCGCGTCATGCACCAGGTCGGCAGATTCCTCAACGACCGGTACACGCACCGCAATCGCTGGGTGCGGGCGATGCGGCAGACCAGCGTGCCGATGCGTCTGATCGACGGGCCGATCGACCCGAACTCGGGCCGCCACATGGCCGACCGGTACCGCGAGGTGATCCCCGACGCCGATGTCGTGATGTTGGCCGACGATATCGCGCACTGGCCGCAGATCGAGGCACCCGAGGCCGTGCTGACTCACTTCCTCGAGCACGTGGACCGCGTGCTGGGGCGCTGAGTGCTCGAGCGTCAGTCCTGCGACGCCTCGGCGCTCGCCGCGGTCTCCAACGCCTGAGCGAGCACGGGAACGGTCAACTCGCGCTGCCACGCTCGCGCTCCGGCGTCGGCGAGGAACGCCTCGACGACGGACGCGGTGTCCGGCACCGGCTGCCAGTCCCAGCACAGTCGTCGCACGGTGTCGGGGGTGAGGAGGTTCTCGCTGGGCACGTTCACCCGCTGCGAGAGGTCGGCCAGGCCGGCCCGTACCGCTTCCAGACGCGCGGCGGCCTCCGGCTTGCGGCGGGCCCATCGTGCGGCAGGCGGCGGACCGGTCTGCGGGTCGGACGATGTGGGCAGATCCTCGGTGTTGCGTGCCCGGGCCAGCGCGTCCAGCCACACCTGCGCGCTGCGGCGTTGCCTGTTGCCACCGAAGATCGGCAGTGCGGTCAGCTTCTCGATGGTGTCGGGGTCCGCGGTGGCGGCGTTCACGATCGCCGAGTCCGGCAAAATCCGTCCCGGTGCGATATCGCGCCGGGAGGCGATGGAGTCCCGAGCGGTCCACAGTTCGCGCACCGCAGCCAGGGCGCGCGGGTTGCGCACCTTGTGGATGCCCGACGTGCGACGCCAGCGGTCACGCCGGGTGGGTGCGGCGATGTAGGTCCGGAGGTACTCGAATTCCTGGGCGGCCCACTCGGTCTTGCCCTGTTCCTCGAGAACCGCCGCGACGGCCGCGCGCAGTTCGATGAGTACCTCGACGTCCAACGCGGCGTAGTTCAGCCAATCCGCGGGCAGTGGGCGCTTGGACCAGTCTGCGGCGCCGTGGCCCTTCACCAGGTGCAACCCCAGCAGGCGCTGCACCATCGCGGCCAGGTTCACCCGGTCGAAGCCCGCGAGCCGACCGGCCAACTCGGTGTCGTACAGGCTCGGCGGCGTCATGCCGAGTTCAGCCAGACATGGCAGATCCTGGTCGGCGGCGTGCAGGATCCACTCGTCTGTCGCCAAAACCTCGGCCACCGGCGCCACCGTGGCCAGTGGATCGGCGCCGTGGTTGACCGGGTCGATCAGGACGGTGCCAGCGCCTTCGCGGCGGATCTGCACCAGGTAGGCGCGGTTGGAGTAGCGGAAGCCCGACGCTCGCTCGGCGTCGATGGCGAACGGCCCGGTGCCCGATGCGAGAAGCGTTGCCGCCCTCTCGATGTCACTGGGATAGATGGCCAGCGGGGGCACGCCGTCGGCCGGGGCCAGTAGGGGTGTGGCCTCGGGCTCGGTGTCTTCCCCGGGCGTCTGCGTCTCGGGTGAGGGGGTATCCGGCATCTCAGGTGCGCGGGCGGGAGGTCAGGTCGGTCACACCCGCCGGCGGCAGTCCCGCGGCGTGCTCAAGCACCTCGCAGAACGCCTGGACGTGCGGACCCAACTCGAGGTTCGTCGCAGTCCACGACGCCCGCAGCTCGAGTTGGTGGGCGCGCGGCGGACCGGAGATGTCGCCGTAGCGGACCGATGTCGTCGCCGTCACCGTGCCTCCGAGGGCGGTCACGTGTTCGGCGTTGGTCTCGAGGGCGTCGACCAGCCAGCTCCACGCCACCTCGGGCAGCAGCGGGTCGACGGCTTCCATGGAGTCGAGGTCGGCCTGGATGTAGGCGACCAGCCGCATGGTGCCGTCCCAGGCCTCGGCCCCCTCGGGGTCATGCAGCAGGATGAGCCGCCCGAAGGCGTCGCCCTCGGAGCGCTCGGGCACGATCGCGGTCTCGGGGTGGCGGACCTCGGCGCCCAGCGCGTAGCTGAACGGTGCGAGTCGCTGCGGCGGCCGGATCGGGCCGAGTTCGATCTCCGGCCGTACGATCGCCGCACTCATCGCCGCGACGGCTTCGCGGAATGGAGCCGGTTCGGCGGAGGTCACGACGTTTGACGCTAGCCGATCATGCCTGGTGGTGGCGCAGGCGCGCCGAAGTCATCCGACATGGCAGCATGGACCCCGATGAATACCCGTCGTGACCTGCCCAAGTCTCCCTATCTCGCCGCTGCGTCTGGCCGCGAGCCAAGCCACGTGCCTGTGTGGTTCATGCGTCAGGCTGGGCGTTCGCTGCCGGAGTATCGCGCCCTGCGGGCGAAGAACACGATGATGCAGGCCTGCTTCGACGCAGAACTGATTTGCGAGATCACGTTGCAGCCGGTGCGGCGGCACGGTGTGGACGCGGCGATTCTGTTCTCCGACATCGTCGTCCCACTGCGCGCTGCAGGCATTGACCTGGACATCGTGCCCGATGTGGGGCCGGTCATCGCGCATCCGATCCGCACCGCGGGCGACGTCGCCGCGGTCCGTCCGCTGGACGCCGGGCAGGTTGCGCCGGTCGTCGACGCCATTGGCATGCTGACCGGCGCGCTGGGCGACGTGCCGTTGATCGGGTTTGCCGGAGCGCCGTTCACGCTGGCGTCCTACCTGGTGGAGGGTGGTCCGAGCCGCAACCATGAGAAGACCAAGGCAATGATGTTGGGCGAACCCGACACCTGGCACGCGCTGATGACGAAGCTGACCGACGTCACGATCGCGTTCCTGCGCGCGCAGCTGGACGCGGGGGTCGACGCCATCCAGCTGTTCGACTCCTGGGCGGGCACGCTGTCGCTGGCCGACTACCGCAGCTTCGTCCTGCCGCACAGCACCCGGGTGTTCGAGGCGTTCGTCGACGCAGGCGTGCCGATGACGCACTTCGGGGTCGGCACCGCCGAACTGCTCGGTGCGATGGGGGAGGCCGGCGCCACCGTCGTCGGGGTGGACTGGCGAACCTCGCTGGCGGACGCCGCGCCCCGGGTGGGTCCGGGCAAGGCGCTGCAGGGCAACCTCGACCCGGTGGTGCTGTTGGCGGGCTGGCCGGCCGTGGAGCGTTCGGTGCGCGCCGTGGTCGCCGACGGCAGGCGCGCGATCGCCGCGGGTGCCACCGGCCACGTGTTCAACCTGGGGCACGGTGTGCTGCCCGCCACCGATCCGGGCATCATCTCCGATGCCGTGGCGCTGGTCCACTCGTTGTGACTGCCCGGTCGCGCCCACCGTCCTATTGTGTTGTCGGGGGCGGTATCTCGGGGTTGGTCGCGGCCTACCGATTGAGAATGGCCGCGGGCCCCGATGCGTCGATAACCCTGTTCGACCCCGCCGACCGGCTCGGCGGTGTGCTGCGCACGGAACAGGTCGGCGGCCAGACCGTGGACGTCGGCGCGGAGGCGTTCATCGCGCGCCGCCCGGAGGTCCCGGCGCTGCTGGCCGAACTCGGACTGGCGGGTAGGCAGGTCGGCACGACCGGCGTGCGACCGCTGATCTTCGCGGGCGGGCGACTGCATCCCATGCCGCAGGGCACGTTGCAGGGCATTCCGGCGAACGCCGCGTCGATGGCCGGGCTGGTCGACGACGCAACCGTTGCGCGAATCGCGGACGAGCGGGCGCGCCCGCTGCCGTGGCGTCGCGGGGCGGACCCGGCGGTCGCCGAGCTGGTCGGCGACAGGTTCGGGAGTCAGGTCGTGGCCCGGTCGGTCGACCCGCTGCTGGCTGGCGTGTATGCGGGGTCGGCGGCCACCATCGGCCTGCGGTCGTCGGTGCCGACGTTGGCCGCGGCGCTCGACCGTGGCGCGCGCAGCCTGACCGATGCGGTGCGGGAGGCCACCTCGGGGCTGGGGCCACCGCCGGGCGCCGGCTCGGTGTTCGGCGCTGTGGACGGCGGCTACCGCGTACTGGTCGACGAGTTGATCCGGCGGGCCGGGTTCGGCTGGGCGCAGGTGGGGGTGCGGCGCATCGAGGGGGCTGGTCGCGGCTGGACCCTGATCGACGACGACGGCGGGCACAGCCACGCTGACGCCGTCGTGATCGCCGTCCCTGCGCCGCTGCTGCCGGGAATCGTGGAACCGTTCGCGCCGAGCACCGCGGCGGCGGCCAGGCGCATCGCGGTGGCGTCCACGGCGCTGGTGGTGTTGGCGCTGCCCGGCGGGACGCCGCTGCCCGAGCAGTCGGGTGTGCTGGTGGCCAGCGCGGAACGGTTGCACGCCAAGGCGATAACGCTGACCTCACGCAAATGGGGACGTCGCGGCAACGTCGAGCTGCTGCGGTTGTCGTTCGGGAGGTTCGGCGACAGCCTGGCCCGCAATACCAGCGACGAGCAGCTGTTGTCGTGGGCGGCCGACGACCTGGCCGAGCTGTTCGGGATTCGGCCCGATCCCGAGGACTGCCTCGTGCAGCGGTGGATCGATGCGATGCCGCAGTACGGTCCGGGACACGCAGATCTGGTCGCGCAGTTGCGTGCCGGTCTGCCACCGACGGTCGCGGTGGCGGGTGGCTACCTCGACGGCATCGGCGTGCCCGCCTGCGTGGCCTCGGGCACCAGGGCGGCGGCATCTGTGGCGGTCGCCACCGCCGCCGAGTAGCCCACAACGGACGTGGCACGATGGAGCCATGGCCAAGCTCGACTACGACGCGCTCAACTCGATGACCCGGTACATGATGCTGTCGGTCTTCTCCGTGCAACCGGAGGCGTTGGGGGATGACCGTTCTGCGGTCATCGACGAGACGGCGACCTTCCTCAAGCAACAGGAGGCCGACGGCGTCGTCGTGCGTGGGCTGTATGACGTCGCGGGGTTCCGCGCGGACGCCGACTTCATGATCTGGACGCACGCCGAGCGGGTGGAGTCACTGCAGGCGACCTACCGGGCGTTCCGTCGCACGGGACTCGGTCTGGTCAGCGACCCGGTGTGGAGTGTCGTGGCGCTGCACCGGCCCGCCGAGTTCAACAAGAGCCACGTTCCCGCGTTCATCGCGGGGGAGGATCCCGGCGATTACATCTGCGTGTACCCGTTCGTGCGATCACTGGAGTGGTACCTGCTGCCCGATGACGAGCGCCGCAAGATGCTCGTCGAGCACGGCATGGCGGGCCGCGAGTACCCGGATGTCCGGGCCAACACGGTGCCCGCGTTCGCGCTCGGTGACTACGAGTGGATCCTGGCGTTCGAGGGCCCCGATCTGGGTCGCATCGTCGAGCTGATGTGGAAGCTGCGCTACACCGATGCGCGCCGCCACGTCCGCGAGGAGACGCCGTTCTTCACCGGCCCGCGTGTCGCGGTCGAGGACCTGGTCACCCGACTGCCCTGACACCCTCGCGAAGAGAGTTCAGGACTGCGCGGGCACCAGCTTCAGTGAGATGGAGTTGATGCAGTACCGCTGGTCGGTCGGGGTCGGGTAACCCTCGCCCTCGAACACGTGCCCGAGGTGGCTGTGGCAGTTCGCGCAGATCACCTCGACGCGACGCATGCCCATCGAGTCGTCGGTCTTGAGGATGACCGCGTCGGAGTCGGCAGGGTCGAAGAACGACGGCCAGCCGCAGTGGGATTCGAACTTCTCGGTGCTGCGGAAGAGTTCGGTGCCGCAGGCGCGGCACTGGTAGACGCCCTCGGTCTTGGTGTCGGTGTACTCGCCGGTGAAGGGCCGCTCGGTGCCCGCCTGGCGAAGTACCGCGTACTCGTCGGGGGTGAGCTTCTTGCGCCACTCATCGTCGGTCAGTTCAACTTTGGGGCTCATGCCTTAACGCTAGCGCGCTCTCCATCGTCCGTCATCCACGGCGGATCGATACCGTCCTCGAGGCGGCCGTCGGACTTGGCGTCGAGATAACGGAAGTACAGCACGCAGAACACCACGATCAGCATCAGCGACCAGCCGTAGGTGATCTTCATGTACTCCAGGAAGCGGCCGGTGGTGGGCCAGTGCGCGAGCAGGTAGCGGTCCATCGTCATGAACCCGTATATCGCCAGCCACGCAGGCCAATTGCGGATCACCGAGTTCTTCAGCACCACCGTCATCAGGAACGGGAACAGCATCATCGAGTAGTAGCCCTGGCCAAGCGACGTCACCAGGTAGGACGCGATGAGCAGCACACCGGAGGACGTCAGCATCCAGAACAGCGGGTCGCGGGTGCGGTAGTAGCGGTACAGAAGTACCAGACTGCCGAGGGCCAGCAGCGCGAACACGATGCGCATGGCCAGGATCAGCCACATCGGCAGGCCGTAGTAGATGCCGTTACCGAGGATGGACGAGTTGAAGTAGTCGCGGGTGCTCAGGATGTAGGGCACGGTGCGGTGGATGAAGTTCATCGGGTCGCTGACCATCGGCCACGCCACGGCGTTGAAGACCAGCGGTACGCCGAACGCGCCGACCAGCGGTCGCCACTGGCGATTCAGCACCGGCAGGAGCAGCAGCGGTGCCAAGGACGGTTTGACCACCAGGGTGAGGCCGATGGCGATGCCGGCCAGCCACTCGCGGTTGCGTCGGCCGTCGAGCAGCCACATCAGGAACAGCACCTCGCCGAGCAGGATGCAGCCGTTGATGTTGGTGTAAACGAGTGTGCTGGTGACGGATTCGGTGACGAACATCGCCAGGATCAACGCCGGGGCGGCCACTGAGGCCATCGAGTACTTGAACAGTCGCAGCAGGAAGTACGCGGCCAGCAGGATCGCCACGGTGTTGAAGAAGATGAACCAGTACCGGGACGCGTCGACGGGCAGGTAGCCGAACGGTGCCAGCAGCAAGGTGCCACCCGGCGGGTACAGGTAGTGCGGGTCGACGTGCTGGAAGTTCTCGTTGTAGATGTCCCAGCCGAGCTTAAAGTTGATGACGGCGCGGTAGACGGGACCGAAGTCGTCGGTGATGTAGCCGTTGGTCGCCAGCACGTAGCTGCGGTGGAAGATCGACAGGATCGCGATGGGCCACAACACCGAACGCAACACCGTCGCAACACTGGGTGGGGAGGTGCGGGGCCGGAAGGCGCTCAGAAGGGATTCGGGTACCGCCACCAGCGAACCCTATAACGAAGCCGGTGGGGGTCCCGCTAGGCGGGGCAGTACGTGTCGGTGCCCGGCAAGGTGCCGCTGGCCAGGTAGGCCTGCACCGGTGACAGGGCGCACTGCGAGTAGATCGACGCGCCGTGGCCGATGCCCTGCCAGATCACCCGTCGGTTGGATGCCCCCGCGTTGATGGCGGTGGCGGCGACAGCGGCCACGCCCTCATTGCCGACAATCGGGTCGTTCTGCACACCGAGCAGCAGGACCGGGATCTCCAGGCCCTTGGGCTCCTTGGGCGGCGTGCTGCTCGGCCAGTTCAGGCAGTCGACCAGGTTGAGCGCGCCCACGCTGCCGAACTGCGGGTAGAGCTTGCCCCACGCCACCACCAGTTCGCGGACCCGGTCGGGCGTCGGCCGGTTCAGCGCGTCGCTGCACGAGTTCACAAACTGCCCGTCGGACTGGCGCATCGATTCGGCCTGCGAGATCAGGGCGTTGAGCCCGCCGGTGTCCCCGCCGCGGGCTGCGGCCAGCGTGCCGGCCAGCGCGTTGGTGGAGGCGACGCGGTCACCTCTGGGGAAGCCAAGCGCGGTGACGATGGCGTCGGTGAGGGTCGCCACCGAGGCGCCCGCGGGTCCACGTCCGTCCCGGGCGGCGGCCAGCATGGCGTCGACGGCGCCCTTGGGGTCGGGGCCCAGGGCGCACGCGGTGGCCGCGCACTGGGCGGCGAATGCCTCCAGCGCGGCCTGCTGACCCTTCACCCGCTGTTCGGCCGCGGCCTCGGCGCCCACAGCCAGGGGCAGCGGTGAGTCCAGGACGAGGCGCGAGAGCTTGTTGGGATGTGACCCGGCGTAGGCCAGCGCCACCTGGGCGCCGTTGCCGATGCCGAGAACCGCCAGCGTCGGGACGTCCCAGGTGCTGCGGAGCCGTTCGAGGTCCTCGGCGGCGTGCGCGTTGTCGTAGGCGGAGTCGCCGGGGGCGATGGTGTCGGTGCAGCTGGTGGTGGCGGTCTGCACGATGGAACCCAGGTTGGCGACCGGATCGTCACCCGATTCGAACTGCGCCTGGTCGAGCATCTCCTGGCGGTCGTACAGGTCGCGGCAGTCGATTTCGCCGGACACTCCCATGCCGCGGCGATCGACGGCCACGACCGGATTGGTCTTGAGCACGTCGGTTCCATTGCGTGACAACCACACCGGCAGCTGCACGGACGACGGGATGTCGGTGCCGGTCGTCATCACCAGGGGGCCCGCGTCGGACGGGGTGCCCACGGACTTAGCCCGCACCACGCCGATGCTCAGCGTTCCGGAGGCGCCGTTGATGGAGTCCAGGGGGGAGTCGTACTCGGCGCAGTCCAGGCTCACCCCGGGTGGCGGTGCCACGCCGGCGACGCTGAACGTCCGCGACGTGCAGTCACGCCAGGACAGCTCGTTCTTGGGGACCTCGATGGGAGGCGGTCCCTTGGGGGCCTCGGTGGTCACGGGTGCGCCCTGCGGGCGTGCGCCGGAGTCGGTGGCGTAGCGGGGGTTGGCGGCCAGGATCGGCGCACATCCGGCCAGAACGGTCACCGTGACGGTCGCAAGGCACAGAGCCCGGAGAGGGTGACGACGCCGATACATGCTGACCACAGTAGCGATCGGGCTCAACGTTCCTCGTCGGCCTTGACGTAGCGGGTGTACAGGTAACCCTCGGGGTCGGTGAGCAGGTGGCTGCGGCGCATGCGGGTGTGCACCTCACCCGAACCGGTGGCGATGCGCCGGGCCTGCCCGCCGACCAGGATCGGCGCGATCGTCACGCACAGTTCGTCGATGAGGTCGTGCTCGATGAACAGGCTCAACAGTTGGGGGCCGCCCTCGGTGAGCACGCGGCGCAGTCCTCGATCGGCCAGGATCTCCAACACCGATGCCGGGTCGACGCGGTCGGCGTGGCGGCCTGAGGCGTCGAGCACCTCGGCCAGCCCGCCGAGGCGGCGACGGGCCTCCCCGACGGTCTCGCGGCAGGTCAGGATGAGCGGCGGTACCTCGGAGCGGGTGAACAGCTTCGCGTCGTGGTCGAAGTCGGCGGTGTGGGTGACGACGGCGATGGGCGGCACCTCGGCCTGCCCGCGGTGGTGGCGCGCGAGTCGCTGGGCGGCCGACACCTGTGCCCCGGAGTAGTTCTCGATGCGCACCGTGGCCGCCCCGACCAGGATCACGTCGGACTCCTGACGCATCCTCGCGAACAGTGCGCGGTCACCGACCCCGGCCAGGCCGCCCACGGTGCCGTCGTCGGTGGCGCCGCCGTCAAGGCTGGCGATCATATTGGCCCGCACCCAGCATCTGTCCAGGTCGTCGGGGTAGGAGTAGTAGCTGGCGAGGCGGTCGTCGTCGGCCTCGAACGACGCGCCCACAGCCTTCAGCTCTGTGAGCTCCGTCGCAGCGTGGGCATCGGACACGGGATTAATTGCAACACGTCGATAGGGTGCCTGCATGAACGGGGCCACGGGCATTACTCATCTCACCGATCGGCAGCCCAAGGTGACACCTGAGCGGCTGGTCGCGCAGTTGGTCCCGCCGCCGACCTTCGCCGATGTCGCTTTCGACACCTACCGGCCCGATCCGGGTGAGCCGTCACAGGCCGCCGCCGTGAAGTTGTGCCAGGAGTTCTGCGATCAGGCAGTGCTGCGTCGGGCGGGCAAGAAGAAGATGTTCGGCAAGCGTGAGGTGCTTCCGGGTGTCGGGGTGTATCTCGACGGCGGGTTCGGTGTCGGCAAGACCCACCTGCTCGCATCGACGTACTACCGGCTTTCGGCAGCGGAGACCGGGCCGGCGGCGTTCGCGACGTTCGGTGAATTGACCCAGCTGGCAGGGGTTTTCGGCTTCATCGAGTGCATCGAGCTGTTGGCCGACTACTCGGTGGTGTGCATCGACGAGTTCGAACTCGATGATCCGGGGAACACGACGCTCATCTCGCGGCTGCTGTCGGCGCTGGTGGAGCGTGGTGTGTCGATCGCGGCGACGTCCAATACCCTGCCCGAGCAGCTGGGGGAGGGTCGGTTCGCCGCCCAGGACTTCATGCGGGAGATCGCCGCGTTGTCGCAGATCTTCACGACCGTGCGCATCGAGGGTCCGGACTATCGGCATCGCGACCTGCCTCCGGCGCCGCAGCTGCCGAGCGATGACGACGTGCGGGCGCGCGCGGCCGAGGTGGCGGGAGCGACCCTGGATGACTTCGACGCGCTGTGTGCGCATCTGGCGACCATGCACCCGTCGCGCTACCAGGCGCTGATCGAGGGCGTGTCGGAGGTCTTCATCACTGGGGTCCACCCGCTGGATGACCAGAGCGTGGCACTGCGGCTGGTGTCGCTGACCGACCGGCTCTACGACGCGGGAATCCCGGTGATGGCCTCGGGCTCCAAGATCGACACCGTGTTCAGCGAGGAGATGCTGGCGGGCGGCTACCGCAAGAAGTACCTGCGGGCCACGTCGCGTCTGCTCGCGCTGACCCACGCAGGCCGGGAGTAGCCGCGCTCGTTCAGAGCGCGCGCGTCATCACGTAGTCGTTCTCGAGGCCCTCGCCGAGCCGGAAGGTCTTGGTGCCGGCGACACTGAAGCCGTGCTTGGCGTAGAACCGTTGCGCGCGTTGATTGTTCTGGTTGACGCCGAGCCAGACGGCGGCGGCACCGAGTTCGCGGGCCCGGTCCAGTGCGGCAGTCATGAGGGCCGCGGACGCACCGGACCCGTGCGCGTCGGGCAGCACATACATCTTGGACAGTTCCACCGCCGGCTCGGTGGTCACCGCGCGTTGGACGTCGGCGTCGCTACCGACGCCTCGAATCAGGATGGCATAGCCCACGATTCGGTCGCCGTCGCGACCGACGAGCACCGCGCGGTCGGGGTCGGCGAGGTACTCGCCGAAGCGATCCAGGGACAGGTTCTCGGCGATGAATGCCGCGATGTTGTCGGTCGTCGCCGACGCAGGGCAGGCCAGCGGGAAGGTGCGGGCCGCGACGTCGGCGAGTTCCGCCAGATCCGCGTCGCCGGGAGTGGAGACCTCGACGGGCACGGCGGTCAGGGGAGCGGTGTGCCCGGCTGCCAGATGTTCCACTGGGCCAGTTGCATGCCCGACTGCGGGTTGAGCAGGACCACGTTGGTGACGAGGTCCCGGTAGACCTGCCAGTACACGCCCCCGCTGACCGTCGCGCCGGCCGGCGCGTTCTGCAGCGCCGTGGTCAGCGCGTCAGGGGCGTCGGTGTTCTTGGGCGCGTACGAGTCCCCGTAGGGGGTGTTCCCGTTGAACGCGAACATCAGCGACGCGGCGAACGGGCTGGGCGTCTGGATGATGTGCACGGTCACGGCCGCGCGCCACGGGCCGCCCTGGTCGCGCCAGCGCGGCGATCCGGTGGGGATGTAGCCCGGCGGCGCTGGGGTGGGAAGCACGTCGTGCACCGTGACGTCGGCGACGAGGCCCTTGTACTCGACGCGCAGCGTCTGGTTCAGGTTCCCGATGGGAATCAGGTCTGCGGTCGCCGGAGGCGCGACGGCGAGACCGAGGGCGGCCATCGTGGCGATGAGGAGGACGAACATGCGTCGACCGATGTGCTTCGCCTGAACACCCATTGAATTCCCACTCCTCATCGCCCACCGCTTCCGTTGCTGCCTCGCATGATGGCACATCGGTGCAGCGGCGACGACGGATTCAGTGGTCAGGATGCCCAGGGGCCCACGCCGCCGACCCTGTCGATGCGCACCCGGGTCAGCAGACCCGCCGGCGAATTGGGTGGCGGGAAGTGCTCGCTGGAGCCGAGCATCGTCTGCGCCAGGTCAGTGAGAAGTTCGGGCGCGCCGCCCTCGACGATGCGCGCGGTACCGCGTATTGCCAGGTACGGGGTCTGCTGACCGGGTTGGGCCGGAGCCGCGATGGTGAGGGCGACGCGCGGGTCGCGGCGGATGTTGCGAGTCTTCTGGTACTCGGCCAGGTGCGCGCTGACCAGTTCGTCACCGTTATCGGTCGACTGCAGTGCCACCCACACCATCGACACCTGCGGGCTGCCGTCGGCGTTGATGGTGACCAGCGTGGCGTCGGCGCCGGAACCGATGAGCGTGCGGGCGGAGTCGTCGAGTCTCATACCGTGTCCTACGGTCGCGGCGCGCGTTTCATTCCCCATCGGCTCCGGTGATCGACCGCAGCGCGTCGACGAGCTCGGTCTCGACACGCTGCTTGTCGACGCCGAGGTCATGCAGAGGTCCCTGATCGCCCTCGCTCTCCAATAGGGCGAGCAGGATGTGCTCGGTGCCGATGTAGTTGTGTCCCAGGCGAAGTGCTTCGCGGAACGTCAACTCGAGCACCTTCTTGGCGGGTCCGCTGAAGGGGATGAGGGCGGGCATCTCGTCGGCCCGTGGGGGCAGGGACACCACGGTCGCGACCGCGGCGGCGTCGACACCCTGTCCGCGCAGCAGCGTCACCGCGAGCGACTCGGAGTCGGTGAACAGCGCAAGCAGGATGTGCTCCGGTCCTATCTGGTTGTTCCCGGCGGCGTGGGCGGTGTTCTGGGATTCGACGACGACATTGCGGGCCCGTGGGGTGAACCTGTTGAAGCCCTCGTTCGGGTCGAGCGGGGATGCCTCGGCCTTGGGGACGAACCGCTTCTGGGCGGCCTGCTTGGTGACGCCCATGCACTTGCCGATCTCGGTCCACGACGCGCCCGATCGGCGGGCCTGGTCGACGAAGTGGCCGATGAGGTGGTCGGCCACCTCGCCGAGGGCCTCGCCGGCCAGGACGGCGTCGGTGAGTTGTTCGAGCGGCTGGTCGTGGACTGTCTTGATGGCGGTGATGAGCTCATCGAGGCTGACGGGGTTGGTGATGCGCGCGGCGGCGGCTGGTTCGGTCATGCGTCAACCGTAGGTTGACGATCGGGAATCGTCAACCTTGGGTTGACGCCTTCTCGCCGCGGGGGTAGCCGCGCCGGACGGTCCGATCGAGGATGCCCAGGGTGCCGCGCAGCGCCGCCTCGGAGATGACGGGGAAGATCGCGGCGTCGCGCCAGTGCTGGTCGATGTCGGACCAGTCGTAGAACGAGGTGACCAGCGTGCCGCCGGGGTTGGCGTCGTCGGGTTCGAGTCGGTAGCCGTACACGTGGCCGATCTGCGGCTTGATGTTCCCGACGATGGTCCAGGCGATCAAACGGTCCCTCTCGTACTCGGTGATCTGGACGGTCACGTCGTACTTGCCGAGCGGAAAGTCGTTGAGCGACTCGCGATCCATGTGGATGACGAAGCTGTCGCCGGCCGCGGACACCGCGTCGCCATCGGCGTCCTGAAGCATCCCGGTGGCGTCGATGGCGACGTGCCCGTGGGGATCGCACAGCACAGCGAAGACGTCGGACGGGGGAGCGGGAATGGCGCGCTGGACTTCGATTCGGTCGGTCATTCCCCGATGCTGTCAGGCTGCCGGGGTCGGCGGTAGTGCCTACGGTGCGCCGTCGAACACTTCCCGCGCTGCGAAGGTGAAGGCGCCCGGCTCGGTCCGCCACTGCAGGTCGGATCCGTCGGAGGTGACCTCCACGGGGACGTCGCGCTCGGTGCCCTTGGGGGTGCGGACGGTAGCCACGCCCTTGTACTCGGCGCCGTCGGGCTGCTCCAGTGTCACCTTGACGACTTCCATGTCGTAGTCGGAGAAGTTCGGATCGTTGGTGAGCGTCTCCTGCATGGAATCGCGCACCTTGTTGCTCAGTTCGGCGGGGTCGGGTGACCCGCTGCAACCCGCCAGCAGCAGTACCGCCGCGGCGATGGCGATCAGTGCGGCTTTCATGCTGTGCAGTCTAGTGACGCGGTGGGGTCGCTCAGCCGGCCGTGGTGACCATCGGCAGGAGGTAGGTGCGCACGTATGCCCGGGTGTCACCGATGGTGGTGAGTTTGATGCCGGTGTGCGGGGTGACGATGAACGACAACGTGAGTCGGGTGTGGAGTTCGGCGACGGTGCGCAGGTGGCGCTCCTGGGCGGCTGTCGTCGCGCTCGTCCCGTAGAGGTCGGTTCGAAGCAGTGCGGCGGAGTGGTCGGTGGCGAAATCGAGGATCGCGCCGGCGTCGATGGTCAGGCTGGGAAGAATCGTCTCCGGTTCCGTGCGCAGCAGCTTCTTGAGCAGCGTGTGCTCGCGAAGAAAGGTCACCGTGAACACCGTGCCGTAGACCAGTCGGTCCTCGAGGGTGGCGGCCCGTGACCGGGCCTGCGCGCTGCCGTCGAGGTAGCGGCGGGCTTCGGCGAGCACCAGGGCGTCGATGAGGGCGTCCTTGGTGGGGAAGCGCCGGTAGAGGGTGGCCCGACCGACACCGCTGCGGCGGGCGACGTCCTCCATGGTCGTGCGCCGGATTCCGACGAGTTCGGCCTGCTCGAGCGTCGCGTCCAGGATGCGAGTGGTGATCGCGTCCGGCTGGCTGACCCTGGCCAGGACGGCAGGGTCGGGTTCGGCGAGGCGTCGCACGAACTCCGATGTCCGGGTTGAAGCCACGGGAATTCCTCCTTGCCTGCTCGCGCGGATCGACGTAGCGTGGCGACGGAACGTGCGAGACATTTAGAGTATCAATGTCTCGCACATCTCACAGGAGTTCACGCCTGAACGGGGAGTCGCATGGGCATCGCGTTACGCGCACGGTGGGCGGCGCTGCACGCAGTGCCGCGGGCATTCATGGCGATCCGGGCCCGTCGCGGCGACCCCTTCGCGCGGCTGATCGCCAATCACGGACAGGGCGACGATCCCTACCCGGTGATGGAGGAGCTCAGGGTGCGGGGGCCGTTGGTGCGGAGCCCGTTCGTCTGGGTCAGCGTCGACCACGGTGTGTGTCGAGAGATCCTGCGCGACAGGCGATTCGGTGTCACCGCGCCCACGGATATGGAGCTTCCATGGCCGTTGGGGGCGGTGCTGTCCAGGACCGACCCGAAGGTGGCCAACCCGGTGGAGCCGCCGGCGATGGTCGTCATGAATCCGCCCGACCACACCCGGTATCGGCAGTTGGTGGCGCAGAGCTTCACGCCGCGCGCGATCGAGGCACTCGAAGCGCGCGTCGACGAGGTGACCGCGGAGTTGATCGATCGACTCGACACGACCGCGCGGCCCGACCTGATCGCGGACTACGCGGCGCAACTGCCGGTGGCGATGATCGCCGAGATCCTGGGCCTACCCGCGGGCGCGCACGCGCAGCTGCTGGAGTGGGGCCGTTGTGGCGCGCCACTGCTGGACATCGGCATCGGGTGGAGGTCCTACCGCCGGGCCATCGACGGATTGCGCGGCATGGACGGATTTCTCGGCGAGCACTTCGACCGCATGCGCGCCGACAACGTGGGCGACAATCCGTTCAGCCGGTTGTCCGGGGATGCCACCCTGACCGACCGTGAACTCACCGCGAACGCGGCACTATTGGTCGGGGCGGGCTTCGAGACCACGGTGAACCTCATCGGCAATGGCATCGCTCTGCTGTTGCGCCATCCCGAGCAACTGGCACTGCTGCGCGAGGACCCCGGGCTGTGGCCGGGCGCCGTGGAGGAGATCCTGCGCTTCGAGAGTCCGGTGCAGATGACCGCACGCACGCCGCAGTGTGACGTCGAGATCGCCGGCCAGCACGTTCGGGCCGGGGAGACGGTGGTGTTGCTTCTCGGGGGTGCCAATCGGGACCCGCGAGTGTTCACCGACCCCGCCGCCTTCGACATCACCCGAGCCAACGCGCGCGAGCACCTGGCGTTCGCGTCGGGTGTGCACGCCTGCGTGGGGGCGGCGCTGGCCCGCATCGAGGGTGCCACCGCGTTGCGCGCGCTGTTCGAGGCATATCCGGAACTGGATCTGACCGAAACCCCGCGACGGCGCGGGCTGGTCAACCTGTTCGGTTACACGCGGCTGCCGGCCCGGCTGCACAGTCAGCGGGCCGCGGCCGCCCAATGACCGGCTGAGGTTCGTGAGCCGGGGGAGGGCAGCGATGGAGGGGGTGCCGATGCCGAATGGTGTCGCCGATCGGATCGCCGTAGTGGCGGAGCGGATCTCGGCGATCCTGGGTCCGCGCGTGATGCGCTTCATCGCGCGGTTCAACAAACGAGTCACGAATCCGATTCAGCGGCTCTGGGCGTCTCGGCTGCGCCACATGGCCGTCATCGAGCATCGGGGTCGAAGATCCGGCACGACCTACCGGACTCCGGTGATGGTGTTCGTAGAGGGCGACGAGTTGGTGGTGGTTCTAAATTACGGCGTCGAATCGGACTGGATCCGCAATGTCGCAGCCGCGGGCTCGGCGGGGGTTCTGCATCGTGGCCGGCGATATCGACTGACCAATCCCCGCGTCATCCCCGTCGACTCAGCGGAGCTGCCCGCGGCGGTGCGATCCGTTCGCACTCCCGATCGCAGCGCCCTCCTCGCCGCCTTGATGGACTGAAGCCGACTGCGTCATGGCCGCGCTGTGGCGTCCAATAGTCGATACCCGCACGCTTGGCGCGTTCGCAATGGGCCTGCGAGAGAGACAAGCCCTCTCTTGATCAGACTCTAGTCAAATGCATTGACACTGAATGTGTTTCGTGACTCTTCTCTGCGACGCCGACGGCCACCTGGAGCCCTCGAGGCTGGATCGGCACTGGTACCGACAATGGCCCACATCCCAATAGGAACAGGGCAGCCGTCACCACGGGACTGTGGTCCCGAGGTGCCGTCGGGAGGTACCTCGCCGACGGTTCGACAAATATCAACCCCAAGACTGTGGTTTAGGCCCGCAGAGCCTGACAGGCGCCAATACTTTGCAGGTCAGCGAGTTCTTAGGGGGGTTCATTATGGTTCGCGCATTTGTTGTCGCAGCGTGCATCGCTGCAGTCACCCCGGTGGCAGCCGGTCCGGCGGAGGCGCAGTTCGGGGGTATCGCGCCGTTCCCGAGCCAACCCGGTCCAAACATTCCCGGTCCAAACATTCCCGGCCCGGACATCATCGACGTTCCGAATGTGAACGTGCCCAATGTGAACGTGCCCAATGTGAACGTGCCGAACGTGAACGTGCCGAACGTGAACGTGCCGAACGTGAACGTGCCGAACGTGAACGTGCCGAACGTGAACGTGCCCAATGTGAACGTGCCGAACGTGAACGTGCCCGACGTCGCGGATATCGTCCCGGACTTCAATGTCCCCGAGGTCGCGGATATCGTCCCGGACTTCAACGTTCCGAAGGTTGACGTCCCGAAGGTCGACATCCCTCGCGGGGGCGGCGGACGCGGTGGCGGTGGCGGCGGCCGCGGCCGGTAGCGCGGGCAACTCGGCAACGAGTAGCACCCAATCCGAACAGGGGGTTTCGTGCAATGGGTTAACGGCAAGGCGCGAAAGCCGCGACTGATTCTGCTTGGCTGAGCATTGTCAGAGATCGCTGGTGACAATGGCTCTTCGTTTCCAATTGCAAAGGAGTCCAACGATGTTGCTCAATGACTGTCTAGCGCGTCGCACGGTTATCGGTGCGATCGGTATCGGCGCAGTCGCCGGTGCGATGCTTCTTGCCGCGGCCCCTTCGGCGCTGGCCGATCTCCCTCCCAACTGCACCGCCGGAGACGTGGCGCAGGTGCGGGCTGGTGTCTCAGCTGGGACGTCGGCATACCTGTTCACTCACCCGTGGGTGAACGACTTCTTCACCAGCCTTCAAGGCCAGCCGCGTGACCAGATCCGGACCCAGGTGCAGGACTATCTCGCGGCGAATCCGCGGGAGCAGGCCGAACTCCAAGCCATCCGCCAGCCGCTGGCCGACCAGCGGAACCGCTGCGGAACCGGAACCAACCTCCCCAAGCCCTAACGGGCGGTGCGGTTGGCCAATGGCGGCCGTTGAGGTAGGCCGTGAGGTGGTCGCCCTGAGCAGTCTGGCTACAGGCCGCGGCTGCTTCCATACGATGTCGGCACCATGAGGGTGCACTCACCGGAGCCCGCGAACACGAACCCTAAGCGCCGCAGCCTACGAGTCGACCGGCTATCGGCTTTGGGGGAGTTGGTCGTAGTGTTCAGCGTTCCGCGACGATTGCTGAACTAGTTCGCGTGGAGTTCACGCGGCCCCTCGTTGGGGTTGAAAACCGCTATCTAGCTGCGGTAATGCTGGTGCGCGATACTGGGATTGAACCAGTGACCTCTTCCGTGTCAGGGAAGCGCTCTCCCGCTGAGCTAATCGCGCCGGGGTCGAAACATTGGAGGTGGAGACGGGAATCGAACCCGTGTGCACGGCTTTGCAGGCCGTTGCCTCACCACTCGGCCACTCCACCGCTGGGGTTGATGCTTCTGCACCTTCGAGCGGATGACGGGATTCGAACCCGCGACCCCAACCTTGGCAAGGTTGTGCGCTACCAACTGCGCTACATCCGCACGCTACGGCCGAGATCGTCGGCCGTTGCGAAAATGAACAATAGTCGACGCGAGTCGCGGCACACAAATCCCCTAGCCGGGACGGGTGTTGCGGGTGTGACAACGACCCTCAGAAGATCTCGTAACCCTCCCGCGAGAGGGCGAAGCCGCGCCCGGATTCGGTGTCGCGACACGTGATACCCGACTCCGCGCTGTCGCACCCCAGGGCACCGGCCGAGATCGACTCGCCGTAGGGCAGGGGCTGGCCGGTGCCGAGCGCGGTATCGCCCGCGCAGACGAACTCCGCGTCTCCGCCGGCCGACATCGTGATGCCCTGTCCGTAGCCGAACTGGCAGTCGGCCGGTCGGGGCGGGGGAGTCCAGTCCCGGTCCAAGATGTCGCACCGGACGGCGGTCGCACCGAGTTGGCAGGCGACGTTGCCGCTGGGGGACGTGAAGCTGACCACCGCGGCGATCACGGCGTCGCTGTCGGCGGTCGGCGTCGCCTTCTGGCCCGTCATGGGCGACGCAGTGCGCTCCGGGTCGTGGGGCGTGCTGGCGCGCGACAACGTGGGCGATGCCGTGGTGATCGCCGCGTCCTGACCGCTGCATCCCGACAGCGCGCAAGCGGCGAGGACCGCCACTAAAACCCCAGCTCGTAGCGTCATTGCGGTGACCCTACCGGGGGTCGAGGGCGTCGGTAGGGCGGTCGCGGTTCTGGAACCCGGCCACCCCCGTGTTAATCTTCTGCGTCCGTCAGTCGTATGGTTGACGGTATCCCCGGTCTCGTAGCTCAGGGGGAGAGCGTCCGCCTCACACGCGGAAGGTCGCTGGTTCGAAACCAGCCGGGACCACCACCAAAATCTCGATTTCTGAGCCTCTTCAGGCTCGCGATGTGGCGGCCGAGAATCCTCGGCCAGACGCCTATCGGCATCATCCGCCGCAGGGAGGACTTCCGCAGGTTCGAAAGGGTCATTGGACTCTGTGCTGCCGTTGCACCGAGCGGTCGGATGGTCAAGAGAATCACCGATGTCACCACGACCGATCGCTGGACGGGGACCACCATGACTGATTCCGAACTCTCTCGGATGCGGACTCGTCAATTCGCGCGGGTGCTGGGCCCGTTCCTCACCATCGTCGCGGCGGTGGCGGTGTTGCGTGCCCCCGACATGAAGACTCTGCTCTCGGAGTTCACTGCGACGGCCGTGTGGCCGTGGGTGATGGGCGCCTTCGCCACGATGGGTGGCATCGCCATCATCGCGTTCCATCAATACTGGCGCAGCGCTGCGGCCATCATCGTGTCGGCTATCGGTTGGATCGTCCTGGTTCGCGGCATACTTCTGCTTGCCTTCCCCGATACCTTCACTTCGCTGGCCGACCACGCGATCGGTGCCACTGGATGGTGGCGGGGCGCCTATGTCGTCCTGATTGTCGTCGGGCTATACCTGACGTACGAGGGGTGGGCGCCCGAACGCCACGGGCCGCACAGTAGGCGATCAGATGACACACAAGACACCCTGCGCGTCGGCTAGGCTATCAGGCCGCGCGGCTAATCGCTTCCCCCACAGGGAACTTCGCGAAGTCGATCATGCCTGTCGCTTGTGCGACGCCGGGGGCGTTGGAACCTTCTGACAGGGACTGATGGATCCCTGCCGGGCGAAGGTGAGTATTGGACGTAGCCGCCCGCCAATCGAAAGAGGTGACATGGCAACCGCTACGGCGCACTGTGGAATAGTCATCGTCGCTCGCGGCGGGTGAACGTATCGAGCCGCGCTCCGGCCGCACGGAGTCGTGCCAACCCGCAGCAGCCACTCTCCGCGCCCCAGGTGGCCTCGGCAGCTCCCCGCGAGGTGCTGGGCTGGTTGGACTCCTCGACCGAGGGACTGTCCGGGACTGAGGCCGCGGCGCGATTGGACAGGTACGGTCCCAACGCGATCCGAACACACGGGGTCAATGCCCTCGTCATACTCGGACGCCAACTGCGAAGTGCCCTTCTCATTCTGTTGGCGGGCACCGCCGCGCTGTCGTTCTTCCTTGGCGACAGTACGCAGGCAATCATCATCGGGGTGATTCTGGCGGCTAGCATCGGGCTGGGCTTCTTCAACGAGTACCGTGCCGAACGGGCAGCAGCACAACTGCATTCGAGCCTCCGTCATAGTGCCACTGCGCTCCGGGACGGACGGTTCCAGGCAGTTGACGTGACGGCGCTGGTACCCGGCGACGTGATCCGGCTCGCCCTGGGTCAGGTCGTTCCCGCCGACGTGCGCCTGATCGAGGTCTCTGGTTTGGAGTGCAACGAGAGCATTCTGACCGGCGAGTCCAACCCCGCCGCGAAGGCGACCGATTCGACGAATGCGAATGTCGCGCTGGCTGATTCGTCCGACATCGCCTTCATGGGCACAATCGTCAGCGCGGGCGACGGCTGTGGCATCGTCTACGCCACCGGCGCGGAGGCGCAGTTCGGCCGCATCGCGGCCGGGCTCGGAACGCGCCAACCGGAGACGGCCTTCCAAGTGGGGCTCCGCCAGTTCTCCTACCTATTGCTGTGGGTAGCGCTCGCGCTGACCGGAATGATTCTGGTGACCAATCTGCTCTTGCAGCGACCGGTCATCGAGTCGGTCCTGTTCGCCCTGGCCATTGCCGTGGGCATCACACCGCAGCTCCTGCCGGCAGTCGTCAGCACCAGCCTGGCCACGGGTGCGGCTCGACTGGCCAAGCTCAAGGTTCTGGTCAAACGGTTGGTGTGCATCGAAGACCTCGGCGATGTCGATGTGTTGATCACCGACAAGACGGGCACCTTGACCGACGGACGTATCACCTTTGTGGACGCGGTCGACCCGGTCGGCCAACCTGCAGACCGAGTACTTCGGTTGGGACTGTTGGCAACCGCCTTGGTTCCGGGCGAGGACGGGGCAGCCGCAAACGCACTGGACGCCGCACTGTGGGAGTCGCCGCGCGTCTCGAATCTCGGCACGATGACCACGCAGGTCGTGTCGGCGTTGCCGTTCGATCACACACGTCGTGCGGCTTCGGCACTAGTCGATGACGGAGACCGTCGGGTGCTGGTAGTCAAGGGAGCGCCCGAGCAGGTCATGGCCAAGTGTGTGGAGTTTCCCGCCTCGGCGGCCGACACGCTGGAGAACCTGTTCGCGGATGGTCGACGCGTGGTGGCCGTCGCCAGCAAGCCGGCTCCGCAGTTGTCGACGATCAACGTCGATGACGAATCGGACGTGACGCTGGACGGATTCCTGATTTTCGCCGACGAGCCCAAGGCCGCCGCCAGGGATTCGCTGGCGCAACTGGCGACTCTTGGCATCGAGGTCAAGGTGGCCACCGGCGACAACCCCCGCGTTGCGGAAAGGGTCTGTGCCGAACTGGGATTGGCCTGCAAGGGCACCGTGACCGGCGTTGAGCTGGACTCGCTCGATGACGCCGCGTTCGACGAGCGGGTGCAGGGTTGCACCATCTTCGCCAGGATCTCCCCGGAACAGAAGGCACGGCTCGTCACCTCGGCGCGCAGGCACGGGCGGTCAGTGGCGTTTCTCGGCGACGGCGTCAACGACGCGCTCGCCCTGCACGCCGCAGATGTCGGAATCTCAGTCGACACCGCCACCGATGTCGCCAAGGACGCAGCCGACGTGGTCCTGCTAGAGAAGGATCTCGGGGTCTTGGCCACCGGTGTCGCGGAGGGCCGCCGCATCTTCGCCAACACCATCAAGTACGTGCTGATGGGCACGTCCAGCAATTTCGGCAACATGTTCAGCGCCGCGGCCGCATCGGCGGTGTTGCCGTTTCTGCCGATGCTGCCGAGTCAGATACTTCTGAACAATCTGCTCTACGACAGCTCACAGCTCGCCATCCCGACCGACCGTGTCGACGAGGAACAGCTGCATGCTCCCGCCCATTGGAACATTGCCTTCATTCGGCGGTTCATGCTCACGTTCGGACCCATCAGCTCGTTGTTCGACTTTATGACGTTCGGGCTCATGCTGGGTGTCCTGCACGCGGGACCGGACGAGTTCCGCACCGGCTGGTTCGTCGAGTCCCTTGCGACCCAGACGCTTATCATCTTCGCAATCCGAACCCGCCGCATCCCCTTCTACCGCAGCAGGCCCGGCGGAGTGCTGACGGTAACGACGCTTGCAGTGATCGGAGTGGGCATCGGGCTGACGTTGTCTCCGCTGTCTCATACGCTGGGTTTCACATCGCTGCCTTGGGTGTTCTTCGCGGCCCTGTTCGCGATGACCGTTGCCTACCTGGTGCTCGTCGAGTTGACGAAGAAGGTGTTCTACTCCGACCCGATCCGCCTGCACGGACAGCCTCACCGCACCCGCGGCTCCGAGCACCGAATACACCGGCGCGCTGCGCGATTCAGCCACGCAGGCTGAGTGTGTGCTATGCGTCTGCGATGGTGATGCCTGGGGGAGAAGGGCTTCCTGACGGGTGCCATCTGCCGCAGTGCCAGGGACTTTCGGCACCTATGTACATCGCTCTCAGTCAATTGTCTCGGCAGCGGGACCTCTATTGAATTCGAATGTGGAGCCCACCGATGAGCCGCACCGAGTCACCTAAGGCCCTCGTTGGCGGCTTCGACGATTTGGCGGCGCAGGTATGCGAAACCTGATGTTGCGGCTACTCAACGTCACGACGAACGAGTGCATCGTTGTCAACGTCGATTCCCGGGCAGCGCGACGTCTTGGCGCGCTCGCGCAAGAGCACCTTCTTCAGCTCCGACGGCGAGGCGATGTTGGCCTATGGCACCCGGGGTGGGTTCGCGGTCGTCAGCGGGGATCCAATCGGAGATCCAACGCAATTCCGGGATCTGGTCAACGCCTTCGCCGCGATGTGTCACTCGCGCGGCTGGCGGCTTCTGGTGCTGGGCTGCAGTCAGCACAGGCTGCCGCCCAAGCGTTTCACCGCTATGCGCTGGCGGGCGGGGGCAACGACGTCTCCCTCGACATGCCGTGGCGGCGACCCGGTGCCCCCAACGGCATCGACGAGCGCCTCAGCGTCGACATGATCACCTGGGCCAGAGAGCATGGCGCCAGACGTCTTTCGCTTGCGTTCGCGGCCTTCCCAGAGATCTTCGATGACACGAATCGTGGAGTGGCGCAGCGGTTCTTCTACGTCCTCATTCACCTGGGTGATCCCCTGATTCGCCTGGAGTCGCTGTATCGATACCTTCGCAAATATCACGCGATGGGTGAGCGGCGCTATGTGCTGCTGTCTCTCAGACACCTGGTGCCCGCACTACTGGTGCTGTTGCCCCTCGAGTTCTTGCCGCGCCGTCGACGCCTGCCGACTCGGGCCGCCGGTATCGGCCGGCCCTAGACAGACCAGCGCCACTCCCGCCGCATAGATCAACGCGTTGACCATGGGAAAGTGTCCGGTCGGTGCGAACCCGTCACCGGCAAAACGCCACAATGCGCAGACGGCCATGGCGGTACCAACCACCTGCACCCCCTCGGACAGCCGAATGGGGAGCGCCACAACGAGGTTCGGTAGCGGTCGCGCGAAGACGGACCGGCCGAACCACAGGAGCGCCAACTCGACGACGGTTACCGCGGACAAGACGGCTACCCACGGCAGTCGCCACCACCACCACGACGCCGAACCGAGTTCGGGCTGCGGCAGCAGTCCGAACGGGTATGCAACGAGCGCCACGACCACGATGGGGACCAGATGCCACAGGTAGAGCGCCAACGCGTTGTCGTTGGCCATGGCCAGGTAGCGACGCCAGCGCGCTCGTCTCAACCAAGTGCCCACCGTAGGAGCGGCCGCGATGAGCACCCCGGCTTGAATTGCAGCCAACGAGATCAACGCGACCGATGGGGGAGAGGTGTTCTGGACAGCCTGGCCGGGCACGCCGATCATGCTCACCGGGTACAGCTCCAGCCCGATCACGGTCGCCAACGCGATGGCCCCGCATAGAGCGACCAGCACGGCGCGACGTCCACGGAGGGCGCCGCTGTGCCACGCAATCCCAGCCTGGTAGATCGCTCCCCAGCACAACGCGTAGTTCAGCCATCCGAGCATCGGCACGTGACCGGCGCGGGTGCTCACATCGACGGCGGCGACGCCGAGGGCCATCATCGCAGGGACCTTCAGACCCCAGCGCCGCTGCGCGGCCAGCGCGAACGGCGTCATGGCCACCACCACCAGATACACCGGCAGAAACCAGAGATGCATGGACAGCAGCCACGTGATCATGGCCAGTTGGTGGGAGGCCACGCCGGCTCCCGCCGAAACTGCCACTAGCGCGAGCAGCAACGCCACGTAGGCCGTGACCGGGCCGAGAATTCCGGCTACGCGGTGTCGCAGCCATGGTCCCCACTCGGCCTCGTCGGCGGTGCGCCGCCGCATCCACGATGCGGCGTTGGCGTAGCCGCCGACCACGAAGAACACCGGAACCACCTGGAAGAACCAGGTAGACCACTGCGTCGAGGGCAACGCGACGAGGACTTCGTCGTACCCAAATCGTCGATCGCTGTAGGTGACGGCTGCGAGCAGCCAGTGGCCGACCACGACGATCACCACGGCAACAATCCGGTACAGGTCCGCGGAGAACTCACGGGCCTGCAGCCGTACTGACGGCTCATCCACGAGGCTGGACCAGCAGAACGGAGCAATCGGTGTCGCGTAGCAGAAGGCGGCCGCAGGGCCGGGCCAGTTCGGCGGCCGTCCCATCGCGGGAGTTGGCCGCGACGGTCAGTTGCACCGCTGGTCTGTGCTGCGCGAGAAACGCCGCAATGTTGTCAGACACCATGACGGCTCGGGAGGGGACATCAGGGTAACGCCGTAGCCATCCGGTCACGTGACAGTCGGCCTGCTCGGGCGCGATCTCGTGAATTCGCCATGACGTCAGGTTGAGCACCAGCAGCGCTGTGTGCCGGAGGCGCGCCTCGTCCAGCGCCACGTGCAGAACCGAGTCGATCTCCCCGGGGTCGTCGATGACCACGGCGACCTCACCCGGCGTGGGAGTGCCTGCATCGTCACCCGTGCGCACGATCGCCACCTGACAGTGCGCACGTCTGGCAAGAGCAGTGCCCGTGGCGCCAATGTACTTTCGCGCAGATCGGTCGACGCCGGCCGATCCCACGCAGACCATGGCCGCGTCCGCTGACGCGGCCGATAACGTCTCCGCGACGGGCCCGCGCAGGATCGCGGTCTCGACCTTCACGGCGTGACCAGTCTGAGCCACCGCCGAACGAGCCTGCCGCAGTGCTGTCTCCGCGTCATCCATCTCGCGGTGGATGTCTGTCGCCGTGGACTGGATGACGTGTACCAGTCGCAGTGGTATGTCGCGGCTGACGGCTTTGTCGACGGCCCATGTCGCCGCACGTACTGCTGATGAGGCACCGTCGATGCCAACCACGATGACATTTGCCGGCTTCATCGTGCGCTCCACATCTGTCGAACTCGACGTCCTGCGCATCACGATATTTGCTCTCCGGCGTTGGTCGCTGCCGCCTTCGGCCCCTATCCCATGGGTCCAAAGACCTCTAATTCGCAGGGCTGCAAAGATGTTCGGGCGCAGCGCAGCCGCCGGGACGAAGTCCGTCATCGGTGGGGACCTTGGAGTGGCTGTTGAGGTCACCGTAGTGGAGTTGAAGGACATCCAATTGCCCGATGGCACGAAGCGGGCAATGGCGCGCGAGGCCGAGGCCGAGCGGGAGAAGCGTGCCAAGATCATTGCCGCCGAGGGCGAATCGCTCGCCGCAGCCGCGCTCGGTGACGCCCCGCGTGATCCCCGGCTGGAACGTGCTGCGGCTGGGACTGCTCGCAGTGGGGGTGGCCTTCGGGCTGCTGTTGCTCGTGGGAGTGTCGCTGCCAATGGCACCGCTGGCTGTAGCGGCTGGAACGGCGGCTCTGTCGATCGCGCTGTGGATGACTCGCAGGCGGAGCGCGGCGGGGGTTGGTTAAGAGAACTCAGTCCAGATCGGCGAGGACTTTGCGCGCGGCCTCTAGCTCGGCCTCGAGGGCGGCGACCCTGGCGGCCTGCTGGGAGCGTGCCGCTTCGATAATCTCGTCGATTGGGGTGGAGAGGTCCGTGTGCAGTTCCTTGGCCGCGCGGGAGACCGCTGCGGCCGCGACCGCGATGTTGCGCGCGAGGTAGGTGGTGCCCTGCTTGAGTTCGGCGTGCCACTCACCGTCGGCGGTACCTGTGACGGTCAGCGTCAGCTCGATTGTCTTGGCCTTCTTTCCGGCCGCCCTCTTGGCTGGAGCCTTCCTGGGCGTCTCGTCGGCGGACGGCTCAGCGACTGAGGGTGCCACCTCGGCAGCTGGCTCAGGGGCGGGCGCTGACGCACTCTCAGGCGAGGCGCTCTCGACTGAAGGAGCCAGGGCGTCGGGGGTGTCGAAGTCGGTGGACGGTGCTACTGCCAGAGTGTCTACAGTCATTGTTTCGGCGATCTCCTTTTAGAACATCGCCCGCAGTGGGCGGGCTGGCGCGAGAGCTTCATTAGAACACATGTTCGACGCTCGGGGCCGTGCGACTCGCGCCCACAGGACGAAGTCCTGACACCAAACCCACGGCTGGCGGGACAGCGCCGCACAGCGGTCAGGAGAACACGTCGTTGAGGGTGACGGTCTGCAGACCCCGTCCGTGATGATGCCAGCGAGTTGGGGCAGCACGTGGCTGATGGGGGCAGGTTCGCGTGAGCGAGCACGATCTGCTGAGCTTGAAGCTGATTCTGGGCGTTGGCGATCATCGCGGCTTCGTTGGTCGGTAACGAATCCCCGATTTCGGCGCTCCACAGCGTGATTGTGCTGTAGCCGTGGTCGGCGGCAATGCGGTCTGTGTCGGGATTGTGGTCGCCGAATGGCGGTCGGAAATAGGGAGTTCCGTCGACACCGTAGGTGTTGCGCAGGAACGTGGCGTTTCTCGCGATCTCGTCGGCGATGGCAGCGGGGCTGATGTCAGTGATGTTCGGATGGGACCAGGTGTGGTTGCCCAGCTGGATCTGCCCCGAGGCGACCATCGGTTGCAGCAGGGGAGCGTTGACGGTCCAGGAGTCGTTGTCCCCGTTGACGAAGAAGGTCAACCGCATCCCGGTGGCGGCGCAGAACTGCCCGATGGTGGCGACGTCGGCGGTGCTGCACCCGTCGTCGACTGTGAGAGCCAGTTGAGTTCCCTCGCCGGGGAGGCGGGTGAGTACACCGACGGGTGGCGCTACCCGGGCTCCGGGTATCGGCCCCGGCGATGTGCCGGCCCTGAAGGCGGGGGCGCTCGCCACGACGGCGCCGAGCGCGCATGCCTGACAGTACGTCCGGCGATTGAATTGAGCCATTGTGCACCAGCTTTCACATGGTGACGGGTCGCCGAAGGCGCGGCGGACCCGTTCGCGCCGGAGCGCGAACCATCAAGTGCCCCAAGTCATTGACACAGAATACTCGGCGGGCCTGTCGGTTCTCGGCGAACGTCCTGTGAATCCTCTGGGGTTGAGAACAGGGTGTTGTGAGGGCGGCGTACACATTTGGTGCGTTCCTCGGTGAGGTCGGACGGCCGTCTCGAGTAGAACCGTTAGTCCCTACCCTCGGGGGTATCTCAGGGGCATTCTTGGCCTATGGCTGAATCAATGGCATCTCGCACAGCGGTGGGTCCGGTAGAGGAGACGCCGGCGCCTACGGATCGGCGCTACTCCGATGACCGATACGAACGTCCAAACCGATTGAACCAGGCATTCGCGTGGGTAGGCATTGTTGGCGGTGTCGTGTTCGTGGTCGCCGTAGTTTTCTTCTCAGGGTTTTTCGTCGGCAGGACGTCAGGTCCTTTCCACGGCGGGTATCACGGTTACGACCGGTACGACCTAATGACCCCCGGTCAATCTTCGGGGCCGGGCGGGATGATGGGGCCGGGCGGTTGGCTGACACCTAGACCTTCGCCAGATACTCCCGCACCCAATATGCCGCGCCCATAGCGGAGCGTTGACGGTGCGGTCGTCGAACGCTGTGTCAGCGCAAGAAAACAGTGTCTACGATGACGAACGCGGCGATGGTGAAGACCAGGTAGGCGAACCAGTGCTGCAGCCGCGCGGTGTTCATGCGTGTGCCCAAGTGGCCGGCGATTAACGAGGCGGTTGTCGCGGTCACGGCGAACGCCGCCGCGACCGTCCAGTTGATGTCCAGACCGGGTAGATGCGAGATGACGCCGGCGGCCGAGTTCGCCACGATGATCAGCAGTGAGGTCCCCACTGCGATCGGCATGGTCACGCCCAACATCAGCACCAGGGCTGGGATGATCAGGAAGCCGCCACCTACGCCGAACAGTCCGGTCAGGAGCCCGACGGCGAGCCCCGCGGGTATCGAGCGCGGGATGCAGCGTCGCCAGTTGATGCCCTCGCTGGACTTGCAGGCCGTGCCGGTGCGTTCACTGCCGCTGAGCATCCGGATGCCAGCGATCACCATCACTGCGGCAAAGCCGAGCAACAGTGCTGACTGAGGAAGGTGTGATCCGATCGCAGCACCGGCGAAGGTCGCGGGAATTCCGGCTGCGGCGAAAATCCCGGCCAGGCGCCATTCCACCTGATGGGCGCGGATCTTGGGTAGCGCCCCAACAGCGGATGCCAAGCCAATCACGATCAGTGACACGGGAATTGCCTGATCCATGTCCAGTCCCACCGCGTACACCAGCGCTGGCACTGCCAGGATTGAACCGCCACCGCCCAGGAGGCCCAGCAGCACTCCGATGACTCCACCGAAAACCAAGGCGAGAGTGATGGTCATCGTCGATAAACCGTGTGATGGCGCGAGGGGGACGGCGGCGCATAGTCGTAGCGCAGAGTCAGGTGGCACGTCATTCGGACGGTACTGCTATTCGCTGTCGGTGGACTTGAGAGAGTCGAGTGCGGCTCGGAGTTTGGTCGCGGCCTCGTCGGCGACCTCGCGAACTCCAGGCTGATCGGAGAGTTGAACCATCACTTGTGGGTCCATCGCGTCGACGATCACGGTGTTGGCATCTGCTGTGGTGTCGGCGTGCACGGCCACGTTGCACGGCAGTAGCAATCCGATTTGGCGGTCGGCGGTGATCGCGCGGTGCGCCAGCGGTGGGTTGCAGGCGCCGAGGATCAGGTAGTCCTCCATGTCCTGGTCCAGCTTGGCTTTGAGTGTGGCCTTCATGTCGATCTCGGTCAGGATACCGAAGCCCTGATCTGCCAGTGCCTTTCGGGTTCTGGCTACCGCGTCCTCGAATGTGGTGTGCAGTGTTGTGGACATTGCGTAGCTCACAGTTTCTCCATCTCTTGTCGATGTTGAGCGGGTCAGGCCAACGCCAGGAACAGTTTCTCCAGCTCGGCCTCGGTCATGGGTTGTTGGCCGTCTGCGGCCTCGCCGGTCAGGCATTCTCGTAGTCCGGTCGCGACGATTTTGAAGCCGGCTTTGTCCAGTGCGCGCGACACCGCAGCGAGCTGTGTCACGACGTCCTTGCAGTCGCGGCCCTGTTCGATCATCGAGATCACTCCGGCGAGTTGCCCCTGTGCTCTGCGAAGTCGATTGAGTACTGCGGCGATTGCGTCCTCGTCACCGACCATGGTGTTGCTCCTCTCTACGGACGTTATAGCCATGGTACCCGCGGGGGTATATCTCCGGCATCATGCCGCGGTCGGGCATGGTCGGCTAGTTCGCGCGCTGGGCAGGACGGTTGGCGCCTATGAGCGCAGACACCACGGACTGCGCGTCACAGTTGGCGCCGCGGTTGTAGGGCAGCTTGGACAGTGCCATGCCCATGGCGCAGGTGTTGGTCAGCGAGGCGAAGGTCAGTCCGCCGCCGATGGCCGCGGCGACCCATTTGAGTTTCGGTGCGGCGATGCTGGCCAGGATGCTGGATAGCACGATCGAGCCGGCGACGAGGCGGACCTGGCGCTCGAGTTCCCAGCGTTGTGCGCCGCGGCTGACCGTGAAGCCGTTGGCCTCCCATGCGGTGATGCCGCCGTCGAGGACATGCACGTTGGCCAGTCCGGCGTTGCGCAGGGTCTCGTCGGCCTGTGCGGCGCGCTGACCCGAGCGGCACACTAGGACGACGTCCTCGTCGAGATGCTTGATGATCTCGTCGCGGTGTTCCCGCAGCAGATCCAGCGGCACGTTATACGCACCGGCGATATGTGCCGTCTCGAACTCGCCAGGGGTTCGCACATCCAGGATCCGGGGTGGCTTTGCCGACTCGAGTCGGGCGCTGAGATTGTGCGAGTCGATGGTGGTTGGTGCGGTCATATGGATGTCCTCCTGGTTGCGCTGCGGGGATGCCTTCCTATACCACCTGGGGTATAGTGACACCCATAGTACATATACCCCTGGGGGTACGTCCAAGCGGGAATGCGAACCATGGGTATCGTGCTTGATATACCCGTAGGGGTATGTGTGCCGTAGTCGTATCGGCACTGCCCTTCCCCGAAACGAGAGGATCCGAAAGATGAAGTTCATCCAGTACTACCTTGACTGTCTGTCGCACGCGTCGTATTTGATCGGTGACGAAAACACTGGGCGTGCAGTTGTTGTCGACCCGCAGCGTGATGTGGCCGAGTATGTCGCTGACGCCAGGGAACTCGGGTTGAGGATCGAGCTGGTCATCGAGACGCACTTTCATGCCGACTTCCTGTCGGGGCATCTGGAGCTGGCCAAGGCCACCGGAGCCAAGATCGTGTACTCCTCGGTGGCTGAGACCGAGTTCGAGTCGATGGGTGTGGCCGACGGTGAGCGCTACTCACTGGGTGAGGTGACGTTGGAGTTCCGCCATACACCCGGGCATACGCCTGAGTCGATGAGCATCGTGGTCTACGAGCATCCCGGGGATGAGGTTCCCTACGGTGTGCTGACCGGTGATGCGTTGTTCATCGGCGACGTTGGCCGGCCCGACCTGTTGGCCTCGATCGGGTTCACTCGTGAGGAGTTGGCTGACAAGCTCTATGACTCGCTGCACAACAAGTTGATGACGCTGCCGGATGCGACGCGGGTGTACCCGGCGCACGGCGCGGGGTCGGCGTGCGGCAAGAACCTGTCGACGGATCTGTGGTCGACGATGGGGGAGCAGAAGCAGACGAACTACGCGCTGCGTGCGCCCGACAAGGCCACGTTCATGGAGTTGGTCACCGAGGGGCAGCCGCCCGCGCCGGGTTACTTCGTCTACGACGCGATCCTCAATCGCAAGGATCGTGAGCTGCTGGACGAGGCCAAGGTGCCGACGGCGATGACCTACGAGCAGGTCATCGAGGCGATCGGTCGAGGTGCTGTGCTGGTGGACGGGCGCTCACCGGAGGAGTTCGCCCTGGGGCATCTGCGTCATGCCATCAACATCGGTCTGGAGGGTCGCTATGCCGAGTTCGCCGGGTCGGTGCTGCCCTCTGATGTCGATGTCGTGCTGTTCACTGAGCCGGGTCAGGAACTGGAGGGCAAGAATCGGCTGGCGCGGATCGGCTTCGACCGGGTGATCGGCTACCTGGACAAGCCGTTCGAGGCGATGCTGGCCCACCAGGACGACGTTCAGGTCGCGTCCCGGCTGACCGCCAAGGCCTTCGACCAGCGTGTTTCGGAGTTGGCGAACGTGCAGATTGTCGACGTGCGCAACCCGGGCGAGGTCGAGGCGGGGACCATCCCGAACGCGATCACCATCCCGGTCGGCCAGTTGCCCAGCCGGCTGAACGAGCTGGACCCCACCGCGCCGACGGTCGTTTACTGCGCCGGCGGTTACCGATCCTCAGTGGCCGCGAGCCTGCTGCGGCAGAGCGGGTTCGCCGACGTCAGCGATATCCTGGGCGGATACGGCGCCTGGCACGACTCCCACCAGAGCGTCTAGGCGCCAACAGAGAATGAGGAAAAGGAATTCATGACCACCGCGAAACATCAGATCCTGATCGTCGGAGGGGGCTCCGCCGGTATCTCGGTCGCGGCCCGTCTGCTGCGCAACGGACAGTCCGACGTCGCCGTGATCGAGCCTTCCGACAAGCACTACTACCAGCCGCTGTGGACCCTGGTCGGGGGCGGGCAGGCGAAGGTGTCGACGACTGAGCGGTCCGAGGCGTCGGTGATGCCCAAGGGAGCGACCTGGATCAGGAACGCCGCGGCCACCGTCGACCCCGACAGCAACACGGTCATCTGCAGTGATGGCGCGACATATGAGTACGACGTGCTCGTGGTCTGCCCCGGTATCCAGCTGGACTGGAATCGCACCGAGGGATTGCAGGACGCGCTCGGCAAGGGTGGGGTGTCGTCGAACTACGAGTACGACCTGGCGCCGCGCACGTGGGAGTTCATCCGCGACTTACGTTCGGGCAGTGCGGTGTTCATGATGCCGTCGGGTCCGATCAAGTGTGCGGGAGCACCGCAGAAGATCGCCTACCTGGCCGCCGACTACTGGCGCCGCCAAGGCGTTCTCAAGGACATCGATGTCCACCTGGTGGTGCCGACACCGCGGCTGTTCGGCATCCCGGCGATCGCCGACAGCCTCGACAAGGTCATCGCCCACTACGGCATCACCGTGCACACCAACTCCGAGGTCACCTCCATCGACGCGGCGGGACGCAAGGTCGGTGTCACCAGCGTCGCCGCCGGCGGGACCGACACCATGCTGGGGTTCGACGTGCTGCACGCCGTGCCACGCCAATCCGCGCCGGACTGGATCAAGTCCGGCCCGCTGTCGACCGGTGACGCCATGGGCTACGTCGACATCGACAAACACACCATGCAACACGTGCGATACCCGAACGTGTTCAGCCTCGGCGACGCCGGATCCTCACCGAACTCCAAGACCGGCGCCGCGATCCGCAAACAGGCCCCCGTCGTGGCCGACAACATCGCCGCGTTCCTCGCGAACCGACCCCTGGGTGCTAGCTACAACGGGTACGGGTCGTGCCCGATCGTCACGTCCTCGCACGCGATGTTGCTCGCCGAGTTCGACTACGACATGAAGGTCACGCCGTCGTTCCCGGTGATCGACGCGACCAAGCCGCACCGTGGCTACTGGTACCTCAAGAAGTACGGGTTGCCGTTCATGTACTGGAACCTGATGCTCAAGGGCCTCGCCTAGTAACTCAGCTGACCGCACGGGACGATTGAACGCTCACTACGAGCCGTCATCCCGTGCGGGCAGTTTAGCGACGGTGAGCAGAACTGCCGAGTCCTCGACGGCCTCGAGTGCATGCCGCGCATCGGGTACCACGATCAGATCGCCCGCCGAGCCCTCCCAGGTGTTGTCGCCCGCGATGAGCCGCACCCGTCCGAGGAGGACATGGACGGTTGCCTCACCCGGATTCGAGTGCTCGTCGAGCCTCTGACCTGCCACCAGCGCGATCACCGTCTGCCGGAGCACGTGTTCGTGGCCGCCGTACACGGTGTGGGCACCGCGCCCACTGCTGGCACGTCCCGCTGCCGCGAGCTGTTCTCGGGCCTTCGCCGTCAATGAGAACTTGTTCACCCGTCCTCCTCGTGTCGCTCGGTGTCTCGTCAATCCTTGGTCCGCTCTCACCGTAATCGGCCACTGCGCGGCGCGTGGCCGATCGGGGGCGTCATCGGCCTTGGCCGAATGGTCACTGCGGGAACATCTGTCGATACCGAGTTCACTTGGCTTCCTCGCTCCAGGCGGACCTGGCGCCCGAGTCGCCTATTCGGTAGACCTGCACCACCGCGGCGACGCTGGTTGCAAGGACTACCACTGCGATGGTGAGTGTGATGAGTGTCGGCAAAGGGCGTTGATGGTGCTCGCGTAGGTGGATGAACACCAGCAAGGCCGAACCGACAATCAGGCCTAGCGCGAAGTAGAGCATGGTGTCCCCGAGCGCAGTGTGGGCGCGCAGGACATCGGTCGGTTGGATACGGTGCTCCAGCCACTCGCCGGCCTCGGTGGTCAGCGGTGTGAGAGCTGCGACGGCAGCCGCCAGAAAGGCGACGAGCCAGATCAGTCGTCGACGCGCCGCGGGCCAGAGGACACAAAGGACTGACAGGGCCGCGGTAAGGGGGACCAGCACGACGATGAAGTGCACTAGTAGCACGTGGGCTGGAAGCCCCTGGACAGTCGACATTGATGCGCTCCTCTGTGGGCTTGCACAGGCTGGATGGACGTGACGGGGGTCAGCTGGTGACCGCACCGACCAGATGGCCGATGGCGTAGGTGGCGGCTAGGGCGAGGCCACCGCCGACGACGTTGCGGAAGATTGCTGCCTTCCACGGCGCGCCACCAAGTTTGGCCGACGTCAGACCCGTGACCGCAAGGGCCGATAGCACCGCCGCCATCGTGACCGGGATACGGCACGCATCGGATGGTAATAGGATCGCGAGCAATGGAAGCAGTGCGCCGATCGTGAACGCCAGGGCCGAGGAAAGCGCCGCCTGCCACGGGTTGGTCAGGTTGTTTGGGTCGATGCCGAGTTCCACCTCTGCATGGGCCTTGATGGCGTCGTGGTCGCTGAGTTCTCGTGCAACTATTTGTGCCGTTTTGGGCGACAAGCCCCTTTCCTCGTACAGGATCGCCAGTTCATCGAGTTCAGCGAGCGGATAGTCGCGCAGCTCGCGGCGTTCCTTGGCCAACAGCGCCTTTTCAGTGTCGCGCTGCGTACTCACAGAGACGAACTCGCCCAACGCCATTGAGATGGCGCCGGCGACGAGGCCTGCAACTCCGGCGGTAAGGACGGGCCCGCTCTCGGTCGTCGCGGCGGCGACACCGACGACGATGCCAGCAATGGAGACGATGCCGTCGTTTGCACCCAACACGCCTGCGCGCAGCCAATTGAGCTTGGCCGACACTGAGCCTTGGTGGGGCTCGCTAGGGTGCGGTTGGGTCGCCGTCATGAGCGTCACGCTAGCCACGCGGAGGGTGCAACGCTAGCAAACATAGCCTAGCCAAAGCGCCTGGGGGGCAGTGGGTTCAGGGCCGATCCCGACCTCCGACGCCGATCAGCGGGTGTGATAGGCGCGAGGGAGCATTGCAGCGCAACTACCGCACTCACTGACGAATGTCTTCGTCCCGACGGACTTAGTTCCCTATGGCGCAATGCGATTCCGTGGTCGGATAGCGGTGCGCAACTGTAGCGGCATGGAGGTGCGAGCAATGAACTCTTCGCGACGGATCGAACCGAGAACCCAACTATTCGCCCGCGTCCTCGGCCCCTACCTGGTGGTCGTGACCGTCATCGCGCTGGTGCGTGCCTCCGACGTGCGAGCAGTACTGTCCGAATTCGGCGCGAGCCCGGTATGGGCCTGGGTTAGCGGTGCATTCGTCCTGCTCTTCGGACTGGTCATCATCGCCCTCCATACGCGCTACGACAGCGCCCCGGCAGTCATGGTGTCGCTCATCGGCTGGTTGACCGTACTCAAGGGCGCGCTTTTGCTGGCTGTACCCAACGACTACGTGTCCGCGGGTAACTCCCTCAAGAACTCGGGCGGATGGTGGGAGGCTGTCATGGTGCTTGCTGCCGTGACGGGCATCTACCTCAGCTACGTGGGTTGGGTGCCGATGGGGCGAAGCGCCAAAACCCCGACCTCGGTGCGATGACCGAATTCACGGGTGTGGCCGACACCGCGTCCGGCCGACCGGGTGACTCGGGCGACTGATGCTCCTTCCGTGGCCGCGCGTCGCGTTCACAGAGACCTCGGTCGCTCCAAGATGAGCAAGGAGCAGTTCGTGCCGTGCAATGCTGCGTTGGCTGCGGGGCCGACGAACTCAGCCAGCCCGTCGCGTCGATGCGATCCGATGACGACGAGCTGAATCGACTCGACGTTCTGAGCGATGTAGCCGAGAGCGCCGCCACTGACAGCGATGGCCTGGATGTCGAGTTCTGGGTGCGACCGCCGCCAACATTCAAGGGAGCGATCAAGATTGGATTTCATCAGCCGTTTTCCTTCGGCTGCCGAACGGGGGTCGTGAATGTCGGTGAACTGCGGTCGCCAACTGGTCAGCACTCGTAGCGGCGCGCCTCTGCGGCGTGCCTCGTCAACGGCCGTTCCAATTACCGAGGTGCATGCGGGGTCACGATCGAATTCGGCGACGATCCATTTGGGATGGGCCGCGTCAGCCGACACGACTCGTCGCACGACCGCCACGGGTTGGTGAGCCCTGGAGACCAATCCCGCGGCGGTGGAGCCGCCGTGGCGGCCGGCGGCCCCGTTGAGGCCTAGGGCGCCGACGCACACCATCGCCGCCGAGTGGGATGCGGCCAGCAACGCGTTGGTCGCCTGACCGTGAGTGATGTCTACCTCGATCTTCACCGGCTGGTTCGTCGATTCGATTGCCAGGATTGCAGAGTGAATCGCGCTGTCGGCAGTGCCGAAGTCCTGCGTGTAAGTCCGACCGCCGCACAGTTGCGTGTCGTGTCCCTCGATCGAGTAGACCAGGCGCAGCGGGATCTCACGGTCGACCGCCTCGGGAATCGCCCACAACGCGGCTTCGATGGAGGCACGGGAGCCGTCTACACCGACGATCACCGCCGGGGAGGGCGGGCTTGATCTCTGCATGTCAGATCTCCGATTGATCAGTGGATCGTCGAGGTAAACGTAAGCCGAGCACGGATCGCGCCGTGAGAGCCGAAGGTCCCTCGCCCACCGCCGGAGGTCCTGCACATCTGCTGTCACCATCGGTGGTGCTGTGGTGTCGAAGCGAGCTACCGGTCCCTATTGCGCGAGCCGGGATGTGCCAGCATCGCGCGGCTGACCTCGAAAGGTGGCATCCCACAGTATTTTTTGGCCAGGTCCGCCATTCTGCGGTGATGAGCAGCGAATCGCTGTGCGGGACCATGGGCCTTTCGTGTAGGACCTTCGGCAGTGTCAGGCCGCTCGGGTCCGCTCTAGATTCAATACATCTACAGGATCTCAGCCAGGAGAGACCATGGATGGCTCTGCGCCCGTCGCCGTTGGCATCGACGGTTCGAAGTCAGCTTTGCGTGCTGCGTTGTGGGCAACCGACGAGGCAACTTCTCGTGACACCGCACTACGGCTCATTCACGTGATTGACACGGAACGGGATGATGACGGTGACGACGCCTTGGTAGCGGGGCAACATGCGCTGCACGCCGCCTGGGAGGCCGTCGCTGCGACAGGCAAACCGGTCAAGCTCGAGTCCGAGATTCTCTACGGGAGTCCTGGTGAAACACTCGTCCATTACTCCAGCCGATGCGCATTGATCTGCCTCGGACACAAGGGCACGCACGACTCGTCACCCGGCGATCGTGGCGCCACCGTCAACGCGGTTGTTCGCGCGGCGCGGTCGTCGGTGGCGATTGTGCGTCGCCACGCCAACCACAGTGATCCCTCATACCGTCGTTGGATCGTGGTTGTCCTCGACGATTCCGCGGAAGCTCACGAGGTATTCCAGGCGGCGTTCGACGAGTCGATCCTGCGTCAGGCCCCCCTGTTGGCGCTCACGGCGTGGTCGGACGACGGCGTCTCGTCTCTGGATGGCTTCCTCGAGCAGAGGAGCGAGGATCGTGCCGACGTCCAACTCTGTTCCCTGCCGATGCCCCACCACTTTCTCAACTTGCTGAGACAGAGCGCCGGCATCGATCAATTGTTGGTGGTTGGACAAGGCAGACGCGATTTGATCGAGGAACTCACCGCCCCTGCGACACGCAAGGTCCTGCGCAAGTCCTGGTGCTCGGTGCTTGTCGTACGAGACCCCACCTGGTCAGCGCACTACCAGGACTGAGCATTGCGCGTGTTGCACTGGGCCGTCCCCGTGCGGCCCGACGAGCCCAGAGAGTTGCGATACCTCGGAGCTGCCGATGACCGCCAGGGGACCGCTCACGGTGGCATCGTTCCTGCCGTGACGGTGGGACAGATCGTCATGATGTTTGGCTAGGAAGTCCGCGAGGCTCGACCAGGTCGGGACCGTCTCAATCTCGATGTCTGGATACCGGTGTGCCCACTCGCGCGTTCGGTTCGTGGTTGCCTCGGGTGTGTTCACACCGAACAGGTTGCATCCCACACCGACGGCGATCAAGGGCGAGTGGCGAAGACGAGCCTCGTGCAACGCGTACTCAACGACCGCATCGTCGCCGACCGACGTGTCCACTGCCACGGCCACCCAGCTGCCCTGGGTGGCGGAGGTGGGCCGAATGACCGCGACGGGACACTGCGAGCCTTCGGCGACGGCCGTGACCGTCGAACCGAGGAGCGCACGGGCGACCGCACCGATGCCCACCGAGGCCACACAGACAAGGGCAGTGTTGGCGGACTCGGCGATCAACGCGGAGGACGCTGGCCCCCACAATATCTCGGTTTCGAGCTTGACCTGCTTACCGTTCGCGACGACGGCCGCAGACGCCATTCGCAGCGCGGATTCCGAGTACTCGACCTCCGGGTTCGGCATCCGCTCCGAGGCACGCGTACGGGCTATGCCCGTCACGCTCACCAGTCGCAGCGGCACGTTGCGGTTCACTGCCTCCTCGAGCGCCCACAACGCGGCGCCGACGGATGCATCCGAACCGTCGACGCCGACGACGATCGGTTTCACGTCATCCTGCGCGATCACGATCTCCTCCTAGGGCTCTCGTCACGGTCTGTGTTGAGACGACGCTATGAGTTCGGACGAACGGCTGATCAGAGCAGTTGGTCCCGGGGCTGGGGGCACAAGGTCCCGGCGTCAACCGTTCGCGACATTCGATGGTCCGGCGGGTGGCGCCGCGGGACAAGGCAGTTTTGAGTGCACAGCGACCGGACGCTTGGGCCGTGCGGTTTAGCGGCAGGTCAGTGAAAAGCTCAATCGCCCAGGATCTTCGGGCAACTGAGGCCGAACGCTGTGCTGTCCGAGGCCCTTCGACTCTAAGAGTGTCAGAGTCAACGATCTATCTTGGTGCATAACCCACCGTTGTAGTGGTTAGGGCATGGAGAGGCGATCATGAGCTGTGACCTCGACTGCATCGACGAACACACTGACACCACGGATCCGCTTGCCACATTGACTGGTGATCGCGACAATGGCTCGTCAGGCGTCGGCGCGACGCAGATGGACCTGGATGAACTGCGCCGAGTCGTCGACACGATCAGCGCCGAGTATCCCTACCATCCGCGGGGTGACATCGAACGACTCGTCGTAGATGCGTACCAGCACCTGGCCGCCAACGCGAAGATCACATCGCATCTGATTCCACTGACACTCAATCGCAGTTTGCGACTGATGCGGTCAATCGGACGCCACCCCAGCGGGTCGCCCACGGCCACGCCATCAGGTACTCACTCGGGGGGATGAGGTTCGTCGTTGCCACATGGCGCATCTGGTGCAGGGCGAACAGGGGCCGGCCGCCACGTCATAGGGCACGGCTGGCTTCCGGGGCTTGCCAATCTGCAGGGATACCATCGGTCCTGGCTTCGTGACGACGCGCTGGCTGGCCTGAGCGTCGCGGCCTATCTAGTGCCGCAGGCGTTGGCCTATGCCTCCCTGGCCGGCCTGACTCCAGCGATCGGTCTATGGGCTGCGCTTCCGCCGCTGGCCGTGTACGCCGTCCTCGGATCCTCCAGGCTGCTGGCGGTCGGCCCGGAGTCCACGGCCGCGCTGATGACGTCGGCCGTCCTGGTGTCAGTGGTTGCCGACCGGGGCTCAGCGGTGTACGCCGTATACGCCGCGACACTGGCCATTCTGGTGGGAGTCGTGTGTTTCGTGGCGGGGCTGATGAAACTGGGATTTCTCGCAGATCTCCTGTCGAAGCCGGTCCTGGTGGGGTACATGACAGGTATTGCGATCGTGATGGTCGTCAGTCAGTTGAACTCCTTGACTGGCGTACCCACGGTGAGCGGTGACGTCGTCGGTCGAGTGAGGGAGTTCGCCGGTGACGTGGCGTGCACGCACTGGCCTACCTTGGCGCTGGGAGCCGTGGTCCTCGCGACGGTCATCACGCTGGAGCGTCGCGCGCCCCGCGTCCCGGGCCCTCTGATCGGCGCGGTGGGTGCCACCGTCGTCGTCGCGGCCTTCGGGCTGTCGAATCATGGAATCAACGTCATTGGGGCCATACCGTCCGGCATTCCGCCTCTCGGAGTGCCGGAGGTGTCTGCCGCGGCGGTCCGAGACCTGATCGTGCCGGCCATGGGGATTGCGATGGTCGCATTCTCCGATGATGTTCTGACGGCACGAGGCTTCGCCGGTCGCACGGAAGGTGACATCGATGCGAATGCTGAGCTGCGGGCGCTCGGCGCGTGCAACGTGATAGTCGGGATGCTCCGCGGATTTCCTGTCAGTTCGAGTGGAAGCCGCACGGCACTTGCGGTGGCTGCAGGAGCCCGTACGCAGGTATATGCACTCGTCACCCTGTTCGCTCTATTGGGCGTGATCGTTGCGGGCAGGAGCGTCGTAGCGTTGATTCCCTCGGCGGCACTTGGTGCCCTCGTCGTATACGCGGCGACGAAACTCATTGACGTTGGCGAATTCCGACGTCTCGCTCGATTCCGTCGGAGCGAACTGCTTCTCGCGGTAACGACTGCGGCGTCGGTCCCCCTATTCGGAGTGCTTTACGGAGTCCTCGCCGCCGTCGTCTTCTCGATCCTGGACCTGCTCCGGCGTATCGCCCGTGCACACGACAGCGTGCAAGGCCTCGTGCCTGGTCTCGCAGGCATGCACGACGTCGACGACTATCCGGATGCGAGCACAATCCCGGGACTCCTGGTGTACCGGTACGACGCCCCGCTGTGTTTCGCGAACGCAGAGGACTTTCGCCGCCGTGCCCTGGCCGCCGTGGACCAGTCACCGACGCCCGTCCTATGGTTCGTGCTCAATGCCGAGGCCAACGTCGAGGTGGACCTGACGGCGATGGACGCATTGGACCGACTCCGACTCGAATGCGAGCGCCGCGGCATAGTCTTCGCCATGGCGAGGGTCAAGCAGGACCTGCGTGATGCGATGGAGGCTGCCGGTATCCTCGATGGCATCGGTCAAGGCCGCATATTCATGACGCTGCCGACTGCTGTCGACGCCTTCAAGCGGTCACGCGACGTCGACGATTCGGCTTCGTGACGTGGCGTCCACGGTGCCCCAGAGGGCCCACTGGCACCTGGTGTGAGGACTTACGGCCCTGTGCCGTTGCGCAACTCGCAAATAGCGTGCATCACATCAATTGGGACGCTTCGCAATTGCTGCGGTGGTAGTGCGTAAGTCGAATGTCCAACGCTCGTAGTGATTGGAGTCTTACCATGTCGTCTGAAGCAACGCGGTACGGGATCCTTGTTGGTGTCGATGGTTCAAAGGAGTCAGACGCCGCCGTGCAATGGGCGGGCGAAGAAGCACGCCTAACTGGTGCGCCGATCACGCTGATGCACGGCGTCCCGCCATCGTTTGCCACCGTACCGAACGTCCCGGTCAAGGCTCTGGTCACTGAGTGGGAGCGCGAGAACGCCAGCGCAGTGATCGAGCGCGCCCGTCAGATACTGAATTCCAGCGTGCCGTCGGAGTTGCTCGATGTGAGAAGCGAAGTTCGCTACTGGGGTGTTCTTCCGACGCTCATCGATGCGTCGAAGGAGGCGCGAATGGTCGTCGTCGGGAGCCGGGGAGCGGGCGCATTCGGTCGAATGATGATGGGCTCGGTTAGTTCTGGTCTGATTCGCCACGGCCACGGCCCTGTCACGGTCGTGCACGCGCCTGATCACGAACTGCCGGTGGACGGCCCCGTCGTTGTAGGCATCGACGGGTCGCCTGCGTCTGAGGCGGCCACGGCACTGGCATTCGAGGAGGCTGATCGCCGCAAGGTCGGTCTCGTTGCCGTTCATGCCTGGCGCGACACCGGGGCGCTGTTGGCGCTCGGAATCGATTGGCCTGGATACGAACAAATCGGAGCCGAAGTACTAGCGGAGCGACTCTCCGGATGGCAGGAACGCTACCCCGGCGTATCCGTTAGGCGTCGGCTGGAGAGCGGAACGCCTGCCCGGTGGCTGTTCGAGGAGTCAAAGCATGCACAGCTGATCGTGGTGGGAAGCCACGGTCGAGGCGGTTTCGCCGGTATGTTGCTCGGGTCAGTCAGTTCTGCGGTTGCACAGTCCGTACGCATCCCGGTAACGGTGGTGCGTCCGCGATGACATTCGATCGGACCGGCTCCGGTATCGAATGACGCACCGAAGCAAACCACCGTCATCTGCGCTGACAAGACCGGCACCCTCACCGAGAACCAGATGAGGGTGCATGAGATCTGGACGCCCGACGAGTCGGTGGAAGCGACGGGGTCCGGATATCCAGTCGACGGTGTGTTGCGGTCGCGAGACGGAAGCCGGATAGATGTGGCGCGCCGCAAGTCCAACACGGGCGGCCCGTACCGCTAGGGAACTCCCCACTCGCGCGGCACCACCATGACCGGTCGCTCGGTGCTGTGCAGTGTTGCCATGGCGACGCTGCCAAGAAGGATCTCGCGAGCCACCGAGTGTCCGCGTGACCCGACGACTATTGCTGCGGCGTTGTGGTCGCGAGCGGCCACGATCAGCGCATCAGCGATCGCGTGCGCGTGGAAGCCACGGCCTCTTGCGACATCGTGCGTCTCCATCCTCCGGTGTCCGGTGCCATCCGGCTCCGGTGGTGGTGTGGCGCCAGTGTCTTCACCGACCGATATCAGCAGCAGGTCCCGGTTTGGGAAGAGGCTCGAGGCCGCAGCGCATGCGCTCTTGGCGCCGGCAGAGCCGTCCCAGCCCACGATCAGAGGTCCCTCTGGGAGTGCTGAATACTCGGCAGCCAACATCGGGTGGGGGACGATGAGCATGGGTCGGGAACCGTAGTGCACCACTATGTCGGACACGCTGCCCAGCAGCGCTTGAGTGCCTCCCAGACCCCGAGACCCAACCACAACGACGTCGGCGTTCACGTCCTCCGCAGCTTGCGAGATCCGCCACCCCTCGCCACCCCAGGTCCGTATGAGTAGTGGCTCGGCGTCCCACCCGGCCGCGTTCGCCAATGTCACTCCCGTCGCGACGAGGCGCTGGGCCTGATGCTCGCCCTCGGCCTCGACCATCGCGACCAAATCGTTGACGTCGCGTGCGCGTGCGCGCAGTCGCCGCCGCACCTTGTCACTGGCGAACGGCGGAACCCACAGATAGGTGATCCACCCATGAGCCCCAGGGAACAGCAACCCGCCTACGTCAATCGCGGCGCCCGCCTCCGGCGAGCCGTCGTAACCCATGACCGCCCGGACTGCCATCATCGTTCTCCTCAGATCTCGGTATCACGAATTCGATACCGCCTCAGCGGTGTTCGGTCTTGCGTGCGACGATCACCGGAACCCGCGCCGAGTGCAGCACGGCCCGAGCCACCGAGCCGAGCAGCATGCCGGAGAATCCGCCCCGACCATGGCTGCCCACCACTACCAGCTGGGCGTTCTGCGCCTGCTCGAGTAGCCGCGGTGCCGGTCGGTCGCTGACCACCAGCTTGCGCACGACGACATCGGGGTAGCGGTTGCTGTATCCGCTGAGACGTTCGGACAGGACCTCCTGCTCCTGCTCTTTGATATTCCGCCATTCGATGGGAGACCAAGTGACGCGGGGAAACTCAAGGGCACCCATGTCTGTCCACGCATGCAGCGCGACCAGGTCCACACCGCGTCGCGATGCTTCATCGAAGGCGATCTCTGTGGCGAGTTCCGAGGTGGGCGAGCCGTCAATGCCGACCACCACCGGTGCCCCAGATTCCTGCTCAGTCGGTGAACCCTCGTCGTGAATGACAGCAACCGGGCAAAGCGCATGATGCGCGAGCCCGGAGCTCACCGATCCGAGTAGCGCACCAGATACCGCACCCTCGCCACGGCAACCCACGACGACCATGTCGGTACTCCTGGACGAGTCGACGAGGCCGGGGAGAATGGCCCCGTGCAATACCTCGGTCGTGATCTGCACCGCCCGACCGGACGCGGTTTCGTTGACAGCGACTCGTTGCGCGTGGTCGAGATGCAGACGTGCCTGCTCTTCCTGGAACCGCACATAGTCTGCCGTCGGAAACCCCGACCAACCCTCAGCGGCAGCCGGCAGAGGATTGACGACATGGACCAGGTTGAGCGGGACGCCGCGCATCTCGGCGTCGCGCGCGGCCCACACGACGGCGGCGTTAGACGACGGTGAACCGTCGACACCCACGACGATGCCACGGTGGGTTTCATGGATCATGGTGCTGAGGCTAGACAGTGGACGTCGCCGTGGCAGGAGCCGTTGGTCCTCAACTGAGGACCCGTTCAGCCCTGTCGGACCCGTCGACGATCCAGTCGAATGAAGTCGAATGGAGCTTCATCGCAGGAATTTGGAGGGGAGGCGGCTGGTGGACCAGGAGCGCGTCGGCCCGGTCATGGCATTCCACACCAGCTCTGTGTTCTTTCGATCTGGGGGCAGCCGTTGTGCTGCGGTGCTGTATCGCCCGGCCGACACACCAGACGAGGTGCCCTGTGTCGTGCTGGCACATGGATTCTCCGGCACGATGGATTGGATCGTTCCGGACTTCGCGGGCCGCTTCGCCGCCAGTGGCCTCGCGGCGTTGATCTTTGACTACCGTTACCTGGGGGCCAGCGAGGGACAGCCGCGCCAGCTGATCAGCACATCACGCCAACGCACCGATCTGCGCAACGCCGTCGAGTTCGCCCGCAGTTGCGACGGCATCGACGAACACCGGATCGCGTTGTGGGGGACCTCGCTAGGCGGCAGTCACGTACTCGATCTGGCGGCCAATGACTCGTCGATTGCCGCAGTCGTCGCGAACGTGCCGGCGCTCGATCTCTTTCGTGGAACGCGTGGTCGCGCGAAGCGACCGGGCCTTCGGCTGAGTCGCGCGGCGATCGCCCTTGCGACTGTCCGGTTGTCGTGTGCAGCCGTGCTGGACGCCGTCGCCGGTGCGCTGCGACGTCAGCCCCATTACATTCGCGTCTATGGCAAGCCTGGACGAGCCGTCTTCAGCGATCCGTCGCTCGGGGGACTGTTCGACACCCTGGAGCGGAGCTCGCCGACCTGGTGCAACAGGGTCACCCCACGGTTTCTGTTTACCGCACCGCGCTACCGGAGGGGAGCGCTCGAACGGATCAGCGCGCCGCTGCTGGTGACCTTGGCTCGCGACGACGAGGTCGTGTCCAGTGACTACATCAGGCGCAAGGTGGCTGAAGTCCCGCACTACGAGATTTGCGAGTATCCCGTCAGCCACTTCGAGATGTACCACGGTGACGTGCAGCAAGAGGTGACGGCAGCTCACGTCGACTTCCTGCGGCGGAACTTGGTGCCGCGCGACGGCGACGTACGCTGACGGATCGATGTGCGCTCGAGAGGACGCGGAGGAGCCCGGATTACGGCGCTGGTGTCCTGGGAGAGAAGTGCATTCGGGTTCCTTGTCGGTGAACGGGTGCGCCACTGTCGGTTTCGAGATGGCGATCCGGGTCACGCTCTTGTGCTCCGGCGTAAGTGCCATTGGGTATCGGTGGACTTGAGGGAGTCGAGTGCGGCTCGCAGTCTGGTCGCGGCCTCGTCGGCGACCTCGCGAACTCCAGGCTGATCGGAGAGCTGAACCTCACCTGGGGTCTATCGCGCCGAGGATCAGGTAGTCCTCCATGTCCTGGTCCAGCTTGGCTTTGAGTGTGGCCTTCATGTCGATCTCGGTCAGGATACCGAAGCCCTGATCTGCCAGTGCCTTTCGGGTTCTGGCTACCGCGTCCTCGAATGTGGTGTGCAGTGTTGTGGACATTGCGTAGCTCACAGTTTCTCCATCTCTTGTCGATGTTGAGCGGGTCAGGCCAACGCCAGGAACAGTTTCTCCAGCTCGGCCTCGGTCATGGGTTGTTGGCCGTCTGCGGCCTCGCCGGTCAGGCATTCTCGTAGTCCGGTCGCGACGATTTTGAAGCCGGCTTTGTCCAGTGCGCGCGATACCGCAGCGAGCTGTGTCACGACGTCCTTGCAGTCGCGGCCCTGTTCGATCATCGAGATCACTCCGGCGAGTTGCCCCTGTGCTCTGCGAAGTCGATTGAGTACTGCGGCGATTGCGTCTTCGTCACCGACCATGGTGTTGCTCCTCTCTACGGACGTTATAGCCATGGTACCCGCGGGGGTATTCCGAACGTCCATCATGCGGCGGCTGATCCGGAGGCCGCAGTGCCGGTGAGACGACGTAGCGGGCAGTGGGCGTACCGGGTGCACGCGAGGGTCGCGGCCGCGGCGATCGCGGTGAGCGTCGCGGCGGCGATTCCGATGCTCGGGTGGATCTCCTGGGCCAGGATCACCGAGGACATCGCGAGTACGAACCAGCCGAAGGTCTTTCGCAATGCATCGGGGTTGACCATCGCGGTCAGGCGGGCGCCGATCAACGCGCCGACCACAGCGGCCGCGGTGACGGCGAGTGCGAGCGTCCAGTTGATCTGGACGCTGGCAAGGTATCCGCCGAGGCCGGCGAACGACTTCATCGCGATCACGATCAGTGAGGTACCGACGGCGATGGGCATCGGTAGTCCGCCGAGCAGGGCCAGGGCGGGTACGACCAGGAATCCGCCGCCGGCGCCGACGAGGCCGGTGACCAGGCCGACCGCCAGGCCCTCGGTGAGGATCTTGGGCACCGGCAGGTGCTGTCCGCTCCCGCGGACATCGATGTTCTTGCGTCCGCGCAGCATGGCGATGGCGGTGGCGATCATCATGACGGCGAATCCGATGAGGAGGACCGTGCCGGGGATGAATTGGGCGAGTAGGCCGCCACCATAGGCGCCGGCCATGCCGGCTGCGCCGAAGATCAGACCGGTGCGCCACTGCACTCGGCCGGCCCGTGCGTGCGATATGGCGCCGATGGCGCTGGTGACGCCGACGACCAGCAGTGAGGTGGCGATGGCTTGTTTGGCGTCCATGCCGGCCACGTAGGCCAGCAGCGGGACGGTCAGGATGGACCCGCCGCCGCCGAGCAATCCCAGTGCGATGCCGACGAATACGGCCAGGCCGATGGTGAGCGCAATCATGATCGGCTAGCTCGCTTTCTGGCCGTTGGGGCCGGAACCGACGAGTTGGGACACGACGGTCTGGGCATCGCAGGTGGCGCCGCGGTTGTAGGGCAGCTTGGACAGTGCCATGCCCATGGCGCAGGTGTTGGTCAGCGAGGCGAAGGTCAGTCCGCCGCCGATGGCCGCGGCGACCCATTTGAGTTTCGGTGCGGCGATGCTGGCCAGGACGCTGGATAGCACGATCGAGCCGGCGACGAGGCGCACCTGGCGCTCGAGTTCCCAGCGTGGTGCGCCGCGGTTGACCGCGAATCCGTTGGCCTCCCAGGCGGTGATGCCGCCGTCGAGGATGTGGACGTTGGCCAGTCCGGCGTTGCGCAGGGTCTCCTCGGCCTGTGCGGCGCGCTGACCCGAGCGGCACACTAGGACGACGTCCTCGTCGAGGTGGGTGATGATCTCGTCGCGGTGTTCCCGCAGCAGATCCAGCGGCACGTTATACGCACCGGCGATATGCGCCGTCTCGAACTCGCCAGGGGTTCGCACGTCGAGAACCCGCGGGGGAGCGGTCGAACCGAGGCGGTCGCGCAGATCCTGCGAGTCGATGGTGGCGGGAGCGGTCATGGTCAGGTTCCTTCCGGCAGGGCCGACGGTGACGAAAGCCTCTAGAGCTCTAATACCGCCGGGGGTATTGTTCTACGCGATGGTAGGCATACCCCCTTGGGTATTGTCAAGCGGGGAATGAAATACCCCATGGGGTACTTTCTATACCCATAGGGGTATATGCGAGGATGGCATGACCCCGACATCAACAGAAAGAGGAGAGCGATGATCTTCCAGCAGTACTACCTGGACTGCCTGTCCCATGCGTCATACCTGATCGGTGACGAAAACACTGGGCGTGCAGTTGTTGTCGACCCGCAGCGTGATGTGGCCGAGTATGTCGCCGACGCCAGGGAACTCGGGTTGAGGATCGAGCTGGTCATCGAGACGCACTTTCATGCCGACTTCCTGTCGGGGCATCTGGAGCTGGCCAAGGCCACCGGAGCCAAGATCGTGTACTCCTCGGTGGCTGAGACCGAGTTCGAGTCGATGGGTGTGGCCGACGGTGAGCGCTACTCACTGGGTGAGGTGACGTTGGAGTTCCGCCATACACCCGGGCATACGCCTGAGTCGATGAGCATCGTGGTCTACGAGCACGCCGGGGATGAGGTTCCCTACGGTGTGCTGACCGGTGATGCGTTGTTCATCGGCGACGTTGGCCGGCCCGACCTGTTGGCCTCGATCGGGTTCACCCGTGAGGAGTTGGCTGACAAGCTCTATGACTCGCTGCACAACAAGTTGATGACGCTGCCGGATGCGACGCGGGTGTACCCGGCGCACGGCGCGGGGTCGGCGTGCGGCAAGAACCTGTCGACGGATCTGTGGTCGACGATGGGGGAGCAGAGGCAGACGAACTACGCGCTGCGTGCGCCCGACAAGGCCACGTTCATGGAGTTGGTCACCGAGGGGCAGCCGCCCGCGCCGGGTTACTTCGTCTACGACGCGATCCTCAATCGCAAGGATCGTGAGCTGCTGGACGAGGCCAAGGTGCCGACGGCGATGACCTACGAGCAGGTCATCGAGGCGATCGGTCGAGGTGCTGTGCTGGTGGACGGGCGCTCACCGGAGGAGTTCGCCCTGGGGCATCTGCGTCATGCCATCAACATCGGTCTGGAGGGTCGCTATGCCGAGTTCGCCGGGTCGGTGCTGCCCTCTGATGTCGATGTCGTGCTGTTCACTGAGCCGGGTCAGGAGCTGGAGGGCAAGAATCGGCTGGCGCGGATCGGTTTCGACCGGGTGATCGGCTACCTGGACAAGCCGTTCGAGGCGATGCTGGCCCACCGCGACGACGTTCAGGTGGCATCCCGTTTGACGGCCAAGGCCTTCGATCAGCGTGTTTCGGAGTTGGCGAACGTGCAGATCGTCGACGTGCGCAACCCGGGCGAGGTCGAGGCGGGGACCATCCCGAACGCGATCACCATCCCGGTCGGCCAGTTACCCAGCCGGCTGAACGAGCTCGACCCCACCGCGCCGACGGTCGTTTACTGCGCCGGCGGTTACCGATCCTCAGTGGCCGCGAGCCTGCTGCGGCACAACGGCTTCACCGACGTCAGCGACATCCTGGGCGGATACGGCGCCTGGCACGACTCCCACCAGAACGCCTGAACGAATAAAGAAGGAGACCACGCACCATGACCATCACGGCCAAGCATCAGATCCTGATCGTCGGCGGCGGGACCGCCGGCATCTCGGTCGCGGCCCGCCTGCTCCGCAAGGGCTACACCGACGTCGCGGTTATCGAGCCTTCCGACAAGCACTACTACCAGCCGCTGTGGACGCTCGTGGGCGGCGGCCAGGCCAAGGCGTCGACGACCGAGCGTGCCGAATCCTCGGTCATGCCCAAGGGAGCGGCCTGGATCAGGAACGCCGCCAGCGCCTTTGACCCCGACAGCAACACGGTGACCTGTGCCGACGGGTCGACCTACGCGTACGACGTGCTCGTCGTGTGCCCCGGCATCCAGCTGGACTGGAACCGCACCGAGGGATTGCAGGACGCCCTCGGCAAGGGCGGGGTGTCGTCGAACTACCGGTTCGACCTCGCACCGCGCACCTGGGACTTCATCCGCAACCTGCGATCGGGGACCGCCGTCTTCACGGTTCCCTCCGGCGCGATCAAGTGCGCCGGTGCTCCGCAGAAGATCGCCTACCTGGCATCCGACTACTGGCGCCGCCAAGGCGTTCTCAAGGACATCGACGTCCACCTCGTCATGCCGGGGGCGCGGCCCTTCGGAATTCCGGCGATCGCCGACAGCCTCGACAAGGTCATCGCCCACTACGGCATCACCGTGCACACCAACTCCGAGGTCACCTCCATCGACGCGGCGGGACGCAAGGTCGGTGTCACCAGCGTCGCCGCCGGCGGGACCGACACCATGCTGGGGTTCGACGTGCTGCACGCCGTGCCACGCCAATCCGCGCCGGACTGGATCAAGACCAGCCCGCTGTCGACCGGTGACGCCATGGGCTACGTCGAGATCGACAAACACACCATGCAACACGTGCGATACCGGAACGTGTTCAGCCTCGGCGACGCCGGATCCTCACCGAACTCCAAGACCGGCGCCGCGATCCGCAAACAGGCCCCCGTCGTGGCCGACAACATCGCCGCGTTCCTCGCGAACCGACCCCTGGGTGCTAGCTACAACGGGTACGGGTCGTGCCCGATCGTCACGTCCTCGCACGCGATGTTGCTCGCCGAGTTCGACTACGACCTGAACCTGACGCCGTCGATCCCCGTGCTCGACCCGACCAAGCCCCACGTGGCGTACTGGTACCTCAAGAAGTACGGCCTGCCGTTCATGTACTGGAACCTGATGCTCAAGGGCCTGGCGTAACAATTCCACTGTCACACACAGGAAGGACACTGCATTGACCACCAAGAATCTGACCTACGATGACTTCGAGTCCACCATCACCGACAATTCGATTGTCCTCGTGGACTTCTGGGCGTCATGGTGCGGCCCATGCCGCGCCTTCGCCCCAGTCTTCGAGAGGTCGTCGCAAGCACACCCCGATGTCGTGCACGCCAAGGTCGACACCCAGGCCGAGCGAGACCTGGCCGCCACCCTGGACATTCAGTCGATCCCGACGGTGATGGCGTTCCGGGACGGCGTGCTCGTCTACCGCCAGGCTGGTGCGCTGCCGCCAGCAGCGCTCGAGGACCTGATCAACCGGGTCAAAACACTGGATATGGCAGAGGTCCGCGCCAAGATCGCCGCACGGAAGTCAGCGGCTTCGGCCTAACTGAGTGCCCGGATTGTCGCCTGCCGCCGATTGCTCAGGTGGTGTGCCGGTGGTCCGCCGCGTAGGCGGGACCGATCGTAGGTTGCGCAGCGAGGCGGTTGATCTGCGAGTCCTGACGCGGACCTCCGACGAGGGCAGTTGTTCAGTCGAGGTCGTTGAGGAGCACCGCCGCGCCATCGAAGCTGCCCGCCTTCAGATCGGCGAGGGCCTGCTGGGCCTGTGTCAGCGGGTATTCGTGAGTCGTCACGCGCAGATGATTCTCTGCGGCGAATCGCAGAAACGCCTCGCCGTCCGCGCGGGTGTTGGCCGTGACGCTGCGGATCTCGCGCTCGTAGAACAGCTCGCGTTCGTAGTTCAAGGGGGGCACGTCGCTGAGGTGAATACCCGCGATCGACAGGATTCCGCCGCGGTCAAGGGCGCGCAACGCGACTGGCACGAGATCGCCAACCGGTGCGAACAGAACGGCGCTGTCCAACGGTTCCGGTGGCGTGCCATCGGCACCCGTCGAGGACGCCGCGCCAAGGGTGAGAGCCAACCTCTGCGCCTGCGCCCCCCGGGTCATCACGTGCACGGTTGCGCCCTGTGCGATTGCGATCTGAGCGGTGAGGTGCGCACTGCCTCCGAAACCATAGATGCCGAGGCGTCCCCCTCGGGGGAGACCGGCACGTTGCAGTGCTCGATAGCCGATGATGCCTGCGCACAGTAGGGGAGCAAGTTCGATATCGGCGTACCCGCTCGGCAGGCGGTAGGCGAATGCGGCTGGCACCGTGGTGTATTGGGCATATCCGCCGTCGTCGTCCCATCCCGTGTACCGCGAGTTGGGGCATAGATTCTCCGCGCCCCGACTGCAGTATCGGCACGTGCCACACGTCTTGCGCAGCCATGCGATGCCAACACTGTCGCCGACCGAAAAGCCCGACACCTCAGGGCCGAGTTCCTCCACCGACCCCACCACCTCATGGCCAGGTGTGATGCGATCCGAGTGTGGCGTGAGGTCGCCCTCGCTGACGTGAAGGTCGGTGCGACAGACCCCGCAGGCGCGCACGCGAACGAGTAACTCGCCAAGTGTGGGCCGCGGTATTGGTTTGCGTACGTAACTCATCGGTTCGGACTCGATCGGACCGGGTGCGCGGACAATCCACGCCGCCATCGTGTCCGCATCGATCGCTGTCATCGCTACCTCCGCGTTGAAGCCTTGCCGCTACCTTCGCGGGCCGCCAGCTACGCACGTCATTCGCCGCAGGGGTACTCCGCAGAAACTCATCGAAGAGTATCTGGATCGCCCCGCTTGCTGTGGCTGATCGGCGCTCTGGACAACTGGGCGGATGCGGAGGAAGGGCCTTTGTGCTCTGCGCGCAGGAGTCCTTCGCCGCCCGGAAGGGGCATTTGGCGCCTATCCGGCTCGTCGCGGATGTCGGCACCATCGTGATGTGTGCGTCGGCGTCGATGTGCTCGGACCGCGTGACACCGAACGGTCTGGCTACGAAGGGATTGGCAATGAGGGGAACGGGACCGTCAGTCGTGGTCGGGGTTGACGGCAGTGCCAGCGCGTCGAAGGCTGCTCGATGGGCCGGGGTGATCGCGGAGCGGCTAGGCGCATCGCTGCACCTCCTGCACGTCATGCGTAGTGTCGATGAAGCTCTGCTGGAGATCACGACAGCGAGACAGGCTGACGCCGGGGCGTATCCCCGGGAGGTGAGTCAGGCGGTGCTCGACCGGGTGGCTCAGGCTGTTCGTGCCGATTGCCCCGGGCTGGCAATCTCGCGGACACTGAGCCACCGCACGCTGGACGAGGTCTTGACCGAACTGAGCAGGGATGCCTGCATGATCGTCCTCGCTTGCGCGGACGTGTCTCCGAGCGAGGCGTTCCTTGTCGGATCCACGACGCTGTCGGTCGCCGCTTACTCGGCGTGTCCTGTGGTCGCGTGGCGAGGCGCGGTCGTTTCTCCGAACCGGCAGGCCATCGTCGTTGGCGTCGATGACGACCAGCACTCACACGCCGCTCTCGAGACTGCGTTCAGGCTCGCCCATCTTCTCCATGTCGAACTCAGGGCGGTACATGCGATCTCAGCGCGGCGTCCACACGGGAAGCCCGACATTCCCGGCAGCATCGACTGGTTGGCGCTCGAGGGTGAGGCGAGGCGCCAACTCATGGATATCACTGCTCCGGTCGCCAACCGCTGGCCCGGAGTCGACGTCACCTATCTCGTCGACGGAGGCAGGCCCAGTCGATTGATTCTGAACGCCGCTGCCGACGCTCAACTCATTGTCGTCGGTCCGCGCGGCCGAGGTAACGTCGCCAGCGCCTTGCTGGGGTCGACTAGTTTGAGTCTGTTGCACCACTCACCGCGACCCGTCGTCCTATGCCCTGCGTCCTCCACGTTGGCTGAATCCTCTTTGGGTGGTGAGCAGTACGGCACTGAGGCCGACGTTGAGAACCGGTGAAGTCGCATACCCCCCATCACCTGGCCCAGGACTCGTTCGCAGTCTTCCCTGATGGCCGAACTAACCGACGGTGATGGCGGCTCCCGCTGGCAGAGTCTGGATGTGCCCTCGGCACTCCACGGCGATTGGGGGCGCATCAGAGGGGTCTGCGACGATGCTCGCGGATCGCCCCGAGATCCGAAGGTGTAGCCGGTGTCCCCGATAGTGAATTGAGAATCCGAGCGTCCCAGCGTCTTCCGGCCACATTGGACCCAGGATGAGTCGATCGTTCCTGGCCTCCAGGCCGGCGTAGCACCGCTGGAGCAGGTCGATACTTCCAGCCATGGCGGCCAGGTGAATTCCCTCGGCCGTGGTGCCTCCTTGAGCGTCGGCGATATCGGAGTCCAGCACCTGCTGAAAGTAGTCCGTCGCCTGGGCGCGGTTGCCGCGGGCGAGCACCCAGGAGTGCACGACGGCGCTCAAGGTCGATCCGTGGGTCGTGCGATTGAGGTAGTAGTCGATGGTCCTGGGCACTTGGGCGGGGCCGAACTGGTACCCCAAACGGCCTAGCACGTAACGTAATTCGTCGGCTGACAGTAGGTAGAACAGCATCAACGTGTCGGCCTGCTTGGAAACCTTGTAGTTGTTGACGTCGTCACCCTCTGCCTCAAGGATTCGGTCCATTCGGCCGACGTTTCCGTAGCGTTCTCGATACCGTGCCCAGTCGAGTTCAGGAAGACTCTCATATCCCTCGAACTGGCTGATAACACCTTCATGGAAGGGTACGAACATCCGTCGGCTGACCTGATCCCACAACGCCAATTCGGCACCATGCAGGTGTAGTGATTCGACAAGGTCGAGGCGGTCGGGTGTAGGCAACGCATCCAGGGCTTCCATCGCCCGCAAGATGGTCCAGACTGCCATTACGTTGGTGTACGCGTTGTTGTCGACTCCGCAGTAAGGACGTCCGGGGTAACCCGTGTGGAACTCGTCGGGTCCGATGACGCCGTCAATGACATACCGATCGCGCGAGGGGTCGAACCGTGCCCGGCTGGCCCAGAACCGTGCAATCTGGATCAGTATCTCCGCGCCAATGCTGGTGAGGAACTTTAGGTCTGCAGTGACCTGGTAGTACTGCCACACCGTGTACGCGATCGCAGCACCCACATGATTGGCGAGTGCGCTGGGGTCAAGGTTCCAACGTCCTGAACGCGGATTGAGGTGCAACTTCTGGCTCATCTCACGGCCGTCGCTGCCGGATTGCCATGGGAACATCGCACCGGAATAGCCTGCCGCAACTGCGGAGTGGCACGCCTCGCCGAGGCGCCGGTAGCGGTACCGCAGTATCGAGCGGGTCACGTCGGGAAGGCGCAGGTTCAGCACCGGTACCACGAACAGATCGTCCCAGAAGACGTGCCCGCGATATGCCTCACCGTGCAGCCCGCGTGCTGGAACCCCTGCGTCGCAGTCAGCCATGTGAGGTGAGACGCACTGCAGAAGATGGAAGATGTGTAGGCGGACATCCCGAAGCCGCTCCACATCGCCATCGAGTTGCAGTTGGAACCCCTCCCACAGATGTGACCAAGCTGTCAGGTGATCCCCGAGATGGGCGGCATACCCGCCGACCCGGGCCACCGCCCTTTCGGCTGCCTCTCGCGGTTCTGAGATCGCACGGTCGCGACTGGTGTAGATGACGACGGCCTTCTCCACGGTTACCGATTGGCCTGACGTGATCGCGACGCTCATGACGTCACCTGCCTCCGTGTCCTCTGCCAGCGCACGGCGAACAACGGGTGCGAGGCCTTCGCCAGAGATCGCGGTGCGGGCGGCCATCGCAACGCGAATGTGGGACTGCACAGTTTGTGTCTCGCACGCGATTGCGTTGGCGCCCAATGGGGAGAATAGTGGCGTGCTCAGGTGCCTTCCCGAGAGGTCTCGGTAGCGCCTCACCCCGCTGTTGGCGACTCCACCGTCGATAGTGGAACGAAATCGCACTGTTCCTGACCAGTTATCGGCCGTGACTGTGGTCGACAGCGCGCACAGATGTGGGTCGTGCATCGACACGAATCGACGTTCGCTGACCGAGGTGACACGTCCGCTGTCGTCGCGTACGCGGAACTCCCGCAACAGCTCAGCTCGGCGAAAGTCGATGGTTTGGCGATAGCTGACTACGTGATGGGTGGCGCCGTCAAGGTCTAGCCACGGCCCGTCGTCGATCGCGAAGGTCAGCGGCAACCAGTTGGGAAGATTGACGATGCTCTCGTTGTCGACGGTGCTCCCGCCGATGCGATCGGTCAGGCGGTTGTACACCCCGGCGCAGTACGTGCCGGGGTAGTGCGACGCGCCGGCTTTGGCCTCGGGAGCACTTCCCCGGGTACCGATGTAGCCGTTTCCGATACCGCACAGTACTTCCCGATGAAGCTCGCTTCCCGGGTCGTAACCGTCGAAGATGACCGACCATGCCGCGTGGGATTGCCGCCGTTCCGTGTCGAGTCGAGATTCGACCGCGGTGAGCAGCTCGGCGACCTGCTGAGGACTGTCCACCGCGAAGCGCGCGGATGTCAGTCGATCGCCGTCCTCATCGTGGCCCACCACGATCCCGACACCGTCCCGCTCCACGGCGTCGAAAGCATCCTCGTCGGTGAGATCGTCACCCAGGTACAGCGGTGTCACGTCCTTGGCGCCGAGTTGGCTGACGATCCAGAGAAGCGCCGTGCCCTTGTCCCAGTCCATGTCCGGTCGAAGTTCGATCACCTTGCGTCCGTGCATGACTCGCAAATCCTCGCGTCGTCCCGCGATATGCACAGCCGAAGTGACAGCTGCTACGAGTTTCGGTTCCACTCGCCTGTAGTGGACGGTGACAGCATGCCGTTTGCGTTCCACCTCCGCGCCGGGAACACCGTTCAGCTGCTCTCGCAGGGCATTCTCCGCGCGCGTCAGGGCGGGATCCGACGAGAGCGCCTCTCCGTTGTCGTGGTGGGCGCCGTTGGGGGAGACGATCTCCAACCCGTGGTTGCCGGCATACCAGAGGCCCGGCACATCGACTCTGGCACGGACGTCGAGTACGTCACGCCCACTGAGAATGGCGACGGGGCACAAAGCGGCCAGCGCAGTAAGGGCGTCTCGAGCCAGCGGGAGGATGCGGGCCGCTGCGGGGTCATCGACGATGGCGCTCAGAGTGCCATCGAAGTCGGCGAAGACCGCCGCCTGTCGCGTCGCGAGGACCACGCCGAGCATCTCGACAGACGTGAGTGCCTTATCGAGGGAGGACACGCGTCGATAACCGGCGCGCACGGTCACCGACGAGAGGTCAGTGACGGCAGCGTCGGCGCCCCAGGCTATGAGATCGCCTTCGCGGTCACCGGCATCGAAGCCGACGACCATTCCGAATCCTCCGTTGCGGCCAGCGAGCACACCGGTTCTCGTCTGGTCAACGACCACGCATCGATCAGGGCGTGTCCGAAGGCGGCCTGCCGCCTCCAGTAACAGACCAGGATCGGGTTCCCCGCCCTCTGCGGTCTGCCCGGCAACCTGAACATCGAAGACATCATCCAATCCGGCAGCGTGTAAGACAGCGGTGCAGTTCATGTTCGACGCGTAAACCGCCGTGGCAATGTGCGCGTGACGCAGGCGGCGTGCCAGAGCGACCGTCGAGTCCACGGCGGTGACAACTCCATTGAGATCGAAGAGCACCGCGTCGTGCCGGCGCGCATCGATCACCACCGACCGGCAGTCGCCGATTGAATGTGTGACATCACTTGGCACGTGCTGTTCGGTCCCAGGCGTCACCCCAATGAGGATTCCCGGTACGACGCCACCGCTGCAGGGCCGAAAGTCCTGGGCATCGGTGGATATCGACCCTACGGGGGACCGCCGATAACTCGGAGAATGGTTCAGCTGAGTTAATGATCGGAGGCACCACGATGATGTACTGGTATGGCCACGACATGGGTTGGTGGGGGTTCGCCGGAATGGCGACACTGACCGCGGTGTTCTGGGTGCTGGTAATTGGAAGCCTCGTAGCGCTCGTCAAGTACCTCACCGATCACAGGCACATCCAACGGGAGGCGCCGTACGAATCGGTCTCTCCTGCCGACGTATTGGCCGCACGGTTCGCGCGGGGTGAGATCAGCGAGTCAGAGTACCGAGACCGCGCCGCCGTGCTCCGCGAAGCCGGGCGCGGATGACCTTCGACGCGTTGGCAAACAGTGAAGACTCGAATTGAGGTCGAAGACGTGATCGGTACTGCCCCTTATCCGTGGCGAGGAACTGTGCTGGGCATCGTTACTGTCGCGATACTCACTATGGGCACGGTCGCACCGCTGATCGGCAGCGTTGGCCATGGCACTATCAGTAGGGTCGCGGAGGATCCAGCGGGGGCGCCGGTGCCGGTGCAGCGCTGGTGGGCGGCCAGCCACACGGATGTCGAGGAGCTGCGGGCCGCGATTGACGACACTCAACACGGGCTCGCAATAGGTGACGACGGGGCCGTGGCTGCAGCCTGCCAAAAGATGCACGACGCCGGAGAACTCAAACTTGGGGCGCGGTTACCCGCACCTGAACCAGCTCTGACCTCGGCCCTGAGTGGGGCGATCGAGGATGCCCACGCCGCTGCTCACCTGTGTCTGGCGGCGGTGGCCGGATCGCAGAACCATTACGCCGGGGAGTTCCGATCTGACCTGGAGCAAGCCGAGCACCAACTCCAGGAAGCTCAAGATTTAGTCAACAAGATACTCACCGAGGCCTGACTGCCCCTAGTCGCCGGCCGGGGCAGGGACCTTCGTCAGCCCACGATTGAACCTCGAATGGAAGGGAACGATTCATGAAGGCGCAAGTAGGCGACTGGCTGGTGATCAAGGGCACGACGGTCGATCGGCCGGACCAACGGGGGCTGATCACCGAGGTGCACTCAGCCGATGGGTCACCCCCGTTCGTGGTGCGGTGGCTCGACAGCGGTCATGAGACGACGGTGATCCCGGGTAGCGACGCGGTCGTCGTCACCCCCACGGAGCAGGCGGACGCTGACGAACGCGCCCAACGGCGGTTCGGCGCGGTGCAGTCAGAGATCGCCCATCGCAGCAAGGGGGCGCGTCATGCCTGATCCGATCCCGCACCACGGAGTCGTGGTGGGTACCGACGGATCCTCATTGGCGGGTGTGGCAGCGAGGTGGGCGGCGTATGAGGCGGCGATGCGTCACGTGCCGCTCACGGTTGTGCACGTCATCTCGCCTCTAGTGAGTGTGGCGGCGTCGCCAATGGGCTGGCCTGCGTACGAAATCCCTGAGGAGATCGTCGAGGCTCAGGAGGATGAGGGGCGACGGATCATCGCCGACGCCGTCGAGGCGATCGAGAACAGCTTTGTCGGCGCCGAACGGCCTGAGATCCACGGTGAATTGCTCTATGGTGTAACGGTTTCTGTCCTCGCTGGTCTGTCCAAAGACGCACAACTGGTAGTGACGGGTTGCCGTGGACGAACCGAACGACAGCGTCGCCTGCTGGGGTCGATCAGCACTGGACTGATCCATCACGCGCATGGCCCCGTCGCGGTGGTCCACGCTGAGGGGGCATCGCTGCCTGACGCCTCACGGCTGCCCGTGGTGGTGGGAGTCGACGGATCGCGAGCCTCGGAGCTGGCGCTGGCGTTGGCGCTCGACGAGGCATCCCGGCGTGGTGTCGATTTGGTGGCGTTGCACGTCTGGAGTGATGCGGACATGTCGACAGTGCCTGGCATGGAGGTCTCGGCGCTGAGGTTGGCGGCGGACAAGACGCTCGCCGAATCGCTCGCTGGCTGGCAGGAACGCTATCCGGACGTCAGTATCCATCGGGTGGTCGAATTCGAGGAACCTGCCCGCCATCTTCTCGACCGGGCCGAGAACGCTCAACTTCTGGTCGTGGGCAGTCATGGCCGAGGTGGGTTCGCTGGGATGCTGCTCGGTTCGGTCAGCACCGCAGTGGCTCAGGAGGCTCGAGTCCCTGTGATTGTGGCGCGTCGGCCCTAGCCGCAATTTGCTCGTGACATTCCACGACACCGCCTTCAGTCAATTGGGGTACGACCGTTGTTCGATGGAATCGAGGTCCACCTCAACGCTGAGTACCGATCCGTCGCGATGCTGTGTGACAGGCCATCCCGCGTCGCTGATTACTTTGCGTATCGCGTTGTTCTCGCAAAGAACTTCGGCAACGAAACGATGCTGGCCAGCATCTCTTGCGATGTGGCCGAGTGCGCGCAACAGCGCGGTGCCGACCCCGCGCTCATGCTGTTCGTGTGCGACGACAACCGCGATCTCGGCACAGCCCGGCTCGCTTGACTCTGCGTAGTTCGCGACTCCGATCAACTCGCCGGCCTCAAAGACGCCGAGCGCGACGAACCCGTCGACGGGTCTGGTGAGCGACATAGCCCACTCACCGATGTGGGCCGGGTACGCCGTGAAGAACCGCAGATATCGCTCCTCGACACTGAGGTCGGCAGCCAGGGCGACGACGGCGTCGTAGTCCTCGGCGCACAGGCTTCGCAGGGTTACCTCTGCGCCGTCGATAAGTGTTGCCATGCTGGAGAACTCATGGGTATTCATTGAGTGGCTCATCGTGATCAACGGATGTGGAGCACTTCATCGACCGGGCGGCGCGGTGTGCGAGCCGGAGGTGAATTGGTGTCATGAGCAACGCCAACGCGGATCAGCACCTGCGGTTCGGTGTGTCGGCCAATGAGCCGACGAACCACCTCGCGGCTGTCGTGCACCTCGATCATGTGTGTGAGGGGGCACGTCGCAAAACCGGCCGCGGTGCACTCGAGTAGTACCCGAGACAGCGACTCTCCGCATTCCAAGGTGTTGCGGCGGCTGTCGTCGAAGGTGGACAGAACGAGAACTTTCGAGCGATCGCGGTCAGTATGCGAGCTGAGATCGCCACTGCTGTAGACCGGGAAGTCACGTGCAATGTCGACGCGTTCAGCCTCGGCGGCCGATGGCAGCGCACTTGGCGGAATGCCATCGCTAACGTGAGAATGACCGGTCCACCAAAGCAATTCATATCGGTAAGATGCATCGTCGCGACGATTCTGCTCGCTGCGACGCGATGCATCTGCAAGCGCAGGCCGTCCATTGTCATCGATCACGTCCAGGTCGACTACGGTGCCATCGAGGATTGCCCGGAGTCGCGCTTCAAGGTCTGCCCACGGCTCGGGAGCGGCGAGCGGACGCCGGTCAGTGCGACGGTGCTCGATTGCGGTGGCCAACGCCCGGTCGTGCTCATCCACTGCGTCCGCGTGGTGGAAGGTCGCGGTTGCTAGGAGGTCGTGATCGCGCGGGTCGGGAAGTCTGTCGATGACGACCTGCCGGCGGGTCACGGCGGCGGCCACCTGAAGATGATCCAATGCGGCGCCGCAGGACAGAATCACCTCTCGACCGGTGCTGTCGGTGTGGTGGCCCACCCGGGCGTGGTCGGCGGTAAGTCGCAGGACGCCGGTATCGAAACTCCATCGCCAGGGCTGGCTATTGTGCAGCGAGGGTGCGCGGCAGGCAGTGTCGACGATTCTGACAAGCTGCCCAGCGCTGATCGTGTTCGGCGGAGTGACAGGCGTCGTCATGTCATCCTCCGCGCGGTCGTCTCGGGGATAGCTCCAGTCCGAAACCTACCGTCGATGACAGGCGTGCCTTAGAGTCGTTTGTTTCATCCGGCAGGGACGAAGGTCCCCGCGGTGCCGGCCCTGGCCCGTGGCGATGACATGTGGCCGCCGGGACCGGGCCTTTGGGCCCTAATACGACGGCGTCTTCAGCGTTAAGGATCAGTTGGTCATCCCAATGCGGGTACGGGAGGAGACGACATGGACATCTTCATGATTGACACACGGCGCAACTGGTTCACTCGGTTGTTGGGCCACAACACGCTGGTGCGCCGAAGTGATCGGATCGAAGCCTGGTCTCTCATCGCGGCCGTCCTGATCCTCGCGGTGGCGACCCCTGTCGTTTGTGCTTTCGGTACGTCGACGTATGACGCCCGCGCCCGCCTCTATTCGATAGAGATGCAGCATCGACACCCGGTGACCGCCACCACGGTTGGAGGTGGTGATCGAGCGTATGGACCCGGCGATGTCATGAATGCAGCCCGGACGAAGGGGAATGCAGCCGGTCAGCAGCACGTCGAGGTGATCAAGTGGTCTAGTCGAGCGAAAAGCGGGGACCAGAACCGCATTTGGGTAGACGATAACGGTCTTGACGTAGCGCCTCCGAGATCTTCCAGCCGCGCGGCGGCGGAGGCATCGGTGTTGGCGCTCGTGGTCTGGTTGGGGGTCTTGGTTTCCGTCGCCGGGGTTCTGTGCGCCATCCGGTGGCGGCTTGACATTCGGCGGTTCGCGCAGTGGGACCTGGAGATGAACAAGATCTCGGAGGGCGGCGACCGGAAGAATCCCCAATGACGCAGATGTCCGAATCCAGTCCGCACGACGGCATCATTGTCGGTGTGGATGGCTCCTTGCCGTCGAAGGCCGCGGTCGCCTGGGCGGCTCGAGACGCGATGATGCGTAACCTCTCACTGCGTATCCTTTGTGTCGCGCCGCCACCCATGATCGCCACCGGGGCAACCGTTCCGGATGATCTCGCCGAGCGTGGGAAGATGCATGGAGACGAGGTATTGCGTGATGCTAGACGCATCGTGGAGGAAGTGACCGAGGGGTCAACCACAATCCGAACCAGATGTGAGATCGTGAGTACGGCTGTGTTGCCCACTCTGATAGAGCGGTCGAGAGATGCCTTCATGATCGTGGTCGGCTGCCGCGGCCTGGGGGCGATCAGGCGGCAGCTGCTTGGTTCTGTGAGTTGGGGACTCGTCCACCATGCGCACTGTCCGGTCACGGTCATTCATGACGAGGATTCGATGGCGGAGCGACCGTCCGGGGCTCCCGTTGTGGTCGGTGTCGACGGCTCGCCGGCGTCAGAGCCGGCGGCCGCGATCGCCTTTGACGAGGCGTCGCGGCGAGGAGTCGACCTCGTCGCGGTCCATGCATGGAGTGATTACCCGGCCTTTGACTGGCCATCCCTCAGTTGGGAGGGGCTGAGGGAGGAGGCCGAGGAGACACTCGCCGAGCGGCTCGCTGGGTGGCAGGAGCAATATCCCGACGTCGGCGTGCGACGTGTCGTCGTACCCGACCGCGCCGCACATCAGCTGCTGGCGCAGTCGGATGCTGCGCAACTGACGGTTGTCGGCAGCCACGGTCGCGGAGGCTTCACAGGGATGCTGCTCGGGTCGGTCAGCTCAGCTGTGGCGCAGTCGGCTCGGACACCGGTGATTGTCGCTCGGCAATCCTGAGCGCTTCAGTTTCGGGCAGTTGGCGTCGGACGGACGTCAACGAGCACCGGGGTTTATCGCACCGCCTCATGGTGGATACAGGACACGACGGTTTCTCGTCTCAACTGCTCTGCGCGATGCTGAATTCCACGCATCATCTTCTGCTCCATGACGAAGTGCGGAACGTCGAACCAGATGTGGCCGACCGGCCCGCCGCTGCCACGTACGATCAGCCGCGTCCATCCGTTCTTCCGATGGAGGTGAAACCCCCATGATCCCGAGGCCCTCTCCCCGCGCTGCACGCGCTGGAAGTCCTCGGGTGACATCAAGATCAGATGTGATTCCGGCTTGACCTTCGCCACTACCTGCCGTGCCCTGTCTCCGTAGCGCCGGGCCAGCCACACGTTGTCGCCGACGTGGATGTCCTGCCATTCGGAGTGCACGGTCCTCGCGTTGCGAATGCGTGCTCCGGCGAGCCGCTCCAGCCAGGAATAGCTGTAGAAGCCACCGCGGTCCTCGCCGATCTGCGCCAGCCACGGCCACACCTTTGTGGTCGGTGCGTCGATGCTGATCGCGCGGGTGGTCCTCGGTGCGCTGTCCATCACCAGCTCGTCGCCGGGTAGGGGGTCGGTGACTTCGTCGTCGTCGGCGCCCCAGGCGAACATCAACTGCCGCAGCCTGCCCCGACACAGAACGACGGCGCCACTGAGTGCTATCAGGCCCGCCAGCCATGGCCGTTGTGTGCCCATGTGCGCAGGTTAGGTAGGCGCCAGACGCAGCCAAAGGGTCCAAGGTCCCCACCGGCTGGGCCCAAAGCGCACTTCTCGCCGGTGCGCTGGGGGTGCACGCTTGCACTATGCGCACGCACTGGCTTGTGATGGAGCAGTCGGGGCATGGAGCCGTCGCACCGTTTCGCACGCGCGTGGCCGGAGCTGGGCGCTACTTCCCGCCCGCGCGTCTGTCGACGGACGAGCTGATGTCGACCACGCGTCACCGCACACACGTCGATCTGGAGAGGTTGACGGGTATCCGAGAGCGTCGCGTGTCGACGGGGGACGAGGATTCCTACAGCCTTGCGACCGCGGCCGCGCGCGACTGCCTCGCCACGGCGCAGCGACCGGGTGATTCGATCGACGTGGTGATCAGTTGCAGTATCACCAAATTCCGCGGTGGACTCACTCAATGGTTGGAGCCGACGGTGAGCGGCAACGTGGCCCGGGAGATCGGGGCCACGAAGGCGATGACCTTTGACCTGTCCAACGCCTGTGCCGGCATGCTGACCGCTGTCACCGTCGCCAACAACTGGATTCGACAGGGTGCCATTGAACGGGCCCTGCTTGTCAGCGGCGAGTACATATCGCAGCTCGGCCAGAACGCGGCACGGCACATCCGCAGCATCATGAGTAGGGAGCTCGCGTCGCTCACCCTCGGTGACGCGGGTGCGGCGCTCCTCCTAGAGCGGGCGCCCGTCGCATCGCCCGGCATCCAGATCGCCGGATTCACCACGGTCGCCGACTACAGTCGGCTATGCCTGGCCTATCCGAAGGGCTCTGAGCCCGGCGCCCGAATGTTCACCGATGCCAGGGGAATTCAGCGTGCAGCCATGGACGACACTCCGTTGTTGCTCCACGAGGTTTTGGACGCCGCGGGTATCTCTCTCCACGACATCGACCACGTGATCACCCATCAAACCTCGGCCCGGGCAATACGCAAGGGGATGGTCAAGGTCGCCGCTGAATTCGGCGACCGGCCGCGCCACGATGCGGTGATCACCGTTGACCGGTACGGCAACACCGCATCGACGACGCACACGGTGGCATTGATCGAGGAGCTGCAGGCGGGCCACATACGGCCGGGGGAGAGGATTGCGCTGATCGCCTTGGCATCCGGGCTGGAGATCGGCATCGTGGTGATCAGCTTGGACGACGATCTGGTGAATCGCTATGGGCACCCTGATTGATCGAGTCGAGGTCGCCGCGGGCGGTTGGCGGAGTCGTCACAGCGGCCTCCGCTTGGCGACGAAGACGGCCACGGACTGCCTCGCCCGGGCCGGCCGAAGACCGCAGGATGTCGACCTCATTGTCAACGCCGGAATCTATCGCGACCGTAACCTGGGCGAGCCCGCCCTCGCGGCGATGATCCAGGAGGACATCGGTGCCAATCCCGAGGACCCTCACTATGGCGCGCACGGGACCTTCTCCTTCGACATCGCCAACGGGTCGTGTGGAGTGCTCACCGCGTTGCAGATCGTTGATGGATTCTTCAAGTCCGGTGCCATCGACTGCGCGTTGGTGGTGGCCAGTGATGCCGATCCTGGACGCCACATGAGTGTGGCCTTTCCGTTCTCACCCACCGGTGCGGCGCTGCTCTGCGAATGGGCAGACGGTGACCGGGGACTCGGACGGGTGCACTGGTCAAGCAATCCGGACGGGGGCGAGTGCTTCAACGCCACTGTTGGGATGATCGACCGGCGCAACGTACTTCGCTTCCATCGGTCCACCGAACTCGACCAGCGGTTCGCCTCCGCTGCTGCCGAATCGGTGGCCGAGTGTCTCACGGCGTCGTCCCTACGTGTCGAGGATCTCGATGCGATCATCGCGGCACCCGCCCGCCCCGGATTCCGCTCGCGATTGGCCGAGATGCTCGACATCGGTGAGGAACTCATAACCGTCGCGGAGGACGAGCGCATGCACACGGCCTCGCTGGCGGCCGCATTCGAGCGTGGAACGCGAGGGGGCCTGCCTGGCGGACTCGTCCTACTCGTAGCGGCGGGGGCAGGAGTCACCGCGGGTGCCGCCCTGTATCAACTGCCTCGGTGAGGTCAGACAGTGGGAATCACGCTATAGACCAGTCGGATAGGTTTCGGGGGTTTCGCCTGCCACCCACAGGCTGGTGGTTTCGAGTGGTTCCAGCGCTCGGGTGTGGTCGATGTGAATCACTGCGTCGAACTGTTCGCCGGGGCGGACGTGATAATAGTGGCTTTGACGTTCGGTGGCCGGCAGATAGATCACTCCGATGGCTCGCCCGAGCCGGACCGTGTCCATTGGTTCCGCGGCGGCCTCGCTGATGATTGGCGACACGAGGAAGGCCGTTCTGCCCACCTCGTGCAACATCTCCTCGACGCTTCCGTTCAGCGCTGGTCTGACGATCTTGCGCTCGGCAACGCCGCCCCACTCACTGGCTGCTGTCACCGTTCCCGAGTACGTTGTGAATCCGATCAATCGCGACGCGTTAGCGTGGCTCTCTCGAACCAACTGGCCCAGTGTGAGCTGTCCGTCACCTCCGACCTCGGTGGCCCTCGCGTCGCCGACGTGGGAGTTGTGAGCCCACACGACTATTCGAGCAGGCGTACCGTCGCGATGGCGACCGAGATGATTCTGGAGCGCCTTCAACGTCTGTGCCATGTGTTCGTCGCGCAGATTCCACGACGTGACTCGCCCGCCAAACATTGCGCGGTAGTACACCTCCGCGTTGCGGACCGTCTGCGCGTTCTGCTGTGCGTAGAACAGCTCGTCCTCGGCGAGCAGCCCGTCGCGACGCGCATAGTCCAGGGCGCTGCGTTGGATGTCCACCAGTTGATCGACTGCTTGTCGCTCGCAGGAGAGACCCGCACCGAATGCCGCGGCAAAGCCGTACGCCTGGGCGTCATCTGCAGAGGCGTGGTCGAAGCACGCATATCGCTCACGTGCGCGCGCTGCCGCGCGTGGGTCGATGCTGTCGAGATAGGCGATCACCTCCTGCATCGACCGGTGCAGGCTGTAGAGGTCCAATCCATAGAAGCCCGCTTGCCGTTCGCCGCGTTCTTGATGGACTCGGTTGTGGGTGTGGAGCCAGTCGATGAAGTCACGGACGACGGCGTTGCGCCACATCCAAGTGGGAAATCGCTCGAATCCGCTCAATGCCTCACTCGCGGATCCGTCTTCGCCCAACCCGCGGACATATCGGTTCACGCGATAGGCGTCGGGCCAGTCCGCCTCGGCGGCAACGGCGTCGAACCCCTTCTCCTCAATGAGCCACTTGGTGATCTCGGCGCGAGCGTCGTAGAACTCGTGCGTGCCATGAGAACTCTCGCCGATCAGGACGATTGTCGCATCGCCCACGATCTCCTCGAGCACCTCCAACGGAGGCATCCCGGCAGGAGCATCGACGGCTGCCCGTCCGATCACCTCCGCCGCTGTCTCGGCTGTTCGGAGTTTCGCCGTGGCGAACCCGGTGGTCGGGGTGGTGAGAAGATCTTGAACCTCCCCGTCAGTTACCTGAGTGAAATCCCAGAAGGACTCTCCGACCGCGCGAAAGGGTGTTGGCATCGTTGCGCATACGACGTCGTCGACGATGGCCTCGAACTCTCGGCAGGTTGACTCGGGAGCCGCGGGCACCGCTATCACGATCTCGGCGGGGTCTGCCTCACGCAGCGCCTGCACCGCCGCCAGCATGCTGGCGCCGGTGGCGAGACCGTCGTCGACCAGTATCACTGTCTTGCCTGTCACCTCCAGTGGTGGGCGACCGCATCGATATGCCGCCTCGCGCCGAATCAGTTCCCGCCCCTCGCGTTCGGCGACATCGCGCAGCTGTTGGGGCGTCACCCCCAGTGCCCGCACCAAGTCGTCGTTGACCACGACGCGACCGCCACTCGCCAGTGCACCCATGGCGAATTCCTCGTGATCGGGTGCCCCCAACTTCCGCACGATGAACGCGTCGAGAGGAACGCCAAGGGCCGCTGCCACCTCCCATGCCACCGGGACCCCACCCCGCGCTAGGCCAAGGACAATGACGTTGTCGCGCCCTCGGTAGGCGCTGAGCAGGCCGGCGAGAACTCGCCCGGCCTCTCGGCGATCACGAAAGATGCGGCGAGGCGTGTTCCTGAGCGGCCTCTGTGAACGAGTCATCTCGGTGCTCCGTTCGTGCAGTTGTCGAGCGGTGTCACCAGTTGCCCGCTCGACGCCCGTGTGGCAGTCCACCTGAATCTGACCACGGGGTAGCCACCGCGAATAGGGACCGAAGTCCCGCCCAACGGTGCCGATTGTCTGCGTTGTCCCGCAACTGATTTGATTTCCACCGACGATGTCGCGATGGTCTGAAGGAACGTCGCCGCGGGTGATATCGAGCGCAGGACTATGGGCGCGTTAGACGGCCTCGGGGTCCCCCTCGGGCTCCGAGCCGAACACGAATCGCCGACCAGTGATCCGCAGTGGGCGAATCCGGACGAAGTGTTGCTTCGAAGTGGCCGTCCAGGGAAGTAGTTGCGCCTGCTCCGCTTCGTCGATCTCCTCCTGGGTGCGAAGGGTGCGAGCCGTCCCTCGGATGATCACACTCCAACCCTCCAGGACATTGTGATCGTCGACTTCGAACAGGACATCGTTGTTGATTGCCGCGCTCACCAGCTTCGTTCCCTGCGCTGTCCGGAATAGCACCGTGCGGCGCTGAACGGCGAAGTTGACAGGGAAGATCTCGGGCTGGTTATCGACGCTGGTCACCAGGCGTCCGAGGGCTCTACCTGAGATGAGATCCCAGCACTCGGTCTCCGACAGAATGGATACCGGTTGAAATTCCGTGGTCATGGCCGTGACCCTACCGACGGGTTGACGCCAGAAGCAGTGGTCCAAAGTCCCCGATGCGAGGAGCCAACGACCTCCGCCAGGGACCTTTGGCACCAAACGATGGGACCGAATGATCCTGCGTCGAGATGCAGCACGGCGCACGATTGTCTGCATGACTAGCGCGGTGATCGAACCCGCAGGGTTGGCCCGCCTCATCTCTGTGCTCATCGACCGCGGGTATCAGGTGATCGGCCCGACGGTGTCGGACAACGCCATCGTTCTCACACAGATCACCTCGGCCGAGGACCTACCGCGCGGATGGGGTGTCGACGTCGGACCCGGACACTATCGACTTCGCCGTCGCGGGGATGATGCCCTGTTCGGGCACTCGGCCGGCCCGCAGTCCTGGAAGCAGTATCTTCATCCACCGCGCCAGCGGGTGTGGTCGTCCGACGGTACCGAACCTGAAGAGGTCCCGCGATATGCATTCATCGGAGTACGCGCCTGTGATCTGGCGGCCATCGGCGTCCTGACCGGAGTATTGGGGGAGGGCACGCATCCCGACGAGGGCTTCGTCGGTCGGCTGCGACGAATCTTCGTCGTGGCCGTCAACTGCACTGAACCGGGCGGTCTATGCTTCTGCGCCTCGATGGGCACCGGTCCAGCGGTGGGACCCGGCTACGACCTGGCGCTGACAGAGCGCGTCGACAGCGATGGTCGGCGCTACGTCGTGGACGTCGGCAGCGATGAAGGAGCAGAGGTGCTCGCAGCGTTACCCCAACGCAACGCCGAGCAGACGGAGATCGATTCTGCTCGTTGTGATGTCGCAGCAGCGGCAGACAAGATGGGCCGTCAGATGCCAGCGGGCGACCTGCGTGACCTACTGGTCGAGTCGCGGGAGTCGCCACACTGGGAGGAGGTCGCGAGTCGTTGTCTGACCTGCGGCAACTGCACCATGGTGTGCCCGACCTGCTTCTGCACGACGGTCGAGGATGTCACCGACTTGACCGGACAGCACGCCGAGCGGTGGATGGAGTGGGCGTCGTGCTTCGAGTTCGACTTCACATTCGTACACGAGGGGAGCGTCCGGCAAAGTGGGCCCTCGCGCTACCGGCATTGGCTTACGCACAAGCTCAGCAGTTGGCATGACCAGTTCGGCACGTCCGGATGCGTGGGGTGCGGGCGGTGTATCGCATGGTGTCCCACGGGTATTGACATCACGGAGGAGATGAATGTTCTCTCCAAACTCGCGGAGGGCGACCTTGACTGAGAGCGCGACGTGGCCGCGCACAGCGTCGGCGATGTGCCCAACGCCCTACCGCGTTCACAGTCGAGTCGCCGAGAACCACGATTCCGCGACACTGCGGCTGCGACCGGTGCGTGAATCGCTGCCCGCACCGCAACCCGGCGAGTTCATGATGATGTACGCCTTTGGGATCGGGGAGATCGCCGTCTCGGTCAGCGGGGTTCCGACGCCGGCCGAGGAAGCGATCTGCCACACGATCCGGTCGGTCGGCGCTGTCAGTGAAGCGCTGCGTCACGCGCAGGCGGGCACGGTGATCGGCATGCGCGGACCGTTCGGCACGAGCTGGGGTATGGCGGGGGCGGCGGATCGTGACGTGATCATTGTCGCGGGCGGGGTGGGCCTGGCACCCCTTCGGCCCGTGGTGCTCGGCGCATTGGCCAGCCGCGACAGCTATGACCGGGTGACGTTGATCGCCGGTGCCCGATCGCGTGACGACTTTCTGTACGGCGAGGAACTTCGGGTTTGGGCGTCCGGCGGCTTGGTCGAGGTGCACCTGACCGTTGACGTCCCGGTACAGGGGTGGCCGGGCGAGGTTGGTGTCGTCACGGACTCGCTCCGCCGGCTACCTCTGAGGCCCGAGCACACCACCGCCTTCCTGTGCGGCCCGGAACCGATGATGCGCAGTTGCGCTGAAGAGTTGTTGCGAAAGGGGATGGCCCACCGAGATATCCAGGTCTCGTTGGAACGCAACATGCAGTGTGGGACCGGCTGGTGCGGGCACTGCCAACTGGGGCCCCTGCTGCTTTGCCGTGACGGCCCGGTAGTGGGCTATGACGTCGCCGAGTCGCTTCTGCGGATCAAGGAGCTGTAGATGACGTCGCCCAGCTTGGCGGTGTGGAAGTTCGCATCGTGTGACGGCTGCCAGCTCACACTCCTGGACTGCGAGGACGAACTGCTGACGATCGCAGAGGAAGTGCGAATCGCTGTCTTTCTCGAGGCCTCCAGCACGATCATCGGCGGCCCCTATGACGTCTCCCTGGTGGAGGGCTCGATCACGACGGCGGCCGATGCGCAGCGAATCAGGGAGATCCGAGCGCAGTCCAAGGTTCTGGTCACGATCGGGGCATGTGCAACCGCCGGTGGCGTACAGGCGCTCCGCAACTTCGCAGACATCAAGGACTTCACCTCCGTCGTCTACGCCAAGCCCGAGTACATCGACACGCTTGCGACCTCAACCCCGGCGTCAGCGCACGTCACAGTCGACTACCAGTTGCAGGGGTGCCCGATCGACCGCGGCCAGCTCCTCGACACGCTGGCCGCACTGCTGGTCGGGCGCAAGCCGAGGCTACCGGCCAAGACCGTGTGCACCGAGTGCAAGAACCGCGGCGTGACGTGCGTGGTTGTCGCCGAGGGCATTCCCTGCCTCGGGCCGGTGACGCATGCCGGCTGCGGAGCGCTCTGCCCGACGTTCCACCGCGGCTGCTACGGATGCTTTGGTCCAGCTGTCACGCCGAATACCGCCGCGTTGATTCCCTTGCTGCGCCGCGACGGCATGGCCGATGAGGATGTCGAGCGGGTGTTCTCGACGTTCAACGTCGCACGGTTCAGAGCCGAGAGGAACGATCGATGACGTCGGAGGTTCGAACAGTGGCGGTCGGCGCGTTGACTCGCGTGGAAGGCGAGGGCGCACTGCGTGTCAACCTGCGCGACGGCGTGGTGGACCGCGTTGAACTGAACATCTATGAACCGCCGCGCTTTTTCGAGGCGTTCCTGCGAGGCAGGGCGTACACGGAGGCTCCCGATCTCACGGCTCGCATATGCGGCATCTGTCCCGTTGCGTATCAAGTGAGCGCCTGCAATGCCATCGAGGACGCCTGCGGGGTGACCATCGAGCCGGAACTGGTGGCACTGCGCCGGCTGCTGTACTGCGGGGAGTGGATTCACAGCCACGCTCTGCACATCTACCTGTTGCACTTGCCCGACTTCTTCGGCTATCCGGACGCGATCAGTCTGGCCAAGGAGCGCCCCGGACTGATCGAACGCGGACTTGCGCTGAAGAGGGCCGGGAACCGGATCATGGAGCAGATCGGCGGCCGCGCGATCCATCCGGTCAACGTGCGCCTGGGTGGCTTCTACTCGGTGCCGACTCCAGCTGAGCTACGACCGCTTGCCGAGATGTTGCGCTGCGCGCTTGATGACGCGTTGTTTACGTTGCGGTCGGTGGCCGAGCTCGACTTCCCTGACGTCGAGTACGACCATGAGTTCCTCGCGGTTACCAACCAGCACGGCTACGCGATCGAAGGTGGAACACTTCGACGCAGCTTGGGGCCGACGTTCGCGGTGTCCGAGTTCAGTGACCACGTCGTGGAATCGCAGGTGCGGCACTCGACCGCCCTGCACGCGGCCTTGGACGGCGGCCGTTATCTGACCGGCCCACTGGCGCGGTACTCGCTGAACTCCTCAGCGCTGTCACCTGTCGCTCGCCAAGCGGCCGCGGACGCAGGGATTGGACCGCAGTGCCGTAATCCCTTCCGCAGCATCGTGATCCGTGCGGTCGAAGTCGTGTACGCAGTCGAGGAGGCGCTACGCATCATTGCAGAGTACGAGCGGCCCCCGCGCCCATTCGTCGACGTCCCGGCGCGCGAGGGCATCGGACACGGTGTCAGCGAGGCGCCACGCGGCCTGCTCTACCACCGCTACGAGATCGACGGGGACGGGCAGATCCGGGCCGCGACGATCGTCCCGCCGACGGCGCAGAACCAGGCGGCGATCGAACACGAGATGGCCTGCCTTGTCGCCGCGAACCTGAACGAGGACGATGCGACACTGACTGCGCTGTGCGAGAGATCAATTCGCAACCACGACCCGTGCATATCCTGCTCGGCACACTTCCTGACGTTGACGATTGACCGGCGATGAGCTTCGCCGTAGTCATTGGAGTCGGCAACCGTTTCCGCCGCGACGACGGCGTCGGCCCCGCGGTTGCCGAAGCGATCAGCAAGGGCAACCTCGCCGGTCTGCGGGTGGTGACAGATATCGGAGATCCTGGAATGTTCTTCGACGCATGGGCGGGTGCCCGCGTGGCGGTGGTCGTCGACGGAGCCATGGGAGATGGGGCCGATCCGGGCCGGATCCGTCGGTGGGTGGCGGGCGACGCGCCCGACCTGAGAGTGGTGAGCTCGCACGCGATGGGCGTACCGCAGGTGTGTGCGCTCGGCGCGTGCTTGGGCCAGATGCCCGACCGGCTGGTGGTGCTCAGCATCGATATCGCCGACGCCGGTTACGGGATCGGGCTCTCGCCGTCGGTGGCCGCGGTTGTCCCGCGCGCGGCGGAACTCGTGCTCGACGAACTCGGAATCTGCGAGACGGCGGAGCGGTGCCACGATTGGCTGAACGCTCAGTCTGCCAGTGCCAGTACCTCTTCGAAGCCGGCGATCAGGCAGTCGTAGAACGCGTCGAGATCCGGAATGGCGCCGCTGTCCACATTGATCCCGATGGCGCAGGTGTCGACATACGACAGAAGCGTGACGTTCAAGGCGGCACCGATGGTTGGTGCGAAGGCGTACTGCCTCCGTACCGCGGCACCGGCCAGGAAAACCGGCTTCTGGAACCCTGGCACGTCGCTGGCAACCACGTCGACACCTCGCAAGGCCGACCCGACATACCAACGGGGCGCGAGATTGAGACCGGCCGCGATCAATTGTGTGTGCGCCAATGACTTCTCGGCGCGCAGCCCGCTGGTGTGCTGATGGATGGCACGGACTCGGAGGGCGGGGTCCTTGTTTGCCGCAGAAACGTCGAAGCGCATCAATGTCGCCCGATTACCGCCGAGCGGGTCGGTCGAGGCTCGGACGCTGACAGGCATCGTGACGGTGAAGTGGTCGACCCTCGCCGCATGTTTCTCGTGATACCGACACAGCCCGCCCACCACAGCGGCGATGAAGGCATCGTTGAGCGAGCCGCCACCGGCCCTGCCTGCCATCTGTAGACGCGCCTTCGGCACGTCGTGCACGGCGAGGCGTCTGACACGGGTGCGCCTCACCATTATCGGAGACCCAGGTTGTCGTGTCGGCCGCGTCGTTCGCACAACAGATACCGCGAGAGCGGCAAGACCTGTACAGGACCTGATCGGGTGCAGGACGCTGCTGGCGAGTAGAACGGGTGCGGACTTCACCGAAGCCGAGAGTGCGCCAGCAGCGAATCCGGCTCCATGAGCTACCGAATGTCGGATCAGTGCGAGACGTCCCACCTCCGGTGGTGACGGAGCCGGTGGCAGGGAATCATGCCTGTATTCCGCTGACTCGTCGTACAGGATCCGTGCGATATCCACCGCACCGATACCGTCACTCAGCGAATGGTGCAGCCTGCAGAGCAACGCTGCGCCTCCATCGGCGAGGCCGTCGACCAGGGTCGCCTCCCAGAGCGGGCGTGCCCGATCAAAGTCGGCCATCGCGGCTATCCGAGCCATTTCCAGGAGAGTCTCGATGGATGCCGGTTCAGCTGCTGACACTCGACGCACGTGGAATGCCAGATCGAAGTCGATATCCGCCTCCCAACGCGGTGGTGCGGGCGCCGGCGACTGCACCACGCGCTGTCGGAATGTCGGCAACCTTCGGCTGATCAAGTCGAACCGGTTAACCAGCTCGCGCCAATCCGGGAGACGGTCGAGGAGAATCAACGTGACGATGGTGGATCGGAGCCGGGGATCGGCTTCGATCGACCAGACGAACGCATCGGTGTTGCTGAGAAACTCCGCCATGTCAGGCCGCGACGGTCACAACCCCTGAGGGGTGATTGGTGCTGGGATGCCCATCGGTGGTCTCCTCGCCGGGTCAGCTCAGCCCATCCCATCAACATCGCTGGGTCTGTCCGTAGAGTCGAAGGTGGTTTCTCTCGTGGTGCTTTGGTCCCATCTCATCGCGTGTCCCGTTCCATCCCGTTGGTTTCAACGTCGACTTGGGGTCGCGGTCCGGACCCCGTGGGGTGTCGAACAGCATTCTCGCAGTGAGTGTTTCCGTGGGCCGACTCGAGTGAGGACCAGTGACATCGTGCTGAGGGACCAACGGCCCTGCTTCGCGCGTTCCCGATGGCCTACCGTCGGTGACGACTGCGGTGCGGAAGCAGCTCGGAGGAGTGTGAGATGTCGAAATTCGGAATCCTGGTCGGCGTTGACGGATCAGCGGAGTCAGGCGCAGCCGTAAGGTGGGCGGCCCGCGAGGCTGTGCTACGCGACACGGCTGTCACGCTAATGCACGTCGTGGCCCCGGTAGTCGTCACCTGGCCCGTGGCCAACCTCGGGCCGAGCTTCTCCGATTGGCAGGAGGACAACGCACAGCAGGCTATTGATCAGGCACAGAAGCAGTTTCAGGCCGAGGTCGGCGATGCGCGATCGCCCGACATTCAGACGCTCGTGCTGCACGACAATGTCGCGTCGGGCCTTGTGAAAGCGTCACGCGACGCAGAGATGATCGTTGCGGGCAGCCGAGGTCTCGGTGGGGTGGGCGGCGCGATACTGGGCTCCATCAGCCGGAGCTTGCTGCACCACGCCCACTGCCCTGTCGCGGTCGTTCGCGGGGATCACGCGCCGGCGGTGAGTGACGACTCACCGGTGTTGGTGGGCATCGATGGATCGCCCGCCTCCGAGGCTGCGACCGCGCTCGCGTTCGACGAGGCGTCGAGGCGTCACGTTGATGTGGTTGCGCTGCACGCGTGGAGTGATGTCGGGGTCTTTCCGGCGCTTGGCATGGACTGGCGCGAGTATGAGGACCGGGGACACGAGGTTCTTGGCGAGCGTCTCGCAGGATGGCAGGAACAGTATCCAGATGTGCGGGTCCGGCGGCGGGTCGTATGCGATCAGCCGGCACGCTGGCTGCTCGATGAGTCCCAGCATGCTCAACTTGTGGTGCTCGGAAGTCGAGGCCGTGGCGGCTTCGCCGGCCTGCTTCTCGGCTCCGTGAGCACGGCTGTCGCGGAGACGGCGAAGTGTCCGGTGATAGTGATTCGTGACTAGCGGTGACACCAGGAGCGCGCTGAGGGACCGATCGCATGCGAAACAGCGATGTCGACACCGCACTGGTGGAGAAGGCGGTGAGGTTGGCCTGCCGCGCGCCGTCACTACACAACAGTCAGCCATGGCGCTGGGTGGTCGACGACCATGCGGTCCGGCTCTTCCTGGAGAGCGATCGCGTATTGCACGCAACCGACCACTCGGGAAGGTCAGCTCTACTTGGTTGCGGCGCAGTGCTGGACCACTTCCGGGTGGCCATGGCAGCTGCGGGGTGGACAGTTGCTGTCGATAGACTTCCCAATCCCGATGATCCGGTCCTGCTGGCCTCGGTCGACTTCACTGCCATGGAGCACATCACCGACGGCGACCGGGGCCGTGCCGAGGCCATCTTGCGTCGTCGCACCGACCGGTTGCCCTTCAACGAGCCCCCCGATTGGAATCTGACCGAGGCGCACTTGCACCGTGCCGTCACCGCAGAGGCGGTGCGACTTGACGTGGTCCCCGATGAATTTCGAGCGGTATTGGCGGAGGCCTCTCAGCTCACTGCTTCGCTGCGTATGTACGATAGGTCGTATCACGACGAACTGGCTTGGTGGACAAAAGCTTTCAGGTTTAGTGAGGGTGTCCCGCAGAGTGCGCTCATCTCTGCCGACGAGCGTGACCGTGTCGACGTCGGACGCAGGTTCCCGGTCGACTCGGGCTCCAACAGGCGTGTTGGTCTCGGCCACGATCGCTCCAAGGTTGTTGTCCTGTCCACATACGACAACCAGCGCGTCAGCGTCCTGCAGTGCGGCGAGACTCTCTCCTCCGTGCTGCTCGAGGCTACGATGGCGGGCCTAGCAACGTGCACGCTCACACATATCACCGAACTACGCGCGGGCAGAAACCTCATTGCGGCGGTGATCGATCAGACCACCGCCACCCCGCAAGCCTTGATTCGCGTCGGCGCGGCCCCGCAGGGCGAGGACGTGCCGCCGCCTACACCTCGGCGGCCCATCAGCGATGTTTTCGAGATCCGATCGAGAGATTAACGGCGCGGTGGGTGCTGATCCGTGTAACGAACGATGTCGGCCAGCGTTCGAAGGGATGCATACTCGGACTCTGGGATGTCCACCCGCAACCTCTCACTGATCGCGATGAGAAACCGCAGCCAGTCCATCGAGTCGAGGTCGACCTGATCGCGGAGCGCGACCTCGTCACGAATGTCGTCGGCGTCCACTTCCGGAGCGACGTCGGTTAACGCCGAAAGAACCTCGTCTCTACTCGTCATATCGTCACCCGTCCAGACTCTCCGGCTGCTCCAGCAGTAGACGGATCTCATTCAGAAACAATGCCCCTTGGTGTCCGTCGCTGGCGCGGTGGTCAGCGGCGAGGGTGGCCTGCGACACTGTGCCTACCCGAATCGCCCCGTCGGCGGCATACACACGCTGTGCCGGTGTTCCGAAACCGATCAGCGCCACCTGCGGTGGATAGATGACCCCGAAGACCGTGTCGACTCCCTTGTCGCCGAGATTCGTGACGGTGATCGACGGGTCCGACATCTCCGAACTGCGTAGCGACCCTGCTCTGGCCCGCGCAACCAGATCGGTGAGATCTCGCATCAGCTGGTCGATCCCCTTATCGGGTACGTCGTGGATCGCGGGTGCGACGAGTCCGCCACCGCGCAGCGATATCGCGATCCCGACGTGAACGCCGTCCGCGGGTTCGAAGCCGTCGTTGCGCCAGAACCCGTTGAACCCGGTGAGGCGTTGGGCCGCTCTGCCAACGGCTTTGATGTGCAGGGCCGCTGGCAGAAGTCGCTCGGTGATCGGGCGGCCCGCATTGCGTTCGGCCATCCACCTGAGCGCGGCGTCCATGTGCACTTCGCTCGCAAGGTAATAGTGCGGGATCTCCCGCTTCGACCTGCTCATCGCCGCGGCGATGGACTTGCGCATCTGCGCGGCGCGGTCGGTGGTCGTGGCGGTGCCCTCGGTTCGGCGTGGCTGCGGTGCTGGAGCAGCGGATGCTTCCACGTCGGCGATTGTCACTGCCCCCTGTGGGCCGGTTCCGGCCACGGACTCCACATCGACGCCCAACGAGTTGGCGAGACGCCGTGCGGCGGGGGAGACCCACCTTCGTCGGTGTGGCGCGGTAGTCCCGCTCTCGGCTTTCGGAGGCATCGTCGGTGGCGGCGTGGGTTTGGACACCGTCGGAGGATGCGGTGCCGGTTGTGCCTGTGCTGTCGTCTCCCGCAGTGTTGCCAACACCGTTCCGACCTTCACGGTGTCGCCGACCGGCACCAACAAGTCCTGGACGATGCCGTCATGCCAGCATTCGATCTCGACCGCGGCCTTGGTGGTCTCCACAACGGCGACGATCTGTCCCCGGGTGACGACGTCGCCGGGCGCGATCAGCCATTCGTCGAGGGTGCCCTCGTCCATGTCCGAACCGAGGGCGGGCATGGTGAACTCGATCACTGGCTCTTCCCGAACAGTCCGTGCACTGCGCTGACGATCTTCTCGGTCTGAGGTAGTGCGGCCTGTTCGAGATGCTTCGCATACGGCATCGGCACCTCGGCACTGCACACCCGGGCGACAGGAGCATCGAGGTCGAAGAACGCCCGCTCGGCGATGCTGGAGCTGACCTCGGCTGCCAAACTTGCGGTCCGCCAAGCCTCGTCGATTACCACTGCGCGGTTGGTCTTACGCACGGACGCTAGGACCGTGTCCATGTCCAACGGCCGGAGCATTCGCAAATCGATCACTTCGCAATCGATTCCGGATCCAGCCAGCTCTGCGGCCGCATCGAGGGTCTTCGGCAGTGAACCGCCGTACGTGACGAGGGTGACGTCTGCGCCTCGGCGGCGCAGCGCCGCGCCGCTGATGTCGGTCGCCACCAGTTGATCGATATCGACCGATGTGTTGTAGAGCCCCACATGCTCGAAGATGAGCACGGGATCGGGGTCGGCGAGTGCGGGTCCGAGCATGCCGTAGGCATCGACGACGGTGGCGGGAGCGGCCACCTTGATGCCCGGAATGTGGGCGTACCACCCCTCCAAGCTGTGCGAGTGCTGGGCGGCGAGTTGCCGACCCGCACCCGTCGCCATGCGAATCACGAGCGGTACCGAGAACTGCCCACCGGACATGTGCCGCAATGCAGCCGCGGTGTTGACGATCTGATCGAGTGCCAAGAGGCTGAAGTTCACCGTCATGATTTCAACGATCGGTCGCAAGCCACCAAGCGCCGCACCGATGCCGACGCCGACAAATCCCAACTCTGACAGAGGGGTGTCTCGAACCCGCTCAGGCCCGAACTCCTCGAGTAGGTCCTTTGTCGCAGCGTAGGTGCCGCCGTACCGGCCCACGTCCTCGCCCATCAGCACCACCCGGGGGTCTTGTGTCATGGCCTCCTCGATGGCGTCGTGCACCGCTGTGCGGTAAGTCATCTTCATTGGGACACCTCTGCAGCGATGGCGGGTGTCAGTACATCGCGTTCGAGGTCGGCGACGTCCTCCCACGTCCCGGCCTCGGCGAACGCGACCGCGCCGGTTACCTCGACCTGCGCGGCGACCTCGATGTCATCGACATCGGTCGCGGACAGTGTGCCATCTGCGATGCATTGCTGGCTGAACATGGCGATGGGATCGCGTTTGCGCCACTGTTCGACCTCGCTCTTCTGTCGGTACAGTTCGGGGTCGAACATCGAGTGTGCTCGGAATCGGTAGGTGCGGAACTGTATGAAGAACGGGCCGCCGTCGGTGCGAATGTGCTCCACTGCCTGCTGTGTCACAGTGTGGCAGGCGACGACGTCCATTCCGTCGACGCTTGCCGTCGGGACCCGATAGGCCGCTGCCTTCGCCGCGAGGTCGGTCTCCGACTGGGCTCGTTCGAGTGCGGTGCCCATCGCGTACAGATTGTTCTCACAACAGAAGAGCACGGGAAGCCGCCACAGCGCAGCCATGTTGAGGGATTCGTGGAAGGCGCCCTCGGCCACTGCCCCGTCACCGAAATAGCATGCGGTTAACCGGTTTCTGCGCAGCATGGAGTCAGCGAGTCCGAGGCCGACGGCCAGGGGAAGGCCACCGGCGACGATGGCGTTGCCCCCGTAGAAATGAGCGGCTGAGTTGAAGAGATGCATCGAACCGCCCCGACCCCTTGAGCATCCCTCCCGCTTGCCGAACATCTCGGCCATGATCGAAGTCATCGGGATGCCGTGCAGCAGCGCGTGTGCGTGTTCTCGATAGGTTGCGACTACGGCGTCCTCGGGTCCCAGCGCGCGCAGTGAGCCCGCGGCGACGGCCTCTTGGCCGACATAGAGGTGGAGAAATCCGCGGATCTTCGCTGCGCCGTAGAGTTCTGCACACTGTTCCTCCATGCGACGAACCCGCACCATGTCCGCTAGCAGTGCATGCGCCAGGTCGTGCGCGGTCACGAAGGGACCTCCTGCGCCCGGCGTGTGGGGACCTCCACCGTCGATGTATCGCCCTCGGGCAGTCCGAGCTCACGCGCCTTGAGCAGGCGCCTCATGATCTTGCCCGATCGGGTATGCGGCAAATCGTCGACAAACTCGATCTCCTTGGGGGCCACCGCCGCGCCCAATCGTCTGCGCGCGTGAGCCATCAGATCTCGGCGCAGCGCGTCATCGCCGATGAAGCCCTCCCGCACCGAGACGAACGCCTTGACGACCTCGCCAACGGTGGGATCTGGCTTGCCGATCACCCCGGCTTCGGCGACAGCGCGATGATCGGTCAACACGTTCTCCACCTCGAAGGGGCCGATCAGATGTCCGGATGACTTGATCACGTCATCTGCTCGGCCGACGAACCAGAAGTAGCCGTCGCTGTCGCGCTTGACGAGGTCTCCAGTCAGATAGAGGTTACCGGAGAAGCACTTTCGGTAGCGTTCGTCGTCGTGCAGGTACCCGCGGAACATTGAGGGCCAACCCGATCGCAGCGCGAGTTCGCCCTCCATGTCGGGTTCGGAGAGGTCCGCGACCGAGCCGTCCTCATTGCGCCGGACCACGTAGGCGTCGACACCTGGAAGTGGACGCCCCATTGAACCGGGTTTGATGGGGCAGGCCGGCGTGTTGGCGATCATGATCCCACCGGTCTCGGTCTGCCACCAGTTGTCGTGGATCGGCAGGCCCAGTACTCGCTTTCCCCACCACACGGCCTCGGCGTTGAGTGGTTCACCGACGCTGGCGATGAATCGCAGACTCGAAAAGTGGTGATGTGCCGCCACTTCCGGGCCTGCCTTGATCAGCAGGCGGATCGCGGTCGGTGCGGTGTACCACACCGTGACGTCCTCGTTCTGCAAGATCTGATACCAGCGCTCGGCGTCGAACTCGGCTTGGTCGACGATCGACGTGACACCATGCAGCAGCGGTGCGATGACGCCGTATGACGTTCCGGTTACCCATCCGGGATCGGCTGTGCACCAGAAGATGTCATCGGAGTGCAGGTCCAGGGCATACAGTCCAGTGATGTAATGCATGGTGACCGCGCCGTGCACGTGGATCGCTCCTTTCGGCGTGCCCGTGGTCCCGCTGGTGAAGTGCAGTAACGCTGCGTCGTCGGCAGTGGTGGGTTCGATCGGTGCGTCGTCGTCAGCCTGTGCCATCAGCCGCTGGTAGTCGAGGGTTCCTGGCTCGTCTTCGGTGTTTGCGTCGTGGTCCACCAGCAGGACGTGCCGAACCGTGGGTAGTTGATCGCGGATTTGAGCGATCTTTCGTCGATGGATGGCCGAGGTGGTGACGATGACCTTGGCTTCGCCGATCGATACTCGTGTTGCCAGTGGCTGCGGTCCGAAGGCCGAGAAGAGAGGGGAGACCACGCTACCGTTGCGTAGTGCACCCAGCATCGTGATGTAGAGCTCGGGGCGGCGATCCAGGATCACGAAGACGCGGTCGCCCTTGCCAACGCCGAGCGAGCGGAGCACGTTTGTGAACTGGCGCGTGAACCGTCCCAACTCGGCGTAGCTGATGTCGTGGGTCCGCATTTCGGTCGAATCGTCGGCTTCCGTGACGAAGCGCAGCGCTGTGTGCGTCGCTTCGGGTCCCGCCGCGTGCCTGTCGACCGCTGCGTAGGCGATGTTGCAGCCGCCCTCCGCCATGCCCTCGCACAACGGCGGCAAGGCGGACCAGGAGAAATCGGCCCGCGCCTCGTCCCAGTCGCGAAGGTTGGGAGGTACGCGCAAGTCACGGGGACCCTTGCGGATGACGCTCACGATGCGTGCTGTGGGCTCGCTGGCAGGACGCCGGAACGGCGTGCGTGACCGATATTCGCCATGATGCGTTCCACCAGTGCATCGCGGACCGAGCCATCATCGGAGAACTCGGTGAGCGCGTGGTGGCGCAGATAGGCATCGACACGGCGGCCGATGGGCCAATCGGCGTAGATGTGTTCGGTGAACTCGGAGCCCAAGAACTCCCAGGCAATGGTGTCGAGTTCGGTGCGTCGGTGTGGGTGGCTGTGCAGGGCGTTGACCATTGGGTCGCCTCCTCAACGAGGTGATGTGCTTTCATCGTGGTGCGCGGATCTCGGCGCGGGTAGAGAAGAAAGTCATCGGCCTGGCGAAGTGGCGCTATCTGGCGATTCCGCAGCGTCACTCGGCGAGTGACGTCCCCAGCGGTGCGACAAACCGGACGTGGGTGCCGCCGCCGTCTGCCGCGCCGATATCGCAGCTACCGCCCACTGATTCAGCGCGGTGACGCAGATTCGCCAGGCCACTGCGTCGCGTGATGTCGGGGGAAATGCCGCAGCCGTCGTCCGTGACGTCGATGGTCAGCTCGTCCGCGACGTTCACATCGATGATGAGCCGCTGAGCGCCGGAGTGTCGCACCGCGTTGCTGACTGCCTCGACTATGAATGGTGTCGCCTGCTCGGCAAGTTCCTGGTCAACCGCGCTCAATGGTCCCGACATACGCACCGTGGTCTCGATATCGCGGTCCTCGGTGAGATCGGCGATCGCGTTCTGGATCGTCAGGCGGAAGCCGTTATCCAGCGTGGACGACTGCAACGCGAAGACCTTCTTGCGAATCTCGTCGATGGTGGTCTGCAGATCGTCGACTGTACCGTTCAGGCGTTTGATGACCTCGGGAGACCGTGAGCGGGCGATCGTGCCCTGCAAGTCCATTCCCGCTGCGAATAACCGCTGAATGACGTGGTCATGCAGGTCGTGCGCGATTCGTTCACGATCTGCGATGACCGAGTTCTCCTTTGCGTGTTCATGGCTGGCAGCCAAGCTGAGTGCGACGGTGGCGTGATCGGCGAAGTCGCTCATCAACTCGAGATGACTTGCATCAAAGGGGCTTTGGCTCTCATGCCTAGCCACGGCGAGGACTCCCAGGATGGACTGCTGTGCGCGCAGCGGCATCACGATCGCTGGCCGCTGCCCGACATCGGTGAAGGCCGAAATGGGGTGGCTGAACGCTTCTGTGATCAACGGAACTCCCGAGCGGAAGACTGCACCGGTCGTCGAACCCTCCACCGGGACCTCCCGCCCCACTACGTCGTCGGCCATCAATCCCACTGCCGTGGAGACGACAAGCGTGTCGACCTCGTCTTCCGGAACGTCGGTGGCACGGGGTACGAGCACGATGGCCTGCTCGGCGTCAGTCAACTCGCACGCTCGTTCCGCAATCAATCGCAACGGCTCCGCCACGGGATGGACCTCGGACACCAGCGCAGCGGTGATCGCTCTGCTGGCCTCCACCCACTTGGCGGTGGCGCGCACCCGGTCGAACAGTCGGGCATTGTCGATGGCGACGGCGGCCGCCGACGCGAAAGCCCGCGCGGCGATCTCGTCGGACTCCGTGAACACCTGCCGTGCGATCGGCTCCGTCAGGTAAAGGCTGCCGAATGTCTCCTGTCGGATGGTGATCGGAACTCCGAGTAGCGCGCGCATCGGAGGGTGGTGATCGGGGAATCCGACCGCCGCGGGATGTGCGGTCAGGTCGTCGAGCCGCAGTGGCTCCGTTTGGTCGAGCACCACCCCGAGGACGCCCTTGCCCGCGGGCAGGTGGCCGATCCGCTGCACGGTGTCAGAGTCCATTCCGGCGTGCAGGAACGACACGAGGGTGCCATCTGGGCCCCGGACACCCAGAGCCCCGTAACGCGCACCTGTTAGCTGCATCGCCGAGGTCACGATTCGATGGAGGGTGGCGTCGAGGTCGAGGTCCGACGCGAGCCCGACGACGACCCGCAGGAGGCGCTCCATCTGGTCACGGGCACCGAGCAACTCGTCGATTTGCTCATGCATGCTGTCGACGAGGGAGCGCCGCCCCAATGTGGCAAACGCAATATCGTCATCGTCGATGCCCACGTGCCCGTACCTCCGGCGTCTAGGGAGACCGGCGCAGCATAGTTCCAACTGGCCACGATGGGCGAGGTTCAGTGAAACCAGGTTTTTGCCCTGGCCAACCTGGGACGCCGTCGACCGACCGGGAGGTTAGCTGTCGCCAGCACGGTCCGGCAGAAGTGCGAAGTAATTCTCCTCCTCGGTGACGAAGTGGAGAGATAACAGGGCATGCAATCCGTACAGACAGGCCAGCAGATCCTCGGCCTGCTCGTCGCCGACCTCGCCGATGGCATCGGCGGCGCACTGGTGCGCATGGAGGCGATAGGCCAGGCGGTCGATCTCGGCGTGCATCCGGCTCATCGCCGCGGTGGCCTCCGCGCCGCCCAGTGGGTGCGCCAATGCGGGGTAGAGCGATCGGTCCTCGGCGTGTTCGTGAGGCAGCAATGTGTGGCGAACGAAGGCATCGACCTCTCGCAGCGAGGCCAAGGCCGCGACGCGGTCGCCCACGGCGATGAGGCGTGCGGTGTCCCGAAACAGTGACAGGTCGTTGCGCATCGCGTCGTGCTCAGCGGAGAACCGGCGGATCAGCCCCTGCGCGTCGGCGGGCAGGACGGGTGCCTCACCTGCTCCCGGCCGCACCGCCCGCAGGGCGTTGAGGATGACCGTCAGATCGATCGCCTCCTGAAGGAACGCGCCTGCGGCCGGCGGCAACAGCCCGGCCGCGGCGAACCCCATCGCCACAACGGATAACACCATCCCGGTGATGGCACTTTGCGCGGCGATCCGACGCGACCGGCGAGCAACAAACATCGCGTCGGCAAGTCTGTCGAGCCGATCGGTAGTCAAGACGATGTCCGCCGCTTCCGAACTGGCGGTCGAGCCGTGGGCACCCATCGCCACGCCGACCGTGGCAGCGGCGAGGGCGGGTGCATCGTTGACCCCGTCGCCAACCATGACGGTGACCGCCGATTCGCGTTCCGTGCGCACCCCCGCCACCTTCTCAGCCGGGGACTGCTCGGCTCGCACCTCGTCCATACCGAGCACCGCGCCAATCTGCTCTGCCGGAGCGGCACGGTCTCCGGTGAGCATGATCACCCGGTCGATCCCGGCCGCGCGCAGTCGGCGGATCGTCCGTGGTGCGTCGGCACGCAGGGGATCGAGGAGCAGAATCGCCCCGACGAGTTGGCCGTCGACATCGAGCCATGCAATGGCGGCCGCGTCGAATGCCGCCCGCGACACCGCTGCCACAGCCCATGGAGGCGGGTCAGCGGGTAGCGCATGACTGCCCACCGTGACTCGCCTGCCATCGACCGTGGCCGCGACGCCCTTGCCGGGCTCCTCGACTATCTCGACCGGCGGGCTGAGGCGGAGGCCACGCTTGATGGCCTCATTGACGATCGCCTTCGCCAACACGTGGGGGGAGAACTGATCAGCAGAGGCGGCGACGCGCATCACTTCGTCCCTCGACCAACCGTCAGCGGTGACGACGTCCGTGCTCCGAGGTTGACCGCTCGTCACCGTGCCGGTCTTGTCGAGCACCAGAGTGGTTGCACGGCCGAGGTTCTCCAGTGCACCGCCGCCACGGACGATCACACCCAACCGTGAGACCCGCGATAACCCGGATGTGATCGCCACGGGAGCCGCCAGCAACAGCGGACAGGGCGTCGCGACCACCAGCACGGCGACTGCGCGCACGGCTGACCCGCTCCACAGCCATGCCGATCCGGCGACCAGCAGTGCCAGGGGAAGGAACCACTGGGCCACCCGGTCGGCCAGCCGGACGACGGGAGCGCTCGTCGCGGCGGCCTCGCGAGCCAATCGCACAATGCCCGCGTAGGTACTGTCCTCGGCGGTGGCGGTTGCTCTGATCTCTATGACGCCCCCGGCGTTGACCGCGCCACTTCGAACCTCCTGGCCAGTCGGCAGCTCGATATGTCGGCTCTCGCCAGTCAACGCGGATTCGTCGAGAACCGCCCAGTCGCAGGCGATCCTCCCGTCGACGGGCAGCACCTCACCGGGGCCGACGACGAGGATGTCGTCGACTTTGACGTCGGCAAGGGGCACGGTGACCACGCCATCGGCGGTGCGGCGCCGAGCCGACTTCGGTGCTCGTTCGAGCAGCGAACGCAGATCCTTGGTGGCTCGCCGCTGCGCCGCGCTCTCCAGTGCCTGTCCGGTCGCCAGCATGACCCCGATCAACGCCCCTGCCAGATACTCGCCCACTGCGAGTGTGCCCACGAGGGAGAGCACCGCGAGGACGTCGACGCCGAACTGACCGCGCCGCAACGCGGCCACCACGAACCAGCAGGCAGGCACCAACGCGATCAGTGTGCCTGCGGCCCATAACCTGTCGGAGATTTCGGTCATGCCGAAGAGCCATGAGACGCCACCGGCGAGCAGCGCCCCACACGTCGCAACGACCAATGTGCGCATCAGTGTTTGGCTCAGCGCTTCACGGCCCACGTTCGGCCGCGTGAACGGTGGTCGAAATCTAGTGTGTGATGGACGCCGAATCATGGCTCACCCAGTCGGCGATGCCGGCGTCACCGACTGCTGAGGGCCGATGGGTGCGCGTTCGGCCCGGCGGCGGATGCCCCGCAGCATGCCTCGTGTCATCAACGCGTTCACGGGCTCAACGGCCTCTGCGAGCAGAACCTCGCCAGGGTGGCGCAAGCCCACCCTGGTGCGAACCAGGACTCGGCACCTATCGTCCCCGTAGGGAACCAGGTGAAACGACCACACGGTCTCCCATGGCAAGCCAGGCGGCGCCCCGCGCAGGACTATGGCCCGCTCCTCAATGACGTCGGCGACGGACAGCGTGAGGCCGTCGCGCAGCCCGAGCCATCCCCTGGGGGCCAGGCGAATGAGGTTGCCGGGCGCGAGGTGCTGCCACTCCGCGTGGATCCGGTTGGCGTTGCGATGATGCAGCGCAATCGAATTCTCCAGGAACGCATAGCCGTAGAGTCCGCCGCGGTCCTGGCCCATCTGTACAAGCCATGGCCAGACTGCGGCCGCCGGCCGCTCGATCCATACCGCTTCGGTGATCCGCAGCATCGGCTCGCGGATCAACTCGTCACCGGGCAAGTTCATCCGGCTCTCGCTCTTGGTGGTACCCCAGTTGCGGAAGTACCTTCGCGCTGCGTACAGCAGCAAACCGGTCCCTGTGGCCAGCACTAGCCGTCGTCCATCAAGGCTCATACTCCACACACTGTGACGTTTCCGCTCCGGGGGATAGGGCCGGTCGTCCCTATGTTCCGGGATTTGGACAGAGCGACGATCGGCACGACCGCGCTGTCGGCGTCCAGCCCACAGAGGACGAACGCGGCACACTGCATCGCCGACGAACGGCCCGATGATCAGAGGACTTCTGTCTCTATGGTCCGCGGAGGGCAGGTGGTCCGATTCAGTGGCAGGTGTAATCAGGACACCGCGCCCAGGAGGAGGAGAGATGACCACACTTCCCGCGCAGAGGCGACAACGCATACTGCTCCCGGAGATCGCCGACCTATTGGCTGGCTTCCCATCGTGGGCCGGCTTGCGGGCCTTTGATAGCAACGTGATGCGGCTCGAGGACGAACTCAAGGCCGGCAGTTATGAGGTGCGTGCCGAACTACCCGGCGTAGACCCGGCTACGGACGTGGATATCACCGTCCGAGATGGCCAACTGACCATCAAGGCTGAACGCAGCGAGAGGAAGGAATCCCAGGGGCGTTCGGAGTTCGCGTACGGTTCGTTCGTCAGGTCGGTGACGCTCCCACAGGGAGCTGACGAAGACGGTATCAAGGCGTCGTACGACAAGGGGATTCTGACGATATCGGTGCCTGTGGGCGATACCAAGCCGATCGAGAAACACGTCGAGGTGCAGTTGACGAGTTGATCGGCGTCGACCCCGGCAGTCGGTTCCCGGTTCTGAAGCCCTCACATGGCTGGCACCAGCATGGTGGCCAGCTGGCTTGCGATATCGCGTTTTTCGATGAGGAGGTCGTTCCGGATGGGTCCAGTCCCTGGCCGAGTCGACGGCAGCGTGCCGATCGTGACACTGACCATGAACCCCGCGCTAGACATCACGACCGACGCCGACGTCGTAGTCCCCACGGACAAGATCCGGTGTGGTGAGGTGCGGTACGACCCTGGCGGAGGTGGCATCAATGTGGCGATGATCGCCCACGTCCTGGGTGCGGCGGTATCGGCTGTGCTTCCCGTCGGTGGTCCAACCGGCGGACTGGTCGCTGACCTGGTGGCACGGGCAGGGGTTCCACTGCGCCGCGTCGATATTGCGGAGGCCACGCGCGAGAGTTTCACCGTTGACGAGATCAAGACCGGACGCCAGTTTCGATTCGTCCTGCGGGGACCCCACCTGACCTCGGTCGAACAGGCGCAGTGTCTGGATCAGCTGAGAATGGCGGCGGTATCAGCGGAATTCGTCGTCGCCAGCGGTAGTCTGCCACCTGGTGTGCCTTCGGACTTCTACCAGAGGGTCGCGGACCTCTGCCGGCAGCTGAACGCACATTTGATTCTCGACACCTCCGGAGGCGGGCTTGCCGGTGTGACTCGAGGAGTGTTCTTGCTCAAGCCGAGCCTTCGCGAACTGCGCGATTATGTCGGCCGCGCGCTTGAGACACAGGAGGATCAGGTCGGCGCAGCGCGAGAACTCGTCGAGCGTGGCATCACACAGTCCGTCGTGGTGTCTCTCGGCGGCAGCGGTGCGTTGTTGGTCACTGCCACGACCTGCCAGCGATTCTCGGCGATTCCGGTGCGGGCCATCAGCGGTGTCGGTGCCGGAGACGCGATGGTCGCCGCGATCACCGTGGGGTTGAGCCGGTACTGGTCGTTGAGTGAATCGGTGCGTCTGGGGATAGCCGCGGGCACCGCGATGCTGAGGACGCCGGGAACGGCGAGTCCGACCCGTGCCGAGGTGGAGCGCCTCTTCGAAATGGTCAGCCCGCCATCAGAGATCGGCGTCGTCTGCAAGTGACTCTTGTGAACGCGGCGTTCGATGATTCGTGCACTCAGGGCGACTTATCGGCGGCCGATGGCTGCCAGGTGAGGACGTCGCGCAGGGGCCGCCGCGGTGTGGGGGGCGGCACCTCCTCCAACGCCGGGGCGATGCCCACCCGGATCAGCACCTGGGGCAGAGAATGCCCGGTCAAGGCGCTGACGATGTCGCAACTGGCGCGCAGTTCGGTCATGTGGGTCAACGGGCAAGTGGCCATTCCGGCCATCGTGGCCTCCAACAGTGTCACGGAGAGCGCCTCTCCGCAGGTCAGTATGTCGTGGCGGGTGTCATCGAGCGCAGACAGCACGAGAACCTTCGAGTGATCTGAGGTGACCTGCGGTCGTCGCTCAGTATTGTGTGCGACCGGGAAGCTGCGACCGATGTCAACGCGTTCGTTTTCGGCGGCGGAGACCAGCGAGCTGTGCGGGATTCCCTCTGAGACCTCGAATGGGCCGGTCCACCAAGCGAGTTCGGCATGGTAGGAGGAGTCGTAGAGCCGCAGGGACTCCGTCAGCCGGGACGCCTCGGCAAGCTGTGGCCGGGCATCCTCGGGTAGCACGTCCAGCATGACGATATCGTCGTGGACGACACGGCGCAGCAGGGGTTCGAACTTCTCCCAATTCTCGGGCGCCGCGAAGGGCAACCGATCGGTATGCCGCGACAGGATGGCATCTGCGCGGCGACGATGAGCGTCGGTGACGAATGACATGGGTGCGAACTCGATCGATGCCAGATGCGTGTGATCGTTGGGGTTCGGGTAGTACTCGACGTTGGCGGTCCAACCGGCGGCGGCCATCGCGACCTTGAAGTGGTCGAGAACCGCTCCGCAACTGATAAGTGCCTGTCGACCTGAGGAATCGGAGTCGAGGATGCGGCTACGGTCGACGTAAAGATGCACGGCTCCGTCGTTCTGGCCACTGAAGCGCCACGGTTGACTGTTGTGGAACGACGGTGCGCGGCACGCGATGTGCACGGCATCGGCGATGACGCCCCGGGGCGCCGCGGTCTTCGACATCATGGGTCCTCCTGTTGCCTACGGCGAACTATCGCGCCTCGACTGCACTGGTCAACAGGGTCTTTGGACCCTGGCGGAAGAGGACCTGTGGCGCGCGAAACGGGTCAGAGGACGCTATTCGAGTTCGCTCGGCCAAGCGACGATCACGGTATGAACCCAGCACCGCAGAACGTGGTCCCGCCCGGCGTCCACGTTCGCTTTGCTGAGCCCCCCGAGATCCGCGAGACGCACACGGGCCTGGTGGTTCTGATCGGTGATCGGGCGTACAAGGGAAAGAAACCGGTCGTCACCGACTTCTTGGACTTCAGCACGGTGGAACGGCGCGAAGAGGCGTGTGCGCGCGAAGTTCGGCTCAACAGCCGAATCGCCGACGACAGTTACCTCGGGGTCGCCCACTTGACCGGCCCGACCGGCGGGGCGGTGGAGCCCGTCGTCGTCATGCGGCGCTACCCCGATGCGCTGCGGCTTTCCTCGATGGTCCGGCGTGGTGAGGCCGTCGAAGGTCACCTTGCCGCGATCGCCAATAAGATCGCACGATTTCACGCCGGCGCTGCGCGGTCCAGAACGATCGATCGCAGCGGGGAGGCGGCGGCGATCCGCACTCGGTGGCAGCAGAATCTGAACGAGCTGCGTGCTCACGTCGGGACGGTACTGGACGGCGAAGTCTTGGACGAAGTGGAGCGACGGGCGCTGTCGTTCATTGACGGGCGTACAGCGCTTATCACAGGTCGCATCACCGGTCATCGCATCGTCGACGGGCACGGCGACCTGATCGCGAACGATATCTTCTGCCTCCCCGAGGGGCCAGTACTGCTGGACTGCTTGGAATTCGATGATGAGCTGCGCTATGTGGACGGACTCGACGACGCCTGCTTCCTGGCGATGGATCTGGAGTTTCTCGGCAGACGTGAGCTGAGCATGGTTTTCCTCGAGGAGTATCGGCGTCGCGCCGAGGACCCAGCGCCAGCGGCATTGGCCCATTTCTACATCGCCTACCGAGCTGTCGTTCGCGCCAAGGTCAACTGCATCAGAGTTGAACAGGGAGATCATGCGGCCGCAGACGCCGCGCGGCGGCATCTCAGCCTTGCACTGCGGCACCTGCGCGCGGCCACGGTGCGACTGGTACTGGTCGGTGGCGCTCCGGGCACCGGTAAGACGACGTTGGCGAGGGCGCTGGGCCAAAGTCTGGACGCTCAGGTGATTTCCAGCGACGACGTTCGTCGAGAGGTCGAGGCACACGGCGATATCGACGGTGTGATTGGTGAGTACAACACAGGCCTTTACAGCCCGGACAACGTGGACGTGGTTTACACGGCGATGCTGGACCGAGCCCGGCGACTTGTCGCCAGTGGCCGGTCGGTGATTCTAGACGCCACCTGGCGTGATCCACGCCACCGTGCAATGGCGCGCGACGTGGGTCGCCAAGAACGCAGTCCGACAGTCGAATTGGAGTGCTCGCTACCACTTCGACAGGCTGCGGCACGCATCGAGCAGCGTGAGAACACCACGTCGGATGCCGACCCGCGGATCGCCTCTGCCATGGCCGCCGAGGAACACAGCTGGGCAGGGGCTCGCCGTATAGCTACCGACCGGCCACTGGGTGACTCTGTCGCCGAGGCGCTGGAAGTTTGCTGTCTAGCAATCTGAATCGCGTTGCCATCGCGAGAGAGGGGACCGTCTACATGACGGTACGGGCGTCGCACACAACGCCCGCTCAGCAACGATTGGAGCCAGGACATGAATGAGCAGAAGTACGTTCGCGACATTGCCGATATCCGCATCGGCGACGCCGATCGGGCTGGCGGAAAGGGTGCGAATCTCGGCGAGATGATCGGTGCCGGGCTCCCCGTGCCGCCGGCGTTCGTGGTGATGCGGGAAGGCTACCGGGACTCAATGCACATCGGCGGGGTTGGTGACGAGATCGCCGAACTCCATCAGGAGGCGCTGACACACGCCGACGAAGGCGGTCGCCTCGACGAGCTGTGCCGAAGGCTGCGCAGCCTGGTGGCCAAGGCTGGTCTCAACGATCTCGTGCGAAGCGAGATCCTAGCGTCCTACCGGGGACTGGGAGAATCCTGCGTGGTCGCCGTTCGCTCCTCCGCAACCGGTGAGGACGGACGTGATGCCTCGTTCGCGGGGATGAACAGGACCATCACCAACGTGCGCGGACCCGAGGCGATCATCGACGCCGTCGTCCAGTGTTGGGCGTCGCTCTTCACGCCGAGGGTGGTGACCTACCGCCGAAGTCGGAACTACCCGGGTGATCCGGAAATGGCTGTCGTGGTGCAGCAGATGGTCGATCCAAGTCAGGCGGGTGTCGCCTTCACCGCGGATCCCACGACCGGCGAGCGCGATCGAATCGTCATCGAGGCGGCGTTCGGACAGGGCGAGGTGGTGGTCAGCGGCAGTGTTCAACCAGACACCTATGTCATTGAGAAGTCCACAATGAAGGTGCTCACCACCTCCATTGGTTTCAAGCCATTCAAGATCGTTCGCGGCGACGATGATCACGACGTCACCGTGACACTCGATCCCGAGATCGCCGCGTCCCGTGTGCTCGACGACTCTGCCATCGAGAGTATCTCGAGGCTGGCGGTAGCCGCCGAACGGCACTATGGCTATCCGCAGGACATCGAATGGGCCATCGCAGCTGGAGTAACCTGGCTTGTGCAAGCCCGGCCGATCACCACGCTTGACATCGACGAACCCGAGACTGAAAAACACGGCGAGGGCGAGGTTCTCGTCCGAGGGCTGCCTGCGGCGCCGGGCACGGCGACCGGCGCCGTCCGCATCCTGCAGCACCCGGAGCAGGGCACTGGCCTCCGCGATGGTGAGATCCTCGTGGCTCCGATGACTAATCCCGACTGGCTTCCGACGATCCGCCGGGCAGCGGCTCTGGTTACCGAAACCGGCGGAATGACCTGCCACGCGGCCATCGTGGCGCGCGAACTCGGTGTGCCCTGCATCGTGGGCGCCCGCAAGGCGATCGACACGCTGGCCGATGGGGTACTGGTGACTGTCGATGGCGCCACCGGTGAGGTCCGCGCTGGGCGGCGAGTGGTGACCGCCAAGACGATCGATGCGCAGTCGCCAACGAGTGGGGACCACAGTGTTGTCACGGCGACCCGGATCTATGTCAATCTCGCGATGCCCGATACCGCCGACGTAGTCGCTGCTCAAGACGTGGACGGAGTCGGACTGCTGCGCGCGGAGTTCATGCTCACCGAGGCGCTAGATGGCCAGCACCCCCGCGAGCTGATTGCCAGCGGCAGGCAGAACGACCTGGTGCATGCGATGTTCACGGCCGTCGACAGGATCGCCGCCGCCTTTTCCCCGAGGCCAGTTATATACCGCGCCACGGACTTCCGCAGTAACGAGTTTCGCGCCCTTCGTGGAGGTTCGTCCTATGAGCCGGTCGAACGCAACCCGATGATCGGCTTTCGTGGTTGCTATCGGTACATCCGAGAACCGGACTTGTTCGCGCTCGAACTCAGCGCGTTGGCCCAGGTTCGCGAGCGCCATCCCAATGTCCACCTCATGATTCCCTTTGTTCGGACGCGCTGGGAACTTGAAGAGTGCCTCACGCTGGTCGACGCGAGCCCCCTGGGGCGTCAGCGAGGGCTACACCGTTGGATCATGGCCGAGGTGCCCTCGGTGGTGCATTGGCTCCCGTCATACATCGGAATGGGCATCGACGGCGTGTCGATAGGCAGCAACGATCTGACCCAGCTGATGCTCGGGGTGGACCGTGATTCAGAACTCTGCGCCGAACTCTTCGACGAGGCTGACCCTGCCGTGCTGGATGCGATCGGCGAGATCATTCGCACCGCAAACCGCCACGGCATCACGTCGTCGTTGTGTGGACAGGCGCCGTCGTCGAATCCCGCATTCGCCGAGTATCTCGTCGGCATGGGAATCACGTCCATCTCGGTCAACCCGGACGCGGTGTCGCCGGTACGGAGAATTGTCGCAGCGGCCGAACGCCGGCTGCTGCTGAAATCGGCTCGTCAGCGCGGGGCAGTCCGCACCGACGATCCTGTCGTCGCAACGGATGGGCGGATCCATGTCTGACCTTGCCGCGCCGGTCGTGGTCGGGGTGAACGGTTCCACCGTTGCGCTGCGCGCGGCACTGTGGGCCGGCGCGCTCGCCGTCCGACTCGACGCGCCGCTACACATCGTTACCGCGATGCCATACCTGGGACACAACCCGTCGGGCACTGCCGCGGCAATGCGAGCCGCAGCGATTGCCGAGCACCGCGAAGGTGCGGAGATGATTCTCAAGGCGACCGAGGAGGCCGTCCGCGCTGACCACCCGGCCTTGGAGGTGACATCTGCCTCAGCGGCTGAGCCGGCCGACGAGGCGCTCACCGCGCTGAGCAGGATGGCGCGCTTCCTGGTTCTCGGGTGTGATGACGTAACCGCAACGGGGGCATTGCTCTTCGGGTCGACCACATTGACGACGCTTGCCCACGCGTCGTGTCCAATCGTGGCGTGGCGCGGCCACTCGATTGCACTGACGGGCCAACCGATCGTGGTCGGTGTTGACGGGTCAAGTTGCGACGGTGGTGCTTTGCGCACTTCGTTCGAACTCGCTGACCGGTTCGATGTACCCCTGCTGGTGATTCACTCATGGGTGGTGAAAGGGCCTGCAGCAGCGCCATCCACGATGGCGGGGGATGCATCGGTACATGCTGAGTGGCAGCATCTCAACGCGCGGGTTGATCGGTGGCGAGAACGACATCCTCGAGTCAACGTCACACTTGTCGGCGAGGCCCTCAACGCGGGTCGTGCACTAGGTATGCACATCAAGGATGCCCAACTTGTGGTCGTCGGCAGTCGGCGTCGAAATGCACTGGTTCGTAGCATATTCGGTTCGACAAGCCTACATTTACTTCATCATTCCGAGGTGCCCGTCGTAGTGTGTCCCCTCGACGGCGATGGGTAGGACCGTCACTCTCCCGCGGCCGAGACGAGACGGCTCACGCCGTCCTGGATTCCTTTAGCGATCTCATTGGCGCCCAGGGTTGCATCGAAGTCGCCGATGACACCAAACGCCAGTTCGTCGGCGTAACTCAGTATTGCTATGCCCAAGCGCAACTGGATCGCAATAGGTGGTACGGGCAGCAGGGAGAGTACGTCGCGTCCCATCACCCTGATGCGATCACGGGGCCCCGGCACATTGGTGGCGACCGTGACTACGCCGCGTTGTGGCAAACGGGTGAGAATCCGAACCATCCACGCTGTCAAGGGGAATGGCAGGAGGTCGAATGCCGACACTGCGAAGCTGCCGGCTTGAGACTGTCCGCTGTCCTTTGATCGGGTTAGCCGGCTGTGCACCGTGCGGAGACGCTGCAACGGCTCAGCCTGTTCGACGGGAAGTAGAGGAAGCATCACCGAAACCCGGTTGTCCGGGACATGAAGCGCATCTGGTTCTCTCAGCGACACGGGTACCAGTGTGCGAAGCGAGTTCGGTCGGATCTGTTGACCGTGGCGCACCATGGCTTCGCGAAAACTGTCCGTGATGGCAGCCAGGGCGACATCGTTCACCGTGACGCCGTATCGCTGGCAGACTGATTTCACGTCTGTGAGCGACACCCGCGCCGCGCTGTAGCTGCGTTGGTCGGTCAGAGGCCCTGTCATGTCCCGTGGCGCCGGTGCTGCGATTCCCGCCGCGATCTCCGCCGCACCCGCGGTGATCCGGTAGGCCATACGCACGGCCCCGAGTGAGGTGCTCCACGCTCCGGTCAGCCAGGCCGCCGGGTTCAGGTCGGGCAGGTGGGCACGACGTTGTCCACGCGACGCCTCACGGGGAAGGGGTGAGCGGGTCGGTTTGGCTTCGTCATCGCACAGGGCCGCAAGCATGGCGCTGGCGGCGACCCCGTCTGCGACGCTGTGGTGGACCTTGATGACCAGTGCCCAACGTCCGCATGCGAGCCCGTCGATGATCCAGCACTCCCACAACGGTCGGCCACGGTCGAGGCGGCGTTCCATCAACTCGGCGACGACGCCGAACAGCGCCGCGTCGTCGCCGGGTTGCGGTGCAGCGGTACGCCGCACGTGGCGGCGCACGTCGAAGTCATCGTCGTGGACCCATTCTGGGGCGCTGAGATCCAAGGGATGGGAGTGTAGGACCTCGGTGCATCTCGGGATTCGCATCACTCGATCGCCGATAGTCGACACCAAGGAACTCATGGACGGCGGTGGACCCTCGAGCACGGCCACAGCCCCGATCGCCAGGCTCGCGTGCCGGTCGGAGTCCTCGGCCTCGAGGAACCCGGCATCGAGAGCGGAGAGCCGTTGTGACCGCATGGTCGTTGGTCTCCTGGTCAGCAGTGCCGGGAGGCAGGTAGGGGGATGCCGACGCCGGCTCTCCCAAGCCGGAGTATCCCGGAAGGGGAGTCCAAAGGAATCACATAGGCCATGCCCGAAGCGTACGAACTCGCCGCTGATGTGGAGGAGGGCAATAGGCCCGGTGTTCGGGGGACCAAAGTCCCCTCCGGTATTATCACCCGTTCAGGTTTTGGTGTCCGAATTGCCCTGTTGCGCAATGCCGAAGACGGCGCTGTCCGGGGCGAGCCAAGCACTGCTGCGGTCCGCCGGACGTGACGGTCGGACCCGATGAATGTGACTTCCTGCCCTACATCCGCGCCATCGCGACAATGCAATGTTGATGGGCAGATCGAACGCCACGGAGGTTACTCGTCGGATGAGCACGCACTTTCCAGATGCCGCAACGATGCGTACCGCGCTGGCGTTGGCAATCAGGGCGCCGTCGGTGCACAACATTCAACCGTGGCAGTGGCGCGTTGGCGCCGACAGTGTGCACCTGTATGCCGACCCGAAGCGGCACCTCGTGCACACCGATCCCGACGGGCGGGATCTGATGGTCAGTTGCGGTGCGGCGCTGCACCATTGCGTTGTAGCGCTGGCCGCCTTGGGCTGGCAGAGCAGGATCCATCGGTTTCCCAATCCCGCCGAGCCGTTGCACCTGGCGGCGATCGAGCCGCAGCGCCACGCTGCGAACGAGGTGGACATCGCGCTGGCGGCGGCGATTCCACGGCGGCGGACCGACCGACGCTATTACAGCGCGTGGTCGGTGTCACACGGTGACATCTCGTTGATGGGGGCGAGAGCCGCTCGCATGGGCGTCTTGATGCGTCGACTCGAATCGACGACCGATCTTCGAGTCGCGTTGGCCCAGGCGGTTTGGCAACACGCGATTGATCAGGACTACCTCGATGAGTTGACGATCTGGAGCGGCCGGCACGCCTCTACCGCCGGCGTGCCAGCACGCAACGCCCCCGCGACCGATCCGAACTCGCCGCTACCAGGGCGACTCTTCGCGGGCACTGCTCTGGCGCAACCGCCAGATGCGTCCGCCAGCGCCGATGGTGGGGTGCTGTTGGCGCTCGGTACCACAGCTGATGATGACCTGGCCCGTTTGCGCGCGGGAGAGGCCAGCAGCGTTGTTCTCCTGACCGCTACGGCGCTGGGATTGGCGAGCTGCCCAGTCACCGAGCCGCTGGAGATCCCGGAGACGCGCGACACCGTCCGAGCCGACTCCTTCGATGACGACAGCTTTCCCCAGATGCTGTTTCGAGTGGGATGGGCTCCTGTCAATGCTGATCCGCTTCCGCCAACTCCGAGATGTCCACTCGACGAGGTGGTGACCCGGCTGGACGGACTGCGGTTCTAGTGACGTGCGCGATCGGGGCGGTGGAGTCGTTGGTCCCTGGTGCCTTTCGGCCCTCGTGGATCTCACGATGAGAGACCACGATTGTCTTGTCAAGGTTCACCCAAGATGCGGTTCTAGTCGCGCTATTCACGGGAGCAGAAATGTCGTCCTCTACAGATAATCAGCGCATCATCGTGGCGGTCGACGGGTCACCGTCGAGCACTGTCGCCGCCGACTGGGCGGCGCGAGATGCCGCGATGCGGCATGTTCCATTGACGCTAGTGCACGTGATGCCGGAGCCCGCGATTGGTCTGTGGCCCGAGCCACTAGTGCTCGACGGCTACTCGGCGTGGCGTGACGACCGAGGCCGCAAGATATTGGACGACGCAAGGCATGTCGCAGACCGGGCCATCCTCGACTTCAGGCCGATCGCCGTGAACCAAGAGTCCTACGCCGGCGCCATCATCCCGACGTTGGTAGATCTGTCCAAGGACGCCGCGATGATCGTGGTGGGTCGCCGCGGCATGGGCGCGGTGAAGCGTCGGTTGCTCGGCTCGGTCAGCGCCGGGCTGGCGCAGCATGCGCACTGTCCCGTCGCGGTGATCCACGACGAGGATCCGATGATGGACCACCCAGCCCAGTCGCCGGTTCTGGTTGGCATCGATGGGAGCCCCGCGTCGGAGAAGGCGACCGCGCTCGCCTTCGACGAGGCCTCGCGGCGACGCGTGGGACTGATCGCGATGCACTCATGGGCGGACGACGGTATCCGCGACTGGGCGAACATCGATTGGGATGGCCAGCTGGAGGTGGGTAAGGAAGCGCTGTCGGAACGGCTTGCCGGCTGGCATGAGAGGTACCCCGATGTCGCGGTTGATCACCGCCTGGTTTGCGGCGACCCCGCTGATCGGCTGGTCGCCGCGTCCGAGACGGCGCAGTTAACGGTAGTGGGAAGTCATGGGCGTGGAGGATTCACGGGGATGCTGCTGGGATCGGTGAGTTCGGCAGTGCTACAAGCCGTCCGGATGCCCGTTATTGTGGCGCGGCAGGGCTAACCGGAGGGTTCATGGTAACGGTGCCGACCAACGCAGCACCGTCCCGCCGGCGGTAGCCCTGGCAACGGTGAAGGTCCCACCGCTCTCCTCCGCACGGTTACGAAGGTTGATCAGTCCGCTCGGGCTGATGTTGTCTCCGATTCCGCAGCCGTTGTCGACGACTTCGATGCGTAGGTCGTCGTTGACTTCGACCAAAACAGAGACTTCAGTCGCGCCGCCATGGCGTACAGCGTTGCTGACGGCCTCACGCACCACGGCTTCGGCGTGGTCGGCCAGAGGGGGCTCGATTACAGATAACGGGCCACTGAATTGTGACTTGGTCCGTACACCGACACTGGCGAACTGTGTGAGGGCCTCATCGAGGCGCTGGCGGAGACGGGTGGGACCCGCAGAGTTGCCGTGCAGATCGAAGATTGCGGTACGGATCTCCACAATCACACCCTGCAGGTCGTCGATTGAGTCGGAGAGCCGCTGCTGAACCTCGGCTGACCGAACGCGGGCGATGGTGCCCTGCATCCCCAACCCGATGGCGAACAGCCGTTGGATGACGTGGTCGTGAAGGTCTCTGGCGATCCGATCGCGGTCGGTGAGGATGTCCAGCTCTCGCATCTGCCGTTGAGTCGTCGCGAGCTGCCAGGCCAGCGCCGCTTGATCGGCGAAGGTCGCCATCGCATCGAGCTGAGCATCGTTGAACGGCACCGCACCGACGGGCCGCGCCGCGATCACGACTCCCGCGACCGTGTCGGTGGTGCGTAGTGGCAGCACCAAGACTGGTCCCGCATCACCGAGGATGTCGTCGAGCCCGTGTGCGTGAAGGCCGCGATACGGGGTGCGATTCAGATATGTGTCGCCAATTATGTTCCCAGACAGTGGGATCAGCGTGGTCCGGTCGATCTGGTTGACTGCGCCTGACACCTCGACGATGACGAGTTCACTGGCTGTCATCGGATCAGTTTCGGCCTCGGCAGGCACGGCAACCAACGCGACGTCCGCACCGGTCAGGCTGAGAGCTTCGTCGGCGATGAGCCGGAACACCTCTGCCGGATCGATTCCGGACAGCAGTTTGGTGGCGATATCGCGAGTTGCTTGCATCCAGGACTCTCGGGTGCGTGCCTGCTCGTAGAGTCGCGCATTGTCGATAGCGATGCCCGCCGCTGCCGCAAGCGCTTGGGCCAGCACTTCGTCGTCGTCGCTGAAGAACTGCCCGTTCGACTTCTCGGTGAGGTACAGGTTGCCGAACACCTCGTCTCGGATGCGCACCGGAACTCCGAGGAAGGTGCGCATCGGAGGGTGATTGGGTGGGAAGCCGACTGAAGAGGGGTGATCGTGGATGTTCTCCAGCCTGATGGGCGTGGGTTCGTCGATCAGTAGGCCAAGCACCCCCCGCCCCTGGGGGAGATGGCCAATCTGGCGTCGAGTCTCCTCATCGATGCCCTCGTAGATGAACTCGACCAGCTCATGGTCTTGACCGCGGACCCCAAGCGCTCCATAGCGGGCGTCGATCAATTCGATGGCCGTGTGCACGATGGTGCGTAGCGTGGTGTCCAGGTCGAGACCGGCAGTCACCGTCAGCATCGCATCGAGAAGTCCATCGATCCGGTCGCGTCCTGCAATGATCTGTTCGACGCGGACCTGCACCTCGCTGAGGAGTTCACGTAGCCGCAACTGCGACAGTGTGTCTCGGAATGGCGGTGGCGTGCTGCCACCTCTCGGACCAGTCGCTTCTGTCACGGCTTCATTGTCACACTCGTATCCGGCCCTCGGAAGCAGACTGAGCAGCCGAACTAATCCCTAGCTGCCCCGTGGTCGGTCAAGTTTCGTTGCGAACACTGCTGCCTGGGTGCGGCGCTGCATGCCCAGCTTGGCGAGAAGGCGTGAGACGTAGTTCTTTACCGTCTTCTCAGCCAGGAACATTCGATCGGCGATCTGCTTATTGGTCAACCCCTCGCCGAGCAGACCGAGAAGTACGCGCTCTTGATCTGTGAGCCCCGACAGTGGGTCGGATCGTTCCGCCGCTCCGCGCAGCTTCGCCATCAACGCCGCAGCGGCGCGATTGTCCAGCAGGGACCGTCCCGATCCAACCTCCTTGATGGCGGTTGCGAGTTCCATGCCCTTGATGTCCTTGACGACATATCCGCTGGCGCCGGCCAGGATGGCGTCGAGCATCGCCTCGTCGGATGTGAACGACGTGAGCATGAGACAACGAAGGTCAGGCAGGCGGGAGAGCAGGTCGCGGCACAGTTCGATGCCGTTGCCGTCGGGCAATCGCACGTCGAGGACGGCGACGTCCGGCCGGAGAGCCGGAATCTGGGCCATTGCGTGGCTGACTGTTCCGGCCTCACCGATCACGTCGAGGTCGGGATCCGCACTCAGCAGATCGATCAATCCGCGTCGGACGACTTCATGGTCGTCGACGAGAAAGACGGTAACCATGGTTTCAACCTTTCGGTTGGCTGCGACGAAGGCCGGTAGCAATGCTCCGTCTCACTGAACGATAGGCGATCGATGCGGTTTTGCGCCCCGTCATAGCGCACCGTTGGAAGTGCACACGAGTACTGAGCAGTCAGTGTCGCGCAACGCCGCATAGCTAGGCGGCCCGACCATCTCCGCGACGCCGTGGATTCGCCGGCGGCCAATGACGACAAGTTGGATCGTGTGCGAATGCTGCGATAGGTAGTCGAGCAGACTGTCGTGGGCGGAAACGGACCGTGCGTCGAGTTCGGGATGATGGCATTTCGCACGCTCTAACCGCCGATTCAGTTCGGCTCTGACTACGCGGTTCTGTTCCTTGACTGCTTGCGCGTCGTGGACGTCGGTGACGCGAGGCTGCCATGAACTGATCGCCACTAATGAAGCACCGCGTAATAACGCTTCGTCGATTCCGTGCTGAAGCACCACGTCGCCTTCCGGGGACTGGTCGACTTCCACCACCACCGATGTGGTCATGGTCGACGAGTCGACGTGGCTGCGAATGATGGCGACTGGACAGTGCGCCCAGGCGGCGAGGGCAGACGCGGTCGACCCGACAGGTCCCGAAGTCGCATGCCGGATGCCGACGGCGCCGATACAGAGCATTGGCGCAGCGCGACTCGCCTCCCTGAGCATCTCCGTCGCCCGGCCCTGCCTGATCTCGACTTCGATCTTGACGGGCTTGTCGAGCGACTCGATGGCCATTGCCGCGTATCGCACTGCAGTCTCGGCTATCGCGAACGCGCGGGCCTCCGCTTGGCTGTCAGTTCCCGCGGAATAACTCGGCTCGATCGCGTACGCCAGTCGTAGCGGTAGGTCGTGCTTGATCGCTTCGTCGACTGCCCACAGCGCGGCGTCGACGGCACCACGTGAGCCATCGATCCCGACAACAATGGCGGGATGATGCGGTGAGATTTCGTGCATCTTGCGCTCCAAGCGGTTGGTTCAGACGACTATGTGAAGTTGATGTGCGGAACGTCAGACTTCGGTCGTCGCGTCGTGGAGTCGCAGTGCTTCATTGAGCGATGCCGCTTCAGCCAGTTCGAATCAGATCTGGGCGCCGTGCGGGTGACCCCGGCGTCGGTTCTTCACGGCCGTCCTTTCGATCGGTGTCATCAGTGCTCCGACGGCGCTTTCGTCGGCATCGCCGCCACCAGCGGGGTGTCGACGCCGACTGGCCCGAGAGCGTAGGCGCCACCTGGCGAGCCCAGTGGTTCGTCGCGGCCGGCGAGGACCGTCTCAAAGAATGCGGCATTGTCGGCGAGGTGCCGCAGCTCATCGTCTGCCAGGTCGGTCTCGTACTCGATGGCGTCAAGTCGGCACGCGATCTTGCAGGCGCCGCAATCCACGCACTCGTCGGGGTTGATGTACAGCGAACGTGCTCCCTCGTAGATGCAGTCCGCGGGGCACTCAAGCACACACGACTTGTCCATCACGTCAACACATGCTGAGCCGATCACGTAGGTCATGGCACGAGGGTAGGGGGTCGGCACGGTGTCGCGCGGGAGCCGAACGACACCGGCATTAGTGACCTTCGTCCTCTAGCCCTCGGGCGTGTCGGCTGCGGTGTTCGACGGAATCGACTTCCCGGGACCTCCTGCTCTGGTGGAGGAATGGGACGCGGCGGCAAGATGTGACGGGCTGTAGTCCGTCGAGAGGGGAGTCGCCATGAACCCACAGTTTCCCGATGTCGAAACCATCAGGACGGCGCTGTCACTGGCGACACGGGCGCCGTCGGTGCACAATTCCCAACCGTGGCGCTGGAAGGTGGGCGATCAGAGTCTGCATCTGCACGCCGACACCACCCGTCACCTGACGCAAACGGATCCCGATCGACGGGATCTGATGGTGAGTTGCGGTGCATCGCTGCAACACGCTGTGGTCGCCCTTTCGGCGTTGGGTTGGCAGAGCAACGTCACGCGGCTGCCCGATGCCGCTGACCGCGACCACTTGGCATCGATTCGGGTGTCGCGTTGCGAACCGAGCATGACGGACATCTCACTGACCGCCGCCATTCCTCGACGGCGCACCGATCGCCGGGTGTTCAGCAGCTGGCCCGTCCCTCCTCCCGACATCGCGACGGTCGGGAGGAGGGTGGCGCGCATGGGCGTCCAGTTGCGTAGCGTCGACATGTCGACCGATATCAGAGCCATTGTGGCGCAGGCAGTCTGGCAACACGTCCACGACGCTGACTATCTTCGGGAGCTGACGACATGGAGTGGTCGGTACGCATCGACCGCGGGTGTGCCGGCACACAGCACCCCCGATCCGATTGCCTCCGCTCCGTTACCCGGGCGCATCTTCGCCGGCAGCGTCCTGCCCCAGTCCGGCAACGCCGTTGCCGACCAGGATCATGCGGTTCTGCTGGCCCTGGGCACCACCGCGGACGACGATCTGGCCCGCCTGCGCGCCGGGGAGGCGACGAGTATGGCGTTGTTGACCTGTACGTCGCTCGGCTTGTCGAGCTGTCCGGTCACCGAACCGTTGGAGATCGCGGCGACGCGCGCAGCGATTCAAGCGGAGGTGTTCGGTGGCTCCGAGTTTCCCCAGATGATGCTCCGCGTCGGTTGGGCTCCCATCGGCGCCGATCCGTTGCCGTCGACCCCCCGCCGACCACTCGATGAGGTGGTCAGCTCAATCGACGGAGCGCCGCTGGGCTAGTCCGCATCTCGATCCGGATGAATGCGAAAGGTTCTCTACCCCTTCGTTATACGGTCGCTTGAGTCTCGGAGTATGGCGGGGGAGTCCTAAGACGCCCCTTGGTCTCCAGTTTGCATAGCTCATCTAATCATTCTAAAGTATTTCGCATGGCTAATCAATTGGTGGAGCGCGCAGCGCCACCCCGGGGCGGCGGATTGTTGATCGCGGCGCTCGCCGGGGCGGGTATATCGGTCTCCCTGATGCAGACATTGGTCATCCCGCTCATCCCACAGCTGCCGGACTTGCTCAACACCAGTTCAGCGAATGCGTCGTGGGTGGTCACAGCCACGCTGCTGACGGGCGCCATCGCCACACCGGTGTTCGGCCGCCTCGGCGACATGTTCGGCGCGAAACGCGTTCTCATCGCATGCGCGGTCCTGCTCACCGCGGGTTCCCTCGTCGCCGCGCTGACCACTTCGCTGGTCCCGCTGATCATTGGCCGCGCTCTGCAGGGGTTCGGCGCACCTGTTATTCCGCTTGGCATCAGCGTGCTCCGTGCCTCACTCCCCGCGGAGCGGGTAGGGGGTGCGATGGCGATGGTGAGTGCATCACTGGGCGTCGGTGGCGCCTTGGGTCTACCGCTGTCGGCGATCATCGCCGAGCACCTGAACTGGCACGCGCTGTTCTGGTGCGCCGCGGCCCTCGGCCTTGGATCCGGTCTGCTCTTCGCGACGTTGGTCCCCGATATCCTGCCCTCGGAGGGCGTGGGGCGCTTCGACTTCCTCGGCGCGATCGGGCTCGCGGCTGGCCTCGTGATGCTGCTGCTGCCCATCTCCAAGGGTGCGAGTTGGGGATGGACCAGCCCCGGCACACTTGGGCTGCTGGCCGCGTCGATCGGCGTGTTCATTGTGTTCGGGTGGTGGCAGAACCGGGCGCCAGCGCCCCTGGTCGATATCCGGACCACGCTCAAGAAGCCGGTGCTGCTGACGAACCTGGCGTCGATCGCGGTCGGTTTCGGGATGTTCGCCACGTCTCTGATCGGGCCACAGTTACTCCAAATGCCCAGCACCACCGGTTACGGACTGGGTCAGACCATGGTGGCGGCCGGTTTGTGGATGGCACCCGGCGGCCTCGCCATGATGGCCGCGTCACCCGTCGCCGGCAGGGTCATCGCCGCGCGCGGGCCGCGATTCACGCTTGTCCTCGGCTCCGTCATCATCGCCGTCGGGTACCTGGCTGGCACCCAGATGCTTGGCAGCCCGGTCGGAGTGCTGACCTTCAGCGTGATCGGGAGCATTGGCGTGGGCTTCGCGTTCGCCGCGCTGCCGACTTTGATCAACGCCGCTGTCCCCGTGTCCGAGACCGCCGCTGCGAACGGAATCAACTCCCTGGCAAGGTCATTGGGAACATCAACCTCAAGCGCTGTCATGAGCGCGGTCCTGGTGCAGACGGGCGTCCTCGTCGCCGGTCACACGATCCCGTCGCTCACCGGATTTCGCACCGCGCTGCTGATCGCGGGCGGTGCCGCGGCACTCGCTGCCGTGATCGCACTACTCATTCCCACCTCGACTCCCGTGCCGGCCGGTGCTGAACAGGCGGTGGCTCCGGCCCCGGCACGCCGCCGCGCCCAGCACCTCGAGAGCGTGATGACCACTCTCGGACGGCAGGCGGCGGTGCGGCTGCAGATTCCCTCGGTGCCCTACCGTCTCGATCAAGGTGACTACGTGACTGCCGTGTTCCTGGGCGGCGCCTACCCACTGACGTTGACAGAGCTCGCAAGCGCGCTCGACAGTCCCACCCGCGCGGTCGAGGAACGCCTCGTCACGCTCATTCGCGACGGGATCGTCAGCCGGGTGCCGACTGCCGATCACGCTGCGCCGCCGCGCTTCTCGCTTACCCAGCGGGGGCGCACGATCTTCGAGAATCAGAGGGCGGCGAACATCACCGGACTTGAGGCGGTCCTGGCTCGCTGGGACGACGGTGACGTGGCCGCGCTCATCGGGTACCTCGGCCGCCTGTCTGACGGGATCGACCAGGAGAATCATCGCATCAGGACGGCAGACGGCTCACCGCAATGGGTTTCGCCGCACGCACACACCGAGCCGCTGCGCGTGTCACGTCCACCGGGGCAACGTCCGCGGACCGCACACCCAGCCGTGACGTCGCGGGATCGCTGGCGCTCGAGTGACCCGGTCCCGCGCCAATAGACGGCCCAGTGCCCACGATCCTCCGCGAGCAGACGCGAACTCGCACGATACGTGGCGCGTCGATGCGGTTCTGTGTCTGGCGGGGGCGGTGATCCCCCCCGAGCCCCGTGGACATTGCAGCTGGCCGGTACGCCCGCATTGCAGCTAGCTGCAGGCGAGTGGTGGGCGTCAGCATTGATGACAACTGACGGCCGGTAGCGCGATTCTGGGAGTCATGCGCGGCGTATCGTTTGGAGTGGCACGCGGGATAGTCCGCAAGATCGATGTGTGAGTTTGCGCCATGACGCAGAGACGGCCACGTATGCCCGGTTGGATGCCGGGGCCCCCTTGGATGGGGGTCGCCTCCAGGTCTGAGACTGAGTCGGCATCAGCGCCGCAGCTGCTCTCCCTGCCACTACGTCCGACATCCCCGCCCCTGCTGCTCGGCATCGCCGTCGCGGCGTTGCTGATCGCAGCAGAGTGCGCTCTGGTGAGCCAGCTCGAACGTGTCGGCCCCGGAAACATCTTCGGTGTGGTCTTTCTGCTGGGCGTCCTGTTCATCGCGATACTGTGGGGTTTCGCCCTGGCGATGGCGATGGCTCTGGCCAGCGCCCTTATCTACGTGCACTTCCACCACATGACAACGGGTCGGACCGTCACGGCGATCTGGGAGCAGAACTGGGTTGCCATCACCGTCTTCCTCATCGTCGCGGCGGCGGCGGCAGGCCTTGCGTCGCTGGCCAGGTCGCGTGCCGCCGAAGCCGTCCAACGCCGTAGGCAGGCTGAGGCGAGCCACGCCAAACTCAGCGAGCTCGCCGAGGAACTGAGTGTGCTCGCCGAGCAACAAGCCGCCCTGCGGCGCATCGCGACACTGGTGGCCCGCGGAGTGCCCCCGTCTGAGGTGTTCTCGGCGGTGGCGCTCGAGTTGGCCGAGGCCCACCGCGTACCCAATGCGGCGGTGTGGCGCTACGAGCCCCATGGCGGGGCGACGTTGCTCGCGGCCTGGGACACGCCCGGTGCGACGCCGATGCCGGTCGGCGAGCAGTTCCCTCTCGAGGGCGACAACGTCGCGGCAAGGGTGCGGCGCACCGGGCGTCCAGCCCGGCTGGACAACCATGACGATGCCGCCGGCCCGGCCGCGGCGAAGATTCGTGAGCTGGGGCTCCGTGGCGGGGTGGGAGCGCCGGTCGTCGTCGACGGTCGACTCTGGGGTGTGGCTGTCGTCGGTTCGCCGCGGTCCGAGCCACTGCCCCCCGATACCGAGGGGCGTGTCGGGGACTTTGCGGATCTCGTCGCGACGGCCATTGCGAATGCACAGACCAACGCCGAACTCGCCGCATCTCGGGTTCGGATCGTCGCCGCAGCCGATGGCGCCCGGCGCCGGATCGAGCGGGATCTGCACGACGGCGCTCAGCAGCGGCTCGTCTCACTGGGGCTTGGCCTGCGTACCGTGGAGGCCAGCGTGCCGCCCGAACTGCAATCGCTCAGGGAACAGATCGCTCACCTCGTGACGAGTGTGGCCGGGGTCTCGAAGGACCTGCAGGATCTCTCCCGTGGGATTCACCCGGCCATCCTGTCCAAGGGAGGACTGGGCCCGGCGCTCAAAACCCTGGCGCGTCGCTCCGCTGTGCCCGTCGAACTCGATCTCACCGTTGAGCGACGATTACCCGAATCCGCAGAGGTGACCGTCTACTACGTCGTCGCTGAAGCACTCACGAACGCGGTCAAGCACGCGCAGGCGTCTGTCGTGCGGGTCGGGGTGGATACCGGTTCTGTGAGCCTTCGTCTCTCGATTCAAGACGACGGTATCGGCGGGGCTGATACCGTCAAGGGGTCCGGACTGGTGGGCCTCACAGACCGTGTCGAGGCCATCGGCGGCAAGATGACCATCCGCAGCCATCCGGGGAGCGGGACGTCACTGCTCGTCGAGATCCCTTGCTAGCTATCAGATCTTGTGCTTCTCCGAAGTCATTGACTGCTAACGGTGTCCGCGACCGAAGTGGCCGCCAAAGCCGAACAGGGCGAAGTCGGGATACTGCGGTGTGAAATCGGGTGACAGTGAGTCATTGATCTGAGTATTGCCCGGTGACACGCACTCGGTGCCTGGCGAGCCACTGCTGCAAGCTGACTGTGGCACGCCGGATTCCGCTGCGGCCGTCGGTGCCGCAGCGAGGGCGACCGCGATCGCTCCAGCCGCCAGAAGCGATGTTGCCGAACTCATTTTGATTCGCACGGTGGACCTTCTCCTCTTGGTGGTCAGTCCTTGAGTGGACTACCTCCACGATCGTCCGCCATCGCACGTGTGTCGTCCCTGCTGCCATCCGTCCTTGGTTCCTGCTGGCCGGAACTCATCGGCCACCTCACGCTCTCCATACGGTGCCGGCGCGCAACGTGCCTTGCGCGACCGCCCATTCCGCGGCGCAGCACCGGTGTCGTCAGGAGGCGCAGCAGTGCGCTCTCCAACCCGACGACATCGCCCGGCCGGTAGACGATTCCGGCGATGGCGGGTAGCACCAGCTGTACGGTTTCCGGGTCAGCCGGGGCGACCACCGGTCGGCCCGCGGCCAGCACATCCAGCAGCGTGATGCTCCCCGACGAACTGCCGAGGACGACGAGATCTGCGGCGGCGATGAGATTTGACCGTTGGTCGTCGCTACAGTCGCACACCGCGCGCACGCTGTTCCCGAGGCCCTGCACAAAGATCATGCGCGTGACAGTCGTGCGCTGGCGGCCGGCTCCCACGAGAACGAGCTGCGCTGTGCAGCACTGGCGCACGGCGATGAATGCGGTGGCCAATCGTTGGGCGTCCAAGCGATCGTCGAAGGGACCCATCGCGGCGATGGTCGGGATGTTGGCTAGGCCCACCATCGAGCGGGCAGTAGCTGGATCGAGCAGCGTGAGCGCTCGCCGCGCGATCGGGGAGACCTGCGCTGTAGTCATGACTCTTAGGATTACGGTCCGTGGCGTCGGTGTCGTCAGCGCTGACGGGAGTCTTGCCTTCCGGTAGGCGCCACCGCGGACCTACCTGCTAGCGGCAACCCGCCCAACGTGAAGACGATTGAGTCCGAGATCTGAACCATGGTGTTGACGCCGTTGAGCTTGAGGGCCTCGACCACCAAGTGGCATCCATCTGTGAGGGCCTGTGCGACACCGGGGTCTGGCGGTGCGTCTTGTGCGGAGTTATCGGATTGCGCGCCCATGACCTGAGAATCCCCGTCATCCACCGCAAAGTCGTCACTGCTACTGGGCGTCACTGCCCCCTGCTGGCCGGTATGGGTGCAGACCTGCCAGTGCCACCGCTGAGGGGGTGTCAGCAGGAGCGACTCCGGTGTGCCCGAGCGTAATGATTTGACTAGCCGGATCCGGCGACCTGAAGAGGAGAATCTCGTGACGACAAGGATCAAGTCCATCGCACCTTGGCTGGCCGCGGCCGCGATCGGTGCCGCAGTGGGTCTGGCACCTGTTGCAGCCGCCGATGCCGGCTCCGTGCCCGTCCCGCAAAGCAACATCGTCGCCGATCCGGGTGTTTCGGCCACGACTGTGCCAACGCCGGACGGGACCGGAACCGATCCGCTCGTGCCGTATGGCACCAATCCCGTTGCCCCCTACCGACTGGGGTACATCAACCCGAATCACGATGAGGGGAACACCACGAACGGCGAGATTGACGTGCCCTTCTGAGATCAGCCGACGAGCGCGGTAGCCTCACGGGCGCAGCCCCAGCACAACGTGATGCCCGAGCCGCCGTGCCCGTAGTTGTGCACCACTCTCGCACCGGATCTCAGCCGCTCGCCCTCCTCGAGCCGTACGGTGGGACGCCCCGGTCGCAGCCCGACGACGTGCTCAAGCAACTCCGCACCGCGCAGTGCGGGCACCAGGTCGGCACACCGCGCCAGGATTGCCGCACCGACGGCAGGGTCGGGCGTGGTGTTCCATTGGCCCACGTCCAGCGTGCCGCCCAGAATGCAGTCCGTCGTGCGCGGATGCACATAGGCGCGGCCGCCGGGATGGAGTTCATCGCGAACTGACATGGTCAGGCCGGGATTGCTCACCCGCACGATCTGACCCCGCACCGGGTACATCGACGTATCGCCGACGAGTTCGCGAGCACCCAGCCCGGCGCAGTTGACCACGACGTCGGCACCGCGGCCCACGTCATTCAGCGACTGCAGGTGTCGCTGGGTGAACTGCCCGCCGAGGGTGCGGACCCGGGCCACCAGCCACGGTAGGTACCGGGACATCTCCGCCAGCGGCACCGCGTACCGCAAGCCGTAGGCATAGCCCGGGGGAAGTTCGTCGGCCCGCGCGTCGCGAACACCGCCGACTGCGCTCACCCACGTGGGTTCGCCCGGCGGTTCCCGATAGAGCCCCAGCGACTCGCGCATGATCACCCCCGGCACCTGTGCCGCCGCGTGTTCGGCCAGCACGCCGAAGGTGTCCTCGCCCCACCCCGACACCCGCTCCCACGGCGCGACATGGGTCGGGAACCAGACCGCCGCCGCCACAGCCGAGGTCGTGGACATAGTGGGTTCGGCGGCCACGATCTGCACCGCGTGACCGGCCTCGAGCAGGTAGATGGCCGTGGTCAGCCCGCTGATCCCGGAGCCGACCACGACGGCCCGTAGTGGCGTGGTCACGGGTCCGAAATTACGCGTTCCAGCCAGCGATGAACTTCTGCGGATTCGCGCTGATGTAATCCGCGACCGTCATCGGGGGCCGGCCGGTGACCTGTTCGACGTCGTTGGTGAGGCGGTCGTAACGGCCGTCACGATGCAGCCGCGCCATCGTGGCGATGTGCTGCTCGACGTGAGGTGGAAGGCCCGCGCCAGCCAGTATGTCTTGCCGCCACTGTTCGAGCGCCATGTCCTGCGCCGTCACCGGGTACTGCAGCGCGCGCGAGTAACTTTGGGCCAGGCCGTCGATGTCGAGGACCTCCGGTCCGGTCAACTCGTACACGTGGCTGCGGTGGCGCTGCGGGTGCAGCAGGAGTTCGGTGACGACACGGGCGACGTCACTCGCGGCAATCGGTGAGGTCCGGCCGCGGCCGAACGGCAGGGCGAGCACGTGCCGCTCGCGGACTGACTCGGCGTTGAGGAACGTCAGTAGTGGGTTGTCGATGAACACCGTGGGCCGGATGTGGGTGACCGGCAGTCCGGACCAGTCCATGACCTGTTCGGCCAGCCAGTGCAGTCGGTGCTGGTCCGATTCCTCGGTGCTGGTCAGCGTCATCTGCGACACCGTCATCTGCGACATGTTCACGATGGTGTCGACGTCACCGTCCTCACGGGCAGCGGCGCAGACGATGGCGGTCGCCGTCAGATACGACGGTGAGACACTCATATTGAAGAACATCCGCTTCACTCCGCGCAGCGCGGCGACGACGCTGCCGGGGTCCGTGAGGTCACCCACCACCACCTGTGCACCAAGGGTCCTGAGCGCGTCGGCGCGCTCGTCCTCCCGATGCACCATCGCTCGAACCCTCGCGCCGTCGCCAATCAGTAGCTGCACCACGGAGCGGCTCACCCCGCCGATGCCGCCGCCCGCCCCGGTCACCAGATAGTCGACGTGCTCGCTCATGGGTGCGCCCCCGTTCAGTCCGTGCGCACCGCGACGCCGCGCAGCACGGTGTCGCGGGACAGGATGAGGCTGTCGCGGGTGCCAAGGTCCTGCAGGATGTTCTCGGGAATCCACTGGATGCCGATGACGCAGCGGGCCAGCGTTTCGGCCGTTGGGCTCTCGATCCCAATGTCGCCGGACTTGATGCCCTCGGACAGAAGCGTTTTCATCTGTCGAACGCGCATGCTGAACGACCACCCGGGATCGGCTGTGTCCGGCGGGGACTGGCGCATCCACGCCAGCTGGATGCGGAACTCGTCGGGAAAGCGATCCAGGGCATTGATGTTGAGCCAGGACAGCGCGTCGAGTTTCTCCACCGGTGTCGAGTCGGACTGCAACACGGCGGTCCAGCCACCCCCAACCTTCTTGCCGAACGACAGCATGATGGACATCAGGAGTTCGTCCTTGGAGCCGATCACGCGGTACACGGTTCCGGTGCCCAGGCCCGCCGCCGAGGCGATGTCACGCACCGTGGTCATCTCGTAGCCGCGCCGGCCGAACTCCGTACGCGCGACCGCACGCACGTGCGCCGCCTTGTCATCCGTGTCTGCGTCATCACCCCAGGTGTCGATGACGCCCTGTGCCGCAATGAATGCCGCTGAGGTGTCCAGCTCGGCATCGCTGCGCTCCCGCGCAGCGAGTCCGGCAAGGACGATCTTGGACATCATCGTCGCGACCTGATCGCTGGAGGCCTTGTGGCGGATCATGTCCAGGCCCACGTGAAGCATGCTCTGGACCATGCGGTCGGCGACGACGGGGAGGTCGACGTCGGGCCGGATGTAGCCACTCCATCGGCCGGCCCGCAACGCCTGCTGCATCGCCGCCAGCAGTTTCGCCGGGCGCAGTCGGGTCAGCTCCGCGAGTTCGGGGTCGGCACTTGGGCCCTCGTAGAACGACATCTGCAGGGCGGCACGGTGTTCGACCGCGCAGCGGGCGATCGCGCAGCACAGGCTGATGATCTGTTCCTCGGCGGGCCTGGCGTCGGGTTCGTCGAGACGTTGCAGTGCGATCTCTCCGATGCGGTCGAGTTCCGCGTGGTAGCGGCGGATCAACTCGACAAGAATGGCTTCCTTGGACTCGAAGTGGTGATACAGGCTGCCCGCGAGGATGCCGGCAGCGTCAGCGATCTGCTGCAGCGACGTCCGCAGACCCGACGTGGCGATCACCGCATTGGCGGTCTCGAGGATCTCGGTGCGCCGAGTCGCGTCATTACCGCTGAAGCCTCCGTTGCCGGTCGACGGCGCACCGGCCACGACGGGACCCGACCGGGACTGCCGAGCCCTCGCTGGGCCACGTCCGTGCTGGCCCGTCGTCGATGAGGCGTCGATGTCGGCTCCTGTCAGAGGTCAGAACGGCGGTTCAGAACAGCGGTGAGGCGGTTTCGGGGTCGTGGAAGTTCCCGGGTGCGCCACCTGGCGATCCTACCGACCTGCGCCGATAGGGTGCTGTACCGCGCGCCCGCCGCGTCGGATGTCGCCTCGGTGATCCTCATGTCAGCGTGTGTGGTCGGGGAAGGCGATCGCGGCGTTGGCGTACAGCCGACCGAGGCCGCGACCCGATCCTGTGACCACCGCGACCTGCCCGGTGAATTCGATCATGATGCGGTTCCTGCCATTTCCCGTTCCGACGCCACGCACCTGAATGCAGTGATCGATTGACTGGCGGGCGCCCCGGACCCTACGTTGGAACAGATATTTGGTCAATGTTCTCGGACCCGTCGCAAGGGAGCTCAGTGGCGAACGACACCGTGGTGGAACGGCTGGGGTTGTTCGCCTCGGCGGTGGCCGGGCGCCCCCTGGTGGTGGCCGCCCTGGAGGCGGGTGAGCCAGCGTGGACAGACGGCAGGACGGTCTATGTCGACGCCGCATCCAGTCTGCGTTCGCAACTCGAATCGCTGACCGTGCAGGCAAGTCTGCTCGCGGCGGGTGGTCTGGAACCCGACATCGTGGCCAGGCTGGCGAAGCGGCAGGCGCTGGCTGACCGCTACCTGGCTGTCGAGGGCCGGCGCGCACTCGGCGTCAACGCTCCGTTCCTGCCGATATCCATGCGGTCGTTGATCGATGGTTGTCCCGACGTTTCGAGCGCATCGCCCTCCGCGTCTCTGGCGATGGCGGAGAGTCGTGCGGCCATCGGCCCGACGCCTGCGAGTTTTGGCACGATTCATGCGCGCAGGCTGCTCGCCGAGCATCGCGCTGCGGAGAAGTCGAGGGCGGCCGCCACGGCCCGACACCGCCCAGCCAAGAAGCCGCAGGGGGAACTGTCCGAACTGCTTGCAGAAGCCGACACCGAGGAGGACGTGATTGATCTGTTCTCGAGCCCGGCCGGCGGGGGCGGCATCGGCAGGCTTCTGGCCAAGATGATGAGCAAGGTCAGACAGCTCGGCGGTGGTGGCCAACCTGGCGCGGACGCGGCCACCCATCAACGATGGTTGGCGACGCGTGGAGCGGGCGCCGTGGTGTCCTCGTTGACGCCGTCGCCTGATCGAGACACGGCCGACGACGCGATCAAGGGCATCACGTATCCGGAGTGGGACGTTCACCACAAGCGCTATCGCCAGGGCTGGTGCACGGTGGTGGAGGCTGAGGCCACGGTTCTCGGTGAGGGCTGGTCGACCCCTGACGGTCATGCGCTGCGACGGTCGTTGAACAGGCTCGGAATGGGCCTCAGTCGGCACCACCGCCAGGCGCAGGGCGATGACATCGATGTGGATGCAGCCGTCGAGATGCAGGTGGAACTCGCGGCGGGATCGGCGCCTGACGACTCGGTCTACGTCGACAATCTGCGGCGGCGCCGAGATCTGTCCGTACTCATCCTGCTCGACGTGTCGGGGTCAGCAGCGGAGGCCGGAGGTGGCGGGCGCACTGTGCACGAACAGCAACGGACCGCGGCCGCGGCGATGACCACGGCGCTACACGAACTGGGGGATCGGGTCGCGCTCTTCGCGTACAGCTCACAGGGGCGTTCGGCGGTCAACATGACGCCGATCAAGCGCTTCGACGAGCGGTTTGACACCGCGGCGATGCGACGGCTCTATGGGCTGCGGCCCGGCGCTTACTCGCGGCTGGGCGCGGCCATCCGGCATGGCGCCACGGTGCTGCGCGAGCGGGCGGGCACCCCACGCCGACTGCTCGTCGTCCTCTCCGATGGGCTGGCCTACGACCACGGCTATGAGCGCGTGTACGGCGCGGCTGACGCGCGTCGCGCGTTGAGTGAGGTCACTCGGGAGGGCATCGGGTGCCTGTGCCTGACGGTCGGCGCGGGAACGGACGTCGAGGAGCTGCGGCGGGTCTTTGGAACCGCGGCCCACGCGACGATCGCCGAGCCCGGTCAATTGAGCCGCGTCATCGGCCCCCTGTTCCGCGTGGCACTCAACCGTGCCGAGGCGCGGCGCCGGAAGGTGTCGTGAAAGTGCGAGTCCGACAAGGGTTTGCCTGCGGCAATTTGCGCGCCACACTTGTACCAAACATCTGTTCCGCGCTACGCTCGCCACACTCGCACCGCGACGGTCTCCGTCGCGGTTTCGCGGGTTGACGCGATCCGATGGACGGGGCGCCGAGAAAGGGATGCGATGCCAGGCAACGCCGCCGATCATGCGCTGGGAACTCTGGAGTTCGACAACTCCGCGGCGCCCGCCGGCGGCCGGGCCCAGCGCCCCTTCTATGTGTCCGTCGCGAACGAGGAGACGGTCTTCAAAGCCGCTTATCGGCAGGGTCTTTCGATAGTCCTGAAGGGTCCGACGGGGTGCGGCAAGACCCGGTTCGTCGAGGCGATGGCGCATGACCTGGATCGCCCGTTGATCACCGTCTCCTGCCACGATGACCTCACGACCGCCGACCTGGTGGGGCGTTACCTGCTACGCGGCGGCGACACCGAATGGGTGGACGGGCCGCTGACGCGCGCCGTGCGCGAGGGTGCCATCTGCTACCTCGATGAGGTCGTCGAGGCCAGGCAGGACACGACCGTGGTCCTGCATCCGCTTGCAGACCACCGTCGTGAACTTCCCATCGACCGCCTCGGCGTCACCTTGAACGCGGCTCCCGGCTTCGGTCTGGTGGTGTCCTACAACCCCGGCTATCAGAGCGTGCTCAAGGACCTCAAGGACTCGACGCGTCAACGAATGGTGGCCATCGAGTTCACGTTCCCCGGCCCCGAGGTCGAGGAGGGGATCGTCGCCTTCGAGGCTGGCATCGACTCCGATACCGCGGCAGCGCTGGTCCGCCTCGCCGGCGCGATCCGCCGATTGGAGACCGGCGGACTCCGCGAGGTGTCCTCGACGCGAGTCCTGATCGCCGCGGGCCGGTTGATCGCCGAGGGGCTCACCCCTCGGGACGCCGCACGCGCGGCCATCGCCGGCCCGCTGACCGACGACCCAAACGTCACCCGCGGTTTGGTCGAGATGATCGACGTCTACCTGGGGCCGGCAGGAGCCTGACCGTGTGTGACGCACTGTGCTGAACGAATTTCGAGGGAGGTCACGTGTCGTACGAGAGCACTGCCGAGCCGATCAAGGTCGGCTACCTCATGGACTTCAGGCTGCCGCCGGGGTTTCCCGAGGAGATGCTGGCCGACTTCACCCAGTGCTTCGACCTCGTCTTCGAGGAGGCTTATGAGCAAGGCCTAATGGATCGTCCGGTGCAGATGATCTATCGCGAGGTCGAGGGACTGCCGAAGGGTTCGGTCAAGGCGGTGATCGACGCCTTCGGCGAACTCGTCGACGAGGGTTGCCTGGCGGTGTTCGGCCCGAACATCACCGACAACTGCGTCCCGCTGCGGGAGGCCATTGAGGAACGCTTCCGCGTCCCTGCGCTCAGCGTCACCGGCACCGACGACTGGCTCGGCGAGTGGACCTTCGCCTTCCCTCAGGGCTCGATGACCGACGAACCGATCTTCATCGCCGACCTGGTGGCCAAGCGTGGACTCAAGGAGATCGGCGTACTCGTCGAGCAGAGCCTCATCGGCGACAGTTATGTGAAGAATCTCCGGAGCGCCTGTCGGCGCAAGGGTATTCGCATCGTCGCGGAGGTCGCCATCGCGCAGACCGCGCAGGACATCAACGAGGCCGTTCGTACGCTGCACGAGGCGAAGGCCGAGTCCGTCGTGCATCTCGGCTTCGGCTTCGGGATCGTCTTCATCAATCCCGCACTGGAGGCGCTGGAGTGGGATCCGCCCCGCTTCACCACCACGGCGTTCCAGAACGCCTGGGTCAATCCGGTCATGTGGAACGCGTTCATGGGGTGGATCGGTGTCGACCAGTACGACGAGGGCAACCCGATCGGGCAGGACTTCCTCGATCGTTACGCCGAGAGGTACGGCGGTCGTCGCCCCGAGTACTGCGTACCCGTGGTCAATCGTGACGTGGCCACCACGTTGGTGTGCGCCTTCACTGACTCGCATCCGCTGAGCCCACGTGGGGTCAAGGAGGCGCTGGAGCGGGTGAAGATGGTGCCCGCCGCGTCGGGGGCACCGGGAACCCGAGTGTCCCTTGGCAAGTGGACGCGCCGCGCATGGATGGGATCGGGGTACCTGGTGGCGCGGACTCTCGATGCCGACGGGGTTACCTCGCACCTCGTCGACCGTTTCGGGCAGGAGTGACATGACGGCGCGCACGCGAGGAGCGGAATGACAACCGAGGAATCGGCACCACTGCTTGAGGAGAAATCGGCCCCGGCGCGTCCAGGTGCGAACGAGATTCGTTGGGGCCGTTGGATCAGCGCCTCGGCGGTCGTCACGTTCGTCGCGCTGTTCGTCGTCGTTTCGCGCACCGCGCTCGACCCCCGGGTGGCAAATCCGAACACCGAGGGCAGACCCCGGCCGGTCGAGTACCTCTTCGGGGTCGACAACTGGATGTTGTGGGTCCAACTCGGAACCGCGCTGCTGCTGGTGCAGTTGATTGTCATCTTCGTCATCGGCTGGAGACGCAACCCGGGCAGTCCGATCATGCTCATGTTCCTCTGTACGACGTTGATCGTGTGGCAGGACCCGATCATGAACTGGGCGCCGTTCGCGGTCTACAACCCCGATCTGTTGCACTGGCCGGAATCGTGGCCCCTGATCATGATGTCGCCGACGGTCGAACCGTTCATCGTGTTCGGCTACGTGACGTTCTACTTCGGCCCCTACTTCGTCGCGGTATGGGTGCTGCGCAAACTCCAGGCGAAGCGGGATCCGGAGGCCTTCGTCTGGCGCCACCCGCTGATCAGCCTGGGGCTGCTGATCCTGGTGATCGGGTTCGTCTTCGACGCGGCCCTCGAGATCGGCTCGATACGCACGGGGATGTACATCTACTCGCAGGTGATCCCGTTCGGCTCGATCTTTGTCGGCACCCCGTTCCAGTTCCCACTGATCTGGGAGTCCTTCGCCGTCACCTTCGTCATGGTGCCGGCCGGCATTCTCGTGTACCGCGACGACACCGGAAAGTCGGTGGCGGAGAAGCTCGCCGCCAAGGCGAGGCTGTTTCCGAGCAAGCCCGTGCTCGGCACGTTCCTGGTGATGTTCGCGATCATCAACGTCGCGTACTTCGCCTACGGCGCCTGGTTCGCGGCGATCAAGGCCAGCGGTCTGGCCACCTCGGTTGCGTGTCCGTGGCCTTACCCAGAGGCCAAAGTGTATGACCCGCAGGGATATTACGAGAAGGAAGGCGCGGTGGGTCCGTACTCAGTCGGGAAGTGGGCCACATGGCAGAGCGGGGTGCCGAACGGACGGCCCGACGTCGAGGCCCCGCCAGCTGGCGACGGTCGTTGTGCACCTGAGAACGCGGATGGGTGACGAGAAACTTGAGTGAAGCGCGAAGTGTCGTCATCACGGGTGCGTCGCGGGGCCTGGGCTTCGCGTCGGCCAAGCATCTGTACGGCCAGGGCTGGCGAGTGGTCGCAGCGATGCGGTCACCCGAGCGGGGCCTTGCGCTGCTGCGTGAGGCGACAGGAGCCGCCGCCGACGACGACCGGCTGATCGCCGTGCCGCTCGATCTCGCTGACACGGGGTCTATCGATTCCGCCGCCAAGGCCATCGAAGCGGCCGTGGGTGCTCCGTACGCCGTGGTCCACAACGCGGGCATCTCGGCGGCCGCTGTGGTCGAGGAATCACCACTGGAACTGTGGGAGAGCATGTTTGCGACCCATGTGTTGGGTCCGGTGCGACTCACACAAGCGCTGCTGCCGGGAATGCGGGCGGCGGGTAGAGGTCGCATCGTCATGGTGTCCAGCGCGGGTGGGGTGCGGGGTATGCCCTCGATCGCGGCGTACTCGGCGTCCAAGGGTGCAGTCGAGCGGTGGGCCGAATCGTTGGCGGGGGAGATCGCCCCGTTCGGGCTCGGTGTCACCGTCCTGGTGACCGGCACCTTCGACACTGACATCATCACCGACGCGGGCACGACCGACCTGCGTGACTTCGACGGCCCGTACGCACCGCTGCACAACAGGATCGACAGGCGCGGACGGTTGGCCATGCGGATCGCGAAGTCGCCGGACAAGTTCGCGCGTGCGCTGCGCGCGGCACTCGAGGGCACGGCGCCCTACACCAGACATCCGGTCGGATCCGATGCCCGAATGCTGCTGCTGTCCAGCAGGTTCCTGTCCCAGGGTGGGATGTACCAGATGAGTCGGCTCGCCATGGGTCTGCCCAGGCAGGGTGCGATACGCGACGGCACTGCGTCGTTGACCCTCGGCCAGCGCGCGATGATCCGCGCTGCAACGACGCTGCCCGCACCGGTGATGCAAAGAATCGCGGTGGTGGTCATGAAGCTCGGTCCGAAACCCAAACCGAGTCGACCGACAGAACGGGGGAGCGGAACAGATGCCTGAGACTCCCACTCACGAGCGGCGGATGCTCATCGACGGCAAACTCGTCGACGGTGAGGCCGGCACGTTCGCGAACATCAATCCAGCCACCGAAGAGGTGCTCGGCGAGGTGTCCGACGGCTCGAGGGCCGATATGCACAGGGCCATCGATGCCGCGCGGCGGTCATTCGACGACACGGACTGGTCGACCAACCGCGGATTTCGCAAGCGCTGCCTCGAACAGCTGCACGACGCCATCGAGGGTGAGATCGAGGAGTTGCGAGAGGAACTCATCCGCGAGGTGGGCTGCCCGCGCGCGGTCACGCACGGACCACAACTGGATGCACCCCTTGCTGATGGCCTGAGATATCCGGCTCGGCTGATCGAGACCTTTCCGTGGGAGACCGATCTCGGGGACACCGTGGTGTCCGTCACAGGGGTCAACACCACGCGAAAGGTGTGGTACGAGCCGGTGGGTGTGGTCGGGGCCATCACACCGTGGAACTTCCCGTTCGAGGTCACGATCAACAAGCTCGGGCAAGCCCTGGCCACCGGCAACACCGTGGTCCTCAAACCCGCGCCCGACACCCCCTTCAACGCGACGCGACTCGGTCGGCTCATCACCGAGCAGACCGATATCCCCGCGGGCGTCGTCAATGTCGTGACCGCGTCGGACCATTTCGTGGGCGAGGAGCTGACAGTCTCGCCCAAGGTCGACATGATCTCCTTCACCGGCTCGACGGTGGTCGGCAAGCGGATCATGGAGAAAGGCGCCGCCACCATGAAGCGGCTCTTCCTGGAGTTAGGCGGCAAGTCGGCGACCATCGTGCTCGAGGACGCCGACTTCAACACGGCGTGCCTGATCGGCATCGGACCGTTGTTACACGCCGGGCAGGGCTGTGCGGCACCGACCCGAATGCTGTTGCCGCGCTCGCGCTACGACGAGGGTGTCGCACTTCTGCAGGCCATCTACGAGAACATCGCCGCAGGCGATCCACAGGATCCCGCCACCCTGTGCGGTCCGGTGATCTCAGCAAGGCAACAGTCGCGGATCCTCGGCTACATCCGCAAGGGGATCGATGAGGGGGCCACCATGCTGGTCGGAAGCGCCCAACCGCCCGAACGGTTCGACCGGGGATTCTGGGTCAGCCCAACACTGTTCACCGATGTCGACAACCAGATGACGATCGCGCAGGAGGAGATCTTCGGCCCTGTTCTGGCCGTCATCCCCTACGAGGACGAGGACGACGCGATTCGAATCGCCAACGACAGCGCGTACGGGCTGGCCGGCAACGTCATGTCGAGTTCGTTGGACCGATCGCTGGCCGTGGCCCGCCGTCTACGTGCGGGCTTCATCGGGCTCAATGGCACAGCTGGGTACGGCGCGGACACACCGTTCGGCGGCTACAAGGACAGCGGCGTCGGCCGCCAGAACGGACTCGCGGGCTTCAGCCAGTACACCGAGATCAAGTCCGTGGCGTACCCAGCCCAATAACGCTCAGCCGCAAGGAGTTCAATGATGGAACAGCTTTTCGACGATCTCGAGGACTTTGGGGCGTTCGACGCCGCCGTTTCGGGTGACGTGCGGGATCCGTACCCGGAGCTGGCCAGGCTTCGACGAGAGGAGCCCGTCCAGCGGATCGACATGTCCGCGATGCCCGGGGAGGCTGGCAAGCCCGTCTTCATCGTGTACCGCTACGAGGACGCCCAGCAGATGTTGCGCGACAACCTGACCTACTCCTCCTCGGGCGTCATCGCGGCGTTCGGCCCGGTGCTCGGGGAGCGGGTGATGCTCGGCATGGACGAGCCCGTGCACGGCAGGCTCCGTGGCCTCGTGTCGAAGGCGTTCTCGCAGAAGTCTCTAGCGCGTTGGCAGGACGAACTGGTTGGCCGTGTGGGCAATGAATTGATCGACGGGTTCGCGGCGAGCGGCCGGGCCGACCTCGTCAAGGAGTTCACCTTCGACTTCCCGAGCCGCATCATCGCAGGCCTGTTGGGATTGCCGGAGGAGGACTACCCGCAGTTCCAGCGCTGGTCCATATCGCTGCTGAGCTGGATCATGAACCCAGAGCGCGGCCTTGCGGCGGCGGCAGCCCTGTGTGAGTACTTCGCACCGATCCTCGAGGCACGCAGGGCTGATCCGAAGGACGATCTGATCAGTCTGCTGGCTGAGGCGGAGATCGACGGTGAGAAACTCACCGATGAGGAGATCTTCTCGTTTCTACGGCTGCTGCTGCCCGCAGGGGTGGAGACGACCTATAGGTCGCTGGGAAACCTGCTCTTCGGGTTGCTCTCGGACCCGTCGCAGCTCGATGCGATCCGCGCCGACCGCGCACTGCTACCGCAGGCAATCGAGGAGTCGGTGCGGTGGAATCCGCCCCTGCTGACCATCACCCGCACCACCACCTGCGACACCGAACTCGGTGGGGTGTCCATCCCCGAGGGGTGCTCGGTGCTTCCGATGCTTGGTTCGACGAATCGGCAGGAGGATCGATGGGACGATCCGGATGAGTTCAACATCTTTCGCACGGCGAAGGGGAATCTGGGTTGGGGACACGGTGTCCACGTGTGCCTGGGCATGCACCTCGCGCGTCTCGAGATGCGCACTGCCGTCAACCTTCTCCTGGACCGGCTACCGAACCTGCGGTTGGATCCCGACGGGGATGACCCACACATTCGAGGTCAGGTGTTCCGCTCGCCGACGTCACTGCCGGTGTTGTTCGACTCGGTGATGTCACGATGACTCAGCACGCCGGCAATGACGTCGAGACGGCCGACTCCGAGAAGCTCGACTTCGAGACCGTCGACTACTTCTTCGACCCCGCACTCGTACCCGATCCCTATCCGTACTACGACTATCTGCGCTCGGACTGTCCGGTCCGGCCGGCGAGCCCGCACGGCGTGGTCGCCATCACGGGGCACGCCGAGGCGCTCGCGGCCTACAAGGACGGCGCGTTCTCGTCCTGTGTGGCCGTGGCCGGCCCATTCCCGCCGCTGCCCTTCACTCCGGAGGGCGACGATATCGGGGCGCTCATCGAGGAGCACCGCGCCACCATCCCGATGGCCGAGCACGTCGTGACCATGGACTCCGATCTCCACGCCAGGACGCGTGGTCTGCTGAGCAGGCTCATCACGCCCAAGCGGCTCAGCGAGAACGAGGCGTTCATGTGGCGCTTGGCCGATGAGCAACTCGACACGTTCATCGCGAAGGGCTCGTGCGAGTTCATGGAGGAGTACGCCAAGCCGTTCGCGATGCTGGTCATCGCCGACCTGCTAGGGGTGCCGATTGCGGACCACGCCGAGTTCCGCGCGGTGCTCGGCAACGAGGTCATCGGCGAGGTCGGTGGCGGCGACACCGTCGCGCACAACCCACTGGTGTGGCTGGACGACAAGTTCAGGGAGTACATCACCGATCGGCGCGCAGAGCCGCGCCAGGACGTCCTGACCGAACTGTCCGCGGCCACTTACCCCGACGGCACGGTGCCCGAGGTGGAGGCGGTGGTCAAGCTGGCCACCTTCCTGTTCGCCGCGGGCATGGAGACCACGACGAAGCTTCTCAGCACCGGCATGCGGGTGATCGCCGAACGCCCCGACATCGCACAGTCGCTACGCGATGACCGGGCCTTGATCCCGGCGTTCCTCGAAGAGGCGTTGCGCATGGAGAGTCCGGTCAAGAGCCACTTCCGGCTGGCCCGCACGACGACGAGCGTGGGCGGTGTCGACATCCCGGCAGGCACGATCATCATGCTGCTGCCCGGCGCGAGCAACCGTGATCCACGCAAGTTCGACAACCCACACGAGTTCCATCACGACCGCCGCAACGTGCGCGAGCATGTTGCGTTCGGCCGCGGCGCGCACTCGTGTCCCGGTGCGCCACTGGCACGTTCGGAGGCCAGGATCTCAATGAACCGGGTGTTGGACCGGATGGCCAACATCAGGATCGCCGAGGCCTCGCACGGGCCCGCCGAGGACCGCCACTACGAATACGAACCGACGTTCATCATGCGTGGGCTCACCTCACTGCACGTGGAGTTCGACCCGGTGTGACGGGAGGCGCTTAGGTCAGGTCATCCGGAGGGACGCCAGCCGCGCATCGCCTCGTCCATCTGCTCGGATTTGAGCGCGTTGGTGCCGAGGCCGTCCTGGCCATCGCGGTGACGCATGCCCTCGAGCAGCAGCGCGACGTATCGGCGCCATAGTTCGGGCTCGACGTGGCCGGCCCATTCACTCACCGTTCCCGCCAACAAGCCGATGATCGGCATGTCGGATGGCTCGATGTCCGGCCGTAGGTGGCCGTCGTCCCGCGCCCGCTCGACGAGCTTGGTGATCGGGGGAGTAAGTCGATCGCGCGCGCACTCGCAGCGGTACCCGCCGTAGGCCGTGCTGTAGACCATCTCGCGCAGGCCACGGTCAGTGGCGGTCAGTTCGCAGAGCTGCTCGACGTACCAGACGAAGCCATCCCACGAATTCTTCTGTTGCAGAGCTGACTCTGCGAGCGCCACCATCTGCTCGATACCGTCTTCGAATATCGCATCGACGAGTTCCTCCTTGGTGGCGAATCGTCGGTAGACGGTGCCCACGCCGACCTTCGCATGCTGGGCGACGTCGTTGAGCGTGGCCTCCATGCCCCTTTCCGCGAACAGTTCGCGCGCGGCATCGAGCACGCGTTGCCGATTGCGTTCGGCGTCTTTGCGCAGCCCTCGACCCGGTTTGTCAATCACAACGCCCACTTTAGTGACGTGCGTAACGCGTGTCTATAACCGGATTGACTCTATCCACTTCCGCGCTTAGATTGCCTACCTAGATCTTCCGCGCCTGCTCGCGGTGTCGTTGTTAACTCCTCGAAAGGTCAACCGTGACCGCAGTCTTCGTGATGCTCAAACGCGTCTGGTTGCCCATTCTCATGGTGGCGGCCGTCACAATCGGCGTCTTCACGGTGGCCAACCTGCGGTCGGTGTTCGGCTCCGACGGGGCAGTGGTGACGCCGATCGGAACCGACACGGCGGAGAACTTCAACCCGAAGATCGTGACGTACGAGGTCTTTGGGACTGGGGCCACCGCCGTCATCAACTACACCGACCTCGACGGTTTGCCGCAGAAGACAGGCGAGGTAGCGCTGCCGTGGTCACTGACCCTGGAGACGACGATTCCGTCCGTCATGCCGAACCTGCTCGCTCAGAGCGACGGTCAATCAATCAGCTGCCGAGTCACAGTCGATGACGAGGTCAAGGACGAAAGGACGGCGCAGGGCGTGAATGCCGCGACGTACTGCTTGGTGAAGGCGGCATGAGCACGTTAATCGACGACACCCCAACGGATGCCATGCCGCCTGCTCGGCACGCGGCTCGCCCGTGGCTGCCGCGGTTCATCCGTGCCTTCGCCATCCCGATCGTCCTGGTGTGGATCGCCATCGTCGCGATCCTCAACACCACCGTCCCGCAGCTCGAGGTGGTCGGCAAGCTCCGCGCAGTGTCGATGAGCCCCAACGACGCACCGTCGTTGATCGCGGTCAAGCGCGTCGGCCAGGTGTTCCAGGAGTACGACACCAGCAGCTCGGTGATGATCGTGCTCGAGGGCGACGAAGCGCTTGGCGCGGACGCGCACGCGTTCTACGACGAGATGGTGCGCGAACTGCGTGCCGACACCACGCATGTGCAGCACGTCCAGGACTTCTGGGGTGACACGCTGACGGCGGCCGGTGCTCAGAGCATCGATGGCAAGGCCGCGTACGTCCAGGTGTACATCGCCGGTGACCAGGGCGAGGCCCTGGCCAACGAGTCGGTCGAGTCGGTTCGAGAAATCGCCGAGGGCGCCGAGCCCCCCGCTGGTGTGAAGGCCTACGTCGCAGGCCCGTCAGCGACCACGACGGATCAGAACGCCGTCGGCGATGCCAGCATGAAGACGATCGAGGCGCTGACATTCGGCGTCATCACCATCATGCTGCTGTTGATCTACCGTTCGGTCATCACGACGGTGATCACGCTGGGCATGGTCATGGTCGGCCTGTTGTCAGCCCGCGGGATCGTCGCCTTCCTGGGGTATCACGAAGTGTTCGGGCTCACCACCTTCGCGACGAATATGGTTGTGACGCTGGCGATCGCCGCGGCCACTGACTACGCGATCTTCCTGATCGGGCGCTACCACGAGGCGCGAAGAAAGGGGATGGACCGAGAGTCGGCCTACTACGACATGTTCCACGGCACGGCTCACGTCGTGCTGGCTTCGGGCATGACCATCGCCGGTGCGACGCTGTGCCTGCACTTCACGCGACTGCCGTACTTCCAGACCATGGGCATCCCGTTGGCGGCCGGCATGACTATCGTGGTCGCCGCGGCACTGACGATGGGACCCGCGGTCATCTCGATCGTCACCCGGTTCGGCAAGATCCTCGAACCCAAGCGCACCAAGGGTGCCCGCGGCTGGCGCCGCGTCGGTGCGGCCACCGTGCGGTGGCCCGGCGCCGTCCTGGTGATGGCAATCGTGTTGTGCCTCGTCGGCCTGCTTGCGCTGCCCGGCTACCACACCACCTACAACGACCGCATCTACCTCCCCGCCGACATCCCCGCGAACGTCGGTCAGGCGGCCGCCGACCGGCACTTCTCCGAGGCCAAGATGAACCCCGAGCTGGTGATGGTGGAGGCCGACCACGACCTCCGCAATCCCGCCGACTTCCTGGTGATCGACAAGATCGCCAAGGCTATGGCTCGGGTGAACGGTATCGCGCAGGTGACAACGATCACGCGGCCCGACGGCAAACCGATCAAACACGCCTCGCTGGCCTACTCGATGAGTCAGAGCAGCACTGGCCAACTGATGAACAACGACTACCAGCAGATCGTGCTTGAGAACTCACTCAAGCAGGCCAACGAGATGCAGGTGACCATCGACTCGATGACGAAGATGCAGGGCATCACGCTGGAGTTGGCCGACGTCACACGCCGGATGGCCGACAAGATGTCGGACACCTCGGTGACCATCAGCGAGGTGCGTAATCACCTCGCCGACTTCGACGACTTCCTCCGGCCGATACGCAACTACTTCTACTGGGAGCCGCACTGCTACGACATCCCGGTGTGCTGGTCGATGCGGTCGGTCTTCGACAGCCTCGATGGCATCAATCAGATGTCCGACGACTTCCAGGCCATAGTGCCCGATCTCGAGCGCATGGCCGAGCTGACACCGCAGATGGCGGCGCTGATGCCGGCGATGATCCAGACGATGAAGAACCAGAAGCAAATGATGCTCAACCAGTATCAGGCGCAGAAGGCTCAGCAGGATCAGAACATGGCGACGCAGGATGACGCGACCGCGATGGGTCAGGCGTTCGACGCAGCGCTTAACGACGACACGTTCTACCTTCCGCCGGAGGCCTTCGGTACGGCCGATTTCCAACGCGGTATGAAGCTCTTCATGTCGCCCGACGGTCATGCTGTGCGGTTCACGGTGAATCACCAGGGTGACCCGCTCAGCGAGGAGGGCACGTCGCACATCGAACCGCTGCGCACCGCCGCTGTGGACGCCATCAAGGGCACGCCGCTGGAAGGATCGACGGTCTTCGTCGGCGGCAGCGCCGCCATGAACAAGGACATGCAGCTCGGCGCAGACTACGACCTGCTGATCGCCGCAGTGGCCTCGCTGATCCTGATCTTCCTCATCATGGTGGTGCTGACGCGCGCCATCGGCGCCGCGGCGGTCATCGTGGGCACTGTGGTGCTGAGTCTTGGTACGTCCTTCGGCCTTTCGGTTCTGATCTGGCAACACCTCATCGGCATCCCGCTGCACTGGATGGTGCTGCCGATGACGGTGATCGTGCTGCTCGCCGTCGGCGCGGACTACAACCTGCTGCTGGTGTCCCGGATGAAGGAGGAGATCCACGCCGGGCTCAAAACCGGCATCATCCGAGCGATGGCAGGCACGGGCTCAGTGGTCACCTCGGCAGGTCTGGTCTTCGCCTTCACCATGATCTCCATGGCGGTCAGCGACATGATCGTCATCGGTCAGGTCGGTACGACGATCGGTCTGGGCCTGCTGTTCGACACGTTCGTCGTGCGGTCGCTCATGACACCATCCCTGGCGGCCCTGCTTGGTCGCTGGTTCTGGTGGCCACAGCGTGTACGTCAGCGTCCGGTTCCGCGACCCTGGCCGCGCCAGGACGTGGCCGCGGAGCCGACGGTCACGACGTCGTGATCGTCGGGTACGGCAGGTCGCTGCTGGCGTGCGGGTCGACCTTCACCGCACGCCCGATATAGGGGAAGGCCCGCTGCGGGCAGGCGGGTCGCTCGCAGATCTTGCAGCCCGCTCCGATCGGCACGGTGGTATCGGTGTCCGTGACGTCGATGCCCGCCGAGTAGATGAGCCGTTCGGCGTGCGCCAGATCGCATCCGAGACCGATGGCGAAGTTCTTGTGCGGCCCCAGGTATCGGCTGTGACTCGACGTGGTCGTCCTGGCGATCCAGAAGTAGGTGCGCCCATCGGGCATCTGCGCCACCTGGGTGATGAACTCGCCGGGCCGCGAGAACGCGTGATGGACCACCCAGAGGGGGCAGTTGCCGCCGACGCGCGAGAAGTGAAATGCCGTGGCGGACTGCCGCTTCGAGATGTTCCCCGCGCTGTCGGTCCGCACGAAGATGAACGGCACTCCGCGGGCGTCGGGCCGCTGCAGGGTCGACAGGCGGTGGCAGACGGTCTCGAATCCCACCTCGAAGCGGCGGGCGAGCTGGTCGATGTCATAGCGCAGGCTCTCGGCGGCCGACAGGAAGATCCGGTAGGGCAGCAGCAGCGCACCCGCGAAGTAATTCGCCAGGCCGACGCGGGCCACCTCACGCGCCTCAACACTGAGCTGGTCGTCGGTCGCGACCAACGCGGAGATCAGATCGGCATGGGTGAGCAGCGCATACTGGGTGGCCAACTGGAACGCGCGTTGGCCGGGATGCAGCCACCGTGCGATGCGGAGCGTGCGGGTGTCGGGCCGGAACAACCGTTTTGCGTTGGCGCCCAACGTCTCACCATCGTCGATCACCACGCTGATGCCGAGTTCGGTGTCGAGCAGATGGGCTAGCTGCGTGTCCAGGCCGCCGATCCGCATTGACTGCCGGGCGAACAGCTCCTCGGCGGCGAGGTCGAGTTCGGCGATGTGGTTCTTCCGGTCATAGAAGAAGTCACGAACCTCTTCGAACGGCATCGGCTGCTGGATTGGCGTGGGCGAGTCGGCACTCGCGCGCACCTGCATGGCCTCGAGTTCGGTGGTCGCGTCGAACAGCCTGCGGTGCAGGTTGATCAACGTCTGGCCGACGGCAGGCATGCGGCCTACCAGCTCCTCGATCTGTGCCGGCGTCGCGGGCCCGTCAGCCAGGATCTCGCGGAGGTCCGACACCAGGCGCGCATCGGACTCCGGGGTGAAGTAGTGGGTCGGTAGATCGAAGCGCTCCGACAGCGACAGCAGCACCGGCACCGTCACCGGCCGCTGGTCATTCTCGAGCTGGTTCACATAGCTCGTCGACAGGTTGAGCGCACGCGCAAGGGCGACCTGGGTCAGGCCGTGTTCCTCCCGCAGCCTGCGCAGGCGGGCTCCCACGAAGGTCTTCGCCACCGTCACAGCCTAACCGCACGGCCTTACGCAACGTTCGCAAAATGCTTCGCCAAAGGACGCAAAATTACGCACTTACAGGGCCTTTTGCAGGTGGAACGGGCTGCGTACCGTGCGGATCATGCACAGTCACGACGTTCGTACCCGACGCAGCGCCGAAGAGTTCCCGAGGTGTGAGCACCTGGCCGCCAAGATCGCGGAGGTCGCCGCCGACCCCGTCCCGGTCGACCCGGAGGTCGAGGAGATGGTGGTCAACCGGATCATCGACAACGCCGCGGTATCGGCGGCCTCGGTGATCCGCAGGCCGGTGACTGTGGCCCGCGCCCAGGCCCTGGCGCACAAGGCCCGCCGGGGTGCCTGCGTGTTCGGCGTCGAGGGCACCGTGTCCGCGGAATGGGCGGCGTGGGCCAACGGTGTGGCGGTCCGTGAACTCGACTTCCACGACACGTTCCTGGCAGCCGAGTACTCGCACCCCGGTGACAACATCCCGGCGCTCGTCGCAGTGGCACAGCAGCTCGGCGTGCGGGGCTCCGACCTGATCCGCGGCATCGCCACCGCCTACGAGGTGCAGATCGATCTGGTGCGGGGAATCTGCCTGCACCAGCACAAGATCGACCATGTCGCACACCTGGGACCGTCGGTGGCTGCGGGCCTGGGCACCATGTTGCGCCTCGACCAGGAGACGATCTACGCCGCCATCGGCCAGGCGCTGCACCTCACCACCGCGACACGTCAGTCTCGCAAGGGCCTCATCTCAAGTTGGAAGGCGTTTGCACCCGCATGGGCGGGAAAGGTCGCGATCGAGGCCGTCGACAGAGCCATGCGCGGCGAGGGCTCGCCCGCCCCGATCTGGGAGGGTGAGGACGGCGTCATCGCGTGGCTGCTGGCAGGTCCGGAGCACACCTACCAGGTGCCACTGCCGGGTCCCGGCGAGCCCAAGCGCGCGATCCTGGACAGCTACACCAAGGAGCACTCGGCCGAGTACCAGAGCCAGGCGCTGATCGACCTTGCCCGCCGGATGCGCGAGCGCGTCGGAGATCTCGACCAGATCGCGTCGATTGTGTTGCACACCAGCAACCACACCCATGTGGTGATCGGAACCGGCTCGGGCGATCCGCAGAAGTTCGACCCGGGTGCGTCGCGCGAAACGCTGGACCACTCCGTGATGTACATCTTCGCGGTGGCGCTGCAGGACGGCGAGTGGCATCACGAGAGGTCGTACGCACCCGAGCGGGCGCACCGACCTGACACCATCGACCTGTGGGGCAGGATCTCCACGGTCGAGGATCCCGAGTGGACCCGGCGCTATCACTCGAATGACCCCGCGGAGAAGGCCTTCGGTGCACAAGCCGTCATCACGCTGAAGAACGGTGACACCATCGTCGACGAACTCGCGGTCGCCGATGCCCACCCGTTGGGTGCCAGGCCCTTCGGACGTGAGCAGTACGTCGCCAAGTTCACCGAACTCGCCGCCGGTGTCGTTGAGGTCGACGAGCAGCAGCGATTCCTGACCGCGGTCGATGCGATATCGGGTTTGCGGCCCGGAGCGTTGAGTGCGCTGAACGTGCGGGTTGACCCACGGGTGCTGGGCAAGGCTCCGACTGTCCCCTCGGGGATCTTCCGGTGAGCGGCCTGCTCGGGTCCGTCACGTCAGCCGCGGACAAGCGGGCGGGCTTTCGCGCCGCACTGGAATCCGGTGGCCTGCTACGCCTTCCCGGAGCATTCTCGCCGCTGGTGGCCAAGATGGTCGCCGAACTCGAGTTCGACGGGGTCTACGTGTCCGGGGCGGTGCTGTCCGCGGATCTCGGGCTACCCGACATCGGGTTGACGACGCTGACCGAGGTGTCAGCTCGCGGCGGCCAGATCGCTGCCGCGACCGAACTGCCGACCCTGATCGACGCCGATACCGGTTTCGGTCAGCCGATGAGTGCGGCCCGCACCGTCACGCTTCTCGAGGACGCGGGCCTGGCAGGGTGCCATCTCGAGGATCAGGTGAACCCGAAACGGTGTGGCCACCTTGACGGCAAGGCCGTGGTGGAGACCCCGGAGATGGTGAAGCGGCTTCGGGCAGCGGTGTCCGCGCGGCGCGATCCGAACTTCATTGTGTGCGCGCGCACCGATGCCGCGGGGACAGAGGGGATCGACGCGGCCATAGACCGGGCTAAGGCCTATGCCGACGCCGGCGCCGATCTCATCTTCACCGAGGCCCTGGCATCACCGGCCGACTTCGAGCGGTTCCGTGCGGCCGTCGACACACCGCTGCTGGCCAACATGACCGAGTTCGGCAAGTCCGAGCTCCTGACCTCCGCGCAGTTGAGCGACATCGGCTACAACGTCGTCATCTACCCGGTCACCACATTGCGGCTGGCGATGTACGCGGTCGAGGCGGGACTGCGTGAGATCGCCACTGTGGGAACACAGTCCGGCCTGCTCGACCGTATGCAGCAGCGCAGTCGGCTCTACGAGCTGCTGCGCTATGCCGACTACAACACATTCGACTCCGACGTGTACAACTTCAACGTTCAGCAGGTGGCACGATGATCTACAAGGGATTGGCAGGCGTGGTGGTGGACACCACCGCGATATCGAAGGTGGTGCCGGAGACCAACACGCTGACCTACCGCGGCTACCCCGTGCAGGATCTCGCCGCCCGGTGCAGCTTCGAGGAGGTCGCCTATCTGCTCTGGTACGGCGAACTGCCGAACGACCAGGAACTCGCATTGTTCTGCCAACGGGAGAGGGCGACACGTCGTCTCGACAACTCAATGCTGTCGCTGCTGGCGAAGCTGCCCGACAACTGCCATCCGATGGACGTGGTGCGAACGGCGATCAGCTACCTCGGTGCCGAGGACCCGGCGGAGGACGACAGCAGCCGAGGTGCCAATCAGGCGAAGTCCCTGCGGATGTTCGCCGTGCTGCCAACCATCGTGGCCGCTGACATGCGGCGTCGACGTGGTCTGAACCCGATCGCCCCGCACAGCCATCTGGGATACGTACAGAACTTCCTGCACATGTGTTTCGGGGAGGTCCCCGAGCCTGTGATCGTCAAGGCCGTCGAGCAGTCGATGGTGCTGTACGCGGAACACAGTTTCAATGCGTCGACGTTCGCCGCACGCGTCGTGACCTCGACGCAGTCCGACATCTACAGCGCAGTGACCGCGGCAATCGGCGCGCTCAAGGGATCGCTTCACGGCGGGGCCAACGAGGCGGTCATGCACGACATGCTCGAGATCGGCAGCGCCGAGCGAGCCCCGGAGTGGTTGGCCGACAAGCTGTCCCGCAAGCAGAAGGTTATGGGCTTCGGCCACCGGGTGTATCGCAACGGTGACTCACGGGTGCCGACAATGAGGGCGGCGTTGGAGCGCGTCGCCGCTGTCCGTGACGGGCGCCGCTGGTTGGACATCTACGAGGTCCTGGAGCGTGACATGGCGGCGGCGACCGGAATCAAGCCCAACCTCGACTTCCCGACCGGGCCGGCCTACTACCTGATGGGCTTCGACATCCCCATGTTCACACCGATGTTCGTGATGAGCCGCATCACCGGCTGGACCGCCCACATCATGGAGCAGTCCGCATCGAATGCCCTGATTCGCCCACTGAGCGAGTACTCGGGCCAGCCGCAACGCGCACTGGTCTGAGCCTGTGATCACCAAGCTGCTGGTGGCCAACCGCGGAGAGATCGCGATCCGGGCGTTCCGCGCCGCCTTCGAACTCGGCATCGCGACGGTCGCCGTCTACCCGTACGAGGACCGCAATTCGCTGCACAGATCCAAGGCCGACGAGTCCTACCAGATCGGTGCCGTCGGGCATCCGGTGCGCGCATACCTGTCGGTCGACGAGATCGTCGAGACGGCGCAACGGTGTGGCGCTGACGCCGTCTACCCCGGCTACGGCTTCCTGTCGGAGAACCCGGAGTTGGCGGCGGCGTGCGCGAAGGCGGGGCTGGTGTTCGTCGGACCGCCCGCGGATCTCCTTGAGCTGACGGGCCACAAGGGACGCGCCATCGCAGCTGCGCGTGCGGCGGGCCTGCCAGTGCTGGTCTCCACGGAACCGTCGGCGTCGGTGCCGGACCTGGTGGCCGCATCGTCGGCAATGACGTTTCCGGTGTTCGTCAAGGCGGTCGCCGGTGGTGGCGGACGTGGGATGCGCCGCGTGGCGGAGCCATCTGCTCTGCCGGAGGCGATCGAGGCGGCGTCGCGAGAGGCAGAGGCGGCCTTCGGGGACCCGACGGTGTTTCTGGAACAGGCCGTCATCAACCCGCGTCACATCGAGGTACAGATCCTCGCCGATCGACACGGCGACGTAATCCACCTGTTCGAGCGCGACTGCAGTGTCCAGCGTCGCCACCAGAAGGTTATTGAGGTCGCGCCAGCGCCGAACCTGCCGGAGGAGCTGCGACAGAGAATCTGCGGTGACGCTGTCGCGTTCGCCCGCCATATCGGTTACTCGGGGGCGGGCACGGTGGAGTTCCTGCTCGATGAGCGTGGACAGCACGTGTTCATCGAGTGCAATCCGCGAATCCAGGTCGAGCACACCGTGACCGAGGAGATCACTGACGTCGACCTGGTGTCGGCGCAGCTGAGGATCGCATCCGGGGACTCGTTGACCGACCTCGGCCTGAATCAGGCGTCGGTGCAGGTCCGTGGCGCGGCGCTGCAGTGCCGGATCACCACGGAGGATCCGACGAACGGGTTCCGGCCCGACACCGGTCGCATCGTTGCCTACCGCACGCCGGGCGGTGCCGGGATCCGACTGGACGGCGGCACCAATGTGGGGGCCGAGATTTCCGCGCACTTCGACTCGATGCTGGTCAAACTGACCTGTCGGGGACGGGATTTCGCCACCGCGGTGGCGCGGTCGAGGCGTGCGGTGGCTGAGTTCCGCATCCGCGGGGTGTCGACGAACATCTCGTTCCTGCACGCGGTGCTTGAGGATCCCGGCTTCGCAGCGGGACGGCTGACGACGTCGTTCATCGACGAGCGCCCCCAGCTGTTGACGGCACGCGCATCGGCAGACCGGGGTACCCGAATCCTCAACTACCTGGCCGACGTCACGGTGAACAGGCCCCACGGGCCGCGGCCGTCGACGGTGTATCCGCATGACAAGTTGCCCTCGTTGGACTTGACGATCCCACCGCCAGCCGGAAGCCGGCAGCAACTCGACGATCTCGGTCCCGAGGGTTTCGCCCGGTGGCTGCGGGAGTCACCGGCGCTCGGGGTCAGCGACACGACGTTTCGTGACGCCCATCAGTCGCTATTGGCCACCCGGGTGCGCACGACGGGGTTGTTGGCGGTTGCGCCGTACGTCGCGCGGATGACGCCGCAGTTGCTGTCCATCGAGTGCTGGGGTGGCGCGACCTACGATGTGGCACTGCGATTCTTGAAGGAGGATCCGTGGGAGCGGCTGGCCGCGCTGCGCGAGGCGATGCCCAACATCTGTCTGCAGATGCTGTTGCGTGGTCGCAACACCGTGGGTTACACGCCGTACCCGGATCTGGTGACCGACGCATTCGTGGCAGAGGCGACCGCAACGGGTGTCGACATCTTCAGGATCTTCGATGCGCTCAACAACGTCGAGTCGATGCGCCCGGCGATCAACGCGGTGCGTGAGACCGGTTCTGCGGTGGCCGAGGTCGCGATGTCCTACACCGGTGATCTGTCCGATCCCGGGGAGAGGCTCTACACCCTGGACTACTACCTGAAGCTCGCCGAGCAGATCGTCGATGCTGGGGCACACGTGCTGGCCATCAAGGACATGGCCGGCTTGTTGCGCCCGCAGGCGGCGACGACGCTGGTGAGCGCGTTGCGGTCACGATTCGACCTGCCGGTGCACGTGCACACCCATGACACTCCCGGTGGTCAGCTGGCCACATATCTGGCGGCGTGGCAGGCCGGAGCCTCGGCGGTCGACGGTGCGGCCGCACCGTTGGCGGGCACCACCAGCCAGCCCGCTCTGTCGGCGATCGTGGCCGCGACCGCGAACACGTGCTTCGACACGGGACTGTCGCTGTCGGCGGTGTGTGATCTGGAGCCGTACTGGGAGGCGCTGCGAAAGGTGTACGCGCCGTTCGAGTCCGGGCTACCGGCACCGACCGGACGGGTCTATCGCCACGAGATTCCGGGAGGTCAGCTGTCGAATCTGCGGACCCAGGCCATCGCGCTCGGGCTGGGGGACCGGTTCGAGGACGTCGAGACCAGCTATGCGGCATCGGATCGGGTACTCGGCCGGTTGGTGAAGGTCACGCCGTCGAGCAAGGTTGTCGGTGACCTGGCGCTGGCGCTGGTCGGCGCGGGCGTGGACGCCGACGAGTTCGCCGCCGATCCGGCGCGGTATGACATCCCGGAGTCGGTTATCGGCTTCCTGCGCGGTGAACTCGGTGACCCGCCGGGCGGCTGGCCGGAACCGCTGCGGACCAAGGCGTTGACCGGTCGCTCGCAGGCCAAGCCAACCGAGACGCTGAGCGCCGCCGACACGATGCTGTTGACCGAGCCCGGCCGGGCGCGGAGGGCCGCGCTGAACAGGCTGCTGTTCCCCGGTCCGGCAAGGGAATTCGAGGAGCACCGCGAGCTGTACGGCGACACCTCACGGCTGAGTGCCAACCAGTTCTTCTACGGGCTGCGCCAGCGCGAGGAGCACCGCGTCCAACTCGAACGCGGAGTCGAGTTGATCATCGGCCTGGAGGCGATCTCCGACGCCGACGAACGTGGCATGCGGACCGTCATGTTCGTCCTCAACGGCCAGCTGCGCCCGGTGGCAGTGCGTGACCGCGGCGCCGCCGCCGCCGTGCCGACGGCGGAGAAGGCCGATAAGACCGACCCCGATCATGTCGCCGCCCCGTTCGCCGGGGTCGTCACCCTGGCCGTGGGAGTCGGTGCGACCGTCACGGCCGGGCAGTCCATTGCCACGATCGAGGCGATGAAGATGGAGGCCGCGATCACCGCGCCCAGGGCGGGCACCGTCAACCGCGTGGCGGTGTCACGGACTGCGCAGGTCGAGGCGGGTGACCTCCTCGTGGTGCTCACCTGAGCCGGCCACCCTTGACCGCCGCGCGCGATTGCTGCTAGACATGCGACATCCAACGATGTTGAGCGATCGCTCAACATCGTCTGAGGTGAAACAGGGGATTGCCATGACAGCCGCGAACGACATGACAACCACGAACGGCACCGAGGTCTACTACGACCCCTATGACGTCGGCATCGTCAAGGACCCATATCCCGTCTACGCGCGACTGCGCGAGGAAGCGCCGCTCTACTACAACGAGCGCTACGACTTCTGGGCGATATCGCGGCACGCCGACGTCGAGGGCGCGCTTGCCAACTGGGAGACCTTCTCCAACGACCGAAGCGACATCCTCGAGCTGATCAAGTCGGACTTCCCGATGCCCAAGGGCGTCATGATGTTCGAGGACCCGCCCATCCACTCAATGCTGCGGGGCCTGATGTCGCGAGTCTTCACGCCACGCCGGATGGCAGCCATCGAGGGGCAGATCCGCGATTACTGCGTCAGCTGCCTGGACCCGCACGTCGGCACCGAAGGCTTCGACGTCATCGCCGAACTGGCATCGATGATGCCGATGCGCGTCATCGGAATGCTGCTGGGGATACCGGAATCCGAGCAGATCGCGGTGCGCGACGCCAACGACGCGAACCTGCGGACCAAGCCTGGGGCGCCGATGAGGGTGTCCAATCCCGACGCCATCGCCGACGGTCGGATCTACTCCGAGTACGTCGAGTGGCGATCACACAATCCGTCCGACGACCTCATGACCGAACTGCTCAACGTCGAGTTCGAAGACGAGAACGGCGAGACCCGCAAGCTCACCCGGAAGGAGGTGCTGCACTACACGCAGGTGGTCGCCGGAGCCGGAAACGAGACCACTGGCCGGCTGATCGGCTGGCTCGCGCGAGTCCTCGCCGACCATCCCGATCAACGTCGCCAGATCAACGAGGACCGCGCACTGGTGAACCGGGCCATCGACGAGACACTGCGCTTCGAGCCGACCGGCCCACATATCGGCCGCTACATGGCCAAGGACATCGAGTGCTATGGCCAGACCATTCCAGCAGGCAGCGCGATGCTGCTGTTGTTCGGTGCAGCCAACCGTGATCCGCGGCGCTACACCGACCCCGACACCTTCGACGTGCACCGCGACAACATCTCCCACCTCACGTTCGGCAAGGGTGTCCACTACTGCCTCGGCGCGAACCTGGCTCGGCTGGAGGGGCGCGTCGCGCTCGAGGAGATGCTGAACCGTTGGCCCGACTGGGATGTCGACAGAGAGACCGCCGAACTGGCGCCCACCTCGACCGTGCGCGGCTGGGAGAAATTACGCATCGTGCTGCCCTAAGCGGTCGGCGCCGTCCAACTAATCACCGGCATGTCTCTTCCTGTCAAGAGTGTGTCCTGACATGTCAAGACGGGTGGGGGTCCGGTGGTGCACAGTAAAGTTCCGGTCGGTGTGACGCGGCGATGTGGCCTACCCGACCTGGGTGGGCCATAGCGGCAGTGTGCCTTAGGAAGGGGCAGTGTTGTCTGAGGATCTGGGTGCGCAGGTGGTAGCTCCGGTATTGCCGAACGGAGGTGTGCTGCCTTTCGCGCCGGTGCCCTCGGCCAGTATCGCGGGCCGCACGCTGCAGGAGTCGACATACACCCCGCGCAAGGTGCCGCGCCGCCTGCATGAGGACACCCCCAACATCGTCATCGTGCTCATCGATGATGCCGGTCCGGGGTTGCCCTCCACGTTCGGTGGCGAAGTCAACACCGCGACCTTGGATCGAATCTGCGGTGAAGGGGTGTCCTACAACAGGTTTCACACCACCGCGATGTGCTCACCGACCCGTGCCTCGTTGTTGACCGGGCGTAACCATCATGAGATCGGCAACGGCCAGATCGCCGAGTTGGCCAACGACTGGGACGGGTACGCCGGCAAGATCCCGCGCTCCAGTGCCACGGTTGCCGAGGTGCTCAAACAGTACGGCTACGCGACCTCGGCGTTCGGGAAGTGGCACAACACCCCTGCCGAGGAGACCACCGCGGCGGGACCTTTCGAGAATTGGCCCACTGGACTGGGTTTCGAGTACTTCTACGGATTCCTCGCTGGTGAGGCCTCGCAGTACGAGCCGCATCTAGTGCGTAACACCACTGTGGTCTCGCCGCCGAAGACGCCTGAGGAGGGCTATCACCTGTCGGAGGATCTGGCCGATGACGCGATCGGTTGGCTGCGCCGGCACAAGGCGTTCAACGCAGACAGACCGTTCTTCATGTACTGGGCCAGTGGCTGCCTGCACGGTCCGCACCACATCATGAAGGAATGGGCCGATAAGTATGAGGGAAAGTTCGACGACGGCTGGGATGCGTACCGGCAGAGGGTTTTCGATCGAGCCAAGGAGAAGGGCTGGATACCTCCGGACTGCCTGCTCACCGAGCGTGACGGGACCCTGCCCGCGTGGGAGGACATTCCCGACGACGAGAAACCGTTTCAGCGCCGCCTGATGGAGGTGGCCGCCGGTTACGCCGAACACGTCGATGTTCAGGTGGGCCGTCTCACCGACGAGCTCGAGGCGCTCGGCTACGGTGAGAACACGCTGTTCTTCTACATCTGGGGTGACAACGGGTCCTCGGGTGAGGGCCAGAACGGCACCATCGCCGAACTGTTGGCGCAGAACGGTATTCCCACCACGGTACGTCAGCACATCGATGCCCTTGACGAGTTGGGCGGCCTGGATGTGTTGGGGTCCTCGCTGGTGGACAACCAGTACCACGCGGGTTGGGCGTGGGCCGGCTCCACCCCGTACAAGGGCATGAAATTGCTGGCGTCGCACTTGGGCGGCACCCGTAATCCGATGGCGGTGCGCTGGCCGGCCAAGATCAGCCCCGACCCGGCCCCGCGCCCGGTGTTCCTGCACTGCAACGACGTCGTACCGACCATCTACGAGGTCGTGGGTATCGCGCCGCCGCGGGAGGTTAACGGGGAACCGCAGATGCCGATCGCCGGTGTCAGTTTCGCCCGCACCCTGACCGACCGGACAGCGCCCGGGGGCAAGAACACTCAGTACTTCGAGGTCATGGGCAGTCGCGCCATCTATCACGACGGTTGGCTAGCGTCTGCGCGTGGCCCCCGGCTGCCCTGGGTGCCTGGACTGCCCGAAGGCATCGCCACCTGGACCCCCGATCACGACCAGTGGGAGCTGTATCACCTCGACGAGGACTGGTCGCAAGCCTGCGATCTCGCAGACGAGCTTCCCGACAAGCTCACCCAGATGCGGGAGATGTTCGCGATCGAAGCGGCCCGTAACGGCGTGCTGCCCATCGGCGGCGGCCTGTGGGTACCGCTGTACCACCCCGAGCTGCGGATCGCCCCGCCCTACCGAGAATGGGATTTCGCCGGCGATATGGTGCGGATGCCCGAATTCTGTGCCCCCGCCCTGGGCAACAAGAACAATGTCGTCACCATCACAGCCGACATCCCCGCGAACGCCAACGGCGTGCTCTACGCGCTGGGGGCCGCGGCCGGCGGACTCACGTGCTACCTCGACGAGGGCTATCTCTGCTACGAGTACAACCTGTTCATCCTGTCGCGCACCAAGTTTCGCTCCAAGTCCAAGATCGACGCCGGACGAGCGACCATCACGGTAGCGACCCGCTATGCCGAGCAGCGCCCCGGTGGCCCCCTAGACGTGACGCTGGCAGTCAACGAGGACACGGTCGCGGCCGGGCAGGTGCCGGTCAGCGTGTCGTTGTTGTTCACCGCCAATGACTGCCTCGACATCGGCACCTGCCTGGGCTCACCGGTGTCGCTGGACTACCGCGAACGCGCGCCATTTCCGTTCGAGGGCCGTATCCACGGCGTTCATATCGCCTACACCTAGAACTAGGACCGCACACTGCCCGCTGCTCGGCTAGGCAGCGCCAGTCCGAGGTGGTCGCGCAACGTCGCGCCCTCGTAGTCGGTGCGGAAGACGCCGCGCTCCTGGAGGAGCGGGACCACCTGATCGACGAAGGGGTCGAGCCCGCTGGGGGTGACGTGAGGGACCAGGATGAACCCATCGCTGGCGTCGTTCTGGACAAGGTGGTTGATCGATTCGGCGACGGTGTCAGCGGAGCCGATGAAGTTCTGCCTGCCAGTGACCTCGATGATCAGTTCCCGTGTCGTCAGATTGTGGGCCTGCGCCCTGGCGCGCCATTCATTGGCTGTCTCGATCGGGTCGCGGTGCATCCGTACGCTGGCCCGGCCGCGCGCGATGGTGTTCTCGCCGACGATCGGATCAACCGACGGCAGTGGACCGTCCGGATCGTGATCGGACAGATCGCGGTTCCAGAGTTGTTCGAGGAATCGGATCGCCGTCTGTGGCGACACCTGTGCCAGGCGCACCTCCTGGGCCAGGTCCGCTGCCTCGGCGTCAGTGTCACCGAGCACGAACGTCGCGGCGGGCAGGATCAGCAGGTCCTCGGACCGACGGCCGTACGCGGGCAGGCGGCCCTTCACGTCGGCATAGAAGGCCTGGCCCTCCTCGAGCGTCCCGTACCGGGAGAAGATCGCATCCGCGGCGGCAGCCGCGAACTGGCGCCCGCGGTCGGAGTCACCGGCCTGGAATATGACCGGTCTGCCCTGCGGACTGCGCGGCACGTTGAACCGGCCGCTGATGTCGAAGTGCGCGTCGGCGTACGAGAACGCGCCGGCGGCAGGGTCGGCCAGGAACGTCCCACTGTCCTTGTCGGCGACGATCTCATCGCCGCGCCAGGAGTCGAACAGCGTATGGGTCGCGTCCAGGAAACTCTCGGCGCGTTCGTAGCGCTGATCCTCGGCTAGGAAGCCGCCGCGCCGAAAGTTCTCGCCCGTGAACGCATCCCACGATGTGACGACATTCCATGCGGCACGGCCGTCGGAGAGGTGATCCAGCGACGCGAACTGCCGCGCCACCTCGTAGGGCTCGTTGAACGTCGAGTTGATGGTGCCCGTCAGGCCCAGGCGATCCGTCACGGCGGCCAGTGCCGCGAGCACGGTGAAGGTGTCCGGGCGGCCGACGACGTCGAGGTCGTAGATCTCGCCGTTCTGCTCTCGCAGCCGCAACCCCTCGGCGAGGAACATGAAGTCGAACTTGCCGCGCTCGGCGGCCTGGGCGAACTGGACGAACGAGTCGAACTCGATGTGGCTGCCGGACGCGGGATCGCTCCACACCGTGGTGTTGTTCACCCCGGGAAAGTGGGCGGCGAGGTGAATCTGCTTGATGGGCTTGTTCGTGCTTGGTCTACTCATCAGCGTTCCTGATCCTCATGCGGTCGCGTAGCGGTTGGCGGGGCGGGGGAGTCCCAGCGTCCCCCGCAATGTGGTGGCCGAGTACTCGGTTCGGAACGCTCCGCGACGGCGCAACTCGGGGGCCAGACCCGCAGTGATCTGAATCAGGTCGTGGGGGAGGGTGGCCGGCCGCAGTCGGAACCCGGTCGCGCCTGCCGCATGCCACTGCTGCAGCACGTCGGCCAACTGCGCCGGGGTGCCGACGAATACCTGCGCGTCACTGGTGTATTCGATCCCGGCACGTTCGTCGAGCCGCTCGCGCCGCGCCGCGGCCTCTGCGGCAGTGTCGGCGAGGAACACCACCAGATCGGCGAACACCCGCACCGGCGCCAGGCCGGCGGGTCGTAGTGCCGCGATGGCCTCGACGATGCCGGTCGTCTCGGCGGCTCCGTGTGGCGTCACGAACTCGACGTCGGCGCTCGTCGAGATCAGCGCGTGGGACGCCTCGCCGTGCCCGAGGGCGGCGACGATCGGCTGCCCCTGGGGCGGTCGCGGGGTGATCGACGGACCCTTGACGGAGAACCACTCGCCCTCGAAGTCGATGTAGTGCAGCTTGTTCCGGTCGACGAAGCGCCCCGACGCGACATCGCGTATGACGGCGTCATCCTCCCAGCTGTCCCACAGCCGACGGAGCACCTCGATGTAATCGCCTGCCTCGGCAAGCAGTTCGCGCGTGATGTCGCCGTTGGATGAGTCGGCTACGACGCGGCGGCCGAAGTGACGCGCGGCATGCGGGTTCGCCGACACCTGAACGCGGACACCCGCGCGACCGGTGCTCACGTAGTCCAGCGTGGCGATCGCCTTGGACAGGTGGAACGGCTCGGTGTGCGTCACCACAGCTGTTGGCACGAGCCCGATGTGCCGGGTTCGGGGCGCGACCCGCGCGGCGATCAGTACGGCATCCAGACGGCCGCGGACCCGGTCGGTTCGGTTGTCGGCGCCCACGGCGTCGTCGTACTGCAGTGTCAGGCCGTCCTCAATGGTGACGAAGTCCAGCAGGCCGCGCTCAGCCTCGGTGACCAGATCGGTCCAGTACGCCGGGCTCAGTAGTCCGGCGGGACGGGCGTCCGGCTCGCGCCAGGACGCCGGGTGCCAACCCGTCCCGTCGAGGGCCACGGCGAGGTGCATCGGCTCATCGGACACGGTGGGACCTCACATTCGATCGCTGTCTCTGCAGTAACGCCCAGCCGGCCGCGAGCCATTCCTGCCTGTGCGTGGACATACGACCAGTGTCCTGCGGTGTGCAGCGCGTTCAAGGGTCAAACGCAGGCTGATTCCTGCGGCCTGTCAGGCGGAGCAGCATCCGGTGCTGCCACCGGCCGGCGTTACCGAGGCATCCAGCGGTCGGCTGCAGAAGCATGACGACGCTATCGAGGTGTCCGCCCGTGCCGAGGCCACGTCGAGGAGTGGCTTGATGACGCGCGCCTCGGCGGTGCGTCCAAGGGCCTCGTAGGCGCGGTGCAGTCCGAGCAGGGCCCACACGTTGTTGGGGTGCCGGTTGGAACGGATCACCTCGTCCGACAGTCCCAGGTCGGCCTCATAGACTGCCGCGGCCTCCTCGAGATGACCCTGCTCGAGCAGGAGTGCCCCCAGGGCGTGGCGGCTTGGCATCATCCAGCCCCACGGCTCGTCGTAGGGCAGATCGTCCTCACGCCGCACCGCGTTTCGGAGATGGTGGAATGCCCTATCGTATTCGCCTGCGTGATAGGCAATCTCGCCGGCCAGTACCTCCCGGGCGACACCGAGGATGTCCTGGCAGGGCACCACATGCATGCGCCTGGTCTCCGGGACAGTCGCCGCGGCCGCCTCGAAGTTCCGCTGTGCCTCGGCTGCGGCATCGTGCTGCTTCAGTGCGGCATGCGCGACGCCCTTGCCGTAATAGTTCATCGCGGTCGTCATGGAGTAGATATCCGGGTCGGTGGGCAGTGGATCGTCGATGAGCTCGTGCCACTTGCCGAACCGAACGAGGGCATGGGTGCCGATCGACATGTAGCCCTCCAGCCAGTCGGCCATGGCGGGGCTCTCCATGCGGACGAGTTCGTCGGGGATGGTGTCGTGCATCGCCGCGACGGCGTCAATCGCGGGCTCGAACTGGCCGAGGAACATCGCGCCGTAGAGCTTGAAGTGATAGTTGTGCACCCGGTAGAGCGAGTAGAAGTTGAGTGCCCCGGCGTGCTTCCAATAGCGGACGTCCCGCTCGATGCCGATGTGGTTCCACTGGACGACGTCCTGATAGTTTCCGCACAGCACATCGATATGGGTCGGCATATGCGCGAGATGGCCGGAATCCGGTACCAGCCGCCGTAATTCGTCACCGACTCGCAGCGCCGACTCAGGGGTGGGCGACATCTCCATGAGATGGACGTACAGGTGCCACAGCCCGGGGTGCGGCCGGCGACCCGCGGCGCGGTTGTGGTCGATCGCCGCTTCGAGGACCGCGCGGCACTCGAGCGTGTCGGCACCCGCCGTCGGCAGTCCACTGCGCAGCTCCCACATCTGCCATGGCGTGCGGTTCATCATCGCCTCGGCGAACAGGGTGGCGACGTCGGGGTCATCACCGAACTGCCGGTGCACCCCGCGCATCGCATCGGTGTACTCCGCGCTCCACACGTAGAGATCCGGGGCGGGAACCTCGGACTGGTAACGAGTTTGGAGCGCGTCGATCAGCGCGCGCTCCACCGGGGACGCGCCATCGGCGTTGTCTCGCGCGAGAGCACACGACTGCCGTGACGTCCGCAGCGTCTCGATGATCTCGTCGTCGTCGAACAGTTCCCACGGCCGGTTGTAATTCGGCCCCGCCACGTACGCCAGGCCCCAGTGCGCCATCGCGCAGCCCGGATCATGCTCGAGAGCCTTACCGAAGCAGAGCGCGGCCTCTTCGTGGTTGTAGGCGAAGACCCAGTTCAAGCCGCGGTCGAACCATCGTTGGGCCACCGCTGACGTCGTGGTGATGGGGCGCGTGTACCCACCGAGGTCGAAGGGATAGTCGTCCATGGCTGGCCTTCCGAGGTCGATGGATCCGAGGCGACCCTAGCGCGAGCGGGCGTCGGCCGCGACGAGCCCGTCCCTGTGGCCGTCGACTAATAATCACCCCGACGAGATGGCTGTTCCTCGAGTGCGCTCGGGTGGAGGATCACCCCTCGTGTCTACAGAGATCGTGCCGGAGACAGGGCATTCCGCAGTCGACGTGCCAGTGCGTCGTTACTCGAGTATCGAGAGCCGGTCGATCGACTGGATCACCCCGAGCGAGCGTCATGGCACCCCGTGGCGCGTGAGTCCACTGTTCTTCATCGCCAACTGGAGCTTCTTCACCATCGCGCTGGGCTTCACCGGGCCGGCGCTGGGTCTCAGCGTCGGCTGGGCCGTGCTGGCCTCGGCGCTGGGCCTGGTGGTTGGCACGTTCTTCATGGCCTTCCACGCCACACAGGGTCCGAGATTGGGTCTGCCGCAGATCATCCAGTCGCGGGCACAGTTCGGCTTCTACGGCGTCATCGTCGTCGTCGCGATGTCGCTGACCTGCTACCTGGCGTTCGGCGTGGTGTACACCATCCTGACCGCACAGGGGCTGGCGCAGATCTTCGGTTGGCCGCCGGTGGTGATCGGACTGGTGGTCAACCTGGTGGGCGGCGCATTCGCGATCGCAGGCCACGACTATCTGCACCGGATCTCGCGGCTGGTGTTCTACGTCACCGTCCCCTTGGTTCTGGTGTTCTCGCTGGCCGTCGCGCTCGGGAAGGCAGGCGGCACCGAACCGTCCTCCAGTGAGCACGGCTTCGTGCTCTCGGCATTCTTCACGGTGTTCGCGGTCTCGGCGGCCTATAACATGGCACTCGCCCCGGTGGTGTCGGACTACACGCGGTACCTGCCCGTCAAGACCTCCTCGCGATCGCTGATCTCGAGTGTGTATGTGGGAGCCGGTATCTCGGCGCTGTGGTTGATAACGCTGGGTGCGTGGCTCTCCGCTCACTATGAGGCAGAGGATGCCCTGGTGGCACTGCACGAGGCCGGGAACAACGTGTTCGGCGGCTTCGGTGCGGTGCTGGCGCTGGCATCTGCGGCGACTCTGGTCGTGTGCACCGCGACGGCCGCATACAGCGTGACGCTGCAGTTTCTCACCGGCGTGGACCTGGTTCGCCGGGTTCGGCCGAGCCGCGCCCTGCGCATTGCCGTCACAGCGGCAACCATCGTGATCTACCTCGTGGTGGCACTCCCATTCGGTGACCACGTCATCAACGCCGCGAGCAACGCCCTGTCGCTGATGTTGTTCCTGCTGGTGCCGTGGACGGCGGTGAACCTCACCGACTACTTCTTCGTGCGTCGGGGCGAGTATGCGATCACCGACCTGTTCACCCCCCGTGGCGTGTACGGCGGATGGTCGTGGCGCGGAATCGCGGCCTACTTCCTGGGATTTGCCGCCATGGTGCCCTTCGCGGTGTTGCCGTACTTCACTGGCCCGATCGGCGCGTTGCTCGGCGGTATCGACATCTCGTGGCTGGCTGGTCTGGTGGTCTCGGCGCTGGTGTACTACGCCTTCACGCGCGGCCAGGACCGCACAGGCGAGCAGCAGGCGATTCGGGAGAGCGACGCCCGTCTGGCGGCCGTCGAGGAGTCGGCCGACACCGCCGATCACCGCCCACCGCTGGAACACGGGTTGCTCGACGGGCCCTAGTTGCGACGCGCCTTAGCCCGAATTGCCGAATGTTCGGCCGAACGATGAAGGGATTTACCCGAAGTGTCGTATGACAAGAGGTTTCACCTGGGCTGGTTCGCCAACTTCTGCGTCGACGGGTGGAACGAGCAGTGGGGTTCCACCGGCGGGCAGGACTGGTCGGGCAGCTTCTATGTGGAGCTGGTTCAACACCTCGAGCGGGCGAAGTTCGACTATCTGCTGCTCGAGGACAAGCTCATGGTGTCCGATGCCTACGGTGGGACGTTCGAACGCGAACTCAAACACGCGCTGCACTCGCCCAAACACGATCCGGCACCGCTGATTCCGCTGCTGGGCAACGTCACCCAGAATCTGGGGCTCGTCCTGACCCTGTCCTCGACGTTCTACCCGCCGTTCCTGCTCGCCAGGCTATGCAGCACGCTCGACCACCTCACCGGTGGCAGGCTCGGCTGGAACATGGTCACCTCGGCTGAGGACCGCTCCGCGCAGAACTTCGGGCTGGACCACCTGCCTCGCCATGGCGAGCGCTACGCCCGTGCACACGAGTACGTGGATCTGGTTCGTGCACTGTGGAACTCGTGGGAGCCCGACGCCGTAGTGCGTGACCGGGAGACCGGGACGTTCGTCGACCACACCAAGGTGCACACCATCGACTTCGAGGGTGAGTACTACAAGAGTCGTGGCCCGCTCAACACCGTTCCCTCGCCGCAGTACCACCCCGTGCTCGCGCAGGCCGGTGGCTCACCACAGGGTAAGGACTTCGCCGCGAAGTACGCCGACACCGTGGTCGGAACGGCGGCCGACCCGCAGGGGATGATCGCCTACCGGGACGACATTCGCAGGCGTGCAGCCGAATACGGTCGCAAACCCGATGACATCAAGGTGCTGTTCCTGTGCACCCCGCATCTCGGTGAGACCGATGAGGAGGCGCGGGCCAAGCTGGAGCGCCTGGTCGACAACGAGTACTACCTCGAGAAGACACTGGCGCATCTGGCTGCGATCACCGAGATCGACTTCACCAGCTTTGACTTGGACAAGCCGCTGCCCGACGACCTTCAGACCAACGGTGAACGAGGATCTCTCGAGGCGTTCCTGCAGCGCGGCAGTGGAAAGACACTGCGTGAGCTGACCGCCGCGTATCTGTCCACTGAGGATGCCCTGGTCGGGACCCCGGCCACGGTGGCCGACCAACTCGAGGCACTGATGGACGAGGTCGGAGGGGACGGTTTCCTGTTCACTGCGCCAGGTATGCGTCTCACCCGCCGGTACGTGATCGAGGTCGTCGACGGGTTGGTGCCCGAGCTGCAGCGCCGCGGCCTCACCCGAACCTCATACGAGCACAAGCTGTTCAAGGACAATCTGTTGGCGTTCTGAGTGCGACCTCGGCGCCTGACGCGGCGACGATGACGTCGTCGAGAACGGCGCGTGAGTTCGCCAGGCCGCGGATCTCCTCGTCGATGCGATCGCGCTCGGCGGTGAGCCGTTCGACGAGCCGCGGCGTCGCCGATTCGGTGGGACCGCCGTCGGTGTCGCGCATACACGGTAGGAGCGACGCGATCGTTCGGCTGGGTAGCCCGGCGGCGTACAACTCCTGAATGTGGATCACCCGATCCACGGCCGCCTCGGTGTACTCGCGATGGCCGCCGCCACTGCGTTCCGAGACCAGCAGGCCCGCACTCTCGTAGTAGCGCAGGGAGCGCTCGCTGACACCGGTTCGTCGTGCGAGTTCGCCAATTCGCATGTGACCGTTATACCGGACTTCACTTGAACCTGACATTGGTGTCAGCCCTTACCGTGCGGGAATGACGACATCAAACCCCGCACCGCCCTTCGCCTACAGCCCGATCACCGAGCGCGCACCGATCGTCTGGCCCGACGGGGCCAAGGTGGCGGTCTACATCGGATTGAACGTCGAGCACTTCCTGGTGGACCGGCCGTCGACAAGCATCTGGCCGGGTACCGCAGATCTCGTCCCCGACGCGTTGAACTACGGCTGGCGCGACTACGGCGCCCGGGTCGGGATCTGGCGAACGATCGAGGCCCTCGACAGCCACGGCATCCGGCCCAGCGTCCTGCTGAACTCCACGGTCGTCGACGCTTACCCGCAGATCGTCTCCGCCGGGCTGGAGCGCGACTGGACGTGGTTGGCGCACGGCCGGACGAACTCGGTGCTCCACACGGACATGCCCGTCGACGAGGAGCGCCGAGTCCTGCGGGAGATCACCGACACCATCTCCGCTGCCACTGGCAGGCGGCCTGTCGGGTGGATGGGGCCGGGTCTGACGGAGACGCACCACACGCCCGAACTGCTGGCGGAGTTGGGCTTCCAGTACGTCCTCGACTGGACGAACGACGACCAGCCCTATCCACTCACCGTCCCGGGTGTCATCAGTGTTCCGTACTCGGTGGAACTCAACGATCTACTGATGTTCGGAAGGGGATGCACTGGAGACGAGTTCGTCCAAATCGTCAAGGACCAGTATGAGCAGCTGAGGATTGACTCGTCGTCCAGCGGCCGTGTGATGGCATTGGCGTTGCATCCCTTCGTGATCGGCCAGCCGTTCCGGCACAAGTACCTCGATCAAGCCTTGAGGTACTTGGCCGGACAGCCCGATGCTTGGCTGACCACGAGCGATGAGATCGCCGCCCACTTCCTGGACGCGCGCTGAACTCAGAGCGCGGCGTCTGCGGTCTCCAGAGCCCGATCCAGGATGTCGAGGCCGGTGTTGGCGTCCTCATCGCTGATGTTGAGGGCCGGCACCACGTGGATCCGGTTGAAGTTCGCGAACGGCAAGAGCCCGCCCTGCTTGCAGGCGCCGACAACGGCGTTCATGGCCGGGCTGCTGGAACCGTAGGGTGCCAACGGCTCCCGCGTCTCCTGGTCGGCGACCAGTTCGATGGCCCAGAACACACCCGTGCCGCGGACCTCGCCGATGCAACGGTGCCGGCCGGCCATCTCGCGCAGGCGGGGCCCGATGACCTGCTCGCCGATACGCGCCGCGTTCTCGACGATGCCCTCGTCGGCCATCGCGTTGATCGTGGCCACGGCGGAGGCGGTGGCCAGCGGATGGCCGGAGTACGTCAAACCGCCGGGGTAGGCGCGATGAGCGAAGGTCTCGGCGATCTCCGAGTTGATCGCCACGCCGCCCAGCGGCACGTAGCCGGAGTTGACACCCTTCGCGAACGTCATCAGGTCAGGAACAACATCGAAATGCTCGATGGCGAACCATTTTCCGCTGCGGCCGAAGCCCGACATGACCTCGTCGGCGATGAACTTGATTCCGTACTCGTCGCACAGTTGCCGGACGCCGGCGATGTAGCCCGGGGGCGGGATCATGATGCCGGCGGTGCCGGGGATCGACTCGAGAATGATGGCCGCGATGGTCGACGGACCCTCCATGCGGATCGTCTCGTGGAGGTGGTCGAGAGCGCGCTCGGTCTCCTCGGCCTCGGTGGTGGCGTGAAAACGCGACCGGTAGAGGAACGGCCCGAAGAAGTGCACGATGCCGGCGTTCCCGTGATCGTTGGGCCAGCGCCGCGGATCACCGGTCAAGTTGACCGCCGTCTCCGTGCCGCCGTGATAGGAGCGGTAGCGGCTCAGCACCTTGTAGCGCCCGGTGTGCAGACGCGCCATGCGCACCGCGTGCTCGACGGCGTCGGCGCCGCCGTTGGTGAAGAACACCTTGTTCAGGTCGCCCGGGGTGCGCTCGGCGATCAGCCGCGCGGCCTCGGATCGGGCGTCGTTGGCGTGCTGCGGCGCGACGGTACAGAGCTTGGCCGCCTGCGCCTGGATGGCCGCGACCACCTTCGGGTGCTGGTGGCCGATATTGGTGTTGACCAACATCGACGAGAAGTCCAGCAGGCGGTTTCCGTCGCCATCCCAGACGTAACAGCCCTCCGAGGCGGTGATCGTCATCGGGTTGATCTCGGCCTGCGCCGACCAGGAATGGAACACGTGCGCACGGTCTAGTTCGTAGGCGCGCGCAGCCTCGCGGCGAGCCTCGTCGACGGACAGGCCGTTGGGCAGGAGGGCGGCGTCATTGGTCACGGTCATGGAACACATCTTTCACTCATCAGGCGATGGTCGCGTGGGGAACCCCGGTGTAGAGACTGCGGTGAGATCGTGGAACGAGGGGTTTCAGCGATCTCACCGCAGTCTCGAGGGCTGGGGTCGGGGGTTGGGGGTTACGCGTTCTGGGGGAAGCCCAGTTCGATGCCGCCGTGGCTGGGGTCCAGCCACCGCTGGGTGATGGCCTTCTGGCGGGTGAAGAAGTTGACGCCGTCCATGCCGTGGGCGTGGGAGTCGCCGAACAGCGAGGCCTTCCAGCCGCCGAAGCTGTAGTAGGCCATCGGGACGGGGATCGGCACGTTGATGCCGACCATGCCGACCTGCACCTCGTTCTGGAAGCGTCGTGCGGCGCCACCGTCGTTGGTGAAGATGGCGGTGCCGTTGCCGTAGGGGTTGTCGTTGATCAGGTTCAGCGCCTCGTCGTAGGTCTCGACCCGCACGACTGAGAGCACGGGGCCGAAGATCTCGTCGGTGTAGATGCTCATCTCGGGCGTGACGTTGTCGATCAGGGTGGGGCCGAGCCAGAACCCGTCGGCACCGCCGTCAGCGGTGACGTTGCGGCCGTCGACGACGATCTTGGCGCCGTCGGCCTCGCCGGCGTCGATGTAGGAGGCGACCTTGTCGCGGTGGGCCTTGGTGACGAGCGGGCCCATATCGGAGTTCTTGGTGCCGTCGCCGATCTTGAGGCCGATGGTGCGCTCGGTGATCTTGGCGATGAGGTCGTCGGCGATCGGTCCGACGGCCACGGCCGCGGAGATGGCCATGCAGCGCTCGCCCGCGGAGCCGAAGCCTGCGTTGACCATGGCATCTGCGGCGAGGTCGAGGTCGGCGTCGGGCAGGATGACGGCGTGGTTCTTGGCCCCGCCCAGGGCCTGGACGCGCTTGCCCGCGGCGGTGCCGGTGGCGTAGACGTACTGCGCGATGGGGGTGGAGCCCACGAAGGACACCGACTTCACGGCCTTGTTGGTCAGCAGCTCGTCGACGGCGGTCTTGTCACCCTGCAGGACGTTGAACACTCCGGCGGGCAGGCCGGCTTCCTTCCAGAGGTTGGCGATCCACAGCGCGGCGGTGGGGTCCTTCTCCGAGGGCTTGAGAACCACGGTGTTGCCGGTGGCGATGGCGATGGGGAAGAACCACATGGGAACCATGGCGGGGAAGTTGAACGGGGAGATGATTCCCACGACGCCCAGTGCCTGGCGGATGGAGTAGACATCGACATTGGTCGAGGCGTTCTCGGTGAAGCCGCCCTTGAGCAGATGCGGGATGCCGCAGGCGAACTCGACGACTTCCTGGCCGCGTGACACCTCACCCAGCGCGTCGGAGACGACCTTGCCGTGCTCGCTGGTGATGATCTCCGCGAGTTCACCCTTGCGGGAGTTGAGCAGTTCGCGGAAGTTGAACAGGATCTGGGTGCGCTTGGCCAGTGAGGTGTCGCGCCAGGCGGGGAATGCGGCCGCGGCGGCGTCGATGACCGCTCGCGCGTCCTCGACGCTGGCCAGGGCGACCTGTCCGGTGACCTGGCCGCTGGCCGGATTCGTCACCGGCGCGGTGGCACTGCTGGTGCCGGCGAAGGCCTCGTTGTTCATCCAATGATCGATGGTGCGCATGCAGAGGACCTCTCGTGCTGGTGATAAAGGGGCAGGAACCAGCCGCGCTGCTGGTGACACCGTTGATCATTGCAGCGGAAGGCTGGGCTCCGCACCGAACACACCGTCACCGATTGAAGCCCAGGCATTACAGTGTGTAAATGCCCCTGACCATCTCAGACGTCGTTGGACTGCCGGTGCTGCAGCGCGGTGAGCCCGAGATCCTCAGCGACCGCCGCTGGGACGACGAGATCCGCTGGATTCACGTCAGCGATGTCGCCGACCTCTCCACCCTGCTGCAGGGTGGCGAGTTGGTGCTGACCACCGGGGCACCGCTGCACCGCAACGCGCGCACCTATCTCGAGGGTCTCGCTGAAGCGGGTGCGTTGGGCGTGGTCGTGGAACTGGGCAGGGTGTTGGCAAAAGTGCCGGCCAGCGTCGTCGACGCCGCCCGGCGGCTGAATCTGGCGCTGGTCGCGCTGCACCGCGAGATCAAGTTCGTGGAGGTCACCGAGGCGGTGCACCGCCGAATCGTCGCCGAACAGTACGAGGAGATGGCGTTCGACCGTCGCGTGCACGAGGCCTTCACGGAGCTGAGCATGAAGCGGGCGTCCGCCGCCGGAATCGTGGAGGCCGCGGCACGAATCCTCGACGAACCGGTGGTGCTCGAGGACCTCGCGCACCAGGCCCTGGCCGCATCGGCCAGCGGACCCGCCGCGGCGGCGCTGCTGCACGACTGGGAACGCCGTTCGCGGCTCGTGCCGGCTGCGGGAGGTGGTGCCGAATCCTGGGAGGTGACGTCGGTCGGCCCGCGCTCTGAGGAGTGGGGCAGGCTCATCGTCCCGCGCCAGGCGGCAGATCCGGCACGGGCGAAGCGGGTCCTCGAACGCGCGGCGGCGGCGCTGGCGATGCACCGGATGATCGAGCGGGACCGCTCGGGACTGCACCAACAGGCCCAGAGCGGCCTCATCGACAACGTGCTGCGCAGCCGCATCACCGACGAGAGAGAGGCCGCTGCCCGGGCGCACGCGCTCGGGTTACGCAGGGCAGCAAGCTATCTGCCCGCTGTGGTCAGGGTCGAGCGGGCCGAGGACAGTGCGGATCCAGTGGCCGCGCAACGCCGCAACGTCGCGCTGCTCGACGTCGTCGCACACACCGTGAACGCCGCGCGGCACACCGGGCTGTTCACCATTCGACGGGACGGCGAGATCGGCGCGGTGCTATCCCTGGGGACGGTGCGTGGGGGAGCGAACGACAAGGCGCTCACTGCACTTGGCGATCAACTACGCGGAGAGATCCGGCGTGTCAGCGGCGCCTCGGACACCGTCCTGGCGATCGGGCCTGCCGGGGAGAGCGTCATCGACACCATCCACGGACTGGCTGACGCCGCACACGTGGCGGAGGTTGCCATGGCGATGGGTGCGGGATCGCGGAGTTATTTCCGGGCGTCAGACGTGCGGCTGCGCGGGCTGATCGCGCTGTTGCGCGACGACCCGCGGGTGCAGAACTTCGCCGAGACCGAGCTCAACGCGCTGTTGGCCAGCGATATCGTCGGTGAGCTGTCGAACCTGTCGGTGCTCCGCCAGTACCTGCAGCTGGGCGGTAACAAGGCCGAGCTGGCCCAGCGGCTGCACATCAGCCGTCCCGCGCTCTACAAGCGGTTGGCCGCGATCGCGGGGATCCTCGGCGTCGACCTCGACGATGCCGAGTCGATGGCGTCGTTGCACGTGGCAGTGATGATCCTGGACTCGCGGCGCCGCGCGGCACCCGCCGTCGTCAGCAGCACCTGACGCACTAGTGCAGCAGCGGGCCGAACACGGGCGCGAAGACCGGCTCGGGATCGAGCACGTGACGCTCGAATCGCACCTGAACCGGCATGCCGGCACACACCGAGTCAGGCTGGCAGTCAACGATGTTGGCCGCGAGACGCAAACCCGGCTGTTCGACGAGTTCGACGATGGCGATGACATAGGGCAGCGGCACCGCGGGATTGAAGGGATGGTGGTTGACGGTCCAGGTCAACACCGTGCCGTGGCCGGACACCGCCCGCCCGGTGAGCGTCGCTCCGCAGTCGGGACAGTCCGAGGAGGGCGGAAGGCTCCACAGTGCACACGTCTCGCAGTACGGGACGACGAGCTGTCCTGCCATGATGGTCAACCTACCGGCCACGTCCCTCGAGGTGGCCCCGGTTGCCGGAGGGGAATGGAGCCTCGTGTCGTCGCATTTCGAGAAGGACGCGATCATCAGCGGGGTCGGCATCTCCCGCATCGGCCGCCGCACCGGCATCCCCGGTCTGGAGCTGACCATCGAGGCGGCATCTGCCGCCATCGCCGATGCGGGCCTGAGGCCGGCGGACATCGATGGCGTTGCCACGCTCGGCGACACACCGCGCCAGCACGTGGTGGAGGCGCTCGGCATCGATGCGCAGAACCGAAGTTCGGGCTTCGACACCGCTGGCTTGCTGAGCCCCCTGATGTCGGCGTTCCTCGCGGTCGCGCAGGGCCGTTCGCGGCACGTCCTGGTCTACCGCACCGTGGGCATGCTGGGCGGGTCGATGATCGACTCGTCGGGACCCCCGCCCGAGCCGAACGCGCTGACGTCCCCGCCGGTCGAGCCGCGTGAGCCCGGGCAGCGACGACGGGTCGGAGCCAACGACGACGTCGGCGAGCTGCTTGCCGCCCACGCATACTCAGCGTCGAACTGGGTGGCGATGCACTGTCGTCGACACATGGACCTCTATGGCACGACGAGGGAACAGCTGGGTTGGCTGGCCATCAACAGCAGACGCAATGCGGCACTCAATCCGCTTGCGGCCTATCAGGATCCGATGACGATGGACGACTATCTCGCGTCCCGTCCCATTTCGACGCCGCTGGGTCTCTACGACTGCGACGTTCCCGTCGATGGGTCGATCGCCGTGGTGGTGTCGCATCGCGACTACGGGCCGGACTGCCCGAATCCGGCGGTGGGCATCGAGGCCATCGGTGGGACGTACGGGTCCGGTGGCTGGTTCCACCGCGACGACTTCCCGAAGATGGCCTCAGTCGACGCCGCGGCGCAGATGTGGTCGCGGACCGACCTCACGCCGGGTGACATGGACATCGCCGAGCTGTACGACGGTTTCACGTTCCTGACGATCGCGTGGCTGGAAGCGCTCGGTGTGTGCGCGGACGGTGAGGGTGGACCCTTCGTGGAGGGGGCATCCCGGATCGCCCTGAATGGGGTGCTTCCGCTCAACACCTATGGCGGTCAGCTCTCCGCTGGCCGCATGCACGGCTACTGGGTGCTGCACGAGGCGTGCCTGCAGCTGCGGGGTCAGGCCGGGCAGCGGCAGGTTCGCCGACAGCCGGAGACGGCGCTGGTTGCCGCGGGCGGCGGTCCCATCGCCGGATGCATGGTTCTCACCCGCTGAGGGCAACCTGGATCTGTCGAATGCACGATCTGTCGGATGAGCAAGGAGGCCCCAATGGCCGAGAACGATTTGAACGATTTCAATGCGAAGAACATCGCGGAGTTCCGCGGCAATCACGGCAGGGTCGGTGGTCAGTTCGAGGGTGCGCCGCTGCTGATCCTGCACACGAAGGGCGCCAAGACCGGCGAGCCCCGCACCAACATCATGATGTATCTGGCCGACGGCGATCGCTACCTGGTGTTCGCCTCCAAGGCGGGTGCCGACACGAGCCCGGCCTGGTACTTCAACCTGCGTGCCCATCCGCAGGTCCGCATCGAGGTCGGCGATGAGGAGTTCGATGTCGTCGCCACCGAACTCGACGGCGACGAGCGTGACGCGAAGTACGCCGAGCAGGCTCGTCGATATCCAGGCTTCGCCGGCTACGAGAAGAAGACGACGAGGAAGATCCCGGTCGTCGCACTGACCCCGGTGCGGTGACCGCCGGCGCGGCTGGAACGCGCCCCCCCGAACACATTGCCGCATCGTTTACAGTAAGAGCTTCAGATGTAAGGCCGGCTGACGACGATGTTGGGAGTCCTGACGTGATCAAGGTGATGGAGGGCGTACGCGTTCTCGAGGTTGCACAGTTCACCTTCGTGCCCGCCGCGGGCGCGATTCTGGCGGACTGGGGAGCCGACGTCATCAAGGTCGAGCACCCCGTGCGCGGTGACACCCAGCGCGGCTTCATCAACATGGGCGGCTTCCAACTAGACCCCAACCGTCATCCGCTGATCGAGCACCCCAACCGCGGCAAGCGAAGCGTCGGCATCGACGTGTCGACCGCCGAGGGGCAGGAAGTCCTCTACGAACTCGCCAAGACCGCGGACGTGTTCCTCACCAATTACATGCCGGCGCAGCGTCAGAAGAACAAGTTCGACGTCGAGCACATCCGTGCGGTCAACCCGAACATCATCTACGCCCGCGGCAGCGCCTACGGCGACAAGGGTCCGGAACGACTGGTCGGCGGATTCGACGGCACGGCGTTCTGGACGCGCAGCGGTGTCGGACACGCGCTCACGCCGGAGGAGATCGGCGGCGCACTGTCCCAGGGCATCCCCGCGTTCGGCGACTCGATTGGCGGGATGAACATCGCGGGCGGCATCTCGGCCGCGCTGTTCCATCGGGAGCGCACGGGGGAGGCCGCCGAGATCGACGTCTCGCTGCTCAGCACGGCGTGGTGGGCCGCGGGTGCGAGCGTGACCCAGGGCATGGAGACCGGGGAGACGATGCGCTCGCTGATGCCGGATTCCGTTGCCCCGTCGGTGAATCCGTTCCTAGGCAACTACCTGACCTCCGACGGGGGCACCATCAACCTGTGCATCGTCAGCCCGACTGGCTACATCCGCGACGCCTTCGAGCACCTGGGCCTGCCGCAGCTCGCCGACGACCCGCGATTCTGCGATGTGATGCCGCTTATCGAGAACGCCTCGGCCGCCGTTGAACTGATCGCGGATGCGTTCCGCAGCAAGCCCTTCGACTACTGGCGCGAGCACCTCAAGACGATGCGGGGCCAGTGGGCCCCGTTCCAGAGCCTGACCGATCTCGCCACCGACGAACAGGCCATCGCCAACGACATGATCGTCGAGGTCGAGTCGGCGGACGGTGGCGCCCCGTTCAAGGTGGTGCGCGGCCCGGTTCAGTTCAACCACGAGCCGCTCGAGACCACGCGTGCGCCACAGGCGTCCGAGCACACTGAGCTGGTGCTGATGGAGATCGGGCTGGACTGGGATCGGATCGCAGCCCTTAAGGACTCCGGCGCGATCGCCTGACATCTGCCCGCGTCTCTGTAGGGTCGGCACGATGACGTCACAGTGGTCACCGGCACGGCTCGGCAACTTGAGTGGTCAACGGATCGTCGTGACGGGAGCCAGCAACGGCGTTGGCCTCGGCACGGCCCGAGTGCTGGTGCGCGCCGGAGCGCACGTCGTGCTCGCCGTGCGTAACACAACCCTGGGGGCGCAACGCGCCGCCGAGATCGGCGGATCCACCTCGGTGGTCGCACTCGACCTGGCCGACATGTCCTCGGTGCGCTCGTTCGGCGATCGACTCGATGGCGACGTCGACATCCTGATCAACAATGCGGGCGTGGTGACCCAGCATCGCGCCGAGACGGTTGACGGCTTCGAGATGACGCTCGGAACCAACCTGTTGGGGCCGTTCGCCCTGACCAACCTGATGCTTCCCAGGGTGCGGTCCCAGATCATCAACGTCGGCTCCGAGGCGCACAAGTCCGCCACGCTGCGCCTTGACGATATGCACCTGCGCGCCAACAAGTGGACCGCGATGGGTGCCTATCAGCGCTCCAAGCTCGCCGTCATGCTGTGGGGTCTTGAGCTGGATCGCCGACTGCGCGTGGCACATTCGCCGGTCGTCGCCCAGCTCACCCACCCGGGATGGGTGGCCTCCAACCTGTCTCATGTCTCGGACAAGCCGCTGATGGCGCTGGCGCATCGCGGGGTGCAGGCGGTCGGCAAGTACCTCGCCAACGATATCGAGCAGGGAGCGGCGCCCACGCTGTACTGCATCAGCGAGCCGATCCCGCCCGGCAGCTACGTCGGGGTTGAGGGTCGGATGGGTCTACGTGGGGGTCCGGTGCTAATCGGGCGATCCGCCGTCGCGTGCGACTACGAGTTGGGTGCGCGGGTTGTCGAGTTCGCCGAGAAGGAAACCGGCACAACGCTTCCCGTCTAGGCGCTGCGCGATACCATGCGGTGAATCAGTCTCATTGACCGGAGGTTACGTGGCAGCGTCACGTCGTAGGCGCCACGGCGCGATCACGCGCAGCGCAATCGGCTCGAGCGCCGCCGAGGCGTTCATCATCATCGCCATCCTGACGATCCTGATCACCAGGGGCTATCTGGAGCTGACCGGCTATCCCCAGATTGGCGGTGGCAACCTGCACATCGCGCACGCATTGTGGGGCGGCGCGCTGATGATGTTGGCGCTGGTCATCGGGTGGATGGCACTGGGTTTCGGAACCCGCATGCTGTGCGTGGTGTTGGGCGGCATCGGATTCGGGCTCTTCCTCGACGAGATCGGGAAGTTCGTCACCAAGGACAACGACTACTTCTACGGACCCGCCGCCGAGATCATGTACATCCTGGTGGTTGTCATCCTGGTCGGAGCCCGGATGGTCCGAGACATTCGACCGCTGAATGCCGGCGAGTGCCTGGCATCGGCTGCGAGCATCGCCGCCGACGGTGTCGCCAGGGGCCTGGCCACCCGTCGCCGCGAGATCGGACTCACCCTCGTCGACCGCGCCCGCGAACTCGGCGCCGATGCCGACGAGGCCCGCCTCATCGAGGGACTGCTCGTCTCGGCTGACCCGGCATCCGATCGGGTGCACGCCGCCAGACAGTGGGCGCTCGGGCTGATCCCCGACTTCTTCCGCAGCCCCCGATGGGTGCCCGTCGTCGGCTGGCTGCTGGTGCTCGGATCATTCCTGGGTGTGTCGTTGGGCGCCCTGGGCGTCGCGCTGGGCGGCTACTTCTACGAGGACGACGACCTCTCTGTGAGACTCGACGGCCTCAGCGTGCCGTCAGTGATCCTGCTCGTCACCGCGATGCTGACCCTCGGCATCGCCCTGCCGGCCATGATCGCGCGACGCCGCACCGGCGAGGTGTGGCCGCTGCGCTGGCTGCGCAACGCGGCGCTGATCTTCACTCTCCTCAACGCGCTCGTCGACTTCGCCACCGAGGGGTTCGGCGCGTTGATCAACCTGTCGATCGGATTGTTCGCGATGGCGGTCCTGTCCTATCAGGTCGAGGTCGCCGCGCGGTCGACTGCACGCGGCCCTGACCCCGCTACACAGCCCGTACGTAGCGCTTGCTGACCACGTGCTGGACAAGGGAGGTCAGCGGACCCGCCAGCCTGCTCCACCACGTGCCGTGCCGGGAGAACGCCGTCACCTCGGCGTACACCGTGTCATCGGCGGCGTCGTAGCGGACGGCGAACAGTTCCTCACCGGTCTCGGCGTGACCGGGCAGCGTGCCGTAGGCGAACCCGCGGTGGTCCGGTTCGTCGAGTACGTAGACGACCCGGCACGGCACGCTCACCGGCCCGAGGGTGACGATGACCTCCGAGCCCACGGCGGCCACCTCCGAGGTCGCCTCGACCCGTGCGCCGGCACCGCGCAGCATGCCCCACCGCATGACCGCGGCCGCCGCCTCCTCGAAGCGGGCCCTGCCGTGCCCGATCGCCGCCGACTGGTGCACGTGGTGATATCCGGCAGGCAGCGGCCCCGCCGTCGCGCCCACCTCGGCGTACGTCAGGGGCAGGTCGGACAGGTCGCTCAGTGCTCGCCGGCGCATCACCTGGCCCACCTTGCCACCGGGTGCGATGAACCAGCCCATACGGTGGGACCCGTGACACTCGACAACGCACATGCCGGAGGTGGGTTCAATCCGCCGGTGCCGACCAATCAGGGCGGCCCCGACTACGGCCGGTTCGTCGAGGCCGTACGCGAACTGCAGGACCACGCCAGGGCCGCCGACGCGCCGGACGAGGTGATCACCAAGGCCGCCGACCTCCTCGATGACGTCAACCGCCTGCTGGCGCCGTTCGACGCCGACGAGTGGCACTCACCGTCGGGCCGGCGGATGGATCTGCCGGGCCACGGCAGCGTGCTCTCGATACCGTCCGACCTGCATACGGGCGAGGATGGACGCCTCCGTGGCACCACCTCGTTCCGCCGCTACCACCTTGGCCGCAACGGAGCCGTGCACGGCGGGGTCTTGGCGCACCTGTTCGACTCGCTGTTGGGCTTCACCGCCTTCACACTCAGCGGGAGCCCGAAGAACCGCACGGCGTTTCTGCACGTCAACTACCGCAGAATCGCACCCATCGACAAGGAGTTGCAGGTGGACGCTGGGATCGACCGGATCGAGGGTCGAAAGATCTTCGTCGTGGGCCGACTGCTTGATGGCGATGACGTGCTGTGCGAGGCCGAGGCGCTGTTCGTGAAGCTCAACCCGGGACAGCCGTGACCGGGGACACCGAAGGCGATCTGGAGCGGGTCCGGACTTGGGCGCGTTGGCGCGACAAGCTGCGCGAGCGCCCCGCGGCGAACTTCACCTACCGCATCGTCGTCGGGGTGGTGGGTGCGGTCGTGCTCGTCGTCGGCATTCTCGCGATTCCTTATCCCGGCCCGGGCTGGGCGATCGTCTTCGTCGGCCTGGCGATTCTGGCCTCCGAGTTCGCCTGGGCCCGGCACGCGCTGAGGTTCACCCGCGAACGCTATGACCGCGTGATGGACTGGTTCAAGGCGCAGGGCATGTGGGTGCAGGTGCTGGGCGTGGTGTTCACGTGTGCCGTGGTTCTCGCGACGCTGTGGCTCTTCGGTGCGCTCAGTTGGTCGGCGAATCTGGTCGGCATCGAGTGGCCCTGGCTCAAGAGTCCGATCGGCCTGGGGTCGTGAGCACCCCCACCGATAGCATGGTCGCGTCCGTGAACACCCAGGATCCATCATTAGGAGTCGACCGATGAGTGCCGTCGCCAGCACCGCCCCCGCAGCCCCGATCCGGGTCGCTGCCGGGACGACCGCGGCGGCCGCCGTCCGCGCGGCAGAATTGCCCACCCGGGGCGCGTCCAACGCGATCGTCGTCGTGCGTGACGCCGAGGGCCGGCTGCGTGATCTGTCCTGGACTCCCGACACCGATGTCGACGTGACGCCCGTCGCGGCCGACACCGAGGACGGTCGCAGTGTCATCCGGCACTCGACGGCGCACGTTCTGGCCCAGGCGGTGCAGGACCTGTTCCCGGAGGCGAAGCTCGGCATCGGCCCGCCGATCGCCAACGGTTTCTACTACGACTTCGACGTGCCTCGCGCCTTCACTCCGGAGGACCTCGCGGCGCTCGAGAAGCGCATGCAGAAGATCGTCAAGGACGGACAGCTGTTCGATCGGCGGGTCTATGAGTCCAAGGACGCCGCGCGCGAGGAACTCGCGAACGAGCCCTACAAGCTCGAACTCGTCGACGACAAGTCCGGCGATCCCGATGTGATGGAGGTCGGCGGCGACGAGCTGACGGCCTACGACAACCTCAACCCCCGCACGCGCGAACGCGTTTGGGGTGATCTGTGCCGCGGCCCGCACATCCCCACCACCAAGTTCATTCCCGCGTTCAAGCTGACCCGTAGTTCGGCGGCGTACTGGCGCGGTGATCAGGCCAACGCCAGCCTGCAGCGGGTCTACGGCACCGCGTGGGAGTCGCAGGAGGCGATGGAGGCGCACCTCGAACTGCTCGAGGAGGCGCAGCGCCGCGACCACCGCAAGCTCGGTGTGGAACTCGATCTGTTCAGCTTCCCAGACGAATTGGGCTCCGGTCTGCCCGTTTTCCACCCCAAGGGCGGCATCATTCGCAAGGAGCTGGAGGACTACTCGCGGGAGAAGCACTCGCAAGCCGGCTACCAGTTCGTCAACACCCCGCACATCACCAAGAAGGACCTGTACGTCACCTCAGGTCACCTGGAGTGGTACGCCGACGGCATGTACCCGCCGATGCACATCGACGCCGAGTTCGACGAGGCCGGCGCCGTCCGCAAGCCGGGGCAGGACTACTACCTCAAGCCGATGAACTGCCCGATGCACCATCTGATCTACCGGTCGCGGGGTCGGTCGTATCGGGAACTTCCGTTGCGGCTCTTCGAGTTCGGCTCGGTGTACCGGTACGAGAAGTCCGGTGTCGTGCATGGCTTGACCCGAGTGCGCGGGATGACGCAGGACGACGCGCACATCTACACCACCCGCGAGCACATGCGTGACGAGCTCACCTCGCTGCTGCAGTTCGTGCTCGACCTGCTGTCCGACTACGGGCTCGACGACTACTACCTGGAGCTGTCGACCAAGGACCCGGAGAAGTACGTCGGCGACGATGACGTCTGGGACGAGGCGACCGCGACTCTGCGTGAGGTCGCCGAGGCCTCCGGCCTGGACCTGGTACCCGATCCGGGTGGCGCGGCGTTCTACGGGCCGAAGATCTCCGTGCAGGTCAAGGACGCGCTCGGGCGCAGCTGGCAGATGTCGACGATCCAGCTCGACTTCAACATGCCGGACCGGTTCGAGCTCGAGTACACCGCAGCCGACGGCACCCGCCAGCGCCCGGTGCTCATCCACCGCGCGCTGTTCGGGTCGATCGAGCGCTTCTTCGGAGTGCTCACCGAGCACTACGCGGGAGCGTTCCCCGCCTGGCTGGCGCCGGTGCAGGTGGTCGGGATCCCCGTCGCCGACGGCCACGTCGAGTATCTCGATGACGTTGTCGCGCAACTGAGGAAGCGCGGCATTCGCGCGGAGGTCGACGCCAGTGACGATCGGATGGCCAAGAAGATCGTGAACCAGACCAACCAACGGGTGCCGTTCATGCTTCTGGCGGGGGATCGTGACGTCGAGGCCGGCGCGGTCAGCTTCCGGTTCACCGATCGCACTCAGATCAATGGTGTGCCGCGCGACGCCGCCGTCGAGGCCATCGCGGGCTGGATCGCGGCACGCGAGAACGTTGTTCCCACTGCGGAACTGCTCGAGGTGGGCGCCCCGACGTGAGCGGCGATGAGCGCTTGCGCGAAGAGCAGACGGCGCACGATGAGCGCTTGCGCGAAGAGCAGACGGCGCACGATGAGCGCTTGCGCGAAGAGCAGACGGCGCACGACGGGTTAGGTGACGACGCGGCGACGGTGGTCGATCGCGGTGTCGGCGATGTCGACCACCTGCAACGGCTCTGGACGCCACACCGGATGACCTACATCGTCGGGGCGATCAAGTCTGGTTCGGCAAAGTCCTCCGAACCGTTCTCGGACATCCCCACCATGTCGGACGAGGACGGCCTCGTCGTCGCCCGCGGTGAACTGGTGTACGCGGTGCTGAACCTCTATCCGTACAACCCGGGCCACCTGATGGTGGTGCCGTACCGCCGGGTCGCCGAACTCGAGGACCTGACCGAACCCGAGAGCGCCGAGCTGATGGCCTTCACGCAGAAGGCGATTCGCGTCATGAAGAGCATCTCGCGGCCGCACGGGTTCAACGTCGGACTGAACCTCGGCACCTCGGCCGGCGGATCGCTGGCCGAGCACCTGCACATGCACGTGGTGCCCCGCTGGGGTGGCGACGCCAACTTCATCACCGTCATCGGCGGCGCCAAGGTCATCCCGCAGTTGCTCCGCGACACCCGTGAACTCCTCGCGAACGAGTGGGCCAACCACCCGTGAGCGACTTCTACCTGCTGACCCGTGCGGCCTACGCGAAATTGAGTCGCCCCGTCGCCAGGGCAGCGCTGCGCACGGGGCTGACCCCGGACAGCATCACCATCATCGGCACTGCGGGCACCGTCATCGCGGCGCTGACGTTGTTCCCGATGGGCCAGTTGTGGTGGGGCGCATTCGCGGTCGCGTTCTTCGTCCTGGCCGACATGCTCGACGGCGCGATGGCGCGCGAGCGCGGCTACAGCACGCGGTTCGGCGGGGTACTGGATGCCACGTGCGACCGGATCGCCGACGGCGCGGTGTTCTGCGGTCTGCTCTGGTGGGCGGCGTTCGGTGCGCACAGCACCGAGCTGGTGGTCGCCACGATGATCTGTCTCGTCACGTCACAGGTCATCTCCTACATCAAGGCCCGCGCCGAGGCCAACGGGCTGCGCGGTGACGGCGGGATGATCGAGCGCCCCGAACGGCTGCTCATCGTGCTGATCGGTGCCGGCCTTTCGGGCGTGTGGTTCCTGCACGTGCCGTGGCTGATCCACGTCGCCATGTGGGTGCTCGCCGCCGCAAGCCTCATCACACTCGGTCAGCGACTGCACTCGGTGCGGACCTCCCCAGGCGCGGTGGAACCGCTGCGGGACGGCGCCCCGCCGCCTGCCGACGTCCAGGATGCGAGCGAGTCATGAGTACGCCCTCCGCTGGACTGCCGAGCGTGCGCGGCATCCGACTGCCGCTGGGCGGCCAACTCAGCGACCTCGGCTACGCCGCCGGGTGGCGGATGGTGCGCGCGATGCCGGAGTTCGCGGCCCGCAACGCGTTTGAGGCAGGTGCCTGGTACGCATCACGTGGCGGTGGACCCGCGCAGCTCCGCAAGAACCTGGCCCGAGTGCTCGGAGTACCCGCCGCCGAGGTGCCGGAGGGTCTGATCCGTGCTTCGCTGGCCTCCTACGCCCGATACTGGCGGGAGGCCTTCCGGTTGCCCTCAATGGATCACAAGGTGCTGACTCAGCGGCTGAACGACGCCGTCCAGGGCGATGAGCACGTCGCCGCCGCGTTGAAGGCGGGCAAGGGTGCCGTCATGGCCCTTCCGCACAGTGGCAACTGGGACATGGCCGGGGTCTGGTTCGTCAACGCCTACGGCCCGTTCACCACCGTCGCCGAGCGGCTCAAGCCGGAATCGCTGTACAACCGGTTCGTCGACTACCGGGAGAGCCTGGGCTTCGAGGTCGTGCCGTTGACGGGCGGAGAACGGCCACCGTTCGAGATCCTGGCCGAGCGTCTGCGCGGCAACGGTCTCGTCTGCCTGATGTCCGATCGAGATCTGACCCGCTCGGGGGTGCCGGTGGACTTCTTTGGCGAGTCCACGCGCCTGCCAGCGGGGCCGGCCCGACTGGCCCTGGAGACGGGTGCGGCGCTGATTCCCGTGCACACCTGGTACGAACCCGACGTGACCGCGATACGGTTCCACGCTCCGTTGGACGCGTCGTCGGGGGACGTCGGCGCGATCACCCAGGCGTTGGCCGACCAGTTCGCCGCCGACATCGCGGCGCACCCCGCTGACTGGCACATGATGCAGCCCCAGTGGATCGCCGATCTATCCGAGGAGCGCCGGTCCCGGCTCATGGGCGAGCCACAGACTCCTCCCGTGCGTGGGGGAGAACCGGGGACCGAAGGCGGGCCCTGATGCGGATCGGGATGGTGTGCCCCTACTCGTTCGACGTGCCGGGCGGAGTTCAGGCGCACGTTCTGCAACTGGCCGAGGTGATGCGCGGCTACGGCCACGACGTCAGCGTGCTCGCGCCGTCGTCGAAGCATGTGACGCTGCCGGACTACGTCGTCTCGGGTGGGAAGGCCGTCCCCATTCCCTACAACGGCTCGGTGGCGCGCCTGCGCTTCGGACCGGCGACCCACCGCAAGGTCAAGAAGTGGCTCATCGAGGGTGACTTCGATGTCCTGCATCTGCACGAACCGAACGCGCCGAGCCTGTCGATGCTGGCGTTGATGATCGCCGAGGGTCCGATCGTCGCCACCTTCCACACCTCGACCACCAGATCGTTCACTCTCTCGGTCTTCCAGGGGTTTCTACGGCCGTGGCACGAGAAAATCGTTGGCCGCATCGCGGTATCCGACCTGGCTCGGCGCTGGCAGATGGAGGCCCTCGGGTCCGACGCCGTCGAGATCCCCAACGGAGTCGACGTCGCATCCTTCGCCTCTGGCCCCAAGTTGGACGGTTACCCCCGGCCGGGACGCTCGGTGCTGTTCCTCGGCCGGTTCGACGAACCACGCAAGGGCATGGCAGTGCTGATCGGTGCGTTGCCCGGCCTGGTTGAGGCGTTCCCGGATGTCGAGGTGCTGGTCGTGGGCCGCGGCGACGAGGAGGAGCTTGCCGAGGAGGCTGGCGAGCTGGCAGGTCACCTGCGCTTCCTCGGGCTGGTCGACGACGCCGAGAAGGCTGCGGCGATGCGCAGTGCCGACGTGTACTGCGCGCCGAACACCGGCGGCGAGAGCTTCGGCATTGTGCTGGTCGAGGCGATGGCAGCGGGAACCGCGGTGGTGGCCAGCGACCTCGACGCGTTCCGGCGGGTCCTCGAGGACGGCAGGGCGGGCCGACTGGTGCCTATCGACGACTCCGCGGCGCTGTCCACGGCGCTGATCGAGGTGCTGAGCGATGACGAGGCACGGGCCCGTTACGTGGCGGCGGCCGCCGAGGCGGTGCACCGCTACGACTGGTCGGTGGTGGCGCGGCAGATCATGCAGGTGTACGAGACGGTGGCCGGTGCGGGCGCGAAGGTGCAGGTGGCATCGTGACCACCTGGCTCGTGGTGATAGTCCTCGCGCTCGTGGCCGCAGTCCTGCTGATCGGCGGCGTGTGGGCCTTCCAGACCGCCAACCGCCTCGATCGACTACACGTCCGATACGACCTGTCCTGGCAGGCGCTCGACGGGGCGCTGGCGCGGCGCGCGGTGGTGGCCCGTGCGGTCGCCACCGACGCATACGGGCGAACCGCGCCGGGGCACCGTCTGACGGCGCTGGCCGACGCCGCCGAACGCGCACCGCGGTCCGCACGCGAAGCCGCCGAGAACGAGCTGTCGGACGAGCTGACGCTGGTGGATCCGGAATCGGTACCCGTGTCGCTGGTGGCCGAACTGGCCGACGCCGAGGCGCGGGTGCTGCTGGCGCGGCGCTTCCACAACGATGCGGTTCGCGACACCCTCGCGCTTCGTGAGCGACCTCTGGTGCGCTGGCTGCACCTCGGTGGAACCGCCGCGATGCCAAGCTATTTCGAGATATCAGAACGTGGGACGCGCACCATCGTCGGGCAGGCCGGCCGTCGCACGTCGGCACGAGTGATCCTGTTGGACGAGACCGGCGCCGTGTTGTTGCTCTGCGGATCCGACCCGGCGAAGCAGTCGAGTCCCGCGCCGCGGTGGTGGTTCACCATCGGCGGCGAAGTTGATCCCGGGGAGGATCTCGCCGACGCCGCGGCGCGTGAACTCCGCGAGGAGACCGGACTCGTGGTGGCAGCCGAGGATCTGATCGGCCCGGTGTGGCGGCGCGATGCGGTGATCGACTTCAATGGCGCGGTGATTCGCAGCGAGGAGATGTTCTTCCTGCACCGCACGACCCGTTTCGAGCCGGCCTCGGGCGGCCGCACCGCGCTCGAACGCCGGTACATCCACGGGCACCGGTGGTGTGATGATGCCGACATCCGAGAGTTGGTGGCCGGGGGAGAGTTGGTCTATCCGGTGCAGCTCGGCGACCGATTATCCGAGGCCAATGCGTTGGTGAACGCGGCGCGACCGGCCCGCGGGGGCGAGCTTCAGTCGATCCGCTGAACTCGCGATGCCCTGCGGATCGATTCGATTTGTGCTGGCCACTAGACTGAATCAGTACTTAATTGGAGGAGATAGCAGTGAATACCGCACCTGGTACCAACGGGTCGGTCAATGCCGGCCAGACCGGCACCGCCCGCGTGAAGCGCGGTATGGCCGAAATGCTCAAGGGCGGCGTCATCATGGACGTCGTCACCCCTGAGCAGGCTCGCATCGCCGAGGGCGCTGGCGCCGTCGCTGTCATGGCGCTCGAGCGTGTGCCCGCCGATATTCGCGCCCAGGGTGGCGTATCGCGGATGAGTGATCCGGACATGATCGAGGGCATCATCGCCGCGGTCACCATCCCCGTGATGGCCAAGGCTCGCATCGGTCACTTCGTGGAGGCGCAGATCCTGCAGAGCCTCGGCGTGGACTACGTCGACGAGTCCGAGGTGCTGACCCCGGCCGACTACGCCAACCACATCGACAAGTGGAAGTTCACGGTTCCCTTCGTGTGTGGCGCGACCAACCTGGGCGAGGCGCTGCGACGCATCACCGAGGGTGCGGCGATGATCCGCTCCAAGGGTGAGGCCGGCACCGGTGACGTCTCCAACGCGACCACCCACATGCGCACCATCCTCGGCGAGATCCGCAGGCTCAGCTCCCTGTCGGAGGACGAGTTGTTCGTCGCCGCAAAGGAACTGCAGGCGCCCTATGACCTGGTGGTCGAGGTGGCTCGCGCGGGCAAGCTGCCCGTCACGATGTTCACCGCTGGCGGTATCGCCACCCCGGCCGATGCCGCGATGATGATGCAGCTCGGCGCCGAGGGTGTCTTCGTCGGTTCGGGCATCTTCAAGTCCGGTGACCCCGCCGCCCGGGCCGCGGCAATCGTGAAGGCCACCACCTTCTACGACGACGCCGACGCCTTGGCCAAGGTGTCGCGCGGGCTGGGTGAGGCCATGGTCGGCATCAACGTCGAGGACATCGCGCAGCCGCACCGGCTCGCCGAACGCGGCTGGTAGCCGCCACGGTGGCAATCGAGGAGATACTCGATCTCGAGCAACTCGAGGTCGACATCTATCGCGGTGGTGTCTTCAGCCCGGAGTCTGGCTTTCTGCAGCGCACCTTCGGTGGGCATGTGGCAGGCCAGTCTCTGGTGTCGGCGGTGCGCACTGTGGACCCGACGTTCCAGGTGCACTCGCTGCACGGCTACTTCCTGCGGCCTGGCGACGCCAAGGCGCCTGCGGTGTACACCGTCGAGCGGTTGCGTGACGGTGGATCGTTCTGCACCAGGCGGGTCAACGCCATCCAGCACGGTAAGACCATCTTCTCGATGTCGGCGTCGTTCCAGTCAGACCAGAGCGGTATCGAGCACCAGGACGCCATGCCGGCCGCACCGCCGCCGGACGACCTGCCCGGGTTCCGGTCGGGCGGTGCGTTCGACGACGCCGGGTTCGCACAGTTCGCCGAGTGGGACGTCCGCATCGTGCCGCGTGACCAGGTCGCACTGCTGCCGGGCAAGGCCAGCCAGCAACAGGTGTGGTTCCGGCATAGCGATCCGCTGCCCGACGACCCGGTGCTGCACATCTGTGCGCTGGCCTACATGAGCGACCTGACGCTGCTGGGTTCGGCCCAGGTCAACCATCCCGACGAGCGCAAGCACATGATGATCGCCTCGCTCGATCACGCCATGTGGTTCATGCGGCCGTTCCGCGCCGACGAGTGGCTGCTGTACGACCAGTCGTCGCCATCGGCCTGCGGCGGCCGGGCCCTGACGCAGGGCAAGCTGTTCAACCAGTACGGCGAGATGGTCGCGGCCGTCATGCAGGAGGGGTTGACCCGTTACGAGCGTGACTTCACGCCTCCGCGCCGGTGAGTAGCCCACACGTCGGTGTCCTTGCGCTGCAAGGCGATACCCGAGAGCATCTGGCCGCGCTGCGGGAGGCCGGCGCCGAGGCGTCAACCGTCCGGCGGCTGGCCGAGCTGGAGGCCGTCGACGCGCTGGTCATCCCCGGTGGCGAGTCCACGACGATGAGCCACCTGCTGCGAGAACTGAATCTGCTCGAGCCGTTGCGCAGCCGCCTGGCGGACGGCATGCCGGCTTACGGATCGTGTGCCGGGATGATCCTGCTGGCCACCGAGATCAACGACGCGGGCGTGCCCGGCCGCGAGGCGCTTCCGCTCGCAGGCATCGATATGACGGTGCGACGCAACGCCTTCGGACGTCAGATCGACTCATTCGAGCAGGATGTCGAGTTCGAGGGTCTCGACGATACGGTGCACGCCGTGTTCATCCGGGCGCCGTGGGTCGAGCGCGTCGGACCCGATGTGCAGGTGCTGGCGAGTGCGGCCGGACACCCGGTGGCGGTGCGCCAGGGTCGCGTGATGGCGACCGCGTTCCATCCCGAGGTCACCGGCGACCGTCGCGTGCACAAGCTGTTCGTCGCCTCCCTCTAGCGATTTCGGCGCGGTTTCGTTCGCTGAGCGCTCTGTTCTGTTTCGGGACATCGCTGACACTTGTATGTCTCGGGACATCGCTGACACCTGAGTAGGGCCGCGACCAGGAT